>NZ_CAAAIA010000005.1:2500-205375 GCF_900639875.1 Legionella impletisoli
TATTGCGTTAGCGCGTAAATGGCGACCACGTAAGTTTTGTCAACTGGTTGGCCAAGAGCATGTCAACAAGGCACTGATCAAATCGCTGGCTGCACAGCGCGTGCATCACGCTTATCTCTTTACTGGAACACGTGGCGTAGGTAAAACCAGTGTTGCGCGTCTACTTGCAAAATCATTAAATTGCGAACAAGGTGTCACCCCCGAACCTTGTCTAAGTTGCGATGCTTGCGTTTCGATTGAACAAGGTCGTTTTCTAGATTTAATTGAAATTGATGGCGCATCGAAAACCCGCGTTGAAGATACGCGCGAGGTGCTTGAAAACGTACAATATTCACCAACGAATGCACGCTACAAGATTTATCTCATTGATGAAGTGCATATGCTTTCCCAGCATAGCTTCAATGCATTGTTGAAAACATTGGAAGAACCGCCTCCCCACGTAAAATTTTTACTAGCCACCACCGACCCCCAAAAGTTACCCATTACTGTCTTATCACGCTGCTTACAGTTTCATCTTAAACCCATTCAAGCTGAAATAATCATGAGCCAGTTGCATCACATCTTAAATGAAGAGCAACTTGCTTTTGAGGAAGCGGCCATTGCTATTTTGGCGAAAGCTGCCCACGGCAGCATGCGTGATGCGTTGAGTCTTCTAGATCAAGTCATTGCCTGCAGCGATCAGACAATAAAAGCCGATGATGTTAAAAGCATCTTAGGCTATACCCGTCAAGATTATGCACTTTCGCTATTACAAGCCTTAGCAAATGCGGATTTGTCCCACATACTCACTCTCAGTCAACACATCGCAGCAGAGGGCGGAAACTTTCAATACGTGCTTGAAGAAATGATGGATGCCTTGCATCAAATCTCCATCACCAAGCAGTTGGGAAGTAATCATCCTTTCCTTGCTCCAAACCAGGAAATTATTGAGCTTAGCCAAAACATTTCGACTGAAGATGCGCATTTGTTTTATCAAATTGCTTTAAAAGGGCTTGAGGAAATTCATTTTGCCCCAACAACGGCCATTGGCTTTGAAATGACTTTATTGCGTATGCATGCTTTTCAGCCTGCCACGCCAGTGAAGCGACCAGCATTGGTTCATGAAACCGGTTCTATTAGAGCACCATCGCACGATAAACCCATTACATTACCTGATGAAAAACCCCATTCTAAACCCAATGGTCAAACTGAACTCACACCCGATGAGGTTTCGCCGCCAGCTATTTCCGTTCATACAACGCAGGCATCTGTACCAAGCATTACTCCACCCGTAAATCAATCAATATTGACTGATCCTCGCGGTGATGAGCCAACCAACTGGTCGCTTATGCTCGGTCACATGAAATTAACTGGTTTGGCATTAAGCGCGGCAGAGCATGCAGAGTTTAGCCAAAAAGAAGGAGGGCTTGTGATTTTGAAAGTCGCAAACGGCCATCTTTCCTTGTTTACCCCAACTGTCATTCGTCGTATCGAGAAAGAATTAAGTGATCATTATAAAGAGCCTATAAAATTGAAGCTAAACTCTGACGATAAGGTGGCTTCATCGCCCGCGCAACAGAAAAAAGTGGCTCAGGAAAAACAAAAGAGCGAGGCCGAGCAGGCGTTACAAACTGATCCATTTTTCCAAGCCCTGCAGCAAGAATTTTCTGGAGAGCTGGTCAAAGATTCTATTTCATCCTTAATAGAGGATCTATAATACATGAGTACGCACGTCGTTTGTGATCATTATTTGGACAATAATCTGAATGATGATAATATGCTCCGATTCTAATAAACAACGAGAGGATCAACATGGATATTAATCAAAACTTAAACAACCTGATGAAAGAAGCGCAAAAAATGCAACAGCGCATGCAAGAAGCCCAACAACAATTGAGTCAGTTGATTGTTACTGGGGAATCAGGTGGGGGTATGGTCAAAATCAAAATGAATGGTCGTCATGAGCCTGTGGAAGTCAAAATTAACCCTTCTATTTTAGAAGAAGTAGAAATGGTTGAAGATTTGGTGCTGGCTGCCTTTAATGATGCCGTACGAAAAGTGGAAAAAGCATCTAAAGAAAAAATTAGTCAATTAACTGCCGGTTTAAATATTCCAACCGACTTGATGCAAGGTGGCCAAACAGGCGAGAAAGAATAAGTATCTATGGATGCATTATCTCGTTTAATTGAGGCGCTACGGTGTTTACCGGGCGTCGGCCCTAAATCGGCTCAGCGCATGGCGTTTCATTTGCTGCAACATCATCGCCAAAAAGGACAGCATTTGGCGATGTGCCTGGAGGATGCCATGCAAAACATTGGCCATTGCATCCGTTGCAACAATTATACCGCATTAGAGATTTGCAACATCTGCCAGAACAAAGAGCGCGATCCATTAACACTATGCGTTGTTGAAAGCCCAGCAGATGTTGTAGCGATTGAACAATGCTGTGCCTATAATGGTTATTATTTTGTCTTAATGAATAAAATATCACCCTTAGATGGCATTGGTCCAGAAGACATCGGCCTGCCGAAACTCGAGGCGTTGATTCTGAAAGAACCGATTAAAGAGGTGATATTGGCTTTAAGTCCTTCAATCGAGGGACAAACCACTCTCTATTTTATCCAGGAATTGCTTCGCCCCCATGCTGTGAATATCAGTCAATTGGCCCACGGAATTCCCTCTGGCGGAGAACTTGAGTACTTAGACAGTAATACCATCGGCAGCGCGCTTCGAAACCGCGCGAAATTAACCTCCACTGCCTAATAAAACGTGAGAAAAACGGTGAATTTTAAACTTAAATTAAGTTTTCTAATTGGCTGCCTATTGATAAGCCACGTTGCCATGGCTTCGTTTAATAAAAATCTTTGGCCAAAATGGGAGGTGACAAATCCCGTGTCGCACAAAGTGATTTCGCATGAAGAATGGCAAACGTTTTTGAACCAGCATGTGACAACCAATCAAGAAGGGATTAACTTAATTGATTATCCCAGCTTAAATGAAGAAGACCGGATGCTTTTAAAGCAATATATTACCCGAATGTCTGGCATTAATATTCATGATTATAATCGCCGGGAACAACTCGCTTATTGGCTTAACCTTTATAATGCCTTAACCGTTCAAACCATTGCCAGCTATTATCCCGTCGAAAGCATCCAAGAAATCAACATTTCACCAGGACTTTTTAGTATCGGCCCCTGGGGCGCTAATTTGATTACAATTGACGGAATTCAGATGACGCTGGAAGATATTCACAATCGCATCATCCGACCAATTTGGAACGATCCACGTACGCATTATGCGTTAAACAATGGCAGCATTGGCGCGGCCAATATTTGCAAACACGCATTTCAAGGGGCAACGCTTGATCAACAACTCAATCAAGCGGCCATCGAGTACATCAATTCACTTCGGGGTGTACAAGTTATTGAGGGGAAACTCATTGTCTCTAAAGTATATGAGTGGTTTTCTGAAGACTTCGGGGGCACCGAAAAAGACATCCTATATCATCTTAAGCAATTTGCTAACCCGTCTTTGCGCCAGAAATTAAACACCATTGAAGAAGTCAACACCTATAATTACAATTGGCACTTAAACACTACCGTGGATATCGCTTAAAGTCTTTAGGTCATGGATTCCAACTGTTCAAACAACTGTTCGATCTGGTCGTTTGGCTTAATTTCTTCATTGCCATATAGCGTAATAATGCGCAGTAACGCTTCGCGGTTTCTTCTGCCAGGCGTTAGTGTTTTACTAAGATTTAAATCATGTTTATAAGGTTGCGTTCTGATGTGACGTTCTTCAAGTACTGCTCTTAAAGCATTCATCACACAGGTTATGGCTTCATAGACATGCTTAATCGCCTCTCGTTCGCTTTCTTTTAACTCGGGGAGCCACTCAAATTGCCCACCATTTTTCACCAGAATTAGCGTCCATATAAAATAATTGCTGTCTTTATTACTAAAATAACCATAAAGATCCAGACACTCGGTGGTAGACATACTTTGATATAAGTGCATGATGTATTGATAAAGCGCATCCAGTGGTTGTTGTTGTGGATTTTGCTTCATGAGCTTAAGTTGCAAATTCATGATTGCATCAATTAAGCGATTAGGGTTAAACCAAAATTTATACGCACGAAAGAGTTCGTGCAATTGGTTTAAACTGACTTTAGATTCAATCAAGGTTGCCTTGATCTTCCAGGTTTTAATTGCGTTTAAAATAAGATCATGGCAATTTCTATCGGCTTTTATTTCAATCCCATAAGGAAGCAAGTCATCATGCACTAAATAATCCTGATGACTAGGGAAACCCCTATGAATTAATACCTGCGATAATGTTTGATAGAAGGATTCAATAAAATCATATAATAACGTCAATCGTGTTTTCACTGAAATCAGTTTTTCTGGATGAAGACTCTGTTCAAACAAATTCTCTGGGTGTAATTTATAAAATAAAATAGCGTGAATCAAATCAATATAATCCGATTTCGCAAACGCTTGAGACAGTGCCGTGAGTTGGTTATCATTTAAACTATTTAATTGCGCCAAAAGCTCTTGCAAATTTAATCCTGCTTGCTCATTGGCAAAATGAACCAACGCTTCTAGCCATTGTGTACGATTTTTTGCTGCAATAACAGGAGTCAAGGTGGTTTTTATTTCATCATGAGCCACATTGGCGGGGAGGGAATTGCGACTTGAAAATAAATCCACCCATAATTGATATTTTTGCTGCAACTCCGCAGCCAATGATGCTTCGGTAGATGATTTAATAGGTCCAAAAAAGCGCGTGCTCAGTGTTTGAATTTCAGTAAACAGATCCTGCCAAGTAATCAGAAGAACATCCCCAGTTGGCACACTTTTCTTTATGCTCTCTGCATCAATTATTGTAAGAAATTCTCCATATTGCTTCGAGAGTTGGCTACAAATCTTAGTCGCTTCTGTTCCAGGATCTTCGGATGCAAGCAAAAGTCGAAGTTGGCATTCTAGCCGTTTAATCTCAAACCGCTTTTGAGCTTTTTGACGATTTAAATCACTGACAGCCCAATCTAAATTCAACACGTCCATGTCAGCTTCCTTTTTTAACGCACGTCCTAATAGACAGGATAAACGCTTAAGCCCTGTGGTGTAAACTAGCTCGTATATTTGACCAACATTAATTCTCCCTTGTCATCCAAAATTACAAAATAGAAGACCATGTTTAGAATTCATATGCCTACCGACTACACGCTGCGACTTATTCCTAAGAGTTCCACACCTACTTAACCCGCTTATCTGAGCCATTCTTCAAAACTACTTGACCTGGTTTATCCGGGCCATCCTCCACAACTGCTTAACCCGCTTATCCAGGTCTTCCTCCACAACTCCTTAACCCGCTTATCCGGGCCATCCTCCACAACTGCTTAACCCGCTTATCCGGGCCATCCTCCACAACTGCTTAACCCGCTTATCCGGGTCATCCTCCACAACTGCTTAACTCGCTTGTCCGGGCCATCCTCCACAACTACTTGACCCGGCTTGTCCGGGTCATCTCTAATAAATCAATTAGCCAGAGCCTGCCAATTTTTGTAATCCAGAGCCAGATACAGTGCATCATAATGTCCATTAGATGGCCTGGACAAGCCAGGCCAAGTAGGTCTGTGAATATACTGAATTACAGTGTAGGCATCAAAGCTACTTGTTCTGCTATTTAACACTAGACCACACTCAAATTGTTCACTATCCTGGAGAGCGTAATGAAACGTTTATTAACTCAACTATTCGTGTGGCACTCTCTGGGACAGCCCGGGGAACGCAGGTAGGTCGTGAGTTTCGTCTTTGGGAGAAGTACTGGTAAAGAGTTTGCTAACTCTTCGGCTTACGCTAAACTTAAGATAAACGTGGAGGAAACAATGGCAAATCGTAAACCATCTGTCCCAATGACAAAACCCACTTCATACCTACCCTTCGATGTCTTTTTAAGTCGAATGGTGAAAGACCAAAAGTTAAATCCTGAGCTACTCAGCGAGGCTTTAGGGGTAGAAACGGCAAACCGTATTCTTGATAATGCCAATAACTGGATGGGAAAGCCAAGTTTGGGTCGTGGTACGGCTGTGGTGTTGCAAGGGCAATTGCATTCTTATGCCGGGGCAATCGATGATGTCAAAGCAAGGATAGCCAAACATTGGGAAAAAGTACTTGCACACCAGCAACCATTAACTCCAACGCCCGCTCCTAAACTAAGCCCCAAAGAAGAGCCTACGCTTAAGCATTGGCCCCCAAAACCAGGACGTTAACGCTTTTTGCTGTTTTTAATCATGCGCACACTTTTGATGGTGTTTTCCCCTACCTTTAAAATTTCAATTTGATATTGTTCAATACGCAAGCAACAATCCGCAGGCGGAATATACCCTAAGTATTCAATAATGGCGCCACTTAGTGTGCGTGGGCCTAACGACGGAAAATTCCAGCTTTGCAAGCGATTCAAGTTTCGAACAGTGAGGCTTGCGTCCACAATCACTGAGCCATCTTCTTGGGGGATGATGTCTTTGCTTAATGCGGCAATATCGGTTGTAAATTCACCCACCACTTCTTCTAAAATGTCTTCCATGGTGACCAACCCTTGCAAATCGCCGTACTCATCCACCACAAAACAACTGCGTCGCTTCATCTTTCGAAAATTTAATATTTGTACGTTCAATGGGGTGGCTTCTGGAATAAAATAAGGAGATTCTGCAATGTTGAGTAAATTCTCCATATCGAGTTGCTCTTCAAGCATGAGATTAAGCACGTTTCGTAAATGAACTAGGCCGACTAAGTTATCAATCGTATCACGATACAAGGGTAGGCGCGTATGTTGGGCTGTTTCCAGCTGATGAAGCAACTCATGCCAGGGTTGTTCCAGATCAATTCCGACGATATCGGATTTAGGCACCATAATGTCTTCAACGCGCGCTTGCTCTAAATCGAGCAAACTGATCAACATACTTTTATGCTCTGTGGGCATGAGCCCACCTGCTTCATGGACAACGGAACGAAGCTCTTCCCCAGAGAGCGCTTCTTTCTGAGCTCTATCAATTGAAATACCGCAGAGACGTAAAATCCCGTTGGCAATCCAGCTCGTTAATCGAACTAAAGGAGAAAAAATTTTTTGTAAAATCATGAGTGGGAAAGAACACGCAAAAGCTACCTGCTGTGGATAAAGAGCTGCTAAGGTTTTGGGGGTCATCTCTGAGATAACCAAGATGATTAACGTCAAAAAAATAGCCGCTATCGCAACCCCAGCATCGCCATAAAGACGCTGCCCTATCAACGTGGCAATCATAGAGGCCACAATATTAGCAAGGGTGTTACCAATTAGAATGACACTTAGTAACCTATCTGGCCGGGATAAAAGCTGATTAACTCGGATAGCGCTTTTATGATTTTGCTTGACCAAGTGTCTTAACCGATAGCGATTTAAAGACATCATACCAATCTCAGAGCCTGAGAAAAAACCTGAAATAAAAATCAAAGCCAGCAAGACGATAGAAAGAGTCAGTAAAGAGGTTTGCACTGCTTATCCTTAAATTAATCATTCAAAAAGAGCTTATCATAGCTTGAAACGACTGCAAGATTAATCAACTTAATTAGTCTCAACAGGAAGGATGCTCGAAAATCCCAGAAGTGAAAATTTGACTGTTTATGAAACCAGTTAAATTCGCTTAAAGTTGACATCGTTTAAAAAACATTTAAAAATCGCTGCTGGAAATATAAGGCGTACTCAGGGAAGACCATGAAACCAACCGCGGGTGCGGGCTTATCTGCATCACTTAAGATAGGCTCATATCGACACTCCATATTATCTTTTTCAGGCAAGGAAGCGATGAATGAACCTTATTCATTTAAGCTTCGATTAGAAAGTAACACCCTGCTGACAGCGGAAGCGGTGCTTGGACAAGGTTGTCAGCTTGAATTGGCCTATCAAAAGTTAGACCCAAGCGAAACCGACTGGCCTACCTTTCGCATCATTCCAGGAATCATCACGAAGCATCTCGTGCTAAACCCTTACCAAGATTCCTTTCTTGTTGAAATTGAAATCCGCGCGAGACTTTATTTACTCACCTTATCCGGTTGTCCGCGTGTTTACCTCGACCAAACGGCAAAAGACATCGCCACCTTAATCTTACTGCAACATGGCTATCAAGCCTCGCTATTGCAATTTCATGATAATAATCAGAAAAATCACTTAAGAATTTATCCGCACTGGGTGCAAGCAGAAGGCGAAAGCGATTTAGCGTTTTTAGAGCGTGTTTTAGCAAGAGAGGGGATTTCTTATGCTTGGTCGAATGTTCAGACTGAACAAGAGCAATTAGATTTTTACGATTGCTGGTATCTACATCCTGGGAGTTCCTCTTGTTTTACCCTGGCTGAAACGGATGGATTAACTTCGTTACGCATGGACGCGCTCTACCATCTGAGGCTATGCCAAACGCCGACCTCAGTCCGCGTAGAATATCGAGACGTCGATTATCAAAACCCCGATAAAATCTTAAAAGCCAAAGCAGGAACAGGCCATCATCGTGTTAACGTACTAGGATACGGTGCAGAATCGCTTGACCATTTACAAGAAGCGGCTCTTCACCATTTAGAACGCATCACCATGAACGAGACGACCTTTACAGCCAAAACGCTTAACCCAGCCATTTTATGCGGGCAAGTGTTTTCAATTAAGCATTTACCGAATTGGATAAAAGAAAATGCGTTTCTGCTTTTATCCGTTGAACATACCTTTGAAGAAGGTTTTTATTCGAATCAACTCACGTTTATCCCCAAACACACGCAAATTCGCCCCAATGTAAAACGCCAAAATGCAGGGCAAATCATTCATACAGCTGTAATTCACAGCGAGGATGATGCGCCAGGGTTAGATAGCATCGGTCAATATCATTACTACACGCACGTGCATGAGGCAAACACCCCTACCAAACCCATTCAAAAAGCGCTTAGGCTAGTCCCTTATGGAGGAAAAGGAGCGACGCATCCCATTGGCATGCACTTTCCTTTGCAAAGACAGGCTGAAGTGCTGGTGATGTATCTTCATAACGACTTTAATCAGCCTATTTTACAAAATAGCCCTTCGAATGGCTTAAACCATGCCCCCGTTACTTCTGATAACGCTTGGAGTACTATAATTAAAACCGCCTGGGGGCAATACCTAGAATTTGTTGATCAAATAGGTCAAGAAAGAATCACCTTAGCCAATGCAGCTCGTCGCAACCGTTTATCTTTTAACACGCAGCGAGATAAACAACACATTCTATTAGCCTGCGATCGCGGGTCGATTTCTCTTGAAGCCAAAACCCAACAAACCATTCAATCGCAAGAAATGACAGCGACTATTGGAAAAGAATTGGTAATACAAACCAATCAAAAAGCTCATTTCACCGCCAACGATATCCACTTACAGGCTGAATCCTATCAGCTTTCCTGCCAAACACTTTCTTTTGAATCAAAGCGCCATCTTGAGCTCAGCGGGCAAACCATGCAATTAATGAGCGAAGGTGATATTACCTTAAATGCCTCAGGCGATCGTTTCCAATTTAATTTGCCTAACGGTGATTTAGTCTTAGAAGCGGATGAGATCGCATTAAAAGCACGTGGGGCCCTTTATCTAACCACACCAACGGCTGGAATAACCCTTTCTAATGCAGGCATTATCAT
Source organism: Legionella impletisoli (assembly GCF_900639875.1). Classification (GTDB taxonomy): domain Bacteria; phylum Pseudomonadota; class Gammaproteobacteria; order Legionellales; family Legionellaceae; genus Legionella_A; species Legionella_A impletisoli. The sequence goes on from NZ_CAAAIA010000005.1 coordinate 12,157, forward strand.
GCATGGAAATGGCATTCAATTTAGCGGCACACCGGTGTTCAATGCCCCCATTGCAGACACGTCAACTCAAGTCCCCCCCCTCATTACGCCACCGCTTCCAAACCCGCCCATATTAAAGCCCGTTCGACAATTTACGTTTCAAAAAGCAAAAGTCATTTACCCCCCTAATTGGGAAAAGCCCTTTTATCAAAGTGACGAAACCGCCTACATTGAGGTGGATGTAAAAGGGTTTACTGGTGATGAATCCATTAAAGCGACGATTGTGAGCTATCATCATTCGGATTCATTAAAACCCTTGCCTTTAAATCCGAAACTAGTAGCAATTAAGAGCAAAGAAGTCGATACCATTCAATATTCCCTAGGAGATAAGGCTTTATACCCTTTCGAAGAACAATTCAGAGAAACCCCGGGAACTGCCACCTTGAAAATTCCTTATCCATTAAATAATCTCCTTGCCCAATCGCAAACTAAAGCCTCTAAGCCTTACTATGTCCGCATCGACGTTGGCGATGTGCAAGGACAATTCTATTCGAATGCGCTCGTACTCCTAAATCAGGCTACCTTGACCATCATTCATGATAAAAAGAGGCCTTATCATGAAAAACATGCCATTCTCACTGTTTTTCGAAGCTTACCGGGCTGTGTGAAAGCACACCCCCAATGCCCACTGCTGGGTGAGTCGCGTTTTTACACGGATCCTACGGAAGTAGATCGCTTGCCTATTGGAACTCAAAACTCCGTTAAGCTTAAAGAAAAAGGACGTTATCAGGAGTTGTTAAGTCAAGATTTTACAATGCCTTTACCTGAACAACGGTTTGAAGTGTCAGAGCGTTCAAATGCCGACACCACCCTCGTGAGACTCATGCCGCCCATGATTATCGATTTACGCGATGCAACGCTTCAAGGAAATGAGGTGGTATTTCATTCCGAATCCCCTAACGCACGAGTTGATTTAACGGAAGAAGAAATCAACTACATCAAGGCCAACGGTAATAATTTAACCGTATTCATTCATGGGTATAATGTTGAGTTTGGCCGCTTTAGTAAACACCTTGAAGCCATTCGAGAGCAAACGAAGATAACGAGCTTACCCCTTAATTTCATGGTCGCACCGGAACAGGTGATTGACTACAGCGAGGTCGATGCCACCATTTATCGCGATGAAGCGTTCATTAAGCGCCAGTTTCAAGACGATGAATCCCAGCATACATTACCTTTTGTCCAAGAACCTTCATTCAATGGCGAGGGGGTTTGTGAATGGGTCGTTCATTTCGAAAACAACTTAAATCGCGCAGCCGGTTTTGATGGCGTAGATTATCAGAAATTCACGCGCTGCTTATTCATCATTTGGCCAGGAAATCCTGATTCGCCTATGGATTATATTCATGCGGTTTACGAATCGGCCCGTATGGGCCCTATTGTGGCCAAGGTGTTTAAATCACTTAAAACGCATATCGAAGGTTTGAAGTTACATGTCATCGCCCATTCTCAAGGCAATGGGGTGTTATTGCATGCTCTCGAACACTTAGGAGAAACCGGACATCCAGGGGTTGATCATGCGATATTTTGGCAAGCAGCCATTCCAAATGACGCGTTATCCGATAGAGGGGTTGGTAATGCGCCTCCTAATCGTGAAGCCATCGCCAAAGCTCAGGAAAAAAATCTCTGGTATTGCCCTTACGCGCATCAAGGTGCCTCGTTGATTACGGTGTTGCATTCTCAAAATGATAATATCCTTGGGCCATTATTACGACAAGAAGAACAACCCAAAGGGATCTCTTTAAAAGAAGTTTGGGGGCGCAAACCTAAAAAAGAACTTCAATTTGCCCTACTTATCGAAGCACTTGGTTTAAAAAGCCTTTATTTGGTTGCCATCTGGTTAGATACCCCAGTCTCTTCTTTATTTGACCAACAGTTAATTCATCATTACTGGAATCGATGGCGAGCAAAAAACCCCCAATTCAAAGTCCGGCCCGAGGGGCCATGGATGATGTGCGCAGCAACTCTAGAGGAACAGTACCAGTTGCTCAAGTTACACCAAGCTGATGTATTAAGTCATGCTTATCGAAAGCTCGTGAAAGAAGGAATAACCAAAGTCCACGCCCTGCTCAAAGAGCGTTTTGGCTCGCTTTCTGTCTTAGAACGAAGCGGGTATGTTCTTATCTCAGGATTAGATGCCTATAAACCTTTGTATAACGCTTTATTTGAACTCGTAAACCGATACGATAAACAATTAGACACAGAACCGAGTTTTCTCGATCGCATCACACGATGTCTAGAAACGCATCATGAACCGTTTAAGCATCTGTTTACTTTATTTCAAACCTCCGTTTTATTGACTGGTGTGGGGACAAAACCCGCTTTGGGGTATGAGGGGCCGGATTTTGCAGATAAATTTATTGATCAGCTAAAGCAGAATAAAAAATTAAAACATCAAGATACAACTAAATGGTTATGGCATCATTCCGATATGAAAATACCAAGTAACAAGGTTATAAAAAACATTTATAAAAAATGGATAATTAATTCGAAAAAAGGAATTCAAGCTTTTGGAACCTATTAACGCTAAGCGACCCGATCGCATTACAATAAAATTAGCCTCTGTTTTCATTTTTATACTGTGTGTCTTTTTATGGAATATATTTTTTGAGGGTAAATCCACGTACAGCGGCACCACCATGCTCTCCGTCTCGTCCGATGGCCGCTACGTAATTTCGGCGCATTACGGCCGTTATTTGATTCTTTGGGACATTGCAACGCAAACGAAAACCATTCTTAATCGCAAGTGTAATATTTATAGTCCCTTTTTTATTCCAGAAAGCCACCAATTTATATGGCAAAACGCCAAAACGAATGATGTGGTGTTGCAAGATGTGCAGGGCCATGTGATTAAAACCTTTAACCCTGGGTTTCAAGTCTATGGTCATTTGATAAATCATGCACTCACTCATTACGTGGCTTCTACAATCAACTGGGAATTACATCATTTTAACCAGGGAAAAGAGCGAATCATTCGGCCGGATACCGACGGAGAAACGGCAACAGCGCAACTGTTAAGATTATCTTTAGTTGAACCCTATTTTTTAAGCTCAGGGAACGGTGACGAGGATAGCGCCTATCCAATTAATATTGGAACTATGCAAAGCGATGTTAAACCCGACATACCTAAGTCCATTGATTACTCATTATTGGATGGTGTGGTGTTATGGGATTTAGAAACGGGCAAACCAATTAAAAAATTTGTAGGAAACTCTGGTAAAACCTTATCGACCATTAGCCCTAATAGACAATATATTATTGCAGTAGATGAAAGCATTTTTACCAACCTTTGGGACAGCAAAACCGGAAAACGATTATTCAATTTAGAAGATCCAGTGAATCCCAATATGCAATGCTGGGGAAATCAACAATGTCTGAAAGAATTGGCTGAGGACATTAAAAACAGTAAACCACTGCCTAAAGACTTTTACTCCCACCCCTGGGCCAATGGTCCACGTTCAGTGGCTGTGAAATTCATCGATGAGCAAGGGCACTTCATCCGTTTTATTAATTCGGTGAACTATGGGATCCTTTATCACGTTTCGTCGCCTAAGATTTTAGAGTTTTTGGATTTCGGCAAAAACCCACAGCCTCATACCTTCAGCGTGTTTGAAAACGCCAATACTATTGCCACAGCGCCCAAGGCCAATATTTTAGTCATGGGGCAAACCACGGTGGGAGACGGGGATAATATTGGGAATGGCTCGGGCATTATTGTTTATCGCTTTGATGAACAAACGAAGCGACTGATTCGCCTTTGGGCGCCTGATGGGCCAAAGGATCATTGGCGGGTGGTAAACCCTGAGAATGATTATGAGGGGTAAAGGCTATAAAAAATAACCCCTGCGATGATGATCGCAGGGGTCTGGCATGTCTCGTATTACACCCTTTGAATTAAGCTAATTGCGCGGCCCTTCTTCCTTAGAAACTTCTTCTTGGACCGTGTGTTCTGCACGAATCGATTTTTCAAAAACATGAACCGCTTTCAACGCTTCTGAGGCTTCTGGCTTGAAAAAGGCGTGTACTTTTCCAAACGTCACCATCTTAAGCAATGCATTGCCGACTTCTTTTAAGAAATTAACAAACAACACACCCAATCTTGGTTCTTGTGCTAAAACATCCCTTTTATCTGCAACGGCTTTTTGACAAGCATCGATAAATTCTGCTTCGTCCATTAAACCCGTTTTAAAATTTTCAATGTGTTGTTCCAGTGCGCTGGTTAGCGCAAGCACCGCCGGCTCAAAACTTGCTTTATAAGTATGTTTGGCAAATAAACTTCCTAATTTACGATTTAGTTCGTTATATGCATGTTCAATTTTAGTCACAGCATGATCAAACGCGTCTATTCTTCGTTGGCGATTCATTTCAGTTTGCTTAGAAGCTTCCCTATTTAGAGCAATAATACACTCAAGATTTTCTTTCGCAAGTTTAACCGCATGCTCTTGCGCCTCTTTTTGGGCTTCTAGTTGTGGAATAAGAACGTCTTTGATTTTATTATATAAGCATCGGGCTCCGTATTTCGAATTATCCACTTCCAAATCCCCATGCTGATATTTGAAGCTACCCATAACCTCGAGATAATGGCTCATCGCTTCTTCTAACGTTGATATCGCACGAGCATACTGCTGCTCTTGACTCAACTGTTCAGAAATTTTGATTGATTTACGTAACTCTTTTTTGAGTGTATTCAATATTTCTAAGGATGTAGACATAATTAACCTCGATTGGATTTGCATTAAAACAAGTACGCTTGAGATTTATATTTAAACATAGTGATTAATTAATGTCAATTGGTTTATTTTTTGAACTCATTTTTTACCCTTGTTCCGTGGAATTTTCTCCTGCATACTGAGTGATTCTGTAGTAAGTGATAATTAAAAAGGAGTTTAATGATGCGTCTTACCTCAAGCATTCTTGCACTAAGTCTTATGTCTTTAACGAAACTTGGGTTTGCAAATGAAGCAGATACCGTGCGAGTCATTGTCAAATACAAAAACCCCAAGGCTGCATTAGCCGTTGTTAAAAAACCGATACGACAAGCCGCCACACTACCGATTACTGAAGCTCAACCAATGGCCGGTGGCGCTTATGTTTTAACCCTAGACGCTAAGCCTTTAAAAAAATTAGGCATCGTACAAGCTCAAAATGCAACCACGTGGGCTATAAAACGCCTGCAACAAGATCCAAATGTTCTTTATGCCGTGGAAGATCGCAAAGGCTATTTCAAACCCCTGCCGCCTCTTTCTGAAGATCCTATCGCACCACGTTTATCCCATGAAATCCAATGGGATGAATTTGCTCGCCCAGGAGGAATTATGTTGGAATCTGCTCCTGGCAAATACGATGGCGCCTGGTCTTATACGACTGGTGACTCATCGCCCTCAGTGGTGGTTGCCGTATTAGATACAGGCGTCGAAGATCACCCAAGCTTAACGGATAATTTATTAAAAACGTCAAAAGGAAAAATTTTTGGCTGGAATTTTGCCGGAAATAATGATGACCTATCCGATGAAACGGAATCCTACCATGGAACCCACGTATCCGGAACCATTGCAGGCTATGGCGATACCATCAAAGGGATGGGTGAGCATTTAAAAATTCTAACGGTGAAAATTCCCGATGAATCGGGGATGTTTTATGAAAGCGCTGTGGTGAATGCGATGCGTTGGGCCGTAGGGGATCACATCCCAGGAGTGCCTGATAATCCTTATCCTGCAAACGTGTTAAATATGAGCTTTGGGGTAGATGAGCGGCCAGGCAAAGAAGTCGATCATTGCGATGAAGCCTTACAAGAGGCCATCTTTTACGTTCGAAAACAAGGTGCTGTGCTAGTCGCTGCAGCAGGAAACGATAACCGCTGGGAACATTTCAATGCGCCTGCGGTGTGTAATGGTACCATCAAAGTGGCCGCAACTGGCCCTGAAGGTCTACGAGCCTATTATTCAAACTTTGGCCCCTCAGTAACTTTAGCCGCACCAGGAGGCGATTTAAGCAGCCGTCATCAGGAAGATGGCATTCTCTCAACGGTTAAACCAGGAGCGGGATATAAAGGCTCGGGTTTTGATTTCTATCAAGGAACCAGCATGGCCTCCCCTCATGTAGCTGGAGTAGCGGGTTTAATTTATGCAGTCAGCAATGATCATATTTCCCCACAGCGCGTGGAGCAAATCCTTTATGCCACCACGCATGAATTTGGCGAATCCAAAGATCCCAAGCGCTCTTGTGTCGGTGAAGTTCCTTGTGGACATGGCATTCTAGACGCTGAATATGCAGTAAAAGCCGCTTACATGCACTACGATGAGTTATTATCCGCCCCAAGTCTAAAGAAAATGGACTCTTTGACCACGCCTAGTCCGTGGATTCTTTTAAGCAACATCAAAACATTAGGTCCTGCCTCGTCATTTCCTTATGTCAAACAAGATAAAGACGGCAAGATCTACGCATTTTCTGGATATCAAACCTTTCAATTAGATGAGAATGCTTATCAATACTGTGAAGTAATTGGTTATGATGGCGTGGGGTGTTATCGCTAAAGCTTCTGCGCATCAAATATTGCGGACAGGAAACGCATCTAATAGCAAAAAGATCGACTGGATGCACTGTGTAAAGCAGAGCAGGTAGGCAAAAAAAGCGTGTAATGTTCAAAAACCAGATGCGTTTGACCTGTGTTGCGGGGCATTTCATGCCCCTAATTGGCTAATAATCTATACTTGTTATTAGAGCGCCCTATTACGCTTTAAAGTCGAATCGGATTTTCCAAAAAGTCTATGGTATACTTCACGCACATCCTAATTTGCGTTTTTTTTCGTCATTAGATTACGAGTGAGAACATGTTTGAAAATTTAACTGAACGCTTAACCAGAACGTTTAAAAATTTAAGCGGCCAAGGACGTTTGACCGAAGAGAATATGCAGCAAGCACTTCGTGAAGTCCGTTTGTCTTTAATTGAAGCGGATGTAGCCTTGCCGGTTATTAAAAAATTTATTGACGACGTCAAACAAAAAGCCTTAGGTCAAGAAGTCATGACCAGCTTAAAACCAGATCAAGCGCTGGTAAAAATCGTTAATGACGAGCTAACGCACGTCATGGGTGATACCAAAGCGGATCTGAATTTTAAGACTCAACCTCCTGCTGTTTTTTTAATGGCCGGTTTACAAGGCTCGGGTAAAACAACCAGCACTGCTAAATTAGCCCGTTATCTTAAAGATACTGAGAAGAAAAAAGTAATGATGGCGAGTACGGACGTTTATCGCCCCGCAGCCATTCATCAGTTGAAATTGCTCGCCGACCAGCTTGATGTAGCCTTTTTTCCAGCCGAAACGCATGAAAACCCCGTAGAAATTGCCAAAAAAGCGCTGGAAGCTGCCAAAAAACAATATATTGACGTGCTCTTGGTTGATACCGCGGGTCGACTACACATTGATGACGAGATGATGACTGAAATCAAATCGTTGCATAAAGCGGTTAATCCCATTGAAACCCTATTCGTCGTCGACAGCATGACTGGCCAGGATGCAGCCATCACAGCGCAGGCCTTTAATGATGCCTTACCGTTAACGGGTGTTATCTTAACCAAAATTGATGGCGATGCCCGAGGCGGTGCTGCCCTATCGGTACGTTACATTACCGGCCAGCCCATTAAATTCATGGGAAGCGGTGAAAAAATTGATGCCCTAGAACCCTTTCACCCTGAGCGCGTTGCCTCTCGCATCCTAGGAATGGGCGATATTTTATCGCTCATTGAAGACGTTCAGCGCAAGACAGATAAAGCCGCCAGCGAAAAGCTAGCCAAAAAAATCAAAAAAGGGAAAAGCTTTGATTTAGAAGATTTTAAAAATCAACTGTTGCAAATGAATAACATGGGGGGCATATCCGGCTTAATGAGCAAACTCCCTGGCATGAGCCAAATGCCGCCACAAATAGCGGCTCAAGCGAATGAAAAAGCACTGGCTCAAACCATTGCCATTATTAACTCCATGACCATGAAAGAGCGACGCATCCCTAAATTGATTGTCGGCTCTAGAAAAAAGCGGATTGCAATGGGATCGGGAACGCAAATTCAAGACGTAAACCGTTTATTAAAACAGTTTACTCAAATGCAAAAAATGATGAAAAAATTTACAAAGCCCGGCGCCATGAAACAAATGATGCGCGGGTTAGGAAATATGCCCGGCATGAAAGGGATGTTTCCGGATGAATTTAAGTAGGCCGCAGAGATTTAGTAGCGCCTTTATTAAAAAGGTTTGATGCAAAAATCTACCAGGACACGAGAATTACGAAAAAAGTAATATTTACACTTCCAATACTAAGTTAATTTTCGTACAATACACGGCATTTTTACGTAACCACTCTAAAAGCAGAGGAAAATAATGGTCGTTATACGTTTATCACGAGCTGGTGCAAAAAAGCGCCCTTTTTACCACATTGTTGTAACGGACAGTCGTAGACGTCGTGACAGTAACTACATTGAGCGCATTGGTTATTACAACCCAGTTGCTCGCGGTGCCGAAGTCAAGCTTCATCTTGAGCTTGAAAAACTGGAGCAGTGGATAAAAAACGGTGCTAAGCTATCTGATCGCGTGGATTCTTTAGTCAAAGAAGCCGCTAAAGAGAGCCGTGCAGCCGCTTAAAATGAGTCAAGCCAACGATTGGGTGATTGTTGGGCGCTTTGGGCGTCCTCACGGGATTAAAGGGCTTATTACAGTCAACTCATTTACTGAGCCTCGTGAAAATATATTACGATACACCGATTGGCACGGATTCATCAATGGACAATGGCAACCTTTACCATTAACTCAAGTTGAAATGCAGAATAAATGCATTCTGGCGCGTGTTGAAGGGTATGCAGAGCGAGAACAAGTTGCTTCGTTAACCAACGTCGATATTGGCGTACGAAGCGAAGCCTTGCCAGTACTTCCGCCAGGAGAATATTACTGGCATCAGTTAATAGGACTTAACGTTGTTAACAGCCAAGGGCTTCATTTAGGCTTGGTGACTGAAATTATGCCGACCGGATCGAATGATGTGTTGGTTGTGGTCGGCCAAAAACGCCACTTGATTCCGTACTTGCCAGAACGAGTCATTCTAAATGTGGATGAGCAAAACCGCGTGATTACGGTAGAGTGGGATGAGGATTTTTAAACGATGATGCACTTTGGCATCATCAGCATACTGCCAGACATGTTTTCCTGTCTACAGTATGGAATAACTGGTCGGGCTCTTGAGCAAGGTTTGGTGCACCTGGCGTGCTACAACCCAAGAGACTGGGCAAATAAGCCGTATCGTCAAATTGATGATAAGCCTTATGGCGGCGGCCCAGGTATGGTCATGATGTATGAACCGCTAGCAAAAACCATACAGCACGCTCATACCAAACTTCCGGCTAATTGTCGGACGATATATTTAAGCCCGCAGGGCAAGACCCTGGCGCAGCATGAGTTAAATCAAATTGCAGAACGCCAAGAGTCTTTACTGTTTATTGCTGGACGCTACGAAGGGATCGATGAGCGAATCATAACTCAGTACATAGATGAAGAATGGTCGCTCGGTGATTTTGTTTTAAGTGGCGGGGAACTGGCCGCGATGGTATATATCGATGCCATTACCCGCTTATTGCCAGGAAGCCTGGGACATAACGAGTCTGCTGCACAAGACTCCTTTATGAATGGACTGCTGGATTATCCGCACTTCACCAGGCCCGCTGAGATTTGCGGCATGAAAGTGCCGGAAGTATTACTCAGTGGAAACCATCGCGATATTGAGCGCTGGCGAAGAAAACAGGCTTTAGGAAAAACATGGCTTAAACGGCCAGATTTGTTAAACCAGTTGCAATTAAGTACCACGGACCAAGCGTTACTTGATGAATTTAGAAGCGAACACGGTGAATTCTGAAGGATTCATTTGAAGCCATAAGTAACACCGATTTTAGGAGTGACCATGACAAATATTATTGATGAACTCAATGCTCTGCAAATGCAAGGCAAAGAAATCCCTGAGTTTAATCCAGGGGATACCGTGCTTGTGCAAGTTAAGGTTAAAGAGGGGAACCGCGAGCGTTTACAGGCTTTCGAAGGCATTGTGATTGCAAAGCGTAACCGCGGCTTAAATTCTGCGTTTACCGTTCGAAAAATATCTCACAACGTGGGGGTAGAACGTGTCTTCCAAACTTATAGCCCTGTAGTGGCTAGTATTACGGTTAAACGCCGTGGTGACGTACGTCGTGCTAAGTTATATTACTTACGTAACTTGGCAGGCCGTGCTGCACGTATTAAAGAGAAGTTAGCGGCTAAGAAAGACTAATAGCGATGCAGCTCATCGTGTCTAAGTTCACAACACCAATCGGCGTGTTGACTATTATTCACGATGAGCAACACATTCATCAGTCTTATTTCTGTAATGACGTTATACCAGAGCCATACCGCTCTGACATAAACCCATCCGATACCGTTCATCACATCGATGGCACTTCGACGCCTTATACCGTAAAAATCGCTACAGAACTCTCACACTATTTTGAAAATCCCAACCATCGTTTTCAATTACGGCTTAAACCGCAAGGAACGAATTATCAAAAACAGGTATGGAATAGCTTACTAGTGATCCCTTCTGGTAGAACGATGACTTATGGCGAATTGGCTCATAAATTACAAACCAGCCCCCGGGCCATTGGCCAAGCCTGCAAAAAAAATCCTCTCACTTTATTCATTCCTTGTCATCGTGTCATTGGAAAAACCAATATAGGCGGCTACATGGGCCGGCAAGATGCCTTGAGCTATAAACACGCCTTATTAACACATGAAGGGTTAATATTCTAATTAAGCTTTATCCTCAAACTTACATACCCTCACACCTACACCCGGCTCGATCCCCACAAACCTACGTTCCTGTCTCTTCGACACATCGTTGAAAACCCAGTCCAACGCTACTCTTCAACATTCCATGACTTATCCACGGAATCCAGTACTGTGCTAAAACACTGGACCCCGCTGTCGAGCCGCGGGGCGTAGGCAGAGATGCTATCAAAAGACAGGACTTATTCGAGGTATCCACCTACACACCTCCGACTTACTCTAACCCCCACCAACCTACCCCGACTTACTCTAACCCTCACCAACCTACCCCGACTTGCTCTAACCCCCACCAACCTACCCCGACTTACTCTAACCCCCACCAACCTACCCCGACTTACTCTAACCCCCACCAACCTACCCCGACTTGCTCTAACCCTCACCAACCTACCCCGACTTGTTCGGGGTATCTACAAGCACCTAGTAACAGCGTGTCGAAACTTGCAGTCAAAGCCAATACATGATCAAGTCCTGGACTCACTAAAGAATTCTTAATAGAAGTCGATACTCATTACAATAACAAGAATAACTGGAGTGGATATGAACAATCGGGTGATTATTCTCGTTTTAGCCTTATTGCCCTTAGGAAGTGCATTTGCAAGTTGCGATATCACTCGTTTTCGCTGGGAATGTGATATCCCCGTCCAGGTTAAACCCAAATCAAGCGCACATTCTTTAATTTATTGTGGAAATATTCCTTTATATGTGACAAAACCCCAGTATGAACTCATAGCCCGTTATCAGCGTGCGAACATTAATATGATTTTGACTGTAAATGGAGAGTACATCGATAGTCCTTGTGTCCCCGCAGGCCGATATGGTCCACAATACTTCTAGGGTCTGCCTCTAATTCGATAAAGGCACGAAGGAACTCAAAACTAAGGCTTCAATTCCTTGATTTTTTAGAATAGTTTGGGCATTAAAAATAATGTGTGGCGCTTGAAATTGAATAAAACCCTGATGAAGACTTAATTGTGAGGCATTATTTTGAATGACGAGATGCTGCTGTGAGGTTAAGGTCAGCTGATGACCAGAATTTATCTCAGCGGCATGAGCATGTAAGGTGATCCCGCAGCCTTCTATTGCCATGATAGGGCTTATAAATTCGATTGTCTTCGTACTACTTAAGGCAACTAGACCTTCCATACACTGAGCTAACCAATCCTGCTCGGCTTGCATGGTGATTCGTTTTGCATTGAATGTAAAAGTTTTAAGCGTTGTAAAACTCATATCCGTTTTCGCATTCAATAAAGCGGTTTCACTTTGTAATGTTACATTAGCCCCAGAATGTAACATCATCTCGTTCATGGCTTCCAAGTCTAAACCGCCTAAGCTTTTGGCCAGAACGCTCTCCTCTTCACCCTGTTTTGTCATCCATAGACCATGTTGCTTATCCTGAGTATATAGGGCGCATTGCTGCGTTTGCTCGGTATCCACAAACGCCATGGTTGCACCAGAAGAATTGCGAATTAGTGATTGGGTACGGTTTGCTTCTGTAACTGGGGAACGTTGTTTGGGATCGGGTAACACCCCCATAATAATGGGTTTATCTAATCGATTATAAAGACATGCCAGTACCACACGCGCTCCAGGTTTCAAAGGAAAATGCATGCCAGAATGCGCTCCAGCAACTGGCTGCAATTGTCGAACTGGATGGCTAATCAACGGTGTATGGTCTAACGAATCAAGCAAGCGTTTAACCCGGTATCGTCCTTGTTCATCAAGCAATGTTTGGTTTTTATTGTCGCCATAGATTTCTGCTAAGGTTAAGGATGGTAAGGCAACCATTATAGATTGCATTAATCCCGGCGGTGGCTCACCATGAATTTCATGTTGCCAAGGCATCACCGTGTCCGGTTGAGGCAGAAGATAGTTGCGCTCTGATGTAATTAAATAGGCGGTGGTTTTAGCAGGGTGCGAGAAATTAGACTCTGAACCATCCATACTCGCACATACATTGAGGACACGAAACGAACGGTTTAAAATTGGTGCAGGATGATTTGTGATCATGACACGATCACCCGCCTGAAGCGCTAAACCAACAACTTCAGTTTTTACCCATTCTCGTTGCCAATCGAGCTGATGTTGCAATTGGTTTGCATAACGCACACAGTCTTCTTGACTCTCAAACCCGATTGGATAATTTAAATGAAGCGAGCCATGCCCAACAATAGAAGTCTGATTGGTTGTTTGATGATGAAATACCACATCTGGGTTTCCTTCTTGGCTGCCTTTCAAGCAAATCATTTCGGGAAGTTTGACTTGCCAATAACGAATGGAAGTCATGGTGTTTTTGCTATTGACCAAGCCATTTCCTGGATTAAAGACAAGCTCATGGCATTCTTCATGATACGCATCATTCGTAAAGTGTAAGCGGGCTTCATGCTGGTCGTGACGATAATAAAAAACGATCCCATGCATCATGCAAACATGCAGTAAAAAATCATAATCACTTACATCTCCTTGGACGGTGTAGGGCAATCGGTATTCAAGATTTTTCAGATTAAACTTTGCTTTAATATGATTGGTTTTACAAATAGCTTGTAGAATTTCAACTGGACTTTGATCTATAAATACAGCATGGTTAGCCGCATGCCTTAAGCGATGAAGCGAAGAGGCTAGTTGAAGTTTAAAATGCGCTTCACCACGATCGCTCACCTCCTGTTCTAAGCTCACCAACTCCCCATGATAAACCGCGGAAGTATCAACCACATGAACCGTACAGTTTCGAAAATGACGAATGTCCAAGAAAGAGTGGGTTACACCGGTCAAAATAATGGTATAAGGAGAATTTAAGCCTAAATGAATCATCTGCATCGATTGGCAAAGCAAAATATGACCATTAAGACCTTCCACCTTCACTGGCGAGCGTGCTTGCTGCATGCTTTATTCCATTTAGAGAGGACTTTTAGGGGATTTGATATTAAAAAATTCATTACTGAAATACAAGGGTCTTTACTTCATCGGTACTGCGCTAAAACACTGAGCCACTCGGTCAAGCCATGCGGCGTAGGCTTAAGATGTGTTAATGAGACAGGCATAAAGCAAGGCAAGTAGGCTAAAAAAGCGTGTAATGTTCAAAAAATTAGATGCATTTGCCCAATATTGAACCCTAAGAAAACTTGCTATTGTGCCCATTCAACCGCAAAATAACATGCAATTGCCATTTTTCTCCGCTCTGAATAGGAACACCAGTCACGATGGATTCTCTCCAAGACAAAGAATATGCTTTGGAAATACGGCAGCTTTATAAAACCTACGCAAATGGCATCGAAGCGTTAAAAGGGATTGATTTAACCGTTAAATCTGGCGATTTTTTTGCCTTACTCGGCGCCAATGGCGCTGGAAAATCAACCACCATCGGTTTAATTGCGACGTTGTTAACCAAAACCGCCGGGACCATTCGAATTAATGGCTATAATCTTGATACTCAAACTGAACAAGCCAAATCGTGTTTGGGGCTAGTGCCCCAAGAATTTAATTTAAATATTTTTGAAACGTGTGAACAAATCTTATTAAATCAGGCCGGCTACTACGGGATTACAAGACAAGAAGCCACCCCTATAGCTGAATCGCTTTTGCGTCAATTGGGTTTGTGGGAAAAAAGAAAGTCCATCGTACGGCATTTATCAGGTGGTATGAAACGACGATTAATGATTGCTCGCGCACTCATTCATAAACCTAAGGTCCTGATTTTAGATGAGCCAACGGCGGGTGTAGACATTGAAATTCGACGAAGCATGTGGGACTTTTTAACCCAGAAAAATGCGGAAGGTACTACGATTATTTTAACCACCCATTATCTTGAAGAAGCCGAGCAATTATGTAAAAACATTGCCATCATTGCTCAGGGAGAAATTATTGCTAATACGTCGATGAGTGCGTTATTACAAAGTCTTCATCATCAAACATTTGTATTCAATACCCTTGAACCCTTTGACGAATTGCCCACCCTAGCGTCTTTTGATGCGCTTAAACTGGGTAATGACACATTCGAGCTTCGAATGGATAATCGATATTCGTTAAACGATGTGTTCACCGTATTGTCAGAACACGGGCTTAAAATACGAAGTATGCGCAATAAAACCAATCGACTAGAAGAATTATTTTTGGATCTGATTAAACATGATCATCAATAAGCAAGCCATCGCAGTATATACCCTAGTGCGGCGTGAAATGGTTCGTATGTTTCGCATTGCATCCCAGGTGTTTTTACCCCCGGTAATCACAACTTTATTGTACTTTTTAATTTTTGGAGCCGTCATCGGTGATCGAATTGGACCGATTGAAGAAGTAAGTTATTCGCTATTTATTGCTCCAGGATTAATCATGATGTCGGTCATTACGAACGCTTATGCCAATGTGTCTAACTCGCTTTTTAGTATCCGATTTCAAAAAAACATTGAAGAGATGCTCATTAGCCCTATGCATTATAGTTTGCTGTTATTAGGGTTTACCCTGGGTGGGATCTTGCGTGGCATGATTGTGGCATTGCTCGTTTATATAGTTTCATTTTTTTTTGTTGATTTGGATTTCTACCATCTACCCTTAACTCTGCTGGTTGTGATCTTGGTTTCTGGATTATTTTCTTTAGCTGGTTTCACCAATGCCATGTTGGCTCGCAATTTTGACGACGTAGCCATTGTCCCCACGTTTATCCTAGCTCCATTAACCTATTTAGGTGGCGTATTTTATGGGGTGGGTATGTTGTCTCCTTTTTGGCAAAAACTCACTTATTTAAATCCAATTTTTTATATGGTTAACGCGTTACGTACCGTTATGATTGGCACAGAGGAAGTGAGTTTATTTACAGCCTTAGGCATTATTGGTGCTTTAATAATTGGATTGATGTTATTAAATTTAGTGCTATTGAAAAAAGGGGTAGGAATTAGAGATTAAAAAAAATAGACAGCAGAATTGAATCAGTCCTAGTAGCCTAGGTGGATGCCTCTGGAATGCTTTAGGCTTCTTAGTTTTACTAAGCTTGCACACCACATTCTCTATCTGGCTTCCAATTTGATAATGTTGGCTGTTCAATTTCTTGCTGCCTATCTGTTCTTAATAATAGTTTATCTTGCTTTGTGATTCCACCTTCAACGTCTCTTTTTTTGCAAAGTTTGTGTTAAGTTTGGGAGGCATGTTTAATGCGCGTGTTATTTTTTTATAAAACCAATGGCTTTTAAGCGCTCTTCCAAATTTGGATGCGTTGAAAACGCGTTGTTGAATGATTTGACGGGGTCCAAATCAGACGGGTCGAAGAGATAAGAAGCTTGACGCAATTGCTCATGTGCGGTTTGACCGTATGCTTCGGCATATTCTTCTGCATTTTCTTGATGGTCCTGATTAATTTTAATTAATGCCCGGGCCATCGGCTCATTATCACGCATTAACTCCACCGAGCCAGAATCGGCCATGTATTCACGGGTACGACTTAAAAAGAGTGCTAATACGACCGTAATAAGAGGCAAAATGTATCTTAATGCGATAATCACAAATACCAGACGATTATCCTGTCGTCGATTATTTCGATTGAAAATCACTGAGTAAAATAATAGATCGATGACAATCAGTAAAATATTACTTAATACAACAACCATTAACGTTAATTTAATATCATGATGGCGAATATGGCTTAATTCATGGGCCATAACCGCTTGCATTTCCGCTCTATCAAGCTTCTCCATAAGCCCACGCGTAATAGCTACCATCGCCGACTTCTCACTATACCCGCTTGCAAAGGCATTCATGTAATTCGCTTCAATCAGATACACTTTAGGCATATAACGAAGTCCAGCAGAGACTTTCATTTCTTCGACCACATTATACAATTGTTTTTCTTTTAACGTGGTGGCGGTATCTGGTGTAATTTCGCGCGATTCGGTTCCTAATAGCATAATGCGATCATACATGGCATAGGTAATTAAAAGAGAAATGGCGCCTATCCCTGCCATAATTAAGGTGGCGTATGGGATAAAACGAAAGGTAATTAGAGCGAAAAGGCATTGACTAATCGAAGCGTTAGGGTACTCCGCTTGGAGAATAAACACATCAGCGATTAAGCCCACTCCGATATAAATAGCCAAAAACGTTAAAATCACATAGCGCGTTTTACGCTCATTTTTTCGAAGCGCTTCTCGCCAATCGGCTGTCGTTGCATGATAATCCGATAAACCCATGGTTTAGCCTGCAAAGTTATAGTTTAACGGTATAATCTTCCCGAGCTTGGATTTGATCTTCTGGTAATGACCAATAGGTAAAATCTTTATCCAGTTTTGAGGGGAAAATACTCACCACCATGGATTCAAAAAATGATTTTTTCTTAGCATTATATCGCTCCAGGCTGTCGTTATAGGCCTGTTTTGCATAGGATAATTTATTCTCCGTATTGACAATCTCTTCTTGGAGTTGAATTACGTTTTGACTGGCTTTTAAATCTGGGTATTGTTCAAAAACCACATTCAAACCCGAAGCTATGCGTGAGATCCCTTCTTCAGCAGCAATTCGTTCCTTTTCATTCCCTGCTTCTTTAGCCGCCTCAGCTTTATTACGCAGTGCCACTACGTCTTTGAGCGTGGTTTTTTCATAATCCATGTATTTTTTCACGGACTCAATTAAAGATTGAAACACCTTAAACCGGCGATCCAACTGAATATCAATCTGGCGTTTGTTATTATTAATGGCCTCAATTAAAGAAATGAGCTTGTTATAGACACCAATAATCCAGAAAAATATAAGAACAACGATAATTAATACTGCGATTAGAAAGGTACTCATGATTATATTTCCTTAAGATATTATAAGTTAAGTAATAAACCTAAAGCATTGAAAATGCAAACAAATAAGACATTTGATTTTAACCTGACATTCTTCGATTTTGACCGTGAAGCTTTGACCGCAGTATCCTCATTACGTCTACCTACTGCGACTTTCACCGCAGTATCCTCATTACGCCTACCTACTGCGGCTTTGACCGCAGTATCAACCGATCTTGATAGCTTCTAGCATGGATGCTGTGCTTAAAGCACAGCACGTAGGTTGTACGGTAAAAACCAACTTCACTACGTCTACCTACTGCGACTTTCACCGTAGTATCCTCACTACGCCTACCTACTGCGGCTTTGACCGCAGTATCCTCACTACGCCTACGTACTGCGGCTTTGACCGCAGTATCCACCGACCTTGATGACTTCTAGCATGGATGCTGTGCTTAAAGCACAGCACGTAGGTTGTACGATAAAAACCAACTTCACTACGTCTACCTACTGCGGCTTTGACCGTAGTATCCTCATTACGCCTACCTACTGCGGCTTTGACCGTAGTATCCTCATTACGCCTACCTACTGCGGCTTTGACCGTAGTATCCACCGATCTTCATCGGTAGTACGTGAGCGTTAGCTTAGTAAAGGGCGTAAAAATTGACCCGTATAGGACTCAGCACAGGACGCCACTTCTTCAGGCGTGCCGGTAGCGATAATTTCGCCTCCCTTACTGCCTCCTTCAGGGCCTAAATCGATAATCCAATCCGCTGTTTTGATCACATCAAGGTTGTGTTCGATGATTAAAATGGTATTTCCTTGATCACGTAAACGAGTCAGTACCTTTAACAATTGTTTTGTATCATGAAAATGTAGTCCGGTAGTAGGCTCATCCAAAATATACAAGGTGCTTCCCGTTCCTCGTTTAGATAATTCACGGGCTAATTTAATGCGTTGTGCCTCACCCCCGGATAAGGTGGTCGCACTCTGACCTAAGGAAATGTATGATAAACCCACATCGATTAACGTTTGGCACTTTCGCGCAACTATTGGGATGGCATCAAAAAATTCGCGCGCTTCTTCAACAGTCATTTGCAGCACTTCGTGAATGGTTTTTCCTTTATAGTGAATATCAAGCGTTTCACGATTGTAGCGCTTTCCTTTACAAACATCACAAGTCACGTAAATATCAGGTAAAAAGTGCATTTCGACTTTAATTAATCCATCGCCTTGGCACGCCTCACAACGCCCACCCCGAACGTTAAAACTAAACCGTCCTGGTTGATATCCTCGCGCTCTTGCCTCTGGCGTATTAGCAAAGAGCTCGCGAATTGGTGTAAAAATCCCAGTATACGTTGCTGGATTTGAACGAGGTGTTCGTCCAATTGGGCTTTGGTCAATATCGATGACCTTATCGCATAATCCAAGTCCCGATATTTCTTGGACTTCACCGACCTTTTGCATACTGGCTCGATTCAATTGATTGGCTGCTAAAGGATATAACGTGTCATTGATTAGACTTGATTTTCCTGAGCCAGACACCCCCGTGACACAGGTCATAACCCCTAGAGGTATCGTCACGTCAACTTGGTTTAAATTGTTGCAAGATACCCCTTTGAGTTGAATCACTTTTTCCGGATCTATCGCAATCCGTTGTTTAGGCACTTCAATGCATAACTTACCAGACAAATATTGTCCAGTTAAAGAACGCTCTTTTTCCATGATCTCGCTAGGTGTCCCAGATGCAACCACTTCACCACCATGCACACCAGCCCCAGGGCCAATATCTAAAACGAAATCTGCTGTTCGGATCGCGTCTTCATCATGCTCTACCACGATCACGGTATTCCCTAAATCACGAAGTCTCGTTAACGTTTTGAGTAAGCGATCGTTGTCTCTTTGATGCAGTCCAATCGAAGGCTCATCCAAAATATACATCACCCCAACCAATCCCGATCCAATTTGACTGGCCAATCGAATTCGTTGTGCTTCACCACCTGAAAGCGTTTCAGCACTGCGCGCTAGGGTTAAATAATCAAGCCCCACATTAACCAAAAAACCTAAACGCTCGACGATTTCTTTATTAATTTTTGCAGCGATTTCTCCGCGACTTCCTGGAAGGGTTAACGCGTTAAAAAATTCATGCGCATTTTCAATGGATAAAGCGGTGATTTCAGGCAAACTTTTTTCGGCGATGAACACATTTCTCGCCTCGACCCGCAAGCGCGAACCATGACAAGAGGGGCAAGGACGAGCGGATAAATATTTCGCCAATTCTTCACGAACCATGTCCGAATCCGAATCGCGATATCTTCGTTGCATGTTGGGGATAATGCCTTCAAACGCATGGCTTTTCTGAACAAAACCACCCCGAGGACTTTGATAATTAAATTCGATCACTTCTTTCCCGCTTCCATAAAGTACGAGCGAACGGATGGTGTCGGGCAAGTCACAAAAAGGCGTAGCGACTGAAAAATCATAGTGCTTGGCCAAGGATTCAAGCATCGTGAAATAATACGTTGTTTTCTTATCCCAGCCCCTAACAGCACCATCAGCAAGGCTTATCGTTTCATCATGAACCACACGTTTTGGATCAAAAAACTGATCAACGCCTAACCCATCACACGAAGGACATGCCCCCATCGGGTTATTGAAAGAAAACAGTCGCGGCTCAAGTTCACTTAAACTGTACCCACACTCGGAACAGGCAAATTTCGACGAAAAAACTAACTCATCAAACTCGCTATCAACACCTGCAAGAACAGCCAATCCATCGGCAAGATTTAGTGCGTTTTCGAATGACTCACTTAAACGTTGTGATAAATCGTCTCTCACTTTAAAGCGATCAATCACGACCTCAATGGTGTGTTTTTTTCTTAGTTCAAGCTTAGGTGGATCGTCTAACTCATAAAGATCTCCATCAATTCTAGCGCGCACATACCCTTTTGCTTGAAGCTGTTGAAATAATTGAACAAACTCGCCTTTTCGTTCACGAACGACCGGCGCTAAAATCATCGCTTTACTCTCTTTGGGCAACGCCAAAACCTGATCCACCATTTGACTGATGGTTTGCGCATTTAAACTCCCACCATGAGTGGGACAACGTGGATCGCCAACACGGGCATACAAAAGCCTGAGATAATCATAAATTTCAGTTATAGTACCAACGGTTGAACGTGGGTTATGTGAAGTTGCTTTTTGTTCAATGGAGATGGCAGGGGATAGCCCTTCAATGGAATCAACATCTGGCTTTTCCATCATAGAGAGAAATTGACGAGCATAGGCAGAAAGTGACTCTACATACCGTCTTTGCCCTTCAGCATATAAGGTATCAAAAGCGAGTGAAGACTTACCTGATCCCGAAAGGCCTGTTATCACAATAAGCTTATCCCGAGGTAAGTCAATATTGAGATTTTTCAAATTATGCGTTCTTACCCCTTTAATACTAATCATGACTGACTCACTCGATCTGACTTAAAAAAACACAGATTATATCTCTGCTATACTAATTAAACAAACAATGAAGCAACGCTAACTCTTATTAGTGTATACAATAAAGGAATAAATGATGAGTCGCCGAACAATTTTAAGTTTGTTTCTTGTTGTTCCTCTATTATGTTCTTCTTTAAGTTATGCAAATGATCCTGGGGTGAGCGATTGGACTCAAAAGACGTTACTTGAAACCTTAGCCATTGATTACACTGACAATGAAGATTTATATCAGCGAATGCGGCCAAATTATACCTACAATGCCTGGAATGCTTTAGGTGACTTTTTGCAAAACTACATACAGATTGTCCAAGCCAATAAGCTTGTTTTACATCCAAAAGCCATTGGCCCTGCTACCATTTTAGAGTCTGGCGTAGTGAGCAAAAGTAATTTTTTTGCAGGAATTCCTTATTGGCGAGTTCATCAACTCATACGCATTCCCGAATTGAATTTAACCATAGATTTTACGGTCTTAGTAATTGCCAATGCGCAAGGCAAATATATTATTCCCACCATTAATATGGCTCTTCAATAGCGAACATGAGCCGTAATTAATTCACGTTAATTATCCACAATTTCTGTGGATATCTCTGTGAATGGCCTGGCAGTTATTAAATAGTCAATGTTATACTTGCTCTCATGGGTCATTGTATAGAACAGAATCATGCGGCAATTTCTTTCTTTCATTTTAGCCTCAACGCTTGTCTTGTTGGTCTCACAAGTCCAAGCCGCTGAGCTCAATAACATTAAGCAGCTTGAGCAAGAAATCAGTGACGCGGTCATTACCACAAAAATCACGGCACAATTTACAAAAAGCAAAAATCTTAATCCCTTGAAACTATCCGTTTCTACCGATCATGGCGTTGTAACGTTGAGTGGCCATGTTAAAAATAAAGAAGCCTTTGTTTCTGCTCTTCGCATCGCCAAAACAACGAAAGGCGTTAAAAGCGTCGATACGGAAAATTTAGACATTAAACGCGTCAATACGGCTTTTACAGACGCATACATTACGGCCAAGGTTGAAGCTGCTGTTTTAAAAGCGAAGGTGTTGGACGATGAATCCATTCCTTTGGTTGGTATTAATGCTACTACGGATAATGGCGTAGTGACCCTAACTGGCACGGTGAAAAGTGATAAATCCATCGCTGCGATTTTAAAACGAGTGAGTGCCATTAAAGGCGTTAAAAAAATCATTTCAAACTTAAGCGTTAATGAAACCACTGAGAACAAAACGTGAAATCGCTCACAAGGTTTAAATTTTTTTTATGGATTTTTGGACGCTTAAACGTGCCGATGATAGGGTATACTAGGCCCCGATTGGTTCATTTATCTGATACTGAAATCGTCGTTAAGCTCCCTTTAAAGAGGCGCACTAAAAATCATCTTCATTCCATGTATTTTGGTGCGCTAGCCGTAGGGGCTGATATTGCTGGAGGGTTACATGGTTTTTATCATGCAAAGTCCGCTAACGTCAATGCATCCTTAGTCTTTAAATCTTTTCAAGCCAATTTTTTAAGTCGTCCTGAATCCGATGTTTATTTTGTCAGCACCATGGGAGAAACGGTCAAAGCCATGATTCAAGAATCCATCAAATCAGGCGAGCGAATTAATAAGCCCATTAAGGTAACCGCTTTTACGAATTATACCCATCCTACAGAGGCTCAAGAAGTTGCCCATTTTGTGCTTGAGCTTTCTTTGAAAGTCATTCAGTAACCACGAAAACCCGCCCAAGCAATATGGGAAAAGCAATTGACAAAGCTCACCAGGCATTCTAATTTAAAAATAATGTACGTGTAGCGCTGACTAGTAGTACTAACCGCTTTTTTGCGAATGCTAACTCATGATTGATCTTAAAATTAACACGCAACCTGACGACGAAACCTGCGGACCAACCTGCTTACATGCTATATATCAATACCTTGGTCTAAAGATTACTCTAGAGCAAGTTATTGCGGATGTTGAACGCTCTTTATCGGGGGGTACTCTTGCTCCTTTGCTTGGAAAGCATGCGCTAGCCAAAGGATTTGATACAACCATCTACATTAATAATTTAGATGTATTTGACCCTACGTGGTTTAAAAATGACGAGGCACGAAGCGATATTCTTATCTCAAAACTTGATGCCCAAATGAAACATAAATGGGATAAAGGCATTATCCAATCCAGTATCGCCTATCAACAATTTTTGGAAATGGGCGGAAAGGTCCGCTTTACCACCATCAATGTGAATTTACTCAAAGAATATTTTTCACAAAACATTCCCATTTTAACAGGATTAAGCGCCACCTACTTATACCGAAGCCCAAGAGAAATTTATACTACCGATGGAGTAGCGCATTATGATGATGTACGTGGAACTCCTTGCGGTCATTTTGTGGTGCTTTGCGGCTATGATGAAAGCAAACGCCATATCATTGTGGCCGATCCACACCGTGAAAATCCCTTGTCTCATAATAATTATTACAAAGTAAGTAGCAATCGTTTAATTAATGCTATTATGCTCGGCGTTCTAACCTATGATGCCAATTTACTAATAATCCAACCCAAAGGTGATAATAACTATGCAAACCGTGTTGGTAACTGATGACCCCCAGAGTTGGGAATTCATGGGGCCTTCCACTCCTGTTGTTCATGCATTCGACTATTTATCCAATGAAGAATATTATCAAAATAAATCCATGCGGATTATTAATCTTTGCAAGTCTTACAATTATCAAACGATTGGTTATTACGTTTCGTTATTAGCGCATGCTCGTGATCATAAAACCATTCCCTCTGTATTAAATATCCAAGATGTTTTAAGCACGAGTCTTAGCAAACAGATCTCGCAAGAAATAGATGAGGAAATTCAGCATAGCCTACAAAATATTAAAGCAAAAGAATTCGTCTTTAGTCTTTATTTTGGGCAAAACATGGCAAAAAGACACGCGGCTTTAGCCAAAAAGCTGCATGGTCTTTTTCCTTTGCCCTTGATTCGATTTGAATTAGAAAAGAAAAAACATTGGTGCATTAAAAAAGTTACACCGTTATCCATGGCTGACGTGCCACTTAATCATTATGATTTTATGCGTGAATCCGCTGAAGCATATTTTGCTAAAAAGCGTTTTCATCAATGGCGAAGAAAACAACGGTATCATGATTTAGCGATTCTAGTTGACCCAACAGAAGAAAATGCCCCTTCCAATCAAAAAGCCATAGAAGCCTTTGTTGGCATCGGTGAGTCGATGGGGCTCAATATTGATATCATTGATAAAAATGACAGCAAATCTATCGCAGAGTATGACGCGCTCTTCATTCGAGCAACCACCGCCGTGGATCATTACACCTATCGTTTTGCCCGTCGCGCTGCTCAGGAAAACCTGGTGGTCATCGATGATCCCCAGTCCATCGTCAAATGCACCAACAAGGTATATTTAGCTGAGCTCATGCGCAGCCATCAAATCTTAACGCCAGAAACCTTATTTATCAGCAAGTATGATACGGTGTTGCCCAACATAAAATTTCCCTGTGTATTAAAAAAACCCGATAGTGCATTCTCACACGGAGTAATTAAAATCGAAGATGAAAAATCTTTACAAAAATCCCTAGCACAATTTTTAAAAACCTCCGATCTTATTTTAATTCAGCCTTTTATTCCAACAAAATTTGATTGGCGTATTGGAGTACTGGATAATCAGCCTTTGTATGCCTGTCGATATTATATGGCGAAAGATCATTGGCAGATTTATAATTGGAACTCCACAAAAGAAGACGTTGAAGGAGAGTTTGATACCGTTCCTTTGGACAAAGTCCCTGAAGGCGTTATCAAAACCGCCTTGAAAGCCACCAAGCTGATAGGTGATAGCTTGTACGGTGTCGATATTAAAAGCGTCAAAGACAAGCATTACGTTATTGAAGTCAATGATAACCCTAATATTGACTTTGGTGTGGAAGATCAAGTCATGGGTGAAGCTTTATACCAGAAAATTATGAGTGTATTTTTACAGCGTATTCGCAGGAAACATGGTTATGTCTAGTTATCCTATTTTTTCCGTCTTAGGCATCGAAATTGAATACATGCTTGTCGACCGAGATACTTTAGCCGTACAACCCAAAAGTGATGCCATTCTTCATATGCTTGCAGGGGAATTAGTCAATGAGGTCCCCCTAGGAGAAATTGCAGCCAGCAATGAATTGGTCATGCATGTACTTGAATTAAAAAATTATGGCCCCAAAGCCCCCAAGACCCCTATTGCCGAGCAGTTTCAACAAACGATTTTAGAGTTGCAGCCGCGCCTGCAAGAACTCAATTTGCAGTTTTTACCGACCGGAGCACATCCTTGGATGGATCCTCTATTAGAAACACATCGTTGGCCCCATGGGGATAAGAGCATCTATCAGCAATACGATGAAATTTTTAATTGCCAAGGTCATGGTTGGGCGAATTTACAAAGCATGCATGTGAACCTGCCCTTTTCAAACGATGAAGAATTTGCTCAATTACACAACGCAGTACGTCTGTTGTTGCCTTTGATCCCGGCTTTAGCGGCAAGCACACCTTTTCTAGATGGCAAACCTACCGGCTTACTTGATTCAAGACTTGATTTTTATGGTCGCAATCAACAGCGGATCCCCTCCATCAGCGGGCAAATCATTCCCGAATTCATTACCTCAAAAGCACAATATGAAAAAGAAATCTTAAATCCGATGTATGCCGATATTCGAGCGTTTGATCCCAATGGCATTTTACAATATGAATGGCTAAATTCCCGTGGCGCTATTGCAAAATTTGAAAGCATGGCCGTAGAAATTCGTATCATTGACTCACAAGAGTGCGTTTATGCTGATATTGCCATTGCTCATGCCATTCATGCCATTTTAAACCATTGGCATCAAAACTCAGCACTCTATTTAGAAAACATTTGTCCAAGCGAGCCTTTAAAGGCTGTTTATGATGCCAGCATGAAATATGGCTTAGCGGTGGAAGTTGATGATTCGAGGTTATTAGAGCAATGGCAATTGCCTCCTCGCCGCATGAGTTTACGAGAAGTCTGGACTTTACTCATTGAGCGCATCAGCAGTGAGCTCAATTCAAACAGTCAACTTGCATTAGAACATATTTTGAGCCATGGTAATCTTAGTGAGCGAATTTTACGCGCCTGTCAAAATAACTATAATCGCGACACATTAAAACAGGTCTATCGCCAACTGGGCAATTGCCTAATTGAGAATAAGTTGTTTAAAGCGTAAAGCGATTTTAAGCAGGCAGAATTAAAATGAAATCCACCGTTTTGGTATTAAGCTCTGAGCATGGAGGCAATGAGGTTCCAGAACCTTATCAACACCTTTTTGCCGATCATGAAGATATTTTAGAAACCCATCTTGCGTGGGATATTGGCGCATTAGGGATTGCCAATCATCTCCATTCCGTATTGGATTGCGATTATTTCAAAACAACAATTACACGCTTATTGATTGATTGTAATCGCAGTTTAAAGCACCCCAAATGTTTTTCAAAGTTCACAAAATCATTGCCCAAAACCCAAAAAAACCAGATTATTGAGGCCTATTATCATCCTTATCGCGATCGAGTCAGCGGAGCCATACAACATCATATAGACAAAGGAAATCAAGTTTTACATTTATCCATTCATACTTTTACCCCTGAGTTAGCTGGGGTTACCCGCAAAGCAGCCATTGCTCTACTCTATGATTCAAAACGACATGGCGAAAAAGAAGTGTGCCGTATTTGGCAAAACTTAATGTTTAATCACTCACCTCCTTATCGCATACGACTCAACTACCCCTATACCGGCTCAAGCGATGGGTTTACTGCAGCGCTTCGTAAAAAACATTTAGAAAATGATTACTTAGGCATTGAAGTGGAATGCAATCAGGCGTTGGTGAATGATGATGATTCCTTGAAAGCTCTTTATTCTACCTTAAGTGATAGCATCACCCAGTTAATGAAAATCATATGACCGCAAAAAATTGTTCAAAACAAGAACAAAACAGGCTGGTTCCAGTATATAATTAATTAAGCCCCCTGCGTAATTTAATGGAGCCAAGATGTGTAAGTTATCGCAACTGGAAGGCATCGGCGTCAAATTCATCGCGTTACTGCATGAAGCTGGAATTGAAGATCAAGATCAATTGTTAGAAGCGTGCAGTCAACCCAATGAACGGCAACAATTGGCTAAAGCCACTGGGATAAACTCGAAACTTATTTTAAAATGGACTCAACAGGCTGATTTATCAAGAATTAATGGAATAGGTGAAGAGTATGCCGAACTGTTAATTCATTGTGGCGTGGGCTCTGTACAACAACTATCATTATGTAACCCTGAAAAGCTCATGGCACTCATGCAAGAATACAATGAGCAGACCAAACTGGTTCGGGCGCTACCTGGGAAGACTAGCATTGAAGACTGGATAGAACAAGCAAAAACAATCCCTGTTAAGCTAGAACCTTAGCGGCCTTTTTTCTGACAATCAACACACAGTCCGTAAATATTAAGGGAATGATCCGTCATTTTAAATTGCGCGCGTTCTGCTATCATGGCTTGTCGCTTTTCAATAATTTCATCGAGAAACTCCTCAACTCGCCCACATTTAACACAAACCAAGTGATCATGATGCTCACCCTGGCTTAATTCATAGACCGAATACCCACCCTCAAAATTATGTCGATGAACAAGGCCTGCACTTTCAAACTGACTTAACACACGATACACTGTAGCCAGGCCAACGTCTTCTCCCATGTCCAATAACGCTTTATAAATCTCTTCCGCACTCACATGGTGATCACGAAACTGCTCAAGGATTTGCAATACTTTTAACCGAGGCATTGTAATTTTTAACCCAACCTCTTTGAGCTGTTGACTTTCTTCCACCGTAACTCCCGATATGAACTGAGTAAATCACAAGGCAAGGATTGATTGGAAAGACTCAGATGAATTTATCAATATTGCGTGGTATTATGGCCGGATTTTACCAAACAGGCAAAAAAAATGCGAATAAGAAACATTCTCATCTTTCTCATAACTTTTCTTTTACTCTCAGGTTGTGCGTCTTACGATTTTCAAAAACGTGCTGTACAACAAGGAAATTTGTTACCCGACTCGAAAATTGAGCGTTTAAAAATTGGCATGAGTAAGCAAGACGTTGCCATCTTAATGGGAACCAGTCTATTGAGCCCCGTATTTAATACCAATCGCTGGGATTATGCCTACACTTGGCGAAAAGGAAACGTAGCAAACGAAGTGCGAAATATCAGTTTATACTTTAAAAACGATAGGCTGGTTCGTATTGAATACAACCCAAGGTAAATCCGACATTTCGCACCACAGTATTTTTTAGATAAAAAGACACCCGTGCGGGATGTCGGGTAAATTAAATCAATTTTTGAATTAGCATGGCGAGGCCGAGAACAATACTCGTTAAACCGATCACAATTTTTAAATGAACGACCCGACTAATTTTTACCACGTAGGTGGCTGGTAAAACAGCCAAACCGCCACCAATCAACATCGAGACAGCCAAAGTCCAATTGATGTGAACTCTGGAAAATAAAAAAAACGTAGCAAAACCAACCAAACTAACCACCCCTTCGGCTAAAGCCGTAATGCTGACCGATTGCTTGTTTAAAATACCGGATAATATTTGACCACTGGTTAGGATTGGCCCATAACCACCTCCAGACATGCCTTTATTAAAACCAGCTACTAGGCTTACAAAACCAAGTTTTCGCCATGAAAACAAAATGGGCGAACGCCTAAGGATAACGATAACACCAAGTAGAACAATTAATACCCCGATGTATAACTCCAGGAGTTTAACGGGCATAAAGACAGCCACCCCAACACCGACGACAATGCCTATAAGCCCTAATAAAATCGTGGTGCTAACGATTTTTAAAATCAAAGGCTCAGTAAAAGAAACATTTTCAAACCAATGATGAAAAAAAGCGGCGGATAAACCAAATAGGCAGGACAAAAGCAACACAGGAGGAATAATGTCTAAAGGTTGATACTCTAAAAGAATGAGAACGGGGGTTATCATGCCAAACCCCATGCCAGCATAAATATCTAAAAATTCCAATAAAAAACTAATGATGATGATATCAAAGGCAAGAAATTCCAGCATCGAAGTTCCGTAGCGTTTTTTTTCTTTGGAGGAGTAATTAGTATAGACCTACTTCTTAATGTGTCTAGAGAAATTATTTGAAGCGTTGAACTTCTTATAGTTACCAATTAAATTGACGGATGCGTGTCATCATGGCTTAGAGATCCCATGGCTTCGATTCTTTGAATCTGTGTTGCATCAAGAGCTGACAAAATAGGATTCATCTCATTTTTCCGCTCAGATTGATAATCAGCGCACAATATATCCTCTAAGTCATCAAAATGAGTTCTCACGCATTGCGATAGCGCATCAATGGCGTTTTCTTCCCCTAAGTAATCTAGTAAAAATAGGGCTTGATATACTCGTTTTGGATCATCATGGGATAACGTTAAGCTAGGCTCAGGAGCATAATATTTCCCAACCAAAAAAGCAGTCAAACCAACGGCCATTGCGATCGCTGCAAGAGGAAGAAAAACACAAGAGGCTAAAGCAAGACCCGCTCCAAATCCTGCCATAGCACTCACCGCAACGGTATAAGAGAAATAAATGACTGGTAACAACACACTAAGCAAAGCAGAGCCAACGGCGGGTAATGAAAGACTTATCATAAGACAAAGTGATGTAACCAGGATATCCGAAACAACTAAACAAAATGCGCATAAAATCCAGTAGGGAATAAAACCCATTGCAATCAACAATGCGCCTACTAAGCTGTTTAATCCTAGGTTTAAAGGCTTTTTATAAAGTTGCGTCAACGATTGCATCTCTTGATAATTAACCTGACGTTGGCGCTTATGGGTTAAAACAATCGCTCGAAGTGATTTAGAAATTGGATAGAGCTGATTGCGATATCCCCTTAATTCAGAGGGTTCAAACGAATCAAGATGTTCAGTCAAAAGCATTAAGAGATTTCGCCGACAATCCAAAATATACGTTGAAAAATACGAAGCATTTTCTTCAGGAATCAATGACAGCGCTTCTATGTAGGTTTTTAAAGATCGCTTAATGTCATTTTGTTGCGCCGCTTTTTTAGCCGAAGCCATGAGTACTTTTATGGCATTTTCTCGTGAACCAACATCGGTAGGCCGCACGTTTTGTGCGGTAAAAAGACCCCAATTCAATGTCATGGCCATAAACTACATTCCCAACAAAAAAATTGAGCGGATTCTATCATGCCGGATGATAATGGTCAATTTGTTTTCAATAAGATTGACTATTGTTCGAAATAATTCGAAAAAGTAAGCAATCTATTCTATATTTTTAATAAAGGACTATTCATTTTATAAGGAAATTATCATGGACCTGCTCTTTTTAATTATCTTAATTCTTATTTTAATTGCAGTTTTACCCGCATGGCCATATAGCCGAGGCTGGGGCTATTATCCGACGGGTGGTATAGGATTATTACTTCTGATTTTAATTATTGTGATGCTTGTTTGATCAAAAGACCAAGAAATTTGAACAATTTTAGATCATCCACTATACTTTATACTGTAGAGCATGAACACCACTTTTGATGAATGTGGTTTGTTCGCTCTCAGCAAAAGCCACCAATGCGTGGCTTTTGTCATTTTGGCAACTGGATGTTAATGGAGCGGGTCTTGCCGGTAGAACTGCGTGAGTTGGTGGTACACATCTGGATACTGTTTAGCAAGAACTTTTGGGTTTTCAAAAAAATACTCTGACAACACCGCAAAAAACTCACCGGGCGAAGTCGCAGCGTATGAGTCGATTGGTCCAGGACTCGTTAGCAAACCCTCACAAAAATCATGATATGCATGGGTGAATGCGTCTGCCCATTGTTTAATGGACATGTTTTTATGAAGCGGTGGCAGGCCATTGGCTTGCCCATTGAGCATATCCAGTTTGTGAGCCAACTCATGAATAACGACATTTCTTGTTTCAAAACGGTGATCAAATTGTGCATCTTGCCAAGATAGGACAACCGGTCCACGCTCCCATGACTCGCCACTTAAACTGGTTTTACTCTCGTGAACAACCCCACATTCATCGACTTCCATTTGTTCTTTAGCAAACGCACCGGGATAAATAACGATAGACACCCATCCTTCATACCACTCTAAACCGAGTTTTAAAATCAAAAGGCAGGCTTGCAATGCGATGATGAGCTTCATAGGTGTTGTCACCTCAATGCCAACCCCTTCAAGGGACTTATAATGAAGAAATAATATAGCAAGATGTTTTAGTTGTTTTTGTTCATCCTGGTTTAATCGTTTTAACAAAGGCAAACGTTGAAATGCTGCTTGCCACTGATAGTCGGTGACGTTGGAGCGATGAATAATTCGTTCATGATGCCATTGTTTAATCCATTTAAAAATCACAAACGTTATAATTCCTCTTCTGGAGCTAAAAGAGAAACGGAGTCTCCTGAGCTAACATTTTGCAACTTGAGCACTTCCTCTCTAGGAATATATATTTTAATTTTAGTGCCATCAAAGGTTTCTAGATACATAATAAGGGGATTAATTAGCACCGTCTGGGTGCTTGGTGGCGTGATTTGAGCATAAGCCATGTTAGCTATCCATAATAAAACGGCCATAACCGTCACTTGAACTCTCATAGATCGTCTCCTTGATCTGTTCTATCTAATATTAGCCCGTATTCTCTGAGCTGTCATTTTAAGAACTTCCACTTGCATAGGTAAACGCATCTAATAGCATTAAAGAAAACAGAATGTCTACGTTCCTCGCTTTATTTAAGATTGATCCTACCTCCTTCTGATCCTGCTCGAATACAATTTCCCTATACGGCATGATTTTTCCGAATTATTAAAATATTTGAAATATAGTAGTTAAACTAATCGTAAAAATTGATTATTTATTGAAATAGAAAAATTAACCACATTTATTAACCATTTCTTTGTTGAATTTTCGTTGGTTGAAAGGGTATGGCAGAGGAGTAAAGAAAACCCTCATTTAAATTACTTGGGAAAAGGGAAAAGCTCAAAAACCATCCATCAGGGAAATCATTCGGCTTATTGTTTTCACTTAGACGAGAACTTCTTCAAAGGTTTCGAAAATAATAATTATGTGTCAATTTGATGGTAAAATAAAATTACTGTATGGATCACTAGCAGGTTATTGCATAGAAAGCTATGACTCTATAAAATCCGCTTATCAGATAAGCGGGATGGAACAAACGCTTTTCATCAGAACACACATATGGAATAAGAGTACAGATGAAAAAAAACACTAGAAAATGGTTTTATCTAGGAGCTATAGCAGGGTTCTCCACAGCATTCATTAGCTTTATCATGTTAATGACTCACCATCACCAAACAAATGAAGGGATTAATTATCATGGATTGCCAGTTAATATCCAATCCCAATAATACCCAAAAACTTTTATCATTTGCACTTGGCATTATTATGGGCTTGGGTCTCTGGGTTTTATTATTTTTTATCCTATTGATTCTAAACTAATAAATGAAATTCTTTAGTATTTTTGGAATATAAGTTCACTCGCAGACTAAATGGAAAAAAACAAGGAGTATCTGTGAAAAAATTGTTGTAACTGGAATTTTATTATCTTCATTCGCACAGTGTTATGCTGGAATAAATGCTACTACCGCTCATAGTAGAGCCAATTGTATGAATAATGAATCTATTACTTGGTATTTATGATGGTTGGTGGGATTATTAAAGATTAATAGGATTTTTAACATGAAAAAAAGTAATTTAGCGTTGTTATTTTTAATGAGCACTAGTGCATGCTTTGCACAAGATAAAACATATACAAGTAGAGAAGATTTGAATGAGCAAATAAATCAATACTTAAACTCTCAAAATTTACCTTTACCGAATTCTGGAATTCAGATTATTCCTGTAGCAGAGCTAAGCGGTTCAATCGAAGATGAAGATAAAGAAATTAAAATGCTTAAAGAGCAAAAGAAAAATGGATTTATTAAAGTAGATAATCCTAGAGCTAAAGAGCTAATGGAATTTCGCCACACTGCATCACATCAAATTCAGAAAAACTCTGATAACTACTTAGCTCAAGGTACTCATTTAAGAAAATCAATCCATGAGCTTAATATGGGATATACATTTTTAGGCGTTCCTGAGTCTCTTATGACACATAACCTAGGTGTTGCACCTTATGGTGCTTATCATGAAAATGGATGGGATGGTGCTATACAGTTTTTTGAAAACAAAGAAATTGGCACGTGTGCATTTGCTGAACATAGCATTAAGCTCAGCAGGGGAGGGGTCCGTTTGGCTAAGGAAGCTGTGACATTTGAAATTAATGATAAGCCAACTTTGATACATGTTAAGGGTAACTATGCATCTGGTTACGTATATAACATCCAATGGTATGATAATGATTTTGCTCGCTCAATAGAATGCGCCCATAAAAATTATCAGCCTTCAATTACAAACAATGTGATTGGCTTGGCTAGAAATATAGATAGTAATTCTTAGTTTGAGTGTTCTTTCGTAAAAAAACCTAAAGTCAAACTTTTTTAGAAAAAGAAAATTTACCACAAGGATGTGGGTAAACGCTGTTTTCATTCCAACAAAGTTATTTGCTATTTCAGATCAATAACTTTAATGATCTTACCTCGATTAGCCGTGCATCTTGTTTAAGAGATATAATCTCATCAGCAAGGAGTAAAAATGGTAAGAAATGTCTATACAAAAGAGTTCAAAATTAAAGCTATTGAATTGTTAGAGCAAAGCGATAAGACTTTAAGACAAGTGGCAAGAGAGCTAGGTGTAGCAGAAAATAATCTCTATAATTGGCATAAAAATTACAGAATCAACCAAGAAAATGCTTTTCCGAATCACCCAAAGCTCAATGAAAAAGACTTGGAATTGAGACGATTAAAAGCGCGCATTGCTGAACTTGAAGAAGAGCGAGAAATCTTAAAAAAGGCAGCAGCGTTTTTCGCCAGGGAAGGCCGGCGAAATACGCGTTAATTAAAGAGCAGAAATAAGGACACCCGTTTGCGAAAAATTATACCATATTTGAACTGCAATGACCAACTGTGATTGGTGTCTGTGATTGGTGTCTAATAAAATTACAATGCGCCATAAATGCCTCTTAGGCCATAGTATAAAATAAAATATTGAGTTTTATATATAGATTTACACCAGAATCATAGGATTATAAATCCCCTGTTGTGCTATTTTTGCTAACTTTGCTTTACATTGTTGAAATTATGGATCCATCTAATCGCATTAAATAAAACAAAATGTCTACCTTCCTCGCTTTATGCGAGGAATCCAGCTCCAAACTTCATTCAAGCTTGACGGTTTGCCTACATAAAGCAGGACAAGTAGGCAAAACATGCATGTAATGTTCAAAACATTAGATGCGTTTTCCCTGCTTTCCTTTGGCAGTGGTTTTGAAATTATGGATCAATGTTGTTATTATTCGCCGCTTTGACTGAAAAAAGCTCAAACTTCAATTCACTTTCTGGCTGATTGAGTAAAATAAAACCTAGAGAGGTACCATGAGACCATCCATTCGTTTGGAAGACACCGTTGATATAACCTATGGCCGCTTGGTTGCTCGTAATCTTCCTATTCGTCATGTATTACAATTAAGTGGTTCGATGAAGCTTGAAACCGCTCAATCTCTTATCCGTGCTTTACCAAACGCCAGCGTTGTATTACTGGACCCAAGTACTACAGTGGATTTGGCTGTTGCTATTGCGAGTGCCATGCCACTTCAAGGTTTACTCATGCTAGAACCAGGAGTATCTGTCGAGGTCGCAAGAGGTATTGCAAAAACATTGCCTACAGATCGAGCCGTTGGAATCGATTCCCAAACTCCATTCTCTATTGCAGAAGCAATTGTATCCTCTTTATCCAAGGGTACTGTGCTTCTAGACCCTGATTTGTCAGAAGAAAACCTCATAACCTTGGTGGAAAAGTTAAATCCCAATGCCGAGCTCTATCTCTCTGCAAAAACTCCATGTGAGAAGGCTGATTTAATGATAAAGCATTTACCTCAGGGATGCTCGCTTTTACTATCCGAACATATTAATCTTGAAACAGCCATACGAGTTGCAAGCCTGATAAAAACAGGTAGAGGTATTCGAATTTCAGAAGAATTTTCTTGGGGTTTTTCAAAAATCCTGTCCATTGCAAAATCATTACCGGAGGGATGTTGGTTGGCGCTCCCTAACACGCTGCTGCCAAAGCAAATCACAGCACTTCGCGAAGAGCCTTCTATTCAATGCTTGATTAACACGTCAGAAACGGCTGAGAGCCCCTCAGTCTATGCTGCGCGTTTAACTCAGTTTGGCTTGCTCAGTAAGTCAGGAAGTAGTGTCCAGCTTGCTTCAAACTCTAATTTATGCCACCCCACTCTGTAAAACCAGCAGACAACCCATGAATTAGGCGGCAATCGAGTTCTCAAACGATATGGATTAATCGACAGCCACAAAAAACAGCCCGTCAATATTATATCATTACATCATCCGGTAGACGGCTCAATAGCTCTCTTACCAAATATAAAGGTAATCCCATGACTGAATAAAAACAGCCGTCAATTCGATAAATAAATTGACCAATATAGCTTTGAATTCCATAGGCTCCGGCTTTATCTTTGTAATCTTCCAGCGCAAGGTATCGATGAATTTCAGCATCAGACATACGAGCAAAGTAGACGGTCGTGATGTTGATCTCGAGCTCTTGATGCTCAAAATATTTAATCCCAACACTAGTCATTACCTCATGACTTCGGCCTGAATAGTGTTTCAGCATGGAGAATGCATCCTCGTAATTTCGAGGCTTGCCTAAAATAACACCATCACAAACCACCTCCGTGTCTGCGCATAATATGGGCATTGGTGGCAGATTATCCGTTACCATTTTATCCCAAGCAGCGCTTAATTTTTCATTTGTTATTCTCATGGAATAGTGTTTCGGAGGTTCATTAGGCAAAACTACTTCAGGGGTATCTATGGATAATACTTCAAACTCCACGCCCATTTGTTTCAACAATTCGCGGCGTCTAGGACTTTTAGAAGCAAGATAAATTTTCATAAGGATCGGATGGTTTATTAGTTTTTCATTTAAATTTAACATAGGGGTTAAAGAAGCATATCATAGTTGATACATTTTGAGTTTTGTTCATTTAACGGTATTATTTCATTTAAAATAAAACGCTTAAACGATTGGATCATCATGAAGACTATTAAAAAGGATTTTATCGGGTTATCGCTTCTTTTAATCTGCACACACGCTATGGCCTATGAACCCTGGCCTACCAAATCGTACACTCAAGTCATTACGGTTAGCGGAGGAGTAGCTTGGGCAACTCCAGGTAAAGACCGTACCATTTATGCTCAAAATTCCGTCATTACCTATGATGTGAACCCCAAAACCCAAACGATGCCAGCAGGCGAGCTTTTTCTTGGGCTGCAATGGCCTTTCAATGATTGCATTAACAATCAACTCGGCATTGCCTTTGGGGGAGCAGGAAACGTAACGCTTGATGGCACAATTAATGCATTTGGCGTACCTACGGGATCACGCTATGAATATCAAGTGGGGCATGGTTTTGTTTCCGCTCGCGGTAAAATGATTCTTAATCCTAAACTCTTTTTTATTCAACCTTATCTTACTGGCTCCGTAGGAGCAGGATTTAATCATACCTTCGGCTTTCGAACGTATCCACTGGTTGATCCAACCGTAGCGACCCAGTGGTTTCGCAATTATACCGATTCGTTTGTCCTGACATATACCGTTGGCGCCGGACTTGAGAAGCAAATCGATAATAACTGGAGCATTGGGGTCAGCTATGAATTCGCAAATTGGGGGGAAAACGGCCTAGGGAGAGCATTTACTTCCCCCTGGACTTATGAAGGACCACAATTTACCAATTTATATGCGCATAACTTGTTATTCAGTTTGAGTTATTTTTGTTGAAATAAAAACACCGTAAACCAAAATTTAAGCGGTATATTCATCTAACACTGGCTTAGAAATAGATGGTCTATAATAAACCATACAATACCAGTGAAATGAACTACTGCTATGCGAAAGCCCAATGATGAGATACCTACCGAAAATATTTTTTTACTCCTTGAACGCTATCTGACTACTCCTGGTGAGTCCTTGAAAGAACACCTTAATAATTTATCTCATGATCTCGCAAATCAGGCTTACCAGGAAGCAGAAAGGCTCTATCCAGATAAAAATAAAATTGGCGCGGATGAGTATATGCCCATTTTGCGCGAAATGATTCAAAAGCAAGCACAGGAAGCGTATGAGTATTCCACACGACTCATCCAAAATGAGCAGGTAACAGACGAGGATCCGGAATACCTCTTTAAAGTCACTGAAAAACAAAAAGAGGTCGTTAAAACCCTCTATGAAGAATTAATGCGTGAAAAGCGCAGACGACCGGATGGTTTGATTTTTGCCTATCACGGCTATATTGAGCGCAGAAAGCCCTTAAATCCATCCCTTTCTCGTTCTCAATTCGATTATTGCGATGAGCAGGATGCGGTTATATATGACCGCAATGCAGCCTTATATCAAAAAGCAAGGCACTTGCATGAGCGGGGCCATCCAGAAGCTGCGGATGTTTTGTTTTCAGTAAGTCATGATATTAAAGCGGTATGTAATGAACATAAAAGCTTCTTCAAAAATAAACCAGATGTGATAACTCAGATCGCGACGATTTTAGATACGGCTAAGAATGAAGACGCAATAAAACAGCACCGCGGGGCTAAAAAAATGATTGTAAATTTTCTCTTGGCCATGAGTGTGGTGGGACTAATTTACCTCTCTGCCACCACCAAGACACGAGGCACGTTTTGGTATCGTCCAGCAACCGATAGTGAAAGCAAAGTCGAAGAATTTGCTGAAAAACTTAATGAAAAGAATCAAGCCAAACACTAACTTCTTTTAAAGTAAATGGGTGAGATCCTCATATTATTCAATAATCACTGCTTTCATCGCGCTTTTTATTGGATTCGCCGCATTAGAACTTTATTTTCAGTTAAGCTATATTAATAATGAGCGGCTTACATTTTCCATAATTGATAAGGATAACATTATGAAATTAAAGTTTATGATAAGTTCTGTTGCTTTGGGATTACTGTTAGGAACTTCTCTAGTGAATGCTGACGATGTAGCACCACAAGATAATCAATCACAGATCACACTAAAGACGGAAAGTGGACAAGAGCTCAAATGCGTAGTCGCACCTGAGCATAAAGAAATTGTTAAAAATCTTAAGAAGGGGGAAAAACTGACATTACTCAGCTGGGGAAGTTTTTAATGACTAGAAATTAAACTCTGTAGTATCGCTTTCCATTAACGGAATATTAAGAGTATTTGCGGGATCTTTTTTTGCATTTGCTGAACCCGTTTTTCCCCAAAATGTAAAACAACAATATGTAGAAATTTTCGATGGTTTTCTGATTTGTGGTGCTAAATCACCAGACATATCTTCAGATACTTGCCCACTTTCCATCGCCTCCATTTCTATAGAGTTTGTATCTTTTAAAATTTTATTTCGAGCATGCTGTTGAAATTTATAATGTTCAAACGTCATTGAGGAGGCTAGTTTTAAAGCGAGTGGGATCGCTAAATACAAAAAACCTCCTAAGTCGACTTTCTTTGCATCCTTTAAATCGCCAGATACACCCAAAATCATTAAAATAAAGAAAGCCACACCTAAAGTCATATAAGAGGCATCGGTAAGATAGCCCATTAAGTGTTTATTACAATCTCCTAAATAGGAGTCTGTAGATAAAAATATTCCTAAATTCCCTAATCCTAAAGTAGCGCCAGCAATAGAAGCATAATAACCATGTTCATATGCACGCTTAGATTGATCCGGTGTTGATGATACCGCTTTAATGGTGAAATATAACATATTTGCGGCTTTAAGATCAGGAGTGATTAGTTTTGCGTGCTGAATAAGATAACTAACCTTACTTGATGGATTTTCTTCAACAAGTAATATTTCATGACGGCGCATTTTTTTTACAATAAATGCTGCCCATTTATCTTCTTTTCCCGCCGATACCGCTCCAATTACTGAACCAAACAGCCCGAATACTGTCATACCAATTCGATTAGCCAAAAGGTTATTGATTAACGGTTTCAACATAAAATTATATAGTTGTAATCCAGTAACAAACCCTGTTTGTGCGCCATTTATATTAGGAGCAATTCTTGTAACTTTGTTTGGCGTAGGATTTTCATCGGCCTCTAATTGCTTTAAGTATTTGCCTGTCTGGTAAGAAGCAACGCTACCATAAATGCAAAATCCTAATTCAGCTAAGAGCATTAAAGTCATGGAAGCGGAATTTTCAAAAGTCTCAGCATCTACTTCATAAAAAACACTGATAGCATCACTCATCACATAAAACATCGACAACTGATAAAACCCAGCGGCAGTCATCCTAACCGCATTGTGCTCTACCGATTTTTTAAATACGCTCGCAACCGCGGAACCTACTTTGGATGCAGCAGAGCTGATTTTTGAATAAGAATTAGTTATAAAGTTAGGTAGGGTAAAAGCCATCGAGGACTCCTTGTTTCCTGTTTAAATTCCAAACTTTCTTTTTACAACGCTCAAAGAACCACATTATACCCCAAAGAGAACAATAAATCACCATCTTGCTATTATTTTCTTAAAGAAGCGAATTATTAAGTCACAAAAAATCGCTTCTGACCATGATACGTATTAAAAATTCAACAACGTAATGAAAACCTGCCTAACCTGATATATAGTTTAAAGATAAGACATTTATTTTAAAAATTGGCTAAATTTAGGGCTAGCCGAGTAAGCACTAGGAAATGGACTACCGATGAAAGGCATGATTTTTACACAGTTTTTAACGTATGTTGAACAAACATTCTCCTATGAAATGGTAGACCGAATTATTTGTCAATCGCATTTAAAATCGAAAGGAGCGTATACTTCAATTGGAACCTATGATCCAGAAGAGTTGATGAAGTTAGTGCACGCGTTAAGCCTTGCGACTGGTACAACTGAAGAACAAATTATCAAAATGTACGGGGAATATTTATTTGGATATTTTATTGAAAAATACCCGACCTTTATTAAGAAAACAAACACCTTTGAATTTTTGTGCCAGGTAGAATCACATATCCATCACGCAGTTAAGAAATATTACCCTGACTCTGAACTGCCATCGATTCAATGTACACTAAAATCCCCTGACGTGCTTATTTTAAATTACTCCTCCTCTAGGCCATTAGCTGATTTAGCTGAAGGGTTAATTCGAGGCTGCATTCGCTTTCATAATCAACCTATCGAGATTACCCGCGAAGATTTATCCTCTGAAAAAACAAAAGCTCGCTTCATTTTAACTGAAAGGAAGCAGATATGACGGATGAAGATCTTTTACGCCGCCGGCTAGAACGAGAATTACTTGCTAGAAAGGAAGCGGAAGCCATTAGTGAAGAAAAAATATCAGAGCTGTATCAATTAAATCGCCAGTTAGAAAAAACCCTTGAAAAGCAAAAAAAAATAAGTGCACAACTACAAAAACGCACCCGTCAATTAGAACGTAAAAGCATTAAGCTCGCAGAGGAACACAAAGGACGAAACATTTTGCAAAATATTTTGGAAAGCTCCATTGAGTACTCCATTATATCCGTTGATCTAAAAGGTAAAATATTACTATGGAATGAAGGTGCGCGTTTGAATTATGGCTACACTGCGTCTGAAATTCTTAATAAAAATATCCGTAAGCTCCACCTCCCTAAAGACGTTCAAAGAGGAAATGTGAAATCATTTTTTGATACGGCCTATAAGGAAGGAAAAGCTGAGCGAATTTTTGAACGAGTTCGTAAAGATGGCTCCATTTTTACTGCATCTGTTACGATGACGATACGATCCAATAAGGATGGAGCACCCGTTGGTTATGTGATTATTTCCAAAGACATTACCAAAGCTAAAGAAATAGAAGAGCGACTTAAAAAATCAAATGAGGAACTTGAACAATTTGCATACATTGTCTCACATGATTTAAAAGCACCTTTACGAGCCATCATGCAACTAAGCTCATGGATTGAAGAAGATAACCAAGATAACCTGGATAATGATTCAAAAAAAAATCTTCAACTCCTTCACGAACGAGCGGATCGAATGTCTAAGTTAATTGACGGCATCTTACAATATTCACGCGCGGGCCGCATGAATTTAGAAATCAGTGAAGTAGATGTCAAACTCTTATTGGAAGAAATCATTGAAACCATTGATCCCAACAAACAATTCGTGCTTCAACTACCGCAATCTCTGCCAGTATTTAACACAGCACTTATTCCACTGAGCCAAGTGTTTTCAAACTTAATCAGCAATGCATTAAAACATCATCATCGTAAAAAAGGTCATTTGGTCGTAGGTGCCCATGAGGCAGGTGATTATTATGAGTTTTTTGTCAAAGATGATGGCCCAGGGATCAAAAATCAAGACTTAGAAAAAATTTTTAAGCTATTTCAGACGTTAACCCCTCAAAACGGTACGGAATCCACAGGAATTGGGCTTAGTATTGTAAAAAAAATCGTTGAATCTCAAAACGGGGTTGTTAAAGTAAAATCAGAATTAGGAAAAGGGTCTTGTTTTAGTTTTACTTGGCCAAAAACCCCACATCCTATGAGTGAATCGAGCAAATAAGTTATAAAAATTGATATATAATGAATAACATACGCTTAGCCCAATCTATGGAGAGAAAACATGGCTACCGAAGCTTTCAATGTGGATATTTTTTATGTTGAAGATGATGATGTAGATATTCAAGCGGTTAGACGTAAATTTCATCAAATAAATAACCATTTAAAAATTGATGCAGCCACAGATGGAAAAACCGCTTTAGATAAGTTGCATGGGCGAGGAGGGAGGGAAAAAATTATTCCGAAGGTTATTTTATTAGACCTCAATATGCCCAAAATGAATGGCATCGAATTTCTTAAAGCGTTGCGCCAAGACTTTAGGGATGCCAAGGTTTTTGTGCTAACAGGCGCCTTCAACACAGAAGAAAAATTAGCACTTCGCCCATTAAAGGTATCTGGATGCATTATAAAACCCCTTGAGCATGCGGATGCACTCAATATTTTATGGTGTGTCAATTCTGATCCCCAATCCGCCACACTGCTCTTTTAATTTAATGTAAGTCACAAGCGCCTCCTTAAGCCCATCTCATTTGCTATAATTAATGCTAGAAGAGGTAAAATGGATGGGTGTACCATGTCAAAATCTATGCGAAAACAAGATTTTGCTCAGGAAAAAAACTCATCTACCATTCCTGAGCCGAGATCCAATTGGTACCTTGCTGCGATGGAGCATCTGGTAAAAGTCGTACAAGATTTGTCCCAGGCTCAAGATATGGAAACGATAACCCACATAGTACGCCATGCCGCACGTGAGTTAACTGACGCCGATGGGGCCACCTTTATCTTAAAAGATGGCGACCATTGTTACTACGTTGAAGAAAATGCCATTAGCCCTTTATGGAAAGGAAAACGCTTTCCCTTAAATGCATGCATTAGCGGATGGGTTATGTTGAATGGAAAAAAAGCCGTCATTCGCGATATCTATGAAGACCCCCGAATACCCCAAGATGCTTATCGACCAACCTTTGTGAAAAGCCTTGTTATGGTGCCTGTAAGGCGTGATAACCCTTTAGCAGCCATTGGTAATTATTGGGCTAAAAAACGCACCCCGACCAATGAAGAAATTACTATTTTACAAGCGCTTGCGGATACGACTTCGGTAGCCATTGAAAACGTAAAACTCTTTGATGATTTAAAAACCCAGATCGCTATTGTACAAGACCGTGAAGCAAGGATCCGAAGTCAACACAAAACACTCGAAATCTTTACCCGAGCTCTTGCTCATGATCTTAAAGAACCGGTACGAACCATCAATGCCTTTGCAGATGTTATTCGCCAAGAGCAACCGCTATCAGGCAACATGGCGGATTATTTCAAGTTTATTTTTGAAGCCAGCGAGCGAATGATCGTTTTAATTGAGAACGTGTTTTACTATCTCCAATTAGAAAAGAAAAAACGGATATTGAAAAAAGAGTGCGATATGAATCAACTCTTTCAGGATGCAAGCATAGCGCTTGAGCCACAAATTAACGCATGCCATGCCACGGTGACCTCTGAGAATCTTCCTTATGTAAAAGCAAATCCTGAGTTACTCGAACGATTATTAAAAAACTTATTGGATAATGCCATCCACCATAATGTAGATGCTCCAAAAATTCATTTGTCTGCAAAAAAGAACAAAGAATCCTGGATGTTTTGTATAAAAGACAATGGCATTGGCATAGAAACCAAAAATATCGATAAGATCTTTCTTCCTTTTAAGCGCGTGAATGCAACGTTTCAAGGCACTGGTTTAGGCTTAGCCATGTGTAAACGAATTGTAGAACTTCATGGGGGTAAAATTTGGTGTGAGTCCGACTTAGGTAAGGGTACAATGTTTTGTTTTACTTTGCCCAATAAATCGCTCAAAAAAAAGTCCCCAAAAAAGAAAACTATTCCCGTAGAGCAATTTATACCAGACCAGCAGCCACGTTTAGCCAATGTGTTAATCGTAGACGACCTCGTTTCGGATATGGAGCTGATTC
Organism: Legionella impletisoli; assembly: GCF_900639875.1. Lineage (GTDB taxonomy): Bacteria > Pseudomonadota > Gammaproteobacteria > Legionellales > Legionellaceae > Legionella_A > Legionella_A impletisoli. Next base: position 55,986 of record NZ_CAAAIA010000005.1, read on the forward strand.
GGATTATGATGAATCGTGCACGCATACAATGTAATCTCTTTCAAGCCAAAAGCGTCAAAGAAGCGCTTGGTTTGCTACGAAGAAAAAAAAGAGAAAACGATCGGGTGGATTTAGTCTTACTGGACATCAACATGCCCGATATGGATGGATTTGAAGCGTTAGAACTCATTCGCAGCGATAAAAATTTGAAAAAAACAGCAATTGTTATGTGTACGGGATCCACCTATCAAGACGATATTGAAAAAGCTTCCCAACTGGGTGCATCAGGTTATCTGGTAAAACCACTCCAGCGAGAAAGCCTTGAAGAAGCCATTGAACATATTCCTCATCTTAAGCTTTGTGAAACACCTGATGGATTTCTCATTCAACGCTCCTTTTGATGCCATGAATGGATGACGAGCGAAGATTATATAGCTAGTCTTCAGGAAAAATTATTTGGCTAACTTACCATCGCGTTACACGGGCTAAAGGCCTTAAATGATCAGGGAAGCATTACCTTAACGACTGGAATCTTCAACCGTGATTTTGTAGCAAACGGGGACAGCAGCTGCCATGGTGAATAGTGCAGTCGAAGGCTTTGTGCAAGCCGCAGCTTTAGAGATGCCTCGCGGAATAAGAATGAATGCCGTATCGCCAGCATTATTAGAAGAGTCTGCCAAAGCTTACTCTGAACGATGCCCAGGATTTGAGCCAGTCTCGTCAAAAAAAGTAGCGAGAGCCTATCGTAAAAGCATCTACGGGATTCAAACAGGACAAATCTTCTTTGTTGACTGAGATTTAGCCTATTTCACTCCCATTAAAGCAAAGCGCATGTTCAACAATCTCATGGCGTTTTTGTTCCACGTGATTTTGTTTTCGCTTTGAAAAAAATCCACCAGCTAAATAGGCAGATGAGGCGGTGGTAGAACCTGAGCTAACGCCTAAAAGAAAGGCCGAAGATAAGCCAACCGTTGATAAAATGGCTGCGCCAATGGCTGGTATAACGAGACCTGTAATGGCAATGGCTAACACGGCTAGGCTCATGAGTAAAAGAGCACAAGCTATCGTTTTTAACAAAGGGCTTGTCATAACCTGCATGAAAAAACTTAGACTTAAAGGTTCGATTAAAAAATGCTTATTGAGTTGTTGCTCTATCGTTTTTTTAAATGGTTGACTGTTATCATTTGTTAATGTGGGAAGCGTTGATAATGCATAAATATAGGCACTATAGGATACCGAGTAAATAAACATAAAATTTGAACAAGCCGTAATTAATGCTTGTTTATTTTTTTCAGATAGATCAAACGATTGCTTGTACACTTGCAACGCCTTTTTCCGATAAGTAGCTTCTTTTAAATCTTCAGCGAGTCTTAAAAAAGACACGGCTATTTCATTAACTTTTTTATCTGGACGAAATTGAACTGAGGCCAATTCATGATGGCTCATCAAGGAAGCACTATATTGGCTTGCAAACTCTGTTAATTTAAGAAAAGAAAAGGCCGCCACAAACGTTGCTGCATCCGAGTTTTCAAAACTATGTGCTGAGGATAGTTCTTTCGTGGCCAAAATGGCTGCTTGAATTGCAAACTCTTCAGGCTTTGCGTTTTGTTTTGCACACTTATAAGATAACTGCGTTAAAAGTTGAATAACAGTAGGGCTAATCATGAATATTTTCCTTTTGTCGACTGATGATGATTCCTGCTTGAATATTAAATGCTGAGAAGTTTATCGATGGTAGGAAAAGAAGAGGCCGGAAGTTCATTCGTTTCCAGCCTCTAGGGGTTGCGAGGTCAGTAGCTATGTTAAGCCACGTTCCTTTTCTTTGGACATTCCGTTCCATCGGATTGTTCTATTCATCTTTTTGGGATGATTTGAATCAGGTTTGTACTGATTCAAGGTCCATTGTAACGATTGCCCCCAAATTGTCAACACTTAATTTCGAATTGAAACCAATGATTTCAAATTCATTCATAAATTGCATTATTAATATCATTTTGATACCATCTGTTAATTATTTTCCTAAATTGGACTCACCTGAGCATGGAAAAAAACGACTTGTCTAAACAGTTTGCAAACCGCCTGCATGATGCATTAATCTCTGCGGGATTTCATTCTAAGCGCTCAACCTCTGGGGTTGATATTCACAGTCTGGCAGAAATCACTGGCTATTCCTCTCAAATTTGTCGTAAATACCTTCGCGGCGAAGCCATTCCTGAGCCTTCCAAACTGATTGAAATAGCTAAGTATTTAAACACTTCACCCGGTTGGTTGTTATTTGGTGATCCTAAGAAGGATGACGCCTCATCTGAGCAATTAACCGTTCGTAAAGCCTTATTGCATTATATTTTCACAAAAGCCAATGCGCTTTATCTCACTTCGGATTCACCCAATGAAGTAGCTCATTTTTTGATGGACTTAATTCTTGATGTCAGCCAAATTGAAGCCAGTGAAGAACAAACAAAAAAAATCATTGATATAGCGCTTGCTTCTGCCAAGCACTTTCAGGGTAGTTGAATCACAAACGCTCATATCAACCGCCCAAGAGTTCGACCCTAATTCAGTTTATTTTATAACCCTCTTGATCTGTTGCGCCCCTTTACTGTCACGACGCTCTAGGGGATCTCATTCATTTCAGCCAAGCTTACCCTATCTTGGTTTGATTAAAGAATGGTATGATCATACTTTTAGTCAAGGCCCTTTTTGCTATGTTACTGCATTATATTTTTATTCTTGGGATCTGTGTGGAAGCTATTACTGGCGCGATTGCTGCAGGGCGTAAAAAGATGGATTTTTTTGGGGTAATGGTGATTGCCAGCATCACGGGTCTTGGTGGTGGTACGGTTCGTGATGTCTTATTTGATACGCATCCCTTAACCTGGGTAGCTAATCCACAATATCTTTTGTATACGTCAGCTACGGCACTGGCAACTATTTTTATTGCTCATTCACTCGTTCGCATCATGAAATTATTTTTAATTCTGGATGCTCTAGGCTTATCAGCTTTTGTCATTATTGGCTCGCAAAAAATACTCAATTACGGGCTTTCTCCTTCGGCTGCCATAATCGGTGGCATGATTACAGGCATTTGTGGTGGCATGTTGCGCGATATTTTATGCAATGATATTCCTTTAGTTTTACGCAAAGAATTATATGCTATCGTCGCTCTCGCAGGTGGAATTCTATATATCACATTGCATTATTTTCAGGTTCCTTTAACCATTAACGTATTCGTGACCCTGGTATTTATTTTTACAACTCGGTTATTGGCCATTTTTTTCCATATTGAAGTGCCCAAATTTGATTACGCACGAAGCTTAAGAAAAGGACGCCGAAGGAAGATAGTCTGATTTTCCTGTGGATTTAAGCGCAGATCCTATGATCTCATAGGCTGATTTGATTAAGTCCATTGTATAATTTATAGTTTCCTTAGGGATTCTATTTTTTATATGACGATAAGGAAATGAAATCATGGCGAAAGATAATGGATTAGACCACCTTCCTGTCTCTTTACGAAGAAGCTCAGGATGGCTGCTTGCTCTTGGTGTTTTATTTGTTATTTTGGGATGCATTGGGCTAGGAATGGTTGTGGGACTCACACTAGTCAGTGTCTTTTTCCTCGGAATTTTATTGCTAATAGCCGGCTTCTCTCAGTTAGTGGATGTATTTAAAAGTAAAGATTGGCATGGATCGTTATGGCATGCTTTGATTGCCGTACTTTATCTAATCGGTGGGGGCGTCATTCTTTATCAGCCTCTTCTTGCTTCAACTATTATTACTGCGATCATCGCGTCCGTGTTAATTATCATTGGCGTCATTCGACTCATAATGGCCTTTTCACTGCGAGGCTCAAGCGGATGGGGTTGGATGTTGTTTGCTGGAATAGTGGCCATTTTATTAGGGGTACTTATCTTAGCCCAATGGCCATGGAGCGGATTATGGGTTATCGGTGTTTTTATTTCAGTTGAACTTATTGTCAACGGATGGTCCTATATCTTTATTGCCTTAGCAATTCGGAAATAAGAATCAACTATAAAAAAAGCCTGGTTTAACCAGGCTTTTTTATTTAACTTTGCTGTTGATAACGCCTTACACTACTCATAATTTCTTCAAAAGCCGCATCAGGACCTTCCCAGCCATCCACTTTGACCCATTTACCCTCTTCTAAATCTTTATAGTGCTTAAAAAAGTGCTCAATGGATAACAACAAAGGCTGAGGTAATTCGTTATAGCTTTGGATGGGATCATACATTTTACTTAATTTACTAACAGGCACTGCTAGCACCTTCGCATCCACACCCGACTCGTCTGTCATTTTAAGCATACCAATAGGACGACAACGAATCACCGAGCCACTAATCAACGGCATAGGCGTGACGACTAATACATCCACAGGATCCCCATCATCCGATAATGTTGCTGGAACATACCCATAGTTGGTTGGATAAAACATAGCCGTTGTCATAAACCGATCAACGAATAAAGCACCCGTTTCTTTATCCACCTCATACTTCACCGGCTCTCCATGCATTGGAATTTCGATGATAACGTTAATTTCATTGGGTACGTCACGGCCGCTACCAATTTCCATTAAACCCATATAAACCACCTGTACTGAATTCAAAGACGACGTATTATGCGCAATTTGCGAAGAAAAGGCAAAAAGGATAACTCAGCAAATAGCGAAATTAAGCCTATCCTCTTTGTTTATCATAAAATGTAAACAGATCTGTGCCCACCGCAGTTTTTTTAAAGAGATAGGTGTATAATTAATGTCTATTGAGCGATTAACAAAACCGCTAATGAACCTTAAGGACAACTATACATGAGCTGCTTGTTTTGTAACATTGTAAATGGAGAATTGAATACGGACAAAGTTTATGAGGATGAGCGTCTACTGGCGTTTCGTGACATCAATCCTAAAGCTCCGACTCATATCTTAATTATCCCGAAAAAACATATTGAAACGATCAACGATGCCACATCAGAAGATGAGTCGTTACTAGGACATATGGTACTTACAGCGAAGCAGATCGCAGCCAAGGAAAAGTTAACCCAAGGCTATCGGCTGGTGTTTAATGTTAATTCTGGTGGTGGGCAAGAAGTCTACCATATTCACTTACATTTATTAGGTGGTCGGCAGATGACCTGGCCTCCAGGATAATTTATGCTAAGCAGATGGATAGGTGTTTGATGAAGTCTGCATATATCTAAAAAATGATTCATTAATCTTGAAAGGTATTTTGAATGCAAGAGTTATATAAAGAGATATTGGTTCAGATTGGAGAAGACATTGAACGTGAGGGTCTTCGTGACACACCACAACGGGCAGCAAATGCGCTTCGGTATCTAACCAAAGGGTATAATGAAGACTTAAACGAAATCATCAATAACGCGCTCTTTGAGTCTGACATGAGTGAGATGGTAATCGTCAAAGACATTGAAATGTACTCCATGTGCGAGCACCATTTATTACCCTTTTTAGGCAAATGTCATGTGGGTTATTTACCCAATGGTAAAGTACTAGGATTATCGAAATTAGCCCGAATTGTGGATTATTTTGCTCGTCGATTACAAATCCAAGAGCGTTTAACCAGTGAAATTGCCAATTGTATTGCCGAAATCACAGAAGCTCGAGGAGTTGCAGTGGTGGTTGAAGCAAGACACATGTGCATGATGATGCGAGGTGTTGAAAAGCAAAACTCGGTCATGACGACGTCCGTGATGCTTGGCGAGATGAGAAATAATCCCAGCAGTCGCATGGAGTTTTTAAATTTAATTCGATAATCCTAGAAAATCCAGTGGCACTTGTAGCAAGCATCGTGTGTGGAAGATTCAATGCGGTATACTTCTGCAGCAGTAGGTAACTGCGATTTCTAGAATAGGGTTGAGATAAGAGAAGTCGAGCATTGCTCGACTTCTTTCACCTTTGAAACAGATTATTCCTCATCAGAAACTTGAGGTTGCTCTTCTTCTGCTTTGGCAGGCTGTTCTTCTTTTGTCGAATCTTTGGAAGTCTGCTCTTGTTTTTCAGGTTGTGGTTTATCCTTCCATTCCAGTTTGACTCGACCTTGCTTATCAACACCTGCAACAAATACTTCAATTTCTTGGCCTTCTTTCAACACGTCCTCAACTTTTTGTGAACGATCAGCGCAGATTTGAGAAATATGTAGCAAGCCATCTTTGCCAGGCAACAAATTGATAAACGCGCCAAAATCAACGATTTTACTCACTTTACCGTGGTAAGTTTGCCCCACTTCAACTTCGGCAACTAAAGCCTTAATCTGACGCTCTGCCTCTTCTAAGGCCTCAGCATTGGGTGAAAACAATTGAATCACGCCAGAGTCATCAATATCAATAGAAACGCCCGTGCTTTCAACTAAGCTTTTGATGGTAGCGCCACCTTTGCCAATGATGGTGCGAACTTTATCTTCAGCCACTTTCATACTGACAATTCTTGGAGCATGTTGCGATAACTCATCACGGTGTTCAGCTAAGGCATTATTCATCACACCTAAAATATGTTTTCTACCTTCCAAGGCTTGATCCAGCGCATGTTCCATAATTTCTTTGGTAATGCCTCGAATTTTAATATCCATTTGCAACGCGGTAACGCCTTTTTCCGTTCCGGCCACTTTGAAATCCATGTCACCAAGATGATCTTCATCGCCCAAGATATCCGTTAGAACCGCGTAGCGATCTTTATCCTTAATCAGCCCCATAGCAACACCCGCTACTGGCGCTTTTAAAGGAACTCCAGCATCCATTAACGCTAAGCTTGTACCACAAACCGTAGCCATTGAACTTGAGCCATTGGATTCCGTAATATCAGAAACGACGCGTAAAACATAAGGAAATTCGCTAGCATTAGGAATCACCGCCGCTAATCCGCGACGAGCCAGACGACCATGACCAATTTCCCGTCGCTTAGGACTTCCAATCATACCTGTCTCGCCCACAGAGTATGGGGGAAAATTGTAATGCAGCATAAACCGTTCTTTCACTTCACCTTCGAGGCGATCAAGCGTTTGGGCATCGCGTTCGCTGCCTAAGGTAGCGGCTACAATAGCTTGTGTTTCACCTCGGGTAAATAGCGCTGAGCCATGTACACGGTCTAAGAAACTCGTGCGAATGGAGATAGGACGAACGGTTTTTTGGTCTCGACCATCAATTCGTGGTTCACCATCTAAAATTCGGTTACGAACAATATTTTTCTCAAGCGTACTTAAGTGCTTTTGAATTGCCTCTTCATTCCACGTTTCATTTTCTTCAACCAGCGTATCAATCACTTTTTGGCGAATATTTGAGAGCGTTTGGTAACGCATCTGTTTATCCTTGATAAGATAAGCCTCTGCAAGCTCATCCTGGCTTAATGCTTGAATACGTGATTTTAATTGCTCATCGCCTTCAGGTGCTTTCCAATCCCAACTAGATTTTCCGCCTTCTTCAGCCAATTCTTTAATGGCTTTAATAACCGACTGCATCATTTCGTGGCCATAAAGCACCGCGCCCAGCATCACTTCCTCGCTTAATTCATGCGCTTCTGACTCCACCATTAAAATGGCGTCTTCGGTACCTGCCACAATCAAGTCGAGCTGTGAGTGCTCGAGTGCTTTGTAGCCGGGATTTAAAAGGTATATGCCATCTTTGTAACCGACACGAGCGGCACCAATTGGCCCATCAAATGGAATACCTGAAAGAGCAAGTGCAGCTGATGCGCCAATCATAGAAATGATATCTGCAGGCACATCAGGATTTAAAGACATGACGGTTGCAATGATTTGAACTTCGTTATAAAAATCATCTGGGAATAGAGGTCGTAGCGGACGATCAATTAAGCGCGACGTTAACGTTTCCGATTCACTAGGACGACCTTCGCGCTTATTAAACCCACCTGGAATTTTTCCAGCAGCGTATGTTTTTTCCTGGTAATTGACGGTTAATGGAAAAAAATTATTTTTCTCGGCACCGTCTTTTTTTCCAACAACGGTTACCAGAACTTGTGTACCATTCATGCTGGCAAATACAGCACCGTCAGCTTGTCTTGCAATTTCACCGGTTTCCAGTACTAAGGTGTTTTCACCAAATTTAATTTCTTTTCTTATTTTAGCCACGTGTGTTCCTCTTTGAATTTTTGTTCGATATGCAAGTCAGGAATATAAATCATTTATTGTCCAAGCGATTTTAAAAAACGTGCTATGGGATCTCTCACGCGTTTTTTAAAATTGCTTAGTCAATAACGATGTTCCAATTCAGGCCTAAGCATAACGACAGTTAAAAAAAAAGCGCAGAAATCCGCGCTTTCAAGGGCAAAAAAAATGGTTGACGTCTGAGATGGGGTGTAGCTGTTTGATTACCACAATTGATTCATCTAATGCTCGATTGTATTGGCCATTAAATTTAATACCAAACAACCATTGTACCACCGTACTCATGACGTAAACGATCAATATGAATCCCGTAAGCCAAGCTTTTTAATCAAGGTAGAATAACGCTCAGCATCGTTTCTTTTTAAATACTTCAATAACTTACGGCGCTTATTCACTAAAGCTTGCAAACCACGACGAGAATGAAAATCTTTTTTGTGTGTTTTAAAGTGCTCAGTCAAGTAATTAATACGGCTAGTCATGATGGATACTTGAACTTCTGAAGAGCCGGTGTCTTGATCAGCTCGTTTGAATTCATTAATGATATCGGTTTTTTGTGCGCTCGTTAGCGACATTGTTTGCTCCTGAAATTAGCTAAGTCTATCTTCAAAATGATGCATTCTACCAAGGGAACGTACTTGACACAAGTACTAATCCAGCCTCGCTTAAAAAAGCTTGGAAAAAGAAATCAACCGTTTTGCTCGCAACTGTTGCGCCTGATCAAATTCTCCTAAACCAATAAATCCTAATTCGTGATGATACAACCGAAATAGTGCTGCGTCAGATCGTTGACTATACGCTATGGGCTTTCCTTGCCTTAAAGCGATCACGTCATCGTCGGTCAATTCAATCTTAGGCAAAAACTCAACGGCGCGATCAATGGGCAATAAGTATGTAAGTAATTCTTCTGCCTCACACTGAGTTAATTCGTCTAACGTATGCATTTTATCTTCTTCAAACCCACTCGTATAGGTTCGATGCAGTGACACGACATGGGCACCAACTCCAAGTTCATCGCCAATATCTTCCACGAGATTACGAATGTATGTTCCTTTACTGCACCGCACCGTAAGATTGAATAACGTGCCATCAAACGCGTTTAAATTCAATGCATGAATCGTAATATCACGCGCTTTTCGCTCCACTTCCTTACCGGCGCGTGCCAGCCGATACAACGGAACGCCTTGATGTTTTAGAGCGGAAAACATCGAGGGAACTTGTTTAAGGCGACCCTTAAACTTCAAAAGAACGTCTAAAAGCTCAGGTTGAGTCACGGAAAATTGCTCGCATACAGCTAAAACTTCTCCTGTGGCATCAGCCGTTGAAGTTTTTACGCCTAACTGGCCAACCACTACATACTCTTTATCGGCATTGAGTAAATATTGTGAAAACTTTGCGGCTTCGCCAAAGCAAATTGGTAGCATGCCTGTCGCTAAAGGATCAAGACTCCCAGTATGCCCAGCCTTTTTAGCGTTATATAAATGCTTTACTTTTTGCAGAATGTAATTCGAGGTGCATCCTTCAGGTTTATTCAGCAGTAAAATTCCATGAACCGCTCTTTTATTCGCTCTGCTCATCGTCTTTTGGTGTGTTTGCCTCATCAATTAATCGGCTAAGGTGTTTGCCATATTCAATGGATTCATCAAACACAAAATGAAGCTCCGGCACGACGCGAAGTTTCATATTTTTAGCAATCTGGCTTCGCAAATAGCCAGAGGCTGCATTTAATACTTCAGCCGCTACACTTGGATCATCCAAAAGCACCGTAAAGTAAATTTTGGCATGACTTAAATCTTTTGATACCTTAGCACCCGATAAGGTAATAAACCCCTTTAATCTCGGATCTGAAATCTCGCGTTGAATAATTGGGGCAAGGATACGAAGCATCGTTTCTGCGATTCTATCCGTTCGTTTAAATTCTTTGCTCATAGGATTCTCTCCATATTTTGGAGAATATTAAACTCGTTGAGCCGCAAAGCTAAAAGCGTTACGGAGTGAACATTTAGAATAAAGCTTTATCCGTAAACATTTGCATGCGGCTCTCATAGACATTCCTAGCTCATCACCGGTTTAATTTCCACCGTTTCATAGACTTCAATCAAGTCACCCTCTTTGACGTCGTTATAATTTTTCACGCCAATACCACATTCCATGCCTTGACGGACTTCTAAAACATCATCTTTAAAGCGTCGCAAAGACTCAAGTGTGCCTTCGTAAATTACCACGTTATTGCGTAATACACGGATAGGATTGTTGCGTTTAATAACGCCTTCAACCACCATACATCCGGCAATTGCTCCAAGCTTAGGCGAACGGAACACATCGCGCACTTCAGCAACGCCAATAATTTCTTCTTTGAATTGTGGTTCAAGCATTCCAGTTAGAGCACCTTTCACTTGATCCACAATATCATAGATCACGCTGAAGTATTGTAGTGCAACTGCTTCGTTTTCAGCTAATCGTTTTGCACTTGCATCAGCCCTAACATTAAACCCGATGAGCAAGGCATTCGATGCGATGGCCAAATGAACATCAGACTCCGTAATTCCACCAACACCACTGGCAACAATTTTAACGCCTACTTCATCGGTGGAAAGCTTAACTAAGGCATCGGAAATGGCTTCTACTGAACCTTGTGTATCCGCTTTAAGCACAACATTTAAAACCTTTGTTTCACCTGCTGCCATGGTGTCCATAATGCCTTCCAATGAAGCCTTTTGGCGTCTGGCTAATTTCACATCACGGAATTTTCCTTGACGGAATAAAGCCACTTCTCGTGCGCGTTTTTCATCAGGAACCACGATCGCCTCATCCCCTGCGTGAGGAATAGCTGATAACCCTAAGACCTCGACAGGAATAGAAGGTCCAGCACTATCCACCATGGTGCCATTATCACTAATGAGGGCTCGTACCTTACCGTATTGCAATCCAGCAAGTAAAATATCGCCTTTATGCAACGTTCCATTTTGTACCAGTACCGTTGCAACCGGACCTCGGCCTTTATCGAGTTTCGACTCGATCACAACGCCTTTGGCTGCACCATCGGTATGGGCTTGCAGTTCTAATACTTCCGCTTGAAGCAAAATAGAATCCAGAAGATCTTCGATGCCTAGTCCCGTTTTAGCCGAGATATTGATATACATCGTATCACCACCCCAAGATTCAGGGATCACTTCATGAGCAGATAGCTCATTCATCACACGTTCAGGATCAACACCTGGTTTATCCATCTTATTGATAGCAACAATTAAAGGGACATTGGCGGCTTTAGCATGATGGATCGCTTCAATCGTTTGCGGTTTAACGCCATCATCAGCGGCCACAATCAAAATCACGATATCGGTCGCTTGCGCGCCACGAGCTCTCATGGCGGTAAATGCAGCATGGCCAGGGGTATCTAAGAAAGTGATCTCCCCTTTCGGTGTGGTCACATGATAGGCACCAATGTGTTGAGTAATACCTCCTGCTTCTCCAGCAGCCACCTTTGTGCGACGAATATAATCCAAAAGAGAGGTTTTTCCATGGTCTACGTGCCCCATAATGGTCACAACCGGTGCTCGTGTCACGTTCTCACTACCGTGACTGACAACATCTCCTAATGACTGTTCAATTTCATCTTCTTTTAATGGCTTAGCAATATGGCCCATTTCTTCAACCACAATGATGGCGGTTTCTTGGTCAATCACTTGGTTGATGGTCGCCATTGCTCCGAGCCCCATCATCACTTTAATTACTTCTGCGGCTTTAACGGACATACGTTTTGCCAAATCAGCCACCGTTATGGTTTCAGGAATAGTAACTTCCCGAATGACAGGCGCTGTAGGCTTAGCAAAGCCATGCGTTAACGCCTCTTCCGCTTCGCGATATTTCTCAGACTTCTCATTCGACTTACGCTTTTTGCCTTTATGGCGTTTGCCATGTGCAAAAATATCGCGTTCTTGCTCTTCAACATCAGGATGATATTTACCTTTTTTCTTTCCACGTTTGAATTCATCACGTTCTCCCTCGCGCTCTTCTTTAGGAAATGATTTGCGCTTGGCTGCTCGTTCAGCTTTCTTCTCTTCAGAGGGCTGCTCTTCCACTTCGGCTGCGGCTTGTTCTGTTGGCTCAGCTGCTTCAGTCTGAGCGGCTTCCTCTTTTGTCTCTTCGGTTTCTTCGGTTGCTAACTCAGTCTCTTCTTTGATTTCTGCATTAGACTCTTCAACCTCTACTTCTGATGCTGCTTCTTGCTCAGGATGTTCGCCTGCGAGCTCTGCCACTTCAGATGCTTCGGTACTAATAGGAGCAACTTCTTCTACTTCATCCAGAGTTTCATCTGGTTGCACTTCAGGTTGCTCAAGAAGAGAGCGCTTGACGTACGTTCGTTTTTTACGAACTTCAATATTGACTGTTTTACCACTATGAGCATCATTACCTAGCGTCACTTGCGAAACACTTTTTCTTCGTAACGTAATACGCTCGGGCGATGGGCGAGCTTCTCGAGCACCGCCTTTCAAGTGATTGAGTAAAATACGCTTTTGCTCTTCATTGACTGTCTGCTGATCATCAGTAATAGACAATCCAGCTTCCTGCAACTGGTTTAATAAGCGCTCAACTGGTATCCCAACAACTTGAGCTAATTGTTTAACCGTCACATCCGCCATAATTTAATCCTCTTCCAGCTATCTCAAGACAGAATGCGCGCTTTATCTTATAACGTCATCATGATCTTGAGAGGCATATCAATTTAGTGTTCATCGTTTTAATAAAGCATTAAGCTTCATCAGACTGAAACCACGGTTCACGCGCTTTCATAATTAAGGCACCGGCTTTCTCTTCAGTCATGCCTTTAATTTCAAGAAGTTCATCAACGGACTGTTCAGCCAGATCATCCATTGTTTTAACCCCTAATTTGGCAAGCTCATTGGCAAGCTCATCCGTCATTCCCTCCATGGTTAATAAACTTTCGTCAACTTCCCCAGCATCGCTTGAAGTCAGCGCTTGGGTTAACAACGTATCGTTTGCTCGATTTCGAAGTTCTTCCACAATTTCTTCATCAAATTCTTCAATTGCCAGCAATTCATCTTTTGGAACATAGGCTATCTCTTCTAAAGAAGAAAACCCATGAGCAAGAAGTAAACTAGCAATTTCTTCATCAATTTCCAGCGCGGTCGTAAAGAGCTTCACTATCTTTGAAGACTCTTCCTGGCTTTTATCTTCAAATTCTTCAACCGTCATTACATTGAGCGTCCAACCAGTTAACTGGCTAGCAAGACGAACATTTTGACCATTACGCCCGATTGCTTGAGATAATTGTTCTTTTTGTACGGCCAAATCCATGGTGTGGGAATCTTCATCAACTACAATTGATGTAATTTCTGCTGGCGCCATCGCGTTTATAACGAGCTGGGCTGGATTATCATCCCAAAGCACGATGTCAACACGTTCCCCGCCTAACTCACTGGAGACAGCTTGAACACGAGCACCGCGCATACCGACACACGCGCCAATGGGATCAATGCGTCCATCGTTGGTCTTTACAGCAATTTTAGCACGGCTTCCAGGTTCGCGCGCAGCGGCTTTAATTTCAATTACGTTCTCGCCAATTTCAGGCACCTCGATGCGGAACAATTCAATCAGCATTTCATTGCGAGTACGGCTTACCAGCAATTGTGGACCACGCGATTGTTCTACGATGTCATAAAGATACGCGCGTACGCGATCATTGGTTCGAAACATCTCTTGTGGCAGCATTTCACAACGTGGCATAAACGCTTCCGCTTTTCCGCCAAGATCAATAATCACGTTGTCGCGAGTGACCTTTTTAACCATGCCATAAACGAGCTGGCCAAGCTTACTTTTAAATTGATCCACGACAAGCTTACGCTCGGCTTCGCGGACTTTTTGCATAATGACCTGACGAGCCGTTTGCGCGGCAATACGGCCAAATTCAATGGATTGCATAGGCTCTTCGATGCGATCACCTTCTTCGGCATCGGGTTTGCGTTCACGCGCTTCTTCTACAGTGAGTTGACGCTCTGGAAATTCAATTTCCTCTTCTGGAAGGACTTCCCAATATCGAAAGGTTTCATATTCGCCAGTTCTTGGATCCAAATGAACTCGTACACCCAACTCCATCCCTGAAAGCTTTCTCGTTGCAGACTCCAATGCCGCCTGAATTGCTTCCAGAACCACTTCTTTGCTTACGCCTTTTTCATTCGATAACGCTTCAGCAACTAATAACAATTCTTTGCTCATTATTCGCCTCACTAGACTGTCAAATATGCTTTCACAATATTAGAAATAAGAAACTCCTGCTGATCATCACCGACTTGCAAGCGCAAGACGTCATCTTCAGCAGAAATAATTTTGCCGGTGAACTTACGTTTTCCCGCAACCGGCTTAGAGAGTTTGATCGAGACTTCTTGCCCTGCAAACATAGAATACTGCCAGCTGTAAAAAAGAGGCCGAGGAATACCTGGAGAAGATATTTCAAGACGATAATTTCCTGAAATGGGGTCTTCTACATCAAGCAATGAACTCACTTGTCGACTTACGCGCTCACAATCATCAATCCCAATACCGTCTTCATGATCGATATAAATTCGCAGCAACGAGTGCTTGCCTTGGGCAAGATATTCACATCCCCAGAATCGGTAACCCATGTCTTCGATGACAGGCGCCAGAAGCTGTTCAAGTTCGTTTTGTAGCATAGACCTCTCTTGACATAACGGACAGCAGACAACTGTACTTACGTATATCTAATTATTAAACCTAGAAATCTTCAGTTTTAAACACTTACAATGATCCGCATCGACCTTTGGCGAATTCTAGATAATAAAAAACCCCATAAGCGGGGTTTAATATAAATAATTGGTAGCGGGGGCAGGATTTGAACCTACGACCTTCGGGTTATGAGCCCGACGAGCTACCAGGCTGCTCCACCCCGCATCAATTGTGGCTAATTATAAGCACTTGTTATGGAGATATCAAGCCTTCATAACAAATAAATTCTTTAATCTTGCAATATGTTATGAAAATGCATTCATACAGGCAGCAACCAATGCTCCTGGAAAAATGCCAAAATATAATAATGAGAGACAGTTCACCGAAAATATAAGCTTTGTTATGGGAGTTATCTGAATCGCGCTTTGCTCTTCGGCATCTTCAAAGTACATCACTTTAATAAGACGCAGATAATAAAAGGCCCCAATCACAGCAAAAGCCAATCCAACGACAGCAACCCAAGTCAATTGTACATCCACCAATGCCTTAAGTACTAATAATTTAGTAAAAAAACCAACGGTAGGGGGAACACCAGCCATAGAAAATAGGATGATCATCATAAGAAATGCAAGCCATGGGCTGCGTTTGTTAAGTCCTTTTAAATCGCTTATCTGTTCTACCTCAAGTCCAGAACGAGACATCAATACAATTAAGCCAAATGCACCCACAGACATCAAAGAATAAATTAATACGTAATAGAGTGCTGCAGCGTAACCAGCCGGCGAAGCAGCTAGAACACCAAAAAGTGCATAACCCATATGAGAAATGGCTGAATACGCAAAAAGGCGTTTTAGGTTACTTTGAGCGATGGCCAGCAAATTCCCTATACCCGTTGAGAAAAGTGCCATGATTAACAATAGATGTTGCCATTGAGGAGCAACATCTACTAGACCTAATGTTAATAATCGAAGAGCCATACCAACGGCAGCAATTTTGGGTGCGGCACTGATAAATAGCGTGACGGAAGTTGGGGCGCCTTGATAGACATCTGGAGCCCACATATGAAAAGGCGCTGCTGCAAGCTTAAATCCAATCCCCGCAACAATGAACACTAAAGCAAACGAAAGCAAGCCACTTTGCTCTTGCCAGTTTGTGGAGATAGCTTTAGCAACCGCTGCTAAATCCAGCTCACCTGTTGCGCCAAAGACCAATGAGATCCCATACAATAGCATCCCAGAAGCAATCGCTCCCATGACAAAATATTTCATCGCTGCTTCAGAAGCATCACTATTCGTTCTACGAATTGCTGTCATGGCATAAAGCGGTAATGATAGTAATTCCAAGCCGAGATAAACGGTTAACATGGAGTGGGCGGACACCAATATCATCATACCTAAGGTTGAAAACAACCCAAGCACATAATAATCGCCCGAGGGCATATTTCGTTCTTCAAGGTAATCCTTAGAATACCAAAAACAGAGAAAGACCGAGATTGCGATGAATAGTTTCATGAGTTGAGCGATATCATCGCTGATAAATAAACCATTAAAAATGATGGCTTGATATTGATTAAAGAGTAAAAAACTACAAAAACCGGACAAAACCAAACCAATCAAAGCACAGTACCAAGCAATTGCTGTTTTGTGTTGACGAAAAAATAACTCGCCAACCAAGGCAATGCACGCCGTGACGAGAATAATCATCTCCGGTAATGCCACATGAATATTATTAAGTATCTCGGTCATGTTACTAAACCTTACGTACATTTATTGAAGAAGTTAAAGTTTTGATTTATCCGCCTGAGCCAGCGTATAACTTACGGTATGGTGAACATACTCTAGCATGGGTTTAGGATAAACTCCCATTCCAACCACCATCAGTGCCAATAAAACATAAGCACTGAGTTCAAAGCCAGAGAGGTCTTTAAGCTCAGCAACTCGCTCATTCGCAATAGGTCCATATATCACTCGTTTATACATCCAAAGGGTATAAGCTGCACCAATTATTAAAGTAGTTGCGGCCCAAAAAGCCATCCAAAAACCCGCT
This sequence comes from Legionella impletisoli, assembly GCF_900639875.1. Taxonomy (GTDB): domain Bacteria; phylum Pseudomonadota; class Gammaproteobacteria; order Legionellales; family Legionellaceae; genus Legionella_A; species Legionella_A impletisoli. The sequence goes on from NZ_CAAAIA010000005.1 coordinate 72,860, forward strand.
TTCATGCTGCCTAAGATCACCATGAACTCTCCAACAAATCCAGATGTTCCAGGTAACCCCGCATTAGCCATGGCAAATAACATAAAAAAGGAGGCAAAGACTGGCATCGTATTCACAATGCCACCAAAATCTTTAATTTGACGCGTGTGCATGCGATCATAAACGTAGCCAACACCAGCAAACATGGCACTGGACACAAACGCGTGTGAAATCATGACCACAATAGCACCTTCTAACACTAACCCAGCGCTGCGTAAGCTGGCATGCTCAGCAATTGCGAAAATCGCAAAGCATCCTAAGGTCACAAAACCCATATGCGAAATCGAAGAATAAGCAATGAGTCGTTTCATGTCTTGCTGAATAATAGCGACTAACCCAATATAAACCACTGCAATCAAGGATAAGACAACCATGAACATCGCATAATGATTACACGCATCTGGAACGATAGGGAGTGCAAATCGAATAAATCCATAAGCGCCTAATTTCAATAATACAGCAGCTAACACGATGGATCCGCCAGCAGGCGCTTCCGTGTGTGCATCAGGCAACCAAGTATGAACTGGGAACATCGGAATTTTAATAGCAAAACCCAGAAAAAACGCGATAAAGATAAGCGTTTGAGCAGTCATACCCAGTTTGACTGCATACAATGTTTCAATCTTAAATGTACCCGCTAAATATCCAAGATATAAGAATGAAGCCAGCATGAGCACTGAGCCCAAAAAGGTATATAAAAAGAATTTTATAGCTGCATAGACGCGGTTATCGGAACCCCAAACACCGATAATCAAATACATCGGAATAAGTGTCGCTTCCCAAAAGATATAAAATAAAATAGCATCCAGGGATGCAAAAACTCCGACTAAAAATCCTTGCATAATTAAAAAGGCAGCCAAATATTGACCAACGCGTTTTTTAATGCTGTCCCATGTGGCAAGAATCACGATTAGATTCGTGAATACGGTAAGTACAATGAGTAGCAACGACAAACCATCAATACCTAAGCTGTAGTTAATACCAAGCGCAGGCATCCAAGCCGATTCATCAACGTATTGCATGCCAATCGTATTTAGATCAAATCCTGTTACCAAAGGAATGCAAATCAAGAGCGTCAAAATAACGGTAAATAAAGCCAAATATCTCGAGGTATTGGGGCTTTTATCATCTCCGGTTAAAAATACAAAAACACCGCCAATAATCGGCAACCAAATTAATAGATTGAGCAAATGATGCATACCCTTACCTTATGTTCTGCCTGCGTGCTTCAGGACGTTAAAACAAAGCCTACAATAGACTCAAACGCCCCTTAACCCAGTAATAACCAGCATAGAAAACCAAGTATACCTAAAACCATTACGGTGATGTAATGATACAAATATCCGCTTTGAATCCCTCTCGTACGAAGAGCCAGCCATTTTACAGAATTGGCCGTTCCGTTTACCACCACTCCATCGATTAGCGTTCGGTCACCAACCCGATACAACGTGCGTCCTAAAGCTTTTGAACCTCGGACAAAGACTAAATCATTGAATGCATCAAATCCGTATTTATCTCGCAAGATCCGATAAGGTAATGAAAATTTGCGGGTTAAATAGCCTGGGATGCCTGGGGCGACAATATAGCAGATCCAAGTGATAACAATACCCAAGATCGTTAACCAGAATACAGGGGATGTAACTGAGTGAATCATGCTTTCAAACGGAGAAACCACTTCTTTACCAAGCTCAGCAAGTACATCAAACTTCGGTAGTACAAAAATCGACTCGCTAAGCAGCGTAGGTTCATTAAAAAGCATCGGCATATATAGAATGTACCCCAATATAACAGATGGAATAGCTAAAGCCACCAGAGGAACCCAAACAACCCAGGGCGACTCATGCACATGGTTATAGGTTTTATCATCCATTCTTGGCTTACCATGAAAGGTCATGAAAAAGGCTCGAAACGTATATAAAGCCGTTACCATAGCACCTACTGCAACGCAGAAATAAGCATAGGCACTGCCTGGAATAGTCGATAACTGCACCGCTTCAATGATGGTGTCTTTCGAATAAAAGCCCGCAAATGGTGGAATAGCGCATAAAGCAAGCCCACCGATAAGAAACGTAACGTACGTAATTGGCATTTTTCGCCATAAACCACCCATTTTACGCATGTCTTGTTCATGGTGCATACCAATAATAACTGAGCCAGCTGCCAAGAATAATAAAGCCTTAAAGCAAGCATGTGTGAGTAAATGGAAAATGCCCGCGCTAAATGCTGAAGCGCCCATCGCTGCCATCATATAACCTAATTGCGACAACGTAGAGTAGGCAATGACTCGCTTAATATCATTCATGACAATACCGAGAATTCCAGTAAATAACGCGCCTGTCGCGCCAATCACGAGCACAACACTGAGTGCCGTAGGGGAGAACTCAATCAAGGGGGAAATCCGAGCCACCATAAAGACGCCTGCAGTCACCATAGTTGCTGCATGGATCAAGGCAGAGATTGGAGTAGGACCTTCCATAGATTCGGGTAACCATACATGCAATGGGATTTGAGCGGATTTTCCCATGGCACCTACAAAAAGCAACAAGCAAATCACAGTAACTAAAGACCAGCTATGGCCAGAAAATAGGATAATGGATTCACCTGCTAAACTTTGAGCGCTTCGAAATACAGTTTCATAATGAAGACTCCCAGCATAGGCAAGAACAAGACCAATGCCCAATACGAATCCAAAATCGCCGACCCGGTTAACTAGGAATGCTTTTAGGCTGCCTTGAAGGGCTGACTCCTTTTGATACCAAAAGCCGATAAGCAAATAGGAGACCAATCCTACACCTTCCCATCCAAAAAAGAGCTGGAGAAAGTTATTGCCTGTTACGAGCATCAGCATCATAAAGGTAAATAATGAAATGTAGCTAAAAAAACGCTGGTACCCGTCATCATCGGCCATGTAACCAATACTGTAAATATGTACAAGCAACGAAACAAAGGTCACAATCACCATCATGACCGAAGTGAGTGGATCAATTAAGAGCCCAATATAGAAAGCATAAGGAAATATATCACCGCCATTAGCCCAGGTATAAAGATTTTCATCTAATACCGGAACTGAGCCAGATAAAATCATCGTTGCCACGTAAAGAGAAAAAAAGAGCGATATCGCCAAGCCGGCTATAGTGACCGAATGTGCTCCAACCCGACCAATCTGGTGACGAAAGAAACCTGCAATAATGCTTCCAACAAGGGGAGATAAAATAACAATTAAACAACACTGTAAAATGCTCACGCTGTTACCCCTTTAAATGATTCATCAAGTTGACGTCTATGTTACCGCGGTTTCGGTAAAGCAGCACAACGATCGCTAAGCCAATTGCTGCTTCAGCAGCAGCGACCGTTAAAATAAAGAATACAAATACTTCGCCAGCTTTTTGTCCATAATAATGGGCAAAAGCAACAAAGTTGGTATTAACTGCTAGCAACATTAATTCAATACAAACAAGAAGTAAAATCACATTTCTGCGATTCATCACAATGCCCATAAGGCTAAGCCCGAATAATAGGGCACTAAGCGTCAGATAGTTTGTAACCGGTATCATGCGGTATTCCTCTGGTTGTATGGCTACTCATTAATAAATTAAATACGTCGAAACAAGACTTCACCTAATGTATATGAAACGCTTATTTTTCAGGCTTCATACTGACTAATCGGACCCTATCTTCTCTTCGGGTCATAATCTGTCGCACAATATCTTGTTGTTTTGAGCGGTGTGGTCTTCGATGAGCCAACGTAATGGCGGCAATGATCGATACCAGCAATATCGCTGCAGCTAACTCAAACGCCAACACATAATCGGTGTAGAGAACTAAGCCAAGACTTTCCGTATTAGAGATTGGTTGTTTAGGGGTCACGCCTAATGGGACAAAGCTCTCGTCAACAATTTCAACCGCTCGCTGAGATAGTTGTACGGACGATTTAAATGAGTCGCTGGGAATAGCGACCAGTAAAAGTCCTGTAAGTAAAGCCACGATGATTAACCCAAACGGTAAGTAGCGAAGTATATGTGTACGCATGGATTCCACATCAATATTTAGCATCATGATCACAAATAAAAATAAAGTCATGACCGCTCCGACATACACCAGCACTAAGATAAGCGCTAAAAATTCTGCATGGACCATGATCCAAAGCACGCTACTTGCAAAAAACGTTAACACCAAAAACAACACACAGCGAACTGGATTGTTTTGGGTCACAACCATAAATGCAGATAGGACAGCTATTGCTGCAAATACATAGAAGATCACGTGTGGTAATAAGTCTTGCATTTTGTACCCCGTTAACGATATTTGCGATCGGCCGCCCTATCAGCTGCCAGTTTAGGTTCCATTAAATCACCCACTGCCAAGAGCTTTTCTTTGGTCATAATATTCTGACCACGCTCGCTGATATGATAATGCTGGATGGGTGTGACAACAATCGAATCAACTGGACAGGATTCTTCGCATAAACCACAATTGATGCATTTGAACATATCAATGTCATAGCGCGTCGTACGCCGTGATCCATCATCCCTGGGAGCAGACTCGATGGTGATGGCCAGCGCGGGGCAGACGGCCTCGCAGAGTTTGCATGCAATACAGCGCTCCTCGCCATTTGGATAACGACGCAGTGCGAGTAACCCGCGAAATCTAGGTGAAATCGGGGTTTGCTCTTCGGGAAACTGAACCGTAATTTTCTTTTTAAAGAAATATTTTAAAGTAAGCTTCAACCCCATGAGTAAATCAATGAGCGTGTAGCTACGAAGATAATGTTTAAAGTATCGATATAGTTTATTCATTGGACGGCTCTTTATGATTCGTCAAAACCAAGGCTTCAGTTCTGTTACAACCATCAACGCTGTAACAATAACCCAGACAATTGTAAGGGGAATAAGGACCTTCCAGCCTAACCGCATTAATTGATCATAACGGTAACGGGGAAAGGTTGCTCTAATCCATAAGTATACAAATAAGAAAAATGTTATCTTTAACAATAACCAGGCAAACCCGGGAACAAAAAAGAAAATGTCATCTAATACCGGCACATTTTCAAAAGGAGATAACCAACCTCCCATGAAGAGTATCGCCATCATGGTTGAAATTAGAATCATGCTCGCATATTCAGCTAAGAAGAACAGCGCGAATCCAATTGCCGAATATTCCACATGAAACCCTGCGACGATTTCAGATTCGCCTTCAGCTAAATCAAAAGGTGCTCGGTTTGTTTCTGCAATCCCTGCTATCCAGAAGACCATAAATAAGGGAAGAAGTGGTAAAAACCACCAATGCCAAAAACCACCGCGCTGAGAGTTTACAATCTCAGTTAAATTCATGCTGTTTGCAGCAAGCAACACTCCCACAAAGGCAAAACCCATGGCAATTTCATAGGAAACGGTTTGTGCAGCACTGCGTAAAGCACCCATCATGGCATATTTAGAGTTCGAGGCCCAACCTGCAATAATCACCCCGTAGACCCCAAGCGAACTTAACGCAAAAAGATAAAGCACGCCGGCGTTAATGTTGGCAAGAACAACGCCTTGCTCAAAAGGAATAACAGCCCACCCCGCCAGCGCAGGAACCAAGGAAAACAAAGGCGCAATCACAAATAAATATTTGTTTGAGCGGGTAGGAACAATGATTTCCTTATGAATGAGTTTAATCAAGTCAGCAAAAGGCTGTAACAAGCCGCGAAAACCAACGCGGTTAGGCCCGATACGAACTTGAATGTAACCGATTACTTTTCGCTCCGCATAAGTCAGGTAAGCGACGCTAATCAGCAGCGGAACAATAATGACAACGATTTTAATAATGATCCAAAGCAATATGCCAATGTCTTGTAGCATGATCTTACCTATTTAACGCTTAATATTGATTGCAGCAAACGCGTAGCCAAGATCAACTGTTTCAGGCATAGCATTTGCCACCCATACAACTTCTGGAGGCATTCGATGATCGCGTTTAAGCGGCAATGTTATCTCAATATCGCCTTGAGATACAGTCGCAGTTTCACCCAATTTCAATCGTTCTGCAGTATTAGGATTAACTCGAATACAGGCTGTTTCTGCAGCAGCACATATTTGAAGCGCTTCGGCATGCCGAACAATGGGATCAATCCGATACAATGGCCACTCCCCAACGCGCACCAAATTCCGGTTGCCGTTTGCAGGTAGCGATTCTGGATAGTAAAGGGTGTATCGGTTTTCCTGCATCATGTCCGCTTTGGTTTTGATTTCATATAAAATTTCTTCTGTAGAAACGTAATCAAATCCATTAATCTTCAACAGATTGCCTAAGACACGAAGAATTTTCCAAGCAGGTCGCGCTTCACCGTGCGGCGCCATAGAGCCCTTAAATGTTTGCCAAACACGATTCACGTTGATAAACGTTCCTGAGGTCTCCGTAAATGGAGCCATTGGCAAAATCACATCCGCGTAGTCTTGTAACGATTCTGTTTGAAAAGCAGTCAGCACCACGACAAATTCAGCCGCTAACATCGACTGTCTAGCGATAGCAGGACTAGCAAAATCGTAAGATGGTTCTGCCCCTAATAGAAAATAGGCTTTGAGCTTGGCAGACAAGGCAGACTGCACATCCAAACCGATTGGATCAACCGATTTACCAGCGGCTTGCCGATGCGGAAGCATGCCAGCCAAAGATGCCCCAGCGCTGTTCGCACCCACAGTCAAGCGCAAGCATTTAGCGCCAGAATGCATTTCAATTAATGCGACCAGCGTTCGAATAAGAGCTGCTTCAGGATGATTTTCACAAAGCGCCCCCGTTACAATCGCCGCCCTTTCTTTCTTTAATGCGGCAGCAATGCGTTGGCTTACCTCATCCGGCTCTAAACCAAGCAATAATTTCTGTGCCGCTTCAGGTAAATCACTCGATTTTTTGATGAGTGCCTGTGCAATCAGGGCAAGCTGTAGTGGCATATCGTAGGGAGCAACGATGAGTTTTTCTGCTACATCAAAGTGAAAATCAAAGTCTACCGGATTCAAGGCATAAATTGTTCCACCGTTACGAAATGCTTTTCGAACGCGCAACCCTGCCAAAGGAACTTCTCGATGAATGTTGCAACCAACCAGGAAAATACTCTCCTGATTTTCAATCTCACTATAGTTTAAAGAGCTTGTTGGAATGGTCGCTAGATTTTCTTGATCACGAAAATCCGTTTGCTGTAAACGGTAATCTAGATTTTGAACACCTAACTCTCGCATCATTTTTTGTAAAAGATATAATTCTTCCAAAGTAGAGGAGGGGGAAGCAAACGCAGCAACTTGTTCTGGACCATGCTGTTTAATAACGCGGCTTAGTCCATCCGCAGCAAACATTAAGGCGGTTTCCCAATCAACCGTTTCCCACTGACCGTCGCGTTTAATCATAGGCTTACTGCAACGCGCTTTGCTCTTCATACCAAGATAACTAAATCGATCACGATCAGAAAGCCATGTTTCATTAATGGATTCATTTTCTTTGGGTACGACTCGCATTAATTCATCGCGACGAACATGGATATGAATGTTCGAGCCCAAACAATCATGCGGTGCAATGCCATCGTGTTGAATCAACTCCCAAGGTCTTGCGGTAAACCGATACGGTTTTGAGGTGAGCGCACCCACAGGACATAAATCAATAATATTACCGGATACCTCTGAAGTCATGCTATGTTGAACGTAGGTGCCAATTTCGACGTCTTCGCCACGCCCGGTTGCTCCGAGCTCACGAAGTCCCGCCACTTCATCTCCAAAACGAACGCAACGGGTGCAATGAATGCAACGCGTCATTTCCGTAGCGATGAGTGGCCCAAGGTTTTCGTCGTTAACCGCACGTTTACTTTCTTCATACTCAGAAGCGTCGCGTCCAAAGCCCATCGAAACATCTTGCAACTCACACTCGCCACCTTGATCGCAAATTGGGCAATCCAGCGGGTGATTGATTAATAAAAATTCCATGACCGCTTTTTGCGAACGAACAGCTTCTTCAGATTTAGTAAATACTTTCATGCCATTGGTAATCGGGGTGGCGCAGGCAGGAACTGGCTTACGGCCATTTTCTACCTCAACCAGGCACATGCGACAATTTGCCGCAACCGATAATTTTTTATGGTAGCAAAAACGAGGGATATGGATCCCTGCCTCATCGGCTACTTCAATAATCATTTTGCCATTATCAGCTTCTAATGTTTTTCCGTCGATTTCAATCGTGGCCATTGTCTAACCTTCTGTATCAAACCTTATTAACGATCTCTTGTATGCCGAGGCGTCTTAGGATTAAGGCTGGTTCGTGTTTACGCCTTACCGGTTACGCTCGATTTTTTATGTTTGACGAAATAGTCAAACTCGCTGTAAAAATGCTTCACAAAGCTTTGCACAGGCCATGCTGCTGCCTCACCAAGAGCACAGATTGTACGGCCTTCAATTTTGTTGGCCACATTAACGAGCTTTTCAACATCCCCTTGTTCGGCATGACCTTCTTTAATCCGATGCAACAACCGCACCATCCAGCCCGTTCCCTCGCGACAAGGCGTGCACTGTCCACAAGATTCTTCCATGTAGAACTCAGAAATTCTATACAGCGCATCTACCATACACGTTGTCTCGTCCATAATAATCACAGCACCAGAACCAAGACCTGAGCCCGCTTTTTGAATGCTGTCATAGTCCATATCGAGTTTCATCATCACGTCGCCGGGCAAAACATTCATGGACGTTCCACCAGGAATTACGGCTTTTAAGCGACGACCTTCTCGCACACCACCTGCTAATTCCAGCAACGTTTTAAATGGGGTACCTAAAGGAATTTCAAAATTTGCGGGCTTAGTTACATGCCCACTCACACTAAAGCACTTGGTTCCACCATTATTCGGCTTTCCAAGCTTAAGAAACCAATCGCCGCCCTTTTCCATAATTACGGGAACGGAAGCAAATGTTTCCGTATTATTAATCGTGGTCGGCTTGCCATATAATCCATAATTCGCAGGGAACGGCGGTTTAAAACGTGGCATACCCTTTTTGCCCTCAAGCGAGTTGAGCAATGCCGTTTCTTCACCGCAGATGTATGCGCCTGCACCGAGGTGATTGTAAAGATCAAAACTAAATCCAGAACCGAGAATATTTTTTCCTAAATAGCCTTCGTTGTAGGCTTCTTTTAACGCCGTTTCCATTCGCTCAAAAGGTTCCCAGAACTCGCCACGGATGTAGTTATAGCCAACCGTAGAACCCATGGTATACCCAGCAATAATCATACCTTCAATCAACTGATGAGGGTTGTATCTTAAAATGTCACGATCTTTACAGGTTCCTGGCTCTCCTTCATCGGAATTACAAACAACGTATTTTTGCACAGGAGCATCTCGATTCATAAAGCTCCACTTAAGTCCGGTTGGGAATCCTGCTCCACCACGCCCACGTAAGGCTGACGTTTTAAGTTCTTCAATAATGGTATGAGGTGGCGTTTTTTCAGTAAGAATTTTGCGCAAAGCGCTGTAGCCACCAACGCTCAAATAAGTCGAAAGTGACCAAGGTTCTGGCAAATGTAAGGTTCGATAACAAACTTGATTCAACTCAACCATGGGAATCACCTATCGTTAAATCTTTAGATGGATGGACTCGCTGTTTCATGAATACTGCTCCAGAACGGAATCAATTTTTTCAGGAGTCAATTTCTCGTGATAATCTTTGTCTACTTGCATCATGGGTGCATTAACACAGGCACCTAAACACTCCACAGCGCGCAAGGTAAATCGACCATCTTGTGTGGTTTGTCCTAACTTAATACCAAGCTTTTTCTCAAGATGCGTCACCACACCAGCTGAATCACACAGTTTACATGAAATGTTGGTGCATATATTAACCACATGACGCCCAACAGGTTTTTGCTCATACATGGTATAGAACGTAGCCACTTCGTAAACAGCGATGGCTGGCATCTCGAGGTATTCCGCAACGGCATCCATTAATTCTTGTGTTAAGAATCCGTGCTCTTCTTGAACGATACGTAGCGCACTCATTACAGCGGATTGCTTTTCCTGAGCGGGATATTTAGCTATCCACTCATCAATCTCATGTATGCGCTCTTTGCTGATATACTGATGAAGTAATTTTGCTGAACTCTCAGTCATAATCGGTTACCTATATTTATTTGTCTGGATTGATCGTTAGCGATCAATTTCTCCAAACACAATGTCTTGACTGGCGAGAATTGCGACCCCATCTGCCAGCATGTGCCCTTTTGTCATTTCATCATAGCTTGATAGATGCGCAAATCCAGGCGCTCTGATTTTCATACGGTAAGGTTTATTTGCCCCATCCGAAATCAAGTAAATCCCAAACTCACCTTTTGGTGCTTCAACGGCACTATAGACTTCTCCTCTGGGCAAGGAAAACCCCTCAGTGAAGAGTTTAAAATGATGAATCAACGCTTCCATATCGTGTTTCATCACACGTCGAGGTGGTGGTGTGATTTTATTATCTTCAATCTTAATTGGTCCAGGATTGTTGCGTAACCATTCGATACATTGACGAATGATGCGGTTAGATTGTCGCATTTCCTCAACACGGACTAAATAACGGTCATAACAGTCGCCCGTTTTACCCACCGGAATGTCAAAATCAACTTGGTCATAGGCGGCATAGGGTTCTTTCTTTCGCAGATCCCAGACAATACCAGATCCCCGCAACATCGGCCCAGTAAATCCCCATTGCAGCGCATCTTCAGGTGAGACAACTCCAATATCAACCGTTCTCTGTTTCCATATTCGATTATCTGTTAAGAGCGTTTCGTATTCATCTACACGAGTAGGAAATCGTTCAGTAAACGCCCATAAAAAGTCAAGAAGGCTTCCTTCACGATCTTCATTCATCTTTTCAACTTCGCGCTCAGTATGCCAGCGCGAGGGCTTGTATTTTGGCATACTATCGGGCAAATCACGCGCAACGCCCCCAGGACGGTAATACGTTGCATGCATTCGAGCACCCGATACCGCTTCATAACAATCAAAAAGCGCTTCCCGCTCTCTAAAACAATAGAGAAATACCGTCATTGCACCGATATCAAGCGCAATAGCGCCGAGCCAAAGTAAATGATTTAAAATACGAGTCACTTCATCAAACATGGTGCGAATGTATTGAGCTCGTATTGGAGCTTCGACGCCAAGTAATTTCTCGAGCGCACGTACATACGCGTGCTCGTTACACATCATGGATACATAATCCAGACGGTCCATATAACCAATGCTTTGAATATAAGGCTTCGTTTCAGCGAGCTTTTCGGTAGCACGATGAAGCAACCCAATGTGCGGATCAGCGCGAACGATCGTCTCGCCATCCAACTCCATCACCAACCGCAAAACCCCGTGTGCTGCAGGATGCTGAGGGCCAAAATTAAGGGTATAGTTTTGTAACTCAATCATTTCTCACCCCTGGAGTCTTCAAAAAGGTAACGATTATCCTGTCGAATGACTTTAGGAACAAGTGTTCGTGGTTCAATATCCACAGGTTCATAAATCACTTTTTGCAGACTGGCGTCATAACGCATTTCAACATATCCGCTCAGTGGAAAATCTTTACGGAAAGGATGGCCTACAAATCCGTAATCGGTAAGAATGCGTCTTAGATCAGGATGCCCATCAAATAAAATGCCATACAAATCATATGCTTCGCGCTCAAACCAATTAGCACCTTTCCATAGATCATGAACGGAGGGAACAATTGGATTGCTTTCCTCAACAAATGCTTTAACACGCAAACGATGATTTCTTTTTGTTGATAGCAAATGATATACCACAGCAAAACGAGGCTTATCCCATGCATAGGCCCGGGGTTCTTGCCGCTCAACGCCTCGAGAAAATCCGCTTTCTGTCGCTTGTTCAGTTTCCCAATCATAGACCCCGTATTTCAAGTAATCGACAGCGCATAAGTCGATGAGCTGATCAAATTGAAAGGCACTGTGATCGCGCAGGTTTTTCAGCACATTTTTTAAAATGGCGACTTCACATTCCACGGTGACTTCGCCATACGCGACTTCTACGGATAAAAAAGAACCCGCAAGTTCGGAATGTAGACGTTCTGATAAATGTACGTAATTTGTCATCTGATCTTACCTTGGTATGTTCAGAGCGGTTAACTCGGCCTTTAAGACGAGCTGAGATCACCGGATTCAACTAGGGGATCCTAGCGGTTCAAATGTCAGGCCTCAATAATCGCCTTACGCTTAATTTTATTTTGTAATTGAATTATTCCATAGAGTAGCGCTTCAGCCGTGGGAGGACATCCAGGCACATAAACATCAACCGGAACAATGCGATCGCAACCTCGAACCACTGAATAGGAATAATGATAATAACCACCTCCATTCGCGCAAGAACCCATTGAAATAACCCATCGGGGCTCTGGCATTTGATCATAAACTTTTCGAAGTGCTGGAGCCATTTTATTGCAAAGTGTTCCTGCCACAATCATCACGTCAGATTGCCGTGGACTAGGACGAAAGATAATGCCGAAACGGTCCAAATCATACCGAGCAGCACCCACATGCATCATCTCAACGGCACAGCAAGCCAAACCAAAGGTCATAGGCCACATTGAACCGCTTTGGGCCCAGCCCACTAATTTTTCGACGGAAGTGGTTAAAAACCCTTGCTGTTGAAGTGATTGTTCTGGTTTTACTCCCATTCCAATGCTCCTCGTTTCCACTCGTAAATAAATCCGATGACCAATAACCCTAAAAAGATCATCATTGCCGTAAAGCCAAACCAGCCGATTTTACGAAGTGCTAACGCCCAGGGGAAGAAAAAAGCGGTTTCCAAATCAAAAATAATAAAGAGAAGAGCGACCAAGTAAAAGCGAACATCAAAAGGAATGCGTGACGTTTCAAATGCCTCAAACCCGCACTCATAAGGCGAATTTTTTTCCGGATCGGGATTGTGCTTTGACAGAAGTGACCCTGCACCAAGCATAACAAAACCCAGCGCCAAACCAATTACAATAAAGACGAGAATAGGTAAATATTCTGATAGCGTCATATTTTTTTGCTCATAATATGGTGCCGAAGGCCGGACTCGAACCGGCACGGCTTTCGCCACCGCCCCCTCAAGACGGCGTGTCTACCAATTCCACCACTTCGGCATAAATCTTAAAGTTTATTATTCACCATCAACCGGGACCGGGATTTTGCTCACTGGCACAGTTGTTTGCTGAGGTAACAATTGTTGTTCGGCCTTCTTGTACTCAGACGATACCATAGCAGACAGTGACAAACTTGTTACAAAGAATGTTAAGGCTAAGAACCCTGTCAACTTAAACAAGAAACTGCCAGTGCCTTGGCTGCCAAAAACGGTATTTGAAGCGCCTGAGCCAAAGGCGGCGCCAATGTCAGCGCCTTTTCCGTGCTGAATCAACACTAAGCCAATGATAGCCATCGCCACCAGCACATGAATGAGTAATACTAATTGATACATTTTACAATTTCCACAAACTGCTGCGCATTTAAGGACGCTCCACCAACCAAACCGCCATCCACATCTGGCATTTCAAAGAGCGACCGCGCATTATTGTCGTTAACACTACCACCATAAAGGATCGTTAGTTCTTCTGCGACATCCGCATCAAACCTAGCCACCTCTGCACGAATAAACGCATGCGCATTCTGTGCTTGTTCTGGGGTAGCGGTTTGACCAGTTCCTATAGCCCATACGGGCTCATAAGCCACTATACACTGGCGAAACGATCCATTACTCTGCTCTGCCACTGCGTGCAGTTGGCGAGCGAGCACCTCTTCTGTCATTCCCGTTTCACGCTCTTTTAGGGTCTCCCCTACGCAAAGAACCGGTATCATACCATGTTCTTTTACATGGTGGAATTTTTCTGCAACAAATTTTTCATCTTCGTTAAAAAGGTGACGTCGCTCTGAATGGCCCACCAGCACATACCGGCAATGATAATCCTTTAGCATTGGACCAGAGAGCTCGCCAGTATACGCTCCATTATCTGCAGGATATACATTTTGTGCGCCGTATTTTACCAGACTATTAGCCAAATGCTCGCTGGTTACAGGTAAATATATCGACGGTGGAAACACAGCACAACATTCTTGCAACGAAGCTGGAATAATTGTAAGAATACCCTGTAGCAATTCAGTAATGCGTTTGCGATCGCCATTCATTTTCCAATTGCCCATCACCATTTTTTGTCTCATAGCCCCTTTGCCTCGTGTACTATGGTAATCATGACATTACCGTATAGATTTTCGCGGATATTTAAATAGTTAACCTCATAGACCAGCGTAATATGCTTCTATGCAAACAGACTACATCACTAAATGACTTAACCCAATCATTACTTTAGGTGGCGAAAAAAAATTATCACAGCGCGGTTGTGCTTTGCTCAATGCTCATGATGTCCTGGCTTAGTTGCTCAGCCTGTTTTTGGACTAAACCTTGATCACGTCCTTCAACCATCACCCGTAAAACAGGCTCTGTTCCTGAAGGTCGTAAGAGCACACGGCCCTCGCCATGTAACATTTTGTTCAAACTCTCAACGCATGCTAACACTTTAGGATCCGACGCCAGCTTCTGAGCATTGGAGGTTTTTAGATTAATTAAGCTTTGAGGCAACAAGGTTATGCCTTCACAAAGTGAAGCCAATGATTCACCATGCTTAACCATCATGGTTAAAACTTGTAATGCCGCGATGATTCCATCTCCAGTCGTAGTTTTGTCTAAACATACAATGTGACCTGAAGATTCTCCACCGATTTTCCAGTCTTTTTTCTTAAGGGTTTCTAAAACGTAACGGTCTCCAACCTTACTTCGTACAAAGGGGATATCGAGATCTGCCAGCGCTTTTTCCAGGCCATAGTTCGACATTAAAGTTCCAACAACACCTCCATGCAATAATCCTTTTTGCAAGCGATCTTTTGCGATTAAATAGAGGATTTGATCGCCAGTAACCAACTGGCCATTAGCATCTACTAAGAGAACGCGATCACCATCGCCATCTAAGGCAATACCAAGATTAGCGCCTAGTTCGATTACTTTTTGTTGTAAAGCTTCTGGAGACGTCGAACCACAACCCTTATTAATATTAAACCCATCTGGCTTATCCCCTATGGCAATCACATCTGCACCAAGTTCAGCAAACACATTGGGTGCAATGTGATAGGTCGCACCATTCGCGCAATCCACCACAATCTTTAAACCTGAAAGCCGTGTTAATGAGGGAATAGTTGATTTGCAAAATTCAATGTAGCGACCAGGAGCATCATCGACCCGAGCTGCTTTACCGAGGTTTCCTGAGGAAACCGTTTCAAGGCCTTTTTGCATTTCTGCTTCAATTTCTAGCTCTAAACTATCGGGCAACTTGCTTCCATCAGCCGAAAAAAACTTGATTCCATTATCTTCGAAAGGGTTATGTGATGCGCTGATGACAATACCAGCATTGGCACGCAACGTCTGAGTCAAATAAGCAATCGCCGGTGTTGGCATGGGACCTAAGAGGCGAACATCCACGCCGGCAGCCGAAAGTCCTGCCTCAAGTGCTGACTCAAGCATATAGCCTGATACGCGAGTATCCTTCCCTATGATCACTTTTTTTCGTTGCCCATTGGCTAACACACGGCCCACAGCCCAGCCAAGTTTTAAAATAAATTCTGGATTAATATGACTGGCGCCTACTCTTCCTCTAATTCCATCGGTTCCAAAAAATTTTCTTTGACTCATCATTTCGTCTCTTCTTCGCAAAGCGCCTGCATGACTTCCAGTGCTTGTCTAGTTTCTTCAACATCATGGGTTCTGATTATAGCCATACCTTGCAACGCTGCAAATAGCATCATGACTATGCCACCCGTTATCCGCTCATGCACTTCTTTCTGTAACAACACCCCGAGCGTGCTTTTCCGTGAAACGCCTAATAAAAGCGGCAACTGATGGCAGCGAAATGCATGAAAGTGCTTAATCAGCATGAGATTATGCTGCACAGTTTTACCAAAACCAAAGCCTGGGTCAAGAATAAGACGTTCTTTTTGAATCCCCGCCTGTTCACAAGCACTAATTCGTTCTTGGAAGAAATAATTGATTTCATCGATAACCGAATGGTCATAACGAGGATGATTTTGCATGGTTTTAGGCTTTCCTTGCATATGCATAAGACATACCGGAACATCTAATTTAGCGGCGGTTTCTAAGGCTCCTTCACTTCGCAATGCAAAAATATCATTGATCATCGTCGCGCCTGCGCATACTGCTTCGATCATGACCAAAGGTTTATAAGTATCGATTGAAATCGGGGTGTCGGTTTCAGCTCGCAATTGTTCCAAGACGGGAATTACCCGATCCAACTCTTCTGTAGCAGAAATCGGACAAGCACCAGGTTTTGATGATTCCCCTCCAATATCGATAAGATTTGCTCCTTGGCGAATTAGTTCTCTGGCTTTTTGAACGGCTAAATCAGGTTTTAAATAGCGACCACCATCTGAGAAAGAATCTGGAGTAACGTTAACAATACCCATAATGAAGGGTTTTTTGAAGGATCTGGAGGAAGGGATTAAATCATCAAGCATGGATATATTACTCAGTATTATTGCTATTGTGCTCTTTGATAGCTAAAAAAGCGTGTTTTAACGAAGTTGTTTTTAAATGAATGGAACGCTTAAAAATCGCTCGCCCCGATTAACCAGGGCAGGGCAAGCTTAGAGTATCATTTGTTTAATTGTAAGGTTCGCTCGCTGGACCCTCGCTTGGTTTTTCGGATTTTATCTTAGGTTTTGTGCTTTTGTCAGGAGTCATACCGTCATCACCGTCCTTATCAGGTGTCTTCAGCGCCTCCCAATCTTCTGGCGGAGAGGGATGTTTACCAGACATAATTTCATCGATTTGCTTCACATCAATGGTTTCATATTTGATAAGGCCTTCAGCCATTAAATGCAGCTTATCAATATGTTCAGTGATGATGGTTTTCGCTTTTTGGTAGTTACGATTAATAATTGTTCGAACCTCTTCATCGATTTGACGCGCTGTTTCATCTGAGATTTCTTTGTTTTGACTGACAGAACGTCCCAAAAAGACTTCGCCTTCTTCTTGACCAAAGGTTAAGGGACCAAGTCCAGAAAGCCCCCAACTGGTCACCATTTTACGAGCGATTTCTGTGGCGCGCATAATATCATTTGATGCGCCCGTTGTGACGCTGTCTTCCCCAAAGATTATCTCTTCTGCGAGTCGACCACCAAATAAGCTGGCTAGCTGACTTTCCAACCGTCGCTTGCTGTGACTGTAGCGATCGATCTCGGGTAAAAACATAGTGACCCCAAGCGCGCGACCACGCGGTATAATGGTCACTTTATATACCGGATCATGTTCTGGGACTAGCAAGCCCACTAACGCATGGCCGGCCTCATGATATGCGGTTAGTTTTTTCTCGTTCTCATCCATGACCATAGAACGGCGCTCAGCACCCATCATGATCTTATCCTTCGCTTTATCGAGTTCAAGCATACCTACTTTACGTTTATTTGCTCTTGCGGCAAACAGAGCTGCCTCATTTACTAAGTTAGCGAGATCCGCACCCGAAAACCCTGGGGTACCGCGAGCAATGGGCAATATTTTCACAGAACTTTCGACCGGTACTTTACTTAAATGCACTTTAAGAATTTGTTCTCGTCCACGAATATCTGGTAAGGGGACAACGACTTGGCGGTCAAACCGACCTGGTCGTAGTAACGCGGGATCCAACACATCTGGGCGGTTGGTTGCAGCGATTACAATAACGCCTTCATTGCCTTCAAATCCATCCATTTCCACTAAAAGCTGATTCAACGTTTGTTCGCGCTCGTCATGCCCCCCGCCTAATCCTGCCCCCCGGTGTCGTCCAACGGCATCGATTTCATCAATAAAGATAATACATGGAGCTTGTTTTTTAGCTTGCTCGAACATATCGCGAACTCTTGAGGCCCCCACACCAACAAACATTTCAACGAAATCCGAACCAGAGATAGTAAAAAAGGGAACCTTCGCTTCTCCTGCTACGGCTCGAGCCAACAACGTTTTACCTGTTCCAGGCGACCCCACCAACAACACACCACGTGGAATTCGTCCACCTAATTTTTGAAATTTACTGGGATCACGAAGAAAATCCACGAGCTCTTTGACTTCTTCTTTGGCTTCTTCAACACCCGCAACATCAGCAAACGTCACTTTGACTTGATCTTCACCCAGCAAACGAGCACGTGAACGACCAAATGACATGGCACCACGGCCCCCGCCCCCTTGCATTTGACGCATAAAAAAGATCCAAACGCCGATTAAAAGCAACATAGGGAACCAATTTATAAATAAGTGCAAAAGGAAGCTTTCTTGTTGTTTTTCCTGGCCCGTAACTTCCACTTTATTTTTTAATAGCTCGCCCAATAACGCAGAATCTTGTATGGGCATATACGTTACAAAACGTTGATTATTTTTCGTGGTGCCCTTGATCACTTTGTTATCTTCAATAGTGACTGAGCTTACCATGCCTTGATCAATTTCTTTGAGAAATTGGCTATAGGCAATTTTTTCCGTCGTCACATGACGCGGGCCAAAATTACTGAACACCGAAACCAATACGATGGCGATGATCAGCCACAAAAATAAATTTTTTACCATGTCGTTCAAAGCATTAACCTCATTAAGGACGAATTATACGACGTGAGAACATCTAACTTACTATAAATTATAGTCCTTAGCCAGCAAATAAGTTTCACGCGAGCGGGAACGAGAAGCCTTAGGCTTTCGAACCACCACGCGTTTGAATTTTGATTTTGCCTGCCGCACCATCTCTTCAAATCCACTGCCGTGGAATATTTTTAGTAACATTGCACCACCAGGTTTTAACATCTGATCGCTAAAATCAAACGCAAGTTCCGCAAGATACATTGCTCGCGGAATATCAATCGCAACCGTACCGCTCATATTAGGAGCCATGTCCGATAACACCAAATCCACACCTCGCTCGGGTATGAGAGCCAGCAATTGATTTAAAACAACCTCCTCACGAAAATCGCCTGTGATTTGAGTCACACCAGGAAGTGCATCCATCGGCAAGATATCCAATGCAATGACCGTTCCAGTGTGTTTCAATTGTTCAACCGCATATTGCGACCAGCCACCTGGAGCCGCTCCTAAATCAACAACCGTCATTCCGGGTTTGATGAGCTGCTCTTTTTCATCGATTTCCTTTAACTTATACACTGCACGGCTACGATAACCCTCAGCTTGAGCTTTTTTTACATAGACATCATCAAAATGTTCTTGCAGCCATCGTTTGCTGCTTTTCGAGCGAGGCATAATATACGCTTATGTGATAAATAAGTTAATGATACTGAAATATGCTATCTTTTCCCAGCAATACGTGCAATAATTTACCATTTTTTTACGTAGAACACTGAATTGCTGTGACACATTCCACATCAATGGGATGATTCCTGTGACTTATTAGGATTTTTATGGATACATCATTTAAACAATCATTAAAAGCCAAAGCCCATCATTTAAAGCCCGTGGTCATGGTTGGTGCCAAAGGACTGACGGAAGCTGTTCTTGAAGAAACAAATAACGCATTACTTGCACACGAGCTGATAAAAGTCAAAATCAGTGGGGCGGAGAAAGAAGATAAAGTAAACATCGCTCATCAAATGGCGAATCAATTGCAAGCAGAAATGATTCAATTAATTGGTAATACCGCTATCCTTTATCGTAAAAATGAAGACTAATCATTAAATTTCATAAGGATTTGTATCGTTAATGACTTAGTGAATCATTCTGCCCCCCCATCATCCCATTCACTCTAAGGACACTAAACGTTGTTGACCTGGCTCTAAGCCATTTAAAGACCAACGGTCAATGCGGTGTCGAATGAGTCGAAGGGTTGGGAATCCAATCGCTGCGGTCATTTTGCGAATTTGGTGGTTCTTTCCTTCTTCTAAAATCATTTCTAACCAGCTTGTGGGTATGGAGCGGCGAAAACGCACAGGCGGGTTACGGGTCCAAATCTCAGGCGCTTCAATCCGTTTGACTTTGGCAGGTAAAAATTGAAGGTTTTGAATTTTTAATCCCTTGCGCAAGGGAAACAAGTCTTGTTCCGAAGGGATCCCCTCCACTTGAACCCAATAATATTTTTTTTTATTGAATCGCGGGTGGCTTAAACGATGCTGTAAAGCACCATCATTTGTTAAGAGTAAAAGGCCTTCGCTGTTTTTATCTAATCGTCCAGCGGCATAAAATCCTGGCATTTGGATAAAATCAGCGAGCGTTTTTTCTTCTGGGCTGCCTGTGAATTGGCAAACGACCCCATAAGGTTTATTAAATAACAACAGTTGACTCATTCAAACTCACCTCTTCATGACTACAAACCACCAGGGCATGGTCTTGCCGATGATGCCTCCTCTACCATGGTATCTTCGCAGATTAAATTAAAGATTAACGCCCTTAACTTCATGACAATATCTAATTGGCTTGTTCGTGAACACATTCCAGCAAAAAACTTTACCTGCATGATACAACAATGGACAAGAAACGCTGAGTATCTCAAAATTGCCGTGTTTATGCACAGTTTTGTCTATCTTAAATAAAATTCGGAGCCAAAATCCGCGCATAAAGCGTGGAACGTATACATTTTGATTTAAATGCTATTTGATGCGTTTAACCTGACCTCCTCTTTTTTGTTGTTCTTTTGCTCAAAGTAGGTTATCCTTGCCCAAAAACCAACGTGGATTTTATGCCAAAGCTACAAGTCACGCAGATAGAACATTTAAAAGACTTAGCTCTTTGTTATATTCAAGGTGAACCGCTTGAAGTCATCAAAGTTCGTCTCCAAGCCGAAAGCTCGAAATCTAAACTCTCGTGTAAAGAATTATATAAATCCGTCGCAGTTAAACAGTTAAACGATCCTTACCTCATTGCTTTTCTTAAAAGCCTTAACATCCACAAATCAACCACAGGTGAAGCAGGGGCTTTTGAAACCTTCCTGATTAACTCCAATAATTTTTATGATTTATTAGTCAATCTTAATTATGCCGGTTATCATCACATTGCCTACTTACTAAAGCTGATTAATCATACTCACCCCCCAAGAAATTGGGGATTAATGTTTTCATTAACATCGCTCTTCGCTGCAGGTTTTATCACCCTTTTTCATTTCAAAAAGGACTATTTTGATAAGGTGTTCCAATGGGCATCAGCTGGGCTGCACTGGTTTGGCAAAACGTTTTCTATCTTAAAAAATATCCCTTTGCTCGGTATGATTTATAATGGCCTAGACCTACTCGGCAGCTGGTTCGTAATGGCGTTTCGAAAAACCCAACCTGGAAGTCATAGAGTTTATAACCTATTGTTTAAAACCGTACAATCGAGTTTCACCATCACAGCGTATGGGCTTATGTTTATGGCAGGAGGCGCGCTTGCCTTTCCCATAGCGATATTGTTTATTCTCGGTGCTGCAACCGATGTCTTTAAAAGTCTTTATATTCTTTATAAAAACTATCGCGATCTCAGTAATTTAACAAAGCCTGAAGAAGATGCTCCTTGGCAACATCTCGCAGAGTATGAACGAGCGAAAAACCGCATGCAAAGCACGCTTCGTTCCGTATGGGTAAAACTTGGGATAGCCTTGCTGATTACCGCGGCCGTGGTTATCTGGTGTCTTTCTCCTCCCAGTATTATTCTTTCAGCCGTTTGCTGTGCATTTATCAGTTTATTAACGCTTTCGAGCTTTTCGTTTTCCAATGTAATTAAACACACCTATGCACAAAAGCTACAACAATCCATTGCTAATTTGGCTCCATCAACTGATCTTGAATTGTATCCTTCCATGCAACGAGGTTTTTCAAACCGTGAAGCAGAGCTTAATCGGCGTGACACGGAACTCCGTCAACTTGAAGACAAGTTAAATCAAAAAGAATGGGAGCTTGAGATTCGAGAGAAAGCCATCGCCGATACCCTCGCTGCTTTAAAACCAACGGCACCTGCAAATGCTGGGTCGCCGCTTCAAGTTTTTTCCTTATTCCCTAGCTCGAGCACTGCCTCTCAAAGTTCTCATCCTATTGAAAGTGCAGCTATAGGAGCATCCCCGAGCCAATGATTTTTTTTACATATTTTTTTCTAGAACACTCTGGAAAAACCCTATACCATTTCTAACTTAGTTCAACCGTTATGGATAGCCATGCCACTCATTTTATTTTGGATAACACTCACTTTTTCTACCTTAAGCGTTGCTGCTCCTTCTTGGATTTATGAAATTCAGTTCACACATCCTATCAATAACAAAGCGATGGCGTTTCATCAAGCCTTACAACAAGTGGTTGATCGCCTAACACCTGGGCCAAATGACCATGAAAATCCCATCATCAATGCTTCAAATCCCAAAGACTACATTGAGACGATACACATCAAGACTAACACGCTCACCTTGCGTTTTAATCCTAAAGCTATACACGCTTTAATGAATCAAGCAGGACAACAACCTTGGTTAGAGAATCGACCTAAAATTAAAACCTGGGTATGCCGTGCTATCAAATCGGAATTGAATTGTCTTGATGCTAAAAAAGACCTGGATGTGTTTTCAGCTCTGACTAAAGCCGCTAAAGAAAAAGGGTTAGAGCTTGAATTTCAATCCACTCATCATCTAGACAAATTACGAACCACGAATAATTCGACATTAAGCGACCTTGAATCATTCATTATGCTGTTCAAGAATCAAAAACCTGAGACGGTTTTGTTGATAAAACTATATCGCTCTCATTTAGAAGAGGAGACGCTCGAAGATTGGCGCATCTTTTATCAAGGTACTTATTCACCTTATATGACTCAACCCTTGAGTCGCTTGCCCAAAAACGTAGGAAAAAAATCATTAGCTGAAATCAGTCATTATTTATTCGCACAAGGGGAAGAAGTTGCAAAACCTATGCATGCAGTTGATATACGCATTAGCAATATCCAAACAGCCAAAGCGTATAAAAAGGTTTCACATTATTTAAAGCAGATCCCAGGTGTTAAGCATACACGACTTAACAGCGTGACAGAGGATGCGGTATTATATACACTTGATATAACCATCCCAACTGAGCTTTTGGAAATGCGGTTGGCACAAAAATATGCTTCTTTACCCAGCCTGGATGGGGAAGAAGAAATAATTAACTTTCGATTAAAAACATGATCTTACGAAATATACCAAACGCTCTAACCATTACTCGTTTGATTCTGATCATTCCGTTTTTGATCTTTTTGTTTCAACAACAATATGAAATCGCATTATATATTTTTTTTATTGCTGGAATCACAGACGGCTTGGATGGGTGGTTAGCACGACATTTTCATTGGCAAAGCGCTTTTGGGTCTTTTATTGATCCCTTAGCGGATAAGCTTCTCATCGCGTCGAGCTTTGTCTCGATTGCATTGATAGGCAAATTGCCTTGGTGGTTAGTGGTGTTGGTGTTTGCAAGAGATCTTACCATTTCTTTAGGCGTAATTGCCTGGTATTGGTTTATTCAACGAAAGCTTGATTTCGAACCCACTCGACTTAGCAAGCTCAATACGGTATTACAGCTGACTTTGGTCGTCTTATGTCTTTTTAATCTGGCGTATTTTGAAATTATACCCTATCTAACGGATTGTTTAATTATCCTGACTGCTTTTACAACGACTGTGAGTTTCATAGATTATGTATGGACTTGGAGTAAAAAAGCGTTATCCGAGACCCATCCTGTCAAATGAATAAACAACTCGCCCTTGCCATTCAATTGAATGATGAAGCAACACTATCTGACTTTTGTTGGAAGGGAAATCCTTTATTAGAACAACAGCTCTCTTGTTTTTTAAGTCAAACTGGAGAGCGCTTTCTCTATCTTTGGGGGAGCAATGGTTCAGGAAAATCGCATCTTTTGCAAGCCTGTTGCCAAGGGATTCAAAGTACCGAATCAGCCATTTATTTGCCGCTGAATATACTTCATGAAATGGGGCCCGAACTATTAGACGGACTTGAAGAGCAAGATTTAATTGCGCTGGATGACATCCATGCGATTGCAGGCCTAGCTGAGTGGGAAGAAGCGATTTTTCACTTATATAACCGCGTGCGTGATAAAGAAAAGCCAAGGCTTATCATTAGCGGCTCGGTTGCGCCTAAACAGTTATCTATTCAATTGCCTGATTTAGAGTCCCGTTTAAGCTGGGGACTTGTGGTTCATTTAAATGAATTGAATGAACAAGATAAAATCGACACGCTTAGATTACTGGCTAAAAAAAGAGGCTTTGATCTCTCAATTGGGGTTGTTCAGTTTTTATTAAATCGCTGCGCGAGAAACATGCATGATCTGCAAGGGCTTTTAAATAAACTCGATGAAGCCTCTTTGAGGGCACAAAGAAAAATTACCATCCCTTTCGTAAAAGAAATTTTGGGTATTTGAATTTTGCTTAAGTCCTGTCAATCGTGAGCATCTGGGAATGAAGATAGCCCAAATTATTTTCTGATCGTGACCGAGTGAGACGAGGCCTAAATAATCCATTAGAATGATAAAGGCCCTCTTTTTGCTCAGATTCAGCCAGTCCTTTTTTCTCAGATCTGGCCAGTCTATCAGGAGCATCAAACGGTTGTACTTTCGGAAGCTTCGGCAGTTTTTCTTCTAGTACATCCAGTTTCTGAAGTTGTTTTGCTACTTCATTTTCATCTGAAAACTGTTCAATTTTTTCTTTGTTTAAACCAAACCAGTCAGAAACTAAATTTTCGACGCCTGGCTTTTCTAAATACCAATAGAGACTAAAGGCTGCCAAACCTGCCAAAACACTTAAAATTAGAATGGGAGGGAAGGTTACCGCAGCGGAAACTCCCATCAATCCTGCAATAGCAATACCAAGAGATTGTCCGGTAAAAAAGCCGCCGCTAAAAAACAAGACGCCGGTTAGAACGCCTACTACAGATTTCGTGGTGTTTATGACGGGATTATTAAGTGATCGTTGATATTCTTCTCGCGCCCCTTGCAAGGCCTCGTAACGCCCACGAAGCATCCTTATCATCATTCGCATTTCATCTAATTCTTCTGCCGTTTTTGCTTTATGAAAATGACTGTCGATATATTTACGAAGTTTTTTTATTTCGGCTGTTTGTTCTAATAAAACATCCAACAGTTTCGGGGTTTGTTTAAATTTGACGCCAAGATTGTCTGAAATCCCCGCCAAATCAAATCCGTAAAATACGGCAACAGATAAGATGGAAAAGACTACCCCTGCACCAATCAAAAAAAGAGGTGAAATGGCTGGAAGCAAGCCAAACAAGGAGGCAACACCATCAAAGCCTTCACAAATAGCCAATAAGGTACCAGCGATTGCCAAACCAAAAAAAGTTGCTTTGCGATACCAAGGTTGCTTGGGTTGGGGCGTCAACGGTTCGTGGGAGAATGATTGTCTTAAATCTTGTAATAAGGACGTAAAAAAGGACTCGATTAAAAACCGTGTGCTTTTATCACTCGGAATCGTTTGATTTAGCCAAGTGATTAATTCACGTCTCTCTACCGCTTCAGGATTCTTCTGCCAGCGTAATAAGGTTTCATCCTGTATTAAACCCGTCATTTGGCTTAACAACGCTTGTGATTTAGGGCTCAGAGATAATGTAGTATGCATTCGTCGAGTCTTATGCTTAAAGTTTAGGCATAATATACAGTAAAATACTTAAGAATAGATTAAATAGCGCTGAGAGAAATATTAATAAACGCCACTATTAAGCACGTTAGCACAATCAAGAGGAAACGATACCAGCTTCTTTGAGGTCATCTTCCTCGCAAAGCTCGTCTAGTTCATTGGCTTTGGGTTCAGTATACCTTACTCCTGTTAGCCGAATTAAATAAGGTGCGGTAAGCCACATGACTACAGCAATGCCTAAGGTCGCTAAGCCAATATAGGAAAATACTTCGGTATAAATATAAAGTGAACCAACCCCAGATTGAAGATTTTCTGGCAACGCGGTGAATGAAGCGACGTAAGCACCGACAAAGCCTGCAATGGCTGGCGTAAGAAAAAACATCCCCATCACAAAGCCCGTAATATGCACCGGAACCAACTCAGCCACCATGGCCACGCCTAGCGCGGAAACCATCAATTCTCCAACACTTTGAAAAAAATAACTCGCAATCAACCACCAAGAAGAAACCATTCCAAATTCGTTATGAAAAAACCTTGGGAAATAAAGAACCAAAAAGCTTAATCCACATAACGTCATACCAGCTGCAAATTTATAAGGCATTGGGAAAAGAATATTCTTGTGATGTAAGGTTTCATAAAGTTTTGCCAATAAGGGACTCATAAAAATAATCCAAATTGGATTTAAAGCTTGAAAGCTTTGCGGATCAATCGTCACCCCCAAAAGAGTCGGGTAAACATTATTGACGGCAAATAAATTAAGAGAAGTGGGCATCTGTTGATATAAAACAAAGAAAATAATCGCTTCAAACATTAAGACGAGGGCAACCGTCATACGTAAAACGACTGTTTTCTTTTCTCGTCGCATATACATAAGATACACCATCATCACGAAAGCAATAATCACCCAAAGAATATTTTTAGCAATCATGACGTGCTGCAACAGATAAGCTGAAAGGTAGGTTGCAAAAATAATTCCTGCTATAACCATGCCCCATTGCACTATTGAGATTGATTTTTGATCTGCATACGTGCTTATAGAAGCAATATGGCCTCGTTGATACCAGTAATTTATTAATCCAAAAAGCAAGCCTATGAAACTTAAAAAATACGCATAAGGATACCCGTATGCGGTAGAAATGCTTGGCCCAATAAATAAGGCAATCGTTGAGCCTAGATTGACCGCCATATAATAGAGGGTAAAACCGCCGTGCAATCTTGGATCATGTTCTTTGTAGCATTTGGATAACAAATTAGAAGGGTTCGCTTTGAATAAGCCATTGCCTACGCAAATAAGCCCTAAGGCTTCAAACACATATTCACGGCTGGCTAATGAAAGTGCTAAATAACCGGCAGATAAGGTAAATAATCCTAGAATAATGGTGCGTTTTGTTCCGAGGATTTTATCCCCTAGATAGCCACCCAAAGCCACCATTCCATACACGAGAGCAGAAAAAGCACCAAAGGTATAATAAGCCGTTTGATCGTCGTAACCTAGAAATCGAATGAAATATAAGGTCAGAATGCCCTGCACGGTGTAAAAACCGAACCGCTCCCAAATTTCGAGCATGAAAATCATATAAAACGCGCGGGGTTGATTCCGAAACAAAGCAAGCATTTGTTTCCCTTATAAAAAGGAGCGGTCACTACAACTTATAATATTTTTTTTCAAACTACAAGGAGATGCGTCGATTGTGAACAGTTTATTGAACGTAAGTCACCACTAAAACCTATCTAGTGTAAGGTTGGACTGCTAGTGTTACCATGCTCAATTGGATGGGTCGTTTTGACGGAAAGAAGTTCAGCGCTTGAAAAAAATCTTAAGCCTGCATGTTCACCAATTTCCGGCATACTATGAGAGTCAGAACCCCCTTTTTGAACAAGAGCCTCACTATGACTTTCAACACTAGGCTGAACAACTCGTTCTAAATTAACTTCTAGCGCTTCTTTTTTAGCATCCGTTGCATCACTTGTTGATTTAAATTGCTGGGCTATCCAGGAGCCTAGTCGTTTGATTAATGGAATTCCGATTCTTCCTGTAACATATAAAAACCCCGCTGAGGCAACCGCAGCGATTATGCCAAAGCCTATTGGTGGTGCTAAAAAACTAACGGTAATGCCAATAATCGCTAGTACGGATAAACTAATACTCACCACTTTATCCATGAACGCAGTAGAATTTAATTTATGCAGTTTTCGGTCTAAATACGCTTGATGTCCTTTTAAATGGATCATCTTGTTTTTTTCCTCATCCAGCTCCTGCAATAACGGCTGTATCTCTTGAATAAGCTTAGAGAATTCTGAATCATTTTGTGCTTCAAATGCCGATTCAAGCTGATGATATTTACTTAAAATGTCTTTATTTATAGCGTTTATTAACAGTGCTTGAGCTTCTATCTTCGATTGGACTTTAGCCTGCAATTCTTGTATTTCCATACGCTGGTAAAGCAAATTGGCCAATCCAATAATACCCGCGCCTAAACCGAGAAATGCTGCACCAATGCTAAACCCTGGAGCAATAACAGGAAAACAAACAACCGCGATACCAATAGTCAACAACACCGCAGACAATGCCCAGCGAGCATTTTTGGATATGGAAAAATTCACTGGTTCATTGGTCACCCATGCTTTTAAATATTCAACTGGAATTCGGATAAAATTGAGTGCTGAAAATCCCAGAGCGCCTAGGTGCAGCGCACTCGATAACGCCTCAGTAGAGTGGGTGTGATCAGGATGGTCGAAATTCACTTCATAACCCACAAAATGGGTTACTTTCTCGCCACTTTCTGCGGCTATCTCTCCATATTTTGCAATAGTCGAAACGTGTGACAGGATAGAAGGCTTCTTCTCAGGAGCTTTTCCACCCGTGATGGGCAATGAGACTAGTCGCGCTAATTTTTTAAGCGTTTCGATATCTTCCGGCTGCAACCTGTTCAGCATGGATATAGTCTCAAAATCTGGTTGTTTTATAGAAGTCATGTTCAAAATCCTTCTGCCTTTACTATAAAATACCAAAAAAAGATTAAGGAAACCTGATCTCATTCAAGACTTACACAAAATTTCAAAGTTTAACCATTTCTGAAGTAAATTACGGACTGTAGTCTTGCCTTACCCGGTATAAGTCATCTATATTTTATTCCATTCAGTTCTTTAAATTAGTGAATTTTATGGCCAAAAAAGCTCTTTACTTAGCTGGTGGCGGAGCAAGAGGCGCTTATCAAGCAGGTGTTTTAAAAGCAATAGCTCAAATTTTACAAGTTAAAACCATTCCATTTGACATGGTCAGCGGTGTGAGCATTGGTAGCATAAATGCGTCAATCCTTGCGCAACATGCCGACGATTTTCCAATGGCGGTAGAAAAACTTGAGATGCTTTGGCGAGACATTCACTGCAATAATATATTTAATACCAGCAACTATGAACTGGGTAAATCGGTATTTAGAAACATCAGCCATTTACTAATTCGGCAGCGAAAAACAGGCTATTTGCTGAATACGGATCCGCTTCATGAATTTATTAATGCCAATATTGATTTTGAACGGATTAAAGCGAATATTCATCAAAACGTACTGAAAACCATGGAAGTTATCAGCAACTGTTATGAGACGCAGCAAACCATTTCTTTTTATCAACATCATGGTAAAGAATTTGAAGACTGGCATTACCCACGCCATATCAGCGAGCGGGTTGAAATGGATATGGAACATATTCTTGCCTCAAGTGCTCTTCCTTTATTCTTCCCTGCTGTAAAAATCAATGGATTTCATTATGGCGATGGTAGCATGGGCTTAGTATCGCCTTTGCGCGGAGCGGTTCGTTTCGATGTTGAAAAAATTATGATCTTAGGAACAAGGCAATTACCTGCTTTTGCAGAGCCTGAACAATTAAAAAATGGCGATGTTGGTTTTGCTCATATTTTAGGAAATATGTTAAACGGACTATTCTTAGATAACCTAGATCGCGACATTGAAATGCTTAATCGCATGAATGATATTGCACGTCTACTTTCCATGTGGAAAAAACGCTACTCTCCCTGGCGACCGATTGAAACGCTTCACATGCGCCCAAGCATCAACATTGCAGCCATTGCGCAGGCGAACTACACCGCTATGCCTGCCGTGCTACGTTTACTCTTAAATGTACTGGGAGCAAAAAGCCATTCTGGAGATTTATTGAGCTTTTTATTATTTGAAAAAGAATTCACCGGTGAATTAATTGATCTCGGCTATCATGATACCTTAGCTTCTGAGGCTGTGGTCACGGCTTTTTTTGAGTGAAGCGAGTACCGGTTGAACCTCTGGTTGAATTCCAAACCAAATAAAAAAGGATTCTGCAGCCTGTTCAACTAACATCCCAAGGCCATCCACTGCATGACATCCTTCTTTTTTAGCAGCCTGAACAAAAGATGTGTCTTCACCAAGTTGATAAGCCAAATCATAACAAAAAGGTTTTGCTTTCCAGATGGATTTCGGAATCGGTAAGGGTTCATCCAGAAGACTGGCTGAGGTGGCGTTGATGAGTAAATCATAGGTAAAACCAATCTCCTCTGACTTTCTAGATCTCACAGTCAATTCGTGGGAAGCCTCGGAATTAAAATCAGAGCTTAAATTTAACGCATCATAATCAAGGATCGTTAAGTTTGGGAATCGAGTTTTTAACTGTTCGGCTTTTCTCTGAGTCCGATTGACTAGAGTAACGTGCGGCGTTTGGGATAATAAGGCAGGAATTACCCCAGATGCTGCTCCTCCTGCGCCCAAAACTAAAATAGATTGAGTTCGAACATCAAGATAACGTTGTAAATCGCGAAGTAAGCCTATTCCATCTGTGTTATCCCCATGAAGTTTACCTCCGCTCATCCATAGGGTGTTGACTGCCTGCGCCTTCTTAGCCCGCTCTGTAAGCTGCTGGCAAAGCGAAAACGCTTCGAATTTATACGGTAAGGTAATATTTAATCCTTTCCCACCATTTTTAAAAAAATCGTGGGCTTGTTGCTCAAATTCGTCAGGAAGAATCAATCGCTTTTCATAAATAATGGTTTGTCCGGTTTGAGCAGCAAACTGTTGATGAATAATTGGAGAAAGGCTATGGGC
Source organism: Legionella impletisoli (assembly GCF_900639875.1). Taxonomy (GTDB): domain Bacteria; phylum Pseudomonadota; class Gammaproteobacteria; order Legionellales; family Legionellaceae; genus Legionella_A; species Legionella_A impletisoli. The sequence goes on from NZ_CAAAIA010000005.1 coordinate 103,634, forward strand.
AATGGGATTACCCATCACCGCAAATCTATCCGTCATGTCACACCTCTTTATATCAAGCTTTTGCTCACCAATTCTTGCAAATCTCTTGAGAGCTTATTTTTTGCAAGCGTTTGCAGTTCTTCTTGCATTAACGCTTGCCTCGGTTTATCTAAGCGTTGCCAACGCGTGAATGGGGTGGCTAACCGCGCTGCAACTTGTGGATTGTATTTATCCAGAGTTAACAATACCTCACTTAAAAAAGCATATCCGCTTCCATCTTCAGCATGGAAATGACGATAATTTGAGGAACAAAATGCACCGAGTAAGGCGCGTACTTTATTAGGATTTTTGATATTAAAGGCCGAATGACTCATCAGTTGGCGCACCTCTGTAAGCGTTCCAGGCAATTCGCAAAGCGCAAGCGCTGTAAACCATTTATCCAGTACCAAATCGTTGGTTTTCCATTGTTGGTAAAACGCTTCTATCGCTTGCAAACGATAGTCATCAAACGTGCAGTTAACCAAAAGATTAAAGCTTGCAATCTGATCCGTCATCGTGCGAGCTTTTGTAAATTGTTCCTGGCAGAGATTCAACGCCTCTTTTTCATCGGCTTTCATCATCAACCACAAGCATAAATTTCTTAATTTTCTACGACCATAAGCATTTGACTCCATAGCATGCTCTTCTTGCTGCCATAAAACTTGATACAATCTTTCGGCCTTATCAAAAAGATGACGACCAAGTGTTGCACGATAATCATCGCGCACAGATTCTAATAAGCTGACATTGACTAACGTTAAATGGGTCGCGATGTCTTCAAATCCAGGAGGAGAGATAACCTCTGCTTTTAAAGCAGGATCAAGGCTTTCATCTAAAAGGAGGTGCTGATAGGCGTTTAGCAATGATTCTGGTAGCATCCATGAAGATTTTTCATCCTGATAATGCTTTGTTAAGCAATTTATAGTAAGCCTTTGAGCGGCATCCCATTTTGCAACCCCATTGGATTCATAACGCAGTAAATCGGTAAGCTCGGTCTCATTGCGTTCATCGTGTAAAGTAACTGGTGCTGAGAAATCACGTAACAAAGATACCAATGGTTTTTCATTTAATCCTTCAAATTCAAACACTTGTGATGCTTCTTTTAATTCAAGCACATCCGTTTGAAGCGGAAGCGCTTGACCATTAGAATCGAACAAAGCAACCCGGATCGGGATATGAAACGGTTTTTTCTCTTGGCTTTCTGGTGTCGGCCGACAGGTTTGGTCTATTTGTAAACGGAGTGTACCTGCATCATAGCTGCTCTTGACCTTCACTTCAGGCGTTCCTGCTTGGCTGTACCATAACTTAAACTGGGTCAAATCGACTTCATTGGCATCTTCCATTGCCGCCACAAAATCATCAATAGTCACAGCCTGACCATCATGGCGTTTAAAATATAAATCCATGCCTCGTCGAAAGCCTTCATCACCGAGAAGAGTATGTTGCATGCGAATCACTTCTGCACCTTTGTTATATACGGTTGCGGTATAAAAGTTATTAATTTCCTGATAGGACTCGGGGCGAACGGGATGCGCCATGGCTCCGGCATCTTCAGGAAATTGGGCATTTCGTAACATTTTGACATCTAAAATTCGATTGACCTCTCGTGAATTCATGTCGCGTGAAAATTCCTGGTCACGAAATACCGTAAGCCCTTCTTTTAAACTTAATTGAAACCAATCACGGCAGGTCACTCGGTTTCCAGTCCAGTTATGAAAATATTCATGACCAACGACGCCTTCGATATCCAAGTAATCGGAATCAGTTGCCGTATCGGGTCTGGCTAAGATATATTTCGAATTAAAGATATTTAAGCCTTTATTTTCCATAGCGCCCATGTTGAAGTCGCTGACTGCCACAATCATGAAAATATCAAGATCATACTCGCGGCCATATTTTTCTTCATCCCAACGCATGGCTCGTTTTAAAGACTCCATGGCATGCTGGCACTTATCTTCATTCCCAGGCTCGACATAAATTCTTAAATCAACGGTTCGACCCGAAGCGGTTTTAAACGTATCCTGAACACACGCTAAATCTCCTGCTACCAAAGCAAAAAGATAAGCGGGCTTTTTAAAAGGATCTTGCCATAATGCCCAGTGGCGTTGCTCACCATGGCTTCCGACCTCAATTAAATTTCCGTTCGATAATAAAACCGGATATTTTTCTTTGTCAGCAATGATTTTGGTTGTAAACACGGACAAAACATCGGGCCGATCGGGGAAAAACATGATGCGCCGAAACCCCTGTGCCTCACATTGCGTACAAAAAAGATGATTGGTGCGATATAAGCCCGAAAGTTCGGTATTGTCTTGTGGTCGGATGCGCGTTTCAATGTGCAAAGTAAATGCATCGGGGCAATCATGAATGTATAAGTCCCCATCTTTCAGCTCATAATCGCCTTCACTGAGCATTTCATCGCCCATTTTTAGCTGAATGAGTTCTAGCTCATCACCGTACAAATGCAAAGGCCCCGGATTTTCCCGTTCAAACACCATTTGACTCTGTACTCGCGCCTCATCATCATAAAGGTCAAATTCCAAATACACTTGCTGTAATTTAAAAGGATAGGGTCGGTAATCTTTGCGGTGGATGGTTGAGTTAGGCATAGTGAATACTCCGATTTCCTGCAGACGGTTTTTTATGTTTTAATTTATTCATTAATAATTAAATTTTTAAAAAAGCATGACCGTGTGATTTATTCTATAATCAAAATAAAGGCATGAGTTTCTCTCTTTTGCCACCAAAATGCAAAAATAATCACAAGGGATTGATTAATACCAGAAATACTTAAAGTTAAACTTTAGATTGACGATAGATCTCGTAAGGCTCAAGGGAGAGGAATGTTATGAATACACAAGAGTTTTTAGCCAGTTACACGCGCCGCTTTGAAGAAAATAAAGAAGAAGATTTGTCTTTGGATGAATATTTGGAGCTCTGCCGTAACGATCCATCTGCTTATGCCAACCCTGCTGAACGTCTTTTAATGGCCATTGGCGAGCCGGAAATGGTAGACACTCGCCATGATCCTGTTTTGTCTCGCATCTTTTCCAATAAGGTCATTCCCCGCTATGAAGTATTTAATGAATTTTATGGCATGGAAGAGCCCATTGAACAGATTGTTGGTTTTTTAAAGCATGCCGCACAAGGACTCGAAGAAACGAAACAAGTCCTTTATCTCTTAGGTCCAGTCGGTGGCGGTAAGTCATCCTTAGCTGAAAAATTAAAAGATTTAATGCAAAAAGTGCCGTTTTATGCCATAAAAGGCTCCCCCGTTTTTGACTCTCCCTTATCGTTATTTGATGCTGAAGAAGACGCTGAGTTACTACAAGAGCGCTACAACATTCCAAAACGCTGTTTGCGCTATGTTCTCTCTCCATGGGCAATCAAACGCTTGCACGAATTTAACGGCGACATTAACCAATTCCGAGTGGTTAAAATTAGACCATCTAGAATGAAACAAATTGCTGTGGCCAAAACCGAACCTGGTGATGAAAACAACCAAGACATTTCATCCTTAGTCGGTAAAGTGGATATTCGTAAGCTTGAAGAATTTTCACAAGACGATGCCGATGCCTACAGTTACTCCGGGGGCTTATGCCGCGCGAACCGAGGATTACTCGAATTTGTAGAAATGTTTAAAGCGCCGATTAAGGTGCTGCACCCTCTGTTAACTGCAACCCAAGAAGGAAATTACAACCCCACCGAAGGATTGTCTGCTATTCCATTTGAAGGCATTATTCTTGCCCACTCAAACGAAGCAGAATGGCAAACGTTTCGCAATAATAAAAACAATGAAGCATTCATTGATCGCATCAACATCGTTAAAGTCCCTTATTGCTTAAGAGTCTCTGAAGAAGTCAAAATTTACAAAAAATTAATTGAAAACAGTTCGCTTCATAACGCGCCCTGTGCTCCAGGAACGCTGGATATGTTGGCGCAGTTTTCCGTCTTAACTCGCTTGAAAGAGCCGCAAAACTCGAGTCTTTATTCAAAACTTCGTGTGTATAATGGTGAAAGCCTGAAAGATACCGATCCTAAAGCTAAATCCTATCAAGAGTATCGCGATTTTGCAGGGGTTGATGAAGGTATGAGTGGCATTTCAACTCGCTTCGCGTTCAAAATACTCTCAAAAGTGTTCAATTTTGACCATAGTGAAGTCGCTGCGAACCCAGTCCATCTGTTGTATGTCTTAGAGCGCCAAATTGAACAAGAACAATTACCCCAAGAGCTTCACGAAAAATATCTAACCTACATTAAAGAATTCTTATCACCTAAATACGTCGAATTCATTGGAAAAGAAATTCAAACGGCCTATCTCGAATCATACTCTGAGTATGGTCAGAATATATTTGATCGATACATCACGTATGCAGACTTCTGGATTCAAGATCAAGATTATCGTGATCCAGATACCGGTGAAATTTTTGACCGTTGTGCATTGAACTTAGAATTAGAAAAAATTGAAAAACCCGCTGGCATTTCTAATCCCAAAGATTTTCGTAACGAAGTGGTGAATTTCGTATTGCGGGCTCGGGCTAATAATCATGGAAATAATCCTCGATGGAACAGTTATGAAAAACTTCGTTCCGTCATTGAGAAAAAAATGTTTACCAATACTGAAGATTTATTACCTGTGATTTCATTTAATGCAAAAGCTTCGGAAGAAGACAAGAAAAAACATGAAGAATTTATTGCTCGAATGGTGGACAAAGGATACACCCCAAGACAAGTCCGTCTGTTATCGGAATGGTATTTACGCGTGCGTAAATCTCAATAATCTGGAACGAGTGGAGCTGGTTTATGAGCCAACTGATTGACCGAAGACAAAATGCTGGTAAAAAAAGCACCGTCAATCGGCAACGTTTTCTACGGCGTTACAAAAGCCAGATTAAACGCGCTGTATCCGATGCAGTTGGACGACGAAGCATCACGGAGATTGATCAGGGTGAGCAAATTACCATTCCTGCAAAAGACATTTCAGAGCCTCGCTTTTCACCAGCTAAAGGGGGTCGAGTGGAGCGCGTCTTACCCGGTAATGATGAATTTGTTACCGGCGATAAAATTAAACGACCTGGAGGCCAGGGTCAATCCGGTGGTGGAGGTGAGGCTAGTGATCAAGGGGAAGGGGAAGATGATTTTGTGTTTCAGTTATCCCGTGAGGAATTCTTAGAGTTGTATTTTGAAGACCTAGAATTACCTGATCTGATTCGTAAAGAATTAGCTCGCATCAATACGTTTAAACATGTCCGAGCAGGATTTACTACCAGTGGAACACCCACCAACATTAATGTATTGCGCTCCATGAAACAAGCCACAGGTCGACGAGTAGCGCTTGCATCAAACTATAAGCGACAATTGAAAGAAGCAGAGGAAGAACTAAAAGCGCTTTTAAATGCCTCTAATCCTGACCAAGTAGAGGTGAATCGCTTAACCCGTGATGTGGAGTTTCTAAAAAAGAAAGTCAGCGCCGTACCATTTATTGACACCATTGATCTGCGCTATAACAAACACACCAAAGTATTAACCCCATCCACTCAGGCAGTGATGTTTTGTGTCATGGACGTATCAGGCTCTATGGATGAACCCAAAAAAGACATTGCTAAGCGCTTTTTTATTTTGCTTTATCTCTTTTTGACCCGAAATTATGAAAAAATTGAACTAGTGTTTATCCGTCATCATACGTCGGCTAAAGAAGTAAGCGAAGAAGATTTTTTTTACTCGCGTGAAACGGGTGGAACGGTCGTTTCTAGTGCATTGGAGTTACTGCATGACATTATCGACAAGCGCTACAGTCCAGCGGCTTGGAATATTTATGTAGCACAAGCATCCGATGGCGACAACTGGAACGCAGATTCCCCTTATTGTCTGGAGTTATTGCAAGAAAAGATTATGCCTTTACTGCAATATTTTGCCTACATTGAAATCATGCCTAGGCACCATCAAAGCTTATGGGAAGTCTATCAACAAGTGGGTAAAAAATATTCTAATTTTGCTATGGAAAATATTGATAACGCAGCCGATATTTACCCCGTCTTTCGCGAACTTTTTAAAAGGAAAACGGTATGAGCAAAAAGCCGTTATCAACAGGGGCTGAATGGACCTTTGAATTATTACAAGACTACGACAGAGAAATTGGCCGTATCGCAAAAGATTTCGGACTAGATACTTACCCGAATCAAATTGAGGTGATTACCGCTGAGCAGATGATGGATAGCTATGCCTCCGTTGGCATGCCCATTGGTTATCATCACTGGTCTTTTGGAAAACGTTTTGTGGGCGTTGAAAAGAGTTATCAGCGCGGTGAAATGGGCTTAGCTTATGAATTAGTCATTAACTCCAACCCTTGCATTGCTTATCTCATGGAAGAAAATACCATGGCGATGCAAGCTTTGGTGATAGCGCATGCGTGTTATGGGCATAATTCTTTCTTTAAAAATAATTATTTATTTAAAATGTGGACGTCACCCGATGCCATTATAGATTATCTGGTGTTTGCAAGAAATTACATTAGCGAATGTGAAGAACGCTATGGAATCGATCAAGTCGAATCCACTTTAGATGCTTGCCATGCGTTAATGAATTATGGAGTTGATCGTTATAAACACCCCCCAACCCTGTCTATTCAAGAAGAAAAAATACGCCAGCAGAATCGTGAAATGTATTTGCAATCCCAGATCAATGAATTATGGCGGACCATTCCGAAAGGTAAAGATCAAGAGCAACGCCGCTCAAAGAGACGTTTTCCTGAAGAGCCACAAGAAAACATTCTTTATTTCATTGAGAAAAATGCACCTTTGTTAGAACCTTGGCAGCGCGAAATTGTCCGTATTGTTCGAAAAATTGCACAATATTTTTATCCTCAAGGCCAAACCAAAGTCATGAATGAAGGTTGGGCCTGCTTTTGGCATCATACCCTCATAAATGCCTTATATGACGAAGGGTTAGTAACCGACGAATTTATGATTGAAATTTTGCAAAATCATACGAATGTGATTATGCAACCTCCATACAATAGCCCTTATTTTAGCGGCATTAACCCTTACACGCTAGGGTATCACATGATGCAAGATATTAAGCGCATTTGTGAGTCGCCGACGGATGAAGATAAAAAATGGTTTCCCCATCTTGCGAACACCGACTGGTTAACCACGCTCGATAACGCCATGCGCAATTTCAAAGATGAAAGCTTTGTGGCTCAGTTTTTATCACCTAGGCTTATACGAGAATTGAAGCTATTTCATATTGTGGATGATGATATTCATCCCGAGTTGGTTGTGAATGCGATTCATGATGAAGACGGGTATCAAAAAATTCGTGAAGCCCTGTCCAAACAATATAATCTAAGTGCTTTTGAACCGGATATTCAAGTTTACTCCGTTGATTTGGAAGGCGATCGCCAATTGACGTTACATTACACTCAACAAAACCGAATTCCACTTGCCACATCAGCTAATGAAGTCTTAAAACATTTGCATACACTTTGGAAATTTCCTGTATCCTTAAAAACTGTGAATATGGAAGGCCAAGTTTTATCCGAGTCGTTGTGCCCTCCTCCTAAGGTGCACAACAAATCAGATCCAGGTAATGTTTAACCTAAAATGGATTAACGCGCCCCCAGTTCAATAGCAAACGCTAATCCTAATTTTGTGAAGTTAGACATGTGGTCTGTACTTAATAAATCCATGGTATCTAAAGCCGAATGAATATAGGGATTATGTGCTTCAAAACTTGTTTCACAAGGAAATGCAGCCGGTACTCCTTCTACATTCCAGGAAGCGTGATCGCTACAACCATAGCCACAACGTGAATATTTTACTGGCACGTTGATGTAGGTTGTTATTAATTCGCTCACAAAATCACTGAGCGATGGATCCGTATAATCTTTAAAAACCCACATGGTTTTATCATTGGGATCATTACGAAAACCAGTCATATCAAACTGAATCGCTGCAAATACTGGGATGTTTTGATCTTTAAACGCTTGTACCACGGCCTGAGAACCAACTAATCCTTGTTCCTCTGCTGCGTACCAAATGATGTAAATGGGACGTTTTAAAGCCAGTTTAGAAGATAAAAGCACTCTGGCAACTTCCATAATGCTTGCTGAGCCACTGCCATCATCGCCAGCACCTGGCATGCGTTGACGCTCTGTTTTGCCTAATGTATCCATATGAGCACCGATGACAATCCCTGGCTTTGACAAATCATGACCGATAACCGTTACGACTGAAGGCTGAATAAACCATCCTCCCGTGGTTACAAAATAGGAATCGACGTCCTTGCGACCATATTCGATAGCCATTTGATCAAACGATTGTTTCAGCCACTGAGCCGTTTGAACACCATTATTCAAAACAGCGGAGCGATTGGTGTAAGAAGTTAGGTGAATCAACGTGTCTTCAATACGTTTATCCTCCACAAGAGCCAACGCGTTTTGTACCTCGGAATGATGCTGAAGGGAGTAGCGGATCGGTTCTTTAAGCGCCGCTTTGGGTTTAGGTTTTAAAAGCAGCAATTTGGCTTTCAGCAAACGTTCCTCTTTTGATTGCGCTTCTAATTTTTTCGTAACGTTCACAAAACGCCCACAACGTGCTTTATCGGCTGCTATGCGAATATCATCCAGCTGATTAAAGGGGACTTCAATGATTTTAAAGGCATGAGTTTCAGCTATAACCTTATAGGGCATTGTTAAGGTCTTAGCAAGGCAACTTGGCACTTGAAGCTGTTGCGTCGTTGGTTCAGGCATAGCGATTGCTGCGGTTGTTATCAACCATCCTGCTAATAAATACAGCGTAAATGTTTGTCTCATGAGAAATCCTTAATTGCTTTCAATTTAAAAACTTAGGGCCATTGGGTAATAGACTCTAAGAAGATGGCTTAAGTTTTTAGTAAACCACATCTATTTGGCCTGACCAAATGATTTAACAATTTAAATCACAAAGGTTATTGATAATCATTTTCATTCGTTATAAAGTACCAATTCTTTTTTTTGGCCCAGTCTGGTGTTTTTATGACCTTAAATAAAAAATTATTAAAAAAATTGCCTTATCAATTATCCCTTTTACTTTTAACCGCTGGTGCAAGTTTAATCCTTGGGTTTTTAAGTTTTGGCGGCATGTATGCGCTCTTCCCCTTTTTATCACTTGCCTTCGCAGCGTTTGGACTTTCGGTTGCCTATGAAGGTGAGATTTATCTACAAAACATTAAGGGCGCTTTAAATAAACTATTTAAAGCTGATTTTTTAAAACACCAGATTGCAAGACAATATTTACTTCTTCACTTTCCAGACACCACTGCCGAAGATTGTCCACAATTTTTTAAAGATTACGAAGCGCAACTTCATTTGCTGAATCAATTTGGTGATAAACGTCTGGACAAACAAAGTCGCAAACAGAAAAAACAAATCGCTAAGACCCTAAAAGACATGGAAAAATGGTTTTCAGCACAGTTTTTTGCAAAACAAGAGGATGCTACTGCGGCAACAGATTATGACCTTGAGTTAAGAAATTGGCTGGCAAAACATGCGCAATCTGAATGGCGAGCAACGTTTATTCGTCGAAACTATTGGTTTCAGGGTGTAAAAGCATTCAGCGCTTTCGCCGGGATATTCATGGGTCTTGGAACGACGTATCTCTTAGTCGAAGCCTTTAGCGCCATTCCTTTGCTGGCATTTATTCCTTTTGCAGCCTGGCCGCTGATGATTGTTCCTATGGCCATTGTCGCAGGCGCTGCGTATGGGCTTTTAACATACAATGCCATCACGGATATGATTAGCAACAACACCCTCGGCCAATGGTATAACAAAATTCGGGATGATTTTAAAAAAGGATTCACTGTCAAAAACGTGTTCATGGCCATGACAACCACCTTACTCGTTGCCATGGCCATTGCCTTAACCATTTGTACTGCCGGCACCTGGTGGACAGTCGTGAAAGAAGCGAGGCCGCTTTTTAATTGGATGGGGAAGTTGCCTGGATTTATCATGGGCGTGATAAATCCTATTATCACTGGATTATCTGCTGTGGTATTTAATTTACAAAATACCAGTGAGACCTTAGAGCTGATTGATGGGGCGATTTCACATCACGACCATCATCACTCATCCAGTGACTCCAAGTCAGGATTTTTAAACACCATTCAACGCGCGTTCGCTAATTTGCGTCAGCGTGAAAATTGGGGGCAATTGTTGAACCCCTTCCGATTGCTATTAAAACTAACGTTCACGCCCTTAAGAATTCTATTATTTATAGGTCATTTAGTTGGAATCGCCGTGACGGCCGATCGCGTTCCCGGCATCCCACAAACGCTATCGGCTTTATTTGGTCTAATTAGCGAAGGATTCGAGGATGCGCATTATTTTATCCCCCATGCCCATCACCATCATCATGGTGAGGCACAGACCAAAGATTTGTTGGATGCTCGACTTGGTGCTGAGCACAGTCACAGCCATGATAATGACTTGCCCACGCGGTTTTTAAAGTTGTTGTTTTCACCGTTGATCATGCTCGCAGCTGCCTGGGATTGTGCTGCAAGCCAATTCAACAAAGATCCTCGAAAGCCCATGAGCTTTGCCAGTGCCTGGAATAAGCAAAGAGGAATTCCTATGGAGCAAACCGTTACGCTAAAAACCGATTCAGTTAAGCCTTCATCAGCTTGGCAAAAAGCTCACGTATTACATCGAATTGAGCGCCAAAAACAAAAAGAAAGCAAAGAACACGACAAGCTTTCAGCATTACAACAAGAAATACGTGATGAAAAACCAGAACAAGTGATTTCCATATTGGGTCAAAGACAAAAACATGGTTTCTTTGCTCATCAGGAAAATAAGGCATTTTTAGAAGCGTTACCCGAGCGTGTTGCAGGCCCTTCTCTTGCTGGATAAATTTCCTCTAGGCCGTGGCTCTATCTCCCGGCCAAAAAGGATTCCACCTATGGGTGGACAGGATTCCCTCTACACATGTCTTCTACTTTGTTACAAGACTTCTACTACCTGGCCCGACTGGTTCGGGCCATCTAATGAGTTGTGTGTTTAGGAGATGGCCCGAACCAGTCGGGCCAGGTAGGGGGAAGACGAGCCAAGCAGGGGGAAGACGGACCAAGTAGGGTAAGACGGACCAAGCAGGTAGAAGACGGACCAAGCAGGAAGAAGACGGACCAAGTAGGGGAAGACGGGCCAAGCAGGGGGAAGACGGACCAAGCAGGAGGAAGACGGACCAAGTAGGGAAAGACGGGCCAAGTAGGGGAAGACTGGTCAGGTAAGGGAAAATTGGGCCATGACAGAGCCAGCTGAGCTTAGGTAGGAGCTAGTTGGCCCAGGTAGGCAGTAGTAGAGGGGTCAAGTGGGTGGAAATTTAATCCAGTAAATTTTTTAATCCTTCTAAATGCGAACGCGCGATTGCTTTTGATTTTTTTTCATCGCGAGACCCAGTTCTTCCATACCACTCAAGATAATCTTGTGGCAATTCGTCGAGAAACCGGCTGGGCAAGCAATCTTGTAATTCGCCTGCACGGCGACGTTGTCTAGCTAACGTAAGGCAAAGAGCCTTTTGTGCGCGCGTAATCCCAACGTAAGCCAAACGCCTTTCCTCTTCAATCTGATCGTGCTCGATGCTTTCGCGGTGGGGCAGTAGCTCCTCTTCCATGCCTACCAAATAAACATAGGGGAATTCGAGTCCTTTTGATGCGTGCAACGTCATCAGTTGTAATTGCTCACGGCTTCCCTCATCCGATTGTTCAAGAATATCAATTAAAATCAACTTATTAATCACATCGCTTAGCGTCTGTTCTTCCTTCTTATCCAGTAAACGGCCAACCCAGTCTAATAGTTCCAGCACATTTTCCATGCGTTTTTGAGCTTTAATCGGCGCATCACTTTGTTCGTATAAGTACGCCTCATATCCAATCTCCTCAACCATTTCCCGCAATACGTCAATGACAGGCTCTGACTCACATCGGCGTTTAACGCGGTCTAGCCAGGATTTAAATGTTTGTAAAGCGGTGCGAGATTTATCCTGAATATGCTGACTCAATGCCAAATGATCACAACAAACATATAAACTTTGACCTTTCATTTGAGCATAATGGCCAAGTGCCGATAACGTTGTTTCACCAATACCACGTTTAGGGGTGTTAATGACCCTTAAAAAAGCCGCATCATCTGCTTCATTACATAAAAGTTTTAGATAAGCAAAAATATCTTTAATTTCGCTTCGAGCAAACCAAGACTGGCCGCCACTAATATGATAAGGAACACTATGATGCCTCAAGACTTTTTCAAATTGCCGGGCTTGATGATTACCACGATACAAAATAGCGTAATCGCCAAACGAAGTACCATGGCGAAGCTTATGACTAATCATATCCATAACCACCTGTTCGGCCTCATGCTGCTCATCGCGGCAACAAAGGACTCTTATTAACTCCCCGTGCCCTAATTCACTCCATAATTTTTTTTCAAATAAATGTGGATTATGGCTGATGAGATGGTTGGCTGCATTAAGAATACGCCCCGTTGAACGATAGTTTTGTTCAAGTTTAATGACTTTAAGTTCTGGAAAATCCGCTTGCAATTGTGCTAAATTTTCAGGACGAGCGCCACGCCAAGCATAAATGGATTGATCATCGTCACCAACAACGGTAAAGCTCGCCCGCCCCCCAACCAACAAGCGAACGAGCTCATACTGGCAAGTATTGGAGTCTTGATATTCATCAATTAGTAAATGGCGGATCTTGTTTTGCCAATGCTCTAAAGTATTAGGATGATTTTTAAATAGTTGCACCGGTAAGCGAATTAAATCATCGAAATCAACGGCATTGTAGGCTTGCAAGGTTTTTTGGTAGTCGATGTATAGTCGTGAAGCCTCCATTAAAACAGGATTATCTAACGAACTCGGTACGACCTCTGGTCCAAGCAAATCGTTTTTCCAACGGGAAATTTGATATTGAATGGATAAAATCTCTTCTTTCTGATTGGCTTTTGCTGTTGGCAATAAGCTTTTAATCACGCCAAAGCAATCTTCTTGGTCAAAAATGGTGAATCCTTTTTTTAATCCACACAATAAAGGATCGCGTTTTAAAATGCTAAGTCCTAAGGTATGAAACGTCGCTACTTTTAAACCGCGGCGTGTCGAGGAAGAAAGTGTGGCTGCAACGCGCTCACGCATTTCATTCGCCGCTTTGTTCGTAAAGGTGACGGCAAAAATACTCTTAGCCGCATAACCACATTCTTCAATTAAATAAGCAATTTTTCGAGTAATGACGCGTGTTTTGCCACTGCCTGCCCCTGCCAGCACCAGCAAAGGGCCATCGATGTATTTAACCGCAGCAGTTTGTTGGGGATTAAGCATGGTTCTAACCTACAAAAATTGGCGATTATGACAGGACTTTAACCAAAGCTGAACTAAAGACTTCATACTCATCGTTTACGGACGAACTATAGCCTTGCTCAATTTATAACTTAAAACGGCAAACTGGAACGAAAAGGGCCAGGCAAAAACCGCAGATTATGACCGCGCGAAGTATATATCAGATTAAAAAGTGAAACTCTGGTTTTGAGCTATCTGATTTAATCTTTCTTGGAAAAATTATGGTAGAATTTTATCTTTTGGTTTTGCTTATTATTATGAAAGAATCGGATACCCTACAGCGGTTTATGTTTGAGCATGCAAATATTCGTGGTGAGATAGCTCATCTTGATGAAACATATCGAATCATCATGGCTCAACACCCCTATCCAGAAGATGTTCGAACGTTACTTGGAGAAGCGCTCATTTCTTGTGTATTGCTGGCAGGGAGCATTAAATTTGAAGGAGAAATCAGTTTGCAGTTTCATGGCGATCATCGTCTCCCCCTGCTCATTATTCAATGCGATAACCAACTGAATGTTCGAGGATTTGCAAAATATCAAGAGTCCGAAGATAAAGAAGCGATTGATTATTATGCAGCGTTTTTAGCTGGAAAAATGGTACTAACCATCAATCAGTATAACAATACCAAAGCGTATCAAAGCGTTGTTCCAATTGACTCTGCCTCCATGAGTGAAAATATCATGCATTATTTTGCTCAATCAGAACAGATTTCAACACGCGTTTGGCTTACCGTTAAAGACAATAAGGCTGCCGGCATGCTATTGCAGCTCATGCCTGGCCAAGATACACAACAACGCGAACAATTTTGGGAATACGCCGTTCACTTAGGCGAAACCATCACCGATGAAGAATTGATTACCCTTGATAATGTGACCATTTTGCATCGTTTATATCATGAAACAGAGCTTAGGTTGTACAATGCCCGTGCGGTAAAATTTCAATGTCGTTGCACTCAAGAAAAAATGAAGCAAGTTTTAACTATTCTAGGTGAAGAGGATTTAAAGAATTTGCTCAAGGAGCAAGGCCATGTTGCCATTCGTTGTGATTTTTGCAACAAAGAATACCAATTCGATGCCATTGATGTGACCATGCTGTTTCGGGGGTAGGCTCATCCGAGCCTCTACCCCACATATTTATTGCATGGGCATATCCAATGAAGACAAAATGTCACTTTCTGGATCAGAAAGATGGAAGTAATCACCGCGCATGGCCTGTAAGATTTGCTGCATCGTATTAAATTGTTCGCTTAATTGAAAAAATAAATCAGCAGAATGGCGTTCCTGTAGTTCTCCTACAGACAGGTACGCCGCTTGACCCATGTCGCTAAAATATTCAAGGCTAACATGGCGTTTATTAGCCATTCCTGGAAATAAGCCACAGAACAACAAACTCTTATCACCCACGTCTTTTAAGCGCTCTACTTGTCTTTTTCCAAACAATTGCATGGATTCTAAAAAATCAAGCGCTATCACAGACTCTAAGAGTTGGGTCGTTTGAGAATACCGCATTAATAAAAACACAAGGTAACTTTCCGTGTTTTCATTTAAAACCAGTCTGGTTGCAGCCTGGGCTTCATTCACCAACGCGTGCCATTGGCTGGTATCGGTGGGATGCAGAATTAATTTTTTCATAATTAACCACCTTTTTCTTTTACTCCTACTATAAGTTTAGCAAAGCTCATGCCACATGAAAGAGAAATGGGAAGATTTTATATAATTTAATAGCTTAGAATTAATTCTTTCACCGCTTCATCGGGAGTTGTACGATGGGTGAAGAAATCACTTCTATTGAATTGGGAGCAGCTTTTTTATTTTAGCGCTCTCGGCAGCGGATTTGGATCTATGCCTAGCCCTTTTAAAACTGTTAGATACGCTTAAGGAAGCGCAGCAACAAGCCCTATTTAAACAAAGAAATACGGATAACCTATGCTTTTTGGAATTAGTTTCTCCAGGTAACCGAGCTCGCTTAATTCAAGGGGCAGCGGTTTTAAAATCCCCTTGGCTTAGCGTATTCATTATTTACGAACGAAATACCCTAATAGATCTTTTACCCTTAATTTTTAGTCAATTATCTCAACCAGATCAAGTTAATCTACTCATAGAAGCGTTTAAACAAGTCATCAGTGACAAAAGGGATCTCGAACCTTTATTAAGCTTTACGCAATCTTTGACATACAATGTTATGCGAGATTTTCTCGCCGGGCCTGTTTTTCCGGGCAATAGCAATCTCTTGCTGCATTATTCTATGCATCTTTCTAGTCTCTTGCCAAATCTGAAGAGTTTAAATCCTGAAGACAAAGAAACGATGCTAAAGCAAACTGACTCTGACGGATGGAATGCTTTAACGCTGATAGCGCGTTTTTCCCCAACATCTCTATCTCAATTGTTTCCATTAATTAACGAATTGGATGAGGTTACGGCACAAACGATCATTGAAAAAAAATGTTATGATTATCAATTCAGTAACGTACTCAATGTCATATGGGATTACCACCCCGAACATATTACCGATTTAGTGCCCTTCATAATAAAACTGCCTCTAGAGAAACAAGTCAAAATGTTAATCGACGCTTTTAAAAACGCTATCGCAAATAGACAACAGTTACAACCGTTATTGTCGGTCACCGAATCCTTGCAAATAGACCTTCGCGTCGATGTTTTGAAAACCGTTAAAAAACTTAAACCTATTTCGACAGAAGACAAGAAGCGTATAGAAGCTTTGCTTAAACAAAGTCAGGAAGAAATTAAAAGGACGAAACAGCGCCATTCTTCCACACCTCATGCGGAAAGCAGCGGTCCTTTAGGAAGATTGGGTATTTTTCATAGTGAACAACAAAACGGCTATACACGAGTACCCACCGCTGACCCAGAAGCGTTTAATAATCGCCTATAATCGTAAATTCA
This sequence comes from Legionella impletisoli, assembly GCF_900639875.1. GTDB lineage: Bacteria > Pseudomonadota > Gammaproteobacteria > Legionellales > Legionellaceae > Legionella_A > Legionella_A impletisoli. The sequence goes on from NZ_CAAAIA010000005.1 coordinate 119,925, forward strand.
ATATACAATATTCGACTTTAGGACCAGGAGTGGCACCTTCTGGTTTTGAAACTACGATTTCGATTAAATAAGCGATATTCTGCAAATTTCAATGTATAATGGTAAATACATAAACAAATAGCTTGGATTATCATGCATTGGCATGAGTCCTGTGTTGCTTTTTTAAGGTTAATCATGATTGAAAAGATTCGAAATATTGCCATCATCGCTCACGTCGACCATGGTAAAACCACCTTGGTGGATCAGCTTTTACAACAAACGGGTACGTTGAACGAACGTGCGCCTAAAGTCGAGCGGGTTATGGACTCGAATGCGTTAGAAAAAGAACGTGGGATTACCATTTTAGCTAAAAATACCTGTGTTCATTGGCATGGCCATCAAATTAATATTGTCGACACCCCGGGGCATGCTGATTTTGGTGGAGAGGTCGAGCGTATTTTATCGATGGTGGATAGCGTGCTGTTGCTTGTAGATGCTGTCGATGGGCCCATGCCTCAAACGCGATTTGTCACTCAAAAAGCTTTTGCCCAAGGATTAAATCCTATTGTGGTCATCAATAAAATCGACCGTCCTGGAGCACGCCCTGATTGGGTCATGGACCAGGTGTTTGATCTGTTTGATAATCTTGGCGCCAATGATACACAATTAGATTTTCCAGTGGTGTATGCATCTGCATTAAATGGCTATGCCAAATTAGATTTAGCTGACGAAACGAACAACATGGATGCGTTACTGGAAACCATCATTAAGCATGTGAGCCCGCCTGATGTGGATGAAAAAGGCCCTTTTCAAATGCAGATAAGCTCATTGGATTATTCTTCTTATGTTGGGACCATTGGCATTGGCCGTGTAACCCGCGGACAAATTAAAGCGAAATCACCCATAAAAATTATTGATAAAGAAGGCGGCGTTCGCAGTGGTCGATTATTGCAGCTCTTAGGGTTTAAAGGATTAGAGCGTGTTGAAATTGAGCAAGCTCAAGCGGGCGATATTATTGCCATAACAGGGGTGGATCCTTTAAATATTTCCGATACCATTTGCGACCCAGCACTTGTTGAAGCTCTGCCACCACTGACCGTGGATGAGCCAACCATCAGCATGACCTTTCAAGTTAATGATTCTCCTTTTGCAGGCCAAGAAGGGAAGTTTGTGACTAGCCGTAAAATCCGTGAACGATTACAAACGGAATTATTGCATAATGTCGCTCTACGGGTGGAGGACACGGACGATCCTGATAAATTCAGAGTCTCTGGTCGTGGCGAGCTGCATTTATCTATTTTAATTGAAAACATGCGCCGTGAAGGGTATGAATTGGCCATTTCAAAACCTGAAGTCATTCTTCGTGAAGAAGAAGAGCAAATGCTAGAACCCTACGAGCACTTGACCGTTGATATTGAAGAAACGCATCAAGGCAGCATTATGGAAAAGCTAGGCGAACGTCGCGGTGAACTGCAAAACATGATGCCAGATGGCAAAGGTCGAGTCCGCTTGGATTATATTATTCCAACGCGTGGTTTGATTGGTTTTCATACCGAGTTTTTATCCAGTACGTCTGGAACCGGTTTAATGTATCATGTGTTTGATCATTATGGCCCAGCCCATCGTGGTCGCATAGGTAAACGCAATAATGGGGTGTTAATTGCAAATTGCCAAGGTACGGCTCGTGCCTTTGCGCTGTTTAACCTCCAAGAGCGAGGTCGTTTGTTTATTGAGCCTCAAACCGTCGCGTATGAAGGGATGATTGTTGGGATCCATTCCAGAGATAATGACCTTGTGGTCAATGTGACTAAAGAAAAACAATTGACGAATATTCGTGCATCTGGAAGTGACGAAAACATTATTTTAACCCCAGCCATTAAATTATCGCTTGAACAAGCCTTAGAATTTATCGATGATGACGAACTCGTGGAAGTCACGCCAATCTCGATTCGTCTTCGTAAAAAAGAGTTAAAAGAACATGAGCGTAAACGAACAGCACGTGCGGCTAGCAGTGACACATAACTCAATAAGGACTGATTGGTTATGACCAAGCAAAAGTTTAAACGTGTAATTTTATACGCAAGGCAACACCGCGCCAATCAAGGCGTAAATGAAACCCTACACCGCTTGATTGGGTATTTAAAGTCTAAAAAAATAGCGGCATTTCAGGATGCAGATACCGCGTCGAATTTTGAGTTAAAATTGCCTGTATTAGAGCGTGACAATATGGGTGAAAATCAAGATATCATTGTCGTGGTTGGTGGCGATGGGAGTTTACTTTCAGCCGCTCGAATGGCGATTAAAGTGAATGTTCCCGTCGTTGGCATCAACCGCGGACGACTGGGATTTTTAACCGATATATCACCTTCAGAAATTGAAGACCAACTCAGTGCTGTTTTAAATGGAGAATACCAGGAAGAACGTCGCTTTTTATTACAAACGAGAATTCATGACGAAGATTCCACTTACTTTCAGGGTGATGCACTCAATGACGTTGTTTTAAGTCGCGGAAGAGAAACGCATTTAATTGAGTTTGACGTGTGTATTAACCAACAATTTGTCAGCCATTATCGAGCAGATGGCTTGATCTTAGCAACGCCGACTGGTTCGACGGCTTACGCCTTATCAGCCGGTGGGCCTATTATGCACCCCCTTTTAAACGCCATGGTGATGGTGCCGATGTTTTCTCATAGTTTAACCACAAGACCTTTAGTCATTGATGGTCACGACGTCGTGGATTTAAAAATCAGCCAAAGCAATGAAAGTGATTTGCAAATCAGCTGCGATGGCCATGAGTCTCGTACAGTCAAGCCAGGGCAGATTATATCGATTGAAAAAAATGCGCAACAGTTAAAGCTATTGCATCCCAAAGAATATAATTATTATGATACGTTAAGAATCAAACTCGGGTGGGGAAGCAAATCCCAGGGATAAATTATGCTCACGTCATTACGCATTGAAAATTTTGCCATTGTAGCTAAGTTAGAACTGGATTTTGAATCAGGAATGACCGCTTTTACAGGTGAAACAGGCGCGGGTAAGTCCATCATGATCGACGCCCTAATGTTGGCACTTGGGGATCGCGCCGACGTATCCGTGATACGGCCTGGTGCGGATAAATGCGACATCACCGCTTGTTTTCATTATGACGAACATTCTCTGCCTGCCCAGTGGCTTAAGGAGCACGAGGTATCCAGTGATGAGGGTGTAATCTACCTTCGCCGAGTGATTCATGGGGAAGGTCGCTCAAAATCTTACATCAATGGCCAGCCTTTTCCCTTGCAAAAAGTAAAAGAACTCAGTGAGCGTTTGGTGGATATTCACGGTCAACACCAGCATCAAAGCTTACTTCATCATGCCACACATCGCCAGCAACTTGATCAATTTGCAAATCACGATTCTCTCCTTGAACGCGTTGCTGCTTTGTTTCAAACTGCTCAAACCATTAAAAAAGAAATTGAACGCCTTGAACGTCAACATGTTTCTGAAGAGCGGCAAGAATTGCTGCGATTTCAAATTGAAGAACTTCGTCATTTGAATAGTCATGATGGAGAGATGCAACAGCTTCATGAAGAACACCAATGTTTACATCATGCCCGTGAATACCTAGAACATGCACAAGAGATTAACACATTACTCAACAGCGATGATGAGCCAAATATTATACAAGGCTTAAATCACATCATGCAGCGGTTATCGAGTTTACCAGCCCATCTAGAGCCAATTAAAAATGCGCTTGAATTAATTAATTCGGCCTTGATTCAATGCGAAGAAGCAAACGATGAAATCACCCGTTTTTCAGAGCAAATTTCTCTAGATCCCGAGCGGTTAAATGAGTTGGAAGCGCGAATTAGTCAACTACATCAAGCAGCAAGAAAGTATCACGTAGATGCCAATCAGTTAACTAATGTATTAATCGAACTCGAGAAGGAATTAAACACGCTGGACAATTCAGGCCAGAAACTCATCGAACTAAAAAAAGACTATCAGTCAGCCATCGAGGACTATCAAAAAGCTGCAGAAACACTTCGCCAGTCTCGCCATAGTTACGCCAAGAAATTAGCAGGTGAAATCAGCGGCACCATCCAATTATTGGGCATGCCACATGGTTACATTGAAATAGAAATCACCCCCCTTGAAAAGATGCAACTTCATGGTCAAGATAAAGTTGAATATAAAGTGTGTACAAATCCTGGCATGAAACCAGACACATTAAATAAAGTGGCTTCCGGGGGCGAATTATCCCGAATTAGCCTTGCCATTCAAATGATTACTGCCCAGCGTGGAAGTACGCCTACTTTACTCTTTGACGAAGTCGATGTCGGAATTGGTGGTGCCACTGCTGCTTTAGTAGGGCGATTGCTTCGCACATTGGGTGAGCGATTACAAGTGTTTTGTGTGACGCACCAACCCCAGGTCGCAGCGAGCGCGCATCACCATTTTCTTGTAGAAAAGCATAGCGATCAACAACAAACTTACTCACACATTATACGTCTACAAGATTCTGATAAAATCAATGAAATCGCAAGAATGCTTGGAGGATTGAAAGTCACCGAACAAACGCGCTCTCATGCAAAAGAACTGCTTCAGCAATTTGATACCTGTTTGGCTTAAATGAATGCTTCCTTATCCACATTTCTTGTAGGAACACTTTGAGTCGATTAGGCTTTGTTATTTATACTGAAAGAAACAGGTTATAAACAAAGTTATCCACAGAGATGGTCTATGTTTAGAAATTGATGCGACGTAAAGACCTATCCATTAAGTTAAATAGGTGCGTCGCTCCGTCATGGTTTCAATGCTGTTATGGACGGTTTGCTCACAAATTTCCTGCATAATGGGTAGTTCGCACAACGGCTTATTCTGAGCAATAAGATGGGCAATTAAAACACAATCTTCCCAGGTTTTTTCACTTTTACGTGCCTTATTTTTTAGCCAAAGCGCAACCCAGATAAAATGAAACAACCAACGGTCGCGCTGCTTTTCGAAAACTTGTGCAAAAACAGCGTCCATGGCAGCCTCAAAATCACAGACCTTAGTTCCTTGCATAAAGCTACAGAATTGATTCACCACTTTGTCGACGTCTTGATTTTCAATATACCAAGATTCAGTAAATCGTTTGGTTTTAGACCATCCTCTTGAGCGCTGTAAAGCTTCATCAACACGGACATGCGTAAAGGGAGCAATTTGTATCGTGAGTTGTTGCAATAAAGCTTTTTCATCGATGTGCTGTGGGATAAATTGAAGACCCAATTCTTCTTGAATCTCCAGCAAATGTAAATCAGGCATTTCACCATGAGCTATGCTGATGGCTAGGAAATGATTCGTCAAGCATGTTAAATAATCGATATCCACATCGCGAAGCATCACGGTTTCTTCGAAAGACTCATCATAATAACGATTAAGCTCATCAGTTGGGATATCTGGTGTAAACCAGGCGTCTTTAATACCAATATCCAACTTAAACAATAAACCACAAAGACGATTTATTTTTCGCTGTTTAAAATGAATGAAAATTCCTTGTGCACCACTACCATCTACTTCACTGGCCTTAATTCGCAACGTAGGATTTTTTTTCTCGTTCTGAAAGACAACGCCACGCTTTCGTTGGATTTTAATCCAACGATCAAATTGGGCTTGATAGGATATGGGATACCAGTGTTTGATGGCTTGCAAACGCGATAAAGATACTGAGTTTAACGTGATTTTATCCATTAAAAGATCGATGGTTCCAATGACCACATCACGCACTTCAGCTTTAGGATGAAGCAAGGTTAAAAGAGCAATATCCTGTCCTTCTTCAATACTGTATAAATCAATTACTAGATCCGTAAAAAACTCCGCTGGCAACGCATAGCTTTGTGCAAAAAAGTTTTCAGCAATATCAAACGTTGAAAGATCGGATAATTCCTCGATTAAATCTCGTATGGAGTTTAAATGTGCGTCTTCTTCTTGTGGTAAGGTTAACTCTTCTTCGCTAGCTAACGAATAATACGCTTCTTTAAGTTCATCAGACAGCTCGACATGCACCTCGTAAAAAGCATTTAATATAGGAAGCCAGAAACTCAAGGAGTGGCCACTCGTTTGAATAGAATCGGCCAGGTGTGACATTAACTGGTCTAATAATCGTGCTGCCAGCTTGTTTTGTGATTCGGTTGCAGCTTGTAATTGTGAAATACAAATTTCGAGTGCAAAAACACAAGCAGAATAATAAGGCTTAGCCACATCAATATCTAATTCTTCCATGGCGACGATGAGATCAATTAATCCTATGGCGAGCTCTGGTTCTTGTATGAAATGAGAATAATGTCTAGGGTCTAGATTTTGACTTTGTTCGATGACTTCTGCGATATCATGCAACCAGGTTTTTAGTCGTTCAATGTTTACCATTATGCCTTATCTTCTACAGGTCTTGGTTTGCCATGCTCATTAATAGCAACAAAAACAAATGTGCCTTCAGTGACACGATATTTATGTCCGCTGCCAAGTTCTTCTGACCAGACTTCTACCGCAATGGTCATCGAGGTTCGACCTTGTTTAAGCAGTTCAGCATGGCAGCTAACCACATCTCCGACATGAACCGGTTTTAAAAACGTCATGGAATGAATAGCAACCGTTGCAACCCGGCCTTTAGCAATCTTCTTTGCTAAAACACCGGCAGCAAGGTCCATTTGAGAAACCAACCACCCACCAAATATATCACCATTAGCATTGGTGTCTGCTGGCATGGCTAAAGTTTGAATGGTTAGCTCCCCTTTAGGTTTTGAAATCATGATGAACCACGCTTTAATTTCGAGAGTGCATCAGCCATAGCCGTATTAAACACGGGCTTATTGTTCGCCGATGAGGTTTTAGTAGGTGCGGGGCTTTTATCCAGTGTTTTTTTCTTTATGACTTTCGGTGTATTGGTTTTAGCTGGTTTAACTTTTTTAGCTTGAGTGGTTACCCCTTGTTCATCTTCCAATCTCATCGAAAGGCTAATTCGACGTCGCTCTTCATCTACTTCAATGACTTTAACTGTAACAATATCGCCCGCTTTAACAATTGTACGGGGATCACTGACAAATTTATTGGTGAGTGCGGAAATGTGAACAAGACCATCTTGATGGACACCAATATCTACAAATGCGCCAAAATTCGTAACGTTGCTCACGACACCTTCCAAAATCATTCCTTTTTTCAAATGATTGATGTCTTCAATCCCTTCTTTAAAACTAGCCGTTTTAAATTCAGGTCTCGGATCACGTCCAGGCTTTTCTAATTCTTTGAGAACATCCAATACAGTAGGCAATCCAAATTGCTCATCAACAAACTCTTCTGGATTAATGCCTCGAAGCAAATCACGATTTCCAATTGCTTCAGAAATCACGATGTTTTTACTGGCAAGGATTTTTTCAACCAGAGGGTAAGCCTCTGGGTGAACGGCAGAAGCATCCAATGGATTTTCTCCTTGCATAATTCGTAAAAAGCCTGCAGATTGCTGGTATGCTTTCTCACCCATGCGAGAAATTTGTTTCAGTTGTTCGCGTGTAGCAAAAGAACCATGCTCATCACGATATTCAACCAAATTCTTCGCTAAGGTTTCATTGAAGCCTGAAACACGCGTCAGCAAGGCAGACGATGCCGTATTTACATCGACACCCACCGCATTGACGCAATCTTCAACCACCGCTTCTAAACCGCGAGCTAATTTGGCTTGATTCACATCATGTTGATACTGTCCTACGCCGATGGATTTTGGTTCGATTTTAACCAGCTCCGCTAAAGGGTCTTGCAGACGTCTTGCTATAGAAACAGCCCCTCTCAGAGTCACATCCAACTCAGGGAATTCCTTTGCAGCTAACTCAGAAGCGGAGTAAACAGACGCTCCGGCTTCATTAACGACAAGCTTGGTCAATTTTAAATCTGGGTACATTTTAATTAGATCAGAGACTAGACGCTCCGTTTCGCGAGAGGCAGTACCATTACCGATGCTAATCAGATTGACTTCATAGCGTGCCGCTAATTTTGCAAGTGTTGCAATGGCCTGATGCCATTCATTATTTGGCGCAAAAGGATAAACGGTGGCGTAATCCAAGAGTTTACCAGTTTCATTAACAACCACTACTTTAACGCCGGTGCGAATTCCTGGATCAAGCCCGATGGTCACCTTATGTCCAGCCGGTGCGGCGAGCAGCAAATCTCTTAAATTCAAAGCAAATACTTTAATCGCTTCTTCATCAGCCATCTCGCGTAATTGCGTCATCAACTCTAATTCTAACTTGGTAAAGAGTTTAACTTTCCAAGTCAGTTTAATCGTATCGAAAAGCCACGTATCTGCGGCTCGGCCTTCTTCTGTGACGTTAAAATATTGGGCAATCCGTTTCACCCCATAATCGGGATCATCTGGTAAGGTTAACGCCAATTGTAACGCACTTTCTCGCCGTCCTCGAAATAAAGCTAGGGCGCGATGAGAAGGAATTTTTCGAATAGGCTCGGCATAATCAAAATAATCGGCAAATTTATTGGCCAAAGCATTCGCTTTTTCTTTGGTTCCCATAGACGTCAGTACACCATGTTGCCATAAGTAGCTTCTTAGTTCTTTAAGCAAATCTGCTTCTTCAGCGAATTGCTCCATAAGAATCTGACGTGCGCCTTCCAACGCAGTTGCTACATCCTCAACACCTGCGTCTGGATTTACAAATCGCGTAGCGTATTCTTCTGGAATAAGAGAGGGATCCTGGAGTAAGTCAAGTGCCAAAGGCTCTAAGCCCGCTTCCTTAGCCAGCATGGCTTTTGTACGGCGCTTTGGTTTATAAGGAAGGTATAAATCTTCAAGTCGTGTTTTAGTATCTGCTTGCTTGATTGCCTCTTCCAGCTCTGGAGTGAGCTTTTCTTGGTCTTTAATTGTCTGGAGGATGACTTTTCGACGCTCTTCTAACTCGCGTAAATAATGTAAACGATCAGCTAAAAGCCGTAACTGACTGTCATTTAACCCTTGGGTTGCTTCTTTTCTGTAGCGCGCTATAAAAGGAACCGTAGCTCCCTCATCTAATAACCGAATCGCTGCTTCAACCTGCGCTACGTGCGCGTTGAGTTCCCCTGCAATCACCGACGCTGTTGCCAACATCTCCTGAGTCATCTATTTCCCCGTAAATCTAATAAAAACTATCTAAAAAATGCGCATTATACCCGTTGTCTCTTGAATTGCGAGCCTACCAGAAGATGAATCTATTCGACGGTCACGGATTTAGCCAAATTACGCGGTTGATCTACATCCGTGCCTTTAACCACTGCAACATGATAAGCCAGAAGTTGTAGTGGTAGAGTATAAATTATTGGCGCAATCCAATTACCGCAAGCCGGAACTTTAATAAGTACGGCACCATTCGCTTCCCAGCTCTGTGAGTCATCCACGAACACCAGAAGTTGGCCTCCACGTGCGCTAACTTCATGAAGATTAGATTTTAGTTTATCCAGCAATTCATCATTGGGAGCAATAGCCACCACCGGCATGCTTTCATCCACTAACGCAAGTGGTCCATGTTTCAATTCACCCGCAGGGTACGCTTCCGCATGAATATAAGAAATTTCTTTTAATTTTAAGGCACCTTCCAATGCAACAGGGTATTGAACGCCGCGACCTAAAAACAGAGCATGGGCCTTATTCACAAAATTCGTGGCGAGTGATTCAATTTCACTGTTCATGTTGAGCGTTTGCTGGCATTGTTGTGGCAATTGCTGTAATTGACTAAGCACCTCATTCGCTCGTTCATCTTTAGCAAGAGCTGCTGCCAGCATTAAAAAAGCGGCTAATTGCGTCGTAAATGCTTTGGTGGATGCAACACCTATCTCAATTCCGGCGCGAGTTAAAAATACAAAATCAGACTCACGAACCAGGGTTGACGTGGCCACATTACAAATGGCAAACGAAGCAAGATAATTCATTTTTTTTGCTTTTTGTAAAGCAGCCAAAGTATCTGCGGTTTCGCCAGACTGCGAAACCGTGATAAACAAGGTTTCTTCGTGAATCACCACATCCCGATAGCGAAACTCGCTGGCAATTTCAACGGAAGTAGGAATCTTTGCCAGCGATTCAAACCAGTATTTGGCAATTAATCCAGCGTGATAACTTGTACCACAAGCTACAATATGGATTTGTTTGACTTTATCGAGAACGGCTAAAGCCTGATCACCATAGCTTGCTCTTAAAACGTTTAAACTGGAAATTCGACCCTGCAAGGTATCCGCCAACACTTGGCTTTGCTCAAAAATTTCTTTGAGCATGAAATGGCGATACTCCCCTTTACTCACTGCATGGGAATCATTGCTTAAAGAATGGGCTTCTCGATTGATGGGGTTATTGTTGGCATCATACAATTTCACGCCTTGAAGGGTTAAACAAGCACTCTCACCCTCATCGAGATACACCACAGATTGTGCGAACGTACGAAGCGCTAACGCATCGGAGGCAATAAAGTATTCATCGATGCCGTATCCCACTACCAAAGGGCTGCCTTTACGAATAGCAATCATTTCATTGGGAAACGCTTGGTGAATTACGCCTAAAGAAAAAGCGCCTTGCATTTGCTCTGCAGACACCTGAACTGCTCGTAACAAAGACGATTCAGTCTTACCATGATAATGAATCAGGTGTGCGGCTACTTCTGTATCCGTTTCGGATAAAAACTCATACCCTTTGCCCTGTAGAAACTGACGCAGTGATTCATGATTTTCAATAATCCCATTATGAACGACAGCTAATTCATTTTGCGAGAGATGAGGATGCGCGTTTTGCTCACAAGGTTTGCCATGGGTGGCCCAGCGGGTATGAGCGATACCAACTTTTCCAGTCACGGCAGTTTTTTGCATCGCTTCGGCTAGTGTTTGTACTTTGCCTAACATACGAACTCGTTGCAGTTTTAAATCAGAATTAATCACCGCAATACCTGCAGAATCATAGCCACGATATTCTAATCGGCGTAAGCCCTCTAATAATATTTTGCTAACTTCCCTGTGTGAAACGGCTCCAATAATCCCGCACATATTGACTCCTCATTCGAAGATTTTTTGCTGCAAACCAAAGATTATGCCACAACGTTAAAAAATAAATTAGTGTTTTAGAGACTTATATGGACGCGACTGCCTAGCTATCCGTTATAAAGCGCTTGCCAAAACATCGAGACCTATTACTTATTTAATTTTTTCATTAGCCTTGAACGGTCTCTTGCCCAATCCCGCTCTTTGATGGAATCACGTTTGTCATAAGTTTTCTTACCCTTAGCTAACGCAATTTTGGCCTTAATCCGATTATGCTTCCAGTAAAGCGATAAAGGGACAAGGGTATATCCTTGGCGTTCTACGCGACCAATTAATTGATTTAACTCCCGCTTTTGAAGCAATAATTTACGAGTGCGAACAGGATCGGGGTGATCATGTGTTGATGCGGTAGGTAAAGGTTGAATTTGAGCACCTAACAACCAAGCTTCACCTCGTTTTACAATCACATGCGCTTCGGCTAAATTTATTTTTCCAGCACGAAGACTTTTGACCTCCCATCCTTCTAACACCATCCCTGCTTCGTACTCTTCTTCAATAAAAAAATCAAAGCGTGCCTTTTTATTCACGACAATCGTTGAATTTTGCTGTATTTTAGCAGTCATAAGACACCTAAACGTTAACATTCAAAATGATAGGGAATGAGCGCTTGTTTTTCTACTTGCCATAGACTAGGAAAATCAAATAGCTCGGACAGACTCAAATACCCTAAAATAAAAACAGCAAGTATAAACGATTCAACTCAAAATAGGACAATAATATTAGAAACTGCCATACGGAACTAACTTTAATTGGAATATTGACTAGGAGAATACCCCATGAATCTAGGTGAAAAAATTCCTTCTACTGAATTTGTAGCAACTAATAATGTGCAATCTAATTTTGATGCTTATCGAGGGAAGTGGTTGGTGCTTTATTTTTATCCCAAAGACTCAACACCAGGCTGTACCCTTGAAAGCCAAGAGTTTAGAGACCAATATTCCAAGTTCAAAAAAAAGAATGCGGAAATTTTAGGTGTTTCACGCGATAGTCTTAAGTCTCATGAAAAATTTAAAGCCAAATACGAACTCCCTTTTGAACTGATAAGCGACCCAGATGAAACCCTTTGCCAAGCATTTGAGGTGATTAAAATGAAATCCATGTATGGCAAGCAAGTCCGAGGAATTGAACGAAGCACATTTCTTATCGACCCAGATGGTGTATTGCGCCATGAATGGCGAAAAGTATCGGTAAAAGGCCATGTTGAGGAAGTCTTATCTAAGCTAGAAGAACTTGCATAAGAAAGATGTAGCTTTTTCATTTTTGTGTGTCGTCGCTAGCGCGAGCTGTTTATAACCTCCCCTACGCAGGCAGAGAGGAGGCAATTGCTCTTCGAATTAAATTCAACTACCGAATTTAGGATAAAGACTTGACTGCTAACAGTCGGCTTAGCACAATGAAATGACGAACTTAGATCAGGAAGAAATGATGGACGCCAAAAAGGAACAAAAGTTGTTTGTGTTGGATACTAACATTCTCATGCACGATCCAACCGCTATATTCCGTTTTGAAGAGCATGATATATATTTGCCCATGGTGGTTTTGGAAGAACTAGACAATCATAAAACAGGGCTCTCCGAAGTTGCCCGTAACGTCCGTCAAACCAACCGTATGTTGGTTGAACTGATGAGCAATGCGAGTCATGATCAAATCGTAGAAGGATTGCCCATCCCGAATTACTTGGTTTCCGAAGAAGTCAAAAGCAGTGGACGGTTATTTTTTCAGACCGATGATTATGAACCACTTCGCCCTACCTCCTTACCAGGACATAAAGTCGATAACACGTTGCTTGCCACAGCACTTGGTCTGCAAAAACAGCATGCCGATAAACAAGTTATTATTATTTCTAAAGACATCAATCTTCGAATTAAAGCGGGAATACTTGGCATTCAAGCGGAAGATTATTATAACGACCGCGTGTTAGACGATGTGAACTTGCTGCATAGCGGCGTTCATATTCTGGAAAACGATTTTTGGGATAGTCATTCTAAAGATATGGAAGCATGGCAAGAAAGTGGCGATACGTTCTACCGCATTAACGGTCCCTTGACGAATAAATGGAATCCAAATGATTGTTTAAGTACGGAAGATAATCAGTTTCAAGCCATGGTAAAGCAAGTTGAGCCAGGTCATGCCGTGGTACAAATCGCTCATGATTACACGCAAACGAAAAATGCAATTTGGGGAATTACTGCAAGAAACCGCGAACAGAATTTTGCATTCAATATGTTAATGGACCCTGAAATTGATTTTGTAACCTTACAAGGCTCTGCAGGTACAGGAAAAACGTTACTGACCATCGCAGCAGGCCTTACGCAAGTGCTTGATCTTAAGCGATACAATGAAATCATCATGACTCGTGTAACCATTCCAGTGGGTGAAGATATTGGCTTTTTACCGGGCACGGAAGAAGAAAAAATGACGCCTTGGATGGGGGCCTTAATGGATAATCTTGAAGTACTGCACAGCGCTCAAGAAGGCGGAAGTTTTGGGCGTAGTGCCACACAAGACCTCTTACAAAATAAAATTAAAATTCGCTCCTTAAATTACATGCGAGGACGTACGTTTTTAAATCGTTTTATTATTATTGATGAGGCACAAAACTTAACCTCAAAACAAATTAAAACACTCGTTACTCGCGCAGGCCCCGGCAGTAAAATTGTTTGCCTTGGGGATATTAAACAAATTGATACCCCTTATTTGAGTGAAACCACGTCCGGGTTAACCTTTGCAGTCGATCGTTTTAAGTCTTGGCAACATAGCGCACACATGACTTTAACGCGTGGAGAGCGATCAAGACTTGCATATTATGCCGCTGAACATTTATAGTACGCACTTTTTAGAGATTGATCATGTCTACCCAAGCCATTACGTTTGATGACGTTTTACTTATCCCTTCTTATAACCATCACGAATCTCGTCGGGTGGTGAACATTGGTATGAAGGACCGCCTAGAAAAGCTTACCCTCGAATTGCCTGTGATCAGTTCAAACATGGATACCATCACCGAAAGTAAGATGGCAAACTTTATGTTAAGTAAAGGTGGCATTGGCGCGCTACATCGTTTTCTAAGTGTTGAAGACAACATTCGAGAGTTTAAAGCCTGTGAAGGCCAGGTTTTCGTCTCCGTAGGCTGCACTCCCGCAGAGCTCGAGCGCGCAGAAGCGTTGCGTGACGCAGGAGCCGATTATTTTTGCGTGGATGTTGCACACGCTCATGCTAAATACGTCGGCAAAACTTTAAAAAGCCTACGTCAAATGCTTTCTGATCGCTGCATTATGGCTGGGAATGTTGCCACCTATGCGGGTGCCGATTATCTAGCCTCCTGCGGCGCAGATATCATTAAAGCGGGCATTGGTGGTGGATCAGTATGCAGTACGCGAATTAAAACGGGCTTTGGTGTGCCCATGCTGACTTGTATTCAAGATTGTGCAAGAACCGATCGTTCTATTGTTGCCGATGGTGGAATTCGAACCTCTGGAGATATTGTCAAAGCATTAGCTTTTGGCGCTGACTTTGTAATGATTGGTGGCTTACTGGCAGGAACGGATCCCACTCCAGGAAAAGTCATTACGAAAGAAGACGGCACCAAAGTTAAAATGTATCGCGGCATGGCTTCACGAGAAGCACAAGAAGATTTTATTGGTCAAGTCCATGAGTGGAAAACCGCTGAAGGCGTTGCCACCGAAGTGCCTTATCGCAACACCCAGGATGCGATTATCGCAGATATTATCGGCGGATTACGTTCGGGCTTAACCTATGCTGGTGCAGACACCATCAGTGAGTTACAACGTAAATTAAATTATGTTGTGGTCACTCAAGCCGGTAAACTTGAGAGCATGCCTCATAAACTATTGGAGCGATAACTATCGCTCCAAATCGAATAAGTAAGGTTACTTAAGCACCAGGCAATTGTAATCCAGTGGATTGTTGATTTTCTAGCTCCAATTGTTTCTGCTGTGATGCTTGGACTGTTTGACGATCTGATAATGTATTATCCGCTATGGCTAGAAGTGCTGCGCTTGGATTAGGAGAACTAGAGGGTTGGCTCATTTGAGCTAAGCTCGTTTGGGGGCTCGCCGCTTCTGGTGTATCTTCAATAGCCAGAACATTTGCAGTACTTTGCGCGGAAATTTGTGCCCTTGGCTCAGAAGCTTGGATGCTTTGCTGAGAGTTTTGCTTAGCTTCTGACAGTTGAGCATTGTCGGTAGCTGAAACAGCCTCTGTGAATTGAATTTCTTCAGAGTCTGAGTCTTCTGTTGCTTCTGGAGCTTTGCCGTTCTCTGCTGGATTTTGAGCGACTTGTTCTTTGGCTTGTGAGTCATTCGCGTTTGAATTGGTACCTAAGTCCCGATTTAATATCTCCTTCATCATCTCAATATAGAATTCCAACATAGTCGTTGGATTACCTCCGCTTAAAAGTGGATTATCTGCCATTTGCGGATTAACGTCGCTTCCTGCCGTATTTTGTGTTTCATTGGATTGTTCATCATTTTTTTCTTGTTTTTGATCACTTTCCTCCGCCTCTTGTGGTGTAGTCGGTGTACTGGCTAGAGGTTCTGGTGAGGGAGGCTGGGCATTAACTTGAGGTGCTACCGCTCCTACTTCAAGAGCTGTTTCCTCTTCTTCAGAAGCTTCGGCAGACGGTTCTACTGAAGGGATGGCGACTTGAAATTCATCCGATTGAGGACTTGTTGTCGGCTGAGGGGATGTAGAAGTTGGATTAGTAGAAGCAGAAGATTTCTCAGAAGCAATTTCCTCTGTAAAAGTTGCTGTTGCTGCTTTTTGTAAGAGATTATTTTTGTATTGTTGAAATTTATCTTCATTATTTATCGCGTCAAAAGCGTTATAGATTTTTTTAAATGTTTCTTCATCACCTCCCTTATCTGGATGATGTTGTAAAACAAGTTTATTTCTTGCCTTTTTTACATCCTGAAAAGTAATGTCTTTAATGTCGCGCTCACCTAACCCTAAAGTTACAAAGTAGTTTTCTTCGTTCGGCATGACTAAAACCTCATTTTGTCATTTCATACTATTAAGTATATACCCTAAGACATAAAATAATTACAACACAATGGTGTGTGACACCCAGAGCAAGAATTATGGATTCATCACTCTTTTTATAATGATTGTATCCAGAAGTGAATCATTACTTATCCTCCAGGTATGTTTTTTACACCTTCTTTACTTTATAAGTATAGCAGCTTGCATTATGAACGATTTCTCTCTTCTGGGTTATACTATTAACAATAGATGGTTCAAAACGGTAGAAAATATGGTGCGTAGCTATGGATATTGATGATTTTCGTTACATGTGGCGAGGCAAAGCCATTCGCTCTTTGTCTAAAGAACAATCTGCCTGGTTAGCACCGATTGATCATCGCAAAGAGCCTCGCGAACGCGCTTTATTGTTATTGCATGGTTTTTCATCCTCTCCAGCGGTTTACCGGGAGCTCATGCCAACGTTTTCGCGTTTATACGATGCTGTGTTATGCCCTGCTTTACCTGGCCATGCAACGCATTTAGCCGCCTTTGCTAAAGTAGAAGCCCATGAATGGGTTCATGCTGCGGAAGAAGCTTGTGAGGCGTTGATAAAAGATTACCCCAAAGTAGATGTGATGGGGCTTTCATTAGGCGGGTTATTAGCTTGTCATTTAGCCAATCGCTTTTCACTGCATCATCTTTATTTACTAGCTCCTGCGCTTTCGCTGCAATTAAATATTCCCTTAGCCATCACGCTTGCTAAACTCTTACGTACTCTTGGATTTAAAACATTACGTAATCGAGCAGGTAATTTGCGTACAAATCGAGCAGCTGAAATTGCGTATCGTCATTTACCCATTGCGACTATTATTGAAATATTAACCTTAATCAAAGAATTTAAATTCTCACCTCCCAAATGCCCCGTTGATGTTTTTTTAGGAGCTTATGATGAGGTAGTTGACTCCCATGAGGTGGAAAAATATTTTGATAAGCTTTCAAATGTTGACATTCATTGGCTGCAAAACTCCGCTCATATTTTGCCATTAGATGGGGATATTGATCGCATTATTGCTCGCTTAAAGCAGAACTCAAAGAAAGAAAACCCTATTCTAAGCCAAGAAAACGCTTCGTGACTCAAGCAAAATTACACCCGACATTCCACATCACAGTATTTTTAGCAAAAAAGACGCCGTTCGGAATGTCGGTTACATTTGAATCCATTTATTATAATGCGTGTACTCTTGGATAAATGGCATTCTTAAATCCCGCATGTCTAAAACAGAGCCGTCAAACGCAAGAAAGTCGGTTCTCATATCCGGTATATTATAAAAATGAATATCGCTAGCATCACTAGCCAGTGTATGCTGACGTTTGACCGCGGAAATTTCGGCAACCGACTGATTAAAGGTTTTCACAAAGGCACGTTCTGCCCGCAAATAACGGCCATGAAACCGGGCTTTATCACATAACTCTACATCGAGCTTATCGGTTATGCCAGCGAGCTGAATATAAGATTGATCATAGCCACGTACTACCAATGCTTTGCTATTAACCCAATAAAAACTTAATTGAGCTTTATCTACCATAGTCAGCGAGGTTACATTCGCCATGCCTTTTAATTTAACATTGGCGTTCCCGCTTAAATCCATCATTAAATTATGGCTTCGAACGCCACTTATATCCACGGTACCAGAAGTAATATTCAGTTTTCTAACCCCGAGGTTGCCTCCTAAAATGATGTTTCCCTTGTCATTATCTAGGACAAAATCAATCAAATTGGAATTAATCTTCGTTCCTTTAACAATTCCATTACCTTGATATTCAAAGCGATTTAAAAAACGCCCATGTACTTTGGCGGTAACTGGCCCATGTTTAGGGTAACCTTTTCCTGCGATAATGACTAAGGTATTGTTAGATAGGGTGGTTGTGACGTTGGCTAAATCGGTTGCAGCGCCGATTAAAATTACTTTTGGTTTTGAATATCCCGAGTGAAGACTGATGTTAATATTTCCTTGAACCTTGACTCGATTAAAGGTCCCAACATCTCTTGTTTGTTGGATAACAGGTAATGTCGATGGGGGGGATGGGCGATGAGCACAACCAGCCAACATCATTAAAAAAATCAATAAAATAGAGCGTCTTAGCATGATTCTTTTCCTGTTCCAATATCTTGCTACATTAGAGGAACTTCGGATAATGCGCAAGAATTTCATTCGGCAAAGAGAAATTCCCGCCTTAATCGTATTATGCAGGAACATTCTATTGGACGAGCGCTTGATCAAACTTCACTTTGCTACATTAACCTAAATTTCTGACTAAAATTTTCCGTACCTTATCTTATAAGCTTTTCCCATCTTATTCGGGATAAAAATCGGAAATTTTGATTCGATTTGAACACCCTCCACGATGAAGGTCAACGGGTGCCTTCTGGACCAAACGAGCTAACGATTCTCCTTTTGGCATTAAAGCTGGGAGTGTAATGTACACATCCACCAAATAGCCATGAGTACATCCAAAATAGACCTTATCCTTCGCTCCTTTTCCGAACGCACTTTCAAATTCACGCTGAAGATCAACCAATCGAACTTCCTCGCCAACGTGCTTTGCTAGAAAATTGCTAAATGAAGTTTGATTTAATTGCTCAACCAGATCCATAGCAAGCGAAAAATAGTCATCACTCGATAGCATCTGACACATTCCATGGCGGTTCCATTCATGGCGCTCAAGACAGCTTCCGTGCTCAAAACTTGGCATCAATTGCTTCAGTCGCTTACTAACCTGTGGGCTTAATGAAACAGGAGGATAATGACAAAATTTATTTTTTTTGCTTCCGCCACAATAGCCGTAATGACTGCCACAGCTTTTCTGATTTGGCCATAATCCATGCAGCGCTAAATGACTTGCTTGGTAGGAGTCGGGGTTCAATTTATAGCACTCTGGTTTTCCAGCTTCATAGCCATACGTTTCGCAAAATCCAGGTTGCCAATTGAGCGCTAAAACAAAATGATCCGCCAGTCCCGGGGTATTATCACAAGGGATCCTTTTTTTTACAGTATATTGGGATTTGCCGCACGCTGCTTTTACCCATCGTAACGCGTTTGGGTTGTCATGCAATTGAATGCGAACCCATTCAGGAGCTTGGTGATTAATTTCTTTGATTACATAACGTTGTGAGGGATATAGGTACTCTTCAGCAGTCTGGGGCTCATCTTTTGATATATACGCGGGACACGTATTTGAAGCTTCAAAGTAGCCTGCAACAGGAATCGCAGCTAACCCAGTCGTTGAGAAACATGCGAGCAAAATCAGGGTAAATCTTATCATTCATGCCCCCTGGCATTTGTATAAGATAAAGTCCATTATATCTGGATTAGAAGAATTTACCAGTGCTCATTGAAAGGGACTTACGGATTGGATTTAACCTAAGACATTAGGTTAAAAAAGAACTTTCCCTTGGATGATTGATATGGCAACCAAGGGAAAGTATGGAGAAATCGAGGTTTAGACCGCCGATACTTCTTCAGCTTGTAGGCCTTTAGGACCTTTGGTAACCGTAAACTCAACACGCTGACCTTCAGCTAAGGTTTTACGATTTTCTGAACTGACAATTGAGCGGAAGTGCACAAATACATCATCTTGACCATTATCACGGCTAATAAATCCATAGCCTTTATCATCATTAAACCACTTCACGTGGCCGGTTTCTTTAGCAGACATTCTTTTTTCCAAAATTAAGTTATACACATACTTGTGGATTAGGTTCCAGGAAGAACGATTGGTTGGCGTTAGGTTCACTACTTATTAAATCGTTAAAGGAGGGAATTCACGAGTAACAATGTTTACCGGGATACTACAACAAGTTTTATAAGTATAACGCAGGGTGTGTAATATAGCGAGCTTTTTTGTTTATTTTTTTATTTTTTGTACAAATAATTGTCTATTTGGAGGGCGGTTTATTATGCTGACGAGTCTTACGCCTTAAAGGACAAGTGTTCATGTGCTTAGCACCTAAATGTTCAGAAAGTCTATCCAGAGCAATTTCATTGTTTTTATAAAAATGATGTGGGCCAAGTTTTTTAACCAACCCACTTCGTTTTAATAAACTCATGACGGGTCTTCTTACACGAGTAAACCAGAGCTCAATCCCTGCCTCTTCGAGCCTTGCTGAAACACTACGTAAGGTTTCAACGCCGGTCGCATCTAATTGATTGAGACTAACGCAGTCCATAATGATATAACGCAATTTTTGTTTAGCGCTGATGAGTTCTAGGATTTTATTTTCAAAATAAGCCGCGTTAGCAAAGTAAAGTGGCCCATTAAATCGCAGAATACTGATTAAATAACAGGTTTCTTCTGTCTCTCGGTCGGTAACTTCGACTAATTCTCCATGCTCATCACGAGTTAATTCACTCAGTCTTGGGCGCATCGTCTCGTATAAATAAAATATTAATGAAAGTAAAATGCCAACCACGACAGCAAAAGCAATGCGTGGGGCTAAAATTAATGCCATGATAAATGTCGTGAGAGCAACAATACCCTCGTTGCGACTAATCTTCCAAACTCGCCACATTTCTTTAATATCCAACAAGCTTAATACCCCAACCATAATAATGACACCTAATGTGGCATAAGGGAGATAATAAAATAACGGCGTCAACCATAGCAGCACAACCATCACAACGACACCGGCAACCACAGAGGAAAATGGAGTCCTGGCACCGGCTTGATAATTTAAAGCGGTGCGTGTGAAGCTACCGGACACGGGCATGCATTGGAAATAACTTCCCACGCATTTCGCTAATCCCTGGCTTAGTAATTCTTGGTTCGTATCAAACTGCTGCCGACTTTCCGTAGCGATTCGCTTAGCAATGGTAATTGCTTCGGTAAAGCCAACCAGCGCAATAACTAAGGCCGCAATAAAGAGATCGCGCATGATTTGCCAATTAAACACAACGGGCTTAAACGAAGGTAAACCGCGAGGAATAGCCCCTACTACCTCACCACCTGCTTGAATTTTTAAATAACCGTTCTCGGGTAGTTTGGCAATGCGCCAAGAACGTGGATCCACTTGCCCAATAGGACTCATTTGATCGTCTACATAAAACACGTTCTGATGATCAGCGGTCATGCGTCGAAATCGCAAACGATTTAATTCCGCCATTTCAAGGTTATGTCGCAAAATCAAACGCTCCATTTGCCATTTGGCTTCAGCTGCCTTATTCATGGCTTCATCCGTTTCTTCAGCATTGGGGCCTACTTTATTAACGGTATTTTCCACTCTTTTTTGCGCCTTTTTTACTGCAGCAATTTGGTCTTCCAGCTCCTTCGGGTAAGATTTATAATGTTCTAATATTTGCTGAACGGGAAGGTTTACAATCTGATTAACCCGAATGGTCTCTGTTTTTTCGTAACCACTCAACCAGGCCACGAGCGTTGTTATCACGACGGCAAATAAAATATGGGGCCAACCAGGCCATAACCAACGTCCGCCTAAAATAATAGCAAAGGATAACGCCGCAATAACCATGGTAGGCCAGTGTGGATTTGCCACTGCATCTTTTAACACTTGCCACACTGTTTCATAAAAATGAGGACTGGTTACGGCATAGACTCCGAATAAACTATTAATTTGCATGCACGCAATTACAATAGCAACCGCATTAATCAATCCCAATAACACGGGGTAGGATACAAAGTTAACTACAACTCCAAAACGAATAAAGCTAAGCGCGAGTTGAATGAGGCCTATTAGAAACGTTAAGAGAACCAAATAACTTAAATAATCATTTGTACCTACAGCCGCAACGGGTTGTAAAGCCACAGCCGTTAATAATGAGGTGACCGGTACAGGGCCTGTGGATAAACTACGTGACGAGCTGAATAGCGCTGCAATAATAGGAGGGATAAACGCTGCATATAACCCCATATAGACAGGAATACCTGCCAAG
This sequence comes from Legionella impletisoli, assembly GCF_900639875.1. Lineage (GTDB taxonomy): Bacteria > Pseudomonadota > Gammaproteobacteria > Legionellales > Legionellaceae > Legionella_A > Legionella_A impletisoli. The sequence goes on from NZ_CAAAIA010000005.1 coordinate 141,911, forward strand.
TGGGCATAAGCCATGGATTGCGGGATGAGTAGCATCACCACCGTTAACCCAGCCAATATATCGGCTTTTAAATTTGCCCAATATTTTAGCTCTGGAAGCCATTCTAGAAATGGCAAAGCTCGTTTAAGCCCTCCTTCCCGAGCAAATAATTGGTTCCACTGCAAACTCATTGATCAGCATCCTTATGCTATAAGTAGTCTCCTATGCCCTATTTGACTCTTCTAATCCTTAATGAATTTCGAAGCCTTTGGAGTTTGCGGCTCACTAAAGTCCGGCAATAGTGGTTTTAATTGCATGGCCAATTGCAAAAGACGCCTGTCCATCCCTTTTCCAGCGGCAATTTGTACTGAGACCGGTAAATGATCATGATAGCATACTGGAATGGTCATAGCTGGAACTCCTGCCTGATTAAAGAGTGATGTAAACGGCGAAAATTCAATATTTTTTTCCAAAAAACGTTCAAAATCGTCTTGCATGCTCAATTGACCGATAGGAAGCGGCAATTGTGCCAGTGCTGGACTCACTATAAAATCGACCTGATTAAGTACCTGATGCAAAGGGCGAAGTGCTTGAAATAATTTATTTTTTGCAGTAATTAATTGCGACGCTGTTATCGTGCGCCCCTGTTCATAAAACTGCCAAGTCACAGATTCTAGAACATTAAGTGTGGCCTTACGATCTAGGGCATATTCCTGCTGTTCAATTTCGGCATAGGTATTTGCCGCAATAAGACAAAGCGTGCACTCACCAATCGTATCTAAATCCAGATCTAAAGTAATCGTCTTGATACAGTAACCTTGATCATTCAGTAAAGCAGTAAAATGATCCAAAGCTTCATGACACGGCTTAGCGACCGGTACAGAAGGAAATGCTCCTTGCAGTTTCGCAAACGTTAAATGGCTTGGCAAGCGCTCTGTGCCATGGTGAATATTCAGTGCGGTCGTTAATAAGGGAAAGAGATTGACCGCATCATCAAGATGTCTTGTCAAAATATAATTTGTCGCCAAACCAGACCATTGCTCTTCTACCCAAGGTCCTGTGGGCATTAAACCAGGGGTGGGCTTAAATCCAAATAACCCGCAGCATGCGGCAGGTATACGGATAGAGCCTCCGCCATCACTGGCGGTAGCGACAGGTGCAATCCCAGCGGCTACCGCTGCGGCTGATCCACCCGAGGACCCACCTGGAGTACGACTTAAGTCATAGGGGTTACGACAGGGTCCAAATATCACAGGCTCCGTAACATAGGACAGCCCAAGCTCCGGTGTATTGGTCATGGCAAAAGGAACAAACCCTAGCGTAAGTAAACGTTCTATAAAATCGCTATTCTCACGACCCCGATTCATTTTAAAAAAACGAGACCCTTCAGTATTGCGAACGCCTTTTAAAGCATAACCCAAATCTTTAACTAAAATGGGCACCCCATAATAAGGTTCTTGACCATTCATTTGAGCTAACTGTGCTCGAGCCCACGAGCGGCAATCGGTAACTACCGCATTTAAAAGAGGGTTAACTTCTTCCATTCTTGCTAATGCACAATCCAATGCTTCTTCGGCGCTGATTTCATTATGTTTAATCAGCTTTGCAAGGCTTTGTGCATCCTGTTCGATGTATTCGCGAACGTTCATGGAGATCCCTTACTTACATTTGAGCTTAGGGATTGATCGGAGGTAAATCATCCTGTTTATTTTTTTTATTACGTTTTCGCCTACGATAATTTGCGATACTCACCCATAACTCATTCCCATGCCATTTAACTTGATTGCCAGGGCTGTAAATCGCTTGAGATAGTAGAGTAAGTTGCTTTTTAAAACGCGGGTCGCGTATTTGTTTGCTAATATCATTTAAATCAATAAACTCTTTATCAGGCCAGTGTAAAGAGGCCCAGTGCAGCAAAGCTTCTCGCGCTTTGGCAGGATTATTATTAATACAGGCTTCATGCAGTCGTTTAATCGCTAACCTCTTTTTATTGCCTGCTACTATTTTTGGCCTAAACCACCAAATCATTAAGGTCAAAATCCATGCGACAGCGAAAGTAACGGCTAAAAACCATGCTAACGGACTCGATTTTTCCGTGATGATAATTTCTTTCGATTTATTGGCTGCATCTATTTGTAGAGGAGCTTTATCATCGGGTGTCATTCTACTGGCTGCGTCCAAAGGCGTGGATGTTGACTTGTCAGAGCTTTTCACTTCAAGGGTACGCGGGGATAATTTTGCAATCTCCATGTTACCGGTTGTTGTGTTTAGCCAGCTAATACTTAATTCCGGAATCGTAATTTGTCCAGGTTTATTCAGAAGGTAAGTGACTTTAATTTCAGCTTTGCCAACGAGCTCATGATCACGAATGGCATTACGAAGGTCAGGTTTCTCAGGGTAAACGTTATAATCAGGTTGATCTTCAAACTCCAAAGGAGGCAACAATTGTGCTGGAAGCGCTACCGCTTCTACTGTAATGTACCGGGTTAACGTGTCACCCACTTTTGCAAAATGACTAGGGTTGTCATAGGTTTCTGATAACGACACATTCTTAGCCGGAAGCCAATGCTTTCCCTTAAAGTCATTAGGGATAGATTTAACCATTAACTGGGAGGTCTTGGGTGGAATATTAATTTGTCGTGGGATTGCTTCATAAGCCAATGCGTGAAAAGCAGGCCCTGTGATCGTTAACTCACCGCTTTTTTGCGGAAAAATCGCATAGCGCTGCTCTTCAACGATATAATTTCGTCCATTCTCTAAGCTTTGATAGCGATCTGCGTCACCCAATGGGATCAATAACGCATTCTCTACTTTAGGTGGTTGATATTGGGCATCCAATAAACGCCCGCTGTTAAATAATTTTACCGAGTACACCACTTGCTCACTAATAAAAGGGCGTTTTTTACTGAGTTCTGTTTTTATCAAGACTTCATCTTGACTGTCTGCTGGTTGAGCATCTTGAGGTTGTGGGGTAATAGGCTGGCCACTGACTTCGACCGTGAACGCTTTCGTTTGGTGATTCCCAACGTTTAATGGAGGAATAGTTAAATTTCCTGTCGTTTTAGGCATTAAAAGAACAATAAATTGACTAATGGACTTAGCCTGGCCATTCATTACGGTATAATTCATAGCGCGCTCTGTTCCCACAATGCGAAAATCTTTTTGTAAGGGCGTAAGATTTGGCAGTGCAGTCTGCTTATCATCGGATGTGATGATAAGGTGAAATGTTTCGCCATACTGAATTTTATCGGGTTTAACCTGAGCGGTAATTTCGGCTACCGCTGTGTTTAACCAGAGGTATACAAAAATAAATAAAACAGCCTGTTTTAACAGCGTCGTGTTCTTATTCATTCTCTGACTATTCGAAGCTTGGCTGTTGAATCTAACAGGTTGATAAGATTGGTGGATCCCGCGGTCAAGCCGCGGGAAGTCGGCAAAGGAAGGGCTTTTATCTTTTAACAACGCTGTGTTCTTATCTTTCTTTTCCTGACCGTTCGAAGCTTGGCTAGTGAACCTAACTGGTTGATAAGATTGATGGATCCCGCGGTCAAGCCGCGGGAAGTCGGCAAAGGAAGGGCTTTTATCTTTTAACAACGCTGTGTTCTTATCTTTCTTTTCCTGACCGTTCGAAGCTTGGCTAGTGAACCTAACTGGTTGAAGAGATTGATGGATCCTGCACTCAAGCCGCGAGAAGTCGGCAAAGGAGGAGCCATTATTGTTTAGGTGTGCTGTTTTTTGAAATTGATACTCATTCATTAATACCATCCTCGCTGCCTTCTTAAGTGATCACGAAGAAACTTCTCCCGCATTAATCCACCGGGATCATCAGGTACTAAGCGCAATAATTGTTCTTTAGCATGTTCTTGTTCTTCTTCAGTTTGTGAACCAGTTGCTGGCTGCTTACCCGATGCATCTGCAGGTTGCTGTTCTTGTTTATTGGATTGAAGTTTCTGATCGCTGGCGTTGTTTTGATCCTGTTTGTCCTGATCCTGTTTGTCCTGATCTTGTTTGCCTTGATCTTGCTTACCTTGATCTTGCTTACCTTGATCCTGCTTGCCTTGATCTTGCTTGCCTTGATCCTGCTTACCTTGATCTTGCTTGCCTTGATCTTGCTTGCCTTGATCTTGCTTGCCTTGATCCTGCTTACCTTGATCTTGCTTGCCTTGATCTTGCTTGCCTTGATCCTGCTTGCCTTGATCCTGCTTGCCTTGATCCTGCTTGCCTTGATCTTGCTTGCCTTGATGCGATTGGTTTGGTTGTTTTTGTTCTTTTTCCTGCCGTTCTTTATCCTTTTTTAAAAGATCCGCTATTACTTTACGGTTATGGAGCGCGTCTTGATGATCAGGTTCCATGGTTAAAGCTTTATCGTAAGCAGCTAGGGCCGCTTCATAATTTCCCATATGAGCCAATGCGTTGCCCTGATTATAATAACCCTGAACATCTTGCTGCGAAGCATACCATTTAGCAGCTTGTTCATAATGACCCGCGCGATAAGCCGCGGCAGCTCGCCAATCCGTTCGTGCAAATGTTTCTTCGGCTTTTTTGTATTTCCCTTGCTTCATTAAGTTTTGTCCTTGCTGGTTTGGAGTCACCCATAGGTCCGCCCAAGACCAAGCTATCACATGCGGTGACCATATCAAAAGCAGCAGCAAAACGATACGGTGAGCGGTATTGTTCATGTGGTAAGCCTCTGCAACCATCCACGTCGAAATGCGGGTAATAATAGAATTAAAGCCGGAATTAAAAACCATCGGCCTTGATCTTTCCAAACCGGAATATCATTCTTTAAATTGGCAGTATATTGTTGGTGATCACGTGTTGATTTAAGCCAAAACTCAATATCACTAGACGTATTGGAAAAAGAAATCACTTCCCCTTCACCTGCATGTGCAAATCGTTTAAACATCGGATTGGTTGAAGTGGTCGTGATAGGCAAAATAGAAGTATGTATCCCATCTGCTGCGAGCAATTTTGCTTCATCTATTGCTGCTGAAGAAGGAGGTGAACCCGTAAGAACGAGTAACTCACCGCTATGATAACCCGCTTGAGTAATTAATTGCGCTGCTTGTGATAGCGCTGTTTCTAGCTTTTGACCAGGGACTGGCATAATATCGGCCGTTAACGATGATAGAAGTGCATCAATCGTTTCTGCATCATCCGTTAAGGGTGAAACAATAAAAGGTTCACTGGTATAGACGACTAAACCAAACTGTCCCGCATCCTTATATTTAAACAAATCATGCAGCTTAAACTTAGCTCGCGTTAATCTATCTGGGTTCAGATCGTTTTCTAACATGGCGTGAGACATATCCAAAACAATAACTCTTGGCAATCGATGTTTAAAGGTTGGTACAGGATATCGAGACCAGGTTGGACCCGCTAACGCGACTATCATAAGTAATACACTGGTAAATAAGATCCATAGTGATGCAATACGCTTACTCTTTTGTTTCGTTTTCATCAAATAATGAAGAAGATGACTATCGCAAACATCACTCCATGCCAGTAAACCTTGTTTATTGCGCAAAATCATTCTAATCAGGATGAATAAAGGGATTATAGCGAGCAACCAGTATGGTCTTAGAAAATGAAATTCTGCCATTAAGATAATGCCTCCTGGTTCCTTTGAACCATTCGTCTAGGCAAAACACCAGCTTCATAAGCCAACCAGTAAAAAAATAAAACGAGGGCTAAACTTAACGGCCAGTAATAATAGTCGTGTTGCGGTCGAATCGTCTCTTCATCCTGCGATACACGTTCTAGACGATTAATGGTGTCATAAATGTTTTGTAATGATTGCATATCCGTTGCACGAAAATAGCGCCCCCCTGTAATGTCAGCTACCTTTTGTAAGGTCTCTTCATCAAGATCTGCCGCTGCATTCATATTAAAAAATAAGCTGTTGATGGCACGGGGGTCCGCCTCCGAGCCCAAACCAATGGTATACACTTTAATATCATCGGTTCGAGCTAATTCAGCGGCTTTTATAGGCGTGAGCACACCAGAGTTATTTGCGCCATCGGTTAACAATATAATGATTCGTCCTTCTTTGGGGACATTCTGAAGATGTTTAACCGCTAATCCTAATGCATCACCAATGGAGGTAGTTTTACCCGCTAATCCAACGGTGGCGTCTTCAATTCTTGTTAATAAATTTTCTCGATCATAGGTTAAGGGTGTTTGAAGATAAGCTCGACTGCCAAATAAAATGAGCCCCATTTTATCCGCTTTTCGTTCAGCAACAAATTGCTCTGCTGTGTGCTTAACAACAGACAATCGGCTTACCGGCCGGCCACGTACCAACATATCTGTTAATTCCATGCTACCTGATAAGTCTAGAGCCAGCATAATATTATACCCTTCTCGAGCAATAGGTTCTGGCTCACCTACCCACCGTGGGCCTGCAAGTGCAAGTAATAATAAACACCAGATAAAAAATAAAAGAGCTATACCCTTACGACGCGCTAAACCATGTTTTTCTGTTTCCACGATGCTTGCCACGGCATGATAAAAAGGAACTTTCAATGCAGCAGGCAAATGAAGTGGCGCTCGTGACATAAAAAACCAAATAAACCATGGCAGAGGCAAAGCGAGCAATACCCAAGGGAGGGCTAATTCAAACATGGTTTTCTCCGTTGCTTAATCCAATCCTTTGCATAACGGAATAAAAGATCAAGGCGCTTGCGTTCGTTGTCCCGTTCATAAGGGAGCTCAAGCAACTCGTATCGAACTTGTTTAAAATCAATGCGTTGCCCCGTGTCATTTAGAAATTCAAGCCACTGTTCGCCTTTTAGACCAGCCACCTGTTCGCGAGGAAAATAAACCAATGCAACTCGTTTTAACAACTCCGAAATTCTTGCGCTTGCCTGCTTACTATTATGATTGGTTTTATACTCTACATGATATTCATTCAGTAAACGTAAAGCTTGACGTTTGGAGCGTGCGTGGAGATAACGACGATACAAAATCCAAATACAACAAGCCATTCCCAAAACGAAAACCAAAAAAAGCATATACCAACCAGGAGCTAAAGGCCACCAGCCCACGGGCACTGGTAAATGGATGTCGCGAAGCTGGGCTAATTCCTGGGGAACCGAGTTAGCCATGCGTCGATCTCCTCGGATACGTGGTTCTAACAAGATAGGGTAAATCCATCTCGCTCGTTACTTGCACATACTGGATCTGGTTTCGCTTCATCAATGCTTGTAGCTCGGTAATGCGACGCTCGCAATACGTTTGATAGGCAGTCGTTACTGCCTGTTGCGTCGTATCCAATAAAATTTCCTCACGACCATTCGTAATGGCATATTGATGAGGTTTTGGAGGGGAGAGCTCTAAGGGATCACAAACATGATAAGCCAACATATCATTATGTGCTCTAAGTCGGCTCAAGTGTTGTTCAGTCTCTTCATCAACCAGATAAAAGTCACTGATTAAAACAAGAATACTCCCCGGCCTTGCCACGCGCCGAAGCCGCACTAAAGCCTGATTCAATAGGCTATGTTGCAAAGCGTTGCGATCAATAGCATGCGGAGCCTCTTTTGTGTAAGCGGATAAGGAGGCTAAAAAGGGCAACACACCCGCCTCTCGACCACGTGGGATAAACTCACTATGGGACTTATCTGAAAACAATAAGCCGCCAAGCCTGTCGCCTTGATTAACAGCTGTCCAAGCAAGGATCGCCGCCAATCGTGCTGCAACTGCGGATTTAAATGCCACCCGCGTACCAAAGTACATAGAGGGACTAAAATCGGCTAATATAATAGCGGGACGTTCGCGCTCTTCCTGAAACAATTTCACATGGGGTCGTCCGGTTCGAGCCGTTACGCGCCACTCCATGTGTCTGACTTCATCTCCTGCTTGATAATTACGAACCTCAGCAAAATCCATGCCTCGACCACGCAGTTTGGATAAGTGATTACCTGATCGCACGGCGCGTCGCTCAGGGGTATAATTTGCAGAATAAGCATAGCGCCTTAATGCGATTAGCTCAGTCAGTTCTGTAACCACTCCATCACTCATGCGGCTTCCTTAAGGCAAGGCCACCAAACGTAACAATTCATCTAGGAAATCATCGCTGCTAACCCCTTCTGCTTCCGCTTCAAAGGTTAAGAGAATTCGATGACGTAATACATCATGGGCGATGACATGAATATCTTCGGGAATAACGTAATCTCTTCCCGCAAGCCATGCATGTGCTTTAGCGCAGCGATCGAGCGCGATGGTTGCGCGTGGGCTTGCGCCATATCGTAACCAACGTTGGAGTTGACCGCTGTATGCTTTAGGATTTCGGGTCGCAACCACCAATTGAACGATGTAATTTTCCAAAGGCTCACTAGTATGAACACGAAGAACTTGTTTACGCGCTTCAAATAACTTACTTTGCGCTAAAGGTTTCACCTGTTGTTTACTGACATTTGAAGAATTAGAAAACACCGACTCAAGTGCTTCTTTTCTTGCCAAAGTAAGAATATCGTGTTCAACTTTAGCGTCTGGATAACTAATTTTTACATACATTAAAAAACGATCTAATTGCGCTTCTGGAAGCGGGTAGGTCCCTTCCTGCTCAATGGGATTTTGCGTAGCCATTACAAGGAATAGTTCAGGCAAGGGATAGGTTTTTCCACCAATAGTCACTTGGCGCTCGGCCATGGCTTCAAGCAAAGCAGATTGAACTTTTGCCGGAGCACGGTTAATTTCATCAGCCAGGACTAAATTATGAAAAATAGGACCTGGTTGAAAAATAAAAGACCCATCATCTGGGCGATAGACATCGGTTCCTGTTAAATCACCCGGTAATAAATCTGGCGTGAATTGAATGCGATGAAACTGGCCCTCAATTCCTTCAGATAGCTCCTTAACCGCGCGAGTCTTAGCTAACCCCGGAGCCCCTTCCACCAACAAATGTCCGTCGGCTAATAAAGCAATTAACAATCGCGATACCAAATCGCTTTGACCGAGAATTCGAGAATTTAAAAACGAGCTAAGTTGCAGTACTTGCTGCTGAATGACATGTTCAGCAGAAACGTCGACTTGTTCCATGTAATCAACCTGTTGCAAAAAATAGTATCCTAACGTGAAATACAAGAGCTGCCAATAGTTTCGAACACATCGACTTACTTTAACCCCGACGTGAGCATACAAGCATCTAATAGCATTTAATAAAATTAAAATGTCTACGTTCCTCGCTTTATGCGCTGTCTCTTGATCATATCTTAAGCCTACGCCACACGGCTTGACCGGGTGACCCAGTTTTTTAGCACAGTGCTTATGGATTCTCTGTCAAGCCAGATAACCTAGAAGACTAGAGCTGGATTAGATTTTCAGAGATGTAAGATTAAGCTTTATGCGAGGAATCCCGTTCCGAATTTCAAGCTCGACTAGATGCCCCTGCATAAAGCAGGACAAGTAGGCAAAAAAAAGCGTGTAATGTTCAAAAATTAAATGCGTTTGCTATGCCCCGACGTCAATGGAAGTGTCTTTTAAAATAATCCATGGTTGCCGTATTTAGATCATCGCTATATATCCCCTCTCTTACCGCAGAAAGTTTAGGACACAAGTAAATGATATTGCTGGTATTGTACTGGAATCCTAGAGGAATCGTTGCGCAATAAGGAAATACCCTATGAATCGTATTGTAAACCTTTCGTGAGTAGGCATCCATGAACAAAGGATTGGCAATAACATTGACCAATAACAAACCATTTTGCTTTAAATGATCGGATAGCGACTGAAAATACTCTCTGGTAAGCAATGCTGAGGGAATGGTCGCTTGATGACTGTAAACATCAGATAAAATCACATCATAACGCGTGGAATTTTCCTGTAAAAACTGCCGCGCATCCTGGCCTATAAATTGACCATTAATGGATTCTTTTAAAAAATATTCTTCCGCTATTGATTTAATGGCAGGATCAATATCGATATAAGTAACTCGGTTATCATGAGTGCCTGCTGCAGTTAAAGTAAATCCTCCTGCACCAATGACTAAAATGTCTTTTTGTTTCATATTGAGCTGTTGAAAAAGAATATCTCGAATAAATTCAACATAGGCGAATGCTTTCTTATCTGGAGTTAACATGGAACTGCTGGATTGGTTAATTTGCAAAACTCTTTTGAAATCCGCCGTTTCAATCACTTGATAATTCCCATAATTATTGGTCATCTTAAATTGCTGCGTTTCTACGTTCACATTGAGCATTAAAATAAAAAGCATTATCACAAACAAAAGCAAGATATGTAATAACGAATGTTCACTCAGAGGGCGAATATAAACCACCAGCACGAACAACAACAGACAATTGATGACTACCGTCCAAGCCACACCAAGATATTGAAACAGCAGTAAAGAGGTGAGCAAGGCACCAAGAAACGAACCCACCGTACTCAAAAATAATGCACGACCACTGATATGACTCACTCGCTGGCTCTGGCTAAATAAGTTCGTAGTCAGTGGTACAGTCTGCCCCAACCAGTAAACAATAGGGGCTAAGGCCACTAATAAATAACCAAACAAACTCATGAGGAAAGGTAGCGTTAAGACAATCGCACTGACGTAATAATATAAAGCAATGAAGGTGTAACTGAGACCAAGGCCAATCCAAATCATGCTTAGCGTAAAATTACGGCTAAGTACTTTAAAAAAGTCACGCTTGTAACTTCCTCCTCGCCAATACCCTAATGCTAAAAAGAGAAGAAAGACCCCGATGATAATGCTTGTTATTAATACACTGCCACCATAAAAAGGCAATAATTGTCGAATGGTTAACACTTCAACAGAAATTGTGATAAACCCTTCGAGTAATAAAATGATGAGCAATAAATGTATCATGAAACATTCCTAAAAAAGACACGACTTTATGAAGTAAGCGCTTCATTTTAAAAATGCCTTTTGAATGGATAAATCTCGCAAAGTAGGTCAACTCATGAAGAAAAGTCAATAGATTTGTTGTTTTTTCAAAAAATTTGTAGCAGGATGAAATGTGGTTATAAATTAGGGAGTCGCTATGAGAAATGGATGTATAACTGTTTTAGCCTTATCCGTATCTGTTAATGCAATAGCTGCATCGCAACAAATGATATGGGGAACTTCAAACCAGGCCTTGCCGCAATTAAAACAACACTCACCGTTTACGAAGCATGGCTTTTTAAAAACAATGGATAATCCTAAGGATGCTGATTATCAATTAGAGCTGATTGAGCCTTCTAAAGCCGACCAAAAACACGTACGTTATCAAATAACATATAAAAATCTACCTGTTTGGGGACATCAGATTGTTTTTCATAAAAACGATGCAAGCTCAAATCCCAAAGTGACCGGAATTAATGTTTCTGGAATTGAAAAAGATGTGACCAGTACTACCGCTCGTCTATCTCCAAGTGAGGCTGAAAAAGAAATACTGGCTAAAATTAAAGAACCCATTAAATTTAAAAACCTTGAAAAAGTGATTTTTATTGATAAAAAAGAAAAAGCGCATCTAGCTTATCATTTATCCTTTTTCGTCAATACTGATAAAGATCCAATCAGCGCACCAAACTACCTTGTTGATGCCAATAATGGCGAGATTCTACAAGAATGGAATGAAGTCCGAAAAGAGAAAATTGGTCAAGGGCTAGGGGGAAATTCATTAAGCTTACCCTACCGCTCAGGTATGTTTCAGCATGGCGATGCCCTACCAAACCTACCTGCGCTAGGCAAGTTTGACGTTCAACTGATTAACGGCAAATGTTACGTTCAAAACGATAATATTCGAGTGATTAACTTGGAGAACTACCCCTTAGGGTATGATGCGTTTCCAATTAGTACCTTTGCTGAGGCAGCAGCGAATATTGAGGCGTTTTCATATCCCTGTTCCCCACAAAGTCAATTCATTAATTATTCAGATGGCTCAACAGGACCTATCAATTTTTCGTTTTCTCCGGTGAACGATACGATGTATTTCGCACAGAAAACTCTCGATATGTACGATGAAATGTATGGTGTAGAGCATGCGATTGGAACAGAAGATCTTCCCTTAAGAGCGTATACTCATTTAGGGTATATGGATAATGCATTTGCTATTCCAACTATCAAAATGAAAGGGTTTGTTCTAGCACATCAACAGATCGTCATTGGAAATGGTTCAGAGTTTTTAACAGCGCCTACACAATCCGTTATTGCGCATGAGCTGTCCCATAACTTCACAGAGCTTAACTCAGGCTTATATTATGAAGGTCAATCTGGCGCAATTAATGAGGCCTTTTCTGACATGGCGGCGATTGCTATGCAAGATTACATCAGCCTAGAATACCCATGGTACTGGGATGGTAAAGACTGGGCTTTGGGACGCGAAGCTGTTTTAGATGGAAGTCCTATTCGTTATATGGATGATCCTACCCAAGATGGTTATTCAATTGGACACGCGAAAGATTATACCGACGATTTGGATGTGCACTTAGCCAGTGGCGTCTTTAATAAGGCCTTTTACTTATTATCGACCAAACCGGGTTGGTCCGTTCCTATGGCGTTCCAAGTGATGGTTGATGCGAATCAAAACTACTGGTCGCCCATTGCCTATTTTGACTTTGCTGCGTGTGGTGTGATTCAAGCAGCGATGGATCGCGGATGGAACGCAGAAGATGTCATGACGGCTTTTGCTGAAGTCGGCGTCAACTGCCCAATGTATAAGTCAAGATATCCCGTTCCACAACCAGAGGATGAAGAGCAACAACACGTTGATCAACAACAAGACGATCAACAACAAGACGATCAAAGCGATACACAAAATGACTTTAATCAAACCGATGATCTCTCAATGAGTGTTTAAATCCATCCGGTTTTATATGTGCACCTACGGCGTGATTGCTAATTTTGCTTCACGCCGACTGATTAAACAAATTCTTAGCGATTAAGGGGACTTTTATCATGAAAAAAGCGATTGCAATCTTAACCTTGCTTTTTAGTTATGCAACCTATGCAGAAACACTCACAAGCCTTTCAAAAGAGGAAGTGATCCATGTTTTTCAAGGAAATACGATCAAGAGTGTACCATTAGCCAATTTAGATAGTCAGCTCGTTCCTATTTCATTTTCGAGTTATTTTGATAAAACCGGTCAAATCATAGGAAAATTTAATAAAAAACCCTTAGGCAATGAACCTCAAAAAGATACTGGCACCTGGAAAGTAAAAGATAATGGCGTTCTATGCATAACCTGGAAACGATGGTTTAGCGGCAAAGAGGTTTGTGCTTTAACATATCCATTAGGAAATGGATATTTATTCGTTAACCCAGATAACAATAACTTTGAAAGCGTTATTCATAAAGACATTAAATCTGGCAATCAGATTGAGGAGTAACCCGTTTTCAAAAGGCCAGCGATCGCTTATAATTTCCTCTTTTTGACCAAGCCATTTACTTCTTGTTCGGGTTTTTATGAAGCGATCTGTGGGTGTTATTGTGTTGGCTTTAAATTTTGTCGAATGGCTGGAATTTAGTCTTTATCTTTATTTAGCCAAATCGGTATTTGCCACCACCTTTTTCCCACCATCTAATCAAAGTTTAGTGCTAACTTTTGCCTTATTTGCTGCGGCTTATCTTGCTAGGCCTATAGGAGGGTGGTTATTTGGCCGCAAGGCAGACTTAACTGGCCGTCGTAATCCAATGATGCATACCGCAGGATTAATGGGTATTGCAACCCTCGGTATTTGTCTTTTGCCGGATTATTCTCACATCGGGATATTAGCCGCGTGTTTACTATTAGTGTTTCGTATCGCTCAAGGGCTGGCCTTAGGCGGCGAAATTAATACTTCTGCCATCTTTCTCATTGAACATAACCCCAATAATCCCCTTTTAGCCGGCAGTCTGGTAGCCGCCTTTGGCGCACTTGGAATGTTTGTAGGAGGAGCAATCGCCGCGGTAATTCAATATTGCTCCGTTTCTTGGGTTTGGCGTGTCATATTTGCAGTCGTTGGTCTCGCTTCCTTATTGATTTCTCGTTTGCGCAAGCGGTTACAAGAGTCCCCTGAGTTCAATCATAAAAAAGATCTTTCTCGTAAAGAATTATGGCAACATCATGGTAGAGGCATGCTTCACATTGCGGCCGTCGGTGCTTTTGTAAGTGTGATGGTTTATATGTGTAATATTTTCTGGTTAACCTATGCCAGCGATCAAAAACTTTGGAGTAGCATAACTTGTGCCTGGATTGCCTCTCTAGCCCAGTTGGGTTCTGCCTTACTAGCCATACCCATTGCCCGATTTAGCTCCAAAAACCATGCACCCCAGTTACTGAAGCTTAGTATGTTTACGATTAGCATAACCGCACCGGTTCTATTTTATTGCACTTCTCAAGGTTTTCATTTAGGAGTATTTCTGGCACTTTGCGGCTATATGCTGGGTAACGGACTACTCTGTTCGTCTTTGTATTATTTTTTATACCAACAATTACCTATGCAATACCGTTGTCGTGGTGTATCTACTATTTGGGCATTCGCTGCTAGTCTCGGGGCTATGGCACTGCCACTAGCACAACAAACCGTTAGCGGCGCAGCTGGATATTGGATCCCCGCGCTTATCGTCAGTATTATTGCCTGCATTGCTTTCATCATCCTCCATGAGCCAAATGGTGGCAGAGAGACTACAATAAAAGAGATACCAGCCGGATAATTCAATATGCTCACAGATCATTTTAAAACATTCCCTCAGTATGTTATTCCCAAACATTCGTTAACGACTTTGGCGGGGTTACTAGCCAACGTCAAAACACCGGCCATTAAAAATCATTTAATTAAAACGTTTATTCGACGATACAACATTAATATGCAGGAATCGTTAGTAGAAAATCCCGAACACTATGAGACGTTTAATGATTTTTTTATTCGTCATTTAAAACCTGAATGTCGACCCGTTTCAAATGCTCATGTGGTTTCTCCAGTAGATGGGTACGTCAGTGAAATCGGCCAGATTAAAACGGGCAAACTGGTGCAAGCCAAAGGTAGAAACTATTCTATTGAAAAGCTGCTTGCTTCTGAGCAATCCATTTGCCATCAGTTTTCTGAAGGGAAATTTGCAACCTTATACTTATCTCCAAAAGATTATCACCGGGTTCATATGCCCATGAAAGCAACGCTTAAGGAGATGACTTATGTCCCAGGCAAGCTATTTTCCGTACAACCATCCACCACGCGTGTTATTCGCAATTTATTTGCTCAAAATGAACGGTTGGTGGTCTTATTCGATACCGATCTAGGACCTATGGCTATGGTCTTGGTCGGAGCAACCATCGTAGGTGGGATTGGAACGGCTTGGCATGGTGATATTAAACGATGCAAAAAGCAAACTCGATTTATTTATCCTGCCAGCAACTACAGTCATACTGAGCTTGATAAATCCCAAGAAATGGGATATTTCAAACTAGGCTCGACCGTCATTTTACTTTTTTCAAATCATTGCCCGATTGAATGGGAAACAACCCTTCATAATGGCTCCAGGATTCAATTAGGCGAGCCCTTGGCCAGGGTGAAATAATTTAGGTTAAAAGAAGTTAACAGATTGTTCGTGCATATGCTAGATTTAAAATAACGTGAGTTCGAGAGGAGCAACATGTGACTGAATACATCTATAAGGGATTTAAAATTTC
The DNA here is from genome assembly GCF_900639875.1 of Legionella impletisoli. Taxonomy (GTDB): domain Bacteria; phylum Pseudomonadota; class Gammaproteobacteria; order Legionellales; family Legionellaceae; genus Legionella_A; species Legionella_A impletisoli. The sequence continues at coordinate 157,505 of NZ_CAAAIA010000005.1, forward strand.
ATACAAAATCATGGCAACGGGCCAAGAAGAATACAAAGCCGACGGTACTGCAACTTATCTGTTAAAGAAAGACAAAAAGTTTATTCCTGTTAAATTTCATACCGAGCTCGATACATACGATAGAGCAGAGTATGAAATCAAATCATTGCTGGAACAATATGTTGATTTTGAATTAAAACATTACTACGAAACGGAAAAATAAATTTGGAGAACCTATTGAAAAATGGTACCGAGAAGAGGACTCGAACCTCCACGGGGTTGCCCCCACTAGCACCTGAAGCTAGCGTGTCTACCAATTCCACCACCTCGGCAAGCAATGGTCGCTAAATTACTCAAGTTTCGAATAGCTGTCAATTAGAATTTCAAATAGGCTCCAAAAATCATTATCTTTGGCTGTATAGCGTCACCCATTAAGTTTTAGACAAGGCGTAGGTGATTGAGGCGAAGGAGTGTATAAACAATACATGACTGAAGCCGAAAGAACCTACAACGCAGTATAAAGCTTAAACGCAGTATAAAGCTTAGTGGGTGGCGCTATAGATGATTTGTGCCAGTAAGCTCTTTAGAATTCTAGGTTCCTATACCTATCAATACATTATAGAATGAAATTTATTTTGTAAGGCTTTTTTCAATGGCATTACTAAACATCATCGAGCGCTTAATCGACTCTTGGTTCGCTTTTATGCCACAGCCTAAGCCAAGTTCTGCTTCTATCCTAAATACGAGACTAATTGCTCATCGAGGAGCACATGCGCACCATACCAATATCATTGAAAATACTTTGCCCGCGTTTCAAAGAGCTCAGGATTTAGGATGTTGGGGTATCGAGCTGGATGTACATTCTACAAAGGATCAGATGTTCGTTGTAAATCATGATCCAGACTTAAAACGATTATGGAACCGAACCATGACCATTTCACAATGCCATTTCGAAACATTGCGTCAAGAAGTACCCGAAATTCCGACGTTAAATGAGGTCGTTAAACGCTTCGGCGGGCAAATGCATTTATTCATTGAGCTAAAGTCCGCTATACGTAACGAATCCATATTGGCAGACATATTAAGTCACTTGACTCCTAGTGAGGACTATCATTTGATTTCACTCCAAGATAGATTTTTTGAACACTTTTCACGCTTTCCTAACCATTCGCTTTTATTGGTTCCAGAGCATAATAACGTCAAGCGCTTTGTAAACCTCTCGTTGAGCAAAGAGTATGGTGGGGTGTTAGGCCATTATTTACTTTTAAGAAATAAATACATCAAGAAACTACGGCAAGCGCAACAAATCGCAGGCGTTGGTTTTATTGACTCAAAATATAGCCTTTATCGCGAAATGAATCGCGATTTACATTATATTTTTACTAACCAAGCTGAAAAAATGAGCCGATACTTACAAGACTTGCAGGATGAGCATAAATGAAACACGCTTCTTCAAAATTGAAGAAGCGTGTTTCACAAACCGCTTGTTAGGAAGGATAAATCATTTCTTCAGGTTTAACGTATTCATCAAATTGTTCGGCAGTCAAAAATCCGAGTTTCACAGCCGCTTCTTTTAAGGAAGTGTTTTCTTTATAGGCGGTTTTGGCAATTTTTGCTGCTTTATCATATCCAATATGTTGATTCAAGGCGGTAACTAGCATGAGGGAATGATGCAAATAATCTGAAATTTGCTTTTTGTTAGCTTCCAAGCCTTTGACACAAAACTCTAAAAAGGAATGACAGGTATCGCTTAAAATATTTAATGAATGCATGACATTAAAAATAATAACCGGTTTAAATACATTGAGCTCAAAGTTCCCTTGGCTATCAGCGATAGACACAGTGGTGTCATTACCAATAACCTGAACGCAAACCATGGTCATTGCCTCTGATTGTGTTGGATTGACTTTGCCGGGCATGATGGAAGAACCGGGTTCATTTTCAGGTAAATGCAATTCGCCGATACCGCAACGAGGGCCAGATCCTAGCCAGCGAATATCATTGGCAATCTTCATTAACGCACAGGCCAAGGTTTTCATAGCGGAATGCGCCATAACCAAAGGCTCATGAGACGCCAAAGCCGCGAATTTATTCGGCGCAGAAACAAACGGCAAGTTTGTGATTTTGGCAATATGTGCGGCTGCTTTTTTAGCAAATTCGGGATGCGTATTTAAACCCGTACCAACCGCCGTTCCCCCCAAGGCCAGCTCATAAAGCTCAGGCAAAACCTGTTCAAATCGTTGAAGACACGCGTCCAATTGCGAAACATAACCAGAAAATTCCTGACCTAACGTTAAAGGAACCGCATCTTGTAGGTGTGTTCGACCAATTTTAACGATATCGTTGAATGCTTCTTGTTTTTCTTTTAATCCGTCACGCAAAGCACGTACGGCAGGAATTAATTTATTATGAAAGCCAAGTGCCGCTGCAATATGCATGGCGGTTGGGAACGTGTCATTAGATGATTGAGACATATTCACATGGTCATTAGGATGAATCGGTGATTTACTTCCTAACGTACCTTCTGCCATTTCAATAGCACGATTTGAAATCACTTCGTTGGCATTCATATTTGACTGCGTGCCGCTTCCTGTCTGCCATACATGCAGTGGGAAATGCTCATCTAATTTGCCTTCACTAACTTCTTTGGCCGCCGCAACGATTAAATCAGCCTTATCTTTCGGTAATTTACCTAATTCCAAATTGGTTAATGCCGCTGCTCTTTTTAAGATCCCAAAAGCGTGTGTGACTTCACGAGGAATAATATCTTGACCGATATTAAAATGGTGCAATGAACGCTCAGTTTGAGCTCCCCAATATTTATCCGCCGATACGGCGATTTCACCCATACTGTCGGTTTCAATTCGAGTGTTGGTCATAATTTTTTGCTCTATTTAATTAAAAAATTCCAGTTATTCTAACACAATTCTTGCATTACTTTGACAACGATCGTAACGATGGGGTATAAGATCTGATCCAGATTTCTATGTAAAATCGTTGTGAAAATCAATCGAATTTATCAACCAGGTACCTACCAGCCAGGGGATACCGTTGACTTATCGCCCAGTGCGGGACAACACGTCAGTGTGGTGTTGCGGATGAAACCAGGCGAGCATTTAACTCTATTCCGAGGAAATAATTACGAATACCATGCGGTTATTGTTTCTGCCCAAAAAAGACAAGTCACAGTTCAAATCCAATCACATCAGAAAATGGATCGTGAATCTTTTCGAATGATTCATCTCGCTCAATCCATTTCAAAAGGTGAACGGATGGAGTGGGTGATTCAAAAGGCGGTGGAGTTAGGGGTAAGCACGATTACACCTCTTATTTCAGAGCGTACCGTAGTGCGCGTAGATGAAAACCGTCTATCTAAGAAATTAGCGCAATGGCAAGCCATTGCGATTGCCGCTTGCGAACAATGTGGACGAAATTCATTGCCAACCCTTCATCCTATTACCGTGTTTCAGGATTACATCCAACAAACTGAAGCCGAACTTAAATTGTTGTTGGACCCAGAAAGCGAAAAAACCTGGCGCGATTTTGATTTTGAGGTTAAAGATATTACTCTTCTAATTGGACCAGAAGGGGGCTTTAGTCAAAATGAAATTGATTTAGCTCGCGCTCATCAATTTCAAGGTCTAAAACTTGGACCTCGCATTTTAAGAACAGAAACTGCTGCAATTAGTGCATTAAGTATGTTGCAAGCTGTCAGTGGTGATCTATAATGTCCACTAGAATAATTAAAAGGGGTTTTACTCATGAGCGAACACATTAAAACCGTTACAGATGGTAGCTTTGAAGAAGATGTCTTAAAATCTGGCAAACCTGTGTTGGTGGATTTTTGGGCCGAATGGTGTGGTCCTTGCCGCGCTCTTGGACCTATTTTGGAAGAAGTGGCTGCAAACAATAGCGATAAGGTGAGCTTCGCCAAAATTAATATTGATGAAAATCCTCAAGCTCCATCAAAATATGGTGTAATGAGCATACCAACATTAATTCTATTTAAAAATGGCCAAGTTGAAGCCGTTAAAATGGGATTGCTTTCCAAGTCTCAATTAAGTGCGTTTGTCGAAAGCAATATCTGATTGAGCCAGATTTCCTTTGCTCCTCAATAATACATGCTGCGGCTTGACCGCAGCGTCTCTTAATTTCTTTTAAACTTCTTTACAAAACATGACATTCTCGCCTTGTTCCAGCCAAAATACCTGTTTAAACTATCCTTCAACTAGCCGATACACCCTATGTAACCTTCTTTTTGCGATCGAATTTATATGATTTTCCTTGTATGTCAGCAAGTTATCTCAACTTCCTTCCGTGCCAAATGCCACAGGGTTGCCACCTTCGCTGGCATGTCCGGTTTTTTTGTCATGTAAAGAGCTTTTGAGGAGAGAAAATATAGATTTGACAAGCAAGCTATGATAAGCTAGAAATAACTTAGGTATGTTGCAGTTTTGCAAAATGCCTTAGGCAGCGGTATTCCTAGCTGTCCTTCCCGTAAAAAACTATCCTGGAAACCCATTTCATTTAACCAACACATCAAGTGAGAAGTATGAATTTTAGTGAACTTAAGCAGTTGCCTATCGCTGAGCTCGTCAATATTGCTCAAGAGTTAGGCGTAGAAAACACCTCCCGCATGCGTAAGCAAGACATCATTTTCGCTATTCTTAAAGCCCACGCGCTTAAAGGCGAAGATATTCATGGCGATGGTGTGGTCGAAGTGTTATCGGATGGCTTCGGCTTCCTGCGCTCTTCAGACGGCTCTTATCTTGCAGGCCCCGATGATATTTATGTCTCTCCGAGTCAAATCCGCCGATTTGGTCTTCGTACAGGCGATACAGTGTCCGGTAAAATTCGACCCCCTAAAGATAATGAGCGCTATTTTGCTTTATTAAAAGTTGACCAAATTAATTTTGAAGCACCCGATAGCGCAAAACGTAAAATTCTCTTTGAAAACTTGACGCCTTTATTCGCAACAGAACGCTTAGTGATGGAACAAGGCAATGGCAGCACAGAAGATTTAACCGCACGCGTGGTTGATTTAGCGGCTCCATTTGGCCGTGGCCAGCGTGGATTAATTGTTTCTCCGCCCAAAGCAGGTAAAACATTAATGCTGCAAAATATTGCTCATTCGATTGAGAAAAATTACCCCGATTGTTACTTGATTGTTTTGTTGATTGATGAGCGCCCTGAAGAAGTGACTGAAATGCAACGCTCAGTAAAAGGCGAAGTCGTTGCAAGCACCTTTGATGAGCCCGCTAATCGCCACGTTCAAGTTGCCGAAATGGTCATTGAAAAGGCAAAACGCCTCGTTGAGCACAAACGCGATGTAGTGATTCTTCTTGACTCGATTACCCGTTTAGCCAGAGCTTACAACACCGTCGTTCCTGCTTCAGGTAAGGTATTAACTGGAGGGGTAGATGCCAACGCCTTACAACGTCCGAAACGCTTATATGGTGCGGCTCGTAATATAGAAGAAGGCGGAAGCTTAACGATTATTGCAACCGCTCTGGTCGATACTGGCTCCAAAATGGATGAAGTTATTTACGAAGAGTTCAAAGGAACGGGTAACATGGAAATCCACTTAAGCCGCAGCATTGCTGAGCGACGAGTATTCCCTGCCATTAACATTAATCGCTCCGGAACCCGTCGTGAAGATCTGTTGTTAAGTCCTGAAGAACTTCATCGTACATGGATTTTACGCAAAATCCTACAATCAATGGATGAATGCGATGCGATTGAATTCTTGCTTGAGCGCATGAAAAATCATAAAACTAATGCTGAATTCTTTGAGGCCATGAAACGACAGGAATGACCTCTGCATGAACTATGGAGATCTGCGCGATTTCATATCGCAATTGGAACGCCAAAATCTATTAAAACGCATTGACTATCCCGTATCGCCTAAGCTTGAAATGACAGCCGTAAGCGATCGCGTTTTAAAATCTGGTGGACCAGCCTTATTGTTTACCAATCCTAAAAACTACGACGTTCCCGTGCTAACCAATTTATTCGGCACGGTTGAACGCGTGGCTTTAGGAATGGGTGAATCCAATATGAATGCTCTACGCGACGTTGGAACATTACTGGCGGCGCTTAAAGAGCCTGAGCCTCCAAAAGGCTTTAAAGATGCCTTTAATAAGCTTCCTCTGTTAAAGCAAGCGCTCAATATGGCGCCTAAATACGTGAGTAAAGCCAAGTGCCAAACTCACGTACTTGAGAAAGAAGAAGTCGATTTAAGCCAACTTCCCATTCAAACCTGTTGGCCAGAAGATGCGGCTCCCCTCATTACCTGGGGGCTCGTGACCACCAAGGGGCCTCTACAAACGCGACAAAACATGGGCATTTATCGCCAACAAGTGATTGGAAAAAATAAATTGATCATGCGTTGGCTATCTCACCGTGGTGGTGCATTGGATTATCAAGCTTGGCAAAAAGCTTATCCTGGCGAACGATTTCCTATTGCCGTGACCCTTGGTGCTGATCCTGCAACCATTCTTGCTGCCGTCACCCCGGTTCCGGATACTTTATCAGAATACGCCTTTGCTGGATTATTACGCGGCCAGCGTACTCAGCTAGTGCAATGTTTGGGTAGTGATTTGCATGTACCAGCCAGCGCTGAGATCATTCTCGAAGGATATCTCGAGCCTGGTGAAGAAGCACCTGAGGGCCCATTTGGTGATCATACGGGATATTACAATGAGGTCCAATCTTTCCCAGTGTTTACCGTTGAACGCATCACCCATCGAGATGATCCTATTTATCACAGCACATATACGGGTCGCCCACCAGATGAGCCGGCTATTCTTGGCTTAGCGTTAAATGAAGTATTTGTCCCGCTGTTGCAAAAACAATTTCCTGAAATTGTTGATTTTTATCTTCCGCCTGAAGGATGTTCTTATCGTCTTGCGGTAGTCACCATAAAAAAACAATACCCTGGGCATGCGAAACGAATCATGATGGCAGTGTGGTCTTTCTTAAGGCAATTTATGTATACCAAATTCGTCATTGTCTGTGATGACGATATTAATGCCCGTAATTGGCAGGATGTCATTTGGGCTATGACGACCCGCATGGATCCCCTTCGTGATACCGTCATGATGGACAACACGCCCATTGATTACTTAGATTTTGCCTCGCCAATTTCTGGACTAGGTTCAAAGATGGGAATGGATGCGACCAGTAAATGGCCTGGTGAAACCACACGAGAATGGGGCAAACCCATTGTGATGGATTCGGATATCTTAGAGCGTGTGGAAGCGTATTGGCCTGAGTTAGGAATTGAGCCATGAAAACAACCTCGGCAAAAATCGAGCGGATCACCCCCCTAACCAATAGTATATTGCAGTTGATTTTAAAACCTGAACAATACATCGATTATATAGCCGGCCAGTACTTACAAATCCAATTACAGAAGGAAGTATTTAGTTACTCCATAGCGAATGCGCCTTTAGGCTCCCATACTTATGAACTGCATATTCGTCATAGTCAGGATAATCCCTATAGCCAATCTCTACTCGCTGAAATCAAGGCGAAAGGATCCTTACAATTAACTGTCCCCATGGGAAATTGTCATATTCGTAACTTGGATTTTGAAAAGCCTATTTTATTTCTCGCAGCAGGCACTGGATTTGCCCCCATTAAAGCCATGATAGAACATCTTTTGGCGCAAGGATCCAAGCTACCATTTGAATTATTCTGGGGCGCTCGGTCACAAAGTGATTTGTATATGGATGAACGTGTCCACCACTGGCAAACACATGTTCCTCAATTTCAATATTTTTCTCATATAACGTCCACCAGCAAAGAAACATTAGCTTCACTAGCCTACAAACGCCATAAACATGATATTCATGATTGGCAAATTGTGATCGCAGGCCCCTTTGATATGGTTTATAGTACACGTGATTTCTTAATGAACCATCAGATCAATCGAGAAATCATGTTTTCTGATGCGTTTGATTTTGAAAAAGATTAGGGCTTGTTTAGGAGGATTATCCAATGGAAACGTTGTATCAAATATTAGGACTCATTGCAGCGGGTGTTATTATTTGGATCTTATATCGTTATATTCGTGCGCGCCCTGAAACCCTAAGCCGTGAGTCATTAAGCAAAAGTTTTTTTACTATGGGGATCCTAGCCATCTTATTGATGTGTTTTGTAGCGTTGCTGATCGTTATGGCTCGCTCAACTTAGCCTAATTTCACCCTCCTTCGGATAAGTCAATCCGGCATTCCACACCTGCGGAATGCCGGGTCAATGTTTTTTAATGTTACTCTGATAATGCCCCTTACTTATTACCAAATAGTCTTCAACGTTTGGGTTATTAATGACGCACTCGCTCTCATCTGGTAGAAGCAAACGCTCTTCGACATAAGTCATTTGCGTGCTCTCATCGACCAGTAGTCGATACCAAGGATCACGCTCTTCAAACCCACGTTTAATTGCCTGAGGGTTATAGCGTCCGGAAGCTTGAAATAATGGGTCCACATCAATAACAACCGCCCGATATCCTTGGCGTTTATGAATGACTACATCTCCAATATTATATCTGGCCTGTTTATCCATTCGATTCTCCAATCCTTGAGTTGGTTGCTATTTATTTGAATAAACTGATTTAAATATATTATCGGGGATTAAGAGGAAAACTTTACTTGTCAGGAGTCAGGGTCAGGGGTCAGCATTCTGAACCCTGAACCCTGAACCCTGAACCCTGATACCTGATACCTGATACCGATATCTAATCAAAACGCTTCACTTCGCGATGACAATAGGGGTTTTTATTATGTTTTTGGTAATAGTTCTGGTGATAATCTTCAGCAGGCCAGAATGGCTGGGCGGGTAGAAGTCGAGTGACTACATCTAAGCCTTTAGCTTTGAGTTTCTGAACTAAGCTCTTAACGTCTTCTTCTTGTGTTTGATTATAATAAAAAATCGCGCTCTGGTACTGAGAACCAATATCAGGACCTTGTCCGTTTCGTTGGGTAGGATCGTGAATTTCAAAAAAACGCCTCACCACCGCGTAGTAATCCAACTTTTCGACATCAAACAACACCCGTACCGCTTCATAATGACCGGTATTACCAGCAGAAACCTCCTCATAAGAAGGATTTAGCGTATGTCCCCCAGTATAACCCGATTCAACTTTAAGGACTCCTGGCATTGCTTGGAGGTAATATTCCACACCCCAAAAGCATCCTCCAGCTAAAATCGCTTCGTTTGTATCGCGTACTTTTGTCTCACTTACAAAATCAATCGAGGCTGAATTCACACAATATCGTTTATTTTTAGCCGTAAAATGCTCTCCAATAAACACATGTCCTAAATGACTACCACAACGCGTGCAAAGAATCTCCGTCCGAAGGCCGTCAGGATCTTTCGTTTCTCGCACGGCTCCTTGTATATCTTCATCAAAGCTAGGCCACCCACAACGACTAGTAAATTGGCTGTCAGCACGAAAGAGTGCCAGCCCACAGCGCCTGCACAAGTAGGTTCCAAATTCCTGAAGTACGTTGTACTGGCCAGAATGTGGTGGCTCTGTGGCCTTATTGAGGAGGATATTCAAGGCATTAGGCAAAAGACTCGCTTTTTTATCCGTATAGTCAGTCATCATGGCGATTGCAAATTTTATCAGCGAGATAACCAATGGCACCGGCGTAATATATTGAATTATTGTAGCGTAAAATCATTTTATAATTTGGAAACGCTAGAAATACCGGGCCACCATAAGGCTGAATAATGCTCGCCTCTAGATTTTGATAGGGTAAAGGCTTCCCATCGGTGGTTCGAACCCCCATGTCATTCCACTCTTTAGTGGATTTCACCGTGGCTTTGCCTTCCAAAGATTTATCAAAGTTTGCAGGAAGCTTCACACGAATGGCCCAAGGTTCACCAGTTTGCCAACCATTTTGTTTCATATAATTCGCAATGGATGCAAACACATCCGCTTTTGAATCCCAAATGTCTTTGCGGCCGTCTCCATCATAATCTTGCGCGTACTTCATCCAGCTAGAAGGAAGAAATTGCGGTTGACCAGAAGCACCAGCCCATTCCCCTTTAAAGCGATCTAAGGTTACATGACCATCATTTAGAATGTGTAAGGCATAAAAGAGCTGTTTTCTGAAAAAGTCTTGGCGATTTGAATCATAGGCTAAGGTTGCCAATGAATTAATGACAGGGAAATTGCCCATATAACTACCATAACTCGTTTCCATTCCCCAAAAAGACATAATAAAACAAGGATCCACACCATATTGTGCCGCGATATGATCCGCTAATTCTTTATTTTGTTTGTATTTTTTTCGCCCGATGATAATACGATAATTATCAACACGTGAATTACGATATTTGGTGTAGGTGAGACGATGCTCAGGTTGTGAACGAGAAAGGCTTTTGACTCGTCTGCTCGGTTCATGAATATTAGCAAACGCTTCATCAAACGTGCCTGGCGAGATACCTTGTCTGAGCGCTTCTTCTCGAACTTCTGCCACCCAACGATTCCAATTTTGACTGTCTGCGTAAGTGAATGGCGTGAGTGCTAATCCAATGATCGTAGCGATGAGCTTACCCCGATTATTCATATTTATTTTCCTCTTTTTATTATCGTCAGGGGCAACTGACTCACTTAAAGCCAGCCCATATTGATAGTTATCGTTCATTCAACAGCAAGTGTGCCTTTATAAGCCGCATCGGCTTTGTTTGGAAAAACTTTAGTAACCAGTGTAGACCATTTTATACAAAGCCAGTAATCCCTGATATAAAAACTCTGATGCCGTCCTCAAATAAAATGAAATATTATCAGTATTTTCATAAGTAGGTATTGGATTGAAGTTCTTGCATACATCTAAAATGAGGATACTGAACTACAAATTGGCTATACTTATCAACATTATAAGGATTATATTCTAAGTGGTGGGAAAATGAGAATAAGGATAGGCTTTAAGGGACTAGGGCTATGCGTTTAATGAAAACCCATTCCCTCAATTCTCTTTATCGCTTTTTTGTTGTGCTCGCGTTTTTAATTCTTCTTATATTAAATATTTTAATTTTTTATGCCAGCTATAATCAAAGACAAATTATTGCCAGTGAACGCAATCGTTATCAATCGCTTAAAACCATTTTAGAACTGGTTGAAAACTCGGAAAATTTAACAAAGATTGCCCGACTTTACACCATAACAGGAAAAGAAAAATACAAAGATTATTTTTATAATTTACTTGCCATCCGTGACGGAAAAAAGTCCCCTCCTCCTAATTACTCACCCTTTTATTGGGATTATGTTTTGGGAGGAAAAACACCTCACTTCGCAACCGCGCCATCGTTACGAGCTAAACATCAAATTGAACAGCTTGGATTTACCAATTATGAATTAACCCTCCTCAAAACAGCAAAAGCGAAAACCAATGCACTAACCAGGATGGAAAAAGAAGCCATTGACTTGATGGATAGGCACAAAGGCCTTGTGAATAATGGCGCTCCCAATTCTTTTGTATATAAAGCACGTGCGCTCTTACACAGCCCGTTATATCTTGAAACCAAATCGGAATACTTAGAACCACTCGAACAATTTCAGCTCGCGGTCGATTTAAGAACAGCAGAAAATCTTAATCAATTGCAAAAAAGACAACAATATGTTTTTTACACCATTCAACTGATTTTATTAATCGCCTTAATGCTTTGTCTTATTGTTTACCGCTATACAAAACACAATGTTGCAAAACCTATTGCAAAACTACGAAAACAAGCGGAAATGGTAAGCCTTGGTAATTACAGCATTCGAAACAAAATCGAATCCCAAAATGAATTGGGCATTCTTGGTGATACCATGAATGAAATGTGCACACATATTGAGGATGATATCGAGGAACGTGAGCATCTCACGGAGTTATTAAGCAAAAGTGAGGAACGGTTTCGTAATGCGCTTGAATACGCTCCCATTGGCATGGCGATTCGCACCTTAGACGGAACGTTTGTTCAATCCAATCAATCCTTGAGTGATATTCTTGGCTATAACGCAAAAGAGATACGCACGTTAACGAATGCTAACTTCATTCATCCTGATGAATTAGAGGATGTAGAGCATATGGAACAACAACTGATTAGCGGGAAAGTCGCTGCAAAACAGCTTGAGGTTCGACTAATCCACAAAAGCGGAAAAACGGTGTGGTGTTTAGTCAGTGAGTCCCTAATTTATGATAATGAAAGTCAACCTAAAAGCCTCGTCACACAAATTCTTGACATCAGTCGTCGCAAGCATGATGAACAAGAAAAAGCACAAATGCACAAACAAATGTCCGATGCGTTGGTGGTACTAAAGCAGCGCGATAAAGAAAATGCCTACTTAAATAAAATGAATGAAATGCTTTTGGCATGTCACAATCCTACCGAAGCTTATGAAATCATTTTTATCACAGCCAAAAATTTATTTTCGGGATTAAGTGGTGGATTAGCAATCTATAATCCTAAAAAAGGAGAAATGGAAACGCTTTATCAATGGGGTAAACAGCAAAATTTAAAGCCTTGGTTTTTACAAAAAGAATGCTGGGCATTACGAAACGGAAATATTTACCATATCAAATATCCAGAACATTCTGTGCTATGTACCCATTTTACAACCCATCCCTCGGGCGGGTATATAGATTTTCCCTTGTTGGTTAATGAAAACATCGTCGGCTTATTATCTATCTCCTGCACGAAAGGAGAGTTCTTAGATAATAAAAAATCACTAGTCATCACCTTCAGTGAAAACATTAAATTAGCCTTGGCAAACATTCATCTTCGCGAAGCATTAAGACATCAAGCGATACGAGACGGTTTAACGGGGCTATACAATCGTCGCTACTTAGATGAAACGCTACCCCGAGAGCTTGAACAAATGAAACGTCGCGGACATGCCCTTACCTTAGCGATTATTGATATTGATGATTTTAAACAATGCAATGACCAGTATGGCCACGATGCTGGAGATGAAGTACTGAAGTATATCGGCAAGGAACTGCAGCGAAGTGTAAGAGCAGGCGATATATCTTGTCGACTTGGGGGCGATGAATTTGTGGTACTTTTCATTAACACCACGGCTCAAGAAGCAAAGCAACGCATCGAAGAAATGATTCGAAGAATCCGTTCAACGCAAATTCGATTTCAAAACGAAACACTTCCCAGAGTCCATTTATCTGCAGGATTAGCTACCGCCCCAGAGCATGCTACAGCCGCCAGTGAATTAAAGAGGGCTGCGGATGATGCGCTTTATGTAGCAAAAAACTCTGGTAAGAATCGTATTCAAGTCTACTCTCCCCAAAGCGAACCCTAAAAAATAAAGCTATAGATCAGCACGCAGAGAAGCCATGGGCTCTAATAAAGAAGCCCGACGAGCTGGATAAAAGCCAAAAAATATCCCAGTAACCACAGAAACAGCAAAACCGGCTAAAGGAGGTACAATATAAAGAGTAAAAGACCAATGATTAAAAAGAGCTATCATCCAAGTCAAGGCCAATCCTAATAAAACTCCCAAAAAACCACCGGACAAAGACAAAATCACCGATTCAACCAAAAACAACGCTTGAATTTCGCGATTTTTAGCTCCTAATGCTTTTCGAACACCAATTTCTTTTTTTCGCTCGCTCACGGCAACCAGCATGACGTTCATTACCCCAATCCCACCAACCACTAAGGAGATCCCACCAATAACGGCTAACAACATGGTAAAAATCCTACCTTGACTCTCCATGCTAGCAATGATTTGTTTTGCGCTTCGAACAAATAAATTCAAATCAGGAGCCAGTTGATTTATGGTTTGCTTGATCTCCTCAATGACATCATCAATCATTTGGGTCGAATCCAGTAGCAACACTGCGTTGTTGATTTTACTGTCTTTATTGACCAGCATCATACCCGAGATTGGGATGATAATTGCGCGATTAATATCCTCATTAAAAAAACCATTTTCCTTCCAGGGCTTAGCCACACCGATGATGGTATACAACGCCTTACCAATCCGTACTTGCTTACCTATAGGATTATCCAAGGTATATGCTTTTAATTCTTCAGCCAAAGCGCTTCCAATCACGCAAAAATGTTCAAACGTCTCAACAAACGAAACAAAATGACCTTCAGACAACCGAATATGAATGATGTCCGCCAATGATTCATCTGCACCAATAATAGCGCCATTTAACGTCTTTCCTTCGAAACTGATGGCTTGGTAAGCGGTACTGTAAGGTGCTAGTTTTACGATAGCTGGGATTCGTTCTGGAATCGAACGCCATTGTTCTAAAGAAATGGTATCCTGGCCATTATGTTGGACTGTGGATGTGTTTTGATAAACCGATAAAGAGAGCAAATCCGTTCCTAGTGCTTTAAATTGAGCGAGTGCTTTCTCGGTAGCCAGCTTGCCAGAGCTTAAGAGTGCCACCACAGCCGCCGTTCCCACTAAAATACCCAATACAGCTAAAAACGAACGAAGCTTAGCCGTAGATAAGTTAATGACTGCTTGTTGGAAATGCCGTTTTAAATTCATGCCGATATCACTGTTGCCTTATAATTTCCCCATCAGCCAATACAATTTTTCGCGTACAAAGATCGGCAATTTTTTCATCGTGAGTCACAATAATGATGGTTCGACCCTCTTGGTGAAGCGCTAAAAACAAGTTCATAATCTCTTTTCCAGTTTTTGAATCTAGAGCACCGGTCGGCTCATCTGCAAGAATGACATTGGGATCAGTAACCAGTGCTCTGGCAATTGCGACACGTTGCTGCTGCCCACCGGATAATTGATTGGGTCGATGTGAGCTAAAATCACGCATATTTACACGCATTAGTGCTCTCTCAACGCGCTGATTAATTAAGAGATCCGATACATTTCGATACGTCAGGGGCAAACCCACATTTTGAAGCGCTGTAAAACGTGGTAAAAGATTAAATTGTTGAAAAATAAATCCTATGTGCTGATTACGTAACAAGGCCAGCTCATCTGGACTAAGTCCAGCAGTGTCCTGTCCGTTTAAAGCATATATGCCCGATGAGGGCTTATCCAAAAGCCCAATGATATTCATTAAGGTCGATTTCCCAGATCCAGAAGGCCCAACGATTGCCACCAATTCGCCTTGATGAATGGTTAATGATAGGCCTTTAAGCACCGTATTCATCTCTGCCCCAATAGGATAGGTTTTTACAAGATTGGTAAGGGTTATCAGTGCCATATACTTAAATCTGCCTTAACTATACAAAACCACATCGCCCACACGAAGTCCTGAATCAATAACCACTTTATTCGCCTGTGCAGCGCCTGTAGTCACGACCACTTCTTGGGCTTGTCCGGAATGCGCTTGCACAGTGACCACACTTTGACCGTGTTTCAACTTTACCGCTGTAATCGGCACCATCAGTTTATTCGCATGTTCTGCAGCTAACTCAATGTTGGCGCTCATACCGGATTTAACCCATTCAGCTTGCTCTGGAGTTAATATTTTAACTTCGACAATGGCAGAAAATGAAGGCAATGTTTGAGCACTGTTAGAAGAAGCCTGGGCATTCACGGCAACAAGTTTACCTAGTAATACATCATGTGGAAACGCAACACTTCGTATCGTTGCTTTCATACCTACTTTAATTTTATCAATATCCACTTCGGGCACATCGATTTCCACTCGAATTCCACTCATATCACCAATTAAAGCAAGTACTTCTCCTGCTTTAACCGATGAACCAATTCCTAAATGGCCTGATTTATCCTCACTGGATTTTGGGGGATAGAGCAAAACGCCTTGGCCTCGTGCTTTTAGAAATATTTGGTCATGCTTTTTTGATAACGCCTGCTGGACCTTATCAAACTCTGCCAAACTGAGTGCGCAAAGATTTTGGTTATCACGATTACCCGATTTTTCAACAAGCTCTGAGAGTTTTTTTGTGGCTTGAATGAGCGAGACGCGGGCATTATACAAGCTGGATTTTTCGCTTAAATAATTATTTTTGGAGATAAGCCCGGCAGTCCAAAGGTCTTCCGTGCCAATGAATTTAGCTTTTGCAATATTATAAGCATCTTTTGCTTTGAGATATTCAGTTAAGGTATCGTTGTAATGTCGTTGCAATTCAGCAGAATTTAAAACAAAGACTGTCGCATTTTTTTGAACCTGTTGGCCATAATGATAGGGCATGGTTGCAATAACCCCATCCATTGGATTGGTAAGCGAATATTCCCGAATGGGTTGAATAATGCCTGAAAAATGCAGTGTTTTGGATAATGTTTCATACTTTACAGTATAGGTTTTATCCAACTTAGTAGGAGCAGCCACATGCCGATCACATCCGCTAATAAAACAAAACAGTAACGCGAGAATGATGGTTTCTATTAAATTGAGTTGACGGTTTATATTCATTAACAATACCTGAGTTTTATATCCCAATATTTAAGTGTGGTTCCCAGCATTTTTTGAAGCTCGGATAACTGGTTTAAATAGGCTATTTTTGCGTTGATCAAGCCCATTTGAGCCTGCAACAATTGATTTTGCGTATTGTGCACATCCAATGAACTGGCAATACCCGCTGCGAGTTTCTTTTTTTCCAAAGCATACGATTGCTCGGCTAATTCAACTTGCCGTTTTGCAAGTTGATACCGTTTAGCCTGGGATTCGATATTGGTAATGGTGTTTTTAATAGCCGTAATTAAAGCGCGTTTAGCAGCGATTAAATTAAGCCTGTCTTTTTCCAACTTCACTTTGGCTGAAATCACTTGATTACGACGATTTAAATCATTAATCGGAATCGTTAACGTAACCCCCGCAGACTCAGTAATATTACGCCCATTGTATATACCATTCGGTGCATTGGTTGTGTTGTCGACGTTATTAATAATTCCTGCTTGCACATTCGCCGTCGCATCGAGCTGCCATAACTGTTGGTTTTTCGCCACGTGCAATGCGCGTTCATCGGCCTTCAAAGCCATTTTAAGTGCTAAATACTGCGTGTTATTTTTAAGTGCCAGTTGAATCGAATCATTTACATCGGGAATTTTTAGCGTCTCGATACTCACATCACTTGGTACGGCTAACTTCATGTCCGGATCCAAACCTATGGCTTGTAATAAATCCTGCGTGGTGGTTCTAAATTCATTTTCGGCTTGTTCCACCATCAAGCTTAACGACTCAATCTGATAGGACTGTTGAATATTGGCTGTGGGCTCAAGTTGCCCGGCCTCAATTCTTTTTTCATTAATTTCATAGGTTTTTTGCGCGTCTTTAAGTTGCTGCTGTTGAATTTTTAAGTTATGACCACTGATAATTAAAGCGCGATAAATACTAATCACCTGAGTAATTTGATCCATCACGGCTTGGTTAAGATTTAGCTTGTTTAACCAATCGGCATCGATTGCATCTTTTAAATTTGCTTCATTGGCGGCACGACCAAATCCTCTGAGAAGAGGTTGTGTCAGTGTAAAGTTTAAAAGGGGATTATAATTGCCCGCAGCTGCAACATTATTGTCCATTTTTAATGATAAAGAACCACCATAACGATTTTTATAACTGAGTTCAGGTGTTGCAATCGCTGTTTTATTGAAGGTGGTCCCAACGCCACTATAACGGCTTTGTTCAATGAGTCCCGTTCCTGCAAGTGCATATTGCAATTCGAATTGATTGTAAGCAAGCCGCAATTGGTACCGTTGAATAATGCGATCCAGCTCAGCATTTTGAATATTGGGGTTGTACCGAAGAGCTAATAGGATAGCCTCTCTTAGCGTTAAAAAGTGTATTTGTTTACCATGAGGTCTAGGGGATGTTGGCAATGCAACCCAATGATGGAGTATATATTCTGGATTTTGCATTGCACAGATTAAACGGTTTTCAGCTTGCTCAACGCGTTCAATTTCCTGGCTTGGATTGGGTAACCATTGAAAGAGTTTGGTAGGCGGGTGCTCAAGCTCAACTAACATCTCTTGGGCATAGGCCAAGGGTATTGCACACCATAGTAACCAGAGTATGTAAAAAATAAACCTCAAAATCATACCGATGTAGCCATACCAGGTACTGCAAATCGTTTCTTATCCTGTAAACGCAATGCCGTTAATTGCCCACCCCATAAGCAACCTGTATCAATGGGATGAAGTTTTTTGTTGGGTGACAAACCCATCAGGGCAGCCCAATGACCAAATACAATGTCAGCAGATACTTCCTTGCGGCCAGGCACATTGTACCAAGGATATAACTCTTTAGGGGCATCGTGTAAGGTGCCTTTATAATGAAAAATTAAGTGACCATCTTCATCGCAAAAGCGCATGCGAGTAAAATAATTACAAATGACGCGTAAACGTTCATAGCCAACTAACTCATCTGACCAAAGATCAGGTTTATTGCCATACATATGCGCTAAAAATTTATGAAAATCTTCATCTTGCAACGCAGTTTCAAGCTCTTTGGCTAACGACATCGCTTGAGTTAAATCCCACATAGGCGCAATCCCTGCATGCGTCATGACGACATTCAATGTTTCGTCATAACATAAAATGGACTGATTTCTTAACCAATGACCTAATGTCTCAGCATCATGCGCCTTTTCAATTTCGTTTAATGTGTCATCGTTATTGGACCAAGTGGATGCTGAGAATAACCGGCTCAGTAGATGTAAGTCATGATTACCTAAAGATAATCGTGTTTTTGAAGGCAGCGATTTAACAAATCTTAGAACAGCCAAGGACTGTGGTCCACGATTGACTAGATCACCCGCAAACCATAATCGATCCGTTTGTTCATCAAATTGGATAAGTTCAAGTAAACGCATGAGCGGATCATAGCATCCTTGGACATCACCAATTGCATAATCAGCCACGGAATTTACTCCCAGCCTGCAAAGTATTCATAGTATCTCCTGCTTTCACCCATTGTCCATTCGCTAGGAGATGCTGCAAAGCCGTTTCGCTAACACCAACCAATTGCTGATTAAAATGCTGATTAAATTGTGCTTTATTAATGACTTCAACGGCAGAGAGCTCAGACACTTTCCCGGTATTTAAATGATGGTATTTGACCCGCTCAGGGAGTACTACTGCATAATTTTCCAAGACAACGCCACTCACCATCTGTTGTGTATGCGCTTGCTCAAATCGTGACGTTACAACACCATCCGGGCCTACTTCATGCAATTGCAAGGCTAATAAGCCATTTTGCACGGCCTGCCAGTTTTTATATTCCGGGTGTTCTCGTACAAATAACTTGTATAAATCAGAAGACATTAACATACCACCTGGAACCATAAATAAAGGCGCTTTATTAATCATAAGCTCGCCTTTTTCTAAAGCTTCGATAAGCCATTGGATAAAATGTACGCCAGTGGCACGCTCGCGCTCAACAAGCGATGCAGGAGAGGTGTCTACAAACGTACTCATCCGACCACCTCGCGCACCTTTCCCAAGCGCGGTCAGTGCCATAAAATCAACAATAAATCGCTGAATCGCAATGGCATCTGCACGGACTAAAAGCGCACCTAGGGTTCCGGCGGATTGCCAATCTTCGTTTAGTAAAGCAAGCCAAACTTTTAAAACCTCGGGATTAGATGCAATCCAAGAAAACCCGGTCGTTGGCATTAACATTTTGGCCAATAATAAATTCAAGCGGCAACGTAAATCATCATCTTCTTCGCTTAACATTTGATAATGATAATAACTTCCTGCCGAACAAATACTTTCGAGTAACGGGTTCCAGACTTTATTAGATTGCCCATTGATATCAAACAAATCCACTTGATAATCAATTTGCAATTTACCGATCCCCTTTAAAATGCCCGCTGAAAAGAGAGCATAAAGCCAAAGCTTTTGTTCCTCAGAAAGCTCTCCTTCGAGAATGATGTACTCACGAAATAAATTCATGGCCGCTTCCGTACGATTTAAGGCATAATCGAGAACACCGCCAGGTAATGAATAATAGCTGTTGGCGGTTTCAGGTAGACTCTGGCAATGATTGATTAAATTATGGACCAGCGCTAAGCACATCGTTTCATAACGACTTTCAGAGAGTTCCAAGGCGCCTTGAATCAAGCTAAGCAAGTGTTGTCGCTTATCCTGTTTTAATAGCTCTTCTGGAGTTTGAACAACAAGCATATCTTTTAAAGGCTTGCCTTTACTTGGCTTATCTTTTCTACCATTTCTATGAAACAAAACAAACCTCCAACGCCAAAATTGAGTCAAAAAGCTCTCACGGATTCAGTAGAGCGAAGTATACACTATTTGGCAACAAATTTCGCTATTTGAACATACTCAGAAATAGATATTTGTTCAGGCCTCCGTGTTGGATCAATTCCAAGGGTGATAAGGGATGCTTTGTCAACGATTGGTTTTAAGTTATTTGCCAATGTTTTTCGTCGCATTGAAAATGCTTTTGCGACTAAAGACTCAAGGTTTTTAAAATCAATCTCAGGGTAAGGAGTATGAGTATGTGGGGTTAAGCGGACAACGGCGGAATCCACCTTTGGTTTGGGGAAAAACACTTCGGGTGGAACAACAAATAGCGGCTCCACCTCACAAAAATATTGTACCATGACACTAAGTCGCCCATAATCCTTCCCGCCTGGGGAAGCAGCTAAGCGTTCCACCACTTCTTTTTGAAGCATAAAATGCATATCTTTAATGGATGACGTATCTTGCACCAGATGTAAGATCAAAGGCGTTGAAATGTTGTAAGGCAAATTACCAACAATTCTTAAATCATTTCCTAATTCACTAAAATCAACGGATAATGCATCCCTATCCAGCACAGTGAGCTTATTGGACGCGTCAGGCAAAGCCTTCAAGAAAGGTTGGAGATCGCGATCAATTTCGATGGCTGTTAAGGCGTTTAAGCGCTGTAAGAGTGGCCTGGTTAAAGCACCTTGCCCAGGTCCGATTTCAACCACGATATCATCAGGTTTAGGATTAATAGCTTGAATAATGGCCATGATCACATGGGGGCTTTGCAAAAAATTCTGGCCAAAACGTTTACGAGGTCGATGTTGCATGAAAGAATAATTTTTTAAAGTTAGGCATGAAGTATATACCTGTAATCTCGCATTTTGAAAGATTATGAGTATATAAAGATTACGAGTACATAATGAAAGATGATGATAAAAATACACCGATAATGCTAATTCACCTAATTGAATTAAGGCAAAGAGCGACCTTGACTCTAATTGTCTTTGCGGTCTTTTTTTTAATTTGTTTTATGTGCAGCGATAAATTGTTTCTTTTTGTGGTATCCCCCTTAGTATTGTCTTTACAACCGGGCAGTTCTCTCCTCGCAACACACATTACCTCCCCACTTATTACACCGTTACAACTAGCATTTGATGCATCTTTATTACTCACCACGCCATTTGTCTTGTTACAACTTTGGCACTTTGTTGCACCTGGACTCTATCAGCATGAACGACTGAGCATTAAATACATTACACTCTTTAGCGTTATTTTATTTGGTCTTGGCATGATGTTTTGTTTTTATATTGTCTTACCGTTTATTTTACAATTTTTTGCACAAACAGTACCTGAAGGGGTCCGATATATGCCTGATATGTCGAATGCAATTGATTTTATTTCTCGAATGCTTGTACTCTTTGGGATTTCATTTCAGGTTCCTTTGGTTTGTACTCTGCTTGTGCATTTAAACATCGTTACCCTAGACACCCTAAAAAGTATGCGTCCTTATATCATCGTTATGGCATTTATAATAGGTATGTTACTGACACCACCTGACGTTTTATCCCAGGTGTTATTGGCAGTTCCTTTATGTTTACTATATGAATTGGGAATTTTGGGCGCTCGTTGGTTTGCAAAACCCGCTTCAGACTCCAGTCGTTCGTTAAATTAATCCGATGGCTTTTCAGAATGTTTTTGATATTCGCTGTCTGCCTTATCTGCTTTTTTCATGTTTTCATGCAACTGATGTTCATTGAGCTGAGATTGGATCAATTGAGAGAATTGATGTTGTAGACGGCTGACAAATTTATAGAGTCTTGCCAAATGATGGGCAAGCATGGGCAACTTAGAAGGGCTAAATGCAAGCAAGGCCACAACTAAGATTAAAAATAACTCAGCGATACTCATTCTTTTTTCTGTTCATCATCGTGTAATTCGCGCCGAAAATTTTTAAGCGCCGCCCCCAAATCAGAGCCTAAGCTTTTGAGTTTATTCGTGCCAAATAACGCGACGACAATCAGTAAAATTAATACCAACGACAGCGGACTGATCCCACTTAATCCCATGATTTCTCCTATGGCCTCGGACTTTTGATAATAAGCTATACGAGCTAAACGTTGATAGAATTCCTCAGAAGTCCTTAATACTCCAGTAAGCGTCTTGTTTTTTTAGAATAGCGTTTTCGATTCATGAATGCTACAACTCCTCCACCAAGCGCAGCGCCAAGAGCGACGGGTACAATTTGTTCATCAGGCAGCCAATCCAAATAATAGGTTATGCCAAACAAAAGCATCGCGATAAAGACCCCCATTCCTAATCCTTTATACCAAGCAGCGCTATGACTGTATTTCACATCCTGTTCATTCTCTTGTTCCAGAAGCTTTCGGTTTAACTTTTTGTTTAATAAAAGCACGTCATTTAATAAGCGTGGCATATACGGCAGCTGCTCAACAAAAAATGGCCAGTTGTTTTTAATGTGCCCCAAAAGCGCCTTCGGCCCAAGCTGCTTTTGAACCCAGTCTTCTAAGAAGGGTTTTGCGGTTGCCCATAAATCAAGCCCAGGATATAGCTGCCTCCCTAAACCCTCAATGGCTAATAAAGTTTTTTGCAGTAAAACAAGTTGTGGTTGTACCTCCATGTGAAATCGTCGGGCAACCTGGAATAATTGCAATACCACTAATGCAAAGGAAATATCTTTTAAAGGCTTTTCAAAAATAGGCTCACAAACCATACGAATATCGCTTTCAAACTCATGTACTCGAGTATCACGAGCTACCCAGCCAGATTCAACGTGAAGCTCAGCCACGCGATGATAATCACGATTAAAAAAGGCTAATAAATTTTGTGCCAGGTAATTTTTGTCTTGTTCATCCAACGTCCCTACAATTCCAAAATCAATGCAAATGTACTTGGGATCTTGTGGATTATGAAAGGAGATAAAAATATTCCCTGGGTGCATGTCGGCATGAAAAAAACAATCACGAAACACTTGAGTAAAAAATATTTCCACCCCGCGTTCAGCTAATTTTTTCAAATTGACATTGTATTTTTTTAACGTGGCGATATCGGTAACTGGAATACCATAAATTCGTTCCATAACGAGCACGTTTTCACGTACGTAGTCCCAATACACTTCAGGGATGTATAACAAGTGGGAGTTTTGAAAATTTCGCCGCAATTGAGCAGCATTTGCAGCCTCTCGTTGCAGATTCAATTCATTAAGCAGATTTCGTTCAAATTCATTGACGATTTCTTTGGGTTTATAGCGATTGCTTTCTTCCCAATAGCGATCGGCCAATTTCGCTATAAAATGAAGAATCCCTAAGTCCTGCTCGATGATAGGTTTAATACCAGGGCGCAGTATTTTTACCACGACGTCTTCGCCGCTTTTTAATGTAGCGGCATGAACCTGTGCGATGGAAGCTGAAGCAAGCACGTGCTCATCAAAGGTTTTGAATAATTCGGATGCTGGAAGGCCAAAGGTGGCCTCAATAATCGCTAAAGCTGAATCACTGGGAAAAGGAGGGACTTTGTCCTGAAGCTTTGCCAGCTCAAGGGCAATATCTACTGGTAATATATCTGGACGTGTGGATAGCGCCTGACCAAATTTAACAAAAATAGGCCCCAATTCTTCTAAGGTTTTTCGAAGGGCTTCGCCGCGGGTTAACTTCTTTTTTCGAAACCAATTCCAGGGATTTAAGTACACAATAAAACTCAATGGCGCAAAAAGAGGGATACTAACCACCACTTGATCCAAGCCATTTTTAGCGAGAATATAATTAATTTTTATAACACGAAGCGCTTGTTTAATCTGTTTCATGGTTCGCCATTAGTTGGTTGACTTGTGCGGTTAGCCGCTCGACATCCAAGAGTAACTCATCCACATCTTTACAAAAATCTTCGACTTCTTCTGCCGGAGGAAACCATTGTATTTCTTCTTGTAAGTATTCCGTTAAATTTTGCTGCATGGAGGAACTAAAATAGGCGGTGAACTCCTGGCCTTTGCGAAAAAAAGAACCCAACTGGTGAGCAACGACATCCCCAGTAAAATGGGCTAAATGACCTTCCCAATCAATGTCAAGCTCATCAAATAATTGCTTAACGCGTTGACCAAGTTCGGTATCGCCCGTAATTTTAATTTGATCATTAAATAGTGAGCGTACTTTTGAAGCCGGCAGCACGCTTAAGCGAATCAGACCAAGAGGGCTACTTTCAATGGTCGTATTTATCTCGCCAGGCGGATAATCATGCAATTGCAACATGGTCGCTGAAAAAGAGATATAAAAATTGACCTTTAACGGATTAATCACTACTTTCAACACTTTACCTTGTAAGGCATGGATGCGAGCGGCACTGGCTTCATCCAGCGATAAAGCGTGGTTTATTGCTTTTTGCAATGCTTTAAGGGTATACATCTTAATCATGGTTTTCTCAATATTTATAGGCCATATGCAAGGCAACGATCCCTCCTGTCAGGTTATAATACCGACAGTCTTCAAAGCCAGCCGCTTCCATCATTTCCTTTAAATCCGTTTGATTAGGATGCATACGAATTGACTCAGCGAGGTATTGATAGCTTGAAGCATCGTTCACCAATAATTGTCCCAATTTAGGCAAAATATTAAATGAATACCAGTCGTATACAGGCTTTAGGCCAGGGAGTGTAGGAGAAGAAAACTCTAAAACCATCACTTGGCCGCCAAGTTTGCATACGCGATACATAGAACGAAGGGCAGCCGCTTTGTCGGTTACATTTCTAAGACCGAAAGCAATCGTAATACAGTGAAAGGAATCATCAGAAAAAGGCAATGATTCCGCATTCGCTTGCACCACATCCAGATTCAAAGACACGCCCTCATCAAGCAATCTATCGCGCCCAACTTCAAGCATAGAGGCATTAATGTCGGCTAAAACAACTCGCCCTGTTTCACCTACACGCTTTAAAAATAAGCGCGTTAAATCGCCTGTACCTCCGGCTAAATCCAATACCGAATGCCCGGCATGGACTTGGCTCAATTCAACAGTAAACCGTTTCCATAAGCGATGAATCCCAAGTGACATAAGATCATTCATTAAGTCATAGCGGTTTGCCACAGACTTAAATACTTCGCCAACCTTTTTTTCTTTTTCTTCCCATGCTACGGTTTGATAACCAAAGTGAGTTTTTTTTTGCTGTTCGCTCATGACGGCTTAAATAGAATCAAAATAAAGTAGTTTATCTTAACTGATTCCGTAATAAAAATCAGTTTTTAGACAAAAAGACCTTGTCCATTGTATTGAGCATTGTCTTGATGTCGTAAGATCCCTACTTCCCCCGCATAAAGCGTGGGAAATAAGAAATATGCTGTAGCCACTTAGTAAATATGACCTGTAGCCACTACAGTAGTATTAAGAAAACTTTAAGATTGCATGTTAAAATAGCCGATGGGAAATAGGCTAGTACACTGTACTAGGTTTGAATTGAGAAGATTATGTTACAAGTCATTGCTGAAACGTTTGCACCTTTGCTGAGCTTATTTTTGTTTATTTTAGGAGCGGGATTTTTTTCTACGTTGCTTGCGCTCGTAATGACCTTAAATGGGGCGTCACCCATTATGATAGGTGCTTTAACTGGGGTCTTTTACGCGGGATTAGTGTCGGGCTCATTTCGCATTGAGCGATTTATCACACGCGTTGGTCATATCCGTGCTTTTTCAGCATTTTCATCTACCTTAGCTATCACGTGTCTTCTGCATGGCCTATTTTATAACCCGTGGTTCTGGATGGTGTTGCGTTTTATTGCGGGGTTTGCGAGTGCTGGGCTTTTTGTAGTCATTGAAAGCTGGTTACTTTGTAAAAGTACTACCGTAAATCGGGGCCAAGTATTAGCTTTATACATGATAACCTTTTATGCTGGACAAAGCTTGGGGCAGTTTTTCTTAAACCTCGGTGACCCTCAAACCATGTTATTATTTTCCATTACCTCCATGCTTTGCTCTTTGTCTATTATTCCCTTATCGATGACGCATGTGCGTTCACCACAATACGACGAGCCATCGACCTTAAGTTTTAAGAAGCTCATTAGTATATCGGCTTCAGGAGTACTCGGGTGTTTTATTTCAGGTTTAATTATGGGGAGTACTTATGGCCTGATGCCTTCTTTTTTAAGTCAGGCATTTCATTCCAATGCCGCTGTAGCAAAGTATATGTTTGCCATTATTATAGGTGGTATGCTCCTGCAATATCCTGTCGGTAAGCTCTCGGATATTTTTGAGCGGCGCCTGGTGTTAATCGTGATTTCTTCTGCAGCCATTTTGACCTCACTCGCTATTCTTTTAATTAATCATCAAATAGGCTGGTTATTTTTTTTACTCATGGTATGTTTTGGTGGATTAACCTTTACACTCTATCCCATCAGTATCACTCAAGCTTGTGAAGCGCTAGATACAACCGATTTAGTTGCAGGAACACAAAGTCTATTGCTGATGTATAGCATTGGAGCTATGGTGGGCCCATTAATTGCCCCAGCGTTTATTGAATTTTTTGGTGAGCGGGGTCTATTTGTGTATTTCATAACCGTTTGCGCCATGGCCATCCCCATTTTAATCCTTAGAAAAGCTCAAAAACCGGCTTTACCCCAAGAAGAAAATTTTGTCTCCATGCCACAAACTTCACCCATTTTATTTGAGCTTGACCCTCGTGGAGAAGAAAATGGAGAAGTCAATTAAAGAAACGTATCTTAGATGAAGCGTCGTAATTTGAAAGTCTGTTTGGTTTTACAGACTTTCAAATCAGAGAATGTGGTTAACTTGGTTGAGAAGAAGGTGTACCAACATCCGCTTCGGGATCAGGGTCCTGGGCTGGATCATCTTCATCGCTATCATGCTCATCGCCATCTTCATCGTCCTGTTGATCATCGGCTTCATCCGTTGCCTTTGAATTATTCATTTCTGAGTCCGAAGAAGTCGCGGTGTTATTACTGGCTGCCGCGGGAGCTTGTGAGCCATTGGCTTCAGGTGTATCTGCATACGTCCAGGTAGAAAAGGAAATGAACGCCAAGAATAATAGAAAGAGTCGCTTCATAGATATCTCCATAAATTGAAAACGCATCAAAAAAATACTCTCCTACTATAAGTCGAATTGTAACATCTTAGAATAGGGAAGTAGCTAAAAGACGTTTACAAAGACTTAAATAGTGCGATACATCCGGCATGCATTGATGACGCTCTGCTAACCATAATGTCTCTGCGAAGCAATCCATCATTTTATGCTCAACACAAAGTGGATCATGATGTTTTTGAACGAGTGTTTGAAAAATGGAACGAATCCCATTGGGGCGATCGGTTGTGACTTGATCACGAACTGCTAAATGAAGCCCCATATGTAAAAAGGGATTTGTTTGTCCTAGCTCTGGATAAAACACATGCTCAGATTCCAGGGACGATTGCTCAAGAAGGGTATGATATTCAGGATGATCCAGAATGACTGCTACAACCTGCTTTTCTACCGATGAAAGTGATTCTTGGTTTCGATATTTTTTCCAACTGGTAAAAAACATCTGCCGCGTATCTTTAACTGAAGTGCCATAAAACATAGAAAAAACCATTTTTTATAAAGTTTGAGTTTAAATTAAACATGCTTTATGAGCAACTCGTATAGGAGCAGCAATGGATTGAAACGACTGAATAAAGAGACAAGCTTTGCTTTACATTGACACGGATTAGCCTTTATGAGATAGTTTCATCGCGAGGTTGGACTTGCTATGTGTCATTCCACTGGGTCAATTGGCGACACACTGATTGGCCCTTTCTTATAACAGCGTCAGTTTGAACGCCAGGTAAATCATAATCACTCCACTCACCCCTTCAACTCTTCGCCATATTTTGGCCTGCGTTAAACGCTCTGAAAAAAAATAGGCTAAGCAAGTTAATGTAGTAAACCAAACTAAGCTCGACGCAATCACACCCATTAAGAAAAGATTGGGATGATCCGGATATTGGCTGCTTCCTCCGCCAATTAAGACCAAAGAGTCAATAATGGCGTGTGGATTGAGTAAGCTAAATCCCAAAGCAAGAAATATAATTTTTGTACGACTTAAAGGTTGAGGACTTAATTTCAGCTTAGAAGCACCAGGCTTTATTGCAGAGATTAAGGAGCGACCGCCATAGAATAAGAGAAATAGGCCTCCAAGCCAGGACATCCAGATTTGAACGCCTGGATGATGTTCTAGGACATGATGCAAACCAACGACACTAAAAGTAACCAATACCACATCACAAAAAAAGCAAGTAATGGCTGATAAAACTGCATGCGTTCGCAAAGCTCCCTGCCGAATCAAAAAAATATTTTGTGGACCTAGCGCCATAATTAAGGACAAGCCCAAAGCTAAGCCACTTAAAAAGATAGGCATGAATCAACTCCAGGAGCTATGGGTGGTTTCGCTAAAAACTCAAGGTTTATGGGCAAGAGCTCGCGGGGTAACATTTCTAATAGGCGATCGAGTACTGATTTAGCATGCTTTTCTTTAAAAAAACTCATTCTTGGGCACTTCAAAGAAGGCTGCTCGGATAATTCAGAAGAGAGGGTCAATAATTTTAAAATAGCGACTTGTAAATCAGTCAGCGTTCTCGCCATTTCAATAAAGTCGGTTACCTCTTTAAGTTCATCAGCGCTTAAATATTGACTCAACCACTGACATGCGCGCTTAATTCTTTCTAATGATTGTTCAAAAAAAGACGATTTTAAATACCGTGCTGCTTCTTGCTCCATCTCAGCACTTAAAGCATTGATTGGTTCTTCAACGACAGCAATCGTAAGGTTATGATGAAGGGCATAATCCGTCCATAACTGAATCATCCCATCAACACTATACTGGAGTTCACCCGTCATAAATCTCATAGAGAAAAAATTATCACAAATAAATTCGCCTAATGGCTTTAAATGATGATAATTTTTTTTGAAAATGTAATGATCCACAAAGCGATTCATAAGATCACACAGCATATAACTGTCTTGCCAAAAATCTGCGGGGATGCGTTGTTTAAGCTCGGTAGGCATGTAATCAGCATACCCTCCTATCGTGAATTGGCCAACAAATTGGGAAAAACCAAAATCAATCGGGTAGGCAGCAAAACGTCCATCGGGTTGACGATGGAGGTTAATATTGTCCCCTTTAATGTCCCCATGCACGACTCCCTTTTTATGAAGATTTTTTATGCTGTAAAGTACGGCGAGTATTGCATTGACAAAATCTTCCGGCGTTGTTAATTCGGTTTCATTATTAGATAATTCCTTACCTGGCAAACGCCTCATCACCACTTGGCTTGGCTCGCTGCCATCATCAGCTGATCGGAAGTAAAATGCACTGTGTTTGCCATAAACTTCGCGAAAAAATTTGCTTTCATTGAAGAAAAGTATACGTTTATAATAAACACTCGAAACAAGTCGCTCCCGTTTAACAACCCAGTCTAATCCTGACTGACTTTGCAACGTCCATACGTTAGCAGAGCTACCGCCTCCTAAGTGTTGCGGCTCCACTTCAGTAACAACATCTAAGAGCTGATCACTTTGCTTATGGTACAATAAAAATTGCGCTGTTCGAGATGTTTGCACACGTCTACCTTATTCACTATCAACGGAATATAAGGCCTATGGGATTTAATAGGCTAAAAAAATGAACTTCTGATTATAATTTGTTCACCGTGGTTTGTAAATATCTAACGTTTTCCTCGATTTCTCTTTTCATCACATTAGTCGTTCTAACAAGATTGCATGTTACCGCTGACGCAGTATAAAATGCTCAATTTGTTTGTCCTGCCAATGATTACCCAAGTTTTGTGAGTTTAAGGAGGGAGCGTGGGCTCTTTGTTAAAAACCAATGCATTAGCAATCTATGTGGCTTCTGCATTATGTGTATGTTCTCCATCGCTTTATGCTGCTGAAAACAACGCTGTGAATGAATCCAATCAAACGGTGAACGAATCGAGTAAACCCGCTAACGATTCGGATAAAAAAGATGGCTTTCGATGGACGAATCCATTAATTGATGGTTATTACCCAGTCTACCCTGAAACCAAGCCAGCAACCGGTGAAAAGGAAAAGTTAATCAAACGTGGTGAATACTTAGCTAAGCTCGGCGATTGTATTTCATGCCATACGAACGTGAAGGCTGGCACGCCTCCTTATGCAGGCGGGTTACCCATTGATACACCTTTTGGAACGATTTATAGCTTAAATATTACGCCCGACAAAGAAACAGGAATTGGGAAATGGAGTGAGGAAGATTTCATTCGTGCCGTTAAACATGGTCGCGATCCTAAGGGGCGAAATTACTTTCCTGTGTTCCCTTACGTTTACTTTGCAAACATTACCGATGATGATGCCAGGGCCTTATATTATTATTTCATGAACATACCGGCCGTAAATCTTCCTAACAAAAAGCAGCCTTTTCCATTCAGTATGCCAGGCGCAAGTCTTGGGATGTGGGGCTGGAATTTACTGTTCTTCTTCCCCAACCAAAAATTTGAATACAACCCAGAACAAACCCCAGCTTGGAACCGTGGAAAGTACATTGTAGATGGTTTAGGCCACTGTAGCATGTGCCACACCCCATTAAATTTCCTAGGCTCTCCCAAGCACCGATTTTATTTAACGGGTGCTTTTATTGATGGATATTGGGCGCCTAACATTACGAAATGGGGCTTACAAGGAGCAAACCGATACGATGTTGCTGATGTATTTATTAAAGGGGAATTAATCAATATGGCAGGCCCTGTTGCAGGCCCCATGGCAGAAGTGAACCATAACAGTTTAAGTTATCTTACGGAAGAAGACCAATTAGCCATCGCTGAATATTTGAAAACCGTGGTCAGCGAAGAACCTTTAGGCCTCGCACCCACTCATAAGCAACCCACATTGAAACGTGGTAAGCAAGTGTATGTGAACACCTGCATCATTTGTCATCAAGACGGCAAGATGGGTGCTCCTTTAATTGGCAATGGCGCCGGCTGGACGATGCGACTTAAAAACAGCGGTCTATCGGGC
Source organism: Legionella impletisoli (assembly GCF_900639875.1). Classification (GTDB taxonomy): domain Bacteria; phylum Pseudomonadota; class Gammaproteobacteria; order Legionellales; family Legionellaceae; genus Legionella_A; species Legionella_A impletisoli. The sequence continues at coordinate 188,655 of NZ_CAAAIA010000005.1, forward strand.
CTTTATCGCCACGCCATTCATGGCTATAACAGTATGCCTCCGAGAGGAGCTTGTGTAACCTGCTCTGATGAGGACGTGATGTCTGCTGTGGATTATTTACTGAATAAATCCTTATCTCGCTCAGAATGGCTTGATCTGAAATCAGGAGGCGTCAGTCAACATAAGCCCGATGGGAAAATCATCTATAAAGAAGCCTGCGCAGCTTGCCATGATGAAGGGAAAATGGGTGCACCTAAGATTGGCGATCAGGAAGTATGGAAGCCATTAATTGCACAAAACTTTGATGTATTGATCCAAAATACCATCAGCGGAAAAGAGCATCCAGTCAATGGTGGTTGTAAACATTGCACGACCGGCGAAGTGATTGAGGCGATAAAATACATCGTCAGTCAATCCAAAACGGAAGGTAATTATTCGTTATGGTGATTAACTAAAGTCTACCCATTTTAAACAAGTGAGCAAAAATACTTTACGAATCATTTTGCATAATTTTAAAACATGGCGAGTAAAGTATAACTATTTAATAAAACACGATTATTTGTAAGGGGCGGGAATGCTAAAGAGGTTAAACGTCTACAAAACAGTTTTCATGCTTTGTGCGACTCTGGTTAGCCATGGTTTATGGGCCGCGGCCGATCCATGGCAAATGAACATGCATAAAGGGGTGACTCCATTAAGCCATGATATGTATGATATTCACATGGTGGCGATTGTCATCTGCGCCATTATTGGGGTCGTTGTATTTGGGGTGATGCTTTATGCATTAATTCATCACCGTAAATCTAAAGGATATACACCCGCGACTTTTCATGATAACACCCGGCTAGAAATTGTATGGACTGTGATTCCTTTTTTAATTTTATTTGGACTTGCTATTCCAGCTACGAAAGTTCTGGTTCGTTTAGAAGACAATGCTGAATCGGATGTGACAATTAAAGTCGTTGGGCATCAGTGGAAATGGCAATACGAGTATTTAGATCAAGGTATTAGCTATTTCAGTAATTTATCTACCCCTTATGCACAAATCGCCAATGAAGAGCCCAAAGGAGAATGGTATTTATTAGAAGTCGATCGTGAAGTGGTTGTGCCCACTCATAGAAAAATTCGTTTTCTAGTGACTTCAAACGACGTCGTTCATTCTTGGTGGGTACCTGAACTAGGTGTCAAAAGAGACGCCATACCTGGGTTTATGCATGAAGCATGGGCACGAATTGAAAAACCTGGTGTGTATCGTGGTCAATGTGCTGAGCTTTGCGGCATTAACCATGCTTACATGCCTATTGTGGTTCGGGCAGTGAACGAAGAAGAGTTTGAACAGTGGGTTAATCAACAAACCAAAGTGGAAGAAAAATACAAAGACACCGAGGATAAGCCCGCTGAGCAACGCGACATGACTCGAGCTGAATTAATGAAGCTTGGTAAAGAAAAATACGATTTAATTTGTTCAGCTTGTCACAAACCAGATGGTACCGGCTTGCCACCGATGTACCCTGCTTTAAAAGGCAGCTCGGTCGCCGTAGGAAATCCGATTTCAAGACACATTAGCATCATATTAGATGGCGTTCCAGGAACGGCTATGCAGCCGTATAAAGCCCAATTTACTGATGAAGAAATTGCTGCCATTGTGACTTATGAACGCAATGCGTGGGGCAACAACACAGACGACATTATTCAGCCCGCTGAAGTTGCTAAAGTTCGGCAGGGTGAAAATATTCAACCCAAAATGGTTAAAAAAGCTCAAGTTGGAGGTTTAAGATGAGCCAAGTGCTAACACATGATGATGAACATGAACATCATGGGCCTGAACAAGGCAAAGGGGTAATCGGTTTTATCAAGCGTTGGCTTTTTACAACCAACCACAAAGACATTGGTACGCTGTATCTATGGCTTGCTATGATAAGTTTTTTTGTAGGCGGCGCCATGGCGTTAGTCATTCGTGCAGAGTTGTTTCAACCTGGTAAATTGCTGGTTGATCCGAATTTCTTTAATCAAATGACCACCATGCATGGGTTAATCATGCTCTTTGGGGTTGTCATGCCTGCATTTACGGGGTTAGCCAATTGGCAAATTCCCATGATGATTGGTGCCCCAGATATGGCATTACCTCGACTTAACAACTGGAGCTTTTGGATTTTGCCCTTTGCCTTTGGGCTTTTGGGTTCAACACTGTTTCATAGTGGTGGTGGGCCTAACTTTGGTTGGACCATGTATGCGCCTTTATCAACTCGTTATGCCCCTCCCAGCACAGATTTTATGATTTTCTCTGTGCACATGATGGGACTTTCATCGATTATGGGCTCCATCAATATTATTGCCACCATTCTTAACATGCGCGCGCCTGGTATGACCATGATGCGGCTACCGATGTTCGTTTGGACCTGGCTCATTACTGCATTTTTGTTGATAGCAATTATGCCGGTACTTGCAGGGGCTGTGACCATGATGTTAGCCGATCGTCACTTTGGCACCAGTTTCTTTGAAGCAGCGGGTGGCGGTGACCCCATTTTATTCCAGCATGTATTCTGGTTTTTCGGTCATCCTGAAGTATATGTATTAGTTCTCCCTGCATTTGGGGTTGTTTCTGAAATCATTCCAACCTTCAGTCGTAAGCCGCTGTTTGGTTATCACTTTATGGTGTATGCAACCATTAGCATTGCGTTACTCTCCTTTATTGTGTGGGCGCATCATATGTTTACTACCGGTATTCCTTTAGGTGCAGAGCTATTTTTTATGTATGCCACCATGCTGATTGCTGTACCAACAGGAATTAAAGTATTCAACTGGGTGGGAACTATGTTTAAAGGCTCGATGACCTTCGAAACACCCATGCTCTTTGCTGTGGCCTTTGTGTTTTTATTTACCATAGGTGGGTTCACCGGCCTTATGCTCTCTCTTGTGCCCGCAGATTATCAATATCAGGATACCTACTTTGTTGTTGGCCATTTCCACTATGTTCTTGTCCCTGGGGTAATTTTTGCACTATTAGGCGCCGTTTATTATTGGCTGCCAAAGTGGACTGGGCATATGTACAATGAAACCATGGGTAAATGGCATTTCTGGTTATCGGTTATTTCAGTAAACTTGTTGTTTTTCCCCATGCACTTTTTAGGGTTGGCCGGAATGCCTCGTCGAATACCTGATTATGCCTTGCAGTTTACAAACTTTAACATGATCGTCACGGTTGGTGCTTTTGCCTTTGGTTTATCGCAGTTATTGTTTTTATTTAACGTCATTCAAACCGCACGTCGTCATGGTCCGAAAGTGGATGCTAAAGTTTGGGAAGGTGCTCATGGTTTAGAGTGGACCTTATCGTCTCCTCCACCTTATCACAGCTTCTCAACGCCACCTAAAATCCACTGAGTATCAAATGGCTGTAAAATCACATACCAGATTATTAGTGACGTTATTTGCCATTGTGGTTGGAATGTTTGGGTTTGGATTTGCACTGGTACCTATTTACAACAGTCTTTGCAAAGCGTTGAATATCAATGGCAAAACAAACCCGGAAGCGGTGGCATATGATAGCCATATAACGATTCAGAAAGAGCGTGAAGTTTTGGTTGAATTTGTTGCAACCAATAACAGCGGGATACCTTGGGATTTTTATCCCAAGGTGCACAAATTACGAGTGCATCCTGGCGAAATTGCTAAGCTGTCGTTTTATGCTGAAAATAAAACAAATCATCGCATGACGGTGCAAGCGATACCCAGTGTCACTCCAGGGATTGCTGCAAAATATTTAAAAAAAACCGAATGTTTTTGTTTTACCCAACAAACGCTGAATGGTCATGAAGCCATGGATATGCCCTTGCTATTTCATGTGGATACGGATTTACCAGAGCGGGTTAAAACCATTACCTTAGCTTATACCTTATTTGACGTAACAGGCCGTATGTGATGCCGAATAGAAACAGGAGAAAATAACATTATGGGAGACCACGGTTCTTACTATATTCCCAAACCCAGTCATTGGCCATTAGTCGGCTCCATTGGTTTAACTACGATGCTCGTAGGTGCTGCTTCTTGGTTGCATGAAGATTGGTATGGTCCTTATATTTTCACCGCCGGGTTATTTATATTGCTTTTCATGATGTTTGGCTGGTTTGGTCAAGTCATCTATGAAAATGAAAAGGGCTTGTATGATCTCCAAGTCGATCGTTCTTTTCGCTGGGGCATGAGTTGGTTCATTTTTTCTGAAGTTTGTTTTTTCGGAGCGTTTTTCGGGGCGTTGTTTTTTTCTCGCTACTGGTCGGTTCCGATGTTAGGCGGACAAGTACACCCTATCACGCATTATACTCTCTGGCCTAATTTTGATGCGACTTGGCCGCTTTTGCAAAATCCTAATAACCAGATCTTTGTGGGAGCAAAAGAAGGCATGGGGGCATGGGGGCTAGCTGCGATTAATACGTTAATCTTATTGACGTCTGGTGCTACCATCACCTGGGCTCATTGGGCTTTGAAGTATAATAAACGTCGCCAATTGGATATTGGACTCGCCTGTACCATTGGTCTTGGTATTTTATTCTTATTCTTACAAGCGCATGAATATTACGAAGCTTATACAGAAATGAATTTAACGCTGGATGCTGGAATTTATGGTACAACCTTTTTTATGTTGACTGGATTTCACGGATTACATGTAACCATTGGTACGATTATTCTTATTGTCATTTTAGGGCGATCTCTCAAAGGCCATTTTACACCGGAGCGCCACTTTGCGTTTGAAGCCGCTGCATGGTACTGGCACTTTGTTGATGTGGTGTGGTTATTCTTGTTTATTTTTGTTTATTGGTTGTAATTGGCGTAAGGTTAGATGGCCCGGACAAGCTGGGCCAAGTAGGATTTTTTATCTACCGGACTATGTAGTTTTTTACCTGCCGGCCTATGTAAATTTTTAACAGCCTGAGCACGTATAGTTTTTAGCCAGCCGGACCAAGTGGGATCTTAATCTGCAAAAGCCATGTGAGATTTCATGTCGCTTTACGATGATTGCCGAAGCTCCGCGGCAGCGATTGTCGCTTTCTCAGGGGAATGGACTTCTCTTAGTTGGAATTCTTCATCGAGTTGTCCAATGACACGAATGGCTTCGCTGATGGATGTGGTGCCATCTAAAATTAAATCCAAAACCTGCTCTGCTAAAGGGTGATACGTTTCATTATTTAAAGCCGCTTTGGTAAAGGTAGAAGAGTCATTTTTTCTTAAAGCATCTAACATCTCAGGATTCATTTCCAGGAGTTCATAAACCCCAATCCGCCCAACATAGCCTCGAAAATTACAAATCGAGCAGCCTTGGCCTTCTTTAAACGGTAAATTCGGATCAACCCCCATGGACTTTAACCAAACGGTTTCCGTTTCGTTAGGCTTATGATCCGTTTTACATGCATCACAAATCACTCGGACTAAGCGTTGCCCGATGATGGCTTTTACAGCTGCTGCAACCATATAACCCTCAGCGCCCATATCAATTAATCGCATAGCAGAGCTCATGGCACTGTTGGTATGTAACGTGGCCAATACGAAGTGACCCGTTACTGCTGCGCGCATGGCAATTCGCGCCGTTTCCGCATCCCGTATTTCACCGACCATGATAACGTCGGGGTCTTGACGCAACATAGATCGCAGGACACGCGCAAACGTTAAATCAATCACGGGATTCACTTGAACCTGACTGATACGTGGAATTCTATACTCCACTGGATCTTCTACGGTCAAAATTTTCCGTTCAGGTGTATTTAACCGCGACAAAATACTATAAAGCGTGGTGGTCTTACCGCTTCCTGTAGGCCCTGTGACCAAAAGCATGCCATAAGGCTTGGTATAAACTTTTTCTAGCTCTTTAATCATAGACTCAGGAATACCAAGTTCTGTAAGATCCCCAACTGTAGAAGATTGATCCAATAGCCGCATCACCACGGCTTCGCCATTGGCAGTCGGCATCGTTGAAACCCTTACATCAAAGGTTTTACCTTTCAGGGTAAAATTAAATCGACCATCCTGAGGAACGCGTTTTTCGGATATATCAAGATTGGCACGTAACTTTAAGCGTTGAATTAATGCATTAATGATACGCTTATTCTCGAGCACGGTTTCGTTTAATACCCCATCCACGCGAAAGCGGATGCGTAAAGAATTTTCATCTGGCTCAATATGAATATCCGAGGCACGTGCCTGGACTGCGTCACGAAATAGTGAATTCAAAAGCTTTACAACCGGGGCTTGCTCTTCACTCTCAGCTTGTTCATCAAAAAGTTCATCTTCTGCAAAGGCAATATCTTCAAATATTTCACCAGACAGTTCTTCAGCAAAACTGCTTATTTCTTCTGTTCGTCTATAGACCCGGTCCAGAACTTTTAATAAGGCATTCTCGCTAACAACAGCCATCTTAACTGGTTCTTTTAGCAGTCTTGAAATAGCATCAAAAGCGTTAATATCGAGGGGATCAGCCATTCCTACCAGTAGCGCATTATCTACTTTTTTTAAGACTAAGGCGCGATAACGCCTCGCATACGTTTCGGGTAAAAGCTGGATTAACGCATCATCGAGATCAAAATAATTTAAATCGATAAAAGGTATGTCTAATTGTTTGGCGAGTAGCTTAAGCAATTGATCTTCTTTGATAATGCCCATATCAATGAGCACGCGACCGAATTTTTTACCCGATTTTTTCTGTTGCTCACTGGCTTTATCTAATGTTGCTTGATCAACCAGATGCTCTTTTAGTAATAATTCACCAAGTCGAATTCGCTTCATATCTAACCCTGCAATAATTTTAAACGGCTCTCAGCATAGGCCCTAACTGCGGGATCAATATCGTAACTTTCGCTCGCTCGCCGATAGGCACTAACAGCCTGCTGCGTCGCATTTCTCTGCTCTAAAGCGATTCCATAGCCTAACCAATATTGGCCATTTGAGGAATCTATTTCAACCAATTTTTGATATAAGCTACCGGCTTCTTTTGTACGGCCAACGGTTTGGTATACCGCCGCCAATAACCCATAGAAATCTGGATTACGATAAATATCGGGCGTAAACTGAGACAGAATTTTTAACGCTTCAGGCGCTTTATCCTGCTCAAACAACAAGCGGGCCTTCATCGTACTAAGACCCAATGCATTGGGTTTAAATGACAACCCTTCATCGAGAACTTGCATGGCTTTACTCAATTGCCCATTTGACATATAAACAGCAGCAAGGCTTTCACGAGCAGCATTCGACGTAGGAAACTTAAATATAATTTGATTCAAAAGCTGTATAGCTTTGTAATCATCCCCATCCTGAACTGCCATTAACGCTTTATTAAGCGTGTAATCATGCCATTGCTTATCTGTTAACTCATTAAATACTTTTTCAACGTGTTTTTTCTTTTTCTTATTCGTTGGCTTATTTTTTTCTTCATAATCAAGTATAGCTGGTTTTATTCTCGACGCTTGCTGTTCAAACTCTCGAATGCTAACTAACGAAGAAGAAAGCGTTTGCATAGGAGGTGCTGGCTTATGGAGCTCTTGTTGCTGAATTTTGGATTGAACAGGCATTTTTGTCCGTTTGAAATCAGAAAATGAGATGTTTACGAGCGAGGATTCATAATGTACAGGTTTTTTAGGTGTTTGAATCGACTTGACGTTAACATTCGATACGGGTACAGATAGGTGGGGCTTTGACGTCTTAAACTCTTTTAAAATCAATAAAATAATAAGGCTCAATGCTAAAATACTTGCCAACCAAATAGCGCCTTTGATAATACGGACTTTAGTCGATTTTGGTTGCGTTGGAATGAACGTGAGAGTGGGCTTTACGTTGGATTTATTTTCGTTGAGATCTTTAAGCATCTCATTTAAAAGACTCATTAGAGCAATCCCAGCTTCCAATAAACTGCTAACACTAAGCTAAGCGCAAGGCCGCTAACGACTACCAGCATGATGTTGGAGTTTAGGCGATGTTTTTTAGTTGTCTGTGCGGATTCGGTATCAGCAATCGCTCGTTTCACAGCAGCCACATCCACCGTATTCGCTCCTCGCCCATATGAAACCAACATCGATTTATGACAAAGAATATTGAGTAGTCTGGGCAATCCACCACTCGCACGGTACAAATGTTTTTTAGCGCCTGATGAAAACAATGAGCCATAAGTATAACCCGCTTTTGCCAACCGGTGATATAAATAAACATCGAGCTCTTGTTTGGCCAAGGGTTTTAACGTATAAGAAAACGTAATCCGCTGCTTTAATTGCCTTAGGGAAGGCTTATCTAATTTCGCTTCTAATTCCGGTTGGCCAAAGAGTACCACTTGCAATAACTTTTTCTCTTCCGTTTCAAGATTAGTAAGTAATCGAATGGCTTCTAGACACATCTCAGGTAATGCTTGTGCTTCATCAATCAGCAATACCGTTTTTTTACCGGCTTTATGCAACTCAAGCAATCGATGATTAATGGCTTCTAAGAGCTGATGTTGTGGCAAATCTTTTTCAGGTTTAAGTCCAAGCTCGGTTGCTAGAGACAATCGTAAACTATCAGCGCTTTGGTCTGGATTTGGGATGTAGGCCGTTACAAAATCAGGGTCTAGAGCATTGAGCAACAAACGACAAAGCAAGGTCTTTCCTGTGCCAACCTCACCTAATATTTTGATAAACCCTTCGCCGTGTTGCAAACTGAGCAACAATACATTTAACGCTTCTTGATGCGTAGGTAACTCGCAATAAAATTCAGTATTCGGTGTCAAGGAAAAGGGGGGTTTGCTTAATTTAAAATGTTCAAGGTACATTTTTAACTCCCTTTTATATTATCCTACATTCAGCAGTTGAATCTATTTCGAACAGCCACTGCATTGAAGATTCAACAGCCGAATTTAGAATTATCGAGTTCGGGGCTGACTATAGTAACCGGCCTCAGGACCAAAACTAACGGGCTCTTCGCCTTCCGTTCCATAGATATCAGGACGGCCACCAATATGGAACCCTTGTTTCAATCGAGCAACGTTTTGCGTGCTCTCAATTAAATGCCGTGTCATGGATTTTTGATTAATCACTGTCGGCTTAAGCAAGATAACCAATTCACTTTTTCTTGAGCTTTGCTTAGTTGCTCTAAAAAGTGTTCCTAAAAAAGGAATATTGCCGAAAAAGGGAAGCTGTGCGATATCTTCTTCGGTTTGGTTTTGCATCAAGCCGCCAATCACCACGACTTGGCCATTTTTAGCATGAACAATGGTATCCGATTCTCGAATTGTACTACGAGCCAGCGGCAGCTCCAAGACACCACCCTGATCACCCAAATCGATGGTCTTACGTTGATCACGCACCAAACTCACTGAGGGATGAATATGCAACGTCACATTATTATTGGAGTCAATTTGCGGCGTTACATCTAACGTAATTCCCGAAAAAAATGGTGTTAAATCAACGCTTTGAGTCGGGTTGGTTGCGGCAAGTCCCGTAGCTACGTTTTGAGTTGAATTAATATTGGTTACGAAAAACTCATCCGTTCCTACTTTAATCATGGAAATCTGGTTGTTCATTGCCGCTACACGTGGACTGGAGAGGACCTGAACATTACCCTGCGTTTCCAATGCTTGAATGGTGGTGGTAAAACTCGTATTCCATTTAATGTCGATTTTAAAAGCATCAGGGAATTCATCTTGCGTGATATCAGCACCTGCCTCGGTAAAGTTACTCAAGGCATTGAGTTGGGCACCAAAAATTTTCCAATCAATCCCCATCTGATATTCATCATTTAAAGTCACCTCGAGAATTTTTGCCTCGAGAATGACTTGACGATCCATGCTGTTTTGAACCAAATCAAGATAATTCTCAACTTGTTTTAATTCTTTAGGCATGGCTCTAACAACTACGACCCCTGCTAAAGGATTTACCGTTACGGAACGACCACCTTCTGTTCCGATAATGCTATCTAAAGTGCCTTTTAATTGCTTCCAAAAATCAACCGTGCTGGTTGTGTCTACTTCGCCAATGCGGCTTTCAACGTTGGTCGTATTGCCCGTTGAGGATGTGGAAGTACCACCAAAAGCAGTATTGGTGGTGTTGGTGGCTGGCGTTTGAGTCACTTCACCTGAGCTCAACGTCATTCGTGACCGACCTTTGCGTTCAAGTTCCAAATAGTTCACCGCAAAAATCTGTGTTTTTAGCGTGTTAGGAAGGATTTCATACCCACCGGGTATGCGGTTATACGCATAACCATAGACATTTTCTAAGGTCTGAAGCACCTCTTCCATGGTGACCCGCTTTAAATTTAAGGTAATATTGCCTTGAATTTCAGGACTAATGACAACACTTAAAGGCGTATCCGCAAAAAGCCCTGTAAAAAATGTTCGCGCAGGGACATCTTTAACCGAGATATCAAAACGACGGGATAAAAAATTTCGCTGTGGGGAGCGAATTTTAATCTCTGGCATGAGTTTTTTACTGATTTTACTTGGTGTTCGGCTTTCAGATTCCTTATACAAGGCTTGATTGCCAGCGATGCCTTGTCGAAGGTCAACGTTCATTTCATCAATGGCGGTGCCTTTGATAGGCTGATTCGTGGTGCATGCAACCAGTGTTAATAATAAAACTAAAAGCCCTTTTCTCATGCGCATTAATTCCAAATACTGCGATCAAATAAATAAATTGTCAGTCGTCGACCAGACTCAGACAGCACCACCGAGTTCCGCTCAATGGCGACAACTTTGGCATCACCCACCACATCGCCGACTGTTACAAATTTATCATTAATTAAGGCCATCCGTCGCGACTTTCCAATAATGACTGATTGCAAATTATAACTTTGGTTTTTTTTATCCCCCTTTGGCTCAAGATTTCTATATAAAGAGGGTCTTGTCGGATCTCGCAATTGCTCTGTTGCTGCATTTATCTTCCCTGATAATAAAGGAAATACTAGGATTAAGCAAAATTTAAACAAAGCATATTGATTCATTTTGAAGCCCCAGGTTTCATCGTTGAACGATCGGTTTTAGAGGGCATTAATGTATAAAATTCAATCGTGGCGATAGCCTCCGGATACGTTTCAACTTGATAATCCATTTTATCCCAATACAATTGCCAAGGTAACGCTTCCACTCGTTTCAAATAATTTAAAATGGGAAAATATTGACCTTTAAGCACCAATTTATATTGCGTACGTGTGCTTGGAAGCTGGATAAGATTTTCTGTAGTCGCTAAAGAAGGTGGGGCTTCTTGTGACTTTTCTTTTTTTTGCTTTTCTTTGTCTTTTTGCTCAGACTTTGTTTCAGGCGTTGCAGCCGAAGTGACTTTAGTCTTGGTTTCTAAGGTTTGTTCCGGCTTGTCTTTTAAATAATCCACGTTAGAGAAATCTAAAATACTGACTTCATTCGTTTGCTCTAGCATGGAATATAGCAGTTGGGCTAATTCTTTTTCGCCAATAAAACGATGTTCGTATTGAGAAATTCTTGTATCCAGTTTCCGCATTTCTTCTTTTAAACGTTCATATTTATTCATTAATTTGGCTACCGTATCGTCTTTGGCCAAATTTTCTATGACTTGTCTTTTTGTGTTGAGTTCCGTTGCCTGGGTAATCTGTTCTACCGTTTCTTTTTGAATGCGTTGCAATTTATATTTCTGCGGAAGATAAAACCCCAAAACCCAAATCGCTAGCACCACAACAAATGTTGTGCCAACGAGTATCGCACGCTTTTGCATGGGCATGCGATCAATCATAAACTGCCATTTAATTAACTGGTTTTTCATCTTTTTTTGCCGCGGGGTTTGTTTTTTTATTCTCAGGTTGTTTTTTAGGCCCTAATAATGCGTTATTAGCCACCTCAAACTCAATGTAATTTTTCTCTTCGACTCTTTTTACATAAAATAAATCGAAGTATACCTCTTGAAACACCGCTGATTTTTGGAGCGCCTGAAGCAATAAGGAAACAGCCACCGGTTGTAGGCTATATCCTCGTAAGGAAATATTTTCGGTATCTTGATTAATATAAAAGGAAGTGAGCCAGAGATCTTGGGGTACAATTTTGGCAAAGGCTTCCATATAGCTGGAAAAAGGCTTTCGTATCGTCGCATGGGTTACTTTCTCAAAGTGCTCTTTCTTGGCTTTGAGCGCACCCTCGTATTCCGTCACTTGATCAACTAAAGGTTTATCTACTGCTAACAAAGGATAGGACTGGGCAATTTGTTGGAAGCTTGTTTGAGCGCTTGCCTTTTCTTGTTGCGCCGTTTTTAATAATTGCTCTTGCTTATAGACAGTAATGCTTCGTGAAATGCCAGTAACTGCCAACATTAAAATGAGTAAAGCGAGAGTCAGACTCACCCATTTTGCAGGCAAATAATTGGTTTCTTTTGCAATCGCTTTAAGAAAATTGATTTGCTGGTTCATTTAGCCCCTCATCCCAGTTTTCTTCTGCAAAGTTCAGTGCGCCTCCTATACTTACAAACGTGTTTTTTTGTTCATCGAATGAAAAAGAGGCCTCAGTGGTTAGATAATAAGACAAATTTAGTAAAACTACGTCTTGCGTTAACTCTTTTTCAAGAAATTCAAGCAAGCTTTTAGCCTGATAAAAATTAGGCGTCAAGATAACTTTTTTGACTTCTGGAAGCTTTAATTCGCTGATGCAATAATCCATACTGCGCTGAATTTCTAATAATAAATTTTGTGAGGTTTCGTCCGTTGTATGTATAAAATCTTTTTCAGAAAAATTTAATTCACGAACCAAATACAAATCATATTTATAGATAATTTGCACCTGGCATCGCTCATTCGCTAAATTAATGACAATCGCAGGGGCTTTTTCATCATCAGGAATTAGAGTCGTCAAATTTCTTACCGCTAATTCTGCAATGCCCACTTGTTTAACGTATAAAAACGCGTCTCTAAATATATTGAGCCGAGCCAAAAGCGTGGACATGGGTGCAACCGCTACAAACACCTTCTTTCGCTGTCCAGCAACCCCATGAGGGGGAATTGGGAAAATATCCACCAAGATATCATTCAATGGGTAATCCACTAACCCTTTTAGCCGCCAGCGTAAAGCTTTAGCCATATCGCTTTCAGGAATATCTAACGCATCCATCAAAATTAGTTGATACTGACCAGGACTTAAGATCACTTGACAATGTTTACCAAGAATGCCTAAGCGCTCAACATCTTCGGCCAAGCCCTGGGTAATTAATTCCTGGATATCATCCTGAAACTCACGATATTCGTTAAACAATATTTCATTGTTATTGCGAAGAGCTGAAATACTATAGCTTTTTTGACCGAGGTATATGGCAATGGAGGGCTTATTACTTCCGCCTTTTTTAAATCCAAACATGAAATCCCTTCCTTTGAATCTGCCCTAATAACGAGAAGTGTATAATATCCGAGAACGTTATGAAAACATTGATGCATGATTAGCTCCGTAATCTCACTGTTTTCATTCTGAATTAATTAATCACATCATACCAGGAGCTAGAAGGAGAGCGCCTGGGAAATATCGCACTCACACCAGTAAGATCATTTGAAGTTGATACCCCGGCGGTTATAGATTCTACAGTGGAACCATTATAATGCAAGCGAGTGCCGTTATCTCCCACAACCCAAATATCTGTGGTGCTGAGCACTTCAACGCCTGTTAGATTATTGCCACTGATTACAAAAGGACCGTTCAAAGAACTATTATCAAAGGTGTAAGCCACGCCATTATCTCCTACGGCTACACCAAAATCCCCAAACCCATCGCCATCAGTATCAATTACCGAGATAGAGCGCAGTGGAGCTGCAACCGTGATGACAACCCATATGCCGTCGCGATAACGAATTAACTTGCCATCGGAATTGTTTTCTGAAGATCGACCTACAAAATAGGCATCACGTGGCGTGCTGGTTCCATTATCAACGATCTCAACGCCGTATAATTGCCCGATACGGTTTGTTGCTGGAGAAGTCGGTAGTGGCAAATTAACCCATTCACTACCATTGTACAATAAAGCGATCCCACGATTACCTGATCCGGTACCGTCTCTTCCGCCTACTGCTGCACCGATATCAGCATAGCCATCACCGGAGGTATCTAGGGTTTTAATAGCAAATAAGTAGCGCTGTTGAGAATCAGTGCCCGATTCATCAATTGTTTTGCCACCACAAGGTAATAAACACCAGTTTGTGCTGTCATTACTTGCATTTCTTACCCATCTCAATATCGTAAAAGATGATCCGCGATTTCTATCACCAACAGCCCATGCTTCATTGGTCGAAGTCGCATCCACACCAGTAAGGTTGACTGCTTCAGGTGGTGGTGGAGTATAGGTAATGAAATTTGTCCAGCTATTACCCTGTAACCTTGCAATTCTAAAATTAAACTGATCTTGTCTATCCGCAACAGCCCATGCGCTATGATAATTTAGGGCTGAAATGGCATTAAAATTAAACGTTCCTGGAGATTGATTATCCCATTGCAATTCGGATGCTCCATTCCAGCGCAGTATCGTTCCGTTTTCTCCTACTGCAAACACCACCGGTTGCTGAATGCCTTGTCGATATTGTCTTACGCCTTCTGGATTTGTGGATGCAGAGTTACCCGTGGATTGAATTGTGCATTGATATTGGCTAACGAGCGACCCACTCGCATGGGATAGAGACATGCTGCCGTCTTGTGCTCGTGTTACTCCAGCTAACGTGGTCGCATTCGCGATGCGATCATACTGAAAGACTTCCCGTCCAATAAGCACCCGTCCATAAGGAGCAAAAACGGACGTATCGGAAACGCTAATGATAGTTGGGCTTGCACCAGCAGAAATTGGAGAGCTTAAGGTTGAAAAGGAGTATCTTGGATTAATTAAATTTGCAGCATCGCTGGCTGGAACGACCGTAAAACCACCTCCAGACATTGACACGGTGCTCGATAAGCCAACACAGGTTTGACGATTGGCAAGAACACTTTGCGTTAAGTTTTTTCGCCCTTGCTCTAAACCACTTTCCGCGATGAAAACGGCTTTATTTTTAGCATTCAAATGAATTGAAAATAAACTCGCTCGCACTGCCATTGCGACAATCGCAGCACTTAATATGCCCACCAATACAATCATTGCTACCGCTGCAATGGCTAAAAAGCCTCCTTGTCGCTTCATAATTTTTTTCTCACCAAAGTCCCTGCTATTAAAGAGAAGGGAATTGCTTCTTCTGCAATCGTCATGGCTAACGTTACAAAACGCACGTTTGAGGCAGAGGCTGTCGTGCCGAGTGAAGCATCAAAATAACTGAACGTTAACCCTGTAATCCCAGAACAGAGTGTGTAAGCCGTGCCACCATTGACACTTCGGCTTAAATTACCCCCGCTTAAATTAATAACAATTGATTGTCCTTGTTGGTTTACAAAGCTCATGCTATTGCTTCCAATCGCACTAATGCTTTCAGCGCTTTTAATTTCACGCATTAAAGCATCTGCTGCGATATTAGCTTTCCCGGCTACTTTTAAAATGGGTTTAGCGGCAAAGTAACTTCGAAAGGCTTCGGTTAAAAAAAGGCCGGCTGTGGCGGAAACAATGCCTAATAAGACAATTCCTATCACCATTTCAATTAAGGTGTAGCCTTTGGCTTTCATTGCACAAACCTCATCGTCAGTGTGGCATTTCCTGCACCTGATACCGTCACGGTCGCCGTTCTAATACCCCCTGAAGCAGGAGGAATAGAACTTGTCACGATTAAATTGTTATTGGTTGCAAACGTTGCTAGTGGGGCACATGCAGCAGGAGAAGAACCTGCTGCACAAGGGTCACTAATGCTATTAAACCCATTGACTAACCGTTGTTGAAGAATAATATCCATACGCGCCTTGGCTAATTGACTGGCCGCAAGGTTTTTACCTGGATTTTCACCCGCCATCAAAGCTGCATTAAAGGCAATGAGTAGACCTGAGCCCACAATAGATAGCACAACGATATACAAAATAATTTCAATTAATGTAAAGCCTGAACTTAATTTCATTGCACAAGCCCCGTTTGTGGTATAACCGAAAGGTTTTTGGTTTGGCCTGCTGCGGATACGGTAAACGTTAACGTACTGCTTAACGGCGTACCTCCGCTAGTATAAGGACGGCCAACCGAATCAAACACTAATGTCGTCGTTGGTGTGATCGTTAATCCTTGAGGATAAACAACGCTTGTGGCTCCGGTTTGAATATCTGGAACTGGTGTGCCGTTTTGATCTTGGATTTGATATGAGCCAGCGCCCACAACGATTTTATAACGTTGATTCTTACTATTAGATAAAACTTTGGTGTAATTTAAATCTTGATAAAAGGTATTGGCAAAACCTTCTGCGGTGATGGCTTCTATGGCTGTATTTGGCGACCAGGTTACCATAACAAGCGAAATTATGCCGACTACAAGGATAACTATAGACAATTCAATTAAGTTAAAGCCAAGTGAGTGCTTCTTCATTTCTCTTGTAACGCCCGCGATATAATAATTAATTATAGCTTAGAAAGCTTCTTTAAGAGGGTATTACAGCGATAACTTATTGTAAAATTGTAATAACGTATTACGATCATTTCTTCATTCATCTTCACCGATGAAACACCATAGCGCCGAGGTAAAACAACCTTACCCGCATGGTTACTGCGGTCAAAGCCGCAGTACGTAGACGTGCCCCCCTACGTACTGTGCTTTAAGCCATAGATATCTACACAAAAAGAATAATTAGTATTTAATATGGGATTTTAGTAAAAGTGGATAATAATAAATGGATTTAGAGTTACGCCATAAAAA
>NZ_CAAAIA010000006.1 GCF_900639875.1 Legionella impletisoli
CAGCTCTTTTTACAGGGCTTTGTTCTCTTCTTAATGCACTCGATTTATTAGAACGATATGACCCAGGAGAACTTAAACAAATGCTTCGCCAAATAATAGGAGAAGCATTTGTGTAGATACCTATGGGTCAAGCCGAGGTACGTAGGGGTAGTAAAAATCGTACTTCTTAACCTAATATACTCCAACATGCTTTGGATTGACCAAAGCATCAACAAAGTGCCCACTACGTAGTCAGCTTGATTGCAACATCCACCGATGCTGGTATATCACTTCGAACCTGGATACCTCAGTTAAGTCGATTTGTGTTTCATTTGGTATGTTTTAGAAATAACCTCTTGAACTTCTTGTTCCCCAAAAGACAAGCCCTTCTTATTCGCCCACATTGAGAATTCCCGAAGAGATTCACTCGTTGATTCTGAACGCTTATCCTTTAGCCATAATGCATGTGCAACTGATTCAGGACTCAATTTTTTAGACTGGATCCCTTTCAAGAAACTTGGCTTAACTATTGTTTCTTCAGAAGCACCAGACGTTGGAGTTGGTTCCAGAGAAGTATCCTCTTCCTCATGCCCTGAATTACTGAATGATTCTAACTCAAGTGTTGTAGAAGACTCTGAGCTGGAAAGTTCTTCAACGGAAGGTGCTGAAAAATCACTGATGGATTCAGAATTCGGTATATCAACATCGTCCTCTTGCTGTTGGCTTTGAGTGATAGCTCCAATGCACTGACTGAGGGATGTAGTGTGAGCCATTAGAGACTCCTCTTCAATCGATGTAATTATTTCTTTATATCGACGCTCTTCTGCTGCAAAATGTTGTTCATTTTGCTTTATCATGATTCCAGCAGAAAATCCTCCCACCAATAGTGTGGTTGCGGCTGCGGCTATTGCGATGCCTAGTGGCGCAAGCACCCCAGTCAACGCTAATGCCACGCCAACACCCGCTAACAAACCAATCAATAATCCCTTACCAAATGGGCTTAAGTTTCGGCTTAAAAAACTTCGTGTATGAACGGTTGGTTGTTCTACGGCTTGCAGCGCTTGAGAAAGTGAGCGTACTTGCTCAGGAATGTCAGTCATCAATTGCTGATAAGAGTCTATTGATTCTAACATGAAGCCTTGTTTCATAGCAGATATTTTTACATCGGCTACATTTTGTGCCGTTTTTTTATGAAATGCCTTCACAGCTTCTCGAACTTGAAATGGAAAAGATTTTAGATCGTCCGTTAATATTGCTAATAAACGGTTCATATAATCCTTATAAACGTCCTCATTAAGCAAATCAGCGTGCTCAAGTTCATATTTTATTTGTTTAACAACTTCCTGCGGAACTTCTGCTTGCTCAGCAAGTGTTATGAACAGTTGTAGTTCAGTTTTTTTGTATTCGTATAAACGTTGGGGATCAAAAATCGTATTAGGTTGAATGCATAGATGTAAAACACGTAAAGACTCTTCGTTAATGGAACCATTTTTATTAAATAATGTTGATATTAGACGAAATACTTTATCACTACGAATAGCTTGACGAAGCTCCCCTGAAAACGAAGCAAAGCCATCTACAATAATTTCAGATTGCCCTTCATTCGGTACAAAATTTTCCGTCGCAAAAACTTCAACCGCGCGATCTTTCGGCGCTGCAGTTATATTTTGTAACGTGGTGATAATCCATCCTTTTTCTTTTTTATCAGGGGTTAAATCATCCAGCATCGCAATGAGTGAGAATCCAGCTGGATTCCCTTCATCATCGATATAAAAGAAACAAACACTAACTTCATTTTGGCTTAATTTTTTAGTGAGATGAGGTTGTGAGTTCATCAAAGGAACAGAAATATTAACGGTATAGATCACGTGGCCGATCGATGCTCCGGTTAAATTTCCTTGAGTATATCCAGGGTAAACCCCTGGTGCTAATTGATGCCCAAAGGGTGTTGATACCACCCAGAAGGATTTTAAATCTTCCACTGTTCTACCATCAAAATCGATATAGCAGGTTCGAGGAAGATCTTTTAACATAGTTGTTAAATAATTCCTAAGTTGGCTTTTTTGTTCCTCTGTATATTGGCTTGAATCCTCAGGGAGAGCATCTATTTCTGGAGAAAGATAGATACCCTCAGGCAAATCAAAAGACTCAGGAACCTTATCGTAAGTAATTTGATATCGTTTTAATTTCATGGAAATCACTCATAAAATGATTATGTTAATCTTATAGTTAAGTATAAAGCGAAATTCTTAAGGAAATATGAAGAATTGTGCACTAGTTGGGTAAAACGCTTTCAAGTAGCTTGCGAGTATAAGGTTCTTTAGGATTTTGAAAGATATCATCAGAAGAACCTTCTTCAACTTTTTTACCGGATTTCATAACCAGTACCTCATCGGCAAGATAAGCAACAACTGCCATATTGTGCGTTATAAACAAATAAGATAATCCTTGTTCTTGCTGCAAATCTTTCAAAAGATTAATAATTTGAGCTTGAACGGAAATATCAAGAGCACTGGTGGGTTCATCGCAAATAAGTAGCTCAGGCTCGGTTGCTAAAGCTCGGGCGATGCAGATCCGTTGTCTCTGGCCACCTGAGAATTGGTGGGGGTAACGAGACAAACAATTTGCCGGCAAATTCACTTGCTCAAGTAAGTGAACTTGTTTTTTCTTAATGTCTCGCGTTCTAATCCCTTGAGCGAGCATGCCTTCTGCTAGGATTTCATCAATTGTCCATCTAGGATTCATCGAAGAATAGGGATCTTGAAAAATAATCTGCACTTTTTTGCGAAACTGTCGTAATGCATAGCCTTTTAATCGAGTAACCTCCTCATCATGAAATAAGATTTTTCCTGATGTAATGGGCTGTAGTTGCATAATGGTGCGAGCAATGGTTGTTTTCCCACAACCCGATTCACCCACTAACGCCAACGTTTTACCTTTTTTAATCTCAAATGAAATGTCATCAACGGCCTTAAAAACTTCTCTGGTTCCTTTTAAAAGACTTCCTGATATAAAATGAACCGACATATTGTTGACCTTCAAGATGGGTTCAGCGTGATTCTCAAGCTCAGCCCATGTCTCATTATGATTCGGTAAATCGGGTGGGACAATATGTTCTGGATATAGATGACAACGAACCTTTCGCTGCTCAATCGGTTGAAGCTCGGGTTCAATTTCGTTACATGGCTCAAAGACATGGGCACACCGAGGATGAAAACGACATCCTATTGGCATAGCATCCAACGTGGGCACCGTACCTTTAATGGTATGAAGCCTTTGCCCTCGCTTAGCAATAGAAGGCACGGATACCAGTAATTCTTGCGAGTAAGGATGTAAAGGTTGCTTAAAAAAGTCATCGACCGTTGCATTTTCAACAATCTGTCCAGCATACATCACGCAAACTCGATCAGCCGTTGCTTTGACCACTGTTAAATCATGTGTTATCAGCAGCATGCTCATTTGGTGGCGAGCTTGCAATTTTTTTAAGAGCGTAAGAATTTGCGCTTGAATCGTAACATCAAGCGCTGTGGTGGGTTCATCAGCGATTAATATTTCAGGATTACAAGCCAACGCCATGGCAATGACAATCCGTTGCTTTTGCCCTCCAGATAATTGATGTGGATATTGGATAAGCCGTCGCTCAGGATGAGGCATTTCCACTTCGTTTAATAAGGCAATCATTTGCTTTTGTCGCTCAGACTGACTTAAGGATTGATGCTGCTTTAATGCTTCAGATAATTGCTGGCCGATAGTTAGCACAGGGTTTAGTGCGGTCATTGGCTCTTGAAAGATCATCGCGAACCTTCGCCCACGAAACGTACGCATGAGTTGTTCAGGAAGATTTAAGAGATTAACGCCAGCGTAATTGATCTCACTTTGTTGCCCGTAAACTCCATAGAGAGGCAAAAGACGCATTAAGGCTAAAGAAGTCAGCGATTTTCCACATCCTGATTCGCCAAGTAATGCGAGTGTTTCACCAGGATAGAGCTCAAAACTTACGTCTTTCACCGCAACGATGGGAGCTTCCTTGGTTTTAAACGCAACACTTAATCGTTTGATTTCAGCTGCATGGTCCATCGGTAAAATCGGTTAAAAACGAATGAATACACTTTAGCAAGGGTTAAGAGAGGATTCAATGCATACCTGGTTTTCCAAAGCTTGCTTTTTCTCTTGATTCATCAAGAAGTCGCTCAGAAGAAGTTTTGATCCCTAATGCTTCCCTCGCTTTTTTAACAAACTTGGCTAGTAAGTTAGATACCCAATTTTTGCTTATCGAATGTTCTTTTAAGGCACTGCTTTTTTCAGCTGTAGTCATTCTTTCTGCACTATTTTTATAAGGACTTCTTTGTACAACCTCTTTGTTATTGCATATTTCATCTGTTTTTTTTAAAAAATTATGAAGCACTTCAGTAGCCTTATCCTCAGTCATGGAATCGATATGAGCATTAAGTCTCTCAGAATGAGCCGTTACTTTAGACGCATAGGGCATTTTTTTATCAGTAAGCGTCGATTGGTTTAAAATATCTTGCTGGAGGGAATGAAAAACCTCTTCCATAACGGATTTACGAGCCCTGATTCTACTGACATCGGCGTTATTTAGGCCCCATGATCCCTTAAAATTTTCATTGGTGATCGTTCTATCGATATCGTCTAATTTATCAATTTCTTTTAAAAAACCAGCTGTAATTTCTTTTAGACAAGTCTTTTTGGGAGAATCTGACATGAATGTATTAAGAATAAGTGATTATATTATAATCATAGCTGATTTTATTCAAATTGCTTTTATTAAGACATCATGTAAAAATCATCAAAGCTGGGGGTAGCTTAAATCTACGACTTGCCTGTTTTCTCGACTTGTCCACGGAATCAAGGCATACTTCGCTAAAACACTGGACAACGCGTCAAATCCAGCTGCATAGGGCATGAGGTGGATTGTCAACAGGCCATAGATGGGCTAGAAAATTTTTTTTGAGCTAGAGTGGTTGAAGCATTACACATTAAAACGAAAATGCATGACATCACCATCTTTAACAAGATATTCTTTTCCTTCTAAGCGTAATTTTCCTGCTTCTTTAGCGCCTTGTTCTCCGCGATAAGCAATGAAATCATTATATGCGATAACTTCCGCGCGAATGAATCCTTTTTCAAAATCGGTGTGAATCACGCCGGCTGCTTGGGGAGCTGTCGCTCCTTGTTTAATCGTCCAAGCCCTCACTTCTTTAACTCCGGCTGTAAAATAAGTTTGCAATCCCAATAATTTATACCCTGCCCGAATCACTCGATGTAAACCAGGTTCACTTAATCCAAGGTCTTGCATAAACTCCATTCGATCTTCTTCCTCAAGCTCCATGAGCTCAGCTTCGGTTGCAGCACATAAGGCAACGACTTCAGCCTGTTCCTTTTCTGCAAACTCGATTACCCGGTTTAAATGAGGATTATTTTCATACCCGTTATCATCCACGTTTGCAATGTATAGCACAGGTTTTGCGGTGAGTAAGAATAATCGGCGACTCACTGTCGCTTCATCAGGAGTTAATTCAAGGGTCCTTACAGGATAGCCTTCATCCAGATGCGCTTTGATTTTTTCCAGTGTTGTTGTTTCAAATGCTGCTTCTTTATTACCGCTTTTATTTAATTTTCCAGCTTTATTGAGGGCTTTTTCTACGGTTTCCATATCGGCTAGAGCAAGTTCGGTATTGATCACTTCAATATCATCAATGGGATCAACCTTCCCTTCAACATGAACCACATCGGAATTATCAAAGCAGCGAACCACATGAGCAATGGCGTCGGTTTCGCGGATATTTGCTAAAAACTGGTTGCCAAGCCCTTCCCCACTAGAAGCACCCTTGACAAGTCCAGCAATATCCACAAACTGCATCACCGCCGACACGGTTTGCTCAGGCTTTACAATCTCGCTTAACGCAATTAATCGAGGATCTGGAACGGTAACCATACCCACATTAGGTTCGATCGTACAAAAAGGATAATTGGACGCTTCAATGCCCGCTTTGGTTAACGCATTAAAAAGAGTGGACTTTCCTACATTGGGTAAGCCTACAATACCGCATTTAAATCCCATGAAAACCTCATTTAAAATGATACATTGAGTGGAGTGAACTCTTGTATTCGTAAAGCTGCATGATTAAAGATTCCCCTCTTCCATTAATAGGAGAGTGGGGGTTTCGTGAGAAATATATTTAATCACCAACATTAATCTGATTCATCGCTTTGGCGAGATTACCTGATAAAATGGTAGGTATCTCATCCACGGCACGATCAATGGCGTTAAAAATGGCCTCACGCTCAGGAGCACTCGGTTTGCCTAATACATAATTTAAGACCAGTTCTTTATGACCTGGATGGCCTATCCCAATCCTTAACCGATGAAAATGATTCATCCCCAATTGTTGAATCGAATCCCGCAGGCCATTATGTCCTCCATGCCCCCCGCCTGTTTTTAACTTGATGCGACCTGCTGGCAGGTCGAGTTCATCATGGGCTACCAATATTTCTTCGGGCTTAATGCGGTAAAATTGGGCAACGGCTCGAATAGGCATGCCGCTGTGGTTCATAAATGTTAAGGGAAGAATAATTTTGCAAGTCTTATCATCGATTTCAAGATGAGCTAGCTCGCAATGCAATTTCTTTTCTGGTTTAAACGTAAGATTATAACGGTTCGCTAATTGTTCGGCAAACCAGCCGCCTGCATTATGGCGCGTTTGCGCATAGGATGCACCTGGGTTTCTTAAACCGACGATGAGCTTGATGGTCATGAATGAACGTTTTACGCCTTGATTTTAATAAACAAGTTGGGTTGAGCAACCCCGTGCTCAACCCAAGGCGAATTACTCAGGTTTTTCTTCACCTGATTCTTCAGCGGATTCTTCACCAGCTTGTTGAGCTTCCAGAGACTCAGGTCCAGGAATGGTTTCAACTTCTGGAGCTTCTGCTTCAGGTGCTGGTTCCAATTCAACACGGGGTTCGTGAATGCTGACCACAGGGTGATCATGCCCGCCTTCTGTTGGATCAATAGATAATTGAACGTTCTTAGGCAATTTTAAATCAGACAGATGCAATACATCATCCATTTCCATATCAGATAAATCGACTTCGATGTATTCAGGAAGATCTTTTGCTTGGCAGCGAACTTCAACCTGGTTCATAGTATGACTAACTAAGCCACCCGCTTTCACGCCTTTGGATTTCTCTTCATTGATAAAATGAATAGGAACCATTTTAACAAGAACATCTTTCGCGCTGACACGCTGTAAGTCCATGTGCATAATGATGGGTTTATATGGATGACGCTGTAGATCTTTTAAGATAACCTTTTCTTTTTTCCCATCAATCTTTAATTCAAATACACTCGAATAGATGCTTTCAGTTTCGAGTGCTTTTAACACTTTATTATGTAAAAGATGAATGGATTGTGGATCTTTATCACCGCCATAGATAATAGCAGGTACTTTATTTTCTTCGCGACGTAGGCGGCGGCTCGCACCTTTCCCTATATCGTTTCTAGTTTCTGCTTCTAAAGTAATTGTTGACATTCTATAAGTCTCCGTAAAAAAACATATCCCCATGCTAACCATTTAGCATTTTAACCTTGCGACCAGGCTAATTGGGGTTGATTCTGCAACGCTTAGTGTTTACAGACTGTTGCTTGAGACAAACTCTCAAATAACAAGTGCGCGGAGTATACAATATTTTAAATACAACTTGAAGTCGTCTCGGTAATTTTATAGAATGTGCACCTTTATTGAACCCATGAAGGCCAAGCAGGCGAGTTGGAGAATTAATTATGTATGCGGTAATCAAAACAGGCGGTAAACAATATCGCGTTAAAGAAGGCGATGTTTTAAAAATAGAACAACTGACCGCTGATGTTGGAAGTAACGTAAAATTTGACGAAGTATTGATGTTAACAGACGGCGATAAAGTAACTTGCGGAACTCCTTTGGTTGACAAGGCCGTAGTTAACGCTGAAGTCGTCGAACATGGCCGTCATAAAAAAGTTAAAATTATTAAATTCCGTCGTCGTAAGCACCACATGAAGCAAATGGGTCACAGACAGTACTATACTCAAGTTAAAATAACTGGTATTAAGAAATAAGTGCAAACTAAATTTTGTAATAAATATTTGGTTTTGCCCGTTTAAGAGGATATTGCAATGGCACATAAAAAAGCAGGCGGTAGTACACGTAACGGCCGCGACTCAAATCCAAAGTATCTTGGTGTTAAACGCTTCGGCGGTCAAATGGTGAATGCAGGAGAAATCTTAGTTCGTCAACGCGGAACGAAATTTCATGCTGGAGAAGGTGTAGGACTGGGACGCGATCATACACTGTATGCGTTAGTATCAGGCCTTGTTCGGTTCACCACCAAAGGTGCTCAAAATCGTAAGTTCGTCATGATTGATCCAGCTGCTAGTGAAGTCAGCGAAGGATAATCGCATCTACGTTCCCTAAAGCATAAGAATTGTCGGAAGCCTTGTCCGGCAATTCTATCCCCTTCCACCAAAGAACGCCTATCTTTAAGAGCTAAAACAATGCGATTCGTAGATGAAGCCACCATTAAAGTTGAAGCCGGTAAAGGCGGTAATGGCTGTCTTAGTTTTAGACGTGAAAAATATGTTCCCCGCGGCGGCCCGGATGGTGGGGATGGTGGGGATGGCGGCAGCATTTTCCTTGAAGGAAACCAGGATTTAAACACCCTCATTGATTTTCGTTATCAGCGCCAGTATAAAGCAGAGAACGGCGAAGGTGGGATGGGTGGAAACTGCACCGGTAAAAAAGGCGACGATCTTATTATTCAAGTGCCCGTGGGAACCATGGTGTTTGATGTTGAAACCGACGAGCTCTTAGGCGATATCAAGCAAGCTGGGGAGAGGCTCTTGGTCGCTCAAGGCGGATTTCATGGCCTAGGAAATACTCGCTATAAAAGTAGCGTCAATCGAGCGCCACGACAAACCTCACCCGGTACTCCTGGTGAGGTTCGGCAACTTAGGCTCGAGTTACGTGTTTTAGCGGATGTTGGACTTTTAGGATTGCCCAATGCGGGTAAGTCAACCTTAATTCGAGCTGTTTCCAGTGCGAAACCTAAAGTAGCGGACTATCCTTTTACCACCCTTCATCCCAATCTTGGCGTTGTGAGAATTTCTCCGCTTAAAAGCTTTGTCATGGCTGATATTCCAGGGCTTATCGAAGGTGCTGCTGAAGGCGCCGGGCTAGGTCATCAATTTTTGCGTCATTTATCGCGAACGTGCGTTTTATTACATGTGGTTGACATCTCCCCCATAGACGGCAGTGACCCGATTGAGTCTGCAAAGGTCATTTTATCTGAACTTAAAGCCTTTGATCCGGCATTATTGCATAAACCAAGATGGCTGGTTTTAAATAAAATCGATACCATCTCAGATGAAAAGGAACTTAAAAAACGCATTGATTCCATCTGTGCTGGCTTAAATTGGCAGGGCAAAGTATTCCCTGTTTCTGCAGCAACGAAGGCCGGTACTGAAGAACTATGTTATGCCCTAATGCAATTGATTGATGAGATGAAGCAATCGGAAGCATAACCATTCGGTGGCATATTCCAATACTAGGGGACTTCGATATGGGATTTCATGGGTTTCGCTGCCTTGCTGACCATCGTTTTGATACTTTATGGTTAATTGCGTGTTAGAACTTGTGATGTTTTCCCAATATTCTTGTAACCCACTGATATAAAAATGCAATCTAGATTCGCGTTCATGAAAAGTTAATTTATGAAAATTATCCTGACGCTGAAGCGCCGTTTGCAGCCGCCCGCCTGTTGCATCATCTATAATTTCGATCGTATCGTTAAGCTCAGCAATGCGTTGTCTTAAAAGCTCTGAAGCTCGATATTCGGGAGGAGCAATAATAAAATCAGTAACAAGCGGATCAATCCGTGCTTTTATTTCACTGACCTGCTGTTGATGACAACGTACTTTAAATTCCACATAAGGAACATCCAAACGATATCCTACCTCACAATCAACGGTAGAAATGGCTTCTTCAAGCATTTGTGCGACAGCACTTTCAGCTACGCCAAATAACCGCCATTTTAACAATACTTTCCCTTTCGATTTGTTTTTTAGAAGTTCAGGCAAGACAAACTGCTCAAACATTGGCAGGCATTCTCGAGGCGGGCCTGGAAGAAGAATAAACGTTTTTTGGTTGGCTTGGGAGATTCCACCCATTGCCGTACCAAAGGGATTAGGTAGTAACACTGTGGCAGGAGGAAACAGTGCTT
Source organism: Legionella impletisoli (assembly GCF_900639875.1). Lineage (GTDB taxonomy): Bacteria > Pseudomonadota > Gammaproteobacteria > Legionellales > Legionellaceae > Legionella_A > Legionella_A impletisoli. The sequence goes on from NZ_CAAAIA010000006.1 coordinate 10,255, forward strand.
GCTGGCGATTTCCTGTGTTCATCGTTAGGTTTGCACGTGACAAAATACGTTCTATATGTTGAATGGCTTCTTTATGTTCTATTAACTTACGTTGTAAAAAGCGAGCCAACGCAAAACGGGTACGATCATCGGAGGTAGGACCAAGCCCTCCTATGATAATCACAGTATCTTTGTGCTTTGATAAAAACTCAAGACAGGAAATGATTTCTTGTTCTTCGTCTCCACAAGCTAATTGTAACCCAGGGGATAAGCCATCTGATGCCAAACGGTGTGCCAGTTCATGCCCGTTGGTGTTTAAGGTATCTCCGGTAATAATTTCATCGCCTGTCGCTAAAATTGCGATACTCATGGTAAATTCACTCCATTCATAAGATGGATGTCTCGCACGCTATCTACATGGGCGGCACCAGGATTTAAGCGAATTCCCCATAATGCGCGCACCGGCACTCCATAGATGTAACGAGCATCAACCACAACCAAGGGATTATCACTTGCTTTTATTAAATATCCATCGGTAAACCAATAAAAGATTTTAAAGTCTCGAGCCTGTTGGCCGGAATTATAAGCTGCCTTGGATAACTCCGATAAACTAAATGCTGGATAAAGCTTCGCGGATTGAACAAAGCTCTCTGAAAAAATTGGCGTTTTTACTTCTACCAAGACGATTTTATTGCCAATAAATCCAGCACCTCTCCAATGGGTTGAACTAGCCAATGTGGGAAAAACACGTACCTTTTTTAAATTTAGATATTTAGCTTTACCAAAGGATTCGAAGGCTGTTAATGCGCGATGATGTTGTTCTATATTAATCAGTAAAAACAGTAGCGCCAGTATTAAACCATAACAAACCCCTTTTCGATCATCCAATACACGCGTCCAAACCACACCTAATACTAAAGGAAGAGTAAAAAATGGATCAATAATGGATATAAAATCCCAAGCATAGCGAGAATTGGAAAAAGGCCAAAACAATAACGTTCCATAACTCGTGCAGGTATCCAAAAGGGCATGCGTTGCATAGCCAATTAAAGAGGCTAATAACGTGATACGCCAACGTGCTCGAAAGCGTTGGAACATCAAGAAAAATAACCCCACAACGAGGGCACCTATTGGTATAAACAATAGAGAATGTGTGAAGTGGCGGTGATAGATTAAAAAAAGCATGGGGTCATTCGATGATCGGATGAGCAAGTCCAAATCTGCCGCCATGCCTGAAACCGCGCCAATAATCCAGGCATTTTTTTTATCATAAGGATGCAATATAGCTTGCGAACAAGCTGCTCCAAGCGCTCCTTGTGTTACAGGATCCATAAGTTATGCTCGGTGGAGTGTTATTTGAGGGTAAGGCATTTCAATCTGTTCCTCATCAAATCGTTTCTTAATCTGCTCATTTAATTGGGCTCGAACGTTAACAAACTTCTTCGTATCAGTCCAAGTCATAAACTTAATTTCAATAGCAGAATCCGCAAAATTATTAATGATGGCTTGAGGAGCAGGATTATCCAATACGTCTGGATTATTATGAGCCAAATCAAGCAGTACCTTTTTTATCTGCTCAATATCGCTTTTATAGGATACACCGATAAGAATATCAATCCGCCTGGTTTTAAAATAACTCATGTTAATGATCTCAGACTTAACGATGGTCTCATTGGGAATTCGAATTCGCATATTATCAGGGGTCAAAATTTTAGTAGACAATAAATCGATTGAGTCCACCGTTCCTAAAAGATCCTTCATTTTGATGGTATCCCCTACTTTAAAAGGGCATTCAAAAATTAAAAATATCCCACTCACTAAATTTGAAGCGGCTGTTTGCGATGCAAAACTTAAAGCAACAGTAAATACCCCTGCCGCTCCTAATAATACCGTAAGTTTAAACCCAAGTTGTTGTAAAGCAGAAAAGACGAATATAAAAAGAAGGGCATAAAAGATAAGGCGTCTTGTCAAAAGAGCCTGATGCCGTGAGAAACGTTTGGTAACGGCTCGCTCAACCATAGAGCTTACTTGCTTTGCAACAATTAAACCGATAATCAATAACGCTAAGGCATAAAATAAGCCAAGCCAGTTCACAGTTGACAGAAATTCCATCGGTTCTCCCCATTTATTTACAGAATGTTTTTCTTGTTTTAAGTCACGAAAATCTTAGTGGAATATGCTCATCTAGCCAATCTAACATACATTGTTGAATTTCAGGTGGCGCAGAATCAATACTTTGCATGCAAAGAAATGCAATTTGATTGTTTTTTTCAATTTGATGTAAGCGTTGTCTAATTTTTTTAAGCGAATGAAAGGCGCCATTCACCATGATTGCTTTTAACTGTAAGTCAACCACAGCATTATGGTTTTTTAAATCTAGATGATGCGCTAAAGAAATGGGCCAAAATTGTTCTTTATCACGCAAAGGATAAACAATATTTGCCGATAATAACTCAGGGTGATTAGAAAAATAGTCTTTAAATGTTGTTTTGCATAAGGAAAAAGGAACATGGTGTAAATGAAAAAATCGTTTCTTAAACCCTACCTTTTTTGCCGTATTTTCTTGCAACGCGCGGTGTTCATCAACTGGTTTATAAAAATTTGAGGCTCTTAACCAATAAGGTAGCCAAAGAATTAGCTGAGTATGCCATTTTTTATGATGCTGAGTTTTCCACACTCCTCTAAGCACGGGTTTGTTTTGATTAAAAAAATCTTCATAGTTCAGAGGACGTACGAGTAAACAATCATCGTTAAAATAAATAAATCGCTCAGCAAGTTCTGGTATACGCCACAGCATCGACTCGATGGTAATGCTGTTAAACGTGGGAAGATATTGTTCGTATTCTTTAAATAGTTCACGATGATCAATAAGTTTTAATTTTTTTTCAAACTGTGTTCCTTGTAATAATTTCAACACAGGTGGGGTTTGATCATCGGTAACAAGAAAAATTGTTCTTATCCAAGGTGCATAATGCAATAAAGAAAAAACACTATATGTTAATTCTCCGCATTCATTAAAGCGTGTTGGAGCCGCCGAAGTTGGTCGGCTAATGCCAAGAGTAGCAAGATAATCGGCTAATTTTTTCTGATGATTCGGATCACGGCCATCCACCCAAGTGATGACCGCATCTATAGGTTCTTTATGTAATGAGTCGTTCATAAAACAAAAAACCCCGTGTCATAACGGGGCCAATTAATTAATAAAAAATCAAACTGGAGTGGAATTACTCTCCAGCTTTTTGCTCTTCTTGTTCAGCAGCAGGCCGGGCTGGTTCTGCAGCTGGTCTTACTTGGTCTTCAGCTTTTGGCTGAGCAACGGCTTCGTTGCTAACTTCAGGCTGTTTACGTTGCTCTTCTCCACCACAAGCAGTAAGGGCTAAGCCCATCACACCAGCGGCTAATAATATGGCCAACTTTTTCATGTTTATCTCCCTATTTTTTTTGTTTTTTTTGAAGAAGTTCCTTCACCAGTCTAGCAAAAATTTTTAGTATTGGAAGGACTTATTTGTACTTTATCATTTTAGTCGATCTTTTAATACCATGCTTGATGAAAATATATATACTTATGGCCAATGAACATGCGAGATTTTAGGCTGAGAGCAAATGCATGAAAATTGCTCATGGGTATGTTGCCAATGATAGGGCTAATTGCGTTTTAAAATTGACTTGATACAATGCATTTAACTTTTGGGCGTATTAGTCAAAAGAGTCCTGCCATGAATACACTTCAAATTACCCCAGGTAACCTCACAGCTAAGCTGATTCGCCAATTATTTACCACATCAACTTCTATTTCATTGGAGCCCAGTTGCTGGGAACGGGTATTGTCAGCAGAATTGCTTGTTAAGAGTATTATTCAAAAAAAACAAATGGTTTACGGCATTAATACCGGTTTTGGCCTATTAGCCAATACGTCCATCCCTTTTTCTGATTTAACAACGCTTCAACGTCGAATTCTTCTATCTCATGCAGCAGGGATGGGTGAATTGCTTCCTGATGATCTGGTTAAATTGATTCTCCTTTTCAAAATCAACAGCTTAGCAAGAGGATTTTCTGGGGTTCGTGCCATTATTATTGAGACCTTAATCAAATTTTATAATGAAGAGATTTATCCTTGTGTCCCATCTAAAGGCTCTGTCGGTGCCTCGGGTGATCTCGCACCTCTCGCTCATTTATGTCTACCGCTCATTGGAGAAGGAACTGCGCGTTATAAAGGCGAAATAATTTCAGGTGTTGAAGCGTTGAAATTGATTTCACAAAAACCACTGGAGCTTGCTCCGAAAGAAGGGTTGGCTTTAATTAATGGAACTCAGGTTTCAACCGCAATTGCCTATTATTATTTATTGAAGGCTCAAACCTTAATCAGTGCAAGTGTGATCATTGGTGCATTATCCGTTGACGCAGCAGAAGGTTGTGATACCGCTTTTTATCCTCAAATTCATGAGGCGCGGGGCCAAACAGGTCAAATTCAAGTTGCAAAAACACTTCTTTCCTATCTACAAGGCAGTGAAATACGACAATCTCACCTCGATTGTACGAGAGTTCAAGATCCCTACTGTTTACGCTGCCAACCACAAGTCGTTGGCGCAAGTCTTGATAATGTTCGACATGTAGAAACGATATTAACTAAAGAAGCCAATGCTGCTACGGATAATCCTTTGATTTTTACAGAGATTGACAAAATTTATTCCGGCGGTAATTTTCATGCCGAACCGGTAGCACAGGCATCGGACTTGCTTGCTATTGCACTCTCTGAAGTTGGCGCCATTGCTGAACGAAGAATCGCGCTTTTAATTGATCCGAACTTCAATGCTGGATTACCGGCTTTCTTAACTCAAAATCCAGGACTTAATTCTGGTTTTATGATTGGGCATGTCACTGCAGCAGCGCTTGCGAGTGCCAATAAATCTTTAGCGCACCCAGCTAGTGTGGATAGTTTACCCACTTCCGCAAATCAAGAAGATCATGTCAGCATGGCAACCTATGCTGCTTATCGCTTAAAAGACATTGTGGAAAATGTCCACGGTATTTTAACGGTAGAACTTCTTGCCGCTTGCCAAGGTATTGATTTGCGACAGCCATATAAGACCTCTAATACGCTGCAAAAGATACTAGATTTAGTTCGAAATGATGTTTCCTTTTGGGGAGAAGATCGTTATTTTGCACTCGATTTGGAAAAGGCCAAGCCAATCGTTATAAATATAGGCGATGAACAATCTCATCGGTTGTTCCCTAATGAATAAATAAATTCGTTCTTTTTATCATGTCTACGCTGATTATAAGAGGATCATAGCTCGACCACGATATTGTAACGACGATTCTCTTTACTGACTTCATGAATATCCTTTGTTAGAATCGGGATAAATTTTTTTATACGTTTCTAATCATGATGTCATCCACTCACACCCCCATGATGAAGCAATATTTGCGAATTAAAGCGGATTATCCTGATATGTTACTTTTTTATCGCATGGGGGATTTTTATGAGTTGTTTTTTGAGGATGCAAAACGCGCAGCGACGTTATTGGATTTAACGTTAACTCATCGCGGTCAATCAGCTGGAAAGCCCATTCCGATGGCAGGCGTTCCTTATCATGCCGTTGAAAATTATTTAGCACGCTTACTTAAAAAGGGTGAGTCGGTCGCTATCTGTGAGCAAACGGGAGATCCTGCCACCAGTAAAGGCCCTGTTGAAAGGCAAGTGACCCGCATCATCACCCCAGGGACCGTCACTGATGAAGCGCTTTTGGAGTCTAAATCAGACCATTTGTTATTAGCGGTTCATGAAAGTAAAGAACATTACGGACTCGCTTGGGCTGATTTAAGCGGCGGGCGTTTTCATTTGTCCCAATTAGACAACAAAGCTCAATTAATCGCGGAATTGGCTCGTTTAAATCCCGCCGAGATTTTATTAACCGAGTCTGAAATCTATACTCATCTTGCAAAATTATTTACCGTAAAGCTACGACCTGCTTCTGATTTTGATTTACAAAGTGCCGAGAAAAAATTAGTTCAACAATTTGAAGGCCAAACACTGAATGATTTAGGAAAAGCAGAATGCCCCAAAGCCATCCCCTCGGCTGGCTGCTTACTGCATTATTTGGCGATGACCCAACGGCAAGCCCTACCCCACTTAAAAACAATAACCATTGAACGAAGCGCTGATTTTCTACAATTGGATGCTTCCACCCAAAAGCATTTAGAACTGTTCGATACCCAGCAAGCGCAACGAAGCTTAAGTCTTTTTGGACTGCTAGATCATACAGCATCAACTATGGGCAGTCGCTTACTAAAGCGCTGGTTAGGCCGTCCCCTTCGACACCATGAAGCCATTATTAAAAGACAAAAAGCCATTCATGCCCTTCAAAAGGCTGAACAAGGACCTGCCATCCATCACCTCCTTAAACAAATGTGCGATGTTGAACGAATTAGCGCACGAATTGGTTTAAAATCAGCACGCCCAAGAGATTTGGTTCTATTGCGATCCACCTTATCTTTATTACCTGAGTTGGCACAGTTGCTTGCCCGTTGCCATTCGGACTTAGCCGCTCATTTACATACTGAGTTAAAGCCTCTACCTCTTCTGCATGCCTTACTTTGCCAAGCCATTAATGAAAATCCTCCCATACTGATTCGAGATGGTGGGGTGATTGCTAAAGGGTTTGATGAGGAGTTAGATGAATTACGCGAGTTAAGTGAGCATGCCACCGATAAGCTCCTTCAATTAGAGCAAAACGAAAAAAAACGCTCGGGGCTTTCTGCTTTGAAATTTGGATATAATCGCGTTCATGGTTATTATATTGAACTCAGCCGTTTACAATCCGATAAAGTTCCTGATTATTATCAAAGAAAGCAAACCCTTAAACATGCCGAGCGATTTATTACGCCGGAATTAAAAACTTTTGAAGAAAAGGTGTTATCTGCACAATCCAAAGCATTAGCCCGAGAGAAATGGCTTTACGAACATCTTTTAGAAGCTATTCAGCCTTATCTTTATTCGCTTCATAAAATAGCACAAGCCATTGCTGAGTTAGATGTATTAAATACGCTTGCCGAACGTGCCCAATCTTTAGGTTGGAACGCACCTTCTTTAAGCAGTAAGGCAGGGATACATATTAAATCAGGAAGACATCCTGTCATTGAACAACTGTTGCAAGAACGATTTATTGCAAATGATTTGGAAGTTGAACCTTCCAAGCATGTTTTATTAATTACTGGGCCGAATATGGGGGGTAAATCGACTTATATGCGACAAACCGCCTTGATTATTCTCTTAGCACATATTGGCAGTTATGTACCCGCAGCTGAAGCCACCATAGGACCAATTGATAAAATTTTTACCCGTATTGGAGCAAGCGATGATCTCACCTCGGGTCGCTCAACCTTTATGGTCGAGATGACTGAAACCGCTCATATTTTAAATCATGCCACAAGCCAAAGTTTGGTTCTAATTGATGAAATAGGCCGTGGTACGAGTACCCATGATGGCATGGCCTTAGCCTATGCATGTTGTGCATATCTGGCAAACACCATCAAAGCTTATACGTTATTCTCAACGCACTATTTCGAGCTCACTCATTTGCCTGAACAATTCTCTTCCATTCAAAATATGCATTTGAAAGCCTTAATGAGCGCACAAGGGATTGCGTTTTTATATCGTGTTGAACCTGGCTATGCAAAACAAAGTTATGGTCTTGAAGTGGCTGCTTTAGCGGGCCTTCCAAAAGCGGTGCTTTCTCTCGCAACTCAACAATTACAACGGGCTGAAACCGCCATCAAACCCCATTTCAATCCTCATCAAGAAGCTTCTTCTCTTTCAAAGATTGAAACGGAACTTTTACGAGTGGATGCAGATGCGCTTTCGCCTCGTGACGCCCTTGAACTCATATATCGTCTAAAAACATTAATGGCTGCTGAAGTAGCAGAATAATGTTATAGTCCAACGTCATGATTGATAAAAGCAACCGATTAAAATTGATCAAAAAATTTCCAATATACATTTTATTCATACTTTTTTGCTGGCTAACTGCAACCACGGCTTTAGCGGTCAAATTTGAAATCAGTGGTGTTAAAAACGAGGTTAAGCAAAATATTCAGTCTCGCCTGGAAGAGTTATATCGGGATGAATCGATAGCACAGGATCCCGAAGAAGCTTTGCGTCATCAAATTGAGAAAGCAATGTATCCCTATGGTTATTTTGCTCCACGGATTAGGATTCTTGCACGATCTCATCAATATTTAAGAGTTCATATTAATCCTGGGCCTAAAATGAGGATAACCAGCCTCTCAGTTCAGATTACAGGCGAGGGATCGAACAATCCTGAACTATTAAAAGCGCTGCACGCTCTTCCACTTAAACAAGGTCAACCTTTTTTAAGCCCCAAATACGATGAAGCCAAAGAATCCATCTTAAGTGCCGCTGAACATGAGGGATACCTGCATGGGACTTTTGAACAATCCGAAGTATTAATTGATAGGAAGCGTTACACCACTCACATCACGCTGGTGTTTAATACAGGTCCACAGTTTTATTTTGGTCACGTGCGATTTGATCCAACCTATGTAAGCCCAGAATTGTTACGACGCTATCTTCCTTTTCAACCAGGGCAACCTTATTCAACTGAGCAACTATTAACGCTGGAATCAACCCTTTCAGCAAGCGGTTATTTTCGATCCGTGGTCGTGAAGCCCCAAATTGATTCTAATCGTACCGTCCCGATTGATGTACACCTCGAACGAGTCCATCGAATAAATTATACTTTAGGAGTTGGTTATGGTACCGATACCGGGCCACGTGGACGAGCAGCCCTGCACATTGTCCCTGTAAATCGGGCCGGTCATAAATTCAATGCCATTGTCCAAGGTTCATTTAAAGAAAATGCTCTACTAGCACAGTATGTGATTCCTGGAAGAAACCCAATTACGGACAATTATAATATCACAGGAAGTGTTTCAAATCTGGATTACCCCACTGGCTACAGCAATGCTTTCTTATTATCACTTGCGCATCAGCACATTAAAAAAAATCATCAAAGAGTCTTATCGCTTAATGCGTTATCGGAGCGATTTAATTACACTGGTTTTCCTAAAACCACAAAATCATTATTCTATCCCAAGGCCGTGTTAACCTGGACTAAGACAACCGATCCACTTTTTACGCCGACTGGCTATAACATCACCATGAATGGGCTAATCGCTCCAAGTATCAGTCAAGCTACCATCGATGCAAAAGGTGCATTAACCTTGGATGCAATCCGTACTCGTTTCTATCTTCATGGGATCCAAGGAATAACTGGCATTAGTAATGTGTACGAATTACCGCTATCGCTTGCCATGCTGCTTGGGGGCGCTGAAAACTTGAAAGGATACAGCTTTAACTCGATTGGTCCTGGTAAAGTCATGACCTATGGTGGCATAGAAATACAAAAAGAATTCATTGATAAATGGTATTTAATAGGCTTTTATGACGTCGGAGATGTATATAAGCCAACTCCAAGAGAAATGCTACATGATGCAGGCCCTGCGTTGATGTGGGTTTCTCCAATTGGGCCAATTAAAGTTGGGGTAGCCTTTCCCATCACGAATCGTTTTCAACGCGTACCAGGAAGGGATCCAAAACTGGTCATTAACATGGGACCGGATATTTAATGATGCGCTATTTAAAACAGGTCGTTTATGTATTTCTGAGTATGTTTATCGTAGTCATTGCGATATTAGCCTTTTTTTTAGCAACGACGCCAGGACTTTATACGACCATTAAACTGATTGATGCGTTTATCCCTGGCCATTTATCGATTAAAAAACTTGAAGGTCACTTCATTGATGAGTTTTCCTTTCAAGAACTAGTATATGAAGATGATTCAAAACAAATCAAATTAATTCAGGGCGAATTTCATTTAAAACCTTTGGCTTTAATTCGACAACGATTAATCATTCAAGAACTTCGTGCTAAAACACTCTATATTAAAATTAAAGATACGCCAGAAGTCATTGAAGAGACAGCAGAAATTGACTTTGAGTTTCCAAAACTTCCTCTAGCTATCGCAGTGAAAAATCTTACCCTTGATGCCGTCAAAGTGGAACAACTTGGCATCACGCGAGTACTGAATCATTTAACCTTAGAAGCAGAACTTAATAATCAACTCTGGTCCGTTCATCAGTTAGAGATAAATTATGCTGGATTGCTTTTAGATTTAAATGCCAAAATTCAACCCAAGCCTCCTTATCATGTGATGGCTACCTTAGCGATTTTGGAAGCCAAAACACATAAACACGCGTTGAAAGGGAAGGTTAAGCTCTCTGGAGATTTATCGCATTATCAATGGCAAGGACAATTCTCAGGTCCATTGAAAGGTCAACTTCAAGGTAGTTTGAAACAGGCTCATCAAATTCAATTGAATGCCAAATGGCAGGATGCGAAATGGACCTTAAATCCCAACTATGGCTTAGCGAGTAAAAAGGGCTCTTTAGAAATTAATGGAACCTGGCAGGATATGAATATCCAAGCCAACGCGGTATTTAATCGCCCTCTCAACGGTCAATTATCAATTAACACCCAAGTCAAAAATCAAGCCATAACAACCCATAGTGTGTTAGATACACCGCAAGGAAATATAATCGCAGACGTGTCTTATGATCTGACTGCCAAATCGCATTTAAGGGGTAAAATCTACTCAAAAGCGATTTCCTTTGAAGCAATCGATTCCCCTATTTCCCATATTGAATTTACAACCCATTTTTCGGGAACCACGCTTGAAACTTTAACGCTAACGTCCTCTTTTAGCGCTCAATATTTAGAGCATCTATTACGAGGCGATATTCATTATGCTAATCGCGCTTTTAATGGAAAATTATCCCTTGGACCAAATGAACTGACCTTTAAAGGAAAAGACCTATATCAATGGGATGCGCATGCCTTAATCACGCAGCCTGAGCTTTTGCATCCTGCTCTAAGGGGCCTAAATACGACCATTAAAGCAGATGCCAAAGTAACTGCCCCCCAAAAAGGGAACATGGAGTTTTTAGTGAGTCCCGGGAGCTACCGCTCTAGCGAGCAAAAGACACTTCCTTCCATCTCATTTGAAGGAGGAAAAATAACCGCTAAATTAACGTCTAAGGGCTTATCGAGTAAAGGAGCACTTACGCTTGATCGCAATAAACACATTAATCTAAGCCTTTCGATGCCTCAATACAGCTTAGCTACTCCCTACTCATCAAAACAACCCATTCAGAGTGACATTCGTCTAAATATTGACTCCCTTGAGTTTTTAAATGGAATAAGCCCTGAAATTGAAAAACTTCATGGCCAGCTGGCCATGAAGTTAACTGCCTCCGGCACATTAGGGAATCCAGCTCTTGAAGGGCAACTTAATTTAAACAACGCTAGTATCTATCTTCCTAATTTAGATATCACCTATAACCCGATTAACCTTGAGATTAAAACGGCGAATAACCAGTGGAATGCGACAGGAAGTATTCTATCCCAAGGGAATAGCTTAGCAATAAGTGGAAGCGGTCGATTTGCGCCAACGGTAATGGGTGAAATGACGCTTAAGGGTGAAAACATTCCCGCTCTTAATACCGCGGAGTATTCTATCCATGTGTCACCTAATCTTGTAATTCAATTTGAGCCGAATGCGGTTGCAATTAAAGGCACGGTACTTGTTCCCCACGCTGAAATTAAACCCATAACCTTTAGTGATACCGTCAGTCTTACTGAAGATGCTGTGTTTGTAAGTGAGAAAAAAGAAACCACTCCACTCACAATCACAACCGATATTGATTTAAAAATGGGCGAACATGTTCAATTAGATGTCAAAGGCTTGACCGGTAATTTAGAAGGTGGGATACGCATCCAAAAACTTCCAGGAGCCGATCCTTTTGCTGTCGGGGAACTTCGCATCCATGATGGGAAGTATCAAGCCTATGGGCAAAATCTTACCATCAAAGAAGGAGAGCTCATGTTTACCGGTGGGCTACTCACTAACCCCGGTATTCGAATCAGGGCCGTTCGTTTCTTCAAAAATGCAAGCAGTTTTGCCCCATCCAATGAAATGTTTGATTTTAGTTCAGGAAATTTAGAAACATTTGATTTAGGTGGGAAAGTCACGGTAGGAGTAGAAGTCACTGGCCGAATTAACAACCCAAAAGTTAAGCTGTTTTCTATTCCCTCTAATTTATCGCAAGCAGATATTTTATCGCTGATGATTTTAGGAAGGCCAGCAAGCCAAGCTAGCCAATCTGGAGGGCAACTGCTCTTATCAGCTATTTCTGCAATGGATCTTGATTCAGGAACCAAAGGGGCTCAACTCATTAGCCAATTAAAAAATACGCTAGGATTTGACTTTAATCTACAGCGCTCAGCTTCCTATGATCAAGCCAGCAATCAAACCAATGAAAGTACAGCCGTTGTGATAGGTAAATCCATAACCAAACGGTTATATCTAAGTTATAATATGGGCTTATTTCAAAATGATGGTAATGTACTAACCATTAAATATTTATTAAATCGCTACTTCAGCATCCAAATTACCGCTGGCGATACCGGTAATGGCATTGACTTTCTTTACAACCATACGAAGGATTAACATGACGTCATACTCAATCCCTCTTCGCTTAAAACGTTTAAGACAAACTTCATCCATTCGTGCGTTGGTTCGTGAACATCATTTGCATCCTAGTAAGCTTATCGCTCCACTTTTTATCAGTGAAACCTTGCAGGAAAAGCGCGAAATTAAATCCATGCCTGGTCATTTTCAATTAAGTATTGGGTCGCTTTCCGAAGAAATTGAATCTTTGACCGATTTAGGCATTACCACCGTGATCTTATTTGGTATTCCCGCCCATAAAGATGCAGAAGGCAGGGCCTCTTTAGAGCAAAATGGTATTATCCCACGCGCGATCAAAACCATCCGTCAAACCAATCCGGATATGGTTATCATTGCAGATGCCTGTTTTTGTGAATACACCGACCATGGCCACTGCGGGGTATTAAAAAACGATCTTATCGATAACGATAAAACACTAACATTACTAAGCAAACAAGCCGTTTGCTTTGCTGAGGCAGGCGCCGACTTCATTGCGCCGAGCGGCATGGCCGATGGCATGGTGGGGGCAATTCGCGAGGCTTTAGACAAAGCCCATCATCAAAATACTGCCATTTTAAGTTACGCAGTTAAATACAGTTCCAGTTTCTATGGTCCTTTTCGTGAAGCCGCAGAAGGCGCCCCCCAGTTTGGTGATCGCAAAACTTACCAAATGGATCCAGCCAATGGTCTAGAGGCCATCCGAGAAGCAAGTCTTGATCTTGAGGAAGGCGCTGATATCTTAATGGTTAAACCCGCCATGAATTATTTAGACGTTATTTTCCGACTCAAACAACATTTCCCCCAAGTGCCTCTTTGCGCATATCAAGTCAGTGGTGAATATGCCATGATAAAAACCGCAGCAAAACTTGGATTAATGGATGAGCAACAAGCTATGTATGAAAGTTTAATCGCCATCAAAAGAGCCGGGGCGGATATGATCATGACTTATTTTGCTAAGGAAATGGCTAAGCTTTTAAAATTTCCAGTTTAAATCTTTTCCAAAACCTCCTGTAAATGTTTAACAGCCTCAACCTCGATATCCATTGGCTGTTTAGGCGCATTAGCAAAAGGCACGATTGCGCGTGTAAATCCATGTTTGGCGGCTTCTCTTAAACGCTCTTGTCCACTTTGTACTGGTCTTATTTCCCCGGCCAGCCCCACTTCACCAAAAATAATGGTTTTGCGATCAAACACACGATTTCGTAAGCTTGAAATAATGGCGGCAAGCAACGCTAAATCGCTTCCAGTTTCGGTTACCTTTACTCCACCCACCACATTAATGAACACATCTTGGTCATAGGTTGCTATTCCGCCATGGCGATGCAAAACCGCTAATAAAATCGCTAAACGATTTTGCTCAAGCCCTGCTGTAACCCGTCTGGCTTGGGGTGCGTGAGTTTGATCCACTAACGCTTGAATTTCAACCAACATGGGACGTGAGCCTTCCCAAGTAACCATCACTGCACTTCCTGGGGTAGGCTCAGGCTGGCGTGAAAGAAAAATAGCCGAAGGATTAGCCACTTCTTTAAGCCCACGGTCAGTCATGGCAAACACACCCAATTCATTTACTGCACCAAAACGATTTTTTATCGCTCGAATCACCCGAAAGCGGCTATCGCTTTGCCCTTCAAAATACAAAACACAATCCACCATATGTTCGAGCACCCGTGGACCCGCCAAAGCGCCTTCTTTCGTGACATGCCCTACTAAAAATAAAGCGGTTTGTGTGGATTTAGCAAAACGAACTAATTGTGCCGCTGATTCTCGTACCTGACTAACACCACCTGGAGCAGATTGAATCAAATCTGTAAATATCGTTTGAATCGAATCAATCACGATGACACGAGGTTTTTCTTTTTGTGCTTGCGCAATAATGGTTTCCACCTGGGTTTCCGCAAGAAGCCTTAACCCACCGAGTGGTAATTGTAGACGTTTCGCTCTTAATGCCACCTGTTGCAATGACTCCTCTCCAGTAACATAAAGAATGGCTTGTTGTTTAGAAAGATTCGCCAACGTTTGTAACAAGAGCGTGGATTTACCAATTCCCGGATCACCCCCAATCAGCACGACCGATCCATCTACGAGCCCCCCGCCTAAAACGCGATTTAATTCCGATAAACCACAATCCATTCGAGATTCTTGGTCCATAATGACATCTTCCACGAAGGTCACTTCGGAACGTTGGTTGGCATAATTGGTAATTCGGCTATGTTTATTGCTGGTTTGAGCTATCTCTTCGACCATGGTATTCCAAGCGCCACACTGTGAGCATTGTCCTGACCATTGGGAAAAATTAGCCCCACACTGACTGCAATTAAATTTCGTTTTTTGTTTCATTGGTTTTATAAGGTGAACTAAGTTAACTCATCATAACGGAAATCGCCGGATAAATTAAATCGCTTCTTATACCATTCTTTACTTATCCACAGTTTTAATCAGACCCCATCCAAATCATGGGTATTGAAACCCATCGTTATGGCAGTATAATGGCATCATTTGTCAAAGAGAGAACGGCGATGACCAAGCCCGCTCAGTTTGAAAAATCCCTGTCTGAACTCCAAAAAATCGTCGCTCAGCTTGAAAAAGGGGATTTAACACTGGAAGAATCATTAAAGCAATTTGAAAAAGGAATTAATCTTGCCAAAAAATGCGAAGACGCATTAAATCAAGCCGAATTAAAGATCGAAGCCCTTTCAGAAAGTAAGTCCGCACCAAGTGATGAAGTAGATGAATAAACCGAATGTTCCTTCGACTTCCCGAAGCACAAAAAGTAGCGCCAGTAATCCCAAAATGCTAGAGCGTGTGAATAATTCGTCTGCGACCCAAAAAAAGCCTAGGTGCGTAGGGCATGAGGTGAGTTGTCAAAGAACCCAAGAGGCCAAGCCACGAAAAATCAGCTTGAAAAACTCCACTTCAGGTGAACAAACGTTGCAAGCACTGATGACTCGTCACGAATCTATTTTAAATCGTGTCATTGAATACTCCGATATTCCAGCACCAAGAATTAAAGAAGCCATACGTTATTCTCTTTTTCCAGGTGGGAAGCGACTAAGGCCTATGCTCGTTTATTTAATTGGCAATTTAGTCCATGCTTCTTTAGAGAGCTTAGATTACATTGCGATTGCTATTGAATTGACGCACTGCTACTCGTTAATTCATGATGATTTGCCTGCCATGGATAACGATGACGTTCGACGCGGAAAACCCAGTTGCCATCGCGCTTTTGATGAAGCAACTGCCATTTTAGCCGGCGATGGCATGCAAGCCTTGGCCATTGAAATCTTGCTGACAAAACTACCAGGCTATTTACCAGAAGGTAACATTATCACGATTGCAAACGAATTAGTAAAAGCCAGCGGCCCTTCTGGCATGGTAAGTGGCCAAGCATTGGATTTGACTGAATTATCCAATCCTAAAATCGATGAGGCTCAGCTTTCACGTATTCATCAATTAAAAACTGGCCAATTAATCCGAGCTTGTGTATTAACTGCTCTTGCCGCAGGTACGCCAAACCGTGAAGAAGCCCACGCATTAGGCATGTTTGCTAATCATTTTGGTTTGTTATTTCAAATGCAAGATGATTATCTTGATCGTTATCAAAGCGAAAATCTAGGTAAAGGTCGATCATCTGATCTGGCTAATGAAAAAGTTACTTATGCCAGTTTATTTACTCAACAAGCATTGAAGCAAAAAATCAGCGACCAATATGATAAAACCTTTAAAGCACTGTCCTGCTTTGGCAAACGTGCGACAACCATCTTATGTATTTTAAGCGATTTAAAAAATAGCATAAAGTAGTCTGGACAAAAGCATATACTCAACTCGTAGACGCGTCGAAATTGCAATTTCTAGATAACAGATAACGATTAATTTGAATTTTATTACAAAGGTAACCACCATGAGTTTTTATTTAAAATGTTTACTCGC
Organism: Legionella impletisoli; assembly: GCF_900639875.1. GTDB lineage: Bacteria > Pseudomonadota > Gammaproteobacteria > Legionellales > Legionellaceae > Legionella_A > Legionella_A impletisoli. Next base: position 26,748 of record NZ_CAAAIA010000006.1, read on the forward strand.
AATCACGAGTGCTGCAATCGCCGCAGCCATCAGCTTTCTGGCCTTCTCCATGTGCAGTTCAGCAGCGGCCACGACAGCGGTTGCAGCTGGGGCTTTAACGTTAACGGCAGGGATTGGAGCAAGTTTAGGTTTTGGCGCTTTAATAGTACTTCCTTTACTGCTCATTGGTGCCTGCTTGCTACCTTGTTTATTTGGAAACAACCGTCATCACTATGTTCATACCCACTCTTCCTCCCAACCTGATGTCTACGTTACCGGTGGGAGTCTTTTTTTTAATCCAAGGACAAGAAGATACCCATCTTGTACCGTTAGTCATACGCCAGGATTTCATCAAGGTAATTATCATGGGCATTCAACATCCATGTTTCGTCCTACTCATGGTCATACGGGGAATCATTCAAGTTATGGTAGTACTCATGTTCACCCAGGCTCTAGTTCCGGCGTCCGCGTCAGATAAATGATTTTTTGGAAAGAAATTCCTAAGATACATTAAAAAACCCTTGACAGAAAAAGAAGCCCTCATTAAACTTCGATTCTCTTTTTGAGAGTATGTTCCAGTTTATTTGGGGTTATAGCTCAGCTGGGAGAGCGCTTGCATGGCATGCAAGAGGTCGGCGGTTCGATCCCGCCTAGCTCCACCATCAGTATAATCCTGATGGAATACGTTCCGGGTCCCCATCGTCTAGAGGCCTAGGACATCGCCCTTTCACGGCGGTAACAGGGGTTCGAATCCCCTTGGGGACGCCACTCATGGCAACATAACGCATTACGTTTTTAGCTCATGCTATAAAACGCTGAAAAAAGCTCCAGGTCCCCATCGTCTAGAGGCCTAGGACATCGCCCTTTCACGGCGGTAACAGGGGTTCGAATCCCCTTGGGGACGCCATTTTTTATCTTACAAACGCTCAAAAATTGTTCTGGTATTAAATCCAAATAAGCGTTCATGCATGCGATAAGCATATTCGTCTGTCATATTTGCGATGTAATCGCAAACCACACGTAAAGCCGATTCTTCATCGGATTGCTCATGAAACAAACTACGATTTTTATTATCCAATAAACTCCCAGGATTTGAGCTGATGGCTTCAAAAAGGCGTAACACCACGGTCTGACCACCATATTCAAAGGTTCTGGCTTCCTGGGAGTCAATCACATGGATGTAGATAAACTGCATTAAATGATCAAGCAAAGCGCGCGCTTCTGGGTTTAAGATGATGTTGTACTTTAAAACAGGATTTTCAAATGAAGGATTGGTTTCTTGAAGTTTTGACTCAGTAATAAAATAATTGACCATCTCACCAATCACTTGTTTTCGAATGCACATTTCTGAGTCGAACAATTCATCAAGAAGTTGATCGATATTCATTCCTAAAGGTGTATCGGCTAATAGCAACCGTAATTCCTTGGTATCGAATTTGCTGCGGTCAATTAAACGAAGATGAATCGCATCTTCCAGATCATGCACGCCATAAGCAATATCGTCCGCAACATCCATAACGGAGCAATCAAACGAATGATATGCGGCTTTACCATGGATGCGTTCTTTTGGTTTTTGACTAAGTGACTGGAATAACAATTTATCTGAATCTGAAAAAGGAGATAACAACCAAGCCACTTCCTGCTCTTCACAATCAAAATACCCTTTGGGCGGCAACCAATCATTAATGCGAATGGTTTTGCTAAACGTTTCTTCTACTTGAGGCAGATGAGTAGCCACCACATTAGAGCGGCGTACGGGATACTTTAAAACTCCTAATAAAGCTCGACGGGTTAAATCAAGTCCATAAGCGCCGTAGCTGTTCTCAACTTTGGTTAATAAGCGAAGCGTTTGACCATTGCCTTCAAATCCACCGTGATTGCGCATTTTATAATTCAAAGCCACCTCACCACCATGACCAAATGGAGGATGGCCAATATCATGAAGCAAACAAATTACTGTCACTAAGTCATCATTGGGCAATAAACCAGACAAGATAGTCTCTTGCTGATTTAAAGTCAGATTTCGCACCAAACTGCGACCAATCGATGCCACTTCAAGGGAATGAGTTAACCGCGTGCGATGAAAATCGCCTTCATCGGTTCCTAAAATTTGAGTTTTACGTTGCAATCGGCGAAAAGCTGGGCAATGAATCACTCGTGTTCTATCACGTTCATAGGGATCACGATGATCACGAGTGCCACGCTGGTTAGTCTGCCCGGAACGGCGATGAGTCCACATAAATTACCCTTAACGATTCAAGTTTTATCATTTTATTAAAAATACCTCTTTTACTAAAGTTTTAACAGAAATTGCAGATAACTTAGATAAGAGAACGATCATGGATTGCACTCATCAACAATAAAAATGACAAGGGGGAGCGATGTCATGTGGAATAAAATCCGAGTGATAACAATGGTGGGTACAGCACTCATTTTAAATGCTTGTACTTCCTATAATCCGCATGGTTATATGAATTATCAAACCTACACCTGGAATGGCGAACCGTTATACCCTGAAAGTTATGATGCCAGCTACACCTATCGAGATTATGAGCGTGAGAAAAAACCTGTCGTTGTCCCGGAAACATATCACGTGGGAGCGTATCACTCACCGGCGCGTGCAAAAGATAGAGACCGAAACTGGGTGCAAAGCCAAAACCCTTCAAACTATACCATAGAACTCGCTGAAGGAGATAAAGCATCGAAAGTGGCCAGTAAATTAGTGAAAGCACCGAAAAATGATCGACGTGCCCAAGTGAAATATGAACAAAATGGCACAACCCGTTATAAAGGAGTGTACGGAAGCTACCCAAGTTATGAAGCCGCTCAGCAAGCCTTAAAAACATTGCCTGAAGAGGTACGTGAAGGGGCAAAAATTGAATCTTGGGGAAGCGTACAACGGGTTGCTGATTAACTCTAAGTTCTCATCGAGCCATGATGGGTTCAAAAAGCATGAACCCATCATGATTCGCGTTTTAGGGGCGTTCTTTCGCTGAAAGAATGAAAGAAATTTTGGCCAATCCCGATGCATCAAGACGTTGGGCATTAAATTGTTTAATCGAAAACGCGTAAGTTTGATGCAGTTGTCTTAACCACTGCATAAACATCACAAAGGGCACGGATTCAAAGGATAATTGAATATCACCCCCGCTCAGTTGTTGAAGCTGATAAGGAAAAGGTTGAAATAACGGATTTTTAAGTTTTCTAGAGAGTAAGGACAATAATTGCGTGTTCGTTAAGTTTTGCTGCGGTTTCAGTTGATTTTTTTGCCCTCGTACTTGTTTCATCCAAGCCAAGGTTTCTTGCTGTTCTTTATGTTGTACTGTTTTTTGTTCCAAAGCATTGTAAAGAGGTGAAAAAACAATCAAGTAAATTAAATAAACAATCACCACCGCACTACCCAACACCAAAGCTAAACGATCGCGCTCATTTAAATTCTGCCAATAATTTTTCAACGTTTTAGCTCCAAAGTGGCCATCACTTGTCCTTCCTTAGATGAGGCTTGGGTTTGATTAACTTTGATATTTGATTGTTGTAACGCTTGCTGCAACGATTCAAGCGCCTGAAAATCTTTGCTACTCAGGGCCACGATTAACGTTTGGTTTTGAAACAATAATTGTTGAATGGTGATAGTTTGAGGATCATAAGTTTCTCCTAAAGTCTTAAGTAACATCCAGAACGTTTCGCTCTCCTGCCCTGCTCTCGAGATTTTAAGGGATTGTTCAATCCTAAACCTCGGGCTAATGACTTGTTTGGCTTCAGGGAAAAATTCTTTGTATATTATTTCTATTTCTTGGTCTAATAGTTCTATTTTGTTATTTAAAACCAGGACCTTAGTCAGGTTAATTATAAAGAAACTGAGCACGAACATTCCAAGAAGTCCCGCAGTAGCAACATACCAAAAACGAGTTGTGTCGTGTTTGCCACCTCGTTGAAACTCTCCTTGACATAAATCTATCGTTTTAGCATTGAGTAAGCGTGTGGCTATCCATTGTTTAGCCGTTTTACTGACACTTTTTGTGGGATTTTCAGTGGATAAGCTAGCACTATCATTAAATACGAGTAGTTCAATTTCAGGATTATCGGCTAAATATATGTCTGAAAGCTCAATGCTTAGTGCACCTTTAAAGGCTTTATCATAGATTAAAAGGGTGTCTTCAGTAACGCAATGCTCTCCTTCCTGAAGAGCAAACCAATCCAGTGTAATTTGGTCAAATTCAATCCCAGAAAAATCAAGCCTGTCAATTATTGAGGCAAGATATTCTTTATCCATTACGGCGACTAGATAAGTGTTATGCTTATAATGTTGTCGATCAAAGGCAAAATGTAGGGAAGTGACACTTTGTGCAAGCTGCTCTTCCAACGCATAAGGAATAGCTGCACGAGCCTTACGTTCTCCTAGCCAAGGCAATGGCACTTCATGCATGCTACAGAGTTTACTCGGAAGAACAACCATCGTCACTGCTCCTCCAGACTGAAGTTGCTTGACTTCCTCTGAGGTGCGAAAGGTTAACGGGGCACTGATATGGCCTTGGCTCGTCACCGTTAAACTTAAATACTTTTCCTCATCAGAATGATGGATAAAAAGGAAACAAGTGTTCACGCAATTCCTTATGCATAGGCGTAATCATGAATCTTATGCGCTGAAGCCCAATAGCGCTGAAGTTGCTGGGATAGCAAATAAACTACCAAAGCATATTGCGGGCTCGTGTTGTAGCGGGTAATTACATAAAAATTGGGAAAAGCCACCCAAAATGCTTCGCCTTCCTCTGTGTTTAGCTCAATAAGCCCAGCTTTTTTAGGACTATTGGCGAGGGATTTTTCAGGTTTAATTCCCGCTGCAATCAATTTGTTCAAATCGTAATCAGCATTTCTGCTATTAGTACGAATCGCTTTATATCCTGCACCTTCAATTTTAGCAGGTTGGGCAACCTGTTCATCTAATTTCCAACCGTGTTTATGGAAATAATTTGCAACACTACCAATCACATCCTGATCATCATTAATAAGATCGCGTTTTCCGTTGCCGGTAAAATCAACTGCATAATATCGATAACTACTGGGCATAAATTGCGGTTTACCTATCGCACCGGCATAAGAACCCTTAAACTCTGTAGGAGAAACGTGTTGCTCTTTACAAAGAATTAAATACTCTTTTAACTCTTTCTTAAAAAAAGGAGCACGTTTAGGATAATCAAAGGCAAGTGTCGTTAACGCATCCAATACGCGGTAATTTCCTTGACGTTCACCATATAAGGTTTCTACACCAATGATCGCCACAATAATATGCGGAGGTACGCCAAATTTCTTTTCTGCCTGTTTTAGTGCGTTTTGGTTCGCTTGCCAAAACGCTATGCCTTTTCGAACGCGCTCTGGTGTTAAAAACAGTGCTTTATAAACATCCCAGCTTTTCTTTTCGTAAGGCCGATTCATCGACTCAATAATTTGCGGCTGAAATTGGGCTTCTTTAAGCCAGTGCGTTAACTGCTGGCGATTGAACCCATGCTCTTTTACCATGGAATGAATAAATTGCTGAACTTCCTTTCGTTTTACCAGTGCTTCATCAGCCTGAGTAGAGCATGAAAAAACCAGCAAACCAATCACTACTAATCGTCCGAGTAAATGCATGCGACATCCTTAAAATAAACAGCCGTTTTCTATTGGTTCATTTTATCGTATTTGCACGCCTGAGACTACCTCTCTCCTTTTTGTTTCAGAGTTTTCGCTTGTCGTTTCTTTTTTATGTAGAAAAAAGTCTGTCATGAACCAAGGTTTCCCTTTGCTAGCCCTTTCTGATGAAGCAATTTTGATATAAAATGGCTTAATTTATCAGCAGGTTTTCAATTGAGCGACTTAACGCATATTCGAAATTTTTCTATTATTGCCCACATCGACCACGGCAAATCCACTCTGGCCGATCGTTTTATTCAGCTTTGTGGTGGTCTAACAGACCGTGAAATGGCAGCCCAAGTTCTTGATTCCATGGATATCGAACGAGAACGCGGCATTACCATTAAGGCCCAAAGCGTTTCCTTGGATTACAAAGCACGAAACGGTGAAACCTACCTCTTAAACTTCATTGACACGCCAGGCCATGTCGATTTCAGTTATGAAGTATCGCGCTCACTCGCTGCGTGCGAAGGCGCTATCTTAGTTGTTGATGCAGCACAAGGTGTCGAAGCCCAAACTGTAGCGGTTTGCTATACTGCCATCGACCAAAATCTAGAAGTGTTGCCGGTATTAAATAAGATTGATTTACCGCAAGCCGAACCCGAACGAGTCATTGAAGAAATTGAAAACATTATTGGTCTTGAAGCCAAAGATGCCATTAAAGTCAGTGCTAAAATTGGCTTGGGCGTTGAAGATGTATTAGAAGCGCTAGTGCACCGTATTCCACCCCCCAAAGGCGACCCTGACGCGCCTTTGCAAGCGTTGATTATTGATTCATGGTTTGATAGCTATTTAGGTGTTGTATCATTGGTTCGCATTGTGAATGGTTCGCTTCATAAAGGCGATAAAATGCATGTGATGTCGACTGGGCGAAATTACGATGTGGATGAAGTAGGAATATTCACGCCTAAAAGAACAAAAAAAGACGCGTTGAAAACAGGTGAAGTAGGGTATGTCATTGCTGGCATTAAAGACATTCAAGGTGCGCCTGTGGGAGATACCCTCACACTTGAAAAACCTCGCGCTGAGAAACCATTGCCAGGTTTTCAACGGATTAAGCCCCAAGTCTATGCAGGATTATTCCCCATTAGCGCGGACGATTTTGAAGCTTTTCGAGAAGCATTGGCAAAATTAAGTTTAAATGATGCTTCGTTATTTTATGAGCCCGAATCTTCTGAAGCGCTTGGATTTGGTTTCCGTTGTGGCTTTCTTGGCATGCTACATATGGAAATTATCCAAGAACGTTTAGAGCGTGAATACAATCTGGATTTAATTTCAACTGCCCCTACTGTGGTTTATCAGGTCATTACCACCAAAGGTGAAACATTAATGATTGATAATCCTTCGCGCTTGCCTCCTTCACCGCAAATTAAACAAATGATGGAGCCCATTGTTCGCGCAAACATTCTTGTGCCTCAAGACTATCTAGGCCAAATTATCAGTCTATGCGTTGAACGCCGTGGTGTGCAAGTCAATATGACCTACACCGGCCGTCAAGTATCCGTTGTATACGATCTTCCAATGAGCGAAGTCGTCTCTGATTTTTTTGATCGTTTAAAATCCGTGAGCCGTGGTTATGCTTCTTTAGACTATAATTTCATCAAGTTTCAAGACGCTGACTTGGTTAAAATGGATATTTTAATCAATGGTGAACGTGTTGATGCACTGTCGGTTATTGTTCACCGCAGTGCAGCTCACACCCGCGGTAAAGCTTTGGCTGAAAAAATGCGAGACTTAATCCCGCGCCAGATGTTTGACGTGGCGATTCAGGCCGCCCTAGGCAGCCATATTATTGCTCGCCAAACGGTTAAAGCCTTACGTAAAAATGTCACGGCAAAATGTTATGGCGGCGATGTAACGCGTAAACGAAAACTGCTTGAAAAACAAAAAGCCGGTAAAAAACGCATGAAGCAGGTTGGCCAGGTAGAAATTCCTCAAGAGGCGTTTATGGCTGTGTTTCAAACGGATAGAAAAAAATAAGGTATGTCCATGAACTTTGCTCTTTTGTTGGTTTCATTAACGTTGGTTACCGGATTAATTGCTTTAATTGACCTGCTTTACTGGTCTAAAAAGCGTACGCCTCTTCAAAAACAGGCTAAGATCATCGAGCTTTCACGTTCTTTTTTTCCAGTGTTTTTGATTGTTCTATTGCTTCGCTCTTTTATTATTGAGCCATTTCGGATCCCTTCCGGTTCTCTTGAGCCCACGTTATTAGTGGGGGACTTTGTCGCGGTGAATAAATTTGCTTATGGATTGCGACTACCGGTGCTTGAGACTAAAGTGTTACCAATTTCCAATCCCAAGACGGGTGAAATCGCTGTATTCCGATGGCCGCCTAATCCATCTTACGATTACATCAAACGTGTGATTGGTGTGCCCGGTGATAAAGTCGTGTATCGCGACAAAAAGTTGACCATTAATGGCGTTGAAATGAAGCAGGATTTCATCGAATACACGATGGATGAAAGTTCAGGAAAACCTGTGGCAAAATACCAAGAAATCTTAAATGGAATAAAACATGATATTTTTATTCGTCCCGATGTCAAACCTGTGGATTTTGAAGTAGAAGTCCCTGAAGGCCATTACTTTGTAATGGGCGATAATCGCGACGACAGTGCTGATAGCCGTTATTGGGGATTTGTAGCTGACAAATACCTTCGTGGCAAAGCTTTTTTAGTATGGATGAGTTGGAATAGCAATACAGGGATGATTCGATGGTCTAAACTTGGAAGTGTCATTCATTAATCTGAGGTTAAACAAGAGGCAATATGAATAAGCAATCAGGGATGTCTTTCATTGGAATGGTATTCACCATGGCGGTAGTTATTATTGTTCTGGTCACCTCCATGCGGATCGTACCCGTTTATATTCAGCACTATACCGTGATTAAATCAATAGAAACCTTAGATAAAATTCCTAAAACGGAATTTTCTGGTGATCCCATGACAAATGCCCATGTGTTGCGGCAGAAATTAACCAATCAACTCTATGTGAATGGCGTTGAGATCCCTGAAGATAAAATTCTCATTAAACCCAGTGGTGAGGGGCAATATACAGTGGCTATCACCTATAAAGTGACGAAATCCTTAGTTGGAAATATGAGTCTTTTGTTTGATTTTGATGTATCCCGTGAGGTAACCATTGGTCGAGATTAACTTACAACGATTATGCAGAACGCTAGACTATCGCTTTAATAACTTAAATTACCTTAAGCAAGCTTTAACGCATTGCAGTGCCGGTGCGGTTAATTATGAGCGCCTGGAATTTCTCGGAGATTCTATTTTAAGCTTCGTCATTTCCAATGCCTTATATGAGCAATTTAAACATAAAAGCGAAGGCGAACTCAGTCGTTTGCGTGCGTATCTTGTAAAAGGTGAGATGCTCGCCGAGATCGCCTTAGAAATTAATCTTGGTGACTACTTATATCTAGGCCAGGGGGAATTAAAAAGTGGCGGTTTTAGGCGTGCGTCCATTTTAGCCGATGCCTTAGAAGCCGTGTTTGCTGCAGTTTTTTTAGATGGTGGAATTGAACCATGCCAGCATGTTATTTTAAATTTATTTAAGTCACGTCTGGATGATGATGGGTTGCATGATAATCTAAAAGATCCCAAAACTCAGTTGCAGGAATTTTTACAAGCAAAAAAAATACCCCTGCCTAATTACACCCTTCTAAAAATTAAGGGCGAAGAACATGATCAAGAATTTCATATCCGTTGTGAAATTCCTGACTTAAAGCTCACGACCCTTGGACAAGGGCCTAGCCGAAGAAAAGCCGAACAACGAGCTGCAAAAGAAGCGTTAAAGCTGGTTCGAACCATAGAGCGGCCTTCTACATGACAAAACCATTATCCGACCGTTTCAGAGTCGTAAAGAGCCTCATCTTTTTGCGAGCCATCGATTCGTAATTCTAGCCACATTGCATTCAATATAGCAAAAGTACAGGCTAGCCCCGTACCTAAAATCCATGAAAAATACCACATAATCAAATCCCCCTAAACGTAAATTCGTCATAAAAGCATTCATGCCTTTATGACGTATGTCTGTTAATAAGCAGAGTCCTTATTTTCTAATAAGGTATCCATTGTGATTTTACCGCGCAATACACGATAAACCCATGAAGTGTAGAGTAAAATAATGGGTAAAAATATAACCGTTGCAATCAACATAATAAATAATGTCAGATGGCTTGATGAACTGTCCCAAACCAATAAGCTTTGGGAAGGATGGGAAGAGGACGGTAAAATAAAAGGAAACATACTCACCCCAACGGTTGCAATAATTCCAAAAACCGTTACCCCACTAAAGAAAAACGCAAGTCCAGCAAATCGAAGCAATAATGAGGCTAACAATGCCCCAAGCATTCCAGCTATGGGGGCTATCAAAGCCATAGGATATTGCTGATAGTTTGAAAACCAGGCGTGAGCTTTACGAATAGCGGATTTATAAAGCGGATTAGATGGCCCTTCATGCAAGACCGTATCGTTTAATACATATCCATCAATACCATAAAAAAGCCAAAGTCCACCGACTGCAAACAATACAAATGTTAATAACGCAGAACTTCTTGCAGCCCTACGTGCTCGTTGCTGCAAATGTCCTTCTGTTTTAAGATTTAAGTAAAATGCGCCATGCATCGCAAGCATCACAACCGATAAAAGACCACACAGCAAGGCAAAGGGATTGAGTAAATTTAAAAACGAGCCGGTATAAAATGGGCGCAACGTGAGGTCAAAATGAAATGGTACACCTTCAAGCACGTTGCCAACGGCTACTCCAAAAATCAAGGAAGGAACAAATCCACCCACAAAAAGCGCATAATCCCATACCGTTCGCCATCTTCGATTTTCAAGCTTAGAGCGGTATTTAAATCCCACAGGACGCAAAATCAACGCCAGTAAGATGACTAACATCGCCAGATAAAATCCTGAAAAAGACAACGCATACAAAGCAGGCCATGCTGCAAAAATTGCACCACCACCAAGAATAAACCAGACTTGATTTCCTTCCCATACTGGTCCAATGCTGTTAATCATGATGCGCCGTTCGATATCCGTTTTGCCAAGAAGGGGCAACCACATGGCCACACCTAAATCAAAACCGTCCATAATCGCAAAGCCAATCAGCAAGATACCGAGTAGTACCCACCATATAACGCGTAATAATTCATAATCTATTGGCATATTTATCTCCTAATGGGCGCTATGATCAGGACCAAGACGAATGTATTTGACCATCAAATAAACTTCTACAATCGCTAAGATCGTATAGAAAATAATAAATCCTGCGAGTGATGTGAGGATTTGTGAACTCGTCACTGAAGAAGTGCCGAGCATGGTCGGTAAAACCCCTTGAACTACCCAAGGCTGGCGCCCATATTCAGCAACCACCCATCCTAATTCGGCGGCAACCCAGGGTAGCGGTAAGGACCAGAACGCAAGATGCAAATACCATCGGGAAGTATGTAGCTTACGCTTAATAGATAAGTAAAACCCTGTTGCAAACAAGAAAATAAAAAAGAAACCACAAGCTACCATAATCCGAAAAGAAAAGAATAACGGAGAAACATGGGGTTTTAAATCATTAGCGGCTTGATCAATTTGTTCTTCCGTCGCATCACTTACGTTTTCCGTATATTTTTTTAACAATAAGCCATAACCAAGATATCTCTCATGCGCTTGAAAGTCTGATTTAGCTTGCTCATCCTGTCGATTCTGTTGTAAACGAGTTAAGGCATCATAAGCCAACATACCTTCGCGGATCCGCTCTTTCCCCTCAGCAACCAACTCGGTTATTCCCTCAAGCGGTTGATTAAAAGAACGGGTCGCTATCATGCCTAAGGCAAAAGGGACTTCAATGCCATATTTCGTAGTCATTGTTTTTTCATCAGGAATTCCAAAAAGAGTTAAACCGGCTGGTGCCTTCTCGGTATGCCACATCGCTTCCATCGCGGCCAATTTCATTTTTTGATTATTATTGGCCACATAACCACTTTCGTCCCCAAGTACTACAACCGATAAAGCTGAAGCTAAGCCAAAGGAAACCGCAACCGTCATTGAGCGCTTTGCAAACGGAACGTTTCGACCTCGTAACAAAAAGTACGCACTAACACCCAATACAAATATGGCACCTGTTACATAGCCCGCACTAATGGTATGAACAAATTTTGCTTGTGCAACCGGATTAAACATCACGTCATAAAAACTTGTCACTTCCATTCGCATGGTTTCAAAGTCAAATTTTGCACCCACTGGGTTTTGCATCCACCCATTTGCAATTAAAATCCAAAGCGCAGATAAATTAGTACCTAAAGCAAGCAGCCAAGTGCAACACATATGTTGAAATTTTGATAATTTATCCCAACCAAAAAAGAATAAACCAACAAAGGTTGCTTCAAGGAAGAACGCCATTAACCCCTCAATTGCAAGTGGTGCACCAAACACATCGCCGACATAGTGAGAGTAATACGCCCAATTCGTTCCAAATTGGAACTCCATCGTTAATCCGGTTGCAACCCCTAGAACAAAATTAATACCAAATAAGACCCCCCAATATTTAACCATTTGCTTCCAGATTTCCCGACCGGTCATCACATAGACTGTTTCCATAATGGCTAATAGGATCGACAACCCAAGGGTTAAGGGAACAAAGAGAAAGTGATATAACGCCGTCAATGCAAACTGCAAACGGGATAAATCAACAACATCAATACCAGGAATCATAGACCACCTCTGTAAAAGGTTAAAAAAATTTTATGAATTTCCTTGATTCAAATACCGTTTGTTTTGAACGGTATACTTCAGCATCCAATCGTGTGTTTCAATTGGCTTATGACGAAGAGGTTTAATACAAACAAACCATAGAATCGTTAATAAAAAAAATTTAATTGTAAGTGTGATTAGAATATCTCGTTTTAGAGTAGTCATATCAACCTCCAATTGAACAATTAATGTTCTAGCGACGCCATCAACTCAAGCCATTCTTCTTCAGCGTCGATGAGTTGGTGGCCAATTTTATTACGTTTTTCAGTCAATTCATTTAACAAAGTCGAGTCAGCGTTTAAATAAAGTGATGAATCGCTAAGCTTGAGATCTAGCGCTTTAATCTCAGCTTGATACGACTCCATGTGCTGCTCTAATTTTTTCAAACGATTTTGCTGGCTTTTCTTCTCGCGATAATCATTATTTGAATTGTTTTCTTTCTGTATGGTCGCAGAAGACGCATCATGGCTTAATAACCATTGATGATAAACATCCACATCCCCATCAAAGGGTTTAATTTTTTGATGATACACTAGATAAAAATCATCCACGGTGGTGCGTAGAAAGTGGCGATCATGAGAAATAACAACCAATGCGCCCTCATAACTTTGAAGAGCCATTTCAATAGAAGCGCGCATTTCCAAATCAAGATGATTGGTCGGCTCATCCAATAAGAGCAGATTAGGACGCAACCAAACTAATTTTGCTAACGCTAATCGTGCTTTTTCCCCGCCCGAGAAGTGATGAATTGGAGCTAAAGCCATATCCCCTATAAAATTAAATCCGCCTAAAAAATCTCGAACGTTTTGTTCGCGAGCTTCAGGGGTGAGTTGCAGGATGGTTTGCACAGGGCTTAGGGCACAGTCTAAATCTTCCAATTGGTGTTGAGCAAAATAGCCAATTTGGAGATGGGGTGATCTCTCAAGTTTCCCAGACATGGGGAGTAACTCCCCAGTTAAAGTTTTAATAAACGTTGATTTTCCTTGGCCGTTTGGTCCGAGTAACGCCAAACGATCGCCTGGATTTAAGGATAAATTAACCCGTGTTAATACGGGATCTTTCAAAGCATAACCAACGCTGACTTCATCACAACGAATGAGTGGTTTCCCTGCTTTGGGACAAGGATAAAATTCAAAGGTAAACGGAGAATCTATCTGAGCTTTAGCGATGATGTCCATTTTCTCAATCGCTTTTAAACGACTTTGTGCTTGCTTAGCCTTAGAAGCTTTCGCTTTGAAACGATTCACATACTCCATCATATGAGTAATCTTGGTTTGTTGTTTTTCATATGAAGCATGTTGTAAAGCAATTGCTTCCGCTCGCGTTCGTTCAAAGCGGCTGTAATTACCGGTGTAAAGAGTAGCGCTTTGTTGCTCAAAGTGAAGAATATGGGTTGCTAATGCATCTAGAAATTCTCGGTCATGGGAAATCACAATCACAGTAGCTGGATTTTGTTTAAGCCAACGTTCAAGCCAGAATATTGCTTCAAGATCTAAATGGTTCGTGGGTTCGTCAAGCAGTAATAAATCAGCCGGAGTCATCAAGCAACGCGCAAGGTTCAAACGCATCCGCCATCCACCTGAAAAGCTATTCACACTTAATGTTTGATCATTCGTTGAAAATCCCAAGCCAGCTAAGATAGAAGCAGCCTGTGCTGGCTTACTATATCCACCGGTTTGAGATAAGCGATCATGACAGATCACAATGGCTTCATCATCACCCGTTTTTTCAGCCGTCTCTAATTTCTTAAGCAAGGCTTTATAATCTTTATCCCCTGCTAAAACATAATCCAATGCGGGTAGATCACTTTCAGGAAGCTCTTGCGAAAGATGGCTGATGCGAAGTTGGGCATTTAACTGACACACCCCGGTATCCGGCGTTAATTTTCCCAGCACCATGCTGAAAAAACTACTTTTTCCACAACCATTTCGCCCTACAAGCCCGATTTTTTGTTTTTCAAAAAGACTTACCGTAGCTTGGCGCAGCAAGATCTTGTTTCCACGACTAAGCGTTACCTGATTGAGCGTTAGCATGCTAATACTTCGGACGGGTTGAATAAAACTGAGCTATTTTAACATAAGATTTGATAACAGATAACCAACATTTCGCAGCAGCGTATTTTTTTAAATAAATAATTAAGAAAATTTGAAGCGACGCGACCCTACTGCCTCAGTTTTAAGCTTTTCGCCACATCACATTGCATTGTGCTTTTGCCGCATCTTCTAAGAGCTCAATCAAAGGCCATGCACGGTTTGATAAGCTGACTGGCTCGTCTTCTGAATTCTCTTCCTGATAATCTGGGGTTTGGTTTATTGGTTCTTTATGGGTAGCGAGCGATTGTTTCAACCGATTTAATGCATTGGGGACATCTTCAGCTAAAATGGCACTAGGCACTTCGCCACTGTGTCCCATCATCTTAATTAATTTCACAGCAACATCACCAAACATCGTTATATTCTCATGCGCATCACAGCTAAAAGTCACCAACATCCTGCTCTCCTAAAAAAGCGTCTATTTATATGGTTTAGTTATATGGTTTAGAAGTAAGAAGCTCGATTTAGTCTATCTCTAAAAACTTGTGTTTTCAATTCAAAAGCGCTATATACCCAGGGTAAACGCATCTAGCAGTATTAAATCAAAATGTCTAAATTAAGCACTTTACAGGCAAACTCAACTTCAAACTTCATTCGAGATCGGCTGAGTGCCCGGCATCAAGCAGAGTAAGTGGCAAAAAAGCATGTGATGTTCAAAAATTAGATCCGTTTGCCCTGCTATATATCTGATTGAGTTTGAATAATAAAACATATCATGCTATTACAAAGAGTAATAGAATAAAAATAAGAAGGCACTATGAAAGCAAACAAACGATTGATTGTGTTCTGCTTTTTAACCATGCTTTTGACCACGCAAGCATTTTCCCTACCCCTAACCCCAAAAGACGAACCTAAAGCAGACAGTTTTTATATCTGTTATGAAAAACGATGCCCTAATAATGTGATTATGACGCCCGTTGTAAAATACACGAGATATAAATACATCGGTTGCGTGATTAGCCGTCTACCCTGTCATTTATACTGTGGTGACAAATTTAATCCTAATCGAGGACCCTTAAAACAATTTCAATGGATGAATAATTATCCTGATGCATTAAATTCTTTTTATCGCTGCGCTTACAGTTAATAAAACTAGCCCGCTTTTTAGCGGGCTTTCCGTGATCAACTGTATCCCCTCAAAAACCTTCTAGTTTTTATTCTCTCCAGATGGCTGAGGCTTGTTGTTATCTTGCGTTGGCTTTTTCGGTTGTTGTTTTCCTTTTTGTTCTTGTTGAATCGCACCAGGCGCAACATCCGCGTATAAATATATTTTTGCGAAACTAGCACCAATGCATTCACCAAGCAAGCGACCCCATTTTGATGCGGATTCCTGCGTCATCATATCCGGCAACTTATCATTATATTTTTTGATACATGCATCCGCTAAATCAGGGATTTCTTTCAGACATTTATCATAGGTCACACCCATTTCCTTAAAACGGCCCGCGATAGAAGGATCTTCAAGAAACCCTTTGCAAATTGGTTCAGGGACAACGTTTCTCACTTGCTCTAACCATTGATCTTTTGGCACTTGAACCGGTTTCACTTGCCCTGGGGATTCATAAGGAAGATTTTGATTAGGCGTTTGCGAAGTCGTATCATTGGCTGCAAGCGCCAAAGCAGAATAAAGAATCATGCTCAATCCAATTCCTTTGTTATAGTGAGTACATTTCGCCATGTTATGTTCCTTATTGTTGAGTGAGTACGATTGTATACTGCCCTGCCCTTCTTGATTGCTATCGATTGCATTATTTTTTCAATTTTTTAATCACATCTTCCAAAGTTTCTACTTCTCCTGAATAATGAAAGTAAATTCGATGATGCTCACAATCAATGATACTTAATGCTTCCTGTGGCTTTCCATTGAATTGCTTAAATATCCAATAAATGCCCTTTGATTCCGAATCCCGAATGGTTTCAAGTACATCTAACATGCGATCTTCTTCAAATTCGAGGTGGGTGCAGACTAGACCACCTGGCTCTCGAGATATTTTGTAAGCATAATGTTTTTCTTTCATTCTTTTCTACCATCCAATAGCATCTAACTAAGGATATCGGCCAAAAAGAATAAAAGTTGAGAGAAAGTGTAATTTTTTTCCTGTGCGTCCTAAGACCTTAAGCCTAGATTTTTCTGAGCGATGTATTTTATTCCCCCGCTCGTTTTTGAATCATTTCTAATGCAGTTTCCAAGCGACTTAAAACTCGCGATTTTCCTAATAAAGTTAAAGTCATATCAATGGAAGGTGATGAGCTATTTCCAGTTACAGCAACTCTTAATGGTTGGGCTATCTTACCCATACTGACATTAAATTGAGCAGTAATATCATTGATGCACTGTTGCAATACATCCCGTTGCCAATCTGTGATGTGTTCTAAGCATTGATAGAGTGCTTTAAGAGGTTCTAAAATAACCGGGCGTAAATGTTTTTTGACGGCTTCTTCATCATAATCGATTTGATCTTGATAAAAATAAAGGCTGTTTTCGCACATCTCAGCCAACGTTTTGCAACGTTCTGCTTGGATAGGAACCAGCTTGGTAAGCTCTGGCCCTTTGGTCCAGTCTATGTTTTCTTTTTCAAAATGCCACTGTAGCGCTTTGGCAACTTGCTCAGGGGAAGAAAATTTTTGATAATGTTGGTTTAGCCAATACAATTTGTCATAGCTAAAACTAGCCGCACCACGGCTGACACTGTTTAAATTAAAATATTCAATCATCTCTTCTAGGCTGAAAATTTCCTGATCGCCATAAGACCAACCTAATCGTACTAAGTAATTCAATACAGCATGAGGAAGTAGACCTAGCTCTTTAAATTGCAAGATACTCACTGCACCATGGCGCTTTGAAAGCCGCTTACCATCTTCTCCAAGAATCATGGGTAAATGCGCAAACACAGGAATGGGAGCATTCAAGGCCTTAAATAAATTAATTTGCCTTGGGGTGTTATTGATATGATCATCACCTCGGATCACATGCGTAATTTCCATATCCCAATCATCCACCACAACAGCGAAATTGTAAGTAGGATGACTATCTGAACGTAATAAAATTAAATCATCCAACTCACTGTTTTGAACTTGTATCTCACCATATACTTGATCACGAAACGAAACTTCACCCTCATGAGGATTTTTAAAACGCACCACATGAGGCTCAAGTGTGTCAGGTAAATTTTTATCACGGCAATGACCATCATAACGAGGCTTTTCTTTACGCTGAAGCTGTTCCTCTCTTAAGGCCTCCAATCGCTCCTTACTGCAATAACAACGATAAGCCTTACCTTCCTCTAATAGCTGCTTTAAAACGCTTCTATAACGCGGGTAGCGATCCGTTTGGTAAAACGGCCCTTGATCGGCGGTTAAACCAAGCCAGCTCATACCATCTATAATGGCTTGAACAGACTCTTTGGTTGACCGTTCACGATCAGTATCCTCGATTCTAAGGACAAATTCGCCCTGGTGATGGCGGGCGTAAAGCCATGAAAACAGTGCAGTTCTAACACCACCGACGTGTAAAAATCCAGTAGGACTTGGGGCAAAACGGGTTCGTACAACCATTTAAAAGCTCCGTTGTATGCTTTAAAAAATTCAAGGTATAATTCAGCGATGAAGTATAGCGTGACTTTGTCAGAGGCGCAAAATAACAAATGATTAAGGAACTCGATTGAAAAGTATTGGTATCAAATACCAGTTAAGGATCACCACCTTAATTCCTGTCATGGTGGTTGCTCTATTATTTGCTTTATTCTATAACGGTCAATTTAGTCGTGATTTATCGCAACATACCTCACGATTAGGCGAAGCCTACATTAGGCAATTACTTCCCGCAGCACAGCTTGCCTTGCTTCGAGATGACAAACGCATTCTACAAGGGCTCATTGATGCGTCGACTATTAATCAAGAGGTTCAGTCGCTCGCATTTTACAATGCAAAAGGACAATTACTCGCCTACCGCGGCGGAAAGCACTCTTTAAAACACCCCTTCAAGCCCCCTGAATTTACAGGGGATTACATCGAACACAAACAGATTAATCCCTACAGCGTTAACTTTATTTCCCCAATTACTTTACCTAAATTTAACCTGTATTCGTTTGCCCCTTTTAAAGTGCCGAGCAGTCCTGTAGCTTTCCAGGCTGATGATATTTTAGGCTGGCTCTCTATCGACATTGATACACAACCAACGTTGATCAAACGTTATCAGATGTATATCGTGACCATCTTTATCACGCTATTAGGGCTATTGATTGGCCTTAGCATCCATTATTTCCTTTCTAAACGTATTTATATTCCTATCGCTCGCTTAAGACGAAGCATGAAACAAATTTTAAGCAATGAATTTGAAACGGAAATCAAAACCACAAGCCGCGGGGAGCTTGGTACAATTGAACAAGGTTGTGCTCATTTGCAAAAGCAATATTTGAATATGGTGAATGATTTAAATCAATACATTGAAACGGCAACTCAGGATTTACAGAAAAATCTAGAACTTTTAGAAGAAAAAAACATCGAACTTTCTCTTGATAAAAAGAAAACAGAAGAAAAAAGCCGGCAAAAATCTGAATTTATTGCAAACATGAGTCATGAAATCCGCACCCCCATGAATGGTGTGATTGGCTTCACAAATGTTTTATTAGAAAGCAAATTAGATCCTTTACAATTGGATTATGTAAAAACGATTAAAGCTTCCGCTCAGGATTTATTATCCATTATTAATGATATTTTAGATTATTCAAAAATGGATGCAGGCAAGTTACATCTAGATTGCATCCCGCTCGATTTGAGAGCATGCATTGATGAAGTCTTTACGCTTCTTGCACCCAATGCGCATAAAAAAGGCTTGGATTTGATTCCCTCGACAGACATTCGAGTCCCTAAAACCGTACTAGGCGATCCGCTCCGATTAAAACAAATTATTAATAATTTAGTGGCTAACGCCATTAAATTCACCGATCATGGCTATGTATTAGTCAGAACTAAAATTGAGCATGAAACCGAACAGGATTACACGGTTTGTATTTCAGTAACCGACACAGGCATTGGGATTGCTGAATCCGATCAAGCGACCTTATTTAATGCCTTTAACCAAGCTGATACCACCATTACCAGACGATATGGCGGCTCTGGACTTGGATTAGTCATCACCAAGAAATTAGCCGAACATATGAATGGTCGAGTCTCACTTGCTAGCGAGCAGCATAAAGGCTCCACCTTTTCCGTGCATATTAAATTGGCAAAGCTTCAAGCATATGAAATTGAAAAACACCAAATTCATCGCTTTGGCAACTTAAAAGTAATTTGCTTTGATGATAATCCCCTTCATTTGGAAGCTTTGAATAATGGCCTTGCTTTGTGGGGAATAGAATGCGTTCTTGTAAATTCTTTCAATGAGCTTAACCAAGCGTTTAAAACCCATCCTGATTGTCATTTAGCTTTTGTGAATGTTAATCAAGGGTGTGAAAAACAAGTGGCCCAAGTGATTCGAAAGAAAGATATTCCAACCGTCTTAATTTCAAAGTGGCTTATTCCGGAATATGATAAATGGGGCGCTAAAGCTTTTCTCTTTAAACCACCAAATATTCAAAAATTACATGATACGATTGAGTCTCTAATCAATAAACCGTATTTAGAAGAACCCGATTATGGGATAAATGAGCTTCATGTATTAAGAAAGCAAATTAAGCAATGTGGCTTAAATATTTTAATAGCAGAGGATAATCCCGTTAACCGGCGCTTATTGCATTCTTTACTTGGAGAGAATGCCAATATCGATTCAGTTAATGATGGAGTACAAGCTGTAAAACAATGTGCTAAGCATCGGTATGATGTCATTTTACTTGACTTACAAATGCCTAACCTCAATGGCATTGATGCAGCTAGCCAAATTCGACAGCAATCGATGCTAAACAAATCAACTCCTATTATTTTAATCAGCGCCAATAACATTCTTGAAAATGCTGAGGCCTTGCAAAAAGTAGGGATTAACTTGTGCTTACAAAAGCCTTTTGATGAAAGCGTTTTATTACAACATTTGATTGAAATCGTGAATAAAGCCAAAGCAACCGCTATTGACTGGTCAATTTGTCTTAAACGCGTGTCGGGCAATATCGAATTAGCGAGCGAGTTTCTCGCGAGATTTGTAAAAGAGCTAGAAAATGAGCGTAAAGAGTTCATACGACTTAATGCTGAAAAAGATTGGGTCGGATTGGAAAGAGCGGCACATAAACTACATGGCGCTTGTTGCTTTTGTGGTGTTCCACACTTGCAAAAACTGTCTGCTCAACTTGAGTTATCCGCAAAAGATACTAATCCAAGTGATGCGTTTGAATCCGTGTTTAACCAATTGATTCAAGCCATTGATGCAGTACTTGAAGAATACAATAATTTTTATCGCACTTTTGAAGCTGTTTAATACTAGGGTCATAGACCCTAAATTTGGCGATTGAATTCTAGCGACAGAGGTGAATAATAACAGGGAGAGAATATGTCCGTTAAAAATGCGATTTATGCACAATCGGGTGGTGTTACTGCCGTTATCAATGCTTCAGCGTGCGGCGTTATTCAAACTGCGCGCCTTCACCCTCAACAAATTGGTAAAGTCTTTGCTGCAAAAGATGGTATTATTGGTGCCCTCAATGAAGAATTAATCGATACATCGCTTGAAAGTGATGATGCTATTGCTAAGCTCATGCATACTCCCTCTGGAGCATTTGGCTCATGCCGTTACAAGCTTAAAAACAATCAAGAAGAGTTTGAGCGCCTGCTTCAAGTGTTTAAAGCCCACAATATTGGATATTTTTTCTATAATGGTGGTGGTGATTCCCAAGATACCGCGAACAAAGTGGCAGAAATGAGTCTGGAGGCTAATTTTCCGGTAACTTGCATTGGCATTCCTAAAACGGTTGATAATGATCTACCATTTACCGACTGCTGCCCTGGGTTTGGTTCGGTTGCCAAATACGTTGCCGTATCCACTTTAGAAGCAGGAATGGATGTAGCGTCAATGGCCGCCTCTTCCACAAAAGTGTTTATTCTAGAAGTCATGGGGCGGCACGCGGGATGGATTGCAGCGGCCAGCGGGCTTGCTGGGAAAAATGAAAACGAGCCTCCGCATATTATCTTATTTCCTGAAGTTCCTTTTGAACAAGACCGATTTATACAAGAAGTGGATAAGTGTGTTCAACAATATGGTTATTGCGTAGTCGTTGCTTCTGAAGGCATTCGCGACCACGATGGAAAGTTTTTAAGTGAAGCGGGGCTTCGAGACGCCTTTGGCCATGCTCAATTAGGCGGAGTGGCTCCGGTAATTGCTGATCTTATCAAAAGTAAACTTAACTTAAAATACCATTGGGCGGTGGCCGATTACCTACAACGTTCAGCAAGACATATTGCCTCAGGCGTGGATGTTGAACAAGCTTATGCACTAGGTAAAGCTGCCGTTAAATTAGCGCTTGATGGGCAAAATGCCATTATGCCGATTATTGTGAGAGAACAAAATTGGCCTTACGAATGGTCGATTGGTCAAGTCCCACTCCGTGACGTTGCTAACGTAGAAAAGGCAATGCCTTCTGAATACATTCGAAAAGATGGCTTTGGAATCACTGAAGCTTGTCGAGACTATTTGCTTCCACTCATTCAAGGTGAAGCTTACCCTCCTTACGTCAGTGGTATTCCTGATTATGTCCGATTAAACAATCGGCTTGTTGAGAAAAAATTGCTTTAATAAAAAACCGCCCGAAGGCGGTTTTTTCTAGTGGGTGAAGATTATCTGCAGTTTGCTGGGCGATATTTGTCTGATAAGGTACCGCCAGTACAAGTCCAGGTTACTTCGCCGTTGGCTTGTAAGGTAGGTGTTAACACAATGGTTCCATTACCTGCAGCTGCAGTATATGTGACCGTAATGGCTCCAGTCGCATCAGCAATCGCAATTGAAGACACGTTAGCCGTGGCAGCAGGACTCACGTAACCAGTAGCCGCTTGAGTTGCAGGTAGCGCGTTATTGGAAATCGCTGTTTCAGATACGGCCAATTTTGCTGCTGAAGCCAGATTTAATCCCTCTGTGACACGAGCGCGGATTGTGTAATCTTGATAAGCTGGAATAGCAACGGCAGCCAGAATACCAACGATCGCCACTACAATCATTAACTCAATTAATGTAAAACCTTGTTGTTTCATGACTTCATCCTCAAAAATTAATAAACTCGTTTATATTAAAGCAACTTCTATGCCAATTTTATTTTTATTTTTCACCATCATAAAAATATAGTGCAATCATTAAGCCAACTTATTCTAAAGCACGGCGCTTTATTTATAAAATAATTTATTATTCAACTAGATAAGTATTGTAAAAAATCATATTTATTTCTTCAATATAAGACGATTTACCGCAATTTTTTTCTAAATCAAACTAGTATTCTTGAATATTTATAGTGGATAGTGGTCAATTTGGTCACATTATGACAATCAGGGGTATTTTATTGAATTAACGAACTAACGACAATTGACGGGACGATAGCGGCTTTCCAACGTTCCCCCCGTACAAATCCAGTAAATGTTTTTATTCGCATCTAGCGTTGGAAGAAAAATAATGGTTCCGTCACCTGCTGCAGGGGTGTAGTCTACAATGATCGCGCCTGTTCCATCGTTGGCTATGGTAACAGATTCTATGTTATCAGTTGAAGCCGGGCTTAGATAATGGGTTTCTGCTTGAGAAGTGGGTAAGCGCCCGTGAGTCGCTACCGCGTCTGCAACCGCTAATTGCGCTGCAGACGCAAGGGAAAGACCTTCCGTTACGCGAGCTCTTACGGCGTAATTTTGATACACAGGAATAGCGATCACAGAAAGTATCGCGACGATTCCTACAACAATTAATAGCTCAACAATGGTAAAGCCTCCTTGCTTCATCCATGCCCCTAATTTTAAAATGTGTAGGTTTTTCCGATAGTTATCGGACATTATTCATCTCATTGTCCATCAAATTACCAAAAAACGCAACTATATCTATACTGGTGGACAGGGTAAACGCATACTCTGTGCAAGTAAAATCAAAACGCCGTCTTTGCGAACAAAGTGAAGGAATCCAGATGCTTCGTTAAGATTTCGTAATGGATTGCTTCACTTTGTTCGCAAAGACAATGTATTGTTTTTTTCACATAGCGCTTTTGCCCTGTACTTGTGGAGGCTTAACATGACAAATGTTTAGTAACTGCGTATACTTTTAGCATGATGAATCATTCCTAACTCCCTTATGAACAGAACGTTACGACTAAAAACCATCTTATCTGAAGCGTTAAAGGCGGATGTATTAATGATTGAAGATGAATCGCACCGACATCATGTACCATCGAATGCAGAAACTCATTTCAAAGCAACCATCGTTTCGTCTTCATTTGAGAATACAACCCGAATCAGTCGCCATCGGTTAGTTAATGCGTTAGTCAAGCATGAGTTTGATAAAGGATTACACGCGCTAAGTCTTCATTTATATACTCCTGCAGAATGGAATGCCCGTAGTAAAACAGTAAGCGACTCTCCAGTTTGTCGTGGAGGAAGTCGTCATGGTTAGTTCAAAGGAAAATATATTCTGGCAAAACACTGTTTCGCTTCAACCCAAATCGCGGGGATTTCACTTAATTACCGAAGATATTTTTTCTGCATTGACCGACATGCCAGATGTACAAATTGGATTATTAAATATTTTCTTGCAACATACATCAGCCTCTTTAGTCATCAGTGAAAATACCTGTCAAGAGGTGAGGGAAGACTTAGAACAATTCTTCAACCGCATTGCTCCGGATGATAATGCTCTATATCAACACACGATTGAGGGAGAAGATGACATGCCAGCCCATATTAAAAATGCGATGCTTGGTTCTAGTCTTATTATCCCAATTAACAATAACGCACTACAATTAGGACAATGGCAAGGGATTTATCTCTGCGAACATCGTAATCAAGCATCAGCACGTCACCTTGTATTAACCGTGCAAGGGCAATAAATCGTTTACTTTAATGTCATAGAACTAGATTGATTAGTATTGGTTTTTTCAGTGCCACTTGTCCTAAACGCCGCTAAATGGGTACCCATACTCCATAGATTAACTAAGCCATTGACCACATTAACCGCTGGTGGTGTCGATGAGCTAATCACTGCCTGGACTGAACGGCCCACTCCGGCGGTGCTGAAAAGTAAACTCATAAAATCACGTACAGGACCATTCTCAGTATCGCTAAGTGCGGCAAAAGCAAATGAGGATACAGCCATTGCAAATCCTGCCTCAAAACCATTGACTTCTGGATTAGTTAAATAGTCATACGCACTGATTCCGAATGCAACTAAATTAAGCACTTGGGCGCGTGCGCAGTGGTCATTTCGAGAATTAAACAATGAAAATGGGTTAAACATAAACGATCCTTGGTTTGACTTAATTAAATACACTTAAGAAAAAATAAGAGCGTTTTTACCATGTATGAAGAAAAAATAAAACCCAAAACAGATAAAAAAACAACAGGGATATTATTTTTACCCAATAGGTTCAAATTTTATTCATTATCTGGTATAATAAGTTAATTTTTTGATGTATGAGAACATTATGTACAGTGTATTAAGAAGAGTTTGGCCAACGATTCAATTCCCTGCACTTCAGGGAGATGATTCAACAACGAAACCTAATCCTTTAGTAGCCTATAGAAGTCCTCTCTTTGTCCAAGCCCCAAAAGTCACGTTACTAGGGGGAGTATTTGGATATTATGGAATTCACACCTGGAGTATTCAACGTAACTTTAGGCCTTTTTCCCTTTTTGGACCAATGAACCCTAACCCCTTTAGACTATTTCCACGTCCAGTAGGACTGTTTCCACTGCCAGCCTTTGCACCAGTACTGTTCCCTAATCCTTACTTGACTTTTCCGAGTTTAGCGAGTGCTCTACCCCAAGCTGTTAATAGCGCTCCTGCAATAGAAGACCATCAAGAAGATATTGATGCAGCTCATGAAACGGAGGCAAACTCTGATGAAAAATCAACTCTGGCAGTTTCTCCAGCAGAAGTCACAGACGAACAAAAAGCCACACAAGCTACGGGAGTATTCAGTAACCTCATAACGTTTTTAAATCACAATGCTTCCTTTTTATGGCAAGCGCTTGGAGTGGCTATGATGGTGGTAGGATCACTCATAGCCCTTGCAGGTGCTGCTTTGATTGCAGCCAGTGCGGGCACCGCTAGCGCCCCGGGAATCATTATGGCAGGAGCTGGAGCAGGCGTAGCCGCTGCAGGACTTGGATTTTTTTCTATTGGTCGTGCTAAGAAAAATGCAGAGATAATCGAAGAGCCGATGCTTACTCCTTAGTAGATAGGCTGGGGTTGTAAAGCCCAATATCTCTCCCACATGGCTTTACAACCCAGTCTAGGATGGCTTCCACAAAATTGAAGGGCTTCATTCATGGTGGAATGTTTGGATCATTAGCAACTTAATCCACTTTGAAAACTTTTCATGTTTAGACACAGGATGCGGTACTAGGCGCACTACCTTTTTCCCATTATAATGAGTATCGTTTTGCCCGTTAGGATTTTGCTGTTATGAAAGCCTGGTCTTCAGAGAAAATTTCTGTTCTTGCTTTGGTTTTATTAATCACAGGCGCTATTGACAGCATCCGTAATTTACCAGCCACCGCTTTATTTGGCTCTTCTTTAATTTTCTTTTTTACCTTTTCAGCCATTGTTTTTCTCATTCCAGTTGCTTTGGTCTCAGCAGAACTATCCTCTACTTGGTCGGAAGAAGAAGGCGGCGTTTACAGCTGGGTTCGCCATGCCTTTGGAGAAAACTGGGCCTTTTTTACTATTTGGCTGCAATGGATTAACACCATGGTGTGGTATCCAACTATTTTATCCTTTATTGCTGGCACCTTAGCTTACCTTATTAACCCTGAATTAGCGCAGAATAAAATCTATTTGATTACCGTCATCTTAGTCACCTTCTGGTCACTTACCATTCTTGGCTTAGCAGGCTTGCGTGCATCGGCAGCATTTGCAAGTTTTTGTGCGATTGTGGGAATGATTATCCCGATGGGGTTTATCATTTTATTAGCCATCATTTGGGTGATGCAAGGCAACCCAATAGCCGTGGACTTAAGCTTAGAAAACTTAATACCTCATTGGCAACAAGGCGATTCATGGATTTCATTAACCGCCATCATGACCTCATTTTTAGGCATGGAATTAGCAGCCGTGCACGTTCGAAACGTCAATAACCCGCAGAAAAATTTTCCTAAAGCGATGTATTTTTCAGTGATTTTAATTTTAACCACGATGATTTTAGGCTCTTTAGCCATTGCGTTTGTCTTACCGCATGATCAAATCAGCCTAGTCCACGGTGTGATGCAGGCGTTTACCAATTTCTTTTCAGCCTATCATCTATCGGCGTTAATGCCGCTGATGGTCATTTTACTCTTGCTAGGAAGCCTTGGCAGCATGGTGAACTGGATCATTTCACCTGCCAAAGGATTGCTTATGGCAGCCGATCACGGCTTTTTTCCGAAGTGGTTATACAAACTCAATAAGCACGGCATCGCCTCACGCGTATTGGTGTTGCAAGCCGTTTTAGTGACGTTATTATGTGGCGGATTTATGTTATTTCCATCCGTAAATGCCATCTATTGGCTCTTTACCGCGTTAAGTACAGAGCTCTATATCTTAATGTATGTACTCATGTTTTTAGCCGCCATTCATTTAAAGCACAAATTCGCCGAGATCCCAAGGCCTTTTTCCATTCCTGGAGGGCGAATGGGTTACTATTTCACCTGTCTTTTAGGATTAGTCGGCTGCTTCATCACGTTAGTGGTAGGATTTTTCCCACCGGTTGAAAGCATGGATGTCGGAGGCGTACGTCACTTTAGAGTGGTCTTTACTAGCGGCATTATCTTAATGATGCTTCCCGCGGTTTTATTGTATTCGCGGAAAGCATGGGTTCATGGGCGGGTTAAGCTGATGGTTTAGGTTTGATACGATTATTTTATCTCAATATCAACATCCGGATAGCCTCCTTCTCTTTGCCACAACTTTACCATCTCCCCAGACTTCAACTCCTTCAATTTATGTTGCTCATCTTCAGGAACCTGGACTTTAATTTTAGTACCTGAGTCAGTTTCTAACAAGAGATATATTTCTCCAGCTGCAAAAGCAACCGAATTTAATCCCAAGATTAATACCAACCCACTTAAACCAGCCAATATCCGTTTCATAATGACCTCGATTTTAATTTAGATGAGACATGTACAATATTAGTTCACCAAATACTCTTTTACCAATGTTCAACCCGGAATTTACAAAACATTTGCATTTTAAAGAGGTGAACACTGAGCCACGACCGTTAGGGAGTGCTCCTAACACACACTCGCTTCAAAACGCTTGCTTACGCGCGTGGTTCAGAATTGGTTTACTAGTTTCTTGGCAAGGTCTAAATCTTCTGCTGTGTTGATGTCTTGCAGGGGCTTGGTACAAGCCGTGGCAACTTTGATGGGGTACCCTAGCCATAAAACACGTAATTGCTCCAAGGCTTCAGCTGCTTCGAGTGGACAAACGGGTTGTTGAACGAGTTCTAATAAAAAAGAAGCGCGGTATGCGTATAAGCCAATGTGGCGATAATGTAGTGACAGATCATTTGGATGATCTCGATTAGCAGGAATAGGACTTCTTGAAAAATATAGCGCATTTTGGTGCTTATCACGAACCACTTTTACCACATTGGGATTATCTCGAGCGGTCATCTGTTCAATCGGCCAACATAACGTGGCCATAGGGGTATCTGACTTAGCGAGGGTGTGAGCCACTTGTGTAATCAACTCAG
Organism: Legionella impletisoli; assembly: GCF_900639875.1. Taxonomy (GTDB): domain Bacteria; phylum Pseudomonadota; class Gammaproteobacteria; order Legionellales; family Legionellaceae; genus Legionella_A; species Legionella_A impletisoli. The sequence continues at coordinate 55,083 of NZ_CAAAIA010000006.1, forward strand.
GCGCAATAAAGGGCTCATCCCCTTGCACATTGACAATAATGTCATTTTCTTGAAATGCTCCACGAGCGACCACTTCGGCAATGCGATCCGTACCAGACTGATGAGTTGTTTTTGTCATTTCAACCGAGGCTTTAAACGACTTAGCTAATGAAAAAATTTCAGCATGATCCGTTGCGATGGTCACTGACTTTGGCTTTGCTTTCAATGCCTGGCGATAGACCCGTTCAATGACCGTCAGGCCATTGAGCTCCATCATCAATTTACCAGGAAGGCGCGAAGACTGATGGCGCGCAGGAATAATGACATGAAAATCAAGGCTCATAATTCGTCTTTTTCCTCAAGCGTTAAGAGTCTTGCCTCGTTTTCAAGCATGACAGGAATTCCATCACGGATGGGATAGGCTAAGCGGTCAAAACGGCAGATCAATTCTTCGTTTTTTAACAACAATTTGCCTTTGCAAACTGGGCAAACGAGGATTTCCAGTAATTTTTTATCCACGCGGTTCTCCATGGGTAACTTGATTTCGAATGTAAACGGGAAGTGCCTCTTCGGCGCTGACCGCTTTGACGAGACCGGATTGTACCAGATTTACCATCGCAATCGCATTAGGATATATCAAGCACTTATCTTGAATAGATCCGCACACTTTATCCGGAAACTCATTCCAATACGTGTTAAATCCAACACCTGCTAGGAGAATTGGTTTCTCAGCACTTAACCGAATGTCATGAGCATTTGAGACCTGCTCTTGGGCTTCATAAGATTGATCGCTAAACTCCCCCCAATATAATTGATTCATACGAGCATCTAAAACGGCCAGAATTGGAAGGGTTGGAAATTGTGCAACTGAAGTTTGTGAAGCTTCAAACGCAATTGCTCTGAGCGTGCTGACGGGATACAAAGGCAAGTTTTGTGCATAGGCTAATGCTTTTGCCACGCTACAAGCAATGCGTAATCCTGTGAAACTTCCAGGGCCGCACCCAAACACAATGCCGTCTAATTGGTTTAATCCGATTGCTGCCTCAGCCATCAAGGCCTCTATCATCGGTATCAGCAATTGAGCATGCTGGCGTACAGCATCTTGTTCTTGATGATAGATTTGTCCATAGGCAGAAATCGCAACCGTTGCTTTTTCAGTGGAGGTATCGATTGCTAGTAAATTCATCATGTTTGTTCAGTTTTATTTAGCTTGGAGTGATTGGACGATTTTTATCCCAGCGTTTTAATAAATTCAATCACATTCGTTTCATCTCGGGTCTTTCGCATATTGGGCAAGCTTGCAAAAATTTTACTGCCATAATCTCGACCCGTTAAGCGAGGATCGGCAATCATTAATACACCGCGATCAGCGGCATCACGAATGAGCCGCCCTACCCCTTGCTTTAAAGCCAAAATAGCACTGGGTAAAGATAACACGTCAAATGCTGATAAGCCTTGCGATTTTAAATAAGCCATTTTACCACGCATTATGGGATCTGTGGGACTAGCAAAAGGTAATTTATCAATAATAACACATGACAATGCCTCTCCTTTTACATCCACGCCCTCCCAAAATGTTGCTGTACCTAATAACACCGCATTGCCGTATTCACGAAATCGTGCCAAGAGAATGGATTTTGCTTCATCGCCTTGGATTAATAAAGGATAGGTGAGTAACGGCTTTAGAAGACTTGCCACTTCGTTTAATGCCTTATGACTCGTAAATAAGAAAAAACAACGGCCTTTACAGGCATTAATAATGGTTAAGGCTTTTTCAAGTAGTAACTCATAATAGCGATGGTCTTTGGGATCCGGTAGTCCACGAGGTAAATATAAAAGCGCTTGCTCTGCAAAATCAAAAGGACTTTGCAGTTTTAGTGTTTTAATTTCTTGTAATCCCAAAGGCCTTGTAAAACAATCAAATGATGAAGCCATGGTTAAGGTCGCCGAAGTAAATACCCAGCAGCTGGATTGTTTTTTTAATAATGCTGAAAAAGGTTCTGCAATATCATAGGGCGTTGCGTTAAATACTAAAGCATGCTTAAACCGCTCAATCCAACGAATATCTCTCTGTTTTGGATGGTCAAAAGAAGCCAGACGTTGATTAAACTCCAGTAACCGTTCTTTACAACGCATTAAACCTGGCTCTTCGGTTTGTTCAACCGTTGAAAAACAAGCCAACCAATTGGTGATGAGTTGTTGAAGCTGTTCGATGCTGGCTTTAAACTCAGAAAGAGGCGCGACTCTTTCCCATGAAATGCGCTCTTCATGCCCTGGGAGTGAACGTAATAAATCATCGATGAGGTTATCCAGTTGTAAACTAAGCCTTTTTAAGGGTTGATTCGCCAAATCCAGAATAGGCCATTCTTTGAGCACGTCTTTCATTAAATCTTGAATCTGCTTTGTTCCTAGCCGTTCTCCATAAAAATTGGTAGCGATTTCGGCAAGTTGATGGGCCTCGTCAAAAATCACCACATCAACACCTGGCAATAATTCTCCAAACCCTTCTTCTTTAAGTCGTGAATCTGCAAAAAATAAATGATGATTAATTACCACGACATCCGCCTCTAATGCCTTTTTCCTGGCTTTAACGAGAAAGCATTTTTGATACGCTGGGCATTCACTACCTAAGCAATTATCGCTCGTCGACGTGACAAATGGCCAAACAAAGGAGTCTTCTTTAATTTCTGGTAACTCACTGCGTAACCCTTCCGATAGTTGGCTCATTTTTTCACGAATCACTAAGATATCCGTCACACTTTGTTGACTCGCGAATTGACCTTCTTCAGCATGCAGTTCGGTTCGATAACGACAGATGTAATTGGAGCGACCTTTGAGATTTTGCACCCGAGCAGATAAACCAAGCGCTCGTACGAGCATGGGTAAGTCTTTATAGAAAAGTTGATCTTGCAGCGTTTTAGTCGCAGTAGAAATCAACGTTTTTTTACCGCTTAAAAGGCAAGGTACAAGGTAAGCAAACGTTTTTCCCGTACCCGTGCCTGCTTCAGCAACTAAAATGTCTTGAGATAAAATGGCTTTTGCAATCGCAATGGCCAAATCATTTTGCTGTGGGCGGGCAACAAAACCTGGAATGGCCGTATAAAGACGGCCTTTTTCAGCCAACGCTCGCTCACAGAGTTGAATCAGATCATCCGTGACGTCTTCTATTTCTTCCACTCTTTTTGTAAATATTGTAATTTATCTTCAACGCCTTCCCATTGTCCTGCATCCTCTGGCGCTTCTTTTTTGGCGGTAATATTAGGCCATTGTTTTGAAAGCTCTGCATTGAGCTCTAAAAATTTTTGCTGCGAATCGGAAAGATCATCCTCAGAAACAATGGCTTCAACCGGACACTCTGGCTCACATAATGCACAATCAATGCATTCATCAGGATGAATCACCAGAAAATTAGGCCCTTCATAAAAACAATCAACCGGACACACTTCAACACAATCGGTGTATTTGCATTTAATGCATTGCTCAGTCACCACAAACGTCATAGCAACCCCTCAACAGCTAAAAAAGATGCGGGTATTAAAGCATAGATTAATTCAGCTCGCTAGGGAATAACTAAAATATCTCTGTACCTAACAAAAAAACAGCCATGTACAGAGTGAAACTATTCAACTTTCAATTGTTCCGAAATTCAAATTCAAGACTTGAGCCTAGGCATCCCCTTTCTTCACAACCTCGCGAATGTGAAGAAAGGTTCTACTAAGTATTAAACAAGTAAGAAACGCTGCCAAACATTGATACGGTAGAGCCTTGAATGGTTCTAGAATGAGTTTCTAAAGCAGAGGTGTTTGGAATGGGTGTGGTTATGGAGTCACTATTTTTTCCTAAGTAGTTATACACAAGCTCAGTCGAGAAAAGCCAGTGTTGTTGTAATTGATAGCTCATCCCTAAACCGACATTAAATCCAGTTTTATAATCGTCAAGTGAAATATTTGTCTCATATTTCGCATTGGCTAACGTCGCTATATTAGTGCGTGTTCTTTTAATACTATAGTTCTGATGGATATCCGCAAAGGATATACCTGCTTCAAAGAAAGGTAATAATTGTGGAGCCACTTCATACCCTAAGACCGCATCAATATTGTAAATGGGTCTCATTTGGGTTCTTATTGCGTTATCTCCTGAAATGAGGAGGTTTCCAGAAGAAGTTGAAAACCCAGTTTCATTCAAGTTATTTAATGGTGTGTAGTAAATTGATCCTTTTGCTCCAAGGTAAACTCTATTTTGGAGCATAGTTCCATACCCAACTTGACCAGTAAATAATGAAGCGGTATGGGTATAGTGGTTTGTGTCTAAATCGCCACCTACCCCATCGGATCGAGAGGTAGAAAAGCTATCATGTGAATACAAGGTTGTAAATCCAGCGCCTAATCCAACATAAAACCCACTGAAATCATACACTGGCTCAACAGGCCCCATGCTACCGGCATTCAAAGAGGTACATCCTAAAGATAAAATCACAGGAATAATTAACCGACCCTTCATTCTAATTCCTTTTAAAATATGATAATTAATGATGCTGAGATAAAACCCATAAATCAATTAACATTAACAAGATATTTTATAGCGTGCAAGTTGCATTACCTTAATTTCAAGCAGTTATAAACCAACTTTGTCCAATTTTATGTTATTTGCAGCAACGAATTTAATTCCTATAAAATCGTCAATTAAGCCCGAAAAACCACACTTTCTACCGCGTACAGCGTAAGAAGAGAGAAACCCATGTTATTACACCCATAGGTCATCGATTAAAAAGCCCAGGTTCCTGGGTACCAGATTTTTCTCACATCGAGGCACAGCGAACTCGAGCACCGGAGTTTACATCAGTAAATGAGGCGCGGAGAGTGAGGCTGTAACGAAGGGGTAAAGAAAACACGGTGCCCAGGTTCCTGGGCATCAGATTTTTCTCACATCGAGGCACAGCGAACTCGAGCACCGGAGTTTACATCAGTAAATGAGGCGCGGAGAGTGAGGCTGTAACGAAGGGGTGAGGAAAATATGGTGCCCAGGGCCGGAGTCGAACCGGCACGGGATTTAACTCCCGAGGGATTTTAAGTCCCTTGCGTCTACCTGTTTCGCCACCTGGGCATATTTTTGGAGGCTGAGGCCGGAATCGAACCGGCGTACACGGCTTTGCAGGCCGCTGCATAACCACTCTGCCACACAGCCAGTTTAATAACTGGTTAAAAAAAAAGCGACCATTTTTTGTCGCTTTGATTGGAGCGGGAAACGAGATTCGAACTCGCGACCCCAACCTTGGCAAGGTTGTGCTCTACCACTGAGCTATTCCCGCGCATCTACGGGAGGCAATTTTACCTAAAAATGCTACCCTGTCAACAAAGAAATTCAATTTTTTTTAGTTAATGTTGGCCAAGCGATCATTAAGTAAACGGTCATTGACCAAATCGTTAAGATTGCTGACAAATATAACAAAATAAACCCGAGCACACCCCACCATGAGGTATTCGGGTGAAAAGCCAACAGCAAGACAAGAGCTATCATTTGCATGACGGTTTTTACTTTACCAATGTAGCTTACAGCAACACTGGCGCGACTGCCAATTTCCGCCATCCACTCACGAAGTGCTGAAATAACAATTTCCCGACCTACGATAATAATAGCCGGCAAGGTGATGTAATTGAGATCTTTTGCACCAACCAATAACAGTAAGCTGGTTGCAACGAGCAGCTTATCCGCAACGGGATCAAGAAACGCCCCAAAAGGAGACATTTGTTCCAACTTTCGGGCTAAATACCCATCTAACCAGTCGGTGATACTCGCTAGGGCAAAAATGACGGCGGCTAAGGCGTGCGCCCAATCAAAAGGTAAGTAAAAAACCACAATGAAAACTGGGATGAGCATAATGCGCATCAAGGTTAATTGATTTGGCAAACTGGTTATATGGCTCACAAACGACCTCTGCTTTAATCTCTACTCATCCATCTTAATCTGCAAATATTCAGCCAATAGATGATAATCGTCAAATACTTTCTCAGCACCTGCTGTTAATAACTCATCGATGACATCAGGCTGATTATAAAAGTTAACGCCTATGGCTCGAACATTCAGACATGTTGCCATTTCAATATCGCTAACGGAATCGCCTATCATTAAGGTTTCAGATTGCGTCACCCCGCAAATTTCCATGATTTCTTCTAGCATTTGTGGGCACGGTTTAGCGGGAACCTGACCTGCTGAGCGAGTAACGGTAAAATAATCCTCTAATCCGCTCGCCTGTAAATCACGATGAAGCGATTGTTGCCCACGATTGGTGGCAATGGCTAAATCAACGTCTGCTTTTTGCAACGCTTTTAGAATGGCTTCAGCGCCAGGCAGTAAATACACGTCCATTGAGCGCATGGCCAGTGATTCACGAAGCGCTTCTAATAACTCTTCTGATTGCCTCGGTAAAATCTCTGGAAAAATTTTTTTAATGGCGATGGCCAATCCATGCACAAGATATTTGCGTGCTTCTCGCTCATTCACTTCGCCTAAATTCATCCGCTCTGCTTCTTTGTTCAAAACGTTCAGCACTTTGCCGAGTGTGTCACCTAAGGTCCCTTCCCAATCGAACACAACTAATCGATAGGTGCTATTCATAAGACGGGTTGCTCCTTGCTCGTAATGCGGTCAATGTCTCTTTAAATCGGTCATCTAATTCCGCTTGAAAAGAATACGTTTCGCCCTTCAGATTAAATTGAATCGACCGTGCATGTAAATACAAACGTGAAGTTCGTTTTGTCATCGAGTCTAAAGGAGGCTGGCCTCCATACTTATCATCACCCGCAATCGGATGGCCAATATATGCACTGTGAACCCGGATTTGGTGTGTTCGACCCGTTTTAGGATACGCTTCAACTAAACAGGCTTCTTTAAAATTTTCGAGCAACTTAAACTCCGTTTGGGAAGACTTACCTTCTTCCTTAATTGAAACCATTCGTTCACCCGATTTCAACCGATTTTTTTCTAAAGGCCTATCAACTAGGACATGTTTTTGTCCCACCCAAGGTTTATTTAAGAGCGCCCAATAAATTTTTTTAACTTCGCGCGCGGCGAGTGCTGCTTGAATGACTCGAAGTACACTGCGCTTTTTAGCCAAAACCAAACAGCCAGACGTTTCTTTATCCAAGCGATGAGCCAGTTCAAGATAAGGTAAATCAGAACGCGATGCTCTTAGCGCTTCAATTACCCCTAAACTTAAACCGCTTCCACCATGTACTGCAATTCCAGCTGGTTTATTGATAATCAGCAAATCCTTGTCTTCATAAAGAATGCTTTTAAGTAATTTTTGATTTAATTGATGTCCCACAAATACTTCACTGGGTTCGGTCACCCGAACGGGGGGAATCCGAACGCTATCACCGGATTCAAGCTTTGACGAGGGCTTAGCCCGCTTTTTGTTAATTCTCACCTCACCATTTCGAATCAGGCGGTAAATATGACTTTTTGGAACCCCTTTTAGAATGCGAAATAAATAATTATCCAATCGCTGACCATCTTCATCAGGGCTGATTTCTTTATAGTGAACACCACTCATTTGATAATAAACCTGTTTGCTGTATGTGATTTTTTTGATATTATATATATTGAGCAGAATAAAAATTAATCTGCGACAGAATTATAACGCATAAACGATTATTTAGTTTAGCGGCTGGCGAAAAAACCAGTCATTATACAATAAAATGCGCTTTCCTTAAGTATTGATAAAAGGAAGCCGCCCATTACTAGAGTCAAATTGAATACATACTCAACAGATACCCGCGCATGGAATCTATGCTATCAAAACAGCAACAGACCTTACTATAAAAAGGCTGAGTGCGCGTGGTCTGTTCTTCAGAGTCTGTCTGCAAGTTGTTTAATCATGCGAAAAAATGGAGCATCGCTAAAACAGCCTCAATTTGCGGTGAATAGACCGCTCACGTTAACAGAACCCAGCGCTTTTTTAGAAAAGATTGCCATTTTTTCAGCGATTAAGCGGTTGGAAGACAAGATGTTGAATCTTGCATACCTGTTCATCCAGACCAGTCGAAACCGTTTTAGTTCCATGAATTATTGTAGGCATACTCCTACAACCTCAAACGAACTTATCGAACATGAAACAAATTGGTTTCTAAACTGCTCCAGTGAATCTGCAGTCAGCCTCTCAAGGTTTTGGGCAACGCTTAAAAACAAATTCTCTTACAAAGTTGCAATTACCACAGCCGCTTCGACTTGAACGATAAATCGTTTTGGGTTGTGAAGATTCTTAACTGCGGTAAGTGCTGGTAAAGAGAATCCCTTTCAATATCATTACTTCAGGTCGAGCGCCCTACAATGGGGTTAAAGATGGAAAAAATGTTAATTAATGCAACGCAATCAGAAGAAGTGCGCGTTGCTCTTGTCAAAGACAATGTCTTGTTTGATCTAGATATTGAGTGCCCTTCTGAGGTCAAGAAAAAGGGAAACATCTATAAGGCGATTGTCACCCGACGTGAACCTAGCCTTGATGCGGTATTTGTGGAGTATGGCTCCAAAAGACAAGGATTTCTCCCTCTAAAAGAAATTTCGCCAGAATATCTTTCTAAACATCCCGATGAATTTGGCGATGAACGACCACCCATTACTACCTTGATTCGGGAAGGCCAAGAATTGCTTGTCCAAGTGGATAAAGAGGAACGTGGCAATAAAGGTGCAGCATTAACCACTTACATCACACTTGCAGGCTGTTATTTGGTTCTTATGCCCAATAGCCCCCGCTCAGGTGGGATTTCTCGGCGTATTGAAGGAGATGATCGCAACGAGCTAAAAGAAACCCTCAATGCCTTAGATATCGATGACAGCATGGGTGTGATTATCCGCACAGCTGGTGTTGGCAAAAGCCATGAAGAGCTACAAGCAGACTTAGATATGTTACGGAATCAATGGCAAGCTATCAAAAACGCCTACCATACGCAACTCGCTCCCTGTTTGATTCATCAGGAAGGTGATGTAATTATTCGCTCCATCCGCGATAATTTAAGAAAGTCTATCAGTGAAATCATCATTGATGATCAAATATCTTTTGTGAAAGCAAAACAATATATTGAGCAGGTTAAGCCTGATTTTATTCACAACCTCAAGCTCTATAAGAGCACCATCCCTTTGTTCAATTTTTACCAAATTGAAAGTCAAATTGAAACTGCTTATCAGCGAGAGGTTCTGCTACCTTCAGGGGGGGCCTTAGTCATCGATCGCACCGAAGCACTGGTATCGATAGACATTAACTCGGCCAAAGCCACCAGCGGTTCAGATATCGAAACCACTGCCTTCAACACCAACCTTGAAGCCGCTGATGAGATTGCTCGTCAATTGCGCTTAAGAGATCTTGGGGGGCTTGTGGTCATTGATTTCATCGACATGAGTTCTTCAAAACATCAACGCGAAGTGGAAAAGCGGTTACAAGAAGCCCTAAAAGCTGACCGAGCACGCATTCAAGTAGGTCGCATTTCTCGCTTTGGGCTTTTAGAAATGTCTCGCCAACGTCTTCGATTATCGCTTGGTGAAACAGCTCAAGAAATTTGCCCGCGCTGTGAGGGTCGTGGAACTGTTCGAAACATCCAGTCGCATGGATTATCCATTATTCGATTAATTGAAGAAGAAGCTATAAAAGAAAAAACCGCTGAAATCCAAGTGCAATTGCCGCCTGATATGGCAACTTATCTCATTAACGAAAAACGCGAGTTTATTCTTAATATTGAAAAGCGACATGGGGTGAACGTGGTGCTTATTTCTAACCTCCACCTCCAATCCCCACAATACAGCATTAACCGGCTCAAAGAAGATAATGTTGGCAAAAATAGAAAACCCAGCTATTCCTTGATTCAAAAGCCTGAGGTGGAAATAATCCGCGCTGATGAGCCCACGCAAAATACTGTTGAGCCGATTGTAAAGCCTTATGCCGGACCAAACCATACTAAACAGAAAGAGTCGAGCATTTTGCAGCGACTTTGGAATTACTTATTCTCTAATACTGAAGATATGAGTACCGAACACCCAGAGCGTAAACCACATCGCCATCAGCACGGTAAAATTGCCCAAAGCCCCCGTCAACCTTCCCAGAAACGTGCGCAAAGCGGGCAGCAACACCGAAGAAAGCGACAAAATGGACAAGGTCAAAACGCAAGACGAAATCAACCGAACCATGCGCACCGCAAAAGCAGTAGTGGTCAACAACCGGCTCAATCCAATAAACCTAACAACCGCGTCGTTCCACTTAAAGCGGATTCTTCAAAAAAAAAAGTTCAGAACCCGAGGGAGTCTGGTGAATAATAACGAAACATTAACACATTAAGTTTTAAAAACTAAAACAACTGGCTTTTAGGATAAATCGATTATTTGGTTCTTTTGCTTTAATAACGACTTTATTGCGACGCAGGATAAACGCATCTAATGGCATTGCTTTATGAGCGGGATTCAGCTCCGAACTTCATTCAACATCGACTAGATGCCCTGCATAAAGTAGGGCAAATAGGAAAAAAGCGTGTAAAGTTAAGAAATTAGATGCGTTTGACCTGTATTGCAACTTCTATATGGAGATATATGGTTGTAAAGCGTCACAAACACGATAGACTAATAGCCAGTTTTTTGTTTCATGAGTAAAACCATGCACTCATCCTCCCCCATTCGATTAACCATCATTCTTGCGCCTTTCGTGCTCGCTTTGGCTTTGGCCATGGATGTGTATGTTCCTGCCATTCCGCTCTTAACTAAATTATTTAATGTATCCGATAACACCATGCTTTTGACCTTAAGCTTGTTTATGCTTACAGCCGGTTTAATGCAGTTAATTATAGGTCCCTTATCCGACAGCTTTGGCCGAAAGCCTATGACTTATCTTGTTGTGTATTTATTTTCATTAGGCTGTATTCTCTGCGCGGCTTCCGTAGGACCTGGTACTTTAATTTTCGGAAGAATTATCCAAGCCATTGGAAGCTGTGGAATGTTAGTGCTGGGTTTCACGATCGTGCGCGATTGTTTTAAAGGCGATGAAAGCGCTAAAGTTTATAGTTATCTAAACGGCATCATCTCATTTTCTCCGATGTTTGCTCCCTTTATTGGCAGCTACTTAGATATTTATTTGGGATGGAGAGCTATATTTTTAAGTTTGTTGATTATTTCTGTTTTCTCTTTCATTGCTTTAAAGTTTTTTTTAAGAGAAACCCTACCCCGAAAGAATCGTATGCCATTTTCCCTGTACGATACGATGAGACAATATCAACGTATTTTTATCAATCCAACGTTTGCGATATATAACCTCGCGACCTGCTTTGGGCTGGCGTATCTTTATCTATTTTGTGCTTTATCGCCTTATCTAATTATCCGGGATTTGCATATTCCTGAGGCACGTTACGGATTTTATTTTTTCTACATGGGCGTTTCTTTTTTTATTGGTAGTGTGTTGTGTAGTGTGATTGTTGAGCGGATTGGTATATATTTAACGTGCGTATTTGGTTTTATCATCACCTTAATTGGTGGTATTTGGATGGCTACCTGGTATATATCTTCTGGCCTTACTCTGGAAGGGTTTATTTATCCCATGTTATTGATTGGTATTGGCGGCACATTCAGTATGGGTGCAGGACAAGGTGGCTCGATGTGGCCTTTTGGAGATCACACAGGAACCGCGGCAGCCTTAGGTGGAACTTTACGATTTACCTTTTCTTCAATCATCGGGCTGATGGTCATCAGCGATGATGTAGCCAGTACATTACCGCTGGGTTTACCCGCCATTGGATTTAGCGTAACGGGTTTGTTTTTGTTTATTGTATTTAAAGCGCAGTTACTTCAAAGAGCCTTTCGACTCGATTCTAGTGATATGGTGAGCTGAAGAGAACGACTTTTAATGTCTGCTTTATAGATACGCTAACGCTCTTCGCGAGATTTTAGACCTGTTGCAATGGGAGATACCCCAATTTTTGGATTAATGCCGCAATCATCGAGCAACTTTAGTAAATTATTGCCTTTCCTGGTTAAGCGCTTCACGCAATAGATCTCTAGATAGCTGTCTAAAATGTATTGATAATCAGGCAAGGTAAGAACCGTAAGAATCTTTTCAGCACGCTCTAAATCTTGCCTCTTATCATAATCGCAGGCTTGAAAGAGTATCGCACCAAGCATAGCCGCTAAGCTTGCTTTTCGAACAGGATCCGATATATAAAAACGTTGGATACACTCATCAAGAGCCCTATCTTTATCCCATTCTAACCAGGATTCATACAATGCCTTTGCTTCAGTAAAGTTTGCCTCAGTAGATTCTTCAGCTTGCAATAGAAAATAGGAAACTGGCACAACAGCTTGGACATTAGCCCACGAGCAATTACCTGAAATTTGCGAACTCATGGGAAGTTTCAAAACAGGCATTAAGCCAAGCTGATTATTAATGATCTGATGAAAATAGCTGCGACTTTGTTTTTTATAGAGAAATTCTCTAATAAAATGAATCGTAAAGGCATCCGGTCGAGTAATTTTGTAAACATTCACGCTGCCTTCTTTTAAGCTATTCTCACCTCGATCAATTTTAGCCCACCACTGCTTATATTTTATAAAGCTCATGGCATGCCCGCGGCTCGCTGCCGGTAAGATTAAAAGAGGTGATTGAATCAACGAATTTAACTTCGTCATATCCTCTTCTGACAGGTTCACATGGTGTTGTAGTTTTAACAGTTCATCAGCAATCAAAAGTGCATCCATGATTTCATAAAGCGTATTAAAATGTTTGCGTAAATGCTTCGTTGAAAAACTGCTAGTAAAGCGGCGCAGTGAATCTTGAATTACAGCCACAGTGAATTCGAGGATGAACCCCTCATAATCAAGTTCAATAAACTCTCCTTTTGCATTGACAATATCCACGTCACCTGAAAGTTCAAAACGATGCCCGATAAGTTTTGCAAGAATGAAATCCAAGGCAAAATCTAACTTAGCATGGTACTGATATAAAAGATGTTTTAAATGATTTTGACCGCGAAGAATAGGATACACCAAGACAGGGAGGCCCGAGTTAGTGTAAGCATTGGGACAGGCTCCATGTTTTAAGAGAAGGAGTACCATGCTCTCATCATGATTATCAACCGCCCAGTGAAGCGCCGTTCTACCCGTTACGTCGGGTTTATTAATGTCTACTCCTCTTGCAATTAATAATTCTGCAATATGAACTTGTCTTGTGATCGCGGCTTCAATTAAAGGGGTAAAACCGTATTCATCGATGTCATCAAGCAACTCGCCTTCTCTTAGATAATAATCAAAATCAGGAATGCGGCAGCTGATAATGTCGTTTGCAATTGTCATTTAAGGACCTTGTGGTTTTGGCGCACTACCCATTTTAGGCATATGCCCTAAGCGCAATTGCTTCTCCATTTCCTGCTCGCGACGTTGATTATCAAACTCTCGCCGCGCTTCGGTATTTAAGGGCGGTTCGGGATTTAAATTAGGGTCAACCCCATCAAAGCGCTGACTATCCAACCAAGGATTTTGCAAGATATTATTTTGTAACTCGCCTTCAGGGGCATAATCATGCTCACGCTCTGCGTGGTTACGAGCATTCACCCGGGCATGACGACGATGCCCTTGTTGCTCAAGAATTCGACGAGCTCGCTCCATATTACGTGTTTCATCGGCTAAATAAGACGTGGCGCGCCCTTCTGGCTTTTTTTTGCCGCCAGAGCGGCGGCTTTGGCTAGAATATTCAGGATTGCGGTTCACTTCACCGCTTGCGTTTGTTTGAGTCTTCTTAGAAGTCAACATACGCTTGAATGAAGAGGTGGATTTACGTTTACTCATATCTCCTAGTATAAATCATAAATACTCACGTTGCAGAATTTCGGCAATCTGTACAGCATTGGTTGCAGCACCCTTTCTGACATTATCGGCTACAACCCAAAGATTTAAGCCATTGGGATGCGAAATGTCTTCTCGAATACGGCCAACAAACACTTCATCATGCTCAACTGCACTGGTAATTGGTGTTGGGTATTGCTGTTTGGCAATATTATCCACAACCACTACCCCCGGGGCCTTTGAGAGGAGTGATTTCGCATCTTTCGCACTCAAAGGAGACTTTAATTCAAGATGGATGGCTTCAGAGTGACCATACAAAACGGGCACTCTAACCGTGGTTGGGTTCACCATAATTTCATTATCTTCAAAAATTTTACGCGTTTCCCAGACCATTTTCATTTCTTCACGGGTATATCCATTTTCCTGAAACTCATCAATATGAGGTAATACATTAAAAGCAATTTGTTGTTTATATACGGTTGGTTTTTTAATCGGTCTACCATTGAGTAACTCACCCATTTGCGAGACTAATTCCTCAATTGCTTTTTTACCAGTACCTGAAACAGCCTGATATGTGGCTACATTAATGCGCGCGATCCCTGCTTTATCATAGATAGGTTTTAAAGCAACCACCATTTGTATGGTTGAGCAATTTGGATTGGCAATAATCCCACGATTTTTATAATCCATAATACGATGCGCGTTAACTTCAGGAACTACTAAAGGAATATCCTCTTCATAGCGAAAACAAGACGTGTTATCAATAACCACACATCCTGCAGCCGCAGCAATAGGTGCATATTGCGCTGAAACCGAGCCACCTGCGGAAAATAAAGCAATATCCGCTTCTGAAAAATCAAAATGGGCTAAATCTTCCACATCATAAGTTTGCCCGTTAAATTCCACGGTTTTTCCAGCTGAACGAGCACTGGCTAAGGGATAAAGTTGATCTACTGGAAATTTCCGCTCTTCTAATACTTTCAACATCGTTTCACCAACTGCCCCCGTGACCCCGACGATGGCAACGTTTAATTTTCTACTCATAATGCCCTCTTTTGAATGATCAATAAGCCCTATAAGTTTTGAGCTTTATGTCTTAAATAATGATCCATTAACACCAAAGCCAACATTGCTTCGGCTATGGGAACGGCCCGAAATCCTACACAAGGGTCATGGCGACCTTTGGTCACGACTTCAACCTCTTCGCCTGAGGTGGTAATCGATTTACCAGGAAGGGTAATGCTTGACGTTGGCTTAAGGGCCATACTAATCCGTAACACTTGCCCGGTTGAAATTCCACCTAAAATACCTCCAGCATGGTTACTTAAAAACCCTTCCTTCGTTAATTGGTCTCGGTGTTCACTACCTTTTTGCGAGATAGAAGCAAACCCTGCTCCTATTTCAACGCCCTTGACTGCATTAATCGACATCATGGCATAGGCTATGGATGCATCAAGTTTATCAAATACCGGGGCGCCTAAACCTACAGGTACGCCGCGTGCAATTAGTCCAACTCGAGCACCCACAGAATCGCCTTCGCGTCGTAGTTCATCAATATATGTTTCCAAGGCGCTTACTTGTGATGGATTAGGACAAAAGAAAGGGTTTTCATTAATACGGTGTTCATCTTTAAAATCAATCTTTAATTCGCCGAGTTGCTCTAAAAAGCCAATGATTTCAATGCCTAAGGTTTTTTTTAAATAAATTCGAGCGATAGCACCTGCTGCAACTCGGGCTGCAGTTTCACGAGCAGATGAGCGTCCACCGCCTCGGTAATCTCGGTGACCATATTTATGATGGTAAGTAAAATCGGCATGCCCAGGCCGAAAGGTATGTTTAATGGCTTCATAATCTCGGCTTCGATGGTCTTCATTGCGAATCAACAGCGCAATAGGTGTGCCCGTGGTCTTTCCTTCAAAAAGACCGGATAAAATCTCAACTTGATCCGATTCTCGCCTTTGACTGGTATACTTTGATTGGCCAGGTTTTCGCTTATCCAAATAAGGTTGAATATCGCTTTCTTGTAAAGTTAAACCCGGTGGACAGCCATCTACGATACAACCAATTGCGGGTCCATGGCTTTCTCCAAACGTGGTTACAGTAAATAAAGTTCCAAAGGTATTGCCGCTCATTGCCTTCTCGTGAAGATGTTTTGAATATCCAGGGGGCCTAGAAATCTAGAAACCCTTCTAATTTTAGTGCTAATTCAAAGGATATGTATCAGGATTAAAAATAATCAATTAATTGCTCTCGGGTTAATAAAAAAACGCCCTGGCCCCCTGACTCAAACTCTAACCAAGTAAAAGGGACATCAGGATAGGCTTCAATCAGTGCTTCTTCACTATTCCCAACTTCGACCACTAAGATCCCTTCATCGTTTAAATAATCATGAGCCTCGTTAAGAATTTTTTCAACAATCAGAAGTCCATTCTTTTCCGTTTCAAGTGCAAGTTTTGGCTCGTGTAGATATTCATCGGGCAATGTTTGCATTTCTTCCGTACCAACATAAGGAGGATTACTAACGATGATGTCATAACGCGTTTTTGGAAGGTTGTTAAAACAGTCTGATTGAATCAAGGTTAGTTGTTCTTCGAGTACGTGTTGCTCGCGGTTAATTTCTGCCACAGCCAATGCATCTTGAGAGATATCGATTGCATCAACTTTAGCTTCTGGAAAAGCATAACAACAGGCGATTGCAATGCAGGCACTGCCAGTACATAAATCTAAGATGCGGTTCACACGATTTGCATCAATCCAAGGAGAAAACGCTTGTTTGATTAATTCAGCAATCGGTGAACGGGGAATCAGAACACGCTCATCGACATAAAACATTAACCCACAAAAATGTGCCTCATGGGTGAGGTAAGGAACGGGTACTCTATCCAAAATACGGCGCTCTAATCGTTTGGTCAATTGCGCTTTTTCCTCTTGGGTTAATCTTGCAGATAAAAGCATTTCATGACCATCATAAGGAAGCGAGAGAGTGGATAGGATTAACGCCAAGATATCATCCCAAGCGTTATCGGTTCCATGACCAAAGTACAGACCAGCCTCGTTTGCTTTAGAAATCCCAAAACGTAAGAAATCTAGTATAGAGTCCAATTCTTTGGTTGCGTTTGAAATAGTGGAAGACACGAATTTCTCCTGCAGCAATTATTTAAAACCGGAAAGAGCCATTACGCTGCGATTCAGCAATAAAAATGAGAAAAATGAACAAAATCGTAACACTAATAGGTCAATATATCAATCTGAAGCGCCTTTTTACCAGGGCAAACGCATACTGTGCTTTTTTATAATCCAAGTTATGTCATCCCCGAGCAGTCGGGGATCCATCTGGAAACAAAGTGATGTACCAGGTTGAGAAATGGATTCCTGCCTGCGCAGGAATGACACAATTCGCAGGATGAACTGACTTAAAATTTAGTTCAAAATGGTATGATCTTGCCCTGGCCTTGTACGGGACGAAAAACACTGAACCTTACGTGCCCATGCGGAGTCGGTATATACTTATAGTATTACATTGTATTCATTCTGATTCATTATGTCTAAAAATGGTATTAGCAAAGAAGAAAAGGCTTTATTTCGGCAAGAGATGCGTTTTGTTAAACCCTTACAAAATGCATCTAAAAAACACGTCGCCCCCAAAGTACACCCAGAGACACCAAAGCCACGATGTCATGAGCAAGAAACTACGATCTTAAATCCGGTCTATCTCTCAAGCCAATATAGTGTACCTGTCTATGCAGATACCATTTTAAGCCATCGAGAGGCAGGATTACCTCTCAAACGATTTCAGCAATTAAAGAAAGGTCTAATTCCTTGGCAATCACGACTCGATTTGCATGGTTTAAGTGTTGATCATGCTGCCAATGCATTGCGATTGTTTATAAGTCACCAAAATTTGGAGGGTAACCGCTCGTTACTCATTATTCATGGTAAAGGCGGACACCGTGGTGAAGTACCAATGATTAAAAGCTACGTTAACCATTGGTTAGCTCAGTTTCCTGAAGTATTAGCCTTTCATAGCGCCTTGCCTCGTGATGGCGGGGCTGGAGCCGTGTATGTTTTGCTGAAACGACATCGCATTTAATCTCTGTTTAGCGTTCATTCATATTCAGCGATTGAATTTTTTTTCATAATGGCTTAATATTTGCACTAAATTTTTAGTCTTAAGACCATGAGTAAAAAAGCCATTATTATAGGGATTTCCGGCCCTTCTGCTTCCGGTAAAAGTTTGTTAGCCAATACCATTGTTAATGAATTAGGCTCCGATCAAGTTGTTGTCATTTCTGAAGACTCCTACTATAAAGACAACAGTCACCTTCCGCTTGAAGAACGAGAAAAAATCAATTACGACCATCCCGATGCCTTTGATCATGCATTATTGTATGAGCATTTGCGGCGACTGCAAAAAGGCGAATCCGTCGAAATTCCAATTTATTCACATTCGAAACATATACGAATGCCTGAAACGCGCTTTATTGGCAGCCATGCCATTATTGTTCTGGAAGGGATTTTGTTATTCAGTGATAAGGCACTGCGTGAAATCATGGATATACGTATCTTTATGTCTGCGCCTTTAGATGTGTGCTTAAGTCGTCGTTTAAAGCGCGACGTGGTGGAACGCCATCGCTCTTTTGAATCTGTGTTGCTTCAATATGAGACAACGGTTCGTCCTATGTATTTACAGTTTATTGAGCCTTCAAGCCGATACGCCGATCTGATTGTTCCCCGAGGTGGTGAGAACCGCATTGCCATAGATATGATCCAAGCCAAAATGCGGGAGTTGCTTGCCAAACACACCAATTGACCCTAGAGGAGAATAGCATGGGATTTTTAAACGGGAAAAAAGCATTAATTGTTGGATTAGCGAGTAATCGCTCGATAGCCTATGGCATTGCAAAAGCCTTTCATGAGCAAGGCGCTGAGTTAGCATTTACTTATCAAAATGACAAGCTGAAAGAGCGCGTTGAAAAAATGGCTTCAGAATTCAACTCAAGCTTAACTTTCCCCTGCGATGTTGCCAGCGATGATGAGATCAATTCCGTTTTACAACAATTAAACCAACATTGGGAAAAGCTAGATATTCTCGTTCATTCTGTAGCGTATGCCCCTCAGGATCAAATCAGTGGTGATTACGTAGAAAACGCAACCCGGGAAGGATTTAAAATAGCACATGATATTAGTGCATATAGTTTGGTTGCCTTAGCGAAAGCGGCTATGCCGATGATGAAAGAAACGAACGGTTCTATCATTACCCTAAGTTATTATGGTGCAGAAAAAGCCGTTCCAAATTACAATGTAATGGGCATTGCCAAAGCAAGCTTAGAAGCTTCTGTTCGCTATCTTGCCTCAAGCCTTGGCTCAAGGGGCATTCGTGTTAACGCGATTTCAGCTGGCCCAATTAAAACATTAGCCGCTGCTGGAATTAAAGACTTTCGAAAAATTCAAAGCGCTTACGCAAACGTAACTCCGTTACAACGAAATATTACAGCTGAAGAAGTTGGTAATGCCGCTGCTTTCTTGTGTTCTGATTTAGCTTCAGGAATTACTGGAGAAGTTGTGCACGTTGATGCTGGTTATCACGCGGTAGCTATGGCCGATTTAGCTCCATAATTATTTGGAGCGCGCTCTGAATCAACCGTTTAGAGCACTCCCCAGTCACTATTTTTCAAGAAAAGAAGTCACAGACTGTTGTGTTTTCAAAAATTTTGCCAATTGATGATTGTAAAATTAGCATTCTCTCAAATTACCGCGGCATAGACCGCGGTAACCATACAAAACACTTATAAACCCCGAAGATTCGATCTTAGAAAAACTAGCGTATGGAGTTGATCTTTATGATAGCCTAAGCCCAACCTTGATGAAATAGGAAAACTATTTTACGTGATGAACGATTTCAGCCTTTTTCAACATCCCGCTGATGTAGAGATCATAATCTAGTACACCATAACTTGCTTCCAACTGCTGAGTAATACTCGCTTCCTGCTCTGGATCCAGCTGGCTCATTTGTCCATCATGAACGGCATTGAGTTTTACAATAGCAAAGCCTGTGTCATTGATGGACTGACCAGCGTACTGATCGGGTTTGGCGATGCTAAACGCTAGTTCATTGACGATTTGGGGAGCCAAATCAGAATCACGCATCGCAGATTCAATAGGAACCCATTTTAAATGATGCACAGTAAACAAGTCTTTCACATCAGCATTTTCTTTTAATGAATCAAGAATTTTTTTACCGAGCTCATTGGCCTTTGCTTGAGCTTTCGTGTTTGCTAAGCGAGCAATAATTCGATCCTGTACTTCAGCGAATGGCTTTTCCTGGGTTGGGATATGCCGGTTAACGCGAAGAACTACGACCTTTTCGTTATCTACCTGTACGGGCTCACTATTATTTCCCTGCAGAAGAACATCATGACTAAATGCAGTATTAATTACTTGCTTATTTTGAGTCAAAGCACTGTCGCCGCCCGTTTTGGGGAACGGCTTGGTGTATTTGATGGTTAAGCCTAATGCTTCCGCAGCAGGCTTTAATGAATCAGGAGATTGATAAGCGAGATCGGTTAATTGCTCTAAGCGCTGTGCGTATTCAGCTTGGACCTTTTCAGCCACCAATTGTTCTTTAATTTCTTGATTTACTTGATCAAAAGGTTTGACAATTGCAGGCTTATATTCGTTTAATTTTAATATTTCATAGCCATATTGTGTTTCAATCGGTTCTGAAATTTGTCCAGGTTTTGTTAATTTTAACAAATCCTTATCCAGGGCCGACTGACCTGCCGTTATCCACGGCATCTCACCTTGCTTTGCCAGTGACACTTTATCATCTGATAATGCCTTAACTTTTTCAGAAAATAAAGCTGGATTGACTTTAACGTCTTGATAGGCTTGCATGGCTTTTTGTTTTAGAAGTGCTCTTTGTTCAGCTGAAGCAGATTCAGGAACAGCAATTAAGAGATGAGAAACTCGCCATTGCGCAGGAGTTAAAAAATTATTTTGGTTTGCATCGTAATATTGGCGAACTTGTTCTTCGGAAACAGTAACCAGATTCCGTGTGTCATTCATGGAGAGCTCAATATAAGCAATACCAACTTGCTCAGGCGATAAAAACTCGCTCTGATGCGCTTGATAATAGGTTTTAACTTCGTCTTCTGTGACATTTTTAATGTCAATAAACTGAGAGACGGGTATGGTAAGGTACTGATAATCTCGGGTTTGCATATATAGTTTAACAAAACGCTCTACTTCACTCGGCAGGGCAAAGGCCGTTCCAATCAGAGCAAATCGCTGTTGGTTGAGTAACATACCTTGACGCACTTCTTGTTGAAACGACTCTGGGGTGAAGAGCGCGCCGCTGATGGCTTGTTGAAATCGATTCGCTGAAAAATGACCATCTTCTTGGAATTGAGGAATATTTAATATAGCCGCATTGGCTTGTACTGATGTAACTTCAAATCCATACTTTCTCGCAGCTTGTAAGCTCAGCTGATTAATGATTAGCCCATCGAGAATTTGATTTTTCAGTTGGTTTTCACCTGCAGCGGTCAGTTGAGATGGATCACGCATCTGCCTAATTCGGCGGTAGCTTAATTCATACTCCTGCTTGCTGATGGTATGCCCATTGACTTCGACGGCTGCAGTCGTGGCATTACGAGACTGCAAATAATAATCGACACCAAATAAGGCGAATGTGATGGCTATCAATGTGATAACAACCCAAGCCACAATACCTTGAATGCGCTCATTTAACTTCTGCAACATGTAGGAGTTCCCTATCGACTAGTTTCTTTTGGCTAAGTCGGTGTGATGTTCTAAATGAATTTCGTTGAATTCCATCTCGGACAACATACACCTCTAGAGCCCAAGTTATCAACTTTAACAAGCGTATGTTAGATTGTAATAATCAATAATAATATCAATCCTCATCGCATGTTATGAACAAGCTAAAAAAAACGCGCCTTTCGGCGCGTTATGCTGGCGGAGTGGACGGGACTCGAACCCGCGACCCCCGGCGTGACAGGCCGGTATTCTAACCAGCTGAACTACCACTCCAAATCGTGGTGGGTGCTGCAGGGATCGAACCTGCGACCCTCGCCTTGTAAGGGCGATGCTCTCCCAGCTGAGCTAAGCACCCGGGTAATTACGCTTTTTCCTTTTGTACAGCTTCTTTTAGTGACTTGCCAGCTTTGAACTTTGCAACACGTGAAGCTTTAATCTGAATGGTTTGTCCGGTCTGCGGATTACGGCCAGTACGTGCAGAGCGGTTACCAGTTGAGAAAGATCCGAATCCTGGTAATACAACCTGATCGCCTTTCTTCAAGGTATCTGTAACAGTTTCCATAAACAGGTCAAGCACTTTGCTTGCAGTGGCTTTTGTTACACCTGAGCGATTAGCGATAGTTTCAACCAATTCACTTTTATTCATCTTTTCCCCTTAGCTGTTAGTAGTCCATTTCACGGAGCTGATTAAATCAGAAACACCTTATATAGTCAAGCTACTACTTCCTTGAGAGCCCGCTAGTAGCGGGCAACGAGTGAAATATACCTCTTATTATCAGGCGTGTAAATCCTTATTTTCAATTTTTTTGCGACTTTGTTCACTTACGATCACACTGCTTGATGATCGATTGACCAAAGGGCTGGATTTTAATGCGATTTGTAAAACTTGCTCTATATTCTTCACGGGGTGAATTGTCAGTTTCTTCAGTACATTATCCGGTATTTCTGTTAAATCTTTTTTGTTTTCTTCAGGAATAATCACGTGTTTAATTCCACCTCGGTGTGCAGCAAGAAGCTTTTCTTTTAATCCACCAATGGGCAAGACCTGCCCTCTTAGAGTAATTTCACCTGTCATTGCAACATCCGCTCGTACAGGAATTCCTGTGATAACAGAGACCAATGCCGTACACATTCCTATACCAGCACTAGGACCATCTTTAGGTGTAGCTCCTTCGGGCACATGAATATGGAAATCGTTTTTCTCAAAAAAATCTTCGGGTAAATCGAATAATTCGGCACGACTACGCACTACAGTAAGCGCTGCGTGAATCGATTCTTGCATTACCTCTCCGAGCTGTCCTGTATGAATCGTTTTTCCTTTACCAGGCATTCTTGAAGATTCAATCGTTAATAGCTCGCCGCCCACACTGGTCCATGCAAGTCCTGTGACTTGTCCAACCTGGTCGTGCTCTTCGGCCAAACCATAGCGAAATTTTTTAACGCCCAAATACTTTTCTATGTTTTTCTTCGTTACATTGATTTTCTTTTCTTTTTTATGCGTCAAGATCTCTTTCACAACCTTGCGACAGATGGTTGCGATATCTCGCTCAAGGTTTCTAACCCCTGCTTCCCGTGTGTAGTGTCGGATAATCTCATGCACCGCATCTTCGCGTATATCGATTTCATTAGAGTTAAGACCATTTAACTTAATTTGTTTCGGAATTAAATAATTTTTAGAGATGTTCACTTTCTCATCTTCAGTATAACCAGCAAGCCGAATCACTTCCATCCGGTCTAATAATGGTGCTGGAATTTCTAAGGAGTTAGCCGTTGCAATAAACATGACATCACTCAAATCATAATTGACTTCTAGATAATGATCATTGAATGTGTGATTTTGTTCAGGATCTAATACTTCCAATAGTGCTGAGGCAGGATCACCACGAAAATCCATTGCCATTTTATCGACCTCATCTAGCATAATAAGTGGATTTTTAACACCTGCTTTGCATAGTTTTTGGATTATTTTACCTGGCATTGATCCAATATAAGTACGTCTATGCCCACGGATTTCTGCTTCATCACGCACGCCACCTAATGCGATGCGAATAAATGTTCGCCCTGTAGCATTCGCAATCGATTGACCTAAAGAAGTTTTACCGACCCCGGGAGGCCCAACCAGACATAAAATGGGACCTTTTAAACGTTTAACACGTTGCTGCACAGCTAAATACTCGATGATGCGTTCTTTAACCTTTTCAAGACCATAGTGATCTTTATCGAGCATTTTTTCAGCTTTAAGCAAATCATATTGAATTTTATTTTTCTTTTTCCAAGGAACGCTAAGCATCCACTCTAAATAGTTTCGAATAACCGTTGCCTCAGCCGACATAGGCGACATAAGTTTGAGCTTGTTAAGCTCCGACATGGCCTTTTCCTTTGCTTCTTTAGGCATGCCAGCTTTATTAATTGATTTTTCTATTTGCTCCAGTTCACTGCCTTCTTCGCCAATTTCACCCAATTCTTTTTGGATGGCTTTGATTTGTTCATTAAGATAATATTCACGTTGGCTTTTTTCCATTTGACGCTTCACACGGCCGCGAACACGTTTTTCAACTTGAAGTAAATCAATTTCTGTTTCAATTGCAGCCATCAGGCGTTCTAAACGAGAACCAATGTCAACGGTTTCCAGCAATTCTTGTTTGTCTTCTACTTTTAAGCTCAAATGCGCTGCAATGGTGTCTGCTAGTCGCCCAGGTTCTTCAATTCCAGATATGGAGCCAAGCACCTCAGGCGGAATCTTTTTATTCAGTTTGATATACTGCTCAAACTGAGACATTAAAGACCGCATTAGGATTTCAATTTCTTGCTCTTTGAGCGCTTCGCTCACTTCGGTGATTTCTTCAAGATCACTGCTTAAATACCCTTCATGAAGGTAATATTCGGCCACTTTCGCACGCTCTTCTCCTTCAACGAGAACCTTTACCGTTCCATCAGGCAATTTCAGCAATTGTAAAACGCTTGCAATGGTTCCTACGTTGAATAAATCTTTTGGACTTGGATCATCGTTAGCAGACTTTCGTTGAGCAACCAGAAAAATCTTTTTATTATTCAGCATCGCTGCTTCAAGGGCTTTGATGGATTTATCACGCCCTACAAAAAGTGGGATAACCATGTGAGGATAAACGACTACATCTCTTAATGGTAAGACGGGAAGATTGGACATCCCTTCTTTATCATTGTCGTTAGGTACCAGCTCATTTTCATTCGACATCTTGATCCCTTATTCAAATGATTAATTGTTGGAAAGTTTAGTTATGCTTAGGGTATATTGATATATTTGGATCCCTAGTGTATCGCGTTTAAACCAGTAAAAGAAGAATTCTTCGTTGATGACGAATTCTTCCTGAATTTAATGAAGATGTACGGCATTGAAGCATCCTTCTCCACGCGGCTTAGATTTTAAGATGAGCAAGTAGACTGGTTGTGAAACAGTCTACTTGTACCAGTTTGCATCTGTATATTTAGAGGCGTCTATTCACCGCTAGTTCGGGTCGCTACGTGTTTAGGCTCTTCGCCTTCGAAAATCATGATGGGCTTTCCACTATTACTCACCACGGATTCATCAACCACCACTTTGCTCACACCTTCTTGAGAAGGTAACTCATACATGGTGTCTAAAAGTATATTTTCAAGTATGGACCGTAAGCCCCTAGCACCAATTTTGCGATCTAAGGCTTTTCTAGCAATTAATCGCAACGCTTCTTCACGGAATTCTAACTCAACACCTTCCATTTTAAACAAGGTATAGAATTGTTTTGTAAGAGCGTTCTTTGGACGACTTAAGATGTCAACTAAAGCATCTTCATTCAGCTCATGCAACGTCGTCACCACAGGTAATCGTCCTACAAATTCAGGTATTAATCCATATTTCACTAAATCTTCGGACTCTAAGGCACCTAAAACTTCCTGCAAATCTTCTTTGTCTTTTTTATGTTTCAATTGAGCAGAAAATCCGATGCTTGATTTATCACTTCGCTCGCGAATGATCTTTTCTAATCCTGCAAAGGCTCCGCCGCAGATAAATAAAATATTCGACGTATCAACTTGCAAAAATTCTTGTTGCGGATGTTTACGCCCACCTTGAGGAGGAACGGATGCAATCGTTCCTTCAATTAATTTAAGGAGCGCTTGTTGGACACCTTCACCAGATACGTCACGGGTGATCGAAGGATTATCAGATTTTCGAGAAATTTTATCGATTTCATCGATGTACACAATTCCCTTCTGGGCCTTTTCTACATCGTAATCGCATTT
Source organism: Legionella impletisoli (assembly GCF_900639875.1). GTDB lineage: Bacteria > Pseudomonadota > Gammaproteobacteria > Legionellales > Legionellaceae > Legionella_A > Legionella_A impletisoli. Next base: position 80,904 of record NZ_CAAAIA010000006.1, read on the forward strand.
TTGCAATAGTTTTTGAATGATATTTTCAACGTCTTCACCCACGTAACCTGCTTCAGTAAGCGTGGTTGCATCGGCTATCGTAAACGGTACGTTGAGTAATCTTGCTAGGGTTTGAGCTAGTAATGTTTTACCGCTCCCAGTAGGACCAATCAATAAAATATTACTTTTGCCAAGCTCGATGCCTTCTTCATTTTTAAATTGTAAGCGCTTGTAATGATTATATACAGCAACCGATAATACCTTCTTGGCATGAGATTGGCCGATTACATATTCATCTAGAAATTGCGAAATTTCCTTTGGGGTGGGCAAATGTGATTCCGTATCTTCTTGAGTTTCATGACTTTCTTCACGAATAATATCGTTACACAATTCGACGCATTCATCACAAACAAACACCGATGGTCCGGCTATTAACTTTTTTACTTCATGCTGGCTTTTACCACAGAAAGAACAATACAAAATCTTATCCCCATCATTGCCAGAACTTTTAGTCATCTACAAAACCCCTTTTTTACTAAAGAATTAAAGCCTTCTTTAATAAAATTTTAGCTAATTAAAAATTTAACGCCAGTCTTTATCCATTGGAATTAAAAGATGCGGATTAGTCATTTCACATCATCAATCCCAATGGGTTTCTAACTGTGAGGGGATAATCGCAAAAAGCCCCTCAAAAGATTAACGTTTTTCTTCTTTTAAAGTATCGGTTCGATCATAAAGTACTTGATCAACTAAGCCGTATGTTTTTGCCTGCTCAGCATTCATAAAGTTATCACGTTCCGTATCTTTCATGATTTGATCGGGTGATTTTTTGGTATGCTTAGCCATGATGCTATTTAAGCGCTCGCGTACCGCTAATGTTTCACGAGCGTGAATTTCAATATCCGTCGCTTGCCCGCGATAACCACCAAGCGGCTGATGAATCATAACACGTGCATTAGGCAAGCAATAACGTTTGCCTTCAGCCCCACTCGACAGCAATAAAGCAGCAGCACTAGCCGCCTGGCCAATACATAAAGTACTGACATCGGGCTTAATAAATTGCATGGTGTCATAAATTGCTAATCCAGCGGTTACCACTCCTCCGGGTGAGTTGATGTACAGAGAAATGTCTTTATCTGGGTTTTCGGACTCTAAAAATAGAAGCTGAGCCACCACCAGATTTGCCATATGATCTTCGACTTCTCCAAGTAAAAAGATAATTCGCTCTTTTAACAGTCTGGAATAGATATCATAAGAACGTTCACCTCTGGAGGTTTGCTCAATCACCATCGGCACGAGGCCGCTCGCATTTCGAATGATGTTTTCCGATTCTCCCCGCATGTTTATGCTCCTTTCTCTTGGCTATCCTTTTTGGGATTCATCACTTCCTCATAAGACATGGATTTTTTAACCGTTTTGGCATCTTCTAAGATTTTTTCAGCCACGATTTCTTCCATAACGAGCGCTTCAATTTCCGCTAGGCGTTCTTTATCGCCTGTATACCAAGTTTTCAGCTCTTCTGGACTTTCATAAGCACTGGCTAATCTATCAATCATAGCGGTTACGCGATCTTTATCAACCGATAATTCATGCTTTTTAACGTATTCAGAAAATAACAAGCCCAAATGCACGCGGCGTTTCGCTTGTTCTTCAAACATCGAACGTGGAAAATCAGGTATTTTTTCATTATCACGATGTTCTGGGCCGAAAATGCGATGGTACATTTCGTGTTTTAAATGCTCAATTTCTTGATTTACTAAAGAAGAAGGAATTTCAAATTCATTCTTTTCTAACAATTTTTCAAACGTTTTTTCGCGGTTCAGCGAACTGATTCGACGCTCTAATTCACGCTCCATATTCTCGCGAATGTCTTTCTTCAAGGCTTCCATACCGCCTTCTTTAATATTAAATTTTTCTGCAAATGCCTCATCAAGTTTAGGCAGCTTGCCTTCGTAGATAGACTTAACCGTAACGTTGAAAGTGGCTTCTTTTCCTGCCAACTCTGCATGGCCATAGTCTTCTGGGAATGTCACCTTCAGATCAAATTCTTTGCCTTGCTCCGCACCAACAAGTCCTTCTTCAAACCCTGGGATCATAGAACCAGAACCGAGAACGATTTCAAAGTCTTTTGCCTCACCGCCTTCAAAAGGCTCATCCCCTAAGAACCCTTTAAAATCAATTACTAATTTATCGCCTTTTTCAGCAGGACGTGATACTTCTTCCCATTCTTTATTCTGCTCACGCAGTTTCTCGATCATGTCGTTAACGTCTTTGTCTTTAACTTCAGCTTCAGCAACTTCCACTTCGGCTTTATTTAATTCACTAACTTCTATTTCAGGATAGACTTCAAATGTAGCGCTATAACGAAAATCTTTGCCAGACTCAAGTTGTTCGGGCTCGATGGTAGGATAGCCAGCAGGTACCAGCTCCTTTTCTTTCAGTGCTTCGAATAAGGTTGATTGCACCATATCACGCGCTACTTCTTCACGAACGGAATCCGAATAGCGCTTTTTGACCACATCAAATGGGACCTTGCCTGGACGAAAGCCATCTATCTTAACTCTTCGAGCAAGATTTTTGAGACGTTGGCTCACTTCTTCCTCTACTTTTTCGGTAGGTACCGAAATAGTCACTTTACGTTCCAAACCGTTCAAGGTCTCAACAGAAACTTGCATCTAGTCACCTCTTGAAATTATTTATTTTAAAAATGGTGCGAAAGGAGAGACTCGAACTCTCACGGGTTACCCCACTGGAACCTAAATCCAGCGCGTCTACCAGTTCCGCCACTTTCGCAAGCAGGGTGGAATTATTAAACAGTAGCATTATCTTGTAAAGACTCAAGATAAAAAGAGAAATCAGACATTTTATTTATGAAACTGGGGTGAGCGATGGGACTCGAACCCACGACAACCGGGATCACAACCCGGGGCTCTACCAACTGAGCTACGCCCACCATATTAAACACCTGAATACCGCTTGGCGTTTGGCACGCCCGGCAGGATTCGAACCTGCTACCCTCGGCTTAGAAGGCCGATGCTCTATCCAGATGAGCTACGGGCGCATTTATGCGATGGCATTATACCATTCCCTTCAATCCGGGTATCAATTGGTCGGGGTGGAGAGATTCGAACTCCCGACATCCTGCTCCCAAAGCAGGCGCGCTACCAGGCTGCGCTACACCCCGTTGATCCCGTCCCAAGGACAGAGCGCAAATGATACTCCCGCACGATTATAAGGTCAAGAAGCTTGGGAAAATTTTTTGTGAAATCGATTTTTTTCTATTCTAAATGCCTGTTCAGAGGTATTCTTAAATTTTAGTGTGCATACCTGATTCATTCTCTTAAGATAAACTAATTGCTTATGAAAACTCAACTCCTACCTTTGTTCGATACCATAGATAAACTTCATAAAAATGCTGAATATGTTCAATTGCCTAACCAGGCTTTTCAATCGGATTTTTTAAAGTGTTTAAGTTTTTTAAAAAGTTACAGCGGCAGTCAGGGAACCTATAATAGTTACCGCAGAGAGACCGAACGTTTATTGCAATGGTGTTGGCACATCCGTGGGATCACATTAAACCAACTAAAGCGCGAAGACATTGAACAGTTTGTTCGTTTTTGCCAAAATCCTCCACAAGCATGGATAAGCTTGAAGAAAGTTCCTCGCTACATCGAAAAAGAAGGCGAAAGAATACCTAATCCTGAATGGCGACCCTTCGTGGTGACGCAAGCTAAAGCCTTGCGTAAACGAGGGGATAGTATGACGCTTGCCCAATTTAGTTTATCGCAAGGAGCCGTGCAGGAGATTTTTGCGATTTTGAGTACGCTTTTTAATTTTCTAATCGCGGAAGAATATCTTTTATCAAACCCAGTCGCTTTAATCCGACAAAAGAGTAAATTTATTCGAAAGCGCCAGCAAAATGCACCCATTCGGCGCTTAAGTTTAACGCAGTGGGATGCGGTCTTAAACGCTTCGGAATTGCTAGCCAATGAACACCCTGAAAAACATGAGCGAACACGATTTATTTTGAGTCTTTTATACGGAATGTATTTACGAATTTCCGAATTGGCAGCCAGCGATCGTTGGATCCCTACCATGAATGACTTCAGCAAGGATAGCAACGGCTTCTGGTGGTTTACAACCGTTGGAAAAGGGAATAAGGAAAGACAAATTGCAGTCAGTGAAGCGATGCTAGCAAGCTTGATTCGATGGCGAACGTTTCTAGGTTTCTCCCCACTCCCCTCACCGGCTGATAACTCGCCTCTTATACCCAAACTGCGGGGATCAGGTCCTATGAGTGATACCGCGCCATTAAGACGCTTGGTCCAACAGTGTTTCGATTTGGCAGCGGATGAATTAAGAAAAATTAACGAGCATGAAGAAGCAGATAACTTAGCGGCTGCTACTGTACATTGGCTTCGTCATACAGGGATCTCAGAGGATGTTAAGATAAGGCCTAGAGAACATGTTCGAGACGATGCCGGGCATAGCTCAAGCGCCACAACCGATCGCTATATTGATGTTGAGCTACAAGCGCGTTATCAATCCGCTAGAAATAAAAAAATCAAACCCTCCGATTAGGGTTTAAAAATGGTTAAAATTGTTGCGGCAATAATCCATAAAACCAAGCCAACCTGAGTGGTTATGGGGCGTGGAACTGGAATTTTTCGCTTGATTTCCCAGGCTCGTAGCAATAAAAACGGAACAATAGCCAGTAAAAATAACTGCAAGATATGCACAGAATGCTGCTTTATAGACAACCAGCCAGAGAGTGCATGCAAAAGGTAATGAAAGCCTTCTTTGCACTGCAACAAGAACCACAATTCAAAAGGCTCGTATTTTTCTATCAACCAAGAAGCCAACACCAAAGGCAAAAGAAATTTCAACCCAGGAAGGGAGGTGATCCGCTTGTATACGCCAACAAATTCTTGTGAAAAAAAGACAAGGATGGAAGTGCTGAGAACAATAAGACCTAACGTGAGAAACATAAAATCCTCTAGTACAACTGGGTATTATGAATAATGCAAATTGCTGGAAAATTATACTAAAAATTTCGAAAAAAGCCAACGGTTTATATCAATTCAACTGCCGAATTTATGATTATGTGCGTTCTTCCAGTTCTTCCCAACGTTGATATAAAAACGCTAATTGCGCTTCATCTTGAGTGAGTTGTTGACTGATTTGGGCAATGGTCTCGGTATCCTGCTGATAGAATGATGGCATAGCCATTTTAGCTTGTAAGTTTGCTATTTTTTGTTCTAAGGTTTCTATTTGCTGCGGTAGCTTGGATAGTTCGCGCTGCTCATTGAAGCTTAGTTTTTGAGTTGATCTCTGCTTGACAGGCTCATTCGTTTCTTTTTTAAGCGCTTGTTTTTTTGCTCGCTGTTGCTGATAATCATCATACCCACCTACGTATTCATTAAAATGACCATCCCCTTCATAAATCAACACACTCGTCACCACGTGATTAATAAAGGTACGATCATGGCTTATAAGCAATAAAGTTCCAGGATAATCCATCAGCATAGACTCTAATAACTCTAATGTTTCCAGATCTAAGTCATTGGTGGGTTCGTCCATGACTAAAAGATTCACGGGCTTTGCAAATAATTTCGCTAACAGTAGGCGATTCCGTTCTCCACCGGACAAGGTTGAAACGGGTTGGGTAAAACTTTCCGTTGGAAATAGAAACTCTTTTAAATAAGAAGCAACATGTTTTTGCTTGCCATTGACGGTGACGTAATCCGCCCCTTCTGCAACATTTGCCATTACCGACTGGTTGGGATCTAATGAACGTCGCAATTGATCAAAATAGGCGACCTCTAAAGCAGTTCCGTGACGAAGCTCACCTTTTTCTGGAGTAATTACACCTAAAAGGATCTGAATCAACGTAGTTTTGCCAGATCCATTTGGCCCGATGATTCCAACTTTATCCCCACGCATCAGTAATAAAGAAAAATCCTGAATAAGCGGTTTTCCATGAAGAGAATAATGAATGTGATTAGCCTCTAACACCAACTTACCTGAACGATTTACTTCAAGATCAAAACGTTCAACTTTATCTGTTGGATTTCGACGTTTTTTATAAGCTTCTCGCATCGCTTTTAAAGCGCGTACGCGTCCTTCATTTCGAGTTCTTCTTGCTTTAATTCCTTGTCGCAACCAAGCTTCTTCTTCACTTAAGCGTTTGTCAAAAAGCGCACTTTGTTTTTCTTCACTTAACCTTGCCGCTTCTTTGCGATCTAAGTACGTTTCATAATCGCATTCATAGCGCTTTAATTGGCCACGGTCTATTTCAATAATATGCTTGGTCACTTGGGATAAAAACGCGCGATCGTGAGTCACTAACAATAAACTGCCGTTGTATTGTTTTAAATAAGCTTCAAGCCATTCAATGGTGTAGATATCTAAATGGTTTGTGGGCTCATCTAGAATTAATAAACCAGGTTCAGCAATTAATGCCGCAGCTAATAAAGCACGTCGCTTCATACCGCCTGATAATTCGCTCATCAAAGCATCTTTATTTAATTCTAAATGCGAGGCCAAGGCATCAATTTTGGGCAGCAAATCCCAAGCATGGAATTGATCAACCTGCTGCTGATAATAGGCTATCTTATCCGCATCACCGCGAATGCTGCTTTCATGAAAGCCCGCAATTGCTTCGCCTTTTTCACCAAGATGGTGAACTAAAAAATGATAGACCGACTCGTCGCGGCTCGTTGGAACTTCTTGTGAAAGCCCAGCTATTTTAAGCCCACTTTGCTTTTGAATTTGTCCACTATCTTGAACCAGTTCTCCAAGCAATAACTTTAATAAAGTGGATTTACCCGCGCCATTACGACCTACGAGTGCAATACGCTCGTTAACTTGAATTTGTAAGTTCGCATTATCTAGAATTTGCTTACCGGCAAGATTAAGGCTTACGTTATGAAACGACAAAATACTCATAAATTAAGTTTAGTTAGAAAGCACCATAATCGCATCCATTTCTACCTGGGCATTACGAGGTAAGGCTGCAACGCCAATTGCTGCTCTGGCAGGATAAGGTTCAGAAAAATAATGCGTCATGGCTTCATTAATTAAAGGAAAATGAGTTAGGTCTGTGAGATACACGTTTAATTTCACAATATTTGCTAAGCTACCACCAGCCGCTTCACAAACAAACGCTAAATTTTCAATGACTTGTTTAATTTGAGCACGTATTTCTTCGCTGCATAATTGCATCGTGTTTGGATCCAATGGGATTTGACCAGATAGATACACAACCTGACCAGATTGAATCGCTTGACTATACGTCCCAATCGCTTCAGGGGCTAATTCAGATTTAATTGCTTTCATTTACTCACCATATTTTTTACGATAAAGCCGCATAACCATTTTGTTTGCTCTTAAGCGTCGCATGACCTTTGCGAGATGGGTTCGATTGTGGACGCTTAAAGAGAAGGTGACGGCGTTATAACGTCCATCTCGGGGATCAACATTAATGTTTCCAATATTCGATTGTGCTTCAGAAATTGCCGTTGCCATCGCCGCTAATACGCCTCGCTTATTCATCACTTCAACCGTGACATCGACCCAAAACTCTCCTTTGACTTCTTCATCCCAACGCAAGGAAATAAATTGTTCAGGATTAATTTTGGCTTGATTAATCGTAGGACATTCACTTGTATGCACCAAAATTCCTCGTCCTTGTTGGAATCGACCTACAATGCTATCGCCTGGTATGGGTTGACAACATTCTGCAAAATGCACCACCATCCCTTCCGTACCTTTAATCGCTAAAGGACGCGTCTTGGTGGATTTAATTAAATCGCCACTTTCTTGTGCCACCACTAACCGCTTAGCGATCACCATTGCCATTTGATTTCCAATGCCTATGGCATAGAGTAGCTCGTCAATCGATTTATAATTTAGATCACTTAATAAGGCATGAAGTGAGTCCTCGGGAATTTTCGAGTAGTTACTTCCTAATTCTGCAAAGGCTTGCTCGAGTAATCGCTTGCCCAATACAATGGACTCAGCGTGTTGCTGGCCTTTTAAAAAATTACGAATATTGCTGCGCGCCTTGCCGGTTACCACAAAGTTTAACCAAGATGGATTTGGATGGGCCCCAGGTGCTGTGATCACTTCAACGGTTTGACCATTTGTTAAAGGAATACTGAGGGGAACTAAACGGCGATTTACTTTGGCAGCCACACAGCTATTGCCTACATCAGAATGCACAGAATAAGCAAAATCAACCGGCGTCGCGCCCTTTGGCAATTCCATAATTTCCCCTTTGGGGGTAAAAACATAGACTTCATCTGGAAATAAATCAATTTTCACATGCTCAATAAATTCCAACGAGTTGCCTGTTGAGCGTTGCATTTCCAATAAACGTTGCACCCACTCTCGGGCACGAAGTTGCGCTTCGTTTACCTCAAGTCCAGAGGATTTATAAATCCAATGCGCAGCAACCCCATTTGCTGCCACATTATCCATATCACGGGTTCGAATTTGCACTTCCAAAGGTACACCATAAGGGCCAAATAGTGTGGTGTGAAGTGATTGATAACCATTGACTTTGGGGATCCCAATATAATCTTTAAAGCGTTGTGGCACAGGTTTATACGTTTGATGTAAAGCACCTAAAACGCGGTAGCACGCATCAATATCTTCAGTAATGACTCGAAACGCAAACACATCCGTAATTTCAGCAAAAGACGCTTTTTTTTGCTTCATTTTGCGATAAATACTATACAAATGCTTTTGACGACCAAATACATGTTCATAAGGAATATTGAGCTTATCTAACGCTTCTTGTAAATCGCGCTCAATGCGTTGGGTAATTTCACGACGATTACCACGCGATTTTTCGACTGCTGATTTTATCGCACGATAGCGCATTGGGTAGAGGGCTTTAAAACCTAGATCCTCAAGGCCAATATATATCGAATGCATTCCTAAACGATTGGCGATTGGCGCATAGATTTCTAGTGTTTCAATGGCAATTCGTTCTTTCTTCGCTCTAGGCATTACGCCAAGCGTGCTCATGTTGTGAAGGCGATCGGCGAGTTTGACAATGATAACGCGAATGTCCTTGACCATAGCCAAGACCATTTTACGAAAATTCTCTGCTTGCGCTTCGGCACGGGATTCAAATTTAATTTGGGTTAATTTCGTCACCCCATCCACCAAGGCTCCGACTTCCTCACCAAATTGTTTAATCAGATCAGCCTGGCTCAATGAAGTGTCTTCTACGACATCATGCAACAAAGTAGCCATAATTGTTTGATAGTCTAAACGCATTTTGGCTAAAATTAGAGCCGCAGCTACAGGATGAGAAATATAAGGCTCACCGGATCGTCGCATTTGCCCTTTATGGGCATTTTCTGCAACCTGAAAGGCTTGGTGGCATTTTTCAATAAATTCAGGCTCAAGATAGCACTGCAGCTCTTCTTGCAATTCCTTAAAGTAATCCACGCGGCTCTCCTGCGCTTATGCAATAATCGTCACGTTGAAAAACGAGAACCGCTTCAACATGACGATGGGGGGAGTAAAAATTATTCTTTTTCGAGGTATTCAGAAGAGACTAAACCGTCAGCTATTTCTCTAAGTGCGACAACCGTTGGCTTATCATTTTCCCACTCAACCATTGGCTGAGCACCTCGTACTGCGATATCACGAGCTCTTTTTGTCGCCAACATCACTAGTTCAAAGCGATTGTTAACCTGTTCCAAGCAATCTTCAACAGTAACTCGTGCCATAATGTAACCTCTCCCAACAAATGATATAAATAGACAACATTATATTCTACTGCGATGTCAACAATAAAGAAAGTAGTTTTCTTTGTTGTACTGACTGTCGCTTTAGACGCAAGCGATGTGCAATGACAATGGATTTCAACTCCTCGGCCGCTTTTTTAAACTGATCATTCACAATTAAATAATCAAATTCATGATAATGACTCAGTTCATCTTTTGCTTTATTCATGCGTGCAGCAATGACTTCTTGATTGTCTTGTTTACGATCAAAAAGGCGTTGTTTCAACGCTTCAAGTGAGGGCGGGACAATAAAAATCCCAACAGCGTCTTTGAAGATGTGCTTAATTTGCTTTGCGCCTTGCCAATCAATATCCAACACCACATCAATTCCAGCCTGTAACCGATCGTGTATTTGTGCTTTTGACGTACCATAAGAATGTTCAAACACATGCGCATGCTCAACAAATTCTTGCTCACGGATCATTTCATTAAATGTGTTTTGATCAATAAAAAAATAATCCACGCCATGAGTTTCTCCTGGGCGCTGCGGTCTCGTCGTATGTGAGATAGAAACTTCTATGTCATTTAGTTCATCAATAAGCTTTTTAACTAAGCTTGTTTTGCCGCCTCCAGAGGGCGCTGCAACGATGAATAAACTACCCGAATACTGTTCAGCCATGATCGCTTACTCTATGTTTTGTATTTGCTCGCGCATTTGTTCAATTAATACTTTCATTTCTACTGCATGCTGTGTTAATGCCGCTGAATCCGATTTGGAGCTTAGCGTATTCGCCTCACGATTTAACTCTTGCATTAAAAAATCAAGCCGACGACCAACCGCTTCTTGAGTAGCTAATACTCGGGACACTTCGGCGATATGTGCATTTAACCTGTCTAATTCTTCACTTACATCCAGTTTAGCCAGCATTAAAGCAATTTCTTGCTCGATCCGACTATCTGCAACATTCATTTGAAGCGATTCTAAACGACCAAGTAATTTTTCTCGCGCATGAGTCGCAATCGATTCAATTAACCCTTCAACGTGTTTCACTTCAGCAGCCAGTAAAGTCAAACGTGAATCAACAAATTCTCTTAATTTTTTTCCTTCAATGTGTCTTGCTTTTATAAGCTCATCAAGAGTCAAAGCAAACAAACGCACGACTTCATGGGAAAGCATTTCGCGATCGGGTTGGCTCAACTCTGCAACACCCGGCCAAGCTAATAGATTGCTTACCGTTAGATCATTTGCAAGTTGCTGATGTTCTGCTAATTCGTTTCCAGCGTTGATGAGTGCTTTCAAAAGCGCTTCATTGATAATCATAGTCTTTTCTGCACCGGGTGCATAATCAAGCTTAAGCTGGCAATCGAGCTTACCGCGGCTTACTTTTCCACGAAACGCATTGCGACAGGCGATTTCTAGGCTACGAAAAGATTCTGGAAGTCGAAAGCTTGCTTCCAAATAACGATGGTTAACTGACTTTAATTCCCAACAAATAAGGGTAGAATCCACTTGGCTTTGCACTCTGGCAAAGGCGGTCATACTATGAGTCATATCTTTAAAAGCTTATTAAAGTTTGCGCGACTATACCGGAAATTTGTAAAAAAACAAACCCAAGGTCGGAATGTTCAAATGACTTGCATTGCCTCAACTTGTTCTGCCTCTTAGAGACATTCAAAGACAAAATCCTATGCTTCATCCTCATTCCATATTGGTATATACTTACGCTCCGCGCGATCAACTCTGCGGTTTTTGGCCGCGCGAAGTATTATCATTTTCTCAAGGAATTATTATGCGCCCTAGCAATCGTGAAGTTAATCAATTAAGAGACATCCAAATAACTCGAAATTTCACTCATCATGCCGAGGGGTCCGTTTTAGTTGAATTTGGTAACACTCGTGTGCTTTGTACCGCATCGGTAACCGATGGAGTACCGCGGTTTTTAAAAGGAAAAAATCAAGGATGGATTACGGCAGAATACGGAATGTTGCCACGCGCAACCCATAGCCGAACAGAGCGTGAAGCGGCTAAAGGCAAACAAGGTGGGCGTACGCTAGAAATTCAACGCTTAATTGGTCGTTCTTTACGCACCTGCATTGACTTAAAAACCTTAGGTGAATGCACCATTACCTTAGATTGTGATGTCATCCAAGCAGATGGAGGTACCAGAACAGCCGCCATAACGGGGGCCTGTGTGGCATTGAAAGATGCAATAGACTGGATGATATCGCGTGAAAAATTACGCAAAAAACCTGAATTTCATTATGTGGCTGCTGTTTCTGTTGGTATTTACCGTGGACAGCCTGTTTTAGATTTGGACTATGCTGAAGATGTATTGGCAGAAACAGATATGAATGTCGTCATGAACGATAAAAATCAGTTCATTGAAGTTCAAGGAACCGCCGAAGATGGCGCATTTACACGTGAGCAACTTAATGAAATGTTGGCGCTTGCAGAATCCGGCATTCGTCAGTTATTTGATCTTCAGAAATCTTCCTAATTTTCGAATTTCTGGGAACGTTTAACCATTCAAGCTCAACGCCTGCACCGGCTTAGCTAGTGTTTTAGCGCAGTACTCCTAGATTCCGTGGATAAGCCACAGAACGTGGAAGATTCGTGCCGGCTGCAGAAATTGTTGAAGATTCAGTGCTTGCCCGTGGCCTCCACCGGCCATTTTGAATTCCGCTGTTCAATGATCTTTGTTTTTCATTGGCATGTGAATTTAAGTTAAAACATGGTTTTATTCATTGCCACAGCTCTGGCCGTATCTCTGGAAATTAAATTATCCGAAACCAATTTGGATAAGTGTTGATCTAAGGTTAACATGCCTTGCGCTTGCCCTGTTTGAATGGATGAGTACATCTGAGCCACTTTATCTTCGCGAATTAAATTTCGTATGGCTGAATTGCATATCATAATTTCCAACGCTGCTACTCGACCTCCACCCACTTTTTTTAATAAAGTTTGAGCGACTACTGCTTGTAAGGATTCAGACAACATGGAACGGACCATGGCTTTTTCCTCTCCGGGGAAAACATCGATAATCCGGTTGATGGTTTTTGTTGCAGAATTGGTATGCAAGGTTCCAAAAACCAAGTGGCCTGTTTCAGCCGCTGTCATCGCCAAGCGAATCGTTTCCAAATCACGCAACTCCCCAACCAAAATTACATCTGGGTCTTCCCTTAATGCCGAGCGAAGTGCCGCACTGAAACTGTAGGTATCTTTATGAACTTCACGCTGATTCACTAACGACTTATTACTGTGATGGACAAATTCAATAGGATCTTCGACTGTAAGAATATGATCGTAACGTGTGCTGTTAATGAAATCGATCATCGCAGCTAGTGTTGTACTTTTTCCAGATCCAGTTGGCCCGGTTACCAACACCAACCCTTTAGGGTAAGAAGCCATATCGGTAAACACACTAGGCAAGTTTAAATCATCTAAACTAAGAATTTTAGAAGGAATCGTACGAAATACCGCCGCCGCACCCCGAGCCTGGTTAAATGCGTTGACCCTGAATCGAGATAAATTCGCAATCTCAAAAGAAAAGTCGGTTTCTAGTTTTTCTTCATAATCTTTGCGTTGTTTATCATTCATGATGTCATAAATGATTTTAATGACATCTTTATGGTCCATCGGTGGAACGTTAATTTTGCGCAAATCACCATCAACACGAATCATTGGAGGCATACCTGCTGATAAATGCAAATCAGAAGACTTATTTTTTACTGCAAATCCCAATAATTCAGTTATATCCATTCGAGACCTATTACTTTAATTTAACATGCTAATTCAAAGATTAGCCTAAAAATTAATCATCAGCAACTGAGTAAGCCTATATTTATTTGGCTAAAAAACTTAACCATGATCACTAGTAACGTCCGAAAAAATATGCTTAGATGGTAGACCAACCATTTGCAAAAAATGACTTTTTTGAAGACACTGTGTTAAAATATTAGATTGTCTCGTATTTATAGCAGCAATTTAGTTCTTTTTTTTCAGAATAAGTTGCTCAATTTAAATAAAAAATTGGGGTTTATGTTATGTCCTCGGATGCTACGATTGCAATACCCGTATCTACTAATACAATAGACTCAGATCGCAAGCATAATACCACTTGGGTGCTTAGCCTTTATGGAACGGCAATTGGAGCCGGGACATTATTTCTTCCAATTGATGCCGGATTGAATGGCTTACTCCCCCTCATGATTATGACACTTCTTGCGTTCCCCATGACTTATTTCTCTCACCAAGCATTATGTCGTTTTGTTTTATCAGGCTCAGGGGATCACCCCGACATCACGGATGTGGTTGATCAACACTTTGGTCAAAAAGCAGGTAAACTTTTAACCTACCTTTACTTTTTCTCCATTTTTCCGATTTTATTGATGTATAGCGTGGCTTTAACGAATACCACACAAAGCTTCATCGCCAATCAAATGCATCTTACTCCTCCTCCACGTGCCTTAATTTCTTTACTGCTGGTTATTGGTTTGATGCTCATTATTCGAATGGGTCAACATATGGTTATTAAAGCCATGAGCTTTTTAGTTTATCCCTTCATCATAGTTCTGGTGATGTTGTCGCTTTATTTGGTTCCGCACTGGAACAGCGCTATCTTTCATTATCATCCCCAAGGCCATAGTGGGATTAAATCCTTAATGATGTCTTTATGGCTGCTAATCCCGGTGGTGATTTTTTCATTTAATCATTCTCCTATTATTTCGTCTTTTGCAGTAAGTCAAAAAAAACGATATGGCCATGATGCAGCAAAAAAAAGCACGGGTATATTAAAAACAACGCACCTTTTGATGGTTATCACCGTCATGTTTTTTGTATTTAGCTGCGTTTTAAGTTTATCCCCAGAAAATCTTGCTGAGGCCAAAGAGCAAAATATTTCGATTTTATCTTATCTCGCTAATCATTTTCATACGCCTTTAATTGCTTATATTGCTCCCATTATTGCCTTTCTAGCGATTGCAAAATCGTATCTTGGTCATTACCTTGGTGCGAGTGAAGGTCTTGCTGGTATGATTAATAAATCTTTAAAAATGCGAGGCAAAACCTTATCGAACCACACTCTGGATATCGGAATTGATTTATTTATTATCTTAGCTTGTTGGGTCATTGCAACCATAAATCCCAATATTTTGACTTTAATTGAAACGTTAGGCGGCCCCATCATTGCTGTGTTTTTATTTATCATGCCGATGTATGCCATCAAAATGGTCCCGAGCATGAAGCAATACCGTAAACCGTTGGCTAATCTCTTTACTGCCTTCATTGGTATTATTGCACTATCTGCGATTCTTTATGGATTGAAACATACTTTAGGTGGTTAAATGACCATCACACTTCAAATCGAAAAAATAAATAAAGCGATTATCGAATCAGCTAAAGCATCGGGGCGTTCCCCAGATTTAATAAAGCTACTAGCCGTCAGTAAAGGCCAAACCGTTGATGCCATTAAGCGTGCCTACTACGCAGGGATCCGCGATTTTGGCGAAAATTATTTGCAAGAAGCCCTTCCTAAAATTAACGCGTTGCCATCGTTGGATATTCAGTGGCATTTTATCGGTCATATTCAAAGCAATAAAGCGCGAGAAATTGCAGAACATGTTGATTGGGTACACAGTGTCAGCCGCCTTTCGATTGCACGAGCATTGAATCAGTTTAGAACGCTTGAGCATGCATTAAATATTTGCCTACAAATTAATTTGGACAATGAAGCGACTAAGTCTGGGATCCCTCCTGAAGAAGCCCCACAGCTTGTAGCCGAGGTTCTACGCTTATCGCGTCTTAAGTTGCGAGGGTTAATGGTTATTCCAACACCATCGCTTGATGAAAATCAGCAGTACGAACGTTTTCTTCGTGTCCATCATTTGTTACAGTCCCTGAATCAAGAATTTAAAATCAATATGGATACGCTGTCTATGGGGATGAGTCATGATTTCCCTGCGGCTATTCGCGCAGGCAGCACCATCGTTCGAATTGGACAAGCCATTTTCGGAAAACGACCATGAATATTACTTTTGTAGGATTCGGCAATATGGCTAAAGCGATTGCTCACGGCCTTTTAAATGAAAAATCAATAAAGCTTTCGGCTTCCTCGCCCTCTTTATCCAATGGAACCACAGCCAAAGGTATAAACACTCATTCAAATAATTTAGTTTTTCTACCTGAAGCAGATGTTGTCATCCTTGCTGTAAAGCCTGTCATGATGAAAAGTGTAATGCAAGAGATCATTGCGATGATTCCACCTAAAGCCTTAGTAATTAGCGTTGCCGCCGGCATTCCGCTCTCTTGGTTTAATCAATTTAATGAAAAGCTTGCTGTAGTCCGTGCTATGCCAAATATCGCTTCATCGGTTGGTAAAGGCGCGACTCCTTTAGTCGCAAACCCTCAAGTTACCCTAGCTCAAAAAAAACAAGCAGAATTTATATTCAACGCCACTGGGCTTACAACATGGGTTATGGAAGAAGAGGCGATGGATGCGTTTAATGCTCTTTCTGGCAGTGGTCCAGCTTATGTGTTTCTGTTTATGGAAGAAATGATCCATGCGGCTTGTGCTTTGGGCCTTGAGAAAGAAACGGCCAAAACCTTCACAATGCAAACCGTTGCAGGCGCACTGGAGTTAGCTGAGCAAGGAAATCTTGAATTATCTGTCTTAAGAAAACACGTTACTTCCCAAGGAGGCACCACAGCCGCGGCTCTTGAAGTATTTAAGCAACAAGCGTTCGGTAACCTTATTTCTCTTGCCATGAAAGCAGCTTACAATCGTGCAAAAGAACTGGGTTTAATGAATACCAATCAAAACACTTAATTTCTTGGAGAACACATAATGGGCGGATTGCTATCGGCTGGTTATTTCTTATTTTCTTTATTTTTCAGCCTTGTCTTATTTATATTGTGGTTAAGAATTGCGCTGCAGTATTTAAGAGTAAGCGTACTTCATCCTGTTAGCCAAGTCATTCATAAATTAACCGACCCACTGATTAACCCAATAAACCGGTTATTTGGTTTTAATAAAGGACGTCGAAGCCGGTATGATTGGGCAACCATGATGATATTACTGATCGTTGAAGCAATTAAGATCGCGTTGCTTAGCTTGATGTTTTTCGGTGCGCTAATGCCCATAGAATTTTTTATTTTATATATTCTCGCGGATTTAATTATTCAACCTTGTAATTTATTGTTTTACGCCGTTCTTATTCGCGCCATTATGAGCTGGGTTAATCCGACTTGGCATAACCCGCTTGCAGAGATTGTATATCTTTTGACAGAGCCTTTGCTCCGTCTAGGAAGGCGTGTGATTCCAGACATTTCGGGATTTGATTTTTCACCTATTTTGGTGATTGTGGTTTTAAAAGTATTAACCCTTTTTATTGGCGGTTTACTTCCTGTTCCGTTACTTTAAGAATCCCAGTTAGGAACTTCGGATCTTAGAGCAAAACAAATACATTCTGGCGACAACCGCCATCCTGCACCACAGTATTTTTTAGATAAACATTGAGAAAATTTGAAGCGGATAAGACGCAGGTGCGGAATGTCGGCTATAATGAGGATAAGTTCTTTTTTGGTGCAAATCATGACGCAGAAATCTTTATTGCTCTTGGTCGCATCTTTGTTTCCTATGGCCACCTTAGCACAAGATACGATTTATTGCCCAGCACATGCCGCCTACATCAAAGTGGGCATGACGGCTGAACAAGTCTTAGCTGCTTGTGGCCCTCCATTGAATAGGCAAGTAGGCGATCGGGTAACTAAGCGCGTACCCGTAACGCAATTAATTTATAACTCATTAAATTCTGGGTTTGATTCCTGGGGGGGCACCACGAATTTATATGATCAATGGTCACTTCCTCAAGGACCAAGCGGGGTCAACTTAGAAGTTGACATCATGAACAATAAAGTCATAGCGATTAAATTTAATGGCTCTAGCTCTAACGCCATTTCAATGTGCTCAGGAGGAAGCTTTGAAATTGGGGATGATCAAAGTCAGGTCTTTCAAGCGTGCGGCTCTCCTTCTACAACCAACAACACCTATATCAACCAACCCGTTCCCACAAATCAAAAACCCGAAGTGTGGGTTTATCAAAACGATAAATTTCAACAACCTTTTAGCTTGACAATCATTAATGGCAAATTAGAATCCATTAGCCAATAATCTGTTCCGTCTCAAGCGCAATTACGTTGATTTGGTTCTGGCTTTGATTAAACCCTTTAAAAATTAGGATTCTTGTATGAGTGAAACAATTGACGATTTAACCATTTCTTATCACGAAAACGGCATTGAAACGACCAAAGAATTGGATAAACATGTGCTTTCAAAAGGCGCTTGGACGACCATCCTTTATCGCTATCAAGATTGGGACAATGCAAAACAAGTATATGGTCCAGTGAAGTATTCCATTCGACGTTATCAAAAACGCAACAATCAATATTGGCAGAAATCTAAGTTTAATATTTCCAGTGAAGAACAAGCGCGTAAAATTATCAGCGTTTTAAGTGACTGGCTCACAGAAACTCAAGAAACGGATTAGGACTAAACAATCCCGATTAAATTCGCCCAAATCCGGCCTAAAATCTCATGCCAAGCAATATTTAAATATGCGAAATTTTGAGGATTTGGGAAAACCAACTTTTCCCACCGCTCATCGGACCAGTAAAAAGTAAAATCCGTCGGCGCTGCCGTTGGCGTCAACCCTTGTTTTTGGAACAAAGCCATAGAGCGTGGCATATGAATGGCGGAGGTTACCAAATAAAAAGATTGACCTTCTAATAACTCGTTTAATTCCCGGGCTTGATCCGCTGTATTAATAGAAGCAGATTCCAAAACGATGTCTTTTTTGGGGATAGCAAACCATTGAGCTAAATCAAACATCCGACTGGCTTCGGAGGCCTCTCCATTAAAATTTCCACCAGAAAGGACCAACTTGGCGCTAGGAAGCATACGATAGAGACGAACACCTTCCATGAGTCGACGAGTGCTTGCACTGGTTAATAAGTTATTCGGCGGGGAGTTAGCATATTGATATTGACCACCCCCTAATACCACAATCCATTGAATGGATGAGTTAGGTTTTAAAATAGGGTTGTATTGTCTTTCTAAATGTTCAGTGACCAAGCGAGGTAAAAATGAAGTGCTAAACGTTAAAAAACACACCAAAACCAGAAAAAATCCTATTTTGACAATACGGGGACGACCACCTCTTGCCAGAAGGATTAAACATCCTAAAACTAAAGCAAATGTAAAAAAATAAGGATTAATGATCGCTTCTAGAAAATGTCGAACAAACGCCATCATTTTACTCGCTTCATCAAATAGAGTCCAAGAAGTGCAAACAATAAAGGTGGACCAAACGCTGCAATCATAACCGGTAATTGAAACACTTGGCTAATGGGCCCAAAAATTCGATTAATCATATGAAAACCAAAGCCCATGGCCGCTCCCGCTAATAATTTTGAACCCATGGTAGAAGAACGCAACGGTCCAAAAATAAAGGGAATCGCTAAGACCATCATGATGACCGTAGTAAAAGGCTGTAAAATCCTTTGCCAATAAGCCAGCTGATAATTTACTGCAGACTGATGGTTTTTCTTTTGGATATGGAGATAACGTTGCAACTCAGGAAGTGTCATTTCATCTGGCTCATCCCCTCCAATTTTTAAAATATTTGGTTTTAAAGGAACTTCCCAAGTCATTGTATCGTATTCTGCTGCTTTTGTTTGATCATGAGCTAGGGTAGATTCTGATACATTATGTGCCGTCCAAATGCCTTGATTAAAGGTTAATGAATCTATTTTTCTTGTATATTGTAAGCGATGGGTATTATCGAAGTGGAATTGAAACACACGTTGTAATTCATATTCAGATAAAACACTGCCAATGGTTATAAAATCATTTTGATTCCGTAACCACATGCCTTTGGCAGTCCTTAAGGCTTGGCCTTCACTCATGGCTTGTAACTTTTGATCATTCGCCATGGCCGCAAGCCTAGGCACAATGGTTTCACCAATTGCAGTTACCAATAAAATCACTAAAAATGCCGCCTGTAAAACGGCTAAGGTAACTTGCCAAATTGACATGCCTGCCGCGCGCATCACAACCAATTCATGGTAATTTGCCATGATGCCAAGTCCAATCAAGCTTCCTAAAAGACTGGCCATGGGAAAGAACAAATATACTTGATATGGCATTTGCAGCATTACAAATCCTGCTACTTGCATAATGCCATAATTGGCTTTGCCTAAATCATCTAACTGATTGACAAACAAGATGAAAATTTGTAACCCAGCTAGCATCAAAGTAACCAATGCAATAGCCGACAACACGTTTTTGGCAATGTATCGATTTAATAATCTAGGCGTCATGATAATTTGACCTGATTGCGCCAGATTAAAAAGATTCCTAACAGGAGTACTGGTATATGAATCCACCAAATCCCTAGCCAAAGTGGGGTTTTTCCAGCCATAAGCCAGTCTCGCGCGATGAACATGAAGTTGGCATAAATGATATAAAGTAGCAAAGCGGGCAATAGTTTTGCAAATTTACCTGCTCTTGGATTCACGCGACTTAAAGGAACCGCGACCAACGTAAGCGTAAGAACCATAATGGGAACGGATAATCGCCATTGAAGTTCGGCAACTTTTTTGGGATCAGAATTTACTATCGGTAATAAGGCTTTCGTTTCAGCCGTTCGAATATCATTTTTTACAGCCACCACAGGATGGGGCAGTCTCGCCTGATATCGTTCAAACTCCGCAACCTGATAATCCGCTCGCCCAGGAACACCTTGATAAGCTTTACCCTCTTTAAAAATGATGTAGTCTTCACCCGTTTTCTCATCCGTTTTAACAAAGGCTTTATCCGCCCATAAAACATCCCATTGGTTTTTACCATCCTGTTCATCAAGTTTAGCTAAAAAAACATGTTTGGCGACGGTGTGGGCGGGGTTCATGTCTTCAACATAAAACACTTGCCGACCGCCTTGAACTTCTCGAAAACGGCCTGGAACAATCGTTTGAATCAGTGTTTGCACACCGGATGTTCGCAAGAGTTTTGCGCGCTCAACCGCAATGAGCGGGCTTGCCCAAAGCATAATCACCAACACAATCACAGAGACCACACAAGCCATAATAAAGCTATGTTTGAGTAATTGATTCGGGCCATACCCACAGGCTTGCAGTACCGTCATTTCACTTTCTGCGTATAACCGCCCATAAGCAATTAACAAGGCCACATAAAACCCTAAAGGCAAAAGCAATCCCATGAGATTTGGCATTTCCAGCATCATCAGTTTCATAATGAAGACGGCTGGGATCTGGCCGCTTGCCGCGCGGCTTAAATACCGCATAAATTGATTGCTCATAAAAATAAGCAATAGGATCGTGGTGAGCGATGCCAGCGTGACAAATACTTCTCTAGCTAGGTATCGAAAAATAATCACGCGCGTTTTTTACCCCATATCAATCTATTGAAGATCATATATCATACCAAACCATTGTATTTCACGAGTAATTTTCTACTAATCAGGGGTGCAACTCTCGTATTTGTAAAAACTGCACGATTAAATCCCCCCTCTCCTCAATGCGTAGCATGGGGGAGAGGGGATTTTCGGGAAACAAAAAATTGCTAACTGCTCGCCATTATAGTAGAAAACTATTCCTAGCTTAAGTAAACTAATCCTTTTCACCTCATAAGAGGATCTGAAATGAATTACGAATTAGTAACAGAGTTAACCCTCAAATCCAGTGATTGCTTCGTACTCGGCGTATTGGATGATAAAAAATATTCCAATTTTATCGCAAATTTACCTTCAGATCATCAACACTTAGTGGAAAAACTATCTAATCGTCTAGAGGAAGCCGGTGATTATGTTTGGCAAATGGATGTCGATGGTCATAGCTTAATGATTCTTCATTGCGGAAAACAAGAGCAATTTACAAGCGAAGTGTTACGTAAGCGGATTAAAGAGTTGGCTGCGAATTTACTAAAACACCGCTTTAAATCTGCGACGCTGGCTTTACCTAAAGTCACGGATTTAAATCCAAATCAGCAGCTTGAACGCATGATCTTAGATTTTGACTCGGAGTGTTATCAGCTTTTGGACTACAAGAGCAAAGAGAAGAAACCTTACGCACTCAAAGAAGTGACATTTTATTGCCCAAACGCCCAATCTAAAACAGTTAAAGAAGCCGCCGCACTTTCTGAAGGCATTCGATTATGCAAAACATTAGCTAATACCCCATCGAATGTCTGCACCCCTAGCTATCTTGCCGAAAATGCCATGGAGTTTGGAAATAAACATCGAAAAGTCAGCGTAAAAATTGTTGAAAAACAAGAGATGCAAGAGCTTGGGATGGGTGCCTTACTCGCGGTGGCTCAAGGTAGTGTCGAGCCTCCCAAGTTAGTTGAAGTCCATTATCATGGCGGCGGAGATCAAGCCCCCATTATTTTAGTTGGTAAAGGCATTACCTTTGATTCTGGCGGCCTCTCGTTAAAACCTTCTGAAGCGATGACGGAAATGAAGTACGATATGACCGGAGCTGCAGCGGTATTAGGGACTTTAAAAGCCTGTTCTTTGTTGGAATTACCCATCAACGTCATTGGTCTTTTAGCTTGCGCTGAAAACATGCCAAGCGGCCATGCGGTTAAACCAGGTGATGTTGTGACCAGTCTTTCAGGACAAACCATTGAAATTCTAAACACCGATGCAGAAGGTCGTTTGGTACTGGCTGATGCGCTCACCTATGCAGAACAATACAAACCTCAGTTAGTCTTGGATATTGCGACCTTAACTGGTGCAATGATTATCGCTTTAGGAAGTGTTTACACTGGATTTATGACAACCGATGATGACTTAGCTAAACTCATTGAAACCGCTGCAAAGGAAAGCTTGGATAAAGCCTGGCGCTTACCCTTAGATGACGTTTATCAGAAAGCCATGGATAGTCAGGTGGCTGATATGATTAACGCAGCGTTTGATCGTTCAGCCAGTAGCATCACAGCCGCTTGTTTTTTATCGCGCTTTACCAAAAATTTCCGCTGGGCACATTTGGATATAGCGGGTAGCGCCTGGATAAGTGGTAAAAAATGTGATGCCACAGGACGCCCTGTTCCTTTATTAACGCAGATTTTACGTCATGTCGCAGCGCGTTGATTTTTATCTTATAGAGCAAAGTCCGCCGAAAGGAGAATGGTTACTGGCTTGTCGTTTACTTGAAAAGGCCTACCTTCGTAATCATCGTGTCTTTGTATTTTGTAATTCAGAAGAAGATGCTTTGTATCTGGATGAATTATTATGGACCTTTAAAGAAGACAGTTTTATTCCTCATAATCTCCAAGGTGAAGGACCTGAACCTCCACCTCCCATTCAAATTGGCTATCGAGATGAGCCGCGAGGATTTAATGATATTTTATTAAACCTTGCCCCAAGTGTGCCAACATTTGCTTCAAGATTTAAGCGAATCATCGAACTCGTTGCACCTGACGAGAAAGCCAAGGAGATAAGCCGAGAACATTATCGTTACTATCGATTAAACCGCCATGAGCTTTATACACATAAGATTGACGCATTATAAAGCAAGTGCTACTTCTGCAGTTCTTTAGCGAAAATCTTCTAAATCATCCATATCGCTCGGCTAAATAATAAGCTATAGCCTTCATCGCCATGGCTTCGCCGCCTTCGGGCTTGCCTGGCTTGCTGGAGACATTCCAAGCCATAATATCAAAATGCACCCAGGGAATATCGTTTGGAACAAACGCCTGTAAGAAGAGTGCTGCTGTAATCGCACTGGCATAAGGCGAGGAACTGGCATTAACTAAATCTGCAACTGAAGAATCCAGCATGCTTTGATAGCCTTGAAATAAAGGAAGTCGCCAGACTGGATCATTCGCTTTCTTAGCTGCTTTGATAATTTTTTCAGCCAACTCATCATCCGCAGTAAACATTGCTGAAATCTCAGTACCGACCGCCACACGGGCAGCACCTGTAAGCGTTGCAAAATCAATGAGTAACTCTGGCTTTTGTTCTGAGGCTTTCACCATAGCATCCGCTAAGATCAAACGACCCTCGGCATCGGTGTTATCCACCTCTACCGTGATGCCATTTCGCATCGTCAACACATCGCCAGGTCGAAATGAATCACCACTGATAGCGTTTTCGACTGCGGGGATTAACACGTGTAAATGAATAGGCAATTGTTTACTCATAATCCACTGCGCCAAACCCATCGCCTGAGCAGCACCTCCCATATCTTTTTTCATAAGCCGCATTGCATTAGAGGGTTTGACATCGAGCCCTCCTGAATCAAAGCAAACACCCTTCCCGATGAGTACCACAAGCGGGTGTTTCTCATCACCCCAAGTTAATGATAATAGCCTGGGTTCTTCTTTAGCCGCCCGTCCGACAGCATGAATTGCTGGATAATTATGCTGTAACAAATCATCTCCAACCCATTGCTCAAATTCAGCATCATAGCGATTAGCCAAATTGAATAAGGCTTTAGCTAAATTAGCAGGGCCAAGATCATTTGCTGGTGTATTAATTAAATCGCGAACATAAAACACGGCTTTCGCTTCCAATAGCACTTCGTTGAGCGCTTCTTCTTGAAGTGCTAAGACGCGTGTTTGTTCCTCTCTGTTTTTTTTGTAGCGGTCAAAACGATACTGAGCCAAAGACCAGATAATTAAAGCGGGTTGTGGGAGGTTATTTTCAAAATAGTAAGTCCCTCCAGGAAGCCGATTAACAGACTGGGCAACAGCTTGAACCTCTTCCCCATTGCCTGAACCAATGAAGATTTTATCCGCTTTACCGTGTTCATTTGGTATGACAGCCACATGGCCTAAATGCCCTTTAAATTGTTGAGAATCCATGGCATGTTTTACGTTCTCAGGAAGCTCTGAAAATCGTTCTTTATACTGAGATTTCGTGATTAAAATTAGAGGAAGAGCTTCTTGCCTCGTGGTTTGGTAAAACGATTCTGCTTGCATAACTTACTCCTTTACCTGACCGCGAAATTGCCTTGGACGAATACCCAAAATACCTAGGGAAATTAAATAAATAATCATCGCAACAAAGACATGCATCAATAATATACCCAATCGGTGAGCAATCGGTTTAGATATCCAATAAGACACATCTCCTACAACCCACCAAAGATAAGCCGTCATGACTAGATTGGCGATGGACAATTGAATTAAGAATTTCACCCAGCCCGCAGATGGTTGATAAATATCGCGCTTTAACAAAAGAAACAGCAAGATTCCACAATTAACATAGCCCGCTAACGTGGAGGCAAGCGTTAATCCCGCGTGCGCTAATGGGCTTATCAATAATGCACATAGGATGGTATTTACCACCATCGCGAATGCCCCGACCTTCACTGGGGTTTTAATATTTTGCTTGGCATAAAAACCTGAGGCGAGGACCTTGACCATCATAAACGCAGGCACACCTAAAGCTAACGTAAATAAACTTTTTTGCGTTTGCAATACATCATTTACACTAAATGCTCCATACCCAAAACATCCAGCAATAAGCGGAATCGCAAAAAAAGCCAATCCTAGGCCTGATGGAACGCCAATCAATAATAACAGCCGTAATCCCCAATCCAGTGCTCTAGAATAAAGTAGCGAACTTTTTTCAGCATGCTTTCTAGAAAGATGCGGTAAAATCACCGTAGCAATAGCTACCCCAAAAACTCCTAAAGGAAAATCCGTTAGGCGATCTGTGTAAAATAACCAAGAGACGCTACCCACTTTTAAAAACGATGCAAAAATTGTATCCACCATTAAATTGATTTGGGCAATGGAAACGCCAAATAAAGCAGGTACCATTAGCTTTAACACTTTTCTCACCCCAGGGTCATGAAAGATAAAGCTAGGTTTTACGAGTAGCTTACGATGATATAGAAATGGAATTTGAAACAACAATTGCACGATTCCGGCAATCAGAACTCCCCAAGCGAGCGCTAAGACAGGTTGTGCAAAATGCGGGCTGATATATAGTGCTGCGATAATCATGGAGATATTCAATAACACTGGGGTGAAGGCAGGAACTCCAAAATATCCGTAGGTATTTAAGATGGCTCCAGCCATGGCCGTTAAAGAAATCAACATTAAATAAGGAAACGTCAATTGCAGCATTTCACTGGCTAATACCGAGCGCGTGCTGTCTTCGCCAAATCCGGGTGCAAATACAAAGACAATGACTGGCGCAGCAATAACGCCTATTACCGTTACAAACGTTAAAACCGCACTAAGACTTCCAGCGATGCGTGCTAGAAACTGACGAACTTCGTCAATCGTTCGCGTTTTCTGATATTCAGCCAATACTGGAACGAACGCTTGTGAAAATGCCCCTTCGGCAAATAATCGACGCATAAAGTTCGGAATTCTAAATGCAACAAAAAAAGCATCCATTCCTGCCCCAGCACCAAAAGTTTGCGCGATCACCATATCACGTAAAAACCCCATAATGCGGGACATAAACGTCATAACGGAAACCAGCGTGGTTGAACGCAATAAACTCTGCTGCTTTGGGGTCATAACCTCGGATGCTGACATAATACGAACTAGAGATAAATCGAAATTGCCCTATGATAACTTTATGATTTATGAATTGCTATTTTTATACTTCGTACGCTCAAAAAATTCTGAACCTAACGTGCCCATGCCCTGCCTTGGTCTATTTTCATGGTTTATTTTAGGCATATCTTGACAAATTCGACTGAGAGGGGCATGATCGCGCTTTTATTCTTTGTACCGAATAAGTGGAGATTGTAAGTGGCAAACATTAAGTCAGCGATTAAGCGCGCCCGACAAAACGTTAAGCGTCGCCAGCACAATGCTAGTGCGCGTTCTATGTACCGTACCTACATCAAAAATGTTTTAAAAGCTGTAGAAGCTGGTAATCAAGAAGCGGCTAAAGAAGCGTATCAAAAAGCACAACCTATTATTGATAAAGCAGCTCAAAAAGGTTTGATTCATGAGAATAAAGCGGCTCGCATTAAAAGCCGTTTAAGTGCTCGCGTTAAAGCAATGGCTGCATAAGTATTCAAAGCCTAGATCTTGCTTTATCCGATCTAGGCTTTAATCATTACTCCAAATTTAATCTTCAATTTTTACATTAATTTTTTTGGCTTTCTCATTCGCTTTTTTAGGAATGGTAACTTCCAGAACGCCTTTTTTGTAGCTCGCTTTAATTTTTGACTCATCCGTAGTTTCTGGTAATGCAAAGCGACGATAAAATTGGCCTTGCACTCGTTCTATGCGAGAAAACCCTTCTTTTTCTTCTTTTTTCTCATACCGACGTTCACCTTTGATGGTGAGCATGTTATTTTCTAAAGATAAATGAATATCATCTTTTTCAACACCCGGAATATCAGCCTTAACAATGTATTTATCTTTTTCTTCACGAATGTCAACCGCTG
Organism: Legionella impletisoli; assembly: GCF_900639875.1. Taxonomy (GTDB): domain Bacteria; phylum Pseudomonadota; class Gammaproteobacteria; order Legionellales; family Legionellaceae; genus Legionella_A; species Legionella_A impletisoli. The sequence goes on from NZ_CAAAIA010000006.1 coordinate 108,063, forward strand.
GGCTCCATAAGGTGGTTTCAGCTTCTTCTTCAAAATTAAATGGCCGTAAGACTTCATTTAATACCGTGCTAAGATAATCTCTTGGCCATCCTTGTTGTTCGCGCTTCATAATGCTCATCCTATTCTCCTTGAATTGAATCGATTATCACCATAATTATCATGGGTATTTATAGATATAGTTGCTAATTTTTAAAATTCAAGAATGAGTACCCTAAATAAAATAAGAAAACTCTCACTTTATTAAGTAATTTTCTTCAGATTTATCTGACAAAAACACGAATTACTGTCCTCAAGAATTAACGAATAGCCATTAGATTAAAATCCCTTAACTTAATACCCGTTAGGTGAGTAAAATTCACTTTTGTGGAGGTCGGCTGTTATAGCGAGCAACTCGGGCGCCCCATTCCAATAAATGCTTATTGCAATCATCTTTGTTAAGAATCACTTCGATGAAGCATAAATGCGGCAGTTTTTTTGCTGAATCAATTGCCTTTTTGAGTTCGGTTTCGTTTTTAACAACAAATGATTTAACATTTTCATTATCACGAGAGAATACATGCACTAATTCAGCGTAACGCCAATTATTAATCACATTGTATGGTCCATCATGAATTTGTACTTCAATGGTGTAAGAGGCATTATTCATTAAAAATAAAATGGGTTTAAAATCATAGCGAATGAGTGTGGATAATTCTTGCGCGGACATTTGGAAAGAGCCGTCACCAATGCAAGCAATTACTCTTTTTTTATTGTGTAAAGCGGCTTGCATGCCGAGCAGTGCACCTACAGACCATCCAATAGAGCCATACTGCATTTGAATTTCAAAAGGACACCCCTCCGGCAATTTAAGCTCCATGCAATTAAACCATGAGTCTCCAGTTTCTGCGAGAACCGCATATTCTTCATTAAGCAAAGATTGAATGTGTGAAAATAAAACTCGCGTGGTTAAGGGTTGATCCTCTTTTGAGGGAATAGGCCTACAAAAAGTTGGCTCATCCGCTATCCGCTTGTAAGCACTCAACGCGTTGTTATTTGCCTTAAGTTCTTTTTTCAGCTGACTTAGAAAGTCATTCATGTACACATTCGTATAAACTTGCTGGCCTACCCGAACGGTTCCTTCAGCTATGGAGACTGACTTTTCCGGGATAATTCCCCACATATGGCCCACGGTTGTATAGTCGTTTTCATTTGGGCCAATTAATAAGTAAGCATCACTAGAGTCCACAACTTCGCCACAACCTGGCGAACTAACTGGCCCCCAATAAATACCTATATAGTTTTCATGCTGTTCAGAAATAAATCCTTTCGCATCTGGCATAGCCGCTACCGCGTAACGGGAGGCTTTGCTGAGCTCACTAATCTTTTCAAGCGCATGGCAAGGGCGTGCTTTACTGCCTACGATGATAAGGGGCTTGGTTGCTTGATTTAGTTTTTCAGCAGCAGCTTTAACAGCCGCTTTAAGTGAAGAGCTATCACTGATTTTAGCTGCGTTAAAGGCACGTTTGGTTGGTTCAGAAATTAGGTGGTTCGCAATATTGCATGCTATTTCTAGGTAGACTGGTTTGCTAGTTTCTATAGCGGTGGCTATCGCTAAATCAATTTCAGCGGCTGCACGTTCAGGTTTTCTTATGCATACAGCATGTGCCGTGACCCGTGCAAACATGTCCCGCACGTACAAATGATCTTCCGTAGCGAGTGTGTGATGCAATACCTCAGCATCTTGTATCGAGTTTGTATTAGGTCCTCCGGATATCACCAGTATAGGAAGATTTTCTGCATAGGCTCCTGCAACTGCATTAATAGCACTAAGAGCCCCCACGCTGTACGTTACGAATAACGCTGAAATTCCATGGATTCTCGCATATCCATCCGCTGCATAACCAGCATTTAACTCGTTGCAGCAATTAATCATTCTTAAAGACTTATTTAATAAAACCTCATCCAAAAGCACCAGATTATAATCACCAGGAATTGCGAAATAATCATTGATTTCTAACTCTTCTAGTCGTTTTGCTATATAGCGTCCAATGCTAAACATCTTCGCTCCTTATCCTGGCTCATTGCACATCCAATAAACTTCATCTTATGCATTTTAAATCGCTAAAGAAATATCATAAACGCTGATCTACGTTTAAACAAGAGAACCTCTACATCCTAAAATCTTCCAATCAACTAAAATGCTTTGGAGAAAAATTTTGATGCAATTGATCATAGGCTCTTTTTGCCGGGGTGTAATGAGGAAAACGCTGTAGTATTTTATTTAATATCATTCTTGATAGCTCCTCATCCCCACGATTCCACTCGTTCATTGCCTCAAAATACATCAATTCAACTGGCTGACCCGCGATTTCAGAACTTTGATTAACATTCACCGGTTCAATATAGCTTAAGCGCTCTTCTGCTTGTGCATCTAACCATTGCAACACATTGCCCGCTTGTTTATAACCATTTTTCTGCGCTTTCATTAGTAGTTCCTTCCCTTTTTTGGTTTGTTGCTCACCTAATGCACCATCATAATAGAATGTCGCCAGTTGAAATTGTGCGTAGGGATTATTTAATTTCGCCAATTGTTCGTATATTTCAATGGCTTTTTTATTGTCTTTAGTTATTCCTTGTCCATACTGATACATTCTGGCTAAAGCCAGCATAGCTTTCGTATTACCTTTGTCTGCAGCTTGCTGATAAAAGCGCATTGCAGCTGAAGAATCGAGCGCTTTTGCTACCCCGGTCTCAGACATCAACCCTAATTGATACAACGCCTCGCGATTCCCTAAGTCCGCTGCTTTTTGATACCAATGAAGAGCGGTTCGTTCATCTCTTGGACCATTCAACCCGTTAAAATAAAGCCCAGCCAATTGCACCATCGCTTCAGCATTATTTTTCTCAGCTGCTTTAAGATAAAGCGCTTGAGCTTTATTAAAATCGACTGGAACCCCTTTTCCTAACTCATAGATCAAACCTAGATTGTAGTACCCTATTGGATTATTTTGATTTGTCGCTTGTTGATAAGATGCTAAAGCCAATTGATAATTATCAAACACCGTGTCATGAATAAATCCTAGTGCAACGGCTGCTGGTGAGTAAGTCGTTAAAGCCTGTTTCATTAAATGTGTTGCTTCTTCATAGTTCGGTTTGTTATCTACTTTACCTAAGAAATACATTCTACCAAGCAAATATTGTGCAACAGGCTGACCCTGGGTTGACGCTTTGGTATACCATTGTTGTGCTGTTGTCACATCAACCTCACCGCCCAAGCCTTCCTCATGCATAAAGGCAAGTTTTAATTGCGCTTCTTTATCTCCTTTTTCTGCAAATTCCTGGTAAATATCACGAGCCTGTTGCATTTTTTTCGGATCATTTCCTAGTGATAAATAATAATCTGCCATCAATAATCCTGCCGTGCTGTTTCCTAAGGTCCTAGCCGCATTTAATTCATCAAGAAATGCCTGCCCATCTCGTTCTTTCACCACCGCTAAATTTAAATTACCGTATGAAAATCCTGAATCAGCAGAGTGTTGCAACAATTTTTTGCTGGTAGCCACATCCTGACTGATGTGTTGGCCTTGATTTAAATAGGTGCCCATAATAAACGACCCAACGGGCGTCATGGTTGTTTTTTGATACCAGTAGATGGCTTCAGAAGGATTTTTAGCAACGCCAACTCCTCGATCCAGCATCAAACCCACTAATAAAGCAGCTTCTGTATTACCTTCTTCAGCATATTTTTTCGCAACAGCATAAGCTTCTTGTTGCTTTTCGGCATTCGTATCCATCGCATTAAAAAAGGCCAGAGGCAAAGAGGCTTCTTTCACGCCTTCTTGAACAGCGCCATGATATAGTTTCTTAATCGTTTGATTGCGTTTTTTAACCGCAGCCACACTGACATCCGCTTGCTTTTCGCGAACAAGAATCTCAGCTAACCGATATTGCGCAGGTCCATAGTCGTTTGATGAAGCAATGTAATACATCGCAACAGATTCAGTTGGATCTCGCTCAATCACTATCTTACCCGTTTCATCATGGAAACCTTGTTCTTTGATTCGCGCTAGAGCGTATTGAGCCATAGTATTTCCTTTGAAGGCAGCGTCTTTTAACCAAGATTCTGCTTCCTGATAATTTCGCTCAACCCCTTTTCCCTCTAAATACATCAGTCCAATATTGTATTCAGCTCGCAAGTCTTTTTGCTCGGCGGCTAATTGATAAAATTCAAGCGCTTTTTGATAATTTTGATTCACCGCAATACCATGTTCATAGAGCTGACCAAGCTTAAACTGCGCATCAGGAACACCTAATATAGCTTTCCCTAGAATTCGCTCAAAAGGGGTTTTTTCTGAAGAGGATGGGCTAAATTCTGTCTCAGACATAAATGCCATAAGATCAAAATCTCCGCTAACTCCGGGCTTGGGATAATATCCTATCTCATGAAAACCTACTGTATTCAGCGGGCTGTTAGGAATTAAAGGCTCTTCTGGTTCAAATGCTTCCAATTTATCGATAGGATATTGAGGTAAAATCAATTTATCCTTAGCAAGTGGATTAAGGCTTGAGGCTAATGCATTATAATATTCACTGATTTTAATATCATTGGGGTTCGTTAACACAAATTGGGGCTTATATAATTGTTCTCGGGTCACTTCGGCTAGTTGTGGCGCGGGGTTATAATTATTGTCTTGTAAGGCTCTTGTATTATTCCAGGGACTTTGAATCCCTTTTAGCGTATACCCGCTGGCAGCAAAGTCGTTTGACTTATCATTACTTAGCCATCGCGCTACTTCATCTCGTGCTTCAAGGGTTGTTTTCTTCTTGGGCTTTTTGGATTTTTCTTGCCATTCTTTAGCTAAATTTTCATCCGGCAAAACACCGATTCCATCTTTATACATTTTAGCGAGTTCGCGTTGCGCTTCAACGGCGTTATTTTGAGCCGCTTTTAACATCCATAAAAAGCCGCTATTAGGATCATAAAAGGGCCCATCTTTTATTAGATACAATTTCGCCAATGCGATTTGAGCAAAGGCATTGTTTTTTTCAGCAGCTTTGGTATACCACTCTTTTGCTTTTTCAAGATTACCTAGTTGTTGCTCTAAAGTCCCCATCTGATAAAGCGCTAAAACCGATCCCTGCTTTACAGCCTCTTCAATTAATTTTCGCGCTTCATCCGTATTTTTGGATACCAGTTTACCTTCAGCATATAACTCACCTTGCTTCAAGAGCGCTTGATAATTGCCTTGCTCTGCTGCTTTATTGAGCCAGATTAAACCGAGTTTACGATTATGTGCGTTTCGGCTATCCAGAAAATATTCCGCAAGTGTATATTGCGCAATGGAATTATTATTTTTAGCAGCAGCAATGTAGTAGCGCCTAGCCATGCTCGAATTGGGCTTGGTGCCATATCCAAACATATAAGCAGCAGCACAATACATTTGCGCTTTTAAATCATCTGAATCCGCTGCTTTTTTAAACCAATATAATGCTTTTTCAGGATTATTTTCGGTCAATAATTCATAGTGAGCTAGAATGTTTTGAGCAGGCAAATACCCTTTTTCAGCAGCAAGAGTCAAATGCTTTAAAGCCAGAGCATTATTTTTTAAAAGACCATAACCATAAAGACGCATACGACCTTTATAGTATTCAATCACCGGATCGCTTCCAGAATCTTTAGATAGCGCTTCTGCGGCCTTGGCAAAATTACCCTGCCGGTAAGCTTCTACTCCCGTATTTGCATATGCACCTTGCAGTCCTGCAGCGATTAGACATACCCATGGCATTACCGATTTCATGTTGTTCCCCTTGTCCTTTGCCACGCTATCTTCCAGTATAAAGGTCGATTATTTTATTGTGGTATAATGCCGTAATGCACGACCTCTCGAACGGCGCCTCCTCTGGTATTACTATTTACAATCCAATGGTTCCCTCGATTATTTAAACCAAATCGAACTCGAGCGAATTCACAAACTTGTAAATTTTCAGCGCAATCAACAACCTTGCCATATTTTGATTTTTTATCCTCTATCGTACAGACATATTTAATTTCTTTTTCACAGGTTGATAAGACCGCCCAACGATTGGGGGATATCTCATGATTAAGATACATGCTATAAGAACTATCACCTTGGCGCATCTGATATAAATTAATGGGCCTGTTTGATTTGTTTAAAATAAAATAAAGCGAATTTCTTTCCCCTGCCTCTTGAGGAAATAAATTCAGTGTTTTTAGTTCGAACGCGTATCCCACATCAACACACCCTAAAGGATTTCTTCGTTCTTCTTTCTCATCTTCTTTTGCTGTGGCAATTCCTGTTAATGTGAGCATGATTCCAATACCAACCCAGGTCAATAGGCTATGTCGATTCATTATTTTTTCTCCCTGGAGGCCAATGGCCTAACAATGACTTTAGTCCCTAAAAAGTTATTGGATTCTTTCGACGTTTCTACAAAATGATGATTCAACCATTTTGCATCACGAGTAAACATTCGTACACATCCATGGCTTGCACGATAACCAGGAATATCATCAGAGCCATGCAATGCTAACCCCTTATGAAAATACATGCAGTAAGGCATTTTTGCACCACCTCGCCCAAGAGGGAATACACCGGATTTACATTTTTCGTTTTCCATGCTGAACACTCGAAATATTCCTGTTTTGGTTCTACATGTCGGGCTACTATTATCGGAGCAGCGATCGCTCCCTGAAGAAATTGGGCCCCATTTCACTAAATTTCCTTCTTCATCATAAGCGCCATATGCCAGTTTGTCCTGATCAACAATAATCAGTTTTGTATTGTCTTCTGGCTTAATTTTTAAAGGAAAAGGAGAAATATCCTTCCAAGTGATGTGTTTTAAGTCTTTAGGTACAGCAATGACTTTTCCTGCCCAAAGATAATTATAAGTACGATTTAATCGTTGCACTAAATCGCGCTCGCGCTCATCAGGAAACATGCGCTCCCAAGATTGACTATGCCCGACACGAACGCATTCATATTGAGGATATTTACATAAAGCTGAGCCATAATAAACAGGCTCATCTTTCCCCATCGCTAGTGTAGCGAATACGGATAAAACAGCTGCAATCACTACTTGATGTCTATTCATGATCTTATCCTAATTCATCCTTAAGCGGGCGACTTATCCAATTGCTTGAAAATTCGCTCCAAATTAACTCACCCTTGACTTCAAACCCCTACAGTTACACTATCCTTTACTGTTATTTTCGACTGAATTAGAAATAAGTTTAGCTGAAAAAGAAAAAATTATGGATTGATGCTAAATACCTTTTAAGCGTATAGCTCACTTTTCTTATAAAGAAAATAAAAATATTCCATATTGTTCTTATTTTGATTATAATGCACGCTAATTGATATCGTGGGTAACGCTATGGCTACTGGAAAACATGCAATAAAAACAATGAACGGTATTGATGATACCAGCGGTTTAAAACAATCATTAAAAGCTGGTTTTGTCGGATTAGGTATTTCAGGTTTTGGAGTTGCTCTATTTACTCTAACTTCACTCATAGCCGCTCCTGTCTGGATAACCGTGCTTAGCACAGCAATTTTTGCAGGTTCTGTCACGTATTTAAGTGCCCTATTATATGGCGTAGTAAATGATTTATTTGCCACAAAATCCAATCTTTCTTATTTTTTACTAGGACATCAACCCCAACAACACAGCATGCTTCGAACCAATGATCCAATCGCTCAAGGCATCGGATGGGGGATAGCTGCAACCTTTGGGCCAGCGCTCATCGCCTCGATTTTGTTTGCTATCAGCGTAGCCATCATGGCTTCTTTTATTCCTGTTGCAACATTTATTTTACCCATCACACTGCTAGCAATGCCCTTAATCGCGCTCGGTGCTGAGCTATTTGCTAGAAATAAAGCTAAGGAATATTGTGAAAAGGGTTATGGTATAGAGATAGAGGATGAAGATCATAAAAAGAAGAATGTCTATATTCCACTTGATCATTTGCCTTTAGGAAGTAATGAATATCAAAGAGAGGGCTTAAGGAATGCGACTAAAGAAGAAAAAGCAACTTGGTTAGCTAATAGCGATCGGAATTTATTTGGATTTACCAAAGTTCCTCTGATTGGCCTAGGCGTTCTCGTTGCTTTGATTACACTAAGCTGTTTGAGTCCCATTTTACCTGTCGCTCTTTTTTCACCTCTTGCCGCAATGATTATTCCTGTGGCCCTAGCAGCTTTTACCGTGCTTACTTTAGTCGCAGGCGGTATTTACTTGCATGTAAATCGTAATAAACAATTACCCAATCAATTGAAGTTAGAATTTGATGATGGCTCTAAGTCATTTGTAGACCATCATGATAGAAAGAAAGGATTAGTTCAACATACTACAGCCCACCATCCTGAGGAACCAGGGCATTTTCCAAGCCCGATTCATGTTCATGTTTCAGCAGCCTCATTACCTATGTCTGAATCCAATCGTGCATTAACCGCCTCTATCTAGGAGTTGCTAGTATTCATGGTATTGCTTTAAGAAATCCCTTTGCTAGGGATGGAAATGTTGATAAATTTGCTCAGCTAAAAACTGACTAATTCCTTGCACTTTGGCAATTTCATCAACAGGGGCCTTAGCCAAATCTCGAACCCCGCCAAAACGGCGAAGTAAAGCTTGTCGCCGTTTTGGCCCCACCCCAGGAATCGTTTCCAGTGATGATTCGAGTCCCGCCTTATTTCTTTTTTTACGATGAAATGTGATAGCAAACCGATGCGCTTCATCACGAATATGCTGCAATAAGTGAAGTGCTGGTGAGTCTGGTGGAAGCGTCACTTCTTGAAACGCGTCGGCTAAAATTAATTGTTCCCAGCCTGCTTTTCGAGTGGGACCTTTCGCAACACCCAATAATTGAACGCTAGATATATTTAATTCATTCAATACTTGCCCCGCTATCGCAACTTGTCCTTTTCCTCCATCAATAATCAATACATCGGGAAGATTTTTATCAATAAGCGCGCGTTTAAATCGTCGGGTTAAAACCTGTTTCATGGCCGCATAATCATCACCTGGCGTAATGCCTTGGATATTAAATCGCCGATATTCATTTTTATTAGGCCCTTGCTTATCAAAAACAACACACGAGGCTACGGTGGCTTCACCCTGAGTATGACTAATATCAAAACACTCCATCCGTTGGATAGTCTTTTCCCGGTTTAAAAAATGCTGCAATTCGTGATAACGTTTTTCCATCACCGTCTCTGAACTCATTTGATCAGCAATTGCCATTTGAAGATTATTGTTTGCAAAATCCAACCATCGAGCTTTAACCCCACGAGGTTTAGTTTGAATGTGACAAGATTTTCCACGTAAAGCCGTTAACATGGTTTCAAAGGCCGATTTATCAGAAAGCGTATGATTTGTAATGATTGTGGCTGGGATCCGCGCTGGAGTATCCATATAAAAATGATTTACAAAAGCAAAAAAAACCTCTTCCCATAACTCAGAGGAAGCAGTTTCACCTTGCTGAAAGGATTGTTTTGGCACCGAAGGAAAAAAACTTTGACTCGCCAAAACCTGACCATCTCGAATGGTTACACATTGAACGCAGGCAAAGCCAGGCCTCACAAAGATGACAATGACGTCTGCATCCCCACGCAGTTGAACCATGCCTTGTTGTTCCTGAACCAGCCGTAAGTGTTTGATTTGATCTCGGATCTGAGCAGCCTTCTCAAAATTTAATTGACTTACAGCATCCTGCATCCGAGTTTCGAGTTCATGTAGGATATCTTGAGAACGACCTTGTAAAAATTTTACAGCGTCTTCAACATTTTGACGATATTCTTTCTTAGCAATATAACCGGTACATGGCGCACTACAGCGTTTAATTTGATATTGTAAGCAAGGGCGTGAGCGACCACTAAAATAACTGTCGCTGCAATTTCGGATCTTAAATACTTTTTGAATAGTACTTAAGGTTTCTCGCACCGCCAGTACGCTTGGATAAGGTCCAAAAAAATCCCCCTTTTTGGGCTTTCTTTTTGTACGCATAATTTCCATACGCGGGTATAGATGATGGCTAGTGACGTGAAGATAAGGATAGGTTTTATCATCACGCATCAAAATATTGTATTTAGGTCGCAATGTTTTAATTAAACTGCTTTCTAATAACAAAGCTTCCGTTTCACTGCGAGTCACATTCACCTCAATCGCTTTAACTTGCGAAATAAGTGATTGAGTTTTAACCCCCATATTCGTTTTGGTGAAGTAACTGTTAACTCTTTTTTTTAAGTTAGCGGCTTTTCCTACATATAATACAATGCCATCCTGATCCAGCATGCGGTATACGCCTGGCTCTGTAGTTAAATTTGCGAGATAGGTGGATATATCTTTATCAATAGGGCTCATTAATTAATTATACTACAAACGTTTCACAGCAAACATAGCACAAAAATTATTCTACATGGGGATATTTTTTCATGAAACTCTATGTGCTGAAACTATTCTTCAGCGACTGAATCGGTTGGTTGTTCAATGACTCGATGCTTCATGGCAAGATAAGTCAGCTCCACATCGTTTTTAATTTCTAATTTTTCAAACATGCGATAGCGATAGCCATTGATTGTTTTAGGGCTTAAAAATAAGCGTTCGGAAATTTCTTGGACCGTCATGCCAGAGGTAATCATTAACATCACTTGCATCTCACGTTCAGACAATCGGTCAAACGGGGAATCTTCTGAAGTTTGTAAACTGCTGATGGCCATTTTCTGTGCCACTTCAGCACTTAAGTACCGCTCTCCTTTGAAGACTTTTCGAATAGCGGTGGCCATTTCCTCAGCGCCAGATTCTTTGGTTAAATACCCCATTGCCCCTAGCTGTAATACACGGCCAGGTAATGGCTCTGCGCTCATGGCGGTTACTGCAATCACCTTGACATTTGGATTGGATTTTTTAAGCCGCCTTGTAACTTCCCAACCATCAATACCGGGCATTTTCATGTCCAGTAATACAACGTCAGGGTGATGAGCTTTTACCTTAGCTAAAGCCACTTCTCCACTTTCGGCTTCAGCAACCACGTCCATATCAGGCAAATCTTCTAGTAATCGTCGAATTCCCATGCGAACCAAAGCGTGGTCATCAACAATTAATACTTTTATCAATTTATGCTCCTTGACAGAGTAGCCAATGAACACTACGGGTTGGTTGATATTATCAAGAGAACGGCTGGATTACAACGACCATGATAAACAGGCGCGTCATGGTATGGTATCTTGGATAACTTGTGGAAAATAAAAAATAATTAGAAACAAGGCTTTTAATTTTCATTTAGCTTAGTACAATTTCGCTTTGTCTTTTTTGTTTTAGGGGAATTTATAATGCCTCTGCAAGTCATCACAACCATTTCACCGGATTTTTTTTCACATCAAAAAAAATCCGGACATGCAAACGCTGATCGGAAACTCCGAATCATCATCAAAGAAAAAGGTGGTAATTGGCAAGATACGGTATTGCGCAGTGAAGGAGGATTACCGGTCGGCACCAAATGGGTTATGAATTGCTTCCCTGGCAGTAAAATACCCCATGATCTGGTTAGGCGAGTGGGTTCGGTGAGATCGCTTGACGTACTGGAATCGGACGATTCGGGGTTACGTCAATTCTATGAGAACCTACAAGAGCATCGTAATACTTCGCCCGTCACGGTTCCCTCGCATCGTTATGAACAATGGTATCGTTTTGTAAATGAGAAAGTATGGATTAAATTTCATAAATTGACTCATTCTTTATCAGAACCTATCTCTGTTGATCCAGAGCTGACGATTACTTCAGATGAATGGCAACTGTACCAGACAGTAAATAAAAAATACGCCAAAGCCTTAGCTCGCGATATTATTTCAGATTTATTAGCAAGACGAACGATTACACTGGATATCAATTGGCTTCATGATTATCAGCTCATGTTAGTATTTCATTATTTGGAGGAGTATTTACCAGCGGTTATTGAGGAGGTCATTCCTTCGACAAGTGATGAAGATTCTGCACCTCGATACTCTGAGGAAGAACAACAGCGTTTAAAAAACGCTTTGCCAAGAGCACTTAACGCCATAAAAACCAGCTATTTTCATCACATTCCATGGCCTGATGTAGACACATTTACGGCAGAATTTCCCATAATTCCCAACGGTGCTCGAGCTTCTCTTCCCGAAGACGATGATTCCGACGACGAATTAGCGATGGAGTCTGTTACCTCAGCCTTACCTGAAACGTCCTTAAATACTGGAAAAGAAATAATTAATGGCTTACTGTCCTCCAATCATATTGCTTTTCAAACCAAGAAAGATGCATCAAACTTTATTGACTGCGTTCGATTTTATTACCCTGAAGCACGACTAGAATCACGCAACGTCCGCCACAAAACCATCTATCTACCAACCAAAGAATTGGATATCTATGTAAATCCTATCGGAACTGACTATCGTTTATTCGCTACCTCTGACTTAAGTGACCAAGCCATTATTGATTATTATAGTAAATTGCTCGGTGTTTCCATGGTATGTGAAGAAGCTCTTGAAGAAGGGGATTTCGAATTACGCCTAGAAGAATTAACCGAGGCAGCTCTAACCTCTTACCTAAAAGCTATAGTCGAGTTGCTTATTGTTAGCCTAAGAACGCCGAAAGGGCTTACTGATTGGTTAAACGATTATTTAACCCCTGACCATCTCCAAAAAGAAACCATTCAGCAAACGAGGTTTGAAGTAGTCGCCGAGTTTCAAGCGAACGGCATAGAAGATACTTCCATGCTGGATCAATTTTTTAACGCGGTTCAGCAGAGCCTAAATAGTTTACAGAAAGCGAAAGTAGATTTACTGAGTGATTATCGTACCTTACAACCGTTATGGGCCTTTAAGTCCCGCACGCCAGGAGTGCAGTTATTTTCATCTATAGGACGATTAGATCCTGAAAAAAATGTACCAACCTTATTAGACGCTTATTTAACTTATATTCAGCAATGTGTGTCAACTCATCAACCGATTAAGCATTCCTTACTTTTATTTATTGTGCCTTCTCGTTTAGAAGTTCAAGCCTATCAGCAGGAATTAAACACGATTATGGAAAAATTTCTCGCCATTAAGCACTATCTTGCAGAACATGGGCTACCTCAGAACGACTTTGTCTATTTAGCAGAGGAAACCGCATTACAAGAAGCCGTAGCCAACCCTGGGAAAACACCCTCAAAGCCCAAATTAATTTCACCTAATGCAATGGTAGAATTTTATCGACTCGGTCCTGTGGTCATTAGCTCACGAGCCGATGGAATGAATTTAGTGGTTAAAGAATGGGTTGGGGCGCAAGATGGCCTCATTCAACGAACTTTGCAAGGTTTATTTAATTTTGTAAAAGGTTATCCTGACTCTCTTATGTCTCGGGCAATGACTCAAGAAGAAAAATCGATGTTTTCAATCTATGCACGTGCTTTACAGCAAACCTTTGCCGAGCATCCTTACCTCAGCTCTGTAATCACCAAGCTAGGATTGAATTTTAGCACGCTTCTAACTGAATTTTTTACCCATTATGACGAAGAGATCCCTGCACTTCCCATGTTGAGTCGAAATGCTGGAGCAGCTGCTCAATTAAAACAAGCGTGCATTATTGATCCCTTAAATCCTGAAACCCTCCTTCAACAATTTCAACATCTTGATGAATTAGATCCCATTGTCCGTGTTGCTCGAGCATTAGAATTAAAAAACAATGTGCAACATGAAAATGGCCAAGAGTGGCGCAGAGATATGGTCGATCAAGTTTTAGCTAAGGAAGCCTTTAGTGATTCAAGCCGACACATTGCCCAAAGAATCGTTAAAAAAGATGGACTAATATTTATTGATTATGATGGCACGATTTCACCACACGTTCCAAACCCTGATGAAGCATGGCCGGAACTCACTGCAAGAAGCGCTATTTTAGCCCTAATGAAAGTCGCCGCTGATCAAATCATTTTCATCACCGGTAGAGACATCCCCTCTTTTCTTCGCTGTTTTTGGGGCGGATTAGGGAGAGAAGAGCAGCAAAAAATCCCTTTAACCGTTATTGGCTCTCATGGACTTGAAATTCAGTATAGAGATGGTTCGAAACAAAGCTTAGTAGCGTTTAGTGATCATGAACGAGCTTTCATTGCTAGTTTGCGCTCCGATGAAAACATCTTGGCTTTGAAACAAAAAATGCTTGCTATTTTGCAGCCCTATCTAAGTCCAGAACTTCGTTTATCAATGGATGAGCTGATTGAGATAAAGCAGTACTCAATAGCTTTATTAACTGCGCCAATACGCCATATCCTAGAGGACGATTCGCTTTTAGATTTAATCGAAGACCAGTTTGCTGAACTTTTAAAAACTCATTTTCTTATCTCTGAAAAGAATGCGTCTGAATTAACTCATTTTTCTGTCTGGCGAGGTATTCACATTTGTGAATTACGCTTTAACCACACGAAAGCCGATGCCATTAGAACGTTATTGAAAGATAAACGATATAGCACCGCCAGACATCTTGCTTTTCTCGGAGATGATTTTGGTCAATTGCATCAACCCGGAACGGATTACTCTCTCGCTGCTTGGATTAACGAGGAGAATTCGAATCCAAATAGTCCTTATGAAGGCATGGTGATTCAAGTAATGTCTGATGAAAGGCGACCAAGCCAAAAACAACTGCTTTCAAGCCCTGCTAGGCCATATATGGTGTTGCAATCACCCCTTGAAGTAGGCAACTGGTTAGCCCGTTGCGCTCAATATGCTTTTGAGGCCAATTCACGTCATGCATTGATTACCCATGGTATCACGCAATTAACTCAACGATTCCCTGAGCATGAGATTCTTTTGCCTTCCGAGACTCAAGCCATTGAACTGGATAAGGAAGAGCTCTTTGATGCTGGGCCAGAATATCATCAAGGCCTCATTAAGCTATAAATTCTAAATGGTAAAGCCAAGCAGGCAATATTTACCCGTAATCTTTCAAAATGCGAGTTTTAGACGCATTTTGAAAGACTACGGGTATAAGACTGTCAGTTCAGCATACATGAATATGAATGCTTGGGTTGTTTTCTTCCACTGAAAAAAAGGGAGGAAATTCACCTAGCTGGCAGGCTTTTTCAATCATACCTTGCACATCCGATTGCACGAATTCATAGAGTTCATCGTAACGATGAATCACAAAATAGATAGGTTGTAATTGATCAATTCGATATGGGGTACGAAATGCTGCCACGGGATTAAAAAGAACACGTATAGGGACATCGCTTTCAACGCTATATTCAGTCTCACTAATGGAAGAAAGAATCCCCCCTCCGTAAGCACGTAAACCTTGCTCTGTATCAATAAGACCGAATTCGACCGTAAACCAAAACAAGCGTTGCAATAAAGCCCATTTGGACTCCGGAAATTCTAAGACTTTGCGAGCGTAATTATGGACAAAATCAGCATAAACAGGATTCGTGAGCATTGGACAATGTCCAAATAATTCATGGAAAATATCTGGCTCTTTTACATAATTCAGTTCTTCTTCACTTCGAATAAAGGTTGCTGCGGGAAAACGACGTTCTGCCAGCAATTCGAAAAACTCACGCGCGGAGATTAAGGCCGCAACGGGAGTCACCTCCCAATTTGTCAGCGCCTTAAGACGCTTGGTTACATCCGGGAGCTGTGGAATTTCATCGGCTTTTAAATCTAAACTTTTAAGTCCTTGTAAATACTCATCCGTCGCACGTCCAGGTAATAACTCCATTTGGCGACAATATAAGATTTGCCAAATACGATGCTCATCGGGGGAGTAAGTAACATACCCTTGCTCATCCGGTTTGTGAGAAACATAGCGACTGACAAACTCCATACCCCACTCCTTTTTACCGATTGTATTATTTTAATCATACTTAAGAATTGGGAAATTGCATCTAGTTATTATAGCGTTCGTTTTAACTGTTCAATGGAAATGACCGTTTCTGTTCCATGATTGGTTTGCCGTATAGCGCCCTTCCAAGCATGACCATAGACTACTTCGTAGGTTAATGGATAGCGATCGTTCTCAGTACGTAAGTTACAATAAGCTTCTTTAAATTTTTTTAGCCTTTGCTTTCCTGTTAAGCCTTTGTTGCGATTGGAGTGGATATTACGTACGCCTTGTGATTTGAGAGAGTACAATAAATCCTCAAGGGTTTTGAAGTGAACCGTTAGCATTTCCATGTCTACCACGGGATCTAAATAATGCTGTTGCATTAATGCATCGCCCAGATCATGCATATCGACAAAATCATTGACGTGACTGAAATGATCGACCTGCTCCCAAGCATGCCTTAATTCCATAAAGGTATCTGGACCAAGCGTTGTAAACATGAGGCAGCCATTGACATTCATTACTCGACTGATTTCCTTAAGCGCCTTGCCCAAAGGAGAAGACCAGTGCAATACTTGATTGGCGAACACTAAATCAAATACACCTGTCGCAAACGGGAGTTTTGCCATATCCCCATTCACTAAGGACCATTTTCTTCGCCAACCCTGTTTTGTTTTTGCTTCCTGAAGCATTGCTTCTGCAAAATCAAGCCCAACTAGTTTGGCATGGGGGTATTGTTTTTTAAGCTTTTGCGTAAAGAGCCCCGTTCCACAACCTAAATCTAAAATAAATCGAGGATTAATTTTTAGATAGTCCAGCCGCTCAAACAGCCGATTACCGATTTCAATCTGAATTTTGGCTGCACGCTCATACTGCTTAGCCTGCTTATTAAACGAGTTGCAAATTTCAGTTTTTCTATTCATGATACCGTCGTTAACATCTGTAATGGATCCAACTCGCATGGAATTTAAAAAATGGAGTATAGCACAACTCCTTGCCCTGCCTTCAATTTGCACACTTTGCGAACATTATCATCGTGGAGGCCCCGTTTGTTTAGATTGCAAAAAATGGCTGATTCCGCTCGGCTTTTCTTGTCAAATTTGTGCGTTCCCTTTGCTTGACGATTCCTTTGCTTATTGTGGGCGTTGCATTAAGAAAAAGCCTGCTTTCGATAGTGTTTCCGCGCCTTTTCGTTTTGAAGAGCCTTTACGAACCTTATTGCACCAATTTAAGTACAAGGAAAGTCTTTATTTAAAAGCGTTCTTAGCAGACTTAATGTTACATACACCCCCAAAAAAACTTTCGACCAGCGAATGCCTCATTCCCGTTCCGATGCATCCTACTAAACTTCGCAAAAGAGGATTTAATCAAGCTCTGGAAATAACCAAGCATATAGCAAACGTAATAAAAATGCCCTACGAGTTGCACTTATGCCATAAGATTATCAATACCCCTTCCCAAGCGGGACTTAATCAATTAGAACGCCGAAAAAATATTCAATCCTCTTTTTTTGTGCGACCACATCAATATAAACACGTCATCATCATTGATGATTTACTCACAACAGGATGTACTGCTCATGAACTTGCAAAGCAATTGAAAGCCACGGGGGTTCAAAGCGTTCACGTCTGGTGTTGTGCAAGAGCAGTGATGGACTAAAGTTGCTGAAGATAGCGTTGGAGATCGTTCATTAATAACTGAATCATAGCAACCACTAATATGATTAACGCAAGGCGGTGTAGTAAAATCTCAAGTGGAACGGAGATTGGCTTGCCTCTTATTTTTTCAATGAGTGCATAAACGATTGAACCTCCATCTAATCCAGGTATAGGCATAAGGTTAACTAAGCCAACCGCTAAGCTTAGATTCGCAATAAAAAATAAGTACACTGCTATACCATGCAAAAAAGAAATTACCATTTCTGAAAATAATCCAATTGGTCCTAATAAGGTGGCAAACGGGATCGTACCCGTAAAGAGCTGTTTAAGCATGATCAGAAAAAAATATAATATAGCTCCGATTTCAACAACCGCTTGATAGAATGCCTTAAAGAAAGAAACCCCTGGGATATTGTTTATATGCCTTTTTGAAAGAGCTGGCTTTATTCCAAGTCCCTGCAACAGATCGTTTCTTTGCTGGCTATATTCCCATTGATTTAAATCAAGATGCATTTGAACAGTTTTCCCCCCAGGCTTTTGGATTAGAATGGGGACGTTCGCTTCATCAAGTAATATGATGAATTGCATACCTACCGCTCGCCAAGATGGTGTAGGCTGTCCATTAATGGAGAGAATTCGATCACCTGCTCCAAGTCCTGCTTTTGCTGCAGGACTTGGGATTGATACCTCAGCAACGACGGGTGTTATTTCGCGGTGCCCAATCATGTAATACCCTTGTAAAGCAAATAAGGCTACCAATGCATTGGCCAAAGCCCCAGACAAGAGAATGACAACCCGCTTCCATATAGCTTTCTTATCAAAACAATAGGGCTGCAACTCAGAAGAAACAGGGTCAATACGGGTGTTTAATAACTTAACGTACCCACCAATTGGCCAGCGAGCCCAAACCCATTCAATCCCGGTTTTGCTGCGTTTTAAGAATATCGGTTTACCAAATCCAATTGAAATGCGTTTTATTTTGACTTTAAAAAATCTTGCAGACAAAGCATGTCCAGCTTCATGCAACCCAATCACTAGAATTAAAGATAAAATAACGCCAAGAAAACCAATGATATAAGACATAAAGGCCTTACTATGTATTATCAACCACCAATTTCAACACAGGGAGACTTTTTCGTCTAGTCAATTCAGCGCCCTCGCGATACACCTCAAAAGCTCGATAGGGTTCTGCCGTTTCACTGTCAACTAACTCTACATCAACGCCACTATCGTCCACTAAAGTCACGCTTAAATGCATTTCCCTAAATTGCTGAATTTGATAGCGTTCTTTAAACATCCGAATCACATTGATTAAACTTTCCGCTGCCTCTTCACTGCTATGTTTGCCCTGAAAAATGATTTCCATATAACCCCCTATCAGGAACCACAAACTGTATAAAAATTGCCTACTTTATGTAACGGCGGATTCAAAAAAGACTTTAGACATTCGTGGAGAACGATTAGTGGATCTTGATGATAGGTCATATTCCAATATATAAAAACACAAATTTTCTCTATGCAACACGTTAGACAATAATCACGGGTTGAATGCAGAGAGTCTACAAAAATGTCACCTAATAGGTTACAATTAACGCCTATACGTTCTTACATTTTCAGATAACCAACACTGTGTTTATTGCCTGCGGACTTAATCATAAAACAGCGCCACTGGATGTGCGTGAAAAAATCGCGCTGCCAATGGAAAAACAAGCTTCTATGCTGAATCGCCTGGTTGAATTACCTTTGGTGAGTGAAGCCGCCATCTTATCCACGTGTAACCGTACGGAAATTTATTGCCAAGCCGAAGATCCCGATGCAATCATTCCATGGATAGCTAAAGAGCAGCAAATCTCCCCCTCAAGCATTCAACCCTATTTCTACTTACACTCTGGCCACAGCGGCATCCGGCATACGTTAAGAGTGGCTAGTGGATTAGATTCCATGATGCTTGGCGAACCGCAGATACTTGGGCAGTTAAAACAAGCCTTTCAATCCGCCTGTGAGGCCGGTACGGTAAGGCAAAATCTTCGCCAAGTATTTGAATACGTCTTTAGCGCAAGTAAACGCATTCGCAATCACAGTGGCATAGGAAATAATCCCGTTTCCATCGCGTTTGCCGCTGTTCAGTTAATGAGTCAATTATTTCCTGATTTTAAACCACTGAATGCCTTTATAATCGGCTCAGGAGAGATGTCGTCTCTCGTTGCCAAATACTTGCATAAACATGGCGTTCAACAATTTATGATTGCCAGTCGGAGTCCCGAAAAAGCTCAAGCGCTAGCCACTTCACTTACAGGCACCGCTTTAACCATCAGCGATATTCCAGAACATCTTGCTAAAGCCGATGTTGTCATTTCTGCCACGGCTTGTCCGCTACCATTCATTACAAAAACTTTGGTTAAACAAGCCATGGCTGAACGAAACAACGCGCCTATGTTTTTTTTAGATCTCGCCGTCCCACGTGATATAGAACGAGATGTGGCTGAGCTTGATAATGTCTATCTGTACAACATCGATGATTTAAAATTAATGGCTGATCAAGGCATGAAAGAACGTCGTCATGCCGCCTTGCATGCAGAACAGTTGGTCAATTACGAATTAGAAAATTATATTCGCTGGCATCGCTCACTCAAAGCGAATGAAATCATTTGTGACTATCGCACGCATATGCAATCCATCGCGCGCAATGAGCTTCTACGCGCCAAACAAAAGCTTGAAGCAGGTCATAGCCAAATGAGCGTATTATCAGAATTTACGGAGCGCTTGGTTAACAAACTTACCCATAATCCTACTGTGGGATTACGACAGGCTGCAGAAGACAATCGCCAAGATTTGCTCGAGTTAGCAGAATATTTATTTAAAACCACCACTGACACGACGTCCAATGAAACCATCACTTGAAATTAAGCTAGAGCAAATGCATGAGCGCTTTGAGGAGGTTGGCCGACTCCTATCTGAAGCATCCGTTATTGCCGATCAGGATCAATTTAAAGCATTATCCAAAGAATATGCGCATTTAGAACCAGTCGCTACTTGTTATAAGGACTATATAAAAGCGAAAGAAAATCTTGTGTCATTAGAAGAACTGGTAGCTGGTGACGATGAAGAAATGGCTCTTATGGCAGAAGAAGAAGTGGAAACCGCTCGAAAAGAGGTAGAACGTTTAGATGAAGAATTACAATGGCATTTAATTCCAAAAGATCCCGATGATCAACGAAACGTTTACCTTGAAGTGCGAGCCGGCACCGGTGGCGATGAAGCCGCAATTTTTGCGGGTGATTTATTTCGCATGTATAGTCGCTATGCCGAAACTCAACGCTGGCAAATAGAAATTATCAGCGCCAGCTATGGGGAACATGGCGGTTATAAAGAAGTGATTGCTCGAGTTAGCGGTCATAATGTATATGGCCAATTAAAATTCGAATCGGGTACGCACCGTGTTCAACGCGTTCCTGAAACAGAATCGCAGGGACGTGTGCATACTTCTGCTTGCACAGTTGCTGTACTTCCTGAAGTTGAAGAAATTGATGAAATTAACATTAATCCAGACGAACTTCGGGTTGATACCTATCGTTCTTCTGGAGCAGGTGGACAGCACGTTAACAAAACGGATTCTGCGATTCGAATTACCCATTTACCCACGGGTTTAGTCGTAGAATGTCAGGATGAACGCTCTCAGCATAAAAATCGCGCCAAAGCCATGGCTTTATTAAAGACAAGGCTGCTGGATGCTGAGCAACGTAAACAACGTCAACAACAGGCTGAAACGCGTAAATTAATGGTTGGCAGTGGCGATCGATCGGAGCGCATTCGAACGTATAACTTCCCACAAGGACGGTTAACCGATCATCGCATTAATTTGACGCTCTATCAGTTGCAAGATGTCATAGCGGGTGATTTAACGTTTATTATTGATTCGTTAAAACGTGAATACAATGCTGAGTTATTAGCAGAACTGGGCCATCACGAGATATAATGACCAGCATTAAAGAAGCGCTATATCAAGCTTCAATCACTCTCAACCCATATACTCATTCAGCTCGCCTCGATGCAGAAGTCTTACTCGCTCATGTGCTCAGTCAATCGCGCACCTATCTTTTCACTCATTCAGAAAAAGAACTATCAAGTAAAGAGCTTGTAAAATTTAACCATCTAGTGTCTAAACGACAGCAAGGGATCCCTATTGCCTATTTAACAGGGATTCGTGAGTTTTGGTCGCTTCCTTTAACCGTAACAGAAGATACTCTCATTCCAAGACCTGAAACGGAGCATTTAGTTGAAATTACTTTATCTTCCCTAAACGATATTCCTAAAGCAACCTTGCTGGATTTAGGAACAGGTAGCGGCGCAATTGCCTTGGCTTTGGCAACTGAGAGGCCCAATTGGACGATTTACGCCTCGGATATGAGCTTGGCAGCTCTAAAGGTCGCAAAGCATAATGCATCCATTCTTGGCCTTTCAAATGTGCAATTTATTCACTCAAATTGGTTTGACGAGATCCCTCCATTAACGTTTGACGCCATTGTCAGCAATCCACCTTATATTCCAGAACAAGATCCCCATTTAATTGAGGGAGATATCCGCTTTGAACCTAAATCCGCCTTACAAAGCGGTAAAGAAGGATTGGATGATATTAAAAAAATCATCATCGATGCTTATACGTATTTAAGACCAGGTGGTTTGCTTTTAATCGAACACGGTTATGATCAGAAAAAGGCCCTATTAACCCTATTAAATCAAAAAGGGTATTTACAAACACAATGCTGGCAAGATTGGCAAGGCCACGATCGCATCTCAGGTGGCATTCATCCTTGACCAGGGGTTCAGGGTTCAGGGTTCAGGGTTCAGGGTTCAGGGTTCAGGGTTCAGGGTTCAGATGACACCTGACACCTGACACCTGACACCTGATTCCTATCTATATGAATTTATGATAAAAATAGTAGTTTATGCAGAAACTTTTGTTTAAATAAGCTATAGTTGATGAAATAGACTTTTTTTGATATATCTAGCGCTTTTTAAACAAAAGACGTATCACTTGCCAAATGGCAATATGGAAACGCTACACGAAGCAGGAGCCGCGATATGTCAAAAGAACCGATTGATTTAACTAGTAAAAGTGAGCGCAATGTGAAGAGTGACGCAGTAAGTAGCATGGGAATTGCACCCTACCAGGAAAAAAAGGGTGAAGAATATATGAATAAGGATCAGCTAGCGCATATAGAAAAAATTCTATTAGCCTGGCGTCAGTCACTTATGGAAGAAGTCGATCGTACCGTGACCCACATGAAAGACGATGCTGCAAATTTCCCCGATCCATCTGACAGGGCCAGTCAGGAAGAAGAATTCAGTCTAGAATTACGCACACGTGATCGTGAGCGAAAGCTGATTAAAAAAATTGAGGACTCCTTGGAACGCCTTCATGATGACGATTTTGGTTACTGCGAAGCCTGTGGAATTGAAATTGGCTTACGCCGTCTCGAAGCTCGTCCAACGGCCACATTATGCATTGATTGTAAAACCCTATCTGAAATTAAGGAGCGCCAAAATCAAGGGGGTTAATCCTTAATTTTTTTAGCCAGCCTAAGAATTAGGATAAGGGGTGGGAAGTAAGTGCACTTTTATGCGCAATGAACATTGACCATCCCTCGCTCTCAAAGAGCATGCTTGGTCCTTTATTACCCAGATTATGAGATAGAATGGGTATGACTTTGTGAAGGAAAAAACGGTTGCAACAAAGTTAAGTTCTTTTCTAAACTCCCTTGATTTTCCTCAAACACTTTATTAGCGTTTTTAACCAGTGATTTTTTAATGGCTTCATGGTGATGTAATTCTATAACTACCTCGATCAACGCATCCGCATTTTCTGCCATATAAATCGCTTTAGCAGCCAATAGCGATTCAAAAATAGCTTTAGAATTTTGATTATAGGGCCCTGTAATAACCGGCACATTCAGCGCAATCGGCTCCAGTAAATTATGGCCTCCAATTGGCACGAGACTGCCTCCGACAAAACTATAATCACTCAGTTGATAAAACGCCTGAAGCTCACCTAAACTATCAATTACAATGACATCGCAATCGCTGCTAATTGATGAGACAGTACTCCTTAGGCCGGTTTTTAACCCGAAGGAGCAAGCCAACTCATATACGTCTTTAAATCGCTCAGGGTGGCGGGGTGCTATAAGTAAGAGCACCCGCTCCATTGAATCCTGTAAGCGGGACAACCGAGTCAAGATTTGTTCTTCTTCATTATCATGGGTGCTGGCTAAAAGCAAAACTGGACGAGACTCTCCCCAAGCAGTTTTGAGGTGGGCTACAGGGTTTACCTCTAAACTGGACCATTGCATATCAAATTTTAAGTTACCAACAACCGAGACTTTACTTTCCTCAGCACCAAGTTGAATAAAGCGTGCGGCATCTTGTTTGCTTTGCACAAGAATACGAGTCAACTTATTTAAAATGGGTTTAAATAAATATCGCATCCTTTTATATTGTTTGAATGCACGGTCTGAGATACGGCCGTTAATAATAAATAAAGGCATGCTGAGTTGTTCAGCCCCATATATAAAATTAGGCCAAAGTTCTGTTTCCAGAATGATTCCTAGCTTGGGATGGTATGTCGAATAAAATCGACGCACCGCAGAAGGCAAATCATAAGGTAAATACTGATGGTGCACTCGATTGCCAAATAATGTTGTAACACGATCAGAACCCGTTGGTGTCATTGTGGTGATCACCAATTTTAAATTCATGGCTAATAAAGCTTTGATTAACGGTGCTGCGGCATTTACTTCTCCAAGCGATACGGCATGAAGCCATACATCAACGGGTTTTTCTTTTAAGTTGAGGGAAAATCGCTCGGGAATGCGATGACGATATGCGGCAAGCTTTCTTCCTTTTCGATAAAGTCGAAATAAGATATAGGGAATGCAAAGATACAGTAAAAAGGAATAAATACGGCGCATAAGCTAGCGAATTTAAGAGATAATTGCAAAGAGTAATAACAATTATACCTTTATCCGCTAAAATAGCGATATAAGTTTAAAAACATCTATCCTTTAAGAAAGTATGCCCGAATTGTAAACAGGCCCTATTATGCCAAATTTTAAAGATCATCAAACTAAATTAAGCTTACGCCAATTTTTTACGACTCAAACTTGGTGGGGGAAAATCATTGGCGCCATTATGGGGTATTTAATGGCAGGTCCTGCTGGTGCTTTGTTTGGAATTCTTGTTGGTAATTTATTTGATCGCGGCTTAGCACAACATTTTGCCCATCCCTACTGGCACTACCACTCTGAAAAACGTGAGCAAATTCAAAAGAAATTTTTTGAAGCGACCTTTGAAGTCATGGGGCATATGGCAAAAATTGATGGTCGAGTCTCAGAACAAGAAATTAAACTGGCCTCGTCTTTAATGCAAGAAATGAAGTTAAATTCAAAACAAAAGCGGCAAGCCAGAGAACTTTTTCGTAAAGGAAAAAGCGCAGAATTTGACTTAAAAAAAGAACTGTCTGAACTGAGAATAACGTTGCAGGAAAATCCAGAACTTTTAAAGCTCTTTGTCGAAATTCAATATCGTGCCGCACAAACGGATAGTCTATCCGCAAATAAACTGGAAGCCATGAATACGATATTGCGCTATTTGGGGTTTGCGCCATTGCATGAGCAATATCGTTTTTATGAGGATTTTGACTACAAACCTTATACCAATCACTCTAGAGAATATACTCACTCGAACCATTCTTCTTCGAAAAGCTACCGTCAACACCAACCACGAAATTCGCTAACTCATGCTTTTGCGATTCTTGAGGTGAGCCCCAATGCAAACAAGCAAGAGGTAAAAAAAGCTTATCGTCGCTTAATGAGTAAAAATCATCCCGATAAACTGATCGCGCAAGGATTACCTGAAGAAATGATTCGTTTAGCGAATGATAAAACACAAAAAATTTCTAAAGCTTACGAGCAAATTTGTGCCAGTAAAGGTTGGTAGTCTAATCTATAAAAACCAAAAGGACCTGGTATGCAAGCATGGCATGCAAAATCTGTTGGAAAAACAAAAACCATTCTGGCTGAATCATCAAAAGACCACGGCCCAAATGAATTACAACAAGTAAAATCCACGCACTGGTATACCATGTTGGCGCGGCAATTTTTCAATATTCTGATTCTTGTCTTAGTTCTTGCCACCATTTTATCGTTCTTTCTTGGAGATATGATTGATGCCATCGCAATTCTTGCGATCGTACTTTTTAATGGGCTTTTAGGTTTTATCCAAGAGTGGAAAGCGGAAAACGCCATCAACGAGCTAAAAGAAATGTTGTCGCCAAAATGCAAAATCATTAAAGATGGTGAGGAAACCGTAGTGGATGCTAAATCCCTGAAGCCAGGGGATTGTGTTCTTTTAAATGCAGGAGATGTAGTACCAGCAGATGTCCGTCTTACTCAATCTGCCAATTTGACTGTCAACGAAGCCGCTTTAACCGGAGAATCTGCACCCATTGCTAAAAAGACAGAAGCTTTATCTGAAGATACACCTTTAACGGAACGAAACAATATGGCCTTCATGGGAACGCATGTCGTGAGTGGTCGTGCACGAGGACTCGTGGTAGAGATTGGGATGAATACTCAATTTGGCCGCATTGCAGAATTAACCGAACGTGTTAGTGAAACAAAGACGCGTTTGCAGAAAGAATTATCCGTACTTGGGAAACAATTTGGAGTCATTGCCTTATTGATTTCGTCTCTCGTGGTGATTGTTGGGATCTTAAGTGGCCGAGGCATAATGGATATGTTTATGACCGGTATCTCGCTCGCTGTATCTGCCATTCCTGAGGGATTACCGGCGGTGGTTACCATAGCACTCGCGCTAGGAGTTCGCGCAATGGCGCGAAAAAAAGCACTGCTTCGACAGTTACAAGCCGCAGAAACCCTAGGGGCTGTTTCAATTATTTGCACAGACAAAACGGGTACCTTAACAAAAAATGAGATGAAAGTTCAAAAAGTTTGGCAAGCGAATGCGACCTACACCATCACTGGATCAGGATATAATCCTTCAGGAACATTTGAAAAAGATAACGAACCAATTGCCCCCGAAACCCACAGCGATTTAATGGCTTTAATCGAAACCGCAAGAACATGTAATAATGCCCGTATAAAACAAGAGGATGATAAAAAAATCTGGAAAGCAGTCGGCTCACCCGATGAAGCAGCCCTCATGGTGATGGCGATGAAGGCGAACCTTGAACAAGAACCAGACGAGGAAATTTTAGATGAGTTTTCCTTTGATTCAAACCGTAAGCGTATGTCGGTGGTTGTTAATCATAACTCCGAGTCCATTGTTCATGTCAAAGGCGCTCCAGAAGTGATTTTATCTTTATCAACACGTTATTTACTTGATGGCGAACAAAAAGAACTAACCGATGACATGCGTAAATCCATCGAAAAAGCTTATAGTGAGCTGGCTGAAGAAGGGTTGCGTACCCTTGCGTTAGCCATGAAAAAATCTCAAAAAGAAGAAAAGTTTACAGCTAACAAAGCAGAACGTGAATTAACTTTTCTTGGTATGGTTGGATTGGTTGATCCCCCCCGAGAAGAAGTTCCTAAAGCCATCGAAAAAGCAAAGCTTGCCGGCATTCAAGTGATGATGATTACCGGAGACTCCCCAATCACCGCGAAAGCTATTGCGAGTCAAATTGGCCTTGAGGTTGATAAAATCGTAACCAGCAGCGACGTTCAGGATTTAAGTGATGATGAGTTATCAAAACTATTGCAAACTAAGGTTCTTTTTGCTCGCACTGTACCTGAAGACAAGCTCAGAATCGTTAAATTATTACAATCCCAAGATCAGTTAGCTGCAATGACGGGCGACGGGGTGAACGACGCACCGGCGCTTAAACAAGCAGATATTGGCATAGCCATGGGAATACGCGGCACAGACGTAGCCAAAAGTGTGGCTGATATTGTACTGACCGATGATAATTTTGCCTCCATCATTGCCGCTGTGCAAGAAGGCAGAAGACAGTATTCCAATATTCAGAAATTTGTACTGTTTCTCGCCTCTTCTAATATGGGTGAGGTGTTAGCTATTCTCATTAATATTTTTATGGGTGGACCATTAATTATGGTTCCGATACAAATTCTTTGGATTAACCTCGTCACCGATAGCGCGACAGCAATTTCTTTAAGCGTTGAGCAACCTGAAACCGATATTATGAAACATCCGCCACGAAAGATTAATCAACCCATCTTTAGCTGGAATTCCTTTATGTTGCTTGTGCTTTTTGGTGCATACATTGGTATG
Organism: Legionella impletisoli; assembly: GCF_900639875.1. Taxonomy (GTDB): domain Bacteria; phylum Pseudomonadota; class Gammaproteobacteria; order Legionellales; family Legionellaceae; genus Legionella_A; species Legionella_A impletisoli. The sequence continues at coordinate 135,848 of NZ_CAAAIA010000006.1, forward strand.
GTAGCCTATTTATTATACCGATTCTATTTGAATGAATCTTATGAGCTAGCCAATACGGTTGCGTTTACAGCGATCGCCGTAATGGCGAATATCCACGCCCTTAATTTCCGCAATTTACAAAGGCCTATTGCAGAGATTGGTTGGTTATCAAACCCATGGTTATTATTAGCAATTGCATCTATGATAGGCCTACAGCTTTTAGCAATCTATATGCCTCCATTACAAGTAGTTCTTCATACCACAGCATTATCAGCTAGTGAATGGGGCGTGATTATTTTAAGCGCTCTTCCCTTATTTTTGATTCCGGAATGCGTCAAATGGTTATGGAATAGAACGTCATGAGCTGGATTTTAATTCTTAATGGCCTTATTTTCCTATGTTTAGGTGGTGAGGGATTAATTCGCGGCAGCGTGGCTATTGCTGAAAGATTACATCTTTCAACTCTTTTGATAAGCACAGTGGTGATTGGATTTGGCACCTCTGCACCAGAACTGATTGTTTCAGTAGAAGCAGCCCTTGATGGTTTTCCGGAAATTGCTATAGGAAATATTGTAGGCAGTAATATATCTAATATCTTGTTGGTTCTTGGATTAGCCGCCTGTCTTATCCCTATTCCTTGTAGAGCGCCACAAATAAAATTAGATTCTTTAATGGGAGTAATCGCTTGTTTACTGCTCGCTTTATTAGCTATTCCTGGGTATATCCATCGTCCTACTGGCTTTTTAATGGTATTGCTTTTAATTCTTTATCAAAGCATTACTATTTGGCGAGAAAAGAAATTTGAACCAACCATAATTGAAAAAGAAACGCTTAAGCGCCAAATTGAAAAAGAAATTATTCCGAAGCATTTATCATTACCCCATGCCTTGCTATTAGCTGTTGCCAGTCTTTTTTTGTTAGGATTGGGAGCCCATTGGCTCGTTATTGGCGCAGTTACTCTCGCACAGCAGTTGGGGATTTCAAAGGCAGTGATTGGTTTATCATTAGTGGCTGTAGGCACGTCGTTACCAGAAATTTTTACCGTCCTGGTAGCTTCTTGGCGAGGACACCCTGATATGGTAATTGGCAATATTTTAGGGAGTAATCTTTTTAATATCTTATCGATTCTAGGTATCACAGCACTCATTAAGCCCATTCCATTTACGGGTAAGATTGCAGAAGAAGACGTCTGGCTCCTCTTGTTCATCTCCATCGTTCTTTTCTTAATCATTTTAAAGCGAATGAAACTGACGCGAATGGAAGGCGTATTGATGTTATCTTCATATGGTCTTTATCTTCTCTGGCTTTATTTGTTTTAATTTAACCTTTGATTCCCTGTAAAGTTTGAGCTTATATGTCATTTAATCAAGGAAAATAATTTCAATCAAAATGACATAGTGGATATCTTTGGCAACCAAGGCAATGTTTCGAAATTTTTAAACGGCGAGCGCAGCCTAAGCAAAGGTCAAATATCGAAACTTGTTACTCGATTTCATCTTAGTGCAGACTTTTTTTTCCGAAACGTGCAATAGCTTCATGAGAGAAGAGCCTCAGTAATCAACCTAAATTTTTAGTGTCTCTTAATAATAGGGTTTTGGGACACTTTTAGTCACTAAATGGTCAAGTCTATTTATATTTATTTTTGTACAAAAAGTCTGCTCATTATATACCTTTTTTTCAACACGGGTAACTTATCGGTTCGTGATCCACATAAAAATCGATCTTAGTGTTGCATTCGGTCAACATTTGCCCTGCATGAATGGCAATTATTCAGTATGTTAATATTTTATTAAGGTTTGGATGATAAAATTTTTTTACTAATTAATTTTATTATAGTTTAGGAGAGACTATGAATTTTAAGAATTTTATTATTAAAATCATAACCGGTATTACAGCCTTCTGTGTAATGCTTCCATTTATCATATTGGGGAATGGATATAATGCAAATTTTAGGTGGTTCGAAGAACGTAATCTTGAACCCTTGATCCCATTCAGTGCGTTCATCGCTCCATTGTTTGTACTATACAAATTACCTGAATCAATAGCATTTACTGTTACTTTAGCTGCTAAAGTAGCTGCTAGTGTGTTAGAAATATTTTCCTCAAATAAAAAGAGCGAAAGCGAGAAACTGGGGGTACTTGAAGAAAAAGACAGAAAACCTTCAGATGTTTTATCAACAGAAATACCACCAAGTGATAAAGAAGATGGAATCGTCAGTACAATTAATCAAGTGGTTGCGCATGATCCAGAACACAAAAAAATAAAAGAACTTGATAAAAATGCCACCGCTAGTGTAACCAGCCAGGGCGAAAATCCACATGGAATTTTTCACCATAATGCCCAAAATTCTGGCGAAGTATCCTCGGCTAAAACACCTGAGGAACACTTCCAATTAACATCATCTATTAATCACCTGTAGAGGGATGAGTCGAGCTTGCAAGACTAGGATTTCAAATAAAACGTTTTTCCCTGGTTAAAAGATTAGGGATCAAGTCTATTTATAATGCCATTAATTTTTGTATAAAAACAGGCTTATTATATACCGCTTTTTCAACCGCCATATCTCTAGCTGAAGCTAAATCAAACTCGTCTTTCTTCATAAAGATAATAGGAAACAACACAGGAATAACAACGTTATAAATAGACTTACCCATTGCTAGAGCAATCGCTCCCAAGGAGTTAAGCCATCTATTTGTGTGCCAGCCTCATTACGTACCAAATTAACGACTTTTGTTCCGGATGAATCTTCTATCATCGTTGCAAGTTCTTGGGAGTGTGTCGTTACCCATATTTGTGAATATTGAGAAGCGGAAACTATTAATTCGGCGAGCGGTTGCATTAGCTCAGGATGCAAGCTCATTTCTGGCTCATTTAAAGCAAGTAATGGAGCAGGCCTTGGGCTTAATAATGCGGCGACCAGGCACAAATATCGTAACGTTCCATCTGACAATTCTCTGGCTTCGAGCGGTCGCAATACCCCTGGCATTTGCATCTGCACTTCAAAACGTGTTTTGTTATCAACATTGATTAGCAATTTTGAACCTGGAAATGCCCTATCAATCGCTTCATTCAATAACTCATGATCACCAATTTCCATAATAGTTTGCAGGGCAGCGGCAAGATTATACCCATCATTACCTAAAATTTCAGTTCGGATCCCTATTTGAGGATTTCGTATGAGTGATTCAGGATCAGTTCGAAAATGATGATAAAATCGCCATTTTTTTATTTCATGACTTAATGAAAATAACTCAGGGTACAAATGTGGATCTTGTAATTGAGATAACACAGATTCTGAATGAGACAAACTAACGGGGTAAGGAATACGTTTGCCGTCAGTGTTGGTGAACCAAGCGATGGCGCCTTGTCTTTCTATTAATGTATTGCTCGGTCTTCTGGAATCTCCAAACCATACATATTCTTCTTTAACTTCTGGATCAAGCCTAAATTTAGATAAAGTCGGTTTTGGTAAACCACATGAGATTTCATAATTCAAATCATCCGTTTGAAGACTTAATACCAGTCGAACTGAGGCTTTTGTTTGAGTGGTTTGTTTTTTATTTCCTGCCCATAAAACAGAAGGCATCCCGCCCTCCAAGGCAAGTGTTTTTGACAATTCACCATTGACCGCTTTTGCCAATAAATAAACAGCTTTATATAAATTACTTTTTCCACAACCATTTGCCCCAGAAATAACATTTACGGTGTCCATTGATAAACGTAGGTTTTGAATTGACCGATAACCTTGTATCGAGAGCATTTTAATAGCCATTTTTATTTACAGGTTCCTTATAAAAGAATTCTTGTTTTTTCATGGACGAAAAGCCCTTGGAGTTAAGTCTATTTATAATGCCATTAATTTTTGTATAAAAAGCAGGCTCATTATATATCTCTTTTTCAACCGTACATACCTCTAGCTGAAGCTAAATCAAACTCGTCAGACTTGCCCCTATATCTATATATAGCGGCGTATTTTGTGCATTTTGCGATTAATTGCGATTTAATGCTATAATACCTTTATACCCTATTTGGAGAGGAAAAATGGCTCAATCAGTTAGACTATCTGATGATTTAGTCAATCAAGCAAAAGCGGTTGCTGAAGTAATGTCTCGCTCCGGTGCCGGACAAATTGAGCATTGGGCTAAAATTGGCAGAATCGCTGAGGCAAACCCTGATTTAACCTACGAATTTATTCGTGATAGCCTACTTGCAAAAGCAGAAGTGGACAACGGCTTGGTTGATGAATATGAGTTTGATAATTAAGCAATCTAATTCATTTAAGAAAGCCATTAAGAAACTACCTAAACAACAAAAATCCCTGCTTGACACCGAGGTCAAGAAACTTGCAAAAAATCCTTTACTGGGAGAAAGAAAAAAGGGCGACCTTGATTTTCTTAGAGTGTATAAGTTTAAACTATCTAATCAAGAAGTGCTTTTAGGATATATGTTTGAGGAAGATGAGTTAATCTTAACTTTGCTAAAGCTTGGTACGCATGAAAATTTTTACAGAGACATCAAAAAAAATTAATCATGTTTTTCTTCATCCATATACTCTATAAATATGCAGGTCTTAGGGATCAAGTCTATTTATAACGCCATTTATTTTTGTATAAAAAGCCGGCTTATTATATACCTCTTTTTTAACCGGACATCTCTCTAGCTGAAGCTAAATCAAACTCGTCTGTCTCCATAAAGATAATAGGAAACAACACAGGAATAACAACGTTATAAATAGACTTGATCCCTATACTACTACTCCTTGCTGATGAGATTATATCAATCTCTGTATTACAGGTCGTTTGCTTTGGGCCAACTGGGAAGAAACTAAGACAACGAACTAAAATTTGGAGATAAATAAGTGAAATTTACTTTCTGGCTTGGTGATTGATTGACTTCTGAGTAATTTGGGACTCATAAAAGCGCTCTATGACGGCCAGTCGTTCTTTAGCGAGTTCATATTTATAACTAGATTGAGGCGGCATTCTTTTTAAGTCTTTTCCCCCTGCATGTACTTGATCTGCAAATATTTCGTTTAAGGAACGATTCGGCGCTTTTAAAATTTCGTATAACACCATAAACGTGGTTGTTCTACCTTGTCCACCGCGGCAGTGAAAATAAAGCCATGTGTCTTTTGGAATAGAATGGACAAATTGGATAAATTTATTAAGTTCAGATTGCTCAGGGGGAGCATGATCTAAGACATAAAAGCGTTGGTATCCTATACCAAGTTTTGATGCCAATTGAGCCTCACTTAACACACTTAATGGCTTTAATATCGTTTGCGAATACTTATCGGCTTCTTTTCTTAAGGGGGTAAGCGTTATCTTTGAAGTTTGACTAACTTGGTTGAGTAAATCACGCTCTTCAAACTCAATGCGGCTAATGGATTTATTTTGATTATCCCAATTCCTATGGCCATACCAGCTGACGGGAATATCATTAATAAATCCATGCGACTCAGCTCTTAAATCGACGATGATCACAGGCGCATTTAACTTGTTTAAAATCTTAATTAATTGAGATGGAGTAAATTGCCCGCTGCCCATCATGCGAAAATCTGAGTGGTTAATACTACGAAATCGTTTGGGTAATGTTGCTTTTGGATTTCCATCCATAACCAGTTGAGTGGTAGCTGAATAACCTATTGCAGATAAATAAAAGAATAGAAAAAAAAGAAATAAAAAAAACGGATCCCTAAAGCAACCAGGGATCCGTTTCATGAACTTAGCCAAGCAATAGCCCAGCCGCTTAACTATTCACAGTTTTCTTAGCAAATTCAAAGCCGGCGTTATCAAGGTCCTGAAGTGTGCGCTCAGAAAGTATTTTGTGCGCCAATGCGGTCGGATGAACGGGGTCAAAAAACAAATATCCGTCGCAAGGATCAACTTGACCTTTAGCTTGTTTGATTAAAGATGCGGCTAAACCCATCATGGTAGGCGAGGCATTTTGAATATCCTCTGAAGGTGGATATTTATCAAAACAAGTATCTTTCAAGGTTTCTTTGTTAAAACCAAAACTTTCAGGACCAAGAATTAACTCACTAAACATGCTCCCAACATTTAAATAAAGCCATTGGACTTCTGGGTATGCTTTTTGAAATTCTTCCACTTGCTGAAGTAACGCCACATTATGATCAATCGCAAGAATAGACAACTTGTCATTGGCATTATAGTCATAAGCTACCGGGGTTTTACCAAGATCGGGTAGATTAACAACGACGATGTGTTTTGCGCCCTTGTCAACAAGCCGTTGTACTTCCGTTTTAATGCCGCCGAGCACAATAGATAAAGCTTTATCATCATCCTCAGGCATTGCTAGATAATTATTAGAGCCAATCCAGACAATGTATAACGCATCCGCATCCGCTTTATCCTCATTTGCTAAAAAATAACTATTAACTTCCTGATGCAGATTAAATAAAGCCGAATCGGGATCTTCAACGGGATCTAATACGCCAGCACCCCCAAAAGCATAATCGAATAATTCGGTTTCTTTAGCATTCGCCACAAGCTCAATCCAAACGGGACCGTTGGTAAATCGCCCTTCATAATAAGGTGCGGTGGGAAATTGCTTTTTCATGTACTCATAGAAGTTGCCATTATCAGAGAGACTATCACCAAACACAACGATTTTATTGATGGGTGTAGCTGAAACAGCTAAAGAAAACAACAAGGTGAATAAAGTAAAAAAAATTCTCATGCCTGACCTTTTTTTAACAGGTTAGTTAAGCGCCCATTATAGTCTTGAATTGAATGTGCAATCAATAATTTATAGCGCTTTAGCTTCATAAGGGACTAAATTTGCTCAGCCTATATGTCCAAATGTTCGTTAATTATGGAACAGGCTTAAAGCCCACTTGACCACATTGACCCGCATAAAAATAATCAAAACGATATAACGGCCTGCGACCGGTATTTACAAAAATTTGACCTGTTTTAGTGCTGTCAATCCACTGCACATAGGTAGGAGTTGGACTTTCGGGTGGAGGAGGCATGCCGTTGACCGTGGTAAAATTATAGCTCATGGCGGGGGCGCCTACTGGGCCCATTAAAATATCCATATCAATTCCTGCGGGCACTTCATGTTTGGCGTTAAATGTCCCTGCCGGCCATTGTGCACGAGGCAAATCAATAAACATCTCGCTAATCCCAACATCTAATAGCGCTGTACCACAAAACTGATTGGGCGCTGGAGAGTCAGGAAAACGATAACATCCAGCCTGAGGGAGGAAATCACCTGGAACTTGAGCATTAGGTGCTAAATTAATCACATCATAATTATTGCTTGTGGTAATCCCTAAGGTTAAACCGGTAGGCGTCGTATTATCATGTGGTGTGAGGTAATAACCTGGGCTGATATCCGTTCCATTCATCGCATTGGTTAAGTGGAGGAACGCATTAGCCGTGGGTGAGTTGAATAAATCACCGGCCGTAGTGCTGTTTCGATTAAACCCAACCCCTAAATAGTGGAGAGTCGGTGCAGGCGGGTTTGTATAACAGGATTTTGTGGTTGGCCCCGTACAGAAAGCTTTATCAATAGCAAGAACTATTATAGGGATTGTTTCTACTAAGCCGTTATTTGTCTGAAATCTTACGGGGGCTAGGTAGTAATTTCCTGAATACGTATTACCACTGCTATCATAATATTTGACTCCATAAGCCCCTGGACCTATCACATTTGGGCTATTTGGCAATTCATGTTTAGGAACAATAACGCCTAAAGATCCTGTGTCGATGGTAAAGCGGGAAAGGGTCGCGATTGGTGCGGTTACCTCATAACCCACATCAGCTAATATCTGTAAGGGATCCGGTAGGCTTTGCACTAGTGGCACCTGATAATCACTACTGCCGTAAACACAAGCTGGGGTGTTTTGTTTTAATACCTGTGTCACACCTAACGCTGCGCCTTGATTCGTGCTGTCGCTAATCCAGGCATTGATAGAAATATTATTCGGGAATGATTGACCATTATAGGTAAACGTTACAGAGCCTGTGCTGGTCGTCGTTGACGTTGGAGAAATGACCCCGTTAGGTGCCCCATAAACGTCCACATGGATAGGATTCGTCGCACTGGGGATCAGTGGCTGGCCTTGAGAATTACACATCGTCATACTGATTGTAAACTGCTGTGCAAAATTTTGTCCACCCCCTGCTGGATTATTCACATAGGTAACTTCTGGGGTAAATTGAATGACATTCGCCTGGCAACTTGGCGGTGTAACAGGAATGATCGCTCTCTCTGAATCACTCACTGAAAACAAACAATATCCATTAGCATATTGAGTACACCCCGAGAGCGTATAACCTGGAGTATTTATTTTAATTCCAGCATTAGGGTAGGTATGGTTGGGTATGGTTGTGAGAATACTTAAGGTTGTAGATGAAACGGTATAATTTTGACAAGATAAAGGACCTTTTCCATTTAAACATAACGTAATACTTAAACTCGCGGGTGTGCCGGTTGCAGAAACGTTAAACAATAAGCCACTTCCAGAGTAAGCACTCTGGGAAATCAATAGCACCAACGCAACGCTTAAGTTTCTTAAGTTGTTTATCATAATTAATCCATACATCCCTATACTGATAAGGTCTATTTTGAAACTTCCTCAGAGGGTAACGCCGCATACGAATGCATTGGCGTAGCTATTGCCAGTATGAAGCGTATTGAGTACTTGATCTGAATTTCTATTGAACGAACCTTCACCTAAATAAAACAATTTATAACCACATTCTAATGAGGCTCTACCCAATAAATCATTTAATTTGAAACCAACACCCCCCATTGCACTCCAAGTGGTGGTAGTCCGTCCAGAAAAAATATTATCCACAAGGGTAATCCCTCCATCGAGCGATTGTTCTTCAAAATGACTTGTCCGCATAAAGTTTGGTCCAAATCCTAATTCCATTACTAAATCAAACTTTGGAGAATTGGTTTTCACAAGAGATTTTGCTGAGGCATAAATGGGGAAATGTTCGACATCATAACGATAAGATAAGTTCGTAAATAAATTTTCTTGTACCACCGTACCCTGTACGCTTGTTTTAGCAAGATAAAAAGCATTTACACCAAAGGCCATCTTGAATAATTTATACGATTGACCATCTATGAAATAACCTAAACCCATTAAACCGTTACTTCCTGTACCGCGCGTTACCGTAAAATCATCGCCTATCAAGTCGATGATGTTAATGTGTTGCGATTTACCTTGAGAGCTCCAATACCCCCCGGCTTGAACAATCACATGGCCGTCTTCTTTTAAATTAAGAGGAAAAACCTGGGTTGAGATAACCAACAAACAAATGAAATAAAAAAATTTATGAATACTTAATCGCATATCCGAGCTGCTCCATGCATGGCTTAAAGTGCTTCACCCTATCGAAACGCCTAAAATTTGGAATCATCATATTCGATTAGATGCATTAGTCAAGTAACTCTCGGGTCGCATAATACCCATTTTTTATAACCCACTAATCGTGAGCGCATTTAAAGCAATAACTGGGGTTTGAAATTCGATGCTTTTAGGAGTAAGGATTGTTATCGAATTCCCACCTTCTAAAATTAATTTGCCTCGCGCTCTAATCTCAATTTGTCCAGATTTTGTATGCCAAAATTGTGATCCAAGAGCAGTATGAATATTGAGATTTTCTGTAGCAACGAAAGCCATTGTATGGGTTGATTTGAGTTTTATCGTGTTGAGTGCTCTACAGAAAAACTCATTGGATTTTGCTTTTAATTCCGTTTGACACTGTAAGCTTATAAGGGTTTTGCTAGTAAAAAACGCCATGCCATCTTCACTGACCAACTGCATCGTTTCATTGCACCAAAACCTGACTTGCTCTAAAGCATAATACTTTAGCTCTTGTGATTTAATCTGAATGTGATTAAACGCATTTAACGCTAGATTCCCAGTGGAAGCGCGTAATAAAAATTGCGACTCATTCGATTGTTGAGACAGTTTAAATTTGGTTAAAGCATCCGCGCTTTTAAGCATGACGCTACTTTGTTTAGACGATTCACTAAATAACAACTGACCTCTCGAGAGGGATTGAATTAGACCGTCGGATTGATTTTTATCCGTCACAAGAGAGAGATTTTGTGGGGTCGGTAACGCGCCAAGAATAATGGGTTGATGTTGAATCCCATTTTGATAGCCTATCAATACCTCCGTAGCTCCTTGAAATGGAGAACTAAATCCATAATGATTTCCTGAGTAATACAGTGCGTTTCTTATTTTTTCCCACTGGGGTGAGAACGATTTCTCTTCAGTTTGGCCATGGTGGAATAAAATACAATACTCTCCATTGCTTGATACATTGGGATAAGCACTTTGGCGCTGTTCAATTCGTCCTAAATGAAATATGGAATACGGTTTTGGTTTTATAGCCGAACTTGATGGGAACTCTGAATAGGATTGCGATAACATCACCTCACAAGTTAACGGCACTCGTTTTTCTGCTGTTTGCTCAGTAAATCCTGTCAAGATCATTGATTTAACAGTGTAATTGGATGTCGTCATGGGATGATTTACCAGCACTTCTTGACCTGGAAATACCATGAATGTTTGTAAAGTCATCCATAAAGAGTCGCCTTCTTCATCAATTAATGATTGGCGATATACCGTATTATGAACTTGTTTTCCTATGGCATATGGATGATTAGATGAAACACGCGAACGCTTAAGCTCTGTGGTGTCAGGATCATAGTACTGATACTCGATGACTTGAGTACAAACCTGACTTTCCCGCGAAAACTTGCTTAGTTCATTAAAGCCATTGAGTCCGGAGATGGGCTTTAACTTAAGTTCAATGGGTTGGTGTTTTATCAACTCTGAGCGTGTATCGGTTATAACACACTTTACGCCTTCTAGCGTTTGCTCGTACTCATAAAATAAGCCGTACAGATTCAAAAGCTTATGGAAAAATTCGAGTGAGTTCTCCTGAACTTGCTGAAGCCAAATCCGCTTTTGTGAAGCGTTGAGCTTTAATTCATAATTCAATTTATCGCACAAGCCCGCTTGGGTTAGCATGGCATGGAGTAATTCAGATAATGTGACATTAGGATAGATGCGTGTCTCATGACGATTTAAATAGTGGCTCAGGGGAGAAATGACCACAATATTGAGCTCATGATGCTTATCGGAATACATTTCTTCTAAAAGCAATACAAAACCGTGAAAGGCATAATCGTTTATCGAAAAACAAACGGCTTCGCCAAGTTGAATGGTTTGCTGAGGGTTAATGATCGTGATAACGATTTGATATTCTTGAGATATTCCCCACTCTTTTAATATAAAGGATGCGACGTTCATATCGCCAGAGGACGTACTTAAAACATAAGAAGGACTTGTATCAACACCCATTTCTTTTCCATGTTATTCCCTTAAACCGGAAAGAGTAATGAATACGCCGTAGAAATACAAGCAAACCGTTTTGAAACGAAATTCCCGCCCTTGAGCGGGAATTATTAATTTCTTAATCCCTAACTTAATGGAGTCAAATTCAGCTGGCGGCCACATACCCACGCTTTATTCAAATGATGAACCACCTCTTTTTGCATTCCTTTCGGTAAACAAACAGTGGAATAATAATCATGGATCTTTAACCCAGTAATATGACGGCTTTGAAGCCCTGCTTCGTTGGCAATAGCACCCACAATATTTCCAGGCTTAACGCCATGAATGCGACCTACATCCAGTCGATAAATCTCTTGTTGCGCATCGGCTTGAAAAGGTTTAGTTTGGCGATCGTAATCTTTTTTAGACCGTTTTTCTTTCCGGCTATCAAAGGATTTATTCGTTTCTCGTTCTGTACGAGCGGGAAGAGAAAAGGAAAACTTAGTTTGCCAAGGCTGGTCGTGATTTAACTGTAACGCTAAAGCTGCAGCTAATTCTTTCGCGCCTATATTTTCTCTAGACATATACTCGCTAATCATTTCCACATAAGCTGGGAGATGATCGCTCTCAAGTCGCTGAGAAATCCCTGTTAAAAAGCGCTGCTTTTTGGCAGCCTGAATCATTGCATCCGTAGGGATTGTAATTTTTTCAATACGCTGGCGAGTATGACGTTCAATTGAATTAATCAATCTCGATTCTTTAGGGGTTACAAACAAAATGGTGACACCACTTCGCCCTGCCCTGCCCGTGCGACCAATTCTATGCACATATGTTTCAGAATCCTGCGCGATATCATAATTGATAACATGGGTGACGCGGTCCACATCAAGGCCTCGAGCAGCAACATCGGTTGCGACTAAGATATTTAATGTGCCTTGTTTAAATTGCGAAATAATGCGCTCACGAAGAGCTTGAGTGAGGTCTCCATGAATTGCCATAGCATGATGACCGTGTGCCTGTAAAAAGGTGGCGACTTCATCTGCACCACTTTTAGTACGGGTAAACACAATAACCCCTTGAAAGTCTTCCACCGCAAGAATGCGTAAAAGCGCCTCAGGTTTTTGACCTTGGGAAGCAAATAAAAATCGCTGTTCAATGCTTTTAACCGTGGCGGTGGCCATCTTAATTTCAACAGAAACAGGGTCATTTAGGTATTGTTTTGCAATTTGTCGGATTCGAGATGGCATGGTGGCTGAAAATAAAGCCATTTGTTTTTGCTCGGGCAATTGTGCCAAAATGGTTTCGACATCTTCAATAAATCCCATACGAAGCATTTCATCTGCTTCATCCAAAACAAACGTTTTTAGATGATTTAGCTTAAGCGATCCTCTCTGAATGTGATCAAGCACACGACCAGGGGTTCCTACGACGATCTGTGCACCGTCCTGCAGTTTTTTTAACTGTGGACGATAATCCTGGCCACCACATAAAACGGTAATTCGCACATTCGCTTGATGCACGGCTAAAGACTCAATATGTTCAGCAACTTGAATTGCTAACTCTCGGGTTGGTGCAATAATGAGTGCTTGGGTATGATTCAGAGGGGTCAAACCCTGCAAAATCGGCAATGAAAACGCTGCTGTTTTACCGGTACCAGTCTGCGCAAGTCCAATTAAATCCCGGCCTTTTAATAACCAGGGAATGGTTTGCTGCTGAATATCAGAGGGTTTTTCAAATTTCAAATCGGTTAAGGCTTGTAACAACGTAGGTGACAGCCCTAATGAGGAAAAAGCAAAAGATTCTTGAGACATAATATTCCTGTGAAATAATAAACCTAGAAACAGTTAAAAAATCAACTGTTCTTTAGGATAAACAAAGAGCAAGCGTTCACTCTGTTCAATATTCACCGTTATTTATGTCTTAAGACTAAATAACATCATTCCGAGCACCATAGCGACTTCAGTAGTACACCATCGAAAAAGACTGATTCATCCTTTTCCTTGCCAGGTAAGTAGGTTCACCATGACGGATGTTGTCTTTGAAAAGCTATGGCATCACAAATAAAGTAAAATGTTTACAATATTCGGATGAAACAGGAAACACGTTCAGAGTAGTTGCTTTATCTATGTTAAAATCAAAACTCAATCAGCATAATAGCAAATTTTTCAACATTATGCACTAAATTTATTATTCACCGGCAATTCCCGCTTATCTTAACGATTTAATAAGCGGGTTTATCTGCCAGAAACCCTCTATTCTAGATGAGGGCTGCTAATCGACAGGCCTGATCAATGGCATGACGAGCATCTAATTCTAACGCCTTATAAGCACCCCCAATTAAATGAACGGTCTTGCCAGACTCTTTTAAAGGTTCGAAAAGAGACTTTAACTCAATTTGCCCAGCACAAATGATCACAGAATCCACTTCCAAGACTTTGTCCTTTCCTTTGACCCGAATATGCAACCCCTCATCATCAATGCGAACATACTCTACACCGGGTAGCATATGGACTTTTTTATGTTTCAAGCTTAAACGATGAATCCACCCTGTCGTTTTACCCAGACGTTTACCCAGTTTTTCTTCTTTGCGCTGCATAAGATAAACTTCTCTTGGGCTCGGATTGACCTCTGGCGGTTTTAATCCTCCCCGTCTTGATACATCAATATCAATGCCCCATTCATTATAAAAGGGGGTTAACGCATTCCCATGCCGTTTATGAGTGAGCCATTCAGAAACATCGAAGCCAATCCCGCCCGCACCAATCACCGCCACACGATCTCCTGGCATTTTTTTGCCTTGCAAAACCTCGATGTAGGTCATCGCTTTTTCATGATCAATGCCATCGATTTCTGGAATACGTGGAATAACGCCTGTTGCCAAAACAATTTCATCAAATTCGTTTAAATCCTTTAGTTCTGCCTCAGATCCTAAGCGAATATCAACGTCGTAGCGCTTTAGTTGATGATTAAAATAATCAATACTATGCTGAAAGATTTCTTTACCTGGAATGACTTTCGCTAAGTTAAATTGCCCACCGAGTTCGCTTCTTTTTTCAAAAAGAGTTACCCGATGACCTCGTTCGGCAGCAACTGACGCAAATGCCATTCCTGCTGGGCCACCGCCAACTACCGCAATGCATTTGGGAGGGTAAGCTTCTTCATAAATTAACTCTGTTTCATTTCCAGCTCGAGGATTAACAAGACATGAGGCTTCTTTATTTTCAAACACGCGATCTAAACAAGCTTGATTGCAGGCAATACAAACATTAATCGCATTACTTTCCCCTAATCGGGCTTTTTCTGCAAAAGCAGGATCGGCTAAGAAAGGTCGTGCCATAGAAATCATATCGGCTATACCTTCAGCAAGAACTGCATCCGCTAACTCTGGTGTGTTGATCCGATTTGAGGTGATAACAGGAATTGAAATTTCAGGTTTTAATTGTTTTGTAACGCTCGTAAACGCGCCTTCTGGTACTAAGGTAGCAATCGTTGGAATGCGCGCTTCATGCCAGCCAATACCCGTATTGATAAGGGTAGCACCTGCCTTTTCAATTGCTTTTGCAAGCCTCACTACTTCATCCCAATTGCTGCCCTCTGGAATTAAGTCCAACATAGATAGACGATAAATTATGATAAACTTATCTCCCACTGCTTCGCGCACCGCTCGAACCACTTCAATAGGAAAGCGGATCCGGTTTTCGTAGGGGCCACCCCATTCATCGTTTCGGTGATTGGTATGACGAACGATAAATTGGTTTAATAAATACCCCTCACTTCCCATAATTTCGACACCATCATAACCTGCGGCTTTGGCAAGCTTTGCACAGCGAGCAAAATGTTGAATGGTTTTTTTAATTCGATGTTTGCTCATCGCCCAGGGTTTAAAGGGGCTAATAGGCGATTTGATAGCACTTGGAGCGACAACAAAGGGATGATATCCATAACGTCCAGAATGCAGAATCTGCAAGGCAATTTTTCCACCCGACTCATGAACAGTATGAGTGACAAGCTCATGACGTTCTTGCTCGTTTCGATTGGTCAGTTTCGCGGCAAAAGGAGCAAGACGTCCAGCGCGGTTTGGAGCAAAACCACCCGTGACAATCAAACCAACCCCACCCAATGCTCGTTCACGATAAAATTCAGCCAAACGTCTAAGGCTTTTTTTATCTTCTTCAAGCCCTGTGTGCATTGAGCCCATTAACAATCGATTTTTGATTTGTGTAAATCCTAAATCTAACGGTGTAAACATTGCTTTGTAGGGGGTATTATCAACACTTAATTCCATGTTTTTTCAAATCATTTGCTAAAAAAAATTAGTATATACCCGTAATCTTTCAAAATGCGAGATTTTAGATGCATTTATTTTTCTTCCTGCTCAATTTTAAAAAACGAGTAATGGCTATTTCCATTAGGAGTTTTAATTGAGCAGGAAGGAATAAGTATAAAACGCGCATTTTGAAAGATTACGGGTATAGGTTAATGCAAATGGTGTTGGGAATAAATTAAGAAAGTTCGAGGACAAGCGCTGTGTGATTTGAAAATAGCGTATACCGTTGCTACCATGTTTCTTATCGTCATCGATTAAATGCCAGGATGCTAGCTAAAAAATACCCTACGTTGATAGGTTATAGCGCTCTGATTTTTTGGGCTTTAGCCGCGCCTTTGGTGGTCCAGATTAAGTCATTACCCGTCTTTGAAACCCTAAGTATTGTTTTTTCTGTGAGCTTCTTAATTTCGGCAGTCAAATTAACCATATATCGTGAGTGGTCTAAACTAAAACAACCATGGTTTCTCTGGGTTATAGGATTTCTTGGTATTTATGGCAATGATCTACTTTACATTGCAGCGTTTAAGCATGCACCAGCAACTCATGCGGATTTAATTAATTATCTTTGGCCTATTATTGTGATTTTGTTCGCAGGGTTTCTTCCTAATGAGCGGCTCTGTTTCAAGCATCTTTTAGCTGCGTCAATGGGATTTGCCGGCATTTATATTCTAATTAGTCAAAATGATCATGGCTTTGATAGCCGCTATTTATTTGGTTATCTATTAGCTCTACTCGACGCAGTGGTCTGGTCACTTTACACGTTAATGGCAAGACACTACGGAAAATCACCTGTAGAAATCATAGGAATTTATTGTGGCATTGGAGCCATTTCTTCCCTGCTTATACACGTTCATATGGAGTCATTTATTCTTCCCAGTAACCTAGAATGGAGTATTTTAGTGATGATGGGGATGACGACCCAATGTCTAGCCTACTTTTTCTGGGATTTTGGAGTTAAACGAGGGAATTTCAAACTACTCACCATTTTATCTTATGGAAATCCGATTCTATCCGTCTTTTTTTTAATCTTATTCGGGATGGCTAAATTCTCTGTAGAACTTGGTATTGCTTGTCTTTTAGTTACCCTGGGAGGGTTAATTGGCATTATCCCCTGGCAAGCTCTTTATCGCCATGTATGGGTAAAGCCATTACCGGTTTCTCACGAAGAGTTGACGCCAGTAAAGCCCCAATAAGTGCAATGAAGCCACCTGAAAGTGAAAGCAAGGTAGGTTCTTCGTGAAGAAGTACAAATCCGATTAATGTGGATACCAGAGGAAGGGTATATAAAAATAATGCTGCTCTCGAAACCGGCATAAAATTAAGAACATAACCCCAAGCGATGTATCCGAGTGCCGCAGGGAAAATTCCCAAATAAACTGCCGCCGCATTGGCAGTAAAAGAGGCCACGTGAATTTCTCTCCATAACGCAGGCGCAAAAAACAATAACGACAACATACCTCCCCACATCGCCCAGGCAGCCACGGCCACTGGGTGATAAAGAGCTAAATATTGTTTCAACATCACCGTAAATACCGCACCCGTTAAAGCAGAAAGTAAAATAATAAGCATTCCATACATGACCGAAGCATTTGCATTTTCTGCCCAAGCCATGAGCACTAAACCTGCTAAACTGATTGCAATCCCAAGATACATGCGCTGATTCGCACGCTCATTTAGAAATAACAACGATAAAATCAACGTGAGAATAGGCATTAAACCCACAATGAAACTAGCCACACCAGCTGATACGGTAAGCTCACCCATATTTAAAGCTATGTTGTAAATTCCAATACCTATCGCCCCTAATAGAATTAGCCGAATTCTATGAGACCAGAACATAGGCTTTTTAATCGTTAAGATTGGATAAATTATTATCATAAATAGTGAGGCAACCAAAAAACGAAAGAGTGCCAGTGAGCCTGGGGTAAATGCTGTTAAGCCGATTCTTATACCAACATAGGCCGATGACCAAAGCAAAATGGTAAGTGAGAGCAAAGCGTTGACAAGGATAGACTGCATATTTTTGTTGCCACAATAATCATTAAGTACAATATTTTAGCACAAAAAATGGTTTTAAAATAGTTACTCTCCCGAGTATGATAGGCGCAATTTTTTTCGAACTCCGGCTTGTCCTTATTCGCCATATTAACTTCGAACTAAGACTTTTATATTTTTAGGAACCGTTCTATGACCTTTACGTATCTAACTGAATTAGCCTTAAGAGCAGCTGTTCATACCACCAATAAAGAATTAAGTTCGGATCAAAATCACGCAGAAGCCATCAAAAAAACCGCTTTAGAACGCGCTCAGCAATTGGTGCAAAGCCATAGCACCTCATCTTCTATGGCTTCCCAATTCAGCGCTCAGTCCGAAGCAATTGCTTTAGCCGTTGTAGGGCTTGAACTCGCTTATCAAGCCGTTCATAAACAAGTTGAATTACTGAACAATCGTCGATTATCCTTTGATAAAGAACGCCAAGCTGGTATTGCAACCTTTCTTATCCCAAGTAATGTTGAAGAAGCCGCTTATACGCATGAAGAAGCAGCGATTAAAGCATTTAATACCTTAGCTTTTGCCTCGCCCTTATCACCTTACTTCGGAATTCATACAGCTCGTTTAGAAGAAGAGAAAAAAGCAGATTTTTATTCTGTTTTACCGTTTTATCGAATGAGCGAACAACTTGAACACCCTGTTGCTAGCACTCAGTCTACTGACAAAGAACGAAATGCAATTAACCTCTTCTTTCAGTCAGCATTACCCGATGCCATCTCCGACCTGGATATGGATTTTCAAACCGATACGAAGTTCATTGAATTTTTTGTATCTGCCTTTGAACAATCGAATTATTTAAATGACTTGCGTGCGCCGCGATACATCATGATGTGTTTGGCAAATTTACTATGGAATCTTCAGCATCCAGTCGACCCCACTTCGGGATTTCCACTCAGTCATGATCAGTCTGTTGAACTTTGTCGGCATGCAGAATTATTTTTAAATCATTTGTTAGATATGGATACGCGTCCCTTTTTACAGGACATCAGTAATGACACGAATCATCTAATCAGTTTTGTTCGCAAAGTTGAAGTCCATGTTAAGTCATTACGTATTGCGTATTCTGAAGAACAGTTACATGCACTCAATGTTGAAGATGTTACCAACTCAGCGCATCATGCGGTACGAATTATGGATAAGAGTGTCTTCAAATTAATTTATAGAATTGATAATCCCACTACAAAACGTAAGGAACCAAATGAACGGGCAGCGGCAGAGCTTGCAGATATTATTGGTTATTTAAATGAATTGTTGCAATTAAATCCGAGTTTACTTAAACAGTTTCAAAACTATGAGTATTTAATTCCAGAAGCTGCGCTGATGAATAAGCCGCCGATAACGGTCATTGATATATTGATTTTGTTTTGTCATTTACCTTATTTCAAGCGCGATGAATTGTACGAAAAATTAAAAGCCACTTCATGTGATAGTGCTTTGGAGCTGATGGAAACCTTAAAAAGATTCGATACCTTATTTGTTAAACCAATTAAAGAAATAAGCAAACGAGAGCTTCAAGTCACTGCATTTCATCACCAATATATCGAAGTTGCCGCAAGAACTGCAAAACGCCTGATCCCATTAGTTACGTTAGTCATTGAGGATTTTCGACTTGAAGTTGATACCCAATTTTCTGTCGAACAAGCGCGAAAACCAAGTAGCGCGATAAAGCTAATAGGCAAGCAGCAAGTGTTAGCCATTAATAAAATGGCAGAAGCTGGTGATGGATATTATCAATGGGTTATATCACCTTATATATCCTTGGCATCGACTGTAGATAAATTTGATTCACTTCCCAAACATCAATATCGTATCTCGAAGATGACTAGACTGTTGGATAGCATCCGTGAAATTGTAAGAAAGTATCGAGATTTTTTATTGCATGCTTCTTTTCAGCAGTTTTTAATTAAGTGCCTTAATCAAGTTCAACAAGAGTTTAAAATTCTAGGAGAACGTGTCCAAGCATTGGATACCTATTTAGCAGGAAATGAACACATTAGCCGAGGATTACAAGCTATTTTGCGCCCACTTACCCGAGACTTGAACACCAGTTTGCATGCTGTCAGGACAGCAGCATCAAGTTTCGAACAGGTGATTGCAGCTCCAGATTTCACTGAACATCAAAAAGAAGAACTTGCTCAGAAAATAGAAATAGTTAATCAGCAATATACCGATTTATTTACAGAACCCACTGGAATTGAATGGCCTTTTACCGAAGCTACTTCCAATCCATTACCTACCCATACTGACTCATCTGTCTCCCTATCATTTATTCCCGCAAAACAAGCGCTCGCTCTTAGGAAATTGGTCCAGCAGTGTTATGATGGCTTATCCTTTCAAAGTCGATTAGGACATAAAGGAGAATTGTTGAGAGATTTATTAACCTTAATTGATAATCAACCTAATTTTACCGAGGAACAACTCAAACACGTTATTCTGGAATTAGTACGTGTTACTGCAAGTTATCGTCCAACATGGTTTTTCCAAGCCGCTTATGGCCAGACTCGTTCAGCTCAAACTTTAATAGCCGCCATCAAAAATCCTGAAATTAATCGGCAACTGCCCTTGGCGTCCCTGTTATTTGGTAAAGATATTAATATTGCCACGTTAAGCAATGAGAAAATCATCCTACAGCTTAAAGGACTCCGAGAACAAAATCATTGGCAAGAATCGGCGAATCAAATTGAGGTGGTTAATGCGTTTTGAATAAGTTAAGCTAAAGAGATCCCTTAGGGGGTAGATTAATAGTGGGATCCCTTGACACTTATATTGAATATAAAAGGACTTTTTATGAAGAAATTAGTTTTAGCTTTACTGGTTATATTATTTGGTAATACCTGTTTTTCTGCTGAAGTGACTGCCACCGTTCACTCAACAGAAAAAGATAAAAAAGTTTTGGGGCAAGTGGTATTTAAAGATACTCCATACGGCTTACTGATTATCCCAAAGCTAAGCGGATTACCATCAGGACTTCATGGTTTTCACTTACATGAACACCCGGATTGCGGCGATCAAGGCCAAGCAGCTGGAGGGCATTTCGACCCAAAATCGACGAATACTCATCAAGGCCCTTATGGTGATGGGCATTTAGGAGACTTGCCGGTATTGTATGTTGAACAAGATGGCAATGCGAGCACGCCTACTTTGGCCCCACGGTTAAAAACCAGTGATTTGAACGAATTAGCCCTTATCATTCACGAAGGGGGTGACACCTATAGCGATACCCCCAAACTAGGCGGCGGTGGAGCACGAATTGCCTGTGGGGTGGTTAACGGCAAATCAGTGACCAAACAAAGCTCTAATTAACCTGAGTTCGAGTGAAAAGTCATTTATGACGTTTATGGCGCTAAACGAACGTTATCCCGTAAAAAAAATAAGCTTTTTTATACGGGATCCATTCAAAATAAGCCAGTTCGATATCAGCAAAAATTGGATTTTTCTGATATCGGACTAACGTTAATTAGTCTGCGAAGAAACCAAGGTATTGGAAATGATAGCAGCTAATAAGCAAACGCAGAGTAAGATCATACCATTGTTTATACCGCAAATGGGTCACGTAAGATTATGGTTGAATCACGTTCAGGTCCAGTAGACAACATATCGATAGGAACTTCCAATAATTCTTCCAGGCGCTTGATGTAAGCAAGTGCATTCGCAGGCAGTTGTGATTTAGAAGTTAAATCCGCAGTAGACTCGCTCCACCCCGGAAGTTCTTCATAAATCGGCTCCAAGCCTTCATAATCCTCCGCAGCTTGGGAGGGACGAGTAAGCGTTGTGCCGTTAGCATCTCGATAGGCAACAGCCACTTTAATGGTTTCCAAGCCATCCAACACATCCAGTTTGGTTAGGCAAAGTCCCGTGATACTATTTAATTCAATGGAACGACGTAATAAAACCGCATCGAACCAACCGCAGCGACGAGGACGCCCGGTTACAGCCCCGAATTCATTGCCTCGTTGTGCTAAGCGCTTACCGACTTCGTCAAATAACTCAGTTGGGAAAGGCCCCCCTCCTACTCGCGTGGTGTAGGCTTTCGTAATCCCTAAAATATAATCGAGATAGCGGGGGCCAAAACCTGCACCATTCACCACGCTTCCCACACAAGTGTTCGAGGAAGTCACAAAGGGGTATGTACCGTGATCGATATCAAGGTAAACTCCCTGCGCGCCTTCAAATAAAATAGAATCACCGGCACGCCGATGTTCGTGAAGCGACGTCGTAATATCCGTCACTAAATCCTTTAATTCATGAGCCCAGGTCTCGGCATCCAGAAGAATCGGATCAACCTCTACAGCAGGTTGCTCATAATAGTGGGTTAATAAAAAATTGTGGTACTGCAATAACTCCGTTAACTTCACAGAAAATTGCTCATGCTTTAGTAAATCGCCAATTTTTAGCGCGCGACGAGCAATTTTATCTTCATAAGCAGGGCCAATTCCTCGGCCGGTTGTTCCAATGGCCGCCTGCCCCTTCTTGCTTTCCCGAGCTTTATCAAGTGCGATATGGGAAGGCAAAATTAAAGGACATGCTTGGCTAATGCGCAAGCGATTACGTACATCAATTCCACGACTTTCCAATTCATTGATTTCTTCTAAGAGCGCAGCAGGTGAAACCACTACGCCATTACCAATATAACA
Source organism: Legionella impletisoli (assembly GCF_900639875.1). Classification (GTDB taxonomy): domain Bacteria; phylum Pseudomonadota; class Gammaproteobacteria; order Legionellales; family Legionellaceae; genus Legionella_A; species Legionella_A impletisoli. The sequence continues at coordinate 158,172 of NZ_CAAAIA010000006.1, forward strand.
TCGCACATGTGGCCTTAATACACCAGAAGGGATCAATCGAAGAACTGTTTTCACGCCATTAATTTTTAATGTATGGCCGGCATTATGGCCACCTTGGTAGCGCACAACCACGGCCGTATCTTGGGTTAATAAATCAACGATTTTACCCTTGCCCTCATCACCCCACTGCGTGCCGACAACAACTACATTTTTACCCATGATATAAAACTCTTACTCTGCCAATTGATGAATAATAGTAAGCAAGATAACGCCTACCATCATGCTAAAAAAACCGGAAATTCGTAACATCCTATCGTCCTTGGTTAGGACTTTAATTAATAATTTCTTCCAAGTTGAAGGCGATGCAAACGGCATAATTCCCTCAAAGACCAGTACTAAGGCTAAGGCTGAAAGAAAATTAGTTAACACAAACGCCATCTCCAATAAAAAAGGGTTAAGACCGCTTAACCCTTAAAAACTTAATACAGACCCTAAAAAGAGGGGGTTATTATAATTAATTCCCCGCTGCAATTCCATTCCCTTTTGCTAAACCGTGCTTGAAGTAGTCAAAAAAAGCGCTGCTTTGATCAAGTACTAAAATATCTTGTTTACTATCAAAGCTATTTTCATACGCTTTCAAGCTGCGATAGAAGGTAAAAAAGTCTTTATTCTTCGCAAACGCCTGCTCATAGACGGTAGCGGCTTCGGCTTGACCTTTCGCTTTGATGGTTCGCCCTTCATTCAAGGCTTCAGCAAGAATAACCGTCACCTTGGCATCGGCATTGGCTTTTATTGCTTCAGCGGCCGCGTTTCCATCTGCTCGATGACGATTAGCAATTTTTTGCATATCCGCACGCATACGTTGGTAAATAGCATTACTAGTACTTGGAGGGAGCTCAATCCCTTTAATTCGAACATCAACAACGTATATTCCGAGCTGACTAGCTTGCTCTTCTGCTTTTTGTTGCAACACCTCCATGACATCATCGCGTCCAGAAACGAGATCAGGAATCGTTCGTTTGCCAAATTGAGCCCGCAAGGAAGTGTTTAATTGTTGCTCAAGCAATGTTTCGGCTTTAAGCTCATTCCCACCGGTTGCTTTGAAATAATGAGCCAGATCATTAATTCGCCATTTAACATAATAATCAACTAACACATCTTTCTTCTCTTTAGTCACAATTCGAGAAGATTTAATATCGAGCGTTTGAATCCGAGTATCAAAAATGCGAACTGTTTCAATAAATGGAATTTTGAAGTGTAAGCCAGGATCAAGGATTTTAACTTTATCCGACTGTTCAACGGTCACTAACTTACCAAGGCGCAATAAAATAGCATGGTGCCCTTGCGTAATGGTAAAGAGGCTCGTTAAAAGCAAAAGTAAAATTACAAAAGCCAAAATCCCTAAGAAAGTTTTCGTGGCATTCATTAGCTAATCCTCCCCGGGCGCTCTGTAGGACGAAGCAGTGGGCGTCCGTCATACATTGACTCACCAGCAGCTTGAGTGGCTATACCCTCATCCAAATCAGCTTTCGGTATAACGCTAGATTTTGTAGAGTTCGTCTGGTTAATAAGTTTTTCAAGCGGAAGATAAAGCAGGTTTCCTGATTTACCATCTACGATGATTTTACTGCTTTGACTTAAGACTTTTTGCATTGCATCTAAGTACATACGCTCCGCTGTTACATAAGGCGATTGCAAATAAACAGGTAAAAGCTTTAGAAACTCAGCCGTTTCACCTTTTGCATTCAATACGACTTGCTGAGCATAGGCCTGTGATTCAGCCAGAATTCGTTTTGCATTACCGTGTGCAATAGGTACAACGCGTGCTTCATAAGCGCGAGCTTGCTCAATGAAGCGCTTCTCATCTTCCTGAGCTTTGATTGCGTCATCAAAAGCATCTTGCACGCTTTCAGGTGCACGTGCAGGTTGTGGCGATACGTTCACCACCAAAATTCCAGTTTTGTAGCGAGCTAAAATCTGGATTAAACTCTCTTGGACCTTACTGCCCCAAACGTCTCGACCTTCGGTAATAATTTCATCTAAGGAAGTATGGCCTATTACTTGCCGCAAAGCGCTGGATGTGGCCTGTTGTAAACTTTCAATGGGATCAGCCACATTAAATAAAAACTCTTCTAAATCCCCGATGCGATATTGCACGACGACGGAAACCGAGACAAGATTTTCATCTTTTGTCAGCATGTTGGCTGAATAGGAATAATCCGATACTCGCTCCACATTGACAACAATTTTGGAGGAAATTAATCGGGGGATCCAATGTGGCCCAGGGCCTACCGTTTCAACGTATTTTCCAAACCGTAAGATGGCAGCTTGTTCAGCAGGATCTACAATAAAAATTCCTGATAACGCCCAGAGTATAAACGCGGCTAAAAAAATAATAGCAGCTAAAATCCCAGCACCACCTGCACCTGAGTCAGGACGCCCAGAGTCTGACTTTTGGGATCCTTTCATGAATGTTCGTTTCAATCGCTCCTGGAGTCGCTTTAACGCTTCATCTAAATCTGGCGGCTGGTCTTTCCCACTCCAGGGATCCTTATCCTTGTCTTTATCTTTATCCGGCTCATTCCACCCCATGCACTATTACTCCCGGCGTTACAAACGAAAACTAGAATTTTATGGGGTATATTCTCATTAAGCAAGTCAAAAGCTAATGTGAGATAAAAAATGCATATTGGATAGAATGCTCTTACCGTTTAAAGCTCCATTCCAGGCTAGGGGGCACTGGTAATCGCTATAGGTATACTTGGCTCGATATCCTTTACTTCTGCAGGAGAGATATTTGTATGGGGTATGACTGAAAACAATCCATAACGTGAACCCATTTGATTGAGATCAGGCTTTTCTAGGACAGCTCTTTTTAAATCCTTAAATCGTTTTTGGTATATAGGGGTATAAAGTCCCACGAGTTTAAGCAAACTTACAACCAGTTGTTTAAGCCAATTAAAACTGAATGCATTAAAACTATGATATCGAAGCATCGTGGTTGGAAAGTCAGAGCGTTCAACAATACTTTTAATCTTTTTAACCCGATCTTTGACTGATAATTTAAATTCAGGCTCTAGGTTTTGTTCGTTTTTCTGATTGCAAGCAATATCTTTTAATTCCAGTAACAATGCATTCTTCTCTCGAAGGGTCTTCTCATTTTCAAAAAGTGGTGTGAGCGATCGTTTAGTACTTCGCATCGCAGAATTGGCATGATCAATATAAATTCTAAATTGTTCGATTGCTGCTTTGATGTCACTTAGCTGCTTATAATCTTCATAATGTCTGCGCTCAAATCCCCTTATTTTTTCAGATAATAATTCGATTATATTGTTTCGAATGTCCAAATGGTCACGCGCTTCAATCGCTTGTTGAACGATTTCACTTTCATAGGATTTTAAGTAATGAAACAACTCACCCCGATATTCGACTTCGCTATGAATGAGCCCAAACTGTCTAGAGCTTAATAATAAAGACTGTTCATTAAATAGCTTTGTCGTATAATCAAAAATATATTTCCTATCTTGAATTTCTTTGCTCGCTTTTACTCTTTGTAAAAAAAGAATCTTTTCTTCAATTGTATCGATTGCCAGTTGATGAGACGCATTCAATCCATGATAATGGCTCGCACATACTTTAAGTATTTCTTCTGTAGAAGTCATTAAATTATCTTGAGCGCCACTTTCAGAAGTAGATAATGAAGTAAGCGACAATTCTTCTAGGCTAATAGGAAGCGTAACCTTCTCTCTGAGTGGAACAATAAAATGATTAAAATCAGTGGCCAACGCTTCGGCCAGATTTGAAATCGTCGCTGCTTTTGCATTGGGTTCATTCTTGGTTTCTTTAAATAACTGAACTTGCTTTGAAAAACGTTGCAAGACTGCTTCTTTTTCCCTCACGCATTCCAATTCAAACCCAATAGATGCTTTTTGAATCGATGCATCTTCGAGTTCAATATCTAAAGGAATCATACTTTGCACTAAAGCAAGATGCTGCTGGGTTGGCAACTCTAGGGATTCGATTAATCCAATGAAATACGCATCGAGCATATCGCGAAGGGGTTGAGAAATCGTACCAGGCAACAACGCAAATTTATCTTCCCAATGATCCGCTTCCAATAATAATTTTGGTATGAGTTCATTTCTAATGTGTTGAAGATTATCAACAACTGCATCATGGGTAGCGGTTGTTACGATTTCAAATTTCACACTCAAATCATTGAGAAGCTCATACATTCTTGGCGTTTCAAGAAATAATTTAAAATAACTGCCGGAGTGTTGAATAATTCGTTGTATATCCTGTGCGATTGTATAAGCATCCGCATGTGATTGCGTGATTTTGGCTTTTTCTAATCGTTGACCTTGTCTTGCTGATTTAATGTGCTCAGGCAATACCATCATCGCATTTAAAACATGAAGTATGGTCTGATTGACTTCTACTGTTGGTGGTAGGTCTAAAGATTGGACACTAGAAGAAGATGATCGACTTCGTTGTTCTCTGTAAGCGCCGCCTTCAGAAACGATTTGGATCTCTAGAGAACCCATGGCAGAAGCATAGCTTCCTGGTGAATCAGGCAATGACTCCAATTCAAACGCTTCAGGTTCTTCTTCATTAAGAGCAGGGATCCCTAGTAAATAGGGACGAAGCAAGGTCATCACATGACCCTGCATGTATTTAAGTTTTTCTAAAATATCCCCGGCCATTTGTACGGTATAGGGATCTACAAAGAGAGCATTGGTTAATAGAAGTAAGTTATAAACATGAACGCTTGCACGACCAATTTTCATCACATAAACGATTTGCGTGCTCTGATCGTGCAATGTTTCTAAATGGGTAAACAATTGTTCTAAATGATATGCTGAGTTAATCAAGCGTTTTAACATTAACACCTGACTGCTTTGTGAATATCCCCCTGTGCTTACTCCTAATTCAGGAAAAGGAACACCCTCAGGAGCAGGTTTTAATTCTCTTTGAACCGCATCATTAAAAATTCGCGTAAATTTTTCTAAGTTCGCTTTAAATTCTCTAAAGGCTTTAGAGTATTCAGTATGACCAATCACATAATGAGCTCGTTCATGCCGTTTAATCGCGATTAAAGGCTTAACATCTAATTCTCGAACGAAAACCTCTTTATGAATACGTGCAAGTTGCATTTGCTTTTCGCGTACTAAAGAGAGATGACGGGTGATTCCTTGAAAAAATTCAGATTGAACTTGAAAGAAATCTGATACTGTTACCGTTTTGCTCAAGTCATCTGCATGAGTAGATAAAGCACTCACCATTAATTTATCAAGAAGGAATCCATCTTGCCCAGCAGTAAACAAATGGAACCAGTAAGGCTGAAATACCGCAAATAAGTTTTGAAGTGTTTGTTTTTCTTGTTCAGGTAAGGTTTGAATGGTTTGGTCAGCAGGATATTGTCTAAAAATTCCAGAAAATGTTTCATAAGCACTCATTGCTCCGACTAATTTAGCTTGGTACATGCTGTAAAATCGGTATAACCTCCTTGTCTGTGTTGAGCTTAGTTGTTCTGGATTACTAAGTAATTTATGTCCACCTTGACCTTCGAATTCCAAAACAGGGTTTTCTTCAATGCCTAAAACCCGTGCCTCATCAATCAAATAAAATCGATCTTGTGTCTTACAAGGCGTAAGTTTTGATGAACGAGAGCTTGTCATAATTGACTGAATCAGTTCTTGATTTAAAGATAACTGGAAACGAATCGTATTTTGTTCTTTTTCTATTAAACTCAAAAGTTGAGATTCACTTCGAAGAATAAAGCTCACACTATCGTTATATTCAATGATCCAAGAAATTAAACGGCGAGGATCCATGAGATAGGTAGGATCACTGGTCAAACTGGCCACAAGGTCTACATCGACGAGATCCGTTTGATTTACATAGGGCTGAATAAGACGATAATTCTTGATGAGTTCTTGCTTTGCTGAGTGTGGTAAATCTTTAAGCCGCATGCCTTTAAATCTTGGCTGTTTTAAGAAAGTAAAAAAAGCATTTAATCCGCATTTAACTTCTTCAATGCGCAATAATTCCACTTTAATTTTACTGGTTCGCCTATGCGCTCGCTCCATTCGAATGGCATGGAATTTCTCATCATCCAAGGTTAACAGATCCGGCTGTCTTTTTGAAAAATCAACGTATTTATTGATGTAATGAACTAAAATATTGTAAAAATTTTGAAGATGTCTTTTTAAATGATTGGATAAAAAACCAGGCTTTAACATCATGGCTTCTTCAATCTTATCTGTAGCGGCTAGGAGTTCTCCGGATAAAAAATATTTTAACGTATTCATCTTGGCGCATATAGCTGACTGAGCTGTTTCATTTAAGTGATTGGCTTCTTCCAGAATGCTTAAAGCAAGGGTCACAACTTGACGGATGATCCGAATATAATTTAATAATTTCACAGAAAAGAAGAACGTTCCGTTCTGCAAATTCTCAATAGCATGTAATAACACCAGAGCATGATTGCGAAGTGCTTCAAGTTGATGGGGGTCAAGGTGAGAGGGTTCTCCAGCCGATGCCAGCTCAGAATACATTTGTATTTGAGTAGACCAATCACCTAAATATCGTGGAATTTCTGCTGTAAATTGGGTCAAAAATTGATAGTCAGCGCCTGCGCCTGGTTTTAACTGATCAATAAGCAATCCTGAATATAGACCGGTTGTATGCGCAACTTGCTTTTGATTATAGCTTTTAAGCTCGATATCTCCTCGCCGTGACGTGATCTCAAGTAGTTTAGAAAAACATAAGTTCAATTGCGAAACGGTTAACGGTTGATTGAGGTCATCTTTCAATTCTGTGGCATGAATTTCACCTGTAATGATCATCCCTTGCGGATGTATTACGCGGTAAATTACAAGATCGCCTTCGATTTTAACTTGCAATTGACCAGGTTCTATCGCGGCTGTTTCGGCCCATGGAGTCAAATGATACCCATAGGCAAATCCCATAGCGCGCTGGGTCTCGGTTCTAACAAATTGATCCAACACCTGAAACAAAGGAGAAAGTAATGACCACTCATGAGCAAATACACCTCGAAGATCAACATCAACATGCGTCATTAAATAGGTGGCGTGGTATACCTGCTCCATGGTATGGGTATACAGGGTATTCACATCGCCCGCTTGGTTAAACACATAAGAGAAAGAAAAATCTCCATCTAAAGCCAAGCCTTCGACATCTAAGAGCGCCATTTCAGTATGATAAAGCGCATTAAGAATTTTTTTTACTTGTGTTATTTGCGCAGGCTCTATATCAAAATCAGCAAAAGGAGCTAATTGAGCTTTGAGGCGATTAAGTTGGCAAGTTCGCTCATCAAAGGAAAGATCGGTACGCTGTAAGGCAAGATAGATAGGCCTTAAAGCCTCAAGCTCCCTGACTTGCCGCTCTATTGTAGGAAAGTAAGGTTTTAATGTTGGGCTAAAATAGTCCTGTTGTAACGCCGTTAATATTCTATAACGGATGTTATTTACTATTCGTGAGAACTTTTTATCTTTTAACGATTGTAAAAGAGAGAAACTATCGTACATGGGTTCACACAACTAATCTTCCTGAGAAAGCAAAATCATATTACAACTACAACAATAAGTCAATTTTTGAACAAACTGTTGGCGAAAATGAAATGTTTATCCGCTAGCATACCGCTCAAGGCCTCATTCCTGTAATTGGAGAATCTTGCTCTGCGGTTGTAGTAGGGTTTGTTACTCTGAGCCCTTGTGCAGTTTGTGGGTTTCTAAGGGAAACCGCACGAGCTAATTGACTAAAAGTCACATTGCTTAATGTTACACGGTTCAAGGAGGGCTGAGTCGTTGGGGTATCCGTTGTTGAGGTAGGCTGCACCATTATGAATCTCCAAATTAAAAAATCTATTAATTAAGACTTATCTCTTGATAAAAATTAAATCCCAAACGCCATGACCTAATCGTTGACCACGTTGTTCAAATTTTGTAAGCGGCCGTGATTCAGGTCTTGGTGAATAATTCCCATTTGAATCAGCATTTCTGAGGTGGGATTCAGACTCAAATACGCTTAACATGTGTTCAGCATAATCTTGCCAATCTGTTGCACAATGAATAAATCCTCCTGATTTTAACTTCTTAACCAGCAAAGAAATAAAATCAGATTGAATTAATCGACGCTTATGATGGCGTTTTTTAGGCCATGGATCTGGAAAAAAAATCTGTATTCCCTTTAGCGCATTATCTGGCAAATTATTATTCATTACTTCAACGGCATCAAAAGAAGCAATGCGAACATTGCCTAGCTCATGTTCATGCAAATCAGCTACTAAGCTCCCAACGCCCGCGCGATGCACTTCGATTCCAATAAAATTGGTTTGGGGTTGTGCTTTAGCCATAGCAAATAAAGAAGAACCCATGCCAAAGCCAATTTCGACGATCGTATCTGCTTCGCGGCCAAATAATTGATTAAGATCCCAAGGAATCGGATCAGCTGATAACTCATATTGCTGAGTCCATAAATCTAAAGCGTGTTGCTGTCGCTTACTGACACGGCCGGCTCGTAGAACATAGCTTTTGATTTTACGTTGCATAACTTTGCTCAAGATAAAAGCTGCTTATTATACGCTATTTGCGCATTTTTTGATACATATTTAAAAATCACATAAATTAAAAATGATGAAGCCGCCTGATTGTTATTTTCCCTCTTCCTCGATACTATCTAAAACTCAGTGTTCACAAAGGAATCAACGAATGAAAAAAATAATAATGGGTCTTATTTTAAGTTCAGCATGTCTATCCACCTATGCCGGAGTAAACTATCAATCCAGAGCAGAGTGTCTGAAAGCAATGGATGTCTACATTGCTGAAACCCAATCATTACCTGAGGAGCTTTCATTTGAGTATTGGGGATGGTTTCAAGGGTTTAAGCGAGTGAATAGCCATATGCGTGAAACCTGTTCTGATGGCGCTTGCACTCGATTAATCGATATGGGCGGTTGTGGTGCAGCTGAGAATCAAATTCTTTTTAATCTCATCAAGCCTCAGCTTGAAGAAGAGATAGCGCGCATGCAAGCAAAACAACCCAGCTTAAGCGATGTGAAAACCAAAGTGATTTGCCAGTATAAAGCCGGTACTACTCCAATAACCCAGGCAGGATGCAAATTGCAATGAATCATTGCCCAACTTAGATTTAACGCCGGGTTGACCAAACACGAAGTGAACGAGTCAGCCCGGTGTAAACTTAAAACGCCATACCAAAAACTGGCATAGTGTCAGCTTCTATATATGTTTGTATAAAAGACAACGTACTTTCATCCGCACATTGAATTGGACTTTGGCTTCGACTATCAGGAATTTCTGTTGAAGCACCCGCTGCAAGTAACCGTTTCATCCCCGGCTTATCTCGTTTAATGACGGCATGGTGCAAAGGCGTTTTGCCATCCTTATCCTGAAGATCTAAAAGAGCACCAGCGGAAATTAATAAATCAACACTGTCATGTTGAGCATAGTGAATTGCCCAATGCAAAGCCGAACGCTTATATTTTGAATCCACCGCATTGAGTTCTTCTTTTCTCATCGAGCGAATGAGTATCTTCAGTTCAAGCAAGCGTCCCCAGGATGCAGCACGTCTTAACGCCTGACCTTGATTAATTGCTTCTCCCTGTTTGCTCAATGAATAATGAGCAAAAGCCGCCTGTGCCTCTAACCGACTCGCTTTAGGTTTACCAATAAAACTTAATAGCCGAGGCGCTAATTTTCCGCTAGCGTTTTCAATAATTCGCTGATTGGCTTTAACCAACCCCCGACTTACATCAGGCATCTCTAATAATTCTCGTGTTCTAACGAGCTGAGAAGAATCTAAAGGTTTTGGTGCAAAGAGAAGCCTTGATAACTCAATAATAAAGTCAGATATCAAAGCACTTCGGGAAGGATCATCGCTGATTACCATGGATTTAACCGCTATCAGGTAGGATGCTACAAAAGCCTTGTTATTGGGTAGATCTTGATAATAGGTTAACTTTTGGTCATGCATAGCCTCTAATGTACTCATAGCACCTGTAGACAATACAAGCGTGGTCGAGTTGGCCATCATATGACGCATCAGATTATAATCTAATGACTCATAAAATTTAATATTAGGCATTGAAGTACGAGTGTCAGGAAAGCGCTGACTAGCCATTAAGGTAAAATTGACATTCATAAAATTTCCGACCAAAACATAATTGCCAGTCGGATTGGTTAGTGTTATATATTGAGCGATTAAAGCAGGATCTCTATCATCTACATCGGCGGCTAAATACATAAACCCGTAATTACTAGCAGGCAACTGAGCGTGTTGCACTACTGTTAATTCAGGTAAATCAGTCGCTTTGGTAATGAAAGGCAATCCTAGAGAATCAGGTGTTAATCCCGAACTATTTATCAAGACATCGCTTGAATGAAAAAACTCATATAAATTAGGCTGTTGCTGCCTAAAAGCGAGCTCATATCTCATCATTTGAAATAAATCTAAAGAAGACTCGCTATTCGCAGCACCTACGATTAAAAGTTTACTGTCGGGCGAAAGAACACGTTTTACAACATCCGCGGGTGCATATTTGCAGTGGTTCGCATCAATAAATGCAATCACATTATGGGTGACCGAATCAAAAAGTTCCATAGCACAAAGTCCCACATCAACGCCATCGATACTGACGCGATCATCCCCTTCCGATCGATAAAGGCTAGCAAAGCGAGGCATACCATCTAATGTACTGGTCAAAATAACATCAACATCCTGACCAGTTGTTTTAATTTCTCGCATCAGATCACGAGCGATATTACCGGCTAAAACAAAATCACCTCGTGCGGTTCTATTTTGACAATTTGCATAGACTAAAATCACATTTGGCATAAAAAATACTCATATAAAAAACTACTAAAAACTACGCGCGATTTTACACATAAAAGATTAAGAAAATATTAACAATGAGGGGTAATTAAAGACAAATGCGACAAATTTTTGGCATTTAATGGCGGTTCAATGTACAATTATATAACTCATTTTTTTGTCGTTTTTAGAGAAAAGTGTCAGATACATTGCATCTTGGACCAAATTTTGCTATAAAACGCAACCTGTAAATTATTTCCGTTCTTGAACGAGACAAACACGACATTTTGGAGCAAGCTATGTCAAGAGTATGCCAAGTCACTGGCAAGCGACCCATCACTGGAAACAACGTATCGCATGCCAACAACAAAACTAGAAGACGCTTTCTGCCTAACATCAAAACGCACCGCTTTTGGGTAGAAGAAGAAAATCGCTATGTTTCCTTGAAAGTAAGCACTAAAGGTATGCGAATTATTGATAAATTGGGTATTAAAAAAGTTCTCGACCAACTCCGTGAAAAAGGCGAGAAAGTATAATTTTGAAGGGGAAATACTGTGGCAGCCGTTACAACTAAAATCAAATTGGAATCCACTGCGGGAACCGGTTACTTCGTAACCACCACCAAAAATCCACGCAATCATCCTGAAAAGATGGAGCTGATGAAATACGATCCGGTCGTTCGTAAGCATGTACTCTTTAAAGAGAAAAAATTAAAATAACTGCGATTTATTAGCTTGTTTTAAACTAGGTCTAAGATTTATAAAGCTGAGCTGGTTTAAACAAGCTATATTCTTTACTTACCTTCCTATCTCACTCTCGCTTTTATAAATTTATTCAACCTTTTTAACTTATTGATTTTTATTGCAGCAATTTTATTCTTGCTTATTTTTTCTACCTTTTCTCTCCTTTGAAAACTGGATAAACGCTCTAAATTGATTAAACTGATAATAAGAGCTGTGACGTTTTAAAGGATCGTTATGAAACCATCATTACAGCTGAATGTATCCACTCAGCTTACGCTTACCCCGCAATTACAACAAGCTATCCGTCTGCTTCAATTATCATCCATCGATTTACGTCAGGAAATTCTACAAGTACTGGAATCAAATCCTTTGCTGGAAGCCAGTATCGATGAAGCATACAAGACTTCTCTAGAAGAAGAGCTACTGGATAGAGAAGATGAGTTTAGCGATGTTCAATGGTCTACTTTATATACGACTTCAAGTACCAGTAATTCACGTTTTAATGAAAGTGAATACATTTTTGAAAATCTTCATTGCACCAAAGAGAGCTTACAAGAGCATCTATTATGGCAAATTGATTTAACCCCCATGAGTGATATCGATCGAGCCATTGCAACCACGCTGGTTGATGCCATTGATGACAGTGGATTTTTAACGTTAGAACTCCAAGACATTCATAAAAGTTTGAATTCAAAAGAGCTACCCATCGATATCAAAGAAATTGAAGCCGTATTGCATTTGATTCAGCACCTTGATCCAGTCGGATGCGGTGCACAAAATCTAGCGGAGACCTTAATTATACAACTGAAGCACCTGCAAGAAAGCGTTCCCTACCGGGAGATAACAGAAAAAATAATAGATGAACACATAGAGCTATTAGGCCAGCATAATTATCAAAAAATAAAAAATATATATAAAATTGATGATACGATTTTGGAGCAAGTCCTAAATAACATCATGCATTTAAACCCAAGACCCGGTAGCCTAATTACTCAAACAGAGCCAGGTTATGTGATTCCAGATTTGATCGTCAAAAAGAACGGAAACCACTGGCAGGTTGCGCTAAACCCTGATACGCTGCCACAACTCAGCATTAATAATTCCTATGCATCCATGATTGAGCGAGCGAATAACAGCGTTGAAAATCAGTTTTTGAAAACCAATTTGCAAGAAGCACGCTGGCTTCTCAAGGGCATTCAAAGTCGACAAGACACGTTATTAAATGTTGCTCGGTTTATCGTAGAATTTCAAAACGACTTTTTTGAGTATGGTGATGAGGCCATGAAACCGTTAATTTTAAACGATGTGGCATCTGCATTAGATATGCATGAATCGACTATTTCTCGAGTCACGACTCAAAAATACATACATACTCCTCGAGGAGTATTTGAATTGAAGTTCTTTTTTTCAAGTCATGTGTCCACCAACAGTGGCGGAGAATGCTCCTCCACTGCAATCCGGGCATTCATTAAAAAATTAATTGCTGCAGAAAATCCACAGAAACCTTTAAGTGATAATAAGCTTGTCAAACTTATTGCGGAGCAGGGTATTAAAATTGCTCGCCGTACCGTGGCGAAATATCGTGAAGAATTAGGAATTCCACCTTCTTTCGAGCGCAAACAAATTCGTAGTTCGTATTAACTTCAGTAAAGGAGAGCGTTATGCAAATCAATTTAACCGGTCATAGAATGGAAGTTACGCCAGCGCTTAGGAACTTCACGCAAGAAAAATTTGATAAATTGGAAAAACATTTTGATAAAATTATGGCCATTAACGTCGTTTTTGATGTTGAAAAATTACGACAAATTGCCGAAGCAACGGTTTTAGTGGCTAAAGGTGAGTTGCATGCAAGTTCCGAATCCGAGGATCTATATACTGCAATTGATAATCTCGTAGATAAGTTAGATAGACAATTAATCAAGCATAAAGAAAAATTACGTAACCATCGTGAATAAAATTTATCTTAAGTTTCTTAAAACGCCAAGGAGATCTTGGCGTTTTTTTTAGACTCTATGTTTAGTCAGATCTTAAGGCTCTGATGACGTAGCAAAGCGTAATCGGTTAATAGGATAGAGGAGGTTGTTTAAACACCGTTTTTTCAAGTAAAATATGCACATTTTTGATCTGTATTAAATTTTATGTCATTTCGAACGTTTCTCGATCCGAATCGGATATGTATTGACTCAGCCGCACAAAGCAAAACAGCGGTATTACTAAAAATCAGTCAGCTTCTAAGTCAAACTCATCCTGATTTAGAAGTTGAGTCCTTATTTGATGCCTTCTGGAGACGAGATAGTCTAGGAAGTACGGCAATTGGACATGGGATTATTATTCCTCATATCCGAAGTGCACTCATTAACCACACGCTTGGGTGCTTTATTAAACTACAACATCCTGTTGATTTTGGTGCTGAAGATAAACAACCCATTGATTTGGTATTTGGATTGATTGGGCCACAAGAAAATCCTAAAGAGCATTTGCAGATTCTTAAAAGCATCATCAAGCATGTGAGTAAAACAGAGTTTCGTCAAGCTTGTCGCTTAGCTAAAGATAACGAGACCTTGCAGCGCATCTTTTATCAAGAAACAGAACGATTAGCTACAAACGAATTAGAATCATTAGAACTTTAATATCCCATGCTATTTAAGACAGGAATCGTGGGTCAAAAGCAAATTCAATTGCAGCGGTTAATAGTCCGTGCTACATTGTAGCCGCTATGATTAAAACCACACTCCCAATTATCAATACCTTAGGATTACATGCAAGAGCTTCTGCAAAGTTCGTGGCTACGGCTGCACGATATCAAAGCCACATTGAAGTCAGCAAAGGCGCTCAAACTGTAAACGGTAAGAGCATTATGGGGGTCATGATGCTTGCTGCAAATAAGGGCAGTGAGTTAACGCTGCAAATTGATGGTCCAGATGAGGCCGAAATGACTAAAGCACTGGTCGATTTAATCAATAATCGCTTCGGCGAACCTGAGTAATATATACCCGTAATCTTTAAGACTCCGCGTCTTCTTTTTGTTTCCCATTTCCTCCTTGTCGTCGTTGTTTACGCACCCTCTGTAAGGCAAGTAAGGTCTGTGTAGGGCCTGATAACGCATAAACCAGGGAGCCTATAAACAACACTAATGCTGGATAAGCGGCTATTGCTACAAACAAGATAACCGTAAGAAGGATGTATAAAAAGGGAACTTTTCCTTTAAAATCGATTTGCTTAAAACTGTAATAGCGAATATTACTTACCATGAGAATCGCGGTAAATACAGAAATAACCACAGCAATGAGTGCAATGAGTACATGACGCCATTCATTCTGATAGCATAACCATACAAACGAGGAAACAATCGCAGCACCAGGAGGACATGCTAAACCTTGAAAATGCGTTTTATCTTCCGAATTCAATTGAGTATTGAATCGAGCCAGCCTTAAAGCCACCGCGGCCGTGTATAAAAATGCAACCAACCAACCAAATTTGCCAAGCGACTGTAAGCTCCAGCTATAGAGCAATAAAGCCGGGGCAACCCCAAACGTCACCATATCGGATAAGCTATCGTATTCTGCACCAAATGCGGACTGAGTATTCGTTAGGCGAGCGATTCTACCATCCAAGCCATCTGCAATCATACCAACAAAAATTGCAATTACAGCCGATTCAAAGTGCCCTTTCATTGAAGCGACAATAGAATAAAAAGCGGCAAATAAGCTTGACGTAGTTAATAAGTTGGGTAATAGGTATATTCCAGAATGATGCTCTTTGCCCAAATGACTTTTATTTTTCGCCACAATAAACCTCTTTAATCTACAAACGAATAAATGCTAGCATATCACCGCTAGACCTGCTATCACTGGCTTAAAATACTAGGAGAAGATCTATCTGCCAATATGTTTTCTCAAATCTGAAAAGATATATTTAAGAACCCCAAGCCATGGTGCTATACTATACATACTGTGTTTATTATGCATTAATAATGACGAAATCAAAAGATAAAAAAATTGTAATTGAAGGGGTTACTCCTCAAGGGAAAGCATTTCGTCCAAGCGATTGGGCAGAGCGAATGAGTGGCACGATGGCTACGTTTAAAAATAGCCGCATTCATTATTCTCCCCTTCTACAACCCAGTGTAAACCACGACGGCTACAAATGTGTGCTGTTAGATCCGAAGCTAAAAGAATCTAGCCCTGATGTTTATCAAGCCATTTTAGATTTCGCAAGAACTAATAATCTTAAAATATGCGGTGAAGAAGATTAAATCCGACATTTTGCACTGGCGTCTTTTTTGCTAAAAAATACTGTGGTGCAAAATGTCGGTTAAATTCATCCTTTATTATTTTAAGGATAGATATACATCGTATTGGCCATGCTCGCCAAATAATTCAAATTTTTGTATATCTCCTTTTTTACCTGCGATGGTAACCGGACCAACCGAACGATTGGGGATAGTCCAATGGACTTGTAATTGACCATTTTTATTTTTTAATTCCACCCGAATCAATCCTATCAAATCATCAGGATTGATTGGGGTGGGATCCTCATCCATAAGCGCAAGGAGCAAAATAACCGTTTCATTGGGTTGAATCGGTTCAGACCACAAGATAACTTCTTTAATTTTAGAGCTGAGTAAAGAAGGCCAATGAATGGGATGCTTCGGGATCCGAAAAAATTCTCTAGGTTGGTTGGCCCGAATGACACTCACATCAAAATAGAGCTCATCTCCTCCCTGTTCATGTGCTCGGACGGTATCAATGTGAGTCAGGATAATACTTGGTTTGAGTACCGTTGCTTTATCTGCGTGAACGATAGGTATTAAGAAAAATGCGAATAATAATCCCCACACGTTCCATTTCATATATACTCCTTGTTCAAACATTGCTAAGAATTAGCTGGTCATCGATTTGGTTAAGCTAAATAATCTATCGGTTACATAATTTAGCACTTCAACCGAGCCTTCAAAATTTACTGCCAAAACACCCGCGCACAAAAACGCAAGTCCCTTAGGGCCATGCTGTACACCTGGCTCACTGGCATGCACCAATAACACACAGCCTCGCACAAACCAAATAAGTCCCGCCGTTTTGATTAAGATCCGCATTGAATTATAAATATCATAAGGATTATAACTGGTATATTGCAAAATATTTCCAGTTCCAAACGCTGTATTACTTAATACGGTCACAGCCGAAGGCAAAAAAATCAGCGCGGACCCCCCTAAAAAATAAGCAAGAGGAACAAACCCTTTTTCATGCGACCCACCGCTCGCACGAGCATCCGCGATTTGGCGAAGCTTTGAGATTGCGGTCATCATCATCAAAATACCGATTAAATATCCAAGGCCAGTGATTAATTCTTGAACTGGTAAGAGTGATTGGCTTAAATTTGCAATCATTTTGACAATATCAGCATTCATATATTTATTATATACTCATAGCGATTTATTGTATTCCTAGCGCAAGCTTTGCATTTATAAAGCAAATATACCAATTAATGCTTGCAATGTTTAAAATTTTCTCTATATTAGAGAGCTTTAATCAATCGAACGTTATTACTTATGCCGGTTAAAACTTTTCCCGTCGTTTTGGAAGAAGCATTGATGCTATCTCCCAACGTTAAACATTTTATATTTCGAAGCGATTTAAACCCCGCTTTTGACTTCATACCTGGCCAATTCATAACCATCCATTTTGAGCGTGACGGTAAGATCTTAAGAAGAAGCTACAGTATCGCTAATGTGCCAGAACAAAACAACATTATTGAATTTGCGGCAGGCTTTGTAGAGGGAGGGCCTGGCAGCGATTTATTATTTAATTTAAAACCGGGGGATGCCATCGACATTAATGGACCTTTTGGTCGGTTAATTCTAAAAGATGAAGTGCCTAAGCGCTACATTTTTGTAGCTACCAGCACAGGAATTACCCCTTATCGTGCTATGTTGCCGGCGTTGCAAAAAAGATTAGAAGAAAATAAATTACTAGAAGTCGTTATTTTGCAAGGCGTTCAAAAGCGCGAAGACATCCTGTATGGCGATGAATTCTTGCGGTTTGCAAAAGAGCACCCAAGGGTATCCTTTTTTGCTCACTTAAGTCGTGAAAATGAACATCACTTATTGGATCATGAGCGGCGCGGTTATGTTCAGACTGCTTTTCCAACGCTTGCTTTAAATCCTGAACAGGATTTGGTTTATCTTTGTGGTAATCCAGGTATGATTGACGAATCCTTTGCCTATCTAAAGGATAAAGGGTTTGATATGCAACGCATTGTACGGGAGAAATACATCTCTTCTAAGTAAACGATAAAAAATCAAGTGGCGAAAAAACCAGTATCTTTATGTAGAATGGGTATATAACAATAACAGGAGAAAATCAGGCCATGCAATTTGATGAACTAAGCACAACCATTGAACAGATGTTGCAAGAAGGCAAAGGAATTTTAGCTGCGGATGAGAGCACAGGTACTATCGGTAAGCGATTTGCCTCTATAAATGTAGAGAATAACGAAACAAACCGTCGTGATTATCGTCTCTTATTGGCCACCACCCCTAATTTAGAAGATTATATTTATGGGGTCATTTTATACGAAGAAACCTTAACTCAGAAAGATGAATCCGGTACACCTATTCCAGAGCTATTCCGTCAAAAGGGTATTATACCTGGCATTAAAGTGGATAAAGGTCTAGTGGAACTAGCGAATACAGATGAAAAAGTCACCCAAGGATTAGATGGGTTATCTGAACGCTTACAACACTACAGACAGCTTGGTGCTCGTTTTGCAAAATGGCGCAATGTTTATTCCATATCCGACTTCACCCCAAGCCTCACCGCCATTAAAGCTGGTGCAGAGAATTTGGCACGTTATGCTGCTTGTTGCCAAGCTCAAGGTATTGTTCCTATTGTAGAGCCTGAAGTATTAATGGATGGAGAGCACTCGATTGAGCATTGTGCTGAAGCCTCTGAACTGGTATTGCATGAATTATTCCATGCTTTATTTATTCATCAAGTTTCACTTGAGCATATTATTTTAAAACCAAGCATGGTCACAAGCGGGAAAAAAGCAAATCCTTTCAGCTCTCCAGAAGAAATAGCTGATTTTACATTAAGTGTTTTCCGTAACCATGTTCCAGCTGCGGTTCCAAGTATTAACTTCCTATCCGGTGGACAAAGTCCTGTTCAAGCAACAGAAAATTTGAATGCGATTAACAGCTATGAAGAACAACCCTGGTTGTTAAGTTTCTCCTATGGACGCGCGCTGCAAGAAGATTGCTTAAACACATGGAAAGGAAAACAAGAAAATATTGAAGCCGCTCAGGCTGCGCTTTTAAAACGCGCGAAATTAAATAGCTTGGCCAGTATTGGCGAATATACACCCGATATGGAAAACATATAACTTACAAGGAGCTTGTAGTCTAGTACAAGCTCCTTGTAACTTTAGAATTGCATCTTGTTTGCAAACAAAGAAAAAAGCAATCCTTTGTGCGTTTTTTCTTAATCATCTGATTTTAATGAAAATTTCGCAAATAACGGGACATGATCAGATAACATTCGCCACGGCTTTCCTTGCAAACATTGGACTTCATCCACCTCCATTCCTCTAAAATATACACGATCGATGCACAAAGATGGCCGAATCGCAGGAAAAGAGCGTGCATGTTGACCTTCCACTGAAAAAAACGCCTCCTCAATCTGCAACTCATTTTCTAAAGGCTTAGTTAAATGCATCCGCCAATCGTTAAAATCACCAGCCATCAATAAGGGCTCATCTTCGGGCACGGCTTCACTGATTCGCTCCATTAACGCTTTGCATTGTTCTTTTCGTTCGGCTTTAAATAAGCCAAGGTGCACACAAAGCAGATGCACTTTGGTTTTGAGTTCATCCTGTAAATGAAGCTGACAGTGTAAAATCCCACGGGATGCGCGGTTAATCGTTGAAAGATTAATGTTTTCAAACGCATCAAAAGGTAACTTACTCAAAATTGCATTACCATGATGTCCTGATTGATAAACTGCGTTTTTGGCATAGACATAATGAGGCCAAATTTTTTCTGCAATGTATTCAAACTGTGGCGTCTCAGGCCAAGCGTCAATTCTTCTTTCACGACGGCGATGTTCGCCCTGCACTTCTTGTAAAAAAACAAAATCAGGATTTAAATTTTTTATCGCATCGCGCATTTCAGGAAGCAAAAAACGTACTTTTCCTACCCCAAATCCTTTATGGATGTTGTAAGTGATTAATGAAACTGTACGCTTTGAAGAGTGCATGTTCAAATACCTAAAGATTTTTATGCTTTCATTAATTATTGTAAACTGCTAAATGAGAAAAACCAGAATTTAAATACAAAAAAAGATAGCCTGTAAACAATAGGCTATCTTGTGCTGAGTCCTATAGCTTACCTAAACTTAAGCTACTTTAAAGGAAACTATGGAGCAATTTTGATAACTAATTGCCACTTCATCAAGGGATTGCTTGATATCATCTGGTGAATATCCTAAGTCATAAGCGGCATTAATCACCCCGCAGCCCCCTTCTTCGAAGTTAGTTGATGGCGTCCAATAATCCATATTCGCCTTAACCATAACATGAAACGCTTTGTGTGGATTCCAACCACGTGTATTAGCAATCAGATAAAATAATCGATTGTATACCCCGCTGGAGTAATGCACATCGAGTCCATCGCGATATTGATAAGCTTTATCAATCGAGCGACCATCTTGGCTTGGAAGATCCATATATCGAAGTGCATGAATACCACTCTCAGTTTTCATAATTTCCCCGCCGATTTCCCAGCTGCTTTTCCGAAGAGAATAATACTCCGCAGCTTGTGCTGCCATATCTGAAAAAGATTCGTTCATGCCCCCGGATTGCCCATAATATCTTAATCCTGAGTGCTGTTCGGTAAACCCATGACTAATTTCATGTGCCCCTACGCCTAAGGAAACCAAAGGATACATCATGCTGCGACCATCGCCGAAGGTCATTTGCTTTCCATCCCAAAACGCATTTTCGTATCCTTCGCCATAATGCACTCGCATTATAATTTGCATAGGCTCATTATCTTGTGTCAATGCGTTTAAGCCAAACCATCGTTGATACATGTTATTGATGACTTGTCCTGCATACATTGCATCATTGATTGGCGAAAATGCGCCATTTTCCATGTCATAACCATCTCCGTGATAGCCAGTCCAATAGGCATTTCGTCGTACAGGATCAGGATTTGGGCAATTGAATTTCATAGGGGCGTTACTAAAACTACCGTAACTATGGTTTAAATCCACTACCCTGACACCCTCATTTTCCATAAAACACACTTCAAGCTCGCGATCACGGGTAATATGAAGCAGTGGCTTGCCATTTCCAAACTCGTATTTTGATGTTTTATGATTACCACCAAACCCTAATCCATAGGCTTTTGAGAGGGTTTTTATCTCATTCCATTCGATAAACGGTGTAAAATTATCTGCTCTAAGAATTGCTGTAGGTCGTGCAGGAATTTTGTCTTTGTAATGGACTAATATGCTAACTTGATATGCCCAATATGCCTTGTGATCTTGATCTATATAGACCAGAGGTATTACTTCTTCTTCACTGATGTTTTGTTCTTTGTACCTTGTCTTAAATTGCTCCAGCGCTTTTTGGGCATTCGCTTGAAATTCTAACGAGGGTTTACCTAATTCATTTTCAAGCCCTTTAAAAAGCGTACCGTTCATCTTCGTGGTATCTTGACTTAAAACAGCAGCAAATCCTTTAACTGCTTGCTCACTGTGAATAACCCCATGACCTCCAAAAACGGGAAAACCATGATATTTTTGTTGGATGCGAATATGCTTCACTTGATTTTCATCAACCCGTTCTTTCATCACTTGAATGGTGTTTACATTCGTGGCAGTCAGTTGTTTTATACTTGGCTGAAACCATTGAAAATCTTTTTGCAGGTTTTTAGGGGATTCATCGCCAAGAAGAACAGGTTGTGCAGAAAATATGGAAGACGAGAAGCTGACACTACAAATGCTGATAAAGTTTACTAGTTTCGTGCTCATATATATGATCTCCTTTCATAACGCATAGGTTAATTCCTAATTAGTCACGGATTAACCGCTACCAATGCGCCCGTTACAAATCCATTTGTAACGACAAATCCGCATGCGTCGATAACACGTTTTTTTGAGGCAAACTTCAGGACAACAAAAAAAGCATAGCACTTGTATTTAATTAAGCCAGAAAACATATAAAAATAAAAATCATCTGGGTTTAAATTAACACAGAATGTTTACCAATTATTGATTACCATGGATATGAATTAAGACCGTTTCTGGGGTTACCTTATCCCCTTTTTCACAAAAAACCTCGCTCACCCTACCCGCGAAAGGCGCTAAAATTTCCGTTTCCATTTTCATGGATTCTAACACCAAAACCGCCTGATTTTTTTCCACCAAATCACCCGGTTTTACCAGTACACTCACCACGGTTCCAGGCATCGCCACAGAAACATCACCAAGACTTGGTTGTTTTTTCTTTTTGCCTTCTGGCTTAGTTTCCTCTGATATCTCATGATCGTTATATTGAACAACCACTTCTTCTGGCACGCCATCTAGCCATAAATAAACGGTTTGTTTAGCGTGTCTTCTCACGCCAAATCCAGCCACCTTAATGTGATAACGTTCACCATGAAGCCCTACATCAAACTCAGTGGCTACAGTGTCTGGTTTGCCCGCAGTGGATACCATAAGCGGCTCTGGTTTTAAATCCTTCTGCTCGCGTTCTTTCAAATATTCTTTTGCTATATCAGGAAACATGGCGTAAGACATGACATCCTCTTCATTATGAGCCAACTTTCCAATTTCTTGACGTAGGCTTTTAAGCTCATGTGGCAATAAATCAGCGGGTCTTACTTCAATCGCTTGTGTACGACCGATTGCTTTTTTTCGAACTGTTGGATTAATTTTTCCTGGAGGCTGTCCATATTTTCCTTGGCAATAAAGCTTTACCTCATTCGTAATTGTTTTGTACCGTTCTCCTGTTAAGACATTTAATACCGCTTGAGTACCCACAACTTGAGAAGTAGGCGTCACTAAAGGTGGATAGCCCAAATCCTTTCTGACGCGAGGAATTTCTGCATGAACCGCCTCCATCTTATCCAACGCTTGTTGTTCTTTGAGTTGATTGTATAAATTAGAGATCATGCCACCTGGAACCTGATAAACCTGCACGCGGGGATCGATGCGTTGTGCTTCGCCCTCAAACTGTTTATATTTTTTCCTAATTTCTTGGAAGTAATCATTAATTTCTAGAAGCAGATTTAAATTGAGCCCGGTATCGTAAGCCGTGCCCGCAAACGCTGAAACCATTGACTCTGTAGCCGGATGCGATGCACCCCCTGAAAAAGATGAGATAACGGTATCGATGTGTTGACATCCTGCTAAGACTCCTTGATAAAGACAAATACTGGCCAAGCCAGAAGTGGAATGACTATGAATATGGATAGGCAGCTTGGTTTCGTCTTGCAAAGCCTTGTACAAATCAACGGTCGTTTGAGGAGTTAATAACCCTGCCATATCTTTAATGGCAATGCTATCACAACCCATTTCAACCATAGCTTTACCTAGTGAAACAAAATTATCTAAGGTGTGCACTGGGCTGGTTGTATACGCAATAGCACCTTGCGCATGTCCTTTGTATTTTTTAATGCTTTCAATTGAGACTCGCAAATTGCGAACATCATTGAGTGCATCAAATACGCGAATAACATCAATGCCGTTTTTAATTGTTAATCGAACAAACTCTTTTACCACATCATCACCATAATGACGATAACCCAACAGGTTTTGTCCGCGAAGCAGCATCGATAAACGAGTATTAGGCAACGCTTTACGTAAAAGTCGTAACCTATCCCAAGGATCTTCTTTTAAAAAACGAAGGCATGCATCATAAGTAGCACCTCCCCATACTTCCATGGCCCAAAATCCTACTTTGTCCATTTGTTTGCAAATGGGTATCATATCTTCTGTACGCATTCGAGTCGCAAGCAAACATTGATGTGCATCACGCAATGTTACATCCGTTATATGAGTAGTCATTTAAGCATCCTTACTGATGATTTTCATAAATTCAGCATATCCTATCTTATAGATAAACGGTATAAGCTATTAGTCAACCCATCACATTCTTACCTGCATGAATTTTGACGCTAACTTGTCGACATCATGCCGATATCCTCTCACATATAGACAAAATGCTAAAATTAAGGCAAAATTCACTTAATCTTTAAAAAAATGCGGTTTAATGAAAAAAATACTCGTTCTGCATGGTCCTAATCTAAATTTACTCGGCTTACGCGAGCCTTCTATTTATGGCTCAACTTCTCTTGCAAAAGTCAATAAGTCGTTAGAAAAACTCGCTTCTGAATCTGAAGTTTCACTCACTATTTTACAGAGCAATAGTGAGGCAGAATTAATTGAAGCCATTCACCAAGCCATGAACGATCAGGTGGACTACCTTATTTTTAATCCCGCAGCCTTCACTCATACAAGCATCGCACTCCGTGATGCATTATCAGCTGCGGCTATTCCCTTTATTGAAGTTCATATCAGCAATATTTATGCGCGAGAAACATTTCGCCATCAATCTTATTTTTCTGATATCGCAGAAGGCGTCATTAGCGGTCTCGGAACTGAGGGCTACATATTGGCTTTTAAAGCCGTTCTTTCTAAATTAATTAAAGCATAGAGAGTTATTACCCATGGATATTCGTAAAATTAAAAAATTGATCGAATTACTGGAAGAAACCGGTATTTCTGAAATAGAAATCAAAGAAGGGGAAGAATCCGTTCGATTAAGCCGCCATCATTACGCTGCAGAAGCCCCAGCAGTTCGTCAAATTCATGTTTCTCCTGCTCCTCAAGCTCCGGCCCCTACTCCTGCACCCGTGGCCTCTGAAAGCAAACCAGCCGAAGAACCCTCAAAAGGACACAAAGTACGCTCGCCTATGGTAGGAACTATGTATACCTCACCCTCCCCAGATGCAGCACCTTTTGTTACCCTTGGCCAATCAGTAAAAGCGGGCGACACACTTTGCATTATTGAAGCGATGAAGATGTTCAATGAAATCGAAGCCGATCGAGCTGGTGTGATCACGGCTATTCATGTTGCCAACGGTGAGCCAGTAGAATTTGACCAGCCTCTATTTACCATTGAATAAGGGGCGGTGTCATGTTAAGTAAAATTGTTATCGCAAACCGCGGTGAAATCGCTCTTCGTATCTTGCGTGCATGCAAAGAATTAGGCATTCAAACGGTTGCCGTTCATTCAGACGTGGATAAAGATTTGTTACATGTTCGGCTTGCTGATGAAACCGTTTGCATTGGACCTGCTAGCTCCCAAAAAAGCTATTTAAACATCCCGGCCATTATATCCGCGGCCGAAATTACGGATGCAGTTGCCATTCATCCCGGCTATGGTTTTCTTGCTGAAAACGCAGATTTTGCCGATATTGTTGAACAAAGCGGTTTTCGCTTTATCGGTCCTCGAGCAGATACCATACGCTTAATGGGCGATAAAGTTTCCGCCATCGAAGCAATGAAAAATGCAGGCGTTCCTTGTGTACCCGGTTCAGATGGCCCTCTGGGAGATCATGATGAACTGAACCTTTCACTTGCTAAAAAAATTGGGTACCCCGTTATCATTAAAGCCGCGGGGGGCGGCGGTGGTCGTGGTATGCGGGTAGTTCATTCAGAGTCTAACCTTCTGAACGCCATCGCTTTAACCCGTAGCGAAGCAAAAGCTGCTTTTGATAACCCCGTGGTTTACATGGAAAAATTCCTGGAAAATCCTCGTCATATTGAATTTCAAGTTTTAGGTGACGGAAACGGGAATGCCGTTCATTTGGGTGAACGAGATTGCTCAATGCAGCGCCGCCACCAAAAAGTCATTGAAGAAGCGCCCGCACCTGGCATTTCCGAAGAACTCCGTCAGGAAATTGGCGAGCGGGTCGTAAATGCATGCCGTGAGCTTAAATATCGAGGTGCAGGCACCTTTGAATTTTTGTACCAAGACGGTTGTTTTTACTTTATTGAGATGAATACTCGAATTCAAGTGGAACATCCAGTGACTGAATTGATTACCGGTATCGATTTAATCAAAGAGCAAATTAAAGTTGCCAGCGATGCTCCCTTCACCTTAAAACAAGAAAACATCAAGCTTCATGGCCATGCAGTTGAATGCCGAATTAACGCAGAAGATCCAAGAACCTTCATGCCATCTCCTGGAAAAATTCGTCTCTTACATCAACCTGGAGGCCCTGGGATTCGATTTGACTCTCATATCTATAGTAGCTACACCGTACCTCCAAACTACGATTCCATGATTGGGAAACTCATTAGTTATGGTGAAACACGTGCTGAAGCATTCGCAAGAATGCGAAACGCATTAGATGAAATTATCATTGATGGAATTAAAACCAACATTGAACTACATCAACGATTACTCAATGATAAAGGATTTATGCAAGGCGGGACGAACATTCATTACTTAGAAAAGCTCTTGAAGGAATAATTGTGTTACAACTACAAATTGAATGTCACCGTGATGATGTGGAAGAATTAAGTGATTTTTTAGAGGAAACAGGGGCTCTCTCAATCACGTTTACCGATAAATACGATGATCCAATTCTTGAGCCAGAATTAGGCACAACGCCTTTATGGTCAAATGTAATTATCCAAGCATTATACGAGAAACAAGAAGATGCAGAGCATGCATCTTCTGCCTTTAACACCCAATATCCCAAATTTCTAACTTCTCTTGCTGCTGTACCTGAAGAAGATTGGGAGCGCGTTTGGATGACCCAATTTACCCCTTTACAATTTGGTCGTCGCTTATGGATTGTTCCTTCTTGGATTACTCCTCCTGATCCAAACGCTTGCAACCTGATTTTAGATCCAGGACTTGCCTTTGGCACAGGAACTCATCCTACCACCTCTCTTTGCTTAACTTGGCTAGATAATGCTGAGCTAGTTGATAAGCGTGTTGTAGACTATGGCTGTGGTTCGGGGATCTTAGCGCTCGCTGCCATCAAACTTGGAGCAAAACATGTTTACGCTGTTGATATTGATGAACAAGCGTTAATGGCCTCACGAAACAACGCAGAAATGAATCAAGTTCCATCGGAATTAATAAGCGTTTGCTTTCCCGATGAGCTTCAGCTTAAAACCGATTTAATTATGGCGAATATTTTGCTAACACCGTTATTATCCTTAAAAATGCGTTTTTATCATGTGCTTGAAAAAGAGGGGATGTTAGTGGTATCAGGTATTTTAGTCGATCAAACTCAGGAATTAATTGAAGCTTATCAAGATTGCTTCAAACATGAGTCTACCACCACTCGCGAAGAATGGGCATTGGTGACGTTCAAAGCCATTTAACATGTTCTTACTTGTGTCTTCAAAGATGACAAGACTAATGATCGATTTCTAGATCATCAATATCCATGGGCCCCATGGCCAAGCCACGGGGCGTAGGGTTAGGATGAATAGTTAACGGCTCTATTAATCCAACAATCCCTTTGATTTTACAATATCTCGTTCTGTGCGAAGCTCATTTAATGTTTCGTTGAATTTAGCTTGACTATAGTCATTAAAGGTCAACCCTTCAACTACTTCCACAACGCCTTGCTCTAAACCAATGGTGCGTACAAAGCCATGTTTGCGGTGACAGGGGAAAGAAAACATTAATCCTTCGTCAACCCCATATTGGCCTTCAGAGCTTAAAACCATAGAAAAAGATTCATGGCCAGGGGTGTCTGTGACGAGGTGATTCACGCCAACTACAATGGCATTTGCAGCAGATGCCGCTGAAGAAGAACCACGGGCTTTAATGACTTCCGCTCCACGTTGTTGGACTTTAGGTACAAAGGTATCTTTGAGCCAATGTTCGTCGTTGATGACTTTTGCCGCCGAAATGCCATCAATTTTTGCATTATAGAAATCAGGGAACTGGGTTGCCGAGTGATTACCCCAAATTGTCATTTGGCTAACTTCTGTTACATCGACATTGGCTTTGATAGCCAACTGTGCCCGAGCTCTAAGCTCATCTAATGTGGTCATGGCGTAGAAACGATTATCTGGAATGTCTTTTGCGTGATGTTTGGCAATTAAACAATTGGTATTGCAAGGATTACCGACAACAAATACGCGGACATCATCACTGGCATAATCATTAATCGCACGACCTTGATTGATAAATATCCCGCCATTAATTTCAAGGAGATCTGAGCGCTCCATACCTTGTTTACGGGGTACAGAACCTACCAGTAAAGCCCAATTTACGCCAGACATCCCCACGTTTAAATCAGCTGTGCATTCAATTCGTTTCAGTAATGGGAAAGCACAATCCACTAATTCCATAGCAACCCCTTCAAGAGAGGGAAGAGCAGATTCTAATTCAATCAGATTAAGTTCAACTTCCGTATCAGGGCCAAACATTTGACCTGATGCAATGCGAAACAATAAGGCATAGCCTATTTGTCCTGCGGCTCCGGTGACGGCGACTCTGACTCTGTTTTTCATTGTTTTTATCCTCTTTGAAAAGACGGTTCGGCTCGATACCGCCAAAAGCGTTTAAAAATACAGCATATTTGTGCGACTTATGATACTATTGCCTGCCTCAACAAGCCAGCCCATTTTACAGTTTGATGATCCCATTAGCGTTATACATCCATATACCTTGGTGCATTCGTAAATGTCCCTACTGTGATTTTAATTCACACAAAAGCCCTAATGGTCTTCCTGAACAAAACTACATTCAAGCGTTAATCCATGATCTTAAAGCGGATATAGAAATGGTTTCAGGCAGAACAATCCAAAGTATCTTTATTGGTGGAGGAACCCCTAGTCTCTTTTCCGCAAAAGCTTACGCTCAATTGTTTGAAGCATTGCAAACACTTTTGGACTTTGAAAACGATATTGAAATTACCTTGGAAGCCAATCCTGGTACGGTAGAGCAGCAACGTTTTAGGGATTATAGAGCATTAGGAATAAACCGTTTATCTTTAGGAATACAAAGCTTTCACACAGATCATTTAAACGTCTTGGGACGCATTCATGATGCAGAGCAAGCTAAAAAAGCAATAAACAGTGCGCGCCTGGCTGGGTTTGAAAATATTAATCTCGATCTCATGCACAGTCTTCCCAATCAATCTGTCGAAGAGGGATTAAAAGACTTAAAAACTGCGCTTCACTTTGAGCCTGAACATCTATCATGGTATCAATTAACCATTGAACCGAATACCGTATTTTATAAAAAAAACCCAACCCTCCCAAGCGAAGATACATGTTTATCCCTTGAAGAAGCTGGTCTCGAGCTCTTAAATAAATCCGGATACACTCGCTATGAAATTTCTGCATTCTGCAAGCCGGATAAACCCTCGCAACATAACCTGAACTATTGGCTTTTTGGCGATTATTTAGGAATAGGTGCAGGCGCGCACGGAAAGCTCACCACACCGGATTTTACCGTGTGGCGAACCCGTAAGCACCGTCAACCCAATGATTATCTCGCCTTTGAAAAATCTTTCTGCCCTGAAAAAAAAAGGGTTACCTTAGATGATTTAATCTTTGAATTCATGCTGAATACTAGTCGATTGCAGCAACCCATTCCCTTCGATTTATTCACTCAACGAACAGGGTTGTCTTCCGAGCAGTTAGTGCCTAAGTTGAAACAGGCAGAATCCAAAGGGTTTATTCAAATACAGAAGAAAGCCTGGCAAGTAACCTCTCTTGGACGTCGTTTTACGAATGACTTACAAGCACTCTTTTTATCGGATTAATCTATACCCCTGATCTGGGGTATATTAAACTCGAATCGCACTTCAGCAGAGCAAACGCATAAGTGATCAAAAAATAACAATTACATCGTTTAAATATAATATTTATTATATATTTCAACGTCCTGCGGCTTGACCGTAGGACCCATGCTAGGAGCCTCAAAACCACAGAATACTGCATATGAAGTACCGTGCGACCGTATTAAGAGGAATTTGTACTCACTCATGATCTTGCCCTGGCACTTCAGTGATTTTTCGTATGAATGTTATACTTAACGATAAGCTTCACAAATATTTATTTTCAAGGATAATAACTCAGAACGTTTTCAGGCCTAAACACCTTCAACTTGGAGAGGATATGCTTACCACATTGTTTTTTCTTATCTGTGTGATCGCAGCTTATTGCATTGGCTCGGTTTGTTCTGCTGTCATCGTAGCACAGGTATTCAGTTTACCTGATCCAAGAATCAATGGTTCTGAAAATCCAGGTGCAACGAATGTGCTTCGACTCGCTGGTAAAAAATACGCAGCCATTGTTTTACTTGCTGATTTACTGAAGGGGTTTATTCCAGTTATGTTGTGTATTGCACTAGGGGGTGGAGCAATAACCGCAAGTTTTACTGCTCTTGCTGCCGTGTTAGGTCATATTTACCCGGTATTTTTTAAATTTAAAGGCGGCAAAGGTGTTGCCACGGCTTTAGGAGCACTTTTAGCACTCAATCTAATTCTTGGAACTATGGTTGCAGCAACTTGGCTTCTTGTTGCTAATTTTACTCGTTATTCTTCCCTTGCCTCGATCATTTCAATGTCTCTGGCTCCTTTTTTCTCCATTTTTGCTTTACAAAGCGTTGAAGCGTTTATTCCCTTAATTGTGATTACCTTTATTATTCTTTATAAACACCGAAAAAATATAAACCGTTTAATGGATGGTACAGAGCCTAGAATTGTATTAAGACGGCGTATCGTGACGGCTAATAACGAAGACATTGATCTGGTAGATCCCGAGCCCGTTGAAACAATAGCCGATATAGCAACCGAAGATACTTCCTCAGCAGAAGAAAAGCCTTAAAAAGCGCTCGCTAAAGGCCAGCGTGCTTTAACTTGAATTTCTTGAGTTGAATCACGCTGGCCTTCCAGTAAATGCAAACAGCCTGCATAAGCCACCATCGCTCCATTATCAGTGCAATATTGAATGGAGGGATAATACACTACCCCGTTGAGCTCCATCATTAACGTTTCTAATGATGCGCGAAGTTTACGATTGGCCCCAACCCCCCCTGCAACCACCAGTCGCTTACATTGCGTGTGTAAGACTGCTCGTTTGCATTTAATCAGTAAGGTATCCACCACCGCTTCTTGAAACGCCGCCGCAATTTCGATACGCGCTGCATCATCTTGTTGACTGTTATTCCAAGCGGTAAGTGCATGCGTTTTCAATCCGCTAAAGCTAAAATCTAACCCTGGTCTATCGGTCATAGGTCTTGGAAAACGCTCGAGATTCGATTCATGGGTGCATTGATCCGCTAAAGCGGCCAATTTCGCACCACCCGGGTAAGGAATACCCATGAGTTTTGCTGTTTTATCAAATGCCTCGCCAACGGCATCATCTAAGGTATCACCTAGAAGCTGATACTTACCCAATTCGTTTGCTAAAATCAGCTGCGTATGCCCCCCAGAGACCAGGAGTACTAAAAAGGGAAACTCAATCGCTTCGTTTTCCATCTTAGCCGCCAATAGATGCGCTTCAAGATGGTGAACGGCTAAAGCAGGAATGTGTAACCCATAAGCCAAACTTTTGGCAAAACAAGCTCCCGTTAATAAGGCGCCAATTAACCCTGGGCCTGCTGTATAGGCAATTGCATCGAGCTCAGAACGTTCAATACCTGCTTCCTGTAAGGCTTGCTCAACTAGGGGAATCAAATGTTTCACATGATCTCTAGATGCCAATTCAGGAACAACGCCGCCAAATTGCTTATGAAGCGCAATTTGTGAATAAAGCGCATTCGCTATTAAACCACGTTGCGCATCATAAATAGCCACCCCAGTTTCATCACAAGACGTTTCAATACCTAATACACGCATGGAACTACACAACCATTTAAAATTTATATTATACTTATTTAAGGGTACATTAGACAGGACAATCCGGTCAAAAGGCAACGTTTCATGCTTAGCAGGTATTGTCATCTGCTAGCAGGAGTGGTCCAAGTTAGGTTTAGACCTAGTCTATACTCAGTATGGATCTCCTGCACAAAGATGACATCATTCATCCTATCGATAAGAACGCTTCCTCGCTCTTTTCATATTTTCAGCTTCCTCACCGTATAGCGCTTTGAGACATGACTATTTTCTTCTGCGCTTCTTTAAATAAACTTGACGACAGAGCCCAGTGCGACTAAAATTGCCAACCTGATTTGTAATCAATTAAATGAGGAATATTGAATGCCTACCGTTCGCGTAAAAGAAGGCGAAAACCCTGAATACGCTTTACGTCGTTTTAAGCGTGCTTGTGAAAAAGCTGGAATATTAACTGAATTACGTCGTCGTGAATTCTACGAAAAGCCAACTGCTGAGCGTAAGCGTAAACAAGCTGCTGCTGTTAAGCGTCACCTTAAAAAAATATCTCGCGAAGTTTCCACGAATCCTGCTGGCAAACGTAAACGTAAAAAATAATGAGTATAAAAGATCAAATCACAAGCGATCTTAAAGACGCAATGCGTGCTAAGGATAAGCCAACGCTTGATGCGTTGCGCCTAGTCACTGCGGCCATTAAACAGGTTGAAGTGGATGAGCGAATTGAAGTCGATGATGAAAGAATGCTGGTTATTTTAGATAAATTAGCCAAGCAACGTAAAGAATCCATCAGTCAATTTGAAGCAGCCGGACGTGAAGACCTAGTTAAAACAGAGCAGTATGAGCTGGACATTATCTCCCGATACTTGCCCGAACCTCTTTCTGACGAAGCCATCAGTCAACTCATTGAGGAAGCAATTAAAGAAACGAATGCTGAAAAAATGAGCGATATGGGGAAAGTCATGGCTCGACTTAAACCAAAGCTTCAAGGTCGAGCCGATATGAGCCAAGTTAGTGGCATCATAAAAGCCCGATTAAGCGCTGCTTAAGCTGATTTTTGCCATCAAAACCAGGTAGGGCTTACTTAACTAAGCCCTTTTGCTTTGTCTTAACGGAGAAGGTAAACCATGACCGGCCTGATCCCCCGCCCTTTCATCGATGATTTACTGACTCGCACAGATCTTGTTGAATTCATTGACAGCTACGTCTCCTTGAAAAAAAGAGGCCAAAGTTATCTGGCCTGTTGTCCATTTCATAACGAAAAAACCCCTTCGTTCAACGTTGTCCCTAAAAAACAGTTTTACCATTGCTTTGGTTGCGGTGCGAGTGGCAATGCCATTAGCTTTGCCATGAATTATTTAAACTTAGAGTTTGTAGACGCGGTTGAAACGTTAGCAACCCGACTCGGACTTGAAGTGCCTCGAGAAAAAGGAGCTAGCGATGCTCCTAAAGCATCCAGTAACCTGTATGAATTGCTCAAGCAAGTATCCAGCTTCTATCAGCAATCATTGAAACACTCCGGCCAAGAAGCCGTTGACTATTTAAAACATCGCGGATTAAGTGGCCACATTGCTCGTGAATATCAATTAGGCTATGCCCCTTCAGGATGGCACACACTTGAAACCATATTCAAACAAAACCGCAAGGAATTGATTGCTACAGGCATGTTGATCCAAAAAGAGGATGGCAACACCTATGACCGTTATCGTCATCGTATTATGTTCCCCATTCATGACCGTCATGGAAAGATGATTGGTTTTGGGGGAAGAGCCATTGATAAAGACCAAAAGCCAAAGTATTTAAATTCCCCTGAAACCATTTTGTTTCAGAAAAATCGTGAACTTTATGGGTTGCACCAAGCATTACAACACCATACTACTTTACCTTTTATCATTGTCGTTGAAGGGTATATTGATGTGATTGCCTTGGCGCAATATGGCATTCATCAAGTGGTGGCCACATTAGGCACTGCAACCAGTTCTTATCACATTCAGTTATTGAGTAAACACACGAAAAAGATTATTTTTTGTTTCGATGGCGATAAAGCCGGGCGCCAAGCTGCATGGCGAGCGTTAGAAAGCGCCTTGCCCCACCTAAATGCAGGACTTGAGGCCCATTTTAGCTTTTTACCTGAAGGCCAAGATCCAGACAGTTTAATCCGAGCCGAGGGACAAGAGGGATTTCTTAATCATCTTAAGAATGCAACGCCATTAAATCAGTTTTTCTTTGCTAGCTTAATGAAAGAAATCGATAGCACTACATTAGCTGGGAAAAGCCAGCTCGTAAATGCTGCTAAACCTTATTTACAAAAAATGAATGAAGGCCCATATCGTCAATTAATCATTGATGAGCTCGCACAGTTAACTCGAATTGATGCCCATCGAATCCATCAATTGGTAGCTGAGAATATAGAAGAAAAAATACCAGAAACTGTGGTCAATATTACACGCTCCCCTTTACGCATCGCCATTGCGTTATTGGTGCAAAATCCCGAGTTATATAATCTTTGTAAGGATAAATTAAATGGGATTGTGCTCGATGATCCAAAGCAGGCAATCTTAGTCCGTTTATTGCAATTTATTGCTCAAAACCCTCATGTTCAAACTGCCTCATTAATCGAACATTGGCGTGGGACCCCTCTTTTTGAGCCTTTAAACAAACTAGCCGCATGGGAGCATCAAGTATCAGAACAAGCATTAGAAAAGGAGTTGGTTGACAACATGATGTTTCTTGCGAAACAATCACGTGAAAAAAAAATTGCTATTTTACTTGAAAAATCTCGAAATGGTGGCTTAACTGATAGAGATCGTCTAGAGCTTCAGGACTTATTAAAACAAAAGCACCAGAACACTCACGACGAAAATGCGAATTTGGAATAGCTGGTATGTTAAGGCAAGCCGGTTTATAATTACACTAATCAATTTTTAAGTTTTTAGAATGTCCATAAACATGAATGATCAAGAACAGCAACGCTCGCAAATTACAAAAGTAATCAGCCTCGGGAAAGAACAAAACTACCTGACTTACTCTCAGATTAATGACCTGTTACCCAATATAGTGGATACAGAGCATTTTGATGTCATTATTAGCATGCTCGAAGGCATGAACATCAAAGTCTTTGAACAACCTCCCAGCGAAGACGAGCTTGCCTTACTCGGTAATACCGAAGAAGCGCCGGAAGATGTGGAAGAAGCTGCTGCGGTTTTAGCATCTGTTGATAAAGAAACAGGGCGTACTACCGACCCGGTTCGCATGTATATGCGCGAAATGGGTACCGTAGAGCTTTTGACTCGTGAAGGTGAAATTCGCATCGCCAAACGTATTGAAGAAGGCATTTATCAAGTCTTAAAATCGCTTGCCCATTATCCTGAAACGGTTGAATTGGTGCTTGAAGATTATAAGCGAGTCCTTGCTGAAGAAATGCGCTTAAGTGAAATCATCAGTGGATTTTCGGATTCCGAAGAGATAGCACCACCTTCTAATATCGGCTCCATGCTTGATGAAACCGAGCAATCAGAGGAAAGCTCTGCTGCTAGTGATCTTGACGATGAGAGCGACGATGATGATGGTGATGGCAGCATCAGCGACGATGATGATGGCCCAAGCCTTGAAATTGCCCAAGGGTATTTTGACGAATTAGAAACAAACTTCAAAGCAGCGATGGGCGCTTTAAAAGAGCATGGTCGAACCTCTAAGAAAACGATCGAGCTTCTTGAAGTGATGTCAGATTCCTTTTTGAAATTGAAATTGACTTCACGTCAGGTTGACAAGTTAACCCGACATTTCCGTAATCTTCGGAATCACATTCGTGAGTTTGAGCGCTCTATTATGAAGCTATGTATTGAGCGTGCAAGAATACCTCGTAAGCTCTTTATCGATACCTTTCCAGGGCAAGAAACCGATCTTACCTGGGTTGAAACCTTAGTGAGCAAACACAGTAAAAAACTTGATCTGGATAAAATTGCTAGCCATACAGATGAGATTAAACAAATTCAATCTAAATTGGCTGATTTTGAAAAAGAATACGGTTTAACCATCAGCGAGATTAAAGACATTAACCGTAAAATGTCGATTGGTGAAGCCAAAGCACGCCGTGCTAAAAAAGAAATGGTTGAAGCAAATCTTCGTTTGGTGATTTCTATTGCTAAAAAATACACCAACCGAGGCTTGCAATTCCTGGACTTAATTCAAGAAGGCAACATTGGTCTTATGAAGGCTGTTGATAAATTTGAATATCGCCGCGGTTATAAGTTTTCAACTTACGCCACTTGGTGGATTCGACAAGCCATTACACGCTCTATTGCCGACCAAGCCCGAACCATTCGTATTCCTGTGCATATGATTGAGACCATTAATAAATTAAATCGTATCTCAAGACAAATTTTACAGGAAACCGGTCGTGAAGCTACGCCTGAAGAATTAGCAGAAAAAATGGATTTAAGCGAAGACAAAATTCGCAAAGTCCTAAAAATTGCCAAAGAGCCCATTTCAATGGAAACCCCAGTGGGAGACGATGAAGACTCTCACCTTGGTGATTTCATTGAAGACAGCAACATGGATTCACCTATTGATTCAGCAGAGTCAGAAGGCTTACGCGAAGCCACGCTTGAAATTCTCGAAACATTAACACCAAGAGAAGCCAAAGTGCTGCGCATGCGTTTCGGAATCGAAATGAACACGGACCACACGTTAGAGGAAGTAGGCAAGCAATTTGACGTCACCCGTGAGCGAATTCGACAAATTGAAGCCAAAGCCCTAAGAAAACTTCGACACCCCTCACGCTCAGAAAAGCTACGAAGCTTCTTAGAGGGTGACGAATCATAAATAAATATTTCCTCTTTCTCCTGTGGGGAAAGAGGAATACCCTAATAAATAACCATTTACCAAGAAAATTTATATAAAAATTCTGGCCATATCCACCAGATCAGATTAAAATATCCTCCTCCGGGCCCATAGCTCAGTTGGTTAGAGCAGCGGACTCATAATCCGTTGGTCCTAGGTTCAAGTCCTAGTGGGCCCACCAATAAAATCAAGAAGTTACGAGTATTTCGAAAAAATCAAAGACCTCTGAGGGGCACTGATGGGGCACTCAGTAATAACAAACAGCAATAAATGGGTACTTCACCCACCCATAAAACACTCTTAATCTATAATTTCAAAATTTCCTTTTCAAAATTAATTTTCGATAAATAAGCACAAGTTAATGAAGAATGAAATGGTAGTCTAGAATTAATATAAAGATGTTTGTTCACAAACATCAATAAAAAATATGGGAGAAATACCGTGAAGAAAAAAGAGTGCTCTAAAATTGGCATGTGTCTATGGACTCTGCGCTTTGAAATATTAGGCGTACTTTTATTAGTTGTTGGAACATGCTTAACTATCTCTACAAGCAATGGACTAGGAATAATTGCTTTATTTACAGCAGGCGTTATTTTATGCTTGTTTAACAAATTGCTCTGCTATATTTTCTCATCAAAACAACCATCCTGTCCTATTTGTAATGCACATCATTCTTATCACTCCGAAAACTCCTCCTCAATACAAGCAAAAGAAGATCGTGAGGCAAAAGAAGCCATGGATAATGAAGGGGGCAATCAAACTAATATTAATTAAAGGGAAAGTTAAGTGCCATTAAATCCACAATTGCCTAAAGAACTTATACATTGGATCTCTAAACCATTAGATCGATTTATTCGTATTGAGACAAGTACTGCGATTTTACTACTATTGTCTACTTTTGTCGCTCTAATTATGGCAAATTCTCCATGGTCAAAATCTTTTTTATCCATTTGGGATATCACCCTAGGCATTCATTTGGGAAGTTTTGAATTTTCTCGCTCAATCCATGGCTGGATAAACGATGGATTAATGACATTGTTTTTCTTTTTTGTCTCTTTAGAACTAAAGAGAGAATTCATTTTTGGTGAGTTACGAAAGCCCAAAATGGCTGCCCTCCCTATTATTGCAGCCATTGGTGGAATGCTTGTACCTGCCTTATTTTATCTCTTGCTCCAATATAATGAAGCCGGACAGAATGGGTGGGGTACTGTTATG
Organism: Legionella impletisoli; assembly: GCF_900639875.1. Lineage (GTDB taxonomy): Bacteria > Pseudomonadota > Gammaproteobacteria > Legionellales > Legionellaceae > Legionella_A > Legionella_A impletisoli. The sequence goes on from NZ_CAAAIA010000006.1 coordinate 195,684, forward strand.
GCGACAGATACCGCCTTTGTAATTGGATGCTTGGCCTTATTTGGTAAACTTATTCCTCAAAGTCTTCGTATATTCATGTTGTCCCTGGCTATTATAGATGACATTGGAGCAATATTGGTGGTAGCTATTGGTTATAGTGATGGGATTTCTTGGACAGCTCTTATTATCTCAGCAATAGGTCTTATTCTCGTGTACTTAATGAGAAAATCAGGGATTCGTAGTATCACTATATTTTTCTTTATTGGATCCCTCATATGGGTTTCTGTAGATGCATCAGGTATTCATCCCACCATTACTGGCGTTATTCTTGGATTAATGACCCCTACGGGAGCTTGGGTAAATGACAAGCGATTGAATGAAATATTACATCATATCGTTTCATTTGATCCAGGAGAGCATTGGAGTGGTGATAAAGAGGATCGCAAGGCACTACAAATAGCTGAAGTGGCAGTTCGCGAAACCATTTCCCCAGTTGAACGACTGGAATTTCTCTTGCACCCATGGATTGGCTATCTGATTATGCCACTATTTGCGCTAGCGAATGCGGGAGTGCCAATAAATTTCTCAGATTTTACTAATGAAGTTACCATAGCAGTAATTTTAGGTTTTATTCTAGGAAAACCTATAGGGGTTTTTATTTTTAGTTTTATCGCTGATTTTCTTGGGCTAGCGAAAAGACCAAGTGATCTTAACTGGATATTATTAGCATGTGGCAGTATATTGACTGGTATCGGATTTACAATGGCTATTTTTATAGCTAATTTAGCATTCAATGAAAACCTTATTAATTCCGCAAGATTGGGAATAATGTTAGCAAGTATATTTTGTGCCTTAACAGGTATTTTTATGCTTTTAATATACAAGTTTTTTTCAAAGAATAGAGACTCTAGTATGCCAGAGTCATTTTCTCAGACAGATAGATAAATCATACCCGATCTTTAGAGGACAAATCCCTCAACTGTGTTATGTCATTATTTGCAATTGCTTCTTTTATCTGTGTGACTCACAGAGATCCTTTCAATAGCATTTGATATTGTATAGAAACATTCCTTTTTCATACTCCTTATACTGTAGCAACCAGCTTGGACGTAATTCTGATAGAATGTAACACTTGCTAAAGACAATTGCACCACATTCCATCTAAAAATGCATTTTTCTGCCAATTTTTTATTTTAGTGCCCCTAAAATGCCCCATATTCCTAAAGTTAAATTATTATATCTATATATTTCAATTGGTTGATATATATTTTCAACGGATTATATATCCGATGCTGTCATTTATTACTTATGAATAATGTAAATTTATTTAATATTTTTAAGCTGGATATTGATAAAAACTTTTGAAAAAATTTTACCTATGCAGCCCTAGAAGCGACTGAGTTTCCTTGCCCTACCTTGAGTCCAAATATTCCATAAAAATACACAATTAGATGACAACAAACCCATATTGATCTTGTCTTGAACTTAAGCTATGGTGTGTTGGTATTAATTTGTAGGTATGAATTATGGCTAATATAGAACAAAGAATTACCAAGGAAGGCAAATACACGTATAGAGTCAAAGTTAGACTTAAAGGCTTTCCCACCCAACAAGCGACCTTTGATAGAAAAACTGATGCACGACGATGGGCTCAACAAACCGAATCAGCTATCCGTGAGGGCCGGCATTTCAAAACGACTGAAGCAAAGCGCAGAACTCTTGGTGAAGTGATAGAACGGTATATTAAAGATGTTATTCCACTTAAACCGAAAAATAGCAAAAATACAGTCCTCCATCTTAGATGGTGGCAAGAAGAATTAGGAGCATATAGTTTGGCGGACATTTCTCCTGCACTCATTGCTGAGAAAAGAGACAAACTATCATCCGGAATAACTTCACGTAATAAATTACGATCGCCTTCTACCGTAGTTCGTTACATGGCTGCACTATCTCATGCATTTACCATGGCGGTGAAAGAATGGGGATGGGTTGATGACTCCCCTATGCGCAGGGTTACAAAGCCCAAAGAACCTCGGGGCCGAGTTCGTTTTCTATCTGATGATGAACGCAATCGTTTATTAGATGAATGTAAAAAAAGTGAAAGCCAATATCTTTATATTGCTGTCGTTCTTGCCCTTTCAACTGGTGCTAGAAAAATGGAGCTTATGGGATTGCGTTGGACGAATATTGATTTTAACCGACAAGCTATCACCTTACACGAAACTAAAAATGGGGAAAGACGTTTACTACCACTAAGAAGACACGCTTTAGAATTGATGACCGAGCTAGCTAAGGTCAGACATCTAAATTGTGATTTTGTATTCCCTAATCATCAATTCACCAAGCCAATTGACCTCCGTACCCCTTTTGAAAATGCAGTAAAACGAGCTGGCATCACAGATTTCCGTTGGCACGACCTACGCCATAGCTGTGCTTCTTATCTTGCAATGAACAATGCAAGTTTAGCTGAAATTGCTGAGATTCTAGGACATAAAACCCTTCAAATGGTCAAACGATATGCACATTTATCAGATGCTCATACCAGTAAAGTAGTGGACAGGATGAATGAGAAAATTTTTAATTAACAAATCAAGGACAGACAATGAAAGATCAACACCTATTTAATTCTTATAAAAGAGTGCTAGAATTAAAAAATTCAGTGCATAAAAATTATATATCTATTAGCCAATTTGTTGAATCACACAAAAAAATACGAAAATTTGTTTTAAATTCAAATTTAATTCCATCCATTGGTGATCATATTGATGACACGCCAGAACCTAAAAAAGGACAGCAAGAATTGAGGACTGAAATTATTGAAGGAGCATTCCAAAAAATTACAGACATCGCTAGAAAACAAGGAATCATAATCCATCGAGATAGAATGCCAGGAACAAAATCTGAGTTCATAGACCTCATGGTTACTATAGAACCACGGATTCTCTATATAGCAAAATCCACTACAAATGATTATTTTAAAAGGATGAAAATTAAATTTAAACCAGGCGTCAAATCTGGGTATTGCACTGTTATGAGAAACTTAAAAGTCATAGTGAATTAAGTTAAATTAGGGTATTTACCCTAATTTACTTCCATGAAATTTCAATAAAATATTTCGTTTTTTACCCCAATTACTCCAATTTTTTACAATCAATAAATAGAGTCTAATCATACTGATCCCTAGCAATAAAGATCCCTTGCAGTAAAAAACTCAAATAACGAAAAAATAGGAGGAAGTATGAAAATAGAAAATGATATCAATGTGAACCATAATCGTTACATTCCTGTCACGCACTGGAATGATTACCATATTTGGCCCCCCAAAGGAGGTATCAGATATCTCATTTTCAATAAAAACAAAAATGGCTTTCATAAAGTTGTAAAGAAAGTCGGTAAACGTGTCCTTATTGACGAAGCTGCTTTTTTTGAATGGGTGGCTAATCAAGGAAAAGGGGCATAAATATGAAACAAAAGAACCGCCTAGCAAAGCTAGGCAATTCAAAAAATTCGCGACCCTATAATAATTCACATCAATCACAACGTAAAAGAATTTTGGAGCATTTCGAAAAATGTCCAAAATTATCCACCTTACAAGCTCGTAATGAGTATGACGTTCTTCACCCCGGTGGTCGGAACATAGAACTACGAAAAAAGGGATGTGACATTCAAACCCATTGGATATATGAGCCTAATTCTAATGGCATCAACCACCGCATAGGTTTACATGTTTATAAAGGAAAAAATGGAGGTAACTATGTGTGATAATTCAGCAAAGAAATTAACCATAATAACTGAATTGTTTTCATCGATTATAGGTGCTTTAGAAGCTATTAATTTAACAAATCCTGCTACTTTTAATGAATTCAATTTATCAAGTGCCTTAGGTAAAAATTGCTTAAATGGCTGCTCGAAAAAACTTTATGAATTAGAAAAATTAATTTTTGAGGGAGAGTAAAATGCCTCGAAACCGCATGATAAAAAGTGAATATTGGACTAGCGAGCAGGTTTTATCCTGCTCAATACATGCACGACTACTTTTCATTGGCCTATGGAATTTTTCTGATGACAATGGCGTACATCAAGCTTCATATTTAAGACTTAAAGCTGAAGTGTTTCCTGCAGATAATTTTACAATAGAAGAAATTAAGCAATGGATAGGTGAACTGATATACAATGGTCTACTACGTGAATATATTGTACAAGAAAAATCATATTGGATTGTTACAGGTTGGAAAGAGCATCAAAAAATTGACAAACCTACTAACCGCCACCCCCTGCCACTTTCTCAACTTATAACGGTTACTAATGATTTTAATCGACTACCTTTAGAAGATAACTCGACGAATAATAGACGAGGAATCGACTACCAATACCCGAGTAGTAGCGACGAAAGAAAAAGAAAGAGAAAAGAAAATAAAGAAAACAAATATATGTGAAGTTGAAACTTCACCTGTTGCTACTTCTGAAAAAAATACCGCCAACATCACAAAAGAAATCTTCCAATATTGGCAAGAAAAAATGAAACACCCTCGAGCAAAACTAGATAAGAAACGGCAAAATATAATCAAGCAGGCTTTGAACCTAGGCTATAGTACAAATGAGCTTAAACAAGCAATAGACGGCTGTGCCAATACGCCCTACAACATGGGTATAAATAACAACAATCAAATATTTGATGAAATTAGCTTAATATTACGTGACTCAGCCCACATTGAACGATTTATAAATAACTCTCGCATCAAAAATGGCATTAATAATAACAGGGTTAGTAATGACTTTATGGCAGGGGTAATTTAATCATGATGGCGAAAGAAGTTTCTCGACTCCTATCACAACGTACCGAGGATATTGCTCGATATCTATTACCCAATGGTAAAAGAATAGGTAATGAATGGCGCGCTGGCAACATCAGTGGTGAAGCAGGACAATCTCTTGGCGTACATCTTACAGGTGAAAAATCAGGCATATGGTGTGATTTTGCTAATGGTGATGGTGGAGACTTACTGGATCTATGGGTTAAAACACAAAATTTAACGCTGTCTAAAGCGATTAAAGATGCTATCCATTATTTAGGTATATCAATACCTCATTTTCAAGCTTACAAGCCTCCTATCTTTGCCAAACCAAAACAAATTAATATCTCATCACTGCAAAACTCATCACCAGTGATGCGTTATTTAACTGGTGAAAGAAGATTGAGTGTTGAAACGATTAGAGCCTATAAAATTAGTGAAAAAGGACAACAAATTATTTTTCCGTATTGGCGTAATGAAGAGCTTATTTTCCTAAAATACCTAAGCATTGTACGAGTTGATGACAAAAAGAAAATAACTGTTGAACCAAACTGTGAGCCTTGTTTATTTGGGTGGCATCTGGTTCCACCTAATGCCCGATCTATCACCTTATGTGAAGGCGAAATAGACGCAATGTCTCTCTATCAATACGGCTTTCCAGCCATGTCTGTACCATTTGGTGGAGGGGGAGGAAATAAACAAAAATGGCTAGAATATGAATTTGAACGATTAGCTATATTTGATGAAATATACCTGTGTTTAGACAATGATACAGAAGGTCAAATAGCCTCATATGATTTGATTGAACGATTAGGAAGGCACCGATGCCGTATAGTTAACCTGCCCTACAAAGATGCTAATGAATGCTTAAAGGCTAATGTTTCAAAGGGGATTATAGATCAATGTTTCAAGGCTTCATGTTCCCTAGATCCTGAGGAATTAAAATCAGCTTCTCAATTCAGTGACCATGTCATTGAGGAATTTTATCCTCCTATGGGTAAGCATCTTGGTTATTATGCCCCTTGGGAGAAAACCCAAGGGAAGATCATTTTCCGTCCTGCTGAACTTTCATTATGGACAGGGATTAATGGGCATGGAAAAAGCCAATTTATTGGACAAGTTCTTCTTCACTCAATGCTACAGGGTGCTCGTGTTTGTATTGCTAGCCTTGAACTAAGTCCTAAACGCCTATTAATGCGACTAACAAGGCAAGCTGGAGCGCTCAAAGAGCCATCTGTTGAATATATTCGAGCAATCCATAAATGGTATGAGGATAAGCTTTGGTTATTCGATCTTGTAGGTACTGCAAAATCCAAAAGATTGCTGGACGTTTTTCTTTACGCCCGTCAGCGCTATGGGGTTGATATATTTGTTATTGATTCATTTATGAAGCTTGATATTGCTGAAGATGATTTCAAAGCACAGAAGGCTTTTATGGAGCAATTATGCGACTTTAAAAATCAGCACAATTGCCATATTCATCTTATTGCGCACCCCCGTAAAGGTGCAGATGAATCACAGCCCCCCGGAAAACTTGATAATAAGGGGACTGGAGCTATAAGTGATTTAGCAGATAATTGCTTTACCGTATGGCGTAATAAACTCAAAGAGCAACTTAAGAATATTCAAAATAGCGGCAAAGTACTAACGGAAAAAGAATTAAAAGTTTTAGAGACCTCTGATTGCCTATGGTGTTGTGATAAACAACGCAATGGAGAATGGGAGGGTGGTTTTTCCTTTTGGTTTCATAATCATTCTTTACAATTTCTCTGTAGGCCAGAGAAAAAACCTTTTCGTTTTGTTGAATATTCCAAAATAGTATAAATTTCGGTTAAGTTTTTAAATTTTTGGTCGATAAAGTAATCGATAAACTAAAATAAGACTAATGGACTGTCATATGAGATAACTTATGGAATTCTTAGTTGGTATATTGATATGTTATGTTATCTATATTGTGTATAAAAAACACATTTCCACAGATAAAAAAACATATTCACAAGAGAATTTAACGGAATTTCAATTCGAAATAATACAAACTCGTCCGTCAGGAAAACCAGCTAAGTGGTATGGTTTTAAAGAAGATATAACTGTTAACAACATAACCATCAAAGATGGTCTAATTTATGTTGGAGAGGTGCTTCTCGATTTAGATGAGTACGATAATGATGCCTGCCTGATAAATCCGAAACTGGGCATTTTGCCTGCAAAATCCTGGGAGCATGGAGAATTATTAGGGTATTGGCCGCGTTATTCTCGAATACCAGAACAGTGCCGGGGCGCATATCTTAACTGGCTTACCACAAATCGTTCAGAACCAGAGGCCAATATAGGGTGTCAATCATCACCCTAATGGAGCCACCGATCATCGCTTAATGGAGCCAGTATAAACCACCCCAAATACACGTAAATTAAGGTATCATAAAACGG
>NZ_CAAAIA010000007.1 GCF_900639875.1 Legionella impletisoli
TACCCTACCTGCTGTGCTTTAAGCACAGCATCCACGCTAGAAACCAGCAAGTTAAATGGATGCTGCGGTCAAAGCCGCAGCAAGTAGACGTTGAGTGAGCGCAGTCACCAGATTATACCCTACCTGCTGTGCTTTAAGCACAGCATCCACGCTAGAAACCAGCAAGTTAAATGGATGCTGCGGTCAAAGCCGCAGCAAGTAGGCGTTGAGTGAGCGCAAGCACCAGCTTGCCCTACCTGCTGTGCTTTAAGCCATAGGTATCTACACAAATGCTTCTCCTATTATTTGGCGAAGCATTTGTTTAAGTTCTCCTGGGTCATATCGTTCTAATAAATCGAGTGCATTAAGAAGAGAACAAAGCCCTGTAAAAAGAGCTGATTTTGTATATTCTACGCCATATTTCATTTGTTTCCCGCTTAATCGCACTAATAGAGTCCGTAGTTCTCCGGCTTCGGGTCCTTTTGCTGCTGCTATTTGCCAGACTAAAATACAAGCCATACAAGCTACTAATAATCGACGAGCAATCGCCTCGCCTGTTTCTTGTTGCCATGATTCTAAATGCATGCCTGCGGATTTAAGGAGCTTAAAAAAAGTCTCAATAGACCAACGCCAATAATACCAAAGCGTAAGCGTAGTACTATCGACCTCTACATTCGATAATAAATACCACCATGCTACTATCTTACCTTCTTTATTTTGAATTTTACTTACAATAAAATGGCACGGTACAGCCTCTCCTTTTATTTGTTTTGGCTTACCTTCTTTTTTTCTTTTCGGTTGTGCCATTCGAGTGACTAATACCTGGGTACTTGCCAAGTATTGTTTTGCTTCTTGTCCTTTATAGTGTATCGTTCGCGCTTGATTGAAGACCAATTGATTCGCCAATTTATCAACTCTTATCGAAACATCTTGATAGGTCACATGGCTATTACTTCGACACCTAATAAGCCATTTCTTCCCCTCAAGGGCTCGCATTAACTCAACGGAATCACCTTCTCTATCAATTATATGAACTAAAGGGGTCTTAAAGGGCTGTTCTTCGATATAATGTATTCGCTTGGCAAGCTCTTCTATATGCGTTGCTGCTCGGTTAGCTTCCTTCGTGTACGTGCTTAATACCCGCTCGGCAGTCACTACATTTAACGCAATAGGCGCTATGGGACTCCCTGTCTCATCATTTAATAACAGACTGGCTTGCAGCTCATATCCATATTCTTCCTCATTATGCACTCCATAACGGTCTTTTTTACTCGTATGTTTTTTATAACTTAAGCCACTCCAATCATGCACCATTAATCCATACTGAGCGCAGTCTTCTGAATGTTTTACTCCATGCGCTACCAGCGGTTTGGCTAACTCCCCAAGCTCACAGCGCTCATTGTTAAAAAAGCGCCATGCAGCTTGCGTTTCATTAAATGACTGTCTGCTTTTTAAACTACTTTTTACCCCGGCACTTAGCATATCACTCGTTATCATATGCGACCTTACTAATTGTTCATAACGCTTTTTATGGCGTAACTCTAAATCCATTTATTATTATCCACTTTTACTAAAATCCCATATTAAATACTAATTATTCTTTTTGTGTAGATATCTATGGCATTAAGGGTGGGAAGCAGGCATTCAGTTGGAGTTATTATCACTCGTTATTTTGTCCTTTGTGTAGAGATTATTTAATGGCATATTTTTTTTACCAAAAGACCTGGTTACCGCGAATTTATCAAAAGCTGATGGACTAAAGTTGCTGCATTTTTCTCAAACTCTTAGTTTGAAACAATGCGAGTAAGCCTAAGGTAATAAACAATACCGTCGTTAAGGTTATCAAAAACCCAACAAAGGGATTCGTTGAAATATACCCCATTACTACAACGCTTAGTGTGGCTGCACTCATGTTGATAAAACTCATCATGGATGAAGCGCTGGCTTTATCCGCAATGGCATTAGAAGCAATATAAGACCCGCCAGCAAATAAATAAGCACTGCAACAATAAAGTAGGCTCGTTGATAAAAAGAACCACACTATGGATTGACTATGGAAATGAAGCATTGTGGTTAAGCTAAACAAAGCGAATAACGCGCCTAGATAGCCTGCTATAATGACTCGGATCACAGACCAGCGCTGCATAAGAACGCGTGCTGAAATACCACCAAACAACATGCCAACAATATTGACCGTATTCCAATATCCATAACCAGATGCCGATAAGTGTAAATACTGATGCGCTATCTGTGGAGCGGCGGCTGAATAACAATATCCTATTGCAGAGCAAGCTCCCCAAATTAATGAAAAAACAAGCAATTTAAACGATCGCAACGCTTGCCCATAATCTAAGAGTAAAGTCTTCATCTGAAGAGGCCTTGGTTGCTCTAATGTTTCGTCAAATACATTTACGCCAACACGCATGATAAGACCTTGAAGAATCAGAAAGATAAAACACCCCTGCCACTGAGCGTATTGGGTGATGATCCCACCAAGTAACACGGCAAAACCAATTCCCAATGCAAATGATAAAATGGAATAAGCCATCGCTGTTTTGCGCTGTTCCTCTGGTAACCACTCATTAATCAACATGAACGTGCAGGTCAATCCTGCAGCCGAACCTAAACCGGTGACGAAACGGCCCAAAATTAAAAGACCAAAATGCTGATAAAACCCAGCAATCAGACAAAGCAACAAGCCTACTAAATTGATATTAAGTCCTAAGTTTAACGCCCGCAGACGGCCATACGCATTGGCTAAGGGCCCATAAGCCAATTGGCCCATGACATAGCCAATCAAGAAAGCGGAAACAATCCACTCCACCAAACCTTCATCAAGAGAAAAAGCTTCTGCAATATTTGGCAAGGCAGGCGTAATGATTGCTGCAGAAACGGATGCAATGGAAATGTAGCTTAAAAGAAAGGCAAGAGTTAAATTCGATCTTTTATTCATAAAATACTCATTCATTACTAAGAGATAGCCCGAACAAGTCGTGCTATGTAGGCCAGATAGTTTTATAACCTGTTCCTGCAAGAAATCTATCTAGAGAAAGTAAAAGAGATGGAAACTTAACCATCAATCGCCCAACTTTGTTGAAGAGATAAAATTCTTCTTGATACCGAAAATTTCGTATTAAAACGTCTTAACCCTTCTTCCCTCATCTTAGGGGCATGATTCAAAAGATAATGTTCCAACGCATTTCTTTCTCTCACATAATACTGCACCGTTAATTTCTGCTGAGGGTCGAGCGCCTCAGATTCTTCTTTTAAAAGATTAGCCTTAACAAAGCCCTTAAATTGCAACATCTCAGCGATATGCTTTTTTAACCAAACACCAAACTCAGCAAAGACATCATCGTCAATAACGAGATTGACTTCATAAATGATCATATTTCCCTACTCAAGAAAGAATTTAGGTTAACAGCCTTTGGTCGCCGCTCTAAGCAGGTCATTGGTTTAAATTTATGCATGCTATAATTAGTTTATCTCTTTCTATCGATAAAAACCCATGACGTTTATACTAAAAAAAACCGATGCCGAAAAGGCAAGACTGCTGTTGCAAGACTGGAATGATCGTTTTTCTAAGAAAAACAAGGGTATTTTACCAGTAATCAAAAATGCTGAATCCATAGCGAAACAGATGATTGAAACACTCAAAAGTGAAAAACATGGTCATATATGGGTTGCAGTTCATGAAGAGAGCAAAGAATCCTGTGGCGTATTAATTGCAGACGATCATAAGGACGGGTTTATTATCCGCTTTTTGATTTCAAATCTTTTAAATAAAGAAGCCAAAGGTTCGGGAAGGTTTCTAGTCGAAGAGCTGATTAAGTTAGCCGATAAAAGAAACTTATCTATTCGAACAACTTCACAAAGCGCTGATAAATTTTGGAAAAAATGTCCTGGATTTCAATTAGATCAATCAAACCCTACGGACTATAGATATCAACCTTCTTCATCCGCTTCACTAAATTTCTTCCAGCCTGAATCACAAAAGGGGAAAAAAAATGGCTCTGGCTCAAGCAGTAAGAATCGTCCCTGAATGAGAGAACTCATCCACATATCCTAGATTTATATATTAAATAACCCATTCATGGAAATAGTCACTGACTGCACAATTTCTTGTTGAGAAAGATGAATAAACGATGTTCCAACCAAGTTACTAGCAGCTATCCGATTGGTAAAAGGACTAATGTATTGAATGGTATTTAGCTGCACCTCCCCATTTCCAATGAGTCTTGGATAAATTGGCCGGAACCCCACTAATATCGGTTGCCTGCTGTCCATCGTAATCAGCAAACCCAACAAATTGACTAATATTATTCTCCATGCCAAATACAGTTGGACCAATACCTAAATAGATTTTACTTTGCTAGAATGAAGTGATTTTTTCATGGAATGCTCTGTAATGAAGGGGAAAACAGTTCAATTTATTTTATTTTTATAATTGATACAAGAGGTTATTTGAGCGGCCAAGAAAATCCGTGCAAAGCTTTAAATAGGTTAACCTAAGATATAACTTCTGACGTGCTGGCTAGATAACTCAAAATAGGCGTAGCCGGATAATTGAACCCCATTGTTTTCCCCGTTTACACTAGCCTCTCCTTGCCAATAAGTTGAGATTAAACTGATGATTTCTTGATTTTCTACACTAGGATGCATGCTTAGCCGATAATTATATTGGGGAATAGTTAATACCCAACTGACTGGATAAGTCATATTTGAGCTTGAACTCTGCCATGACTTAACGGGCGTTAATTGAAAGTCTGCCAGTTTTAATTTAATACGTTGACCATCCGCTCGATTTATGACGCCAAAACTTTCTGGATTAACAAAATTTCCTTGATTTGCAGCAACAATGTAAATAATGATTTCCTCATTATTATCTAATTGGATAATGAACTTATCCCAGGACGAATGGTAGTGTTTAACAGATTGAAACTCATGATCCATAGTCGCTGATGCATTTACTATCTTGTATTCTTTTCCCTCAAAAACAAGAATACCATTCCCTTGTAATCGCGGATAAGAGTAATAGTAAGCGTTATTATCACCATTTGAGCTAATAGGCAATAAACCATCTCGTCCATGCAAGAGAATTGGTTTTATCGGCATTAAATGTAAAGCAAGTCCTGCTTTTTTCGTCTCTGCCATGAGATTAATGGTGCCTGAACTCATTTCAGCTGACCACGCACGATTCCAAACGAATAAATGATTATGGCTAGCCCCTGCGTAATTAAAGCTCGTCCGATTATTTATATTTGCTTTGAAAAACATGTTGTTTCTTGCTGAGGTAATCGTAAAATGAGAAATATAAATGGCTTGGGTTGCCCATGGAGATGGTGTAGGCTCAGCAAATAAACCAAGCCGGAAGAACGTTAATGAAAAGCCGAATGTGTGTTCTTCTGAATCTTCTAGATGACCAAAAAAATTCCACTTTTCAACATTAGCTTCCTGATGCATGCCATGATCAACCGGAAATTCTAACGTTTTGTGATTGAGCGCGTATGGCTTCGTAAAATACAAGAAGAAAATAAAAAAGACCAATATACATTGAGCTAATTTTTTTATTTTGAGCAAGTACTTACTCCATTCTCAAAGCATCGACATGAATCAATTTTTTGACTTTTAATGCCGGTATTATTCCATTTAACAATACAATAAGGCATAACAACATTGTAAATGAAAATAATGACGCGATAGAAAAAGACGCAAAGATATCTGTACCAAAAAGGATGAGATCTAAAAAATTGAACAATAATACAAGAATAAGAACGGTAGGGAAGATAGCGTTCAATACGGCTGCGGAACATATCAAGAACGATTCCCATAAGCACATTTTAATTAAGGTAAAATCAGAAGCGCCAATTGTCCAAAAAATTGTGAAATCTCGCCGACGGCTTAGGATAAGTTGTTCAATAGTGCTGAATAAGGTCAAACTGGTTAGAATCATAATTGCCCATACAAGACCTTTCCCGATTCCTGTTGTGGCCATGAATAGATGATTAGCGGTTTCTTTCATTTTTTGTTGATATAAAATAACGATATTCGGATAGGGAAAAACCTGTTTAATTGCATCAATAACCCTTTTTTCATCATTTGGATAATTAAGCGAGATCATTGCTTGCTCGGCTCTTGATTCATGAAATAACTGTTTAAATATTTTATGATCAATCACCACTATATTTTGAAAAGTAAAATAATTATAAAAAATATTGGCAACTCTTCCTTTAAAAATTCCATTGCTACTTCGAAGCTCAATTACATCCCCTGGTTTTAAATGAAACATCTTAGCAGCGTGCTGAGAGATAAACACATTTGTTGCATCATGATATAGATGTTTTAACTCCTCCTGGCTTAATGAGTTAACGAATTGGATGTTAAAATTTTGTTCTAATGTTTCATAATTAGTGCTCAGTACTCGTAAAGGTTCATGTTGATAAGTAATATCTTTATGACTGAACAGAGTAACTGACTTAACCCCAGGAACTTGTTTAATCTCTTCAATAATTCCTTCAGGAAGGTAATGCCCTATAAATTGGGGCAACACATTATTTTTATCGCTCACGTAAAGATCGGCGCTAAACACCTGATCCACCCAATTTAAGGCCGTATATTGTGTACTATCAATCATGACCGTCGCAGTTAAATATAATGAAATCGCAATACTCATGGCTGCAACAGCCACTACGTGTTTGCGCATTGTTGCTTTTATATGATCGATTGTAATCAATGCTTCAATCCGAAAGTAACTGGCAATACGTCTTATTTGTGATAAAAAAAAGAGCATCGTCGCTGGAAGGAAAAAACAAACACTTATGTTTATCGCTAAAAATGCAATGTATCCGGTCACTGGATTAAATGTGAAGTAGGTGTACATCAACCCTAAAAGAGACAAAATCAAAAAAACCGTACCCACTGCAACTGGAATTTTGAGCTTATATTTAAATGCTTCCTCATAAGTTTGATAAGAAACTGTTTGTCGTGGCGCAATGCGAAATATTTCACGACTAGGTAGCACACTAACTATACCCGTTATTAGAATCATGACCGTAAATACTTCAATAATAACAGTGCGGGGTAAATGGATTTCAGTGACCTGAACTGGAAGAAAGAGTGTTGATATAGTCTGTGTAACAGATTTAATGGTTATCACACTGATGAAATAACCCAAAAGCACCCCAATTGCCGTACAAAGGCAGGCAAGTAAAATACTGGTTAGTAACGTGGAAAAGAAAAGGGTTTCTGCTCTACCGCCAAGCATAAGAATGATACCAAAATCCCTTCGTCTGTCTAAAACATAATAGCTTATTGCATTATAGATAATGATTGCCGTAACTAATAAAGCAAAGCTTGTCAGGTAATTTAAGACAAATCGAAACGCTTTTGTAATATTGTTAGCATAATATAAATTATCATTTCCTTGCTGAATATGCAGTGTCTTGGGGAGGAAGTGTTGAATTTTATCAATGGCCTTCTGAACATCTGTCGTATTAAAAGTTAAGTTAATTTGATCAATGAATGAATAGCTCTGGAATAAATTTTGGTAATTTTTTATATCAATAATGAGTATTTCGTCGCCATAATGGGATGATTTTTGCTGGGTATTATCAAAAACAAAATTAGGGATCACTGGTTTATTTTTACCGTTGATACGCAAGAACAATGGTGCATGGCGACTTTGCTCAGCTAGGTGAGTCGACATAAAGGCAAGGACTGGTTCATTCAGAAAAAAACCAAGATAGGAAGCCAAATCTTTTTCTGGTCTTCGTAGCTTATCAAGATGAATAAAATGTTCGATGGCCAAAATATCAGTACCAACAAGATATATATAACCTACCCTATGATTACCGGCATAGGCTTCGAGGTATCGCGAACTCATTGGAATGACGGAATCAATTTCAGGAACACTTAATAACAATGGAATAATAAACTCTGGAACTTGACCCGTTTCAGAAGTGATTTGCACAGAATCTTTATTACCAACATAACTGGTTGCTGCATCAAATCCACTAAAAATATTCTCAACGGAAATGCGCGTGGTGACAAATAAGCTAACTCCAAGAATAATACTTATCATGGCCACCAATATTCTTGTTTTTTCCTGTTTTATATAAGGAAGTGTGAGCAGTTTAAAGAGTTTCAACAGAACCATTAGAGGATGTGTCCATTTTTAAGTTCTATTGTTTTATTGACCTTTTTAAGCAAGTGTAAATCATGAGTTGCAATAATTGCTGTCAATCTTCGATGCTCTACTAAAGTTTGCATTAGAGAAAAAATGACATGAGCCGTTTCTGTATCGAGATTACCCGTTGGCTCATCAGCCAACAATAATTTAGGTTTATTGATTAACGCGCGACAAATTGCTGTACGCTGAGCTTCGCCTCCTGAAATCTCATGAGGATGGCGATTCAGCAAATGTCTAATTCCCACCAAATCAGCAATAGCCTCCACTTCTTTTTTTAAGTTCTTACGAGACGTGTTGGCAAGATAGCCAGGCACGGCTATGTTTTCAAAAATGGTTAAGGTTGGAAAAAGATAAAAAAATTGAAAAACAATCCCTACATCATGCAGTCGATATTGAGCTAGATCAGTACGATTTAGCCTCAGGATATTCCTAGAGTTTACAATAATCTCCCCTGAATTTGGTTTATCAAGTGCCGCAATCAAATTTAATAGCGTGCTCTTACCAGAACCGCTCGGGCCAATTAAAGCCACCATTTTATCCTCAGGGTCTATACGAAGCGAAACATCCACCAAGGCTTGATTGTTTTTAAACTGCTTGTATTGTTTAAATACATGGCGAAGGATGATGGCCATACACAATAAGATCCTGACTTTTATTTGATATTTGCATAGTTTTGTTTAAAAAACCATGCTTATACAGCAGTTTAGAAAATCTGGGTACAGGGTAAGACTTGGAGGAATAGGATGGTGTTGAGATAATGTACATATCATTATGCATTATAGACACTACATCGAAAAGGTTGCTTATTTTGGCACAACATACTTTTAGAAGTGCTTTTGTGCGCCAAAATAAATAGCATTATAAATAGACCTACCGTATTTATATTTAAATAAAGGAAATGGCCATTTCTTTAATTAAAGACATTGCTAAATAAAGATCTTTGGATCCAATTCGCCAGCAAGGATTAGTAAAAAACCTTTGGATTAAATATAGACTTAATCTATATTGTAGAACTGATATCATCTTTCGGATCTAACTTTTAAGTTGAGTGTACAAAATCAACTGCTAGGGATTTTTATGTCAATCAAGGATAAAACAAAAGGAAAAACAAAAGGCCATATTATTTTAACCTCTCATCCTTCAAGGCATGCCTCTGTGCCTTTGGAAGTGAAGTGGGGGGCATCTGATCCAAAAGAACGCGGGCCTATTATCGCTTCACTCACGAACATTAAAAATCGCAATGCAATAGGTACACACTCTGGCTCATATTCTGTTTATCGTGCTCTTGCTGTAGCTGCCGGTGTTCTTGATCCAGAACACATACCTGATTTAACAAATACTACACCACCCGTGGCTATTGGACCGCACTCTCAGTGGAGCCATTCTGACAAAATTGTCTCGCTTGATCCTTGGGGGCATCGAGTTACCGAGGTTTTTGCTGCGGAAATTGCCAAAGGATTTGATATCAGGCCAACAATTGCTGTAACCAAAGCGCATATCAACATGCCAGAGCTACAAAACGCAATCAAGAAGGGACGTCTTAAACCGGATGGTAAAATATTACATGAATCTGGTGATGTGGTTGTTACAAAAGCAGCCATCGAACCCGTATGGTATTTGCCAGGAATTGCTGAACGCTTCCAAATACCAGAGGCAGAATTACGACGCACTTTGTTTGAGCACACCGGAGGCATGTTTCCGGAGCTAGTCACACGAAGTGATCTTAACGTGTTTTTGCCTCCCATCGGTGGATTAACTGCCTATTTCTTTGGTGATGTTACCACCATTCATGACCCCCATATTGAGTTATCCTGTCGTATCCATGATGAGTGTAATGGTTCAGATGTTTTTGGCTCGGATATTTGCACGTGTCGTCCTTATCTTGTGCATGGTATTGAATTATGTGTTGAATCCGCACAACGAGGCGGAGCAGGTCTTATCGTATATAATCGCAAGGAAGGCAGGGCGTTGGGGGAAGTTACTAAGTTTCTCGTTTATAATGCGCGAAAAAGACAAAAAGGCGGTGACACAGCAGCCAAGTATTTTGAGCGTACAGAATGTGTAGCCGGTGTTCAGGACATGCGTTTTCAGGAATTGATGTCCGATGTTTTGCATTGGCTTGGTATTACGAAAATACAGCGTTTTGTTTCCATGTCTAATATGAAATTTGATGCGCTACAAAAAGCAGGGATCGAAGTGATAGAACGCGTTAAAATTCCGGATGAATTGATTCCAGAAGACGCCAAGGTTGAGATGGATGCAAAGCGAGCAGCGGGTTATTTCTCACCCGATAGTATTCTTGACATTAATGAACTGGCAAAACCTAAAGGACGTGGTCTTGATGAATAAGCATAACGAATCGGGTGCAGAAGTGTTGGAATCCTTGCAAGATTTGCGAACAATTCGCCAGCAATCTCAACGCTTATTTGATTTGGCTCGTCAGAATCAACTAGTACATTTTGGAATGAATACTAATAAAATTACGGAAGCAGCCTCTTTCGTGTTAGATGTTATTTATGATCAATATCCTGATCTTAATATTCCATATCATAGCCGTTGGCGACATTTTGAAGCGGGTGGAATTAATCGAATTAAGACATTGCAAGCTCAGCTGGCGTTCTTTTCGATAGAAGAGCGTGGCAAAATTCTTTATGAACTTGTGATCATCAGTGTCTTGCTTGATGCGGGTGCGGGTAAACATTGGCATTACTTCGAATCAAGTACAGGGCTTGATTTGAATCGCTCGGAAGGGTTGGCCGTTGCGAGCTTGGCGCTTTATCTCGACGGTGCTTTTAGCATCGATCCCAATCAGCCCTTGCGAGTTGATAGCGAGCGCCTGCTTGCCTTTAGTAATACCGATCTAATGAATCGTTTTCAGGTTGATGAGGACAATCCTCTTGAGGGGATTGAAGGGCGTGTGGCGTTACTCAATCGTCTGGGAGTTACGATCAAGAAAGAGCGCCAATATTTTGGCCAAGAGGGCCGATTGGGTGATTTTTATTCATACATTGTTTCCTTGCAATCCGAACAATCCATTGCTGCCCAGCAAATTTTTCAAGCTGTTTTGGCTGGATTTAGCCCCGTTTGGCCAGAGCGATTATGTTTCAACGGGGTTTCTTTGGGTGACGTCTGGAACCATTCATTACTTAAAACGGATCAACCGGGTTCTGAATTAATTCCATTTCACAAATTGTCGCAATGGCTGACTTACTCTTTGATTGAGCCCTTAGAACAAAGCGGAATAAAGGTCACTGATTTGGATGATCTGACGGGTTTGCCAGAGTATCGCAATGGCGGCTTACTAATTGACTTAGACGTTTTGCAATTGAAAAGAATTGATGCGTGCAAAAAACCTCATGAGCCAGGTTCTGAATTCATAGTCGAATGGCGAGGTTTGACCGTAGCTCTACTGGATGAGCTCGCAAAAGTAATACGCCAGCAACTAGATATGACGTCATCTGATTTGCCGCTAGCAAAGATTCTTCAAGGTGGAACTTGGGAAGCTGGTAGACGCATCGCTAAACTAAAGCGACCTGATGGAGCACCTCCTTTACAAATTATCAGTGACGGTACTATTTTTTAAAAAAGGACTGAAAGATGAGCAATCAACAAGTTATTGAAATCACCCATCCATTAATTCAACATAAATTAACAATTATGCGTAAAAAGGATACGAGCACGGTCAAGTTTCGCAACCTTTTGCATGAGATTAGTTTATTGCTGGCTTATGAAATTACGCGTGATCTTCAAATTCAATATGAAGAAATTGAAACACCATTAATGACCATGCAGGCTCCAATTTTGAAAGGAAAAAAACTTGTTTTTGTTTCAGTTTTGCGTGCTGGAAACGGAATTTTAGAAGGCATGTTACAGCTTATCCCTTCGGCTCGTGTTGGCCATATTGGCTTATACCGAGATCCTAAAACCTTAGTGGCTGTTGAGTATTATTTTAAATTACCAGAAGATATTAAAAATCGCGATGTAATTGTTGTTGATCCTATGCTTGCAACGGGAAATAGCGCCATTGCGGCGGTTAATGGAATCAAACAATATGAGCCGAAATCAATAAAGTTTCTTTGTCTCTTAGCTGCTCCTCAAGGTCTTGCTGGATTTCACGAAGTTCATCCGGACGTTCCGGTGTACACGGCTGCAATTGATCAAAAATTAAATGAGCACGGCTATATTCTCCCAGGACTTGGGGATGCGGGCGATCGGATTTATGGAACTAAGTTGCAGAATTAATCCGGAGATCGAAGATTAGGGGGTAAGTCTATTTATTTAGGCGCACAAAAGCGCCTCTAAAAACATCTTGTAGTTATACTCCGAGTTAGAAATATACTTACAGTCTGCTACTCTATTCATTACATGATAATAGACATCTAAGTAAACCCTGTTACGTATAATTTGGCCAATTAGGCCAAGATTCCAATACATCTTTTAAAACAAGCGCGTGAGTATGGTTTTTGCCTTTTGCTGCGTAGAGTAAAACAACGTTTGCATCATCACATTTTTCAAAAATGTTCTTTAAGTACGCCACGCTTTTCTTTTAATTCTTCAAGATATCTCCGTTTAAATTCATCCCATTTTTCCGGATCATGATCGAACCATTTCCGTAAAGACGTACTTGGTGCTAACTGCTTAGGCCAATGATCATAAGGAAGCGCTATTAATAGGAGTTAATTCGAGAAAGGATTAGGGGTCACAGCTAGCGGTCACCCATTCCTATTCTCTCTATTAATTTCTTTGAATCGGTTAGGAAATGTGGTTACGTTTTCAAAATTAAGACATTACCGACTTTGAGGAGATTAATTAACTTGTAAATCAATAAGCGAACATTATGGATAAAATATTTAAGGAAGATCCTGACTTTTATTTGATATTTGCATAGTTTTGTTTAAAAACCATGCTTATACAGCAGTTCAGAATATCTGCGTTCAGCCCCCCTATTCGGATTATCGTCCCAGTCACGCTTCATTTTTTCATCAATATGCCAGAAAATTAACAAAATAACCAACTAATTGTCTAAAATTATATCTAAGAGCCTTTATCAAAATTGGTAGGTTATGACTAAAATTAACGTTAAAGCGATGTGCACTTTCTACTCTAGGAAACCAGAAGACAGTGAGTTTAGTTACGAGTGCATGATAGCTGAATATGAGCGGCCTGTAGGGTATAAAAGAAATCTGTTGATAAGCCTCATCAATTTCCACAAACATTTACTTATGAGAATGTTTTTGAGATTGATATATATCCCTATTCTGAATCAGAGTATCTTGACGAGTTATCGAGATATTTAAATGAACATTACGCTACATCTTTTCCTGATTGGGATGATATCGATAATTTAGATTTAGACGTCAGAAGGGGCATGTCTCCTAGTCCAAATCGCTAAATTAACAAAAACTTTCACAGTGAGAAGTGATTTCAAAGGCAGGGTAAGTAATTATTTTACTTTTAGTGCAAAGCCCACTGATTATAACTATTGACTATAATAAAATAACAATGAATTCAATAAAATCACGATATGAACTCTATCTATGTCATTGAAACCATGAATAAAAAAGAAGTTCAAGTCGCTGTTGACTGGGCCCGCAATGAGGGATGGAATCCTGGTCTTCATGATGCGGATTGCTTTTTCCAAACAGATTGTCATGGTTTTTTTGCCGGCAAACTTGATGGTCAAATTATCGCGGTAGGATCAGCTGTTTTATATGATGACCAATATGCCTTTTGTGGGTTTTATATTGTGGATAAATCCTACCGTGGAAAAGGGTACGGATTAGAATTAACAAAGCACCGACTAGCTTATGTAGGCAACCGAAATGCAGGCATTGATGGCGTAATGAATATGCTTGATAAATATGCTCGGCTTGGCTACAAACTAGCTCACAATAATGCACGTTATCAAGGTAGTTTAAATAGCGCGGTTTCTTCAATTCCTGTAAATTTAGTTTCTATCGACAAGATCCCTTTCGATGAGTTACTCGCATACGATCGCCGCCACTTTCCTGCTTTTAGACCTTCGTTCTTGAAATGCTGGCTGCATCAAGAGGGAGGAAAAGGCCTCGCATGGCTTAATCATCAAACCATAGCTGGCTATGGATTTATTAGGCCTTGTCAAAAAGGATTTAAAATTGGTCCGTTATTTGCCGATACCCCGAGCATTGCTGAAGAATTATTTATCCATTTAGCAGCACACGCCAAAAGGAAACCTTTTTATTTAGATATCCCTGAAAATAACCCAGAAGCAAAAGCGCTAGTCAGTCGCCATCATTTAGAAAAAGTCTTTGAAACCGCACGAATGTATTTAAAAGGTGAACCAAACATTGAACATAATCATGTGTATGGTATCACCTCTTTTGAACTAGGATAATCAATGCGTGATATGGTGGGCTATGGAAACATGGTGCCTGAGATTAAATGGCCTAATAAAGCCCATCTCGCACTCAATTTTGTCGTAAATTATGAAGAAGGCGCTGAGCTAACCCCTTTAAATGGCGATCGTTTTTCTGAGACGTATGGCGTTGAATTTTCATTAAGCAAACAACCTAAGGGGGCTCGTCATTTGAGCATGGAGTCTTTATTTGAATATGGAAGCCGCAGCGGCATTTGGCGTTTGTTACATTTATTTGATCAAGAATTAATCCCACTTACTTTTTTTGTAACGGGCTTCGCGTTAACGTTAAATCCCGCGTTCAGTAATTATTTGCGTGAAAGCGAGCATGAAGTTGCAGGTCACGGGTGGCGTTGGATTGATTACAGTGGCGTTTCTAAAAAAGAAGAAAAACACCACATCCATCTGTGTCTATCCACTTTAAGCCAATTGACCCAGAAAGATATATTGGGTTGGTATACAGGGAGGCGAAGTGCACATACATTAGATCTGTTAAAAGAATTGGGAGGTTTAATGTATCACTCCGACAGTTATGCCGACGATTTACCGTATTTTGATGACCATCAGCTGATTATACCGTACACACTTGATTGCAATGATTTTCGCTATTGCACATCACCAGGATTTAGTCATGCAGATGAATTTTTTCTACATTTAAAAAACACCTTTGATTATTTATATCACGAAAAAAAGCTTGCACTCATGACCATTGGACTTCACCCTAGAATCAGTGGAAGACCAGGTCGAACCATTGCTATACAAAAATTTATTAACTACGTTAAAGCGTTTCAAAATGTGTGGATAGCGCGTCGAATCGATATAGCACGCTATTGGTTAAACACTAGAATTCCATAGTGGACGATAAAGCTGCCGCATGGTATCAATTTGTTTTGGTGATATATTAGTGTATTCAACAACTTACGATGCTGGCTCAAGGAATGAATTATCTATATAAATATCAAAACCGGATTGCTCATGGCATCCAATGACCGGTTCATTGCCAGCAATCAGCGCTGGATTTTCTCTGGTTTTGCTGAACGTGATTTGCGTATGATGAAATGTAGGCAAAAAATATCCGGGGGAGTTACAATAAATATTTTTTGGCTACCATTTTTTTTTAATTTAAAAGCGTCAATGCTATAGAAATTAAAATAATAACAATTACAACTGCGAGTTTATGGGTTAACGGATAGGATTGCTTTTTCTTGTTTTTATGCTTCACAAAAATTTATCTCTAAATTGAAGTTAATTCATTATATCTAAAAAAATGGAGCAGCGCATCGGTCAAGTTACGGACAATCTTTTCATTTATTATTTTAAATGGGTTGAAAATTGTCGTAACTCCATAAATCTGTCACATCGCTAACTCCATGAAAATGTCACATTTGTTTACCTTATAAGTTCCGTATGAGCTTAAAAGGAGATTGGTTGTATGGGAGTACTGATCATGAGTGAGTGTGAAAGGCAGAGAAAAGCAGTCTGTGAGATGGTAAATCAACAAAGAATTACGTTAGTACAAGCGGCTGAGCAGCGTGGCTTAAGTTACCGGCAAATTTTAAGGATTTATGAACGGTATAAAGAGAAAGGTGATGCAGGCCTAATCCACGGTAACCGTGGTCGAGTCTCAAGTCGAAAGAACACGCATCAAGAAACGATTATAAACCGATATATAGAGAGATATGAAGGCTTTGGTCCAACCTTAGCATCGGAGTATTTAGAAAGAGATGGCTTTCTTGTAGATCATGATACGTTAAGAAAATGGTGGTTTCGAAAGAGGTCTAATAACGAAAGATCAATGTTTCGCTATAATAAAGTGGCGCGGACATACAATCGCCCACGCCGATTGTGGCTTATCGGCTGGCATTACGCCAGCCAGTGTTCTAAAATCTAATAAGTCGCTACGCGACTTCAAACAAGGGCAAAGGGATTAAGCGTTAAAAAGCCCGGACACACCTAACCCGAAGATTGGCGATCTTACTGTCGAAGAGTTGATTGCCAGAGCCGAAGTTCTGTACCCACGCGTTGGCAGCACCGGTCTCTGTAGAACTCCAGTAGTCGACATTGGCAAAACCGCCAACCGTCCCTGCTACTTTCTGTAGATACAATTGATTCAGCTCAAACTTTGACGGCAAATACCAGTCAGCGTAGCAAGTAGCGCCTGCTGCACCGGGGGCAGCACAAGGTGTCACACCATCGGCCTGGATAGCATAATTGGCACAAATAAGTAAAGCATCATTAGCAACATCAGCCTCTGAGGCCTGCTTAGCAATCGCCAAAGACGTGTTCATACTGCCTGCACCAATACCGTCACCCGTGGCAAGTGTTTGCTGTCCAATACCCCACCGTATGGCAAGAACGCCATTATTATCTGCATTTGCTGCAATTAATCCGTGCTGACCGGTAGCATCCACGTAAAATACAACCCCACCCATGGCTTGCTGACCTATAGTATAGGTAGCAGGGCCATCAACCCATTCGGTGTCATAATCAGTATCCGTGGCTTTTGCAAGAATTTGCCCAGTCGTACCTCCGGCAGCAACCCCAGGACCTGGGTCGCCCTCAGGGCCTTGAGGCCCTGCAGGCCCTTGATTCCCAGAGGGAATCGCGGCAATCTGCGACTGCAGTATCGTGACTTGCGCATCCACGTACTCTTTCGTGGCCGGATTGGCGGTATGGCCCGTGGTAGAGAGTATGGCAGCCAAACCTAAAGCGATAATGTGTTGTTTCTTAGTCATAGGAATTCCTTATCCAAGGTTATACAGAAACCGTTAAACCAAGCAGCACACCATGTTGCACGGGGATATTAGATACCCGACCGGTGGCATTAGCCGCATTGAGGCGAAAATCAGGATTGCTGCCAAAAATACCCTGGTAAGACAAACTCAAGCTTGTCCGCTCACTGATAAAGCCACCTAGCCCCGCCTGCACTTCACCGGCAATTCGTGATTTATCGTTAATGCTGTCTCGGTCATTAAACTGCCAGCGGCGATAGGCAATCCCGCCTTTGAGTTGAGCAAATACGGGTATTGTGCCGAAAGAAGCGGTTTTCAAAGTCACTAGCGCATCAAGCATCGGCTTCACCGTCGTTTGAATCGGAAGACCGCCAAGCGCATCAATGGCGGCTTGTGATGGGAAATAACGCATGGTGTTGCCGCTTTGCACGCCAACTTCAAGACCCCAGGTCAGAGAATTACCAGTGTATACATCGCGGCCAATGGCAAAGCGACCCACAGCCGTTTGACCATCATCTCGGAACATATCCTCATACACGGTGTAGCCAAGACTGCCAGTCACCGACCAGGGATGAGAAACAGGAACATCCACTGCACCCATGCTGCCAGCCACTGCAGGCAGCGTCATGCACGCCAGCGACAAACCAAGAAAACCAAAACCTGCTCTCTTTAAAAAGCCAGCGCTGCTTCGATGATCTGTTGTGGTTTGATGACGGAAAACAGGAGTTTTAAAAGGCTTACTATGCAGAAAATTAATTAATGAAGAAAATAAACCAGAATTGATTGATTGATTGACAGTATCAGTGCTACCCCTTAGCCTCTCGATACCCCTTCTTCCACACTCTATTCCTGGATAACTCATTACGCCTCCTTCGTCAAAACCAATATCCCGACTCATCCAAAATAAATGGGCCGGCACCCATACTCAAATACACTACTCCAATCCATCCAGAAATTACAATCATAGCTTTGCTGATTGCTGATTGCTGATTGCTGATTGCTGATTGCTGATAAGACTATTGACTAGTCATGTTAATATACTCTTGCTGTATTGTGTAGGGGGAAATAAACATTACGCTTCTGTAGCACATGAATTGTCCGGTTTTATGATATCCCTTGGGTGACGGGGTTTACCTCTGCATCCAGAAGAGGATTTCCACGAGCGTCGGTCTTAATGTGGGATTCATCACAATTATGAGCTCGTCCAATGTAGGCAAGTTCACTGATGAAATGTTGCAATCGAGTTTCTAGACTATACCCATCGAGTGTAAATTTATATGATTCAAAATCTGGGTATATTTACATAAACGAGCCAAAAACAAATTGTTTTATAACAAGCTATATGTTTTTTTACATAATACAGCGTCGTAGCTTATGGGTGGGTACTTTTTATTGCACCCAGTAATATATTGATATACTGATCAGCAAAATGACTTGCCCATTCTGATTGAATTAATGGCGACGCGTAAGTAAAACAGCAAAAAGTTTGATGAAGCATTGAAGTGACCGATAAATTAATCACCAGATCTCCCGCTTGTCGCGAAGAAGAAGTGAAATAAGAAATTAATTCTAGTGGACCATAATGTTTGGGAAAGGGAAGATAACCTTTATTGGTAACGCAAAATCCCGAAGTGAATTGAAGTCGCATTCGTGCCGACTCAATATCTAATAAAGTAGATAATTGACTTGCATTGGCTGAGTCAAACTCTAGTGGAAGCGAAGCCAATTTAGGGATTTCTGCATTTAGTTGTTGTTCATATTGTTGTGCTAGTTTCCAAAAAGAATCATCTGAAATAAGTGCAAATGGTGTGCTCACACAAGAGATATAACAACCAAAGTGCACAAGGCCAATTGGTGGGTTGCAATAAAGTCTTAAATTGACTGGTGTAACTAATTCCGTATGCAATGGCGGTTCAAGCATGATTTGGGCTGCTAAGAGCATGGCTGCGTTAAAGGCGGAATTGACTTTGATATTGCGTTGACGACAGCACATTGTTAATTGCCTACAATCTGTTTGCCGTATAATACGATAAATCTGTTTGGTCACACGCTGTCCTAAAGGTTTATAATTTTGATAAAACACTGGCGTATGTGAGATAGGTTTTGGCGTAGGGTCTTTTTTAGGTTTAGCCATGTTTACCAATATTGGTCGTGAAAGAAGTTTCTCTACCGGGTTCAGCAATGGCAGTGGTTTAATTGTTATGTTTTTTTTGCTGTTAATTTGCTTATAATAAGTTAGTAATTCATTCATCAAATACACACATGACAAACCATCAGCAATCGCATGGTGTACGCAAAAAATGATGTGATATTCATTGGTTGGCAGCGAGTTCGTGTGTAATAAAATAACTTGCCATAAATACTGATTTGTAGGAAATAACTCACTTAACTGTTGTTCTACGACCGTTTCCCAATGGCTTGGATCAGGATGGGATATGGATCGAATCGGAATATTATCAAACCTAGCATTTTCTTTAAAATAATAACCATCAGAGCATTGCTCAATTGTGGCACGTAATAAAGGATGACGCTGAAACAGCAAGTACCACGCCTTTTTAAAATGCGCAAAGTCGATTTGACCACGGATATGCGTAGCGCTAAATATGGTGCCAGTTCCTGCTAACTGATCGTGCAATAAACACAGTGCGGTTTCCCAGTAACCCAATTTGCGCATTTGCCTCAGTGCTCCTCAAGAAGATACAAGCTATATACATAGCATATAGTATAAATATACTGACTAAATAATACTAAAATCAAAAGTCTCTGAGCCAATTGGAGCGGTGCTTGAATCGATGAAGTCTGTGCCAGAAGACAGCGGTACACTGGTTATATCAGAGTTTGTTTCTATGGATTTTTGGACTCGTACGAGAATGAGTATGTAATTAGGAGTCAAGTCTATTTACAATGCTATTTATTTTAGTCCATTAGCCAGCTCATTAGACAGACACCTCTTTTTTCAACTGGACATATCTTTAGCTGCAACTGACTCAAACTCGACTTTCTTCATAAAAGGTGATAAGAAACCACACAAGCATAATAGCGTTAAAAATAGACTTTATCCCTAAATTAATTTTTTAAACCGTTAGATAGGAAAGATTGACTATGCCAAGTCAAGAGAAAGAAAAAGCAAACAAAGATGCCGGTGGAGAATCATTATCTTTATTGGAGCAATTACCTACTGAACTTCATCACAAGGTTTTAGCGCAATACCCAGAAAAGGACTGGTATAACCTTTCTCAAGTATCAAGCACAATGTTTTTTGCTTGTCAGTATCCTTTAGAAAGAAAAGCAGCTCAAACGCTTTTATCTCATGTCATTAGAGGTGAGGAAGCGGAGGCGCTTAAAATGATTGTTGCCAATCCTCGTTTATTGCTTATTCCTTCTCAAGCCACCGACTACTCTGGTCATTCCTATATTGGTATTACACCCTTTCAGGCCGCTTTGATTTGGCACGACGTTATGTTATGGAAAAAGATAGAACCTTATTTTGATGAACTGCCAAATGGACAGGCAGAAAAGGTTAGTCAGTTTAAAGCACTATTTCCAGAAGGCTTACCTAAACAAGAACCCTATGATTTTAGAAGCCTCATCCAAGTCATTTCTAGGAGTTCAAATGCTGATATTATGGCGGCTCTTCAAAAGAAGAATAACAACACACCGATTTGCCAGGCTTTAAAGAATTTTAGAACAAACTTTACAGATTTGACATTGAAAGAGCAGTTTTTTAATCCATTACACTTAATTGAGGCGCTTAATGTCTACAATACGCAATTTGATCATTGGTCGTGGCACCAACGTGATTTATTCTGGCGCCAGGCTATCGGTTATATTCAGCGTTTTACGCCGGCGAGCTATGCACAGGCCTTCTGTCAGGGCCTTTATTATATAATCGAAGAAAAAAATCCGCGGCGGCGGTCATTAACGTTCCAAGATGATGACGCTACTTACTTTACGCCCGGTGATTCGGTTGGTCTTGGTTTTGATTTTGCCGCGTCATGGCTATGGGGGAATGTGCGCTCAGGTGGCCCTGGTTTTCTACGTGAAGCCTTGGCTGGTGCCTTGCTAAACTACGTTGAGCAAATACAGCAGAGCTATTTGGACTTGAGCACCACATGCGAGGAAATGGACAACCCATCACGGACTGCGACGATCTGACCTCGCAGTCATGATGTAAACTCGACTTTCTTCATAAAAGGCAATAAGAGACACGGAATAATAATGTTATAAATAGCCTTGACCCCGTCCTTCCAACAAGTAGCTATAAGTGCTTGAGTCACGTATGAAAAAATCAATAATATTATCTAAGCTTATAATTCTTAAATTCAATCAGATAGCTTCCCGCATTACGCGCTTAGCACGCAAATACGTGCTATTATTTTACGCTGAAAATTAAGGATGAAAAATGATAAAAATATTAATTTGTTTAGGTCTTATTTTAAGCAGCAATTTACTCATCGCAAATACGGTGTCGCAATATAATACTAGCTTAACCCCATGTTTTAAAATGAATGAAGTAGAACAGATTACAAAACAAATGGATGAAATCTTACAGCAGGAATTTTGTGAAGACAAAGTTGATCCCAAAAAATTTGACTCTATTTCTCAAGCTATTCTGCCAAAAATCATGACTGAATCCTTCCTGGGTGTGGTCCCTCCAGTAAATTGGCAACTAATAACGGATGAGATTATAAAAAACTGTATGAAAAACAAGGATTTGTGCAAAAAGCAAGCCCAGAAAGAATTTGCAGAATGTCTCAAACCAAGAATTCCTTTAATTCTGGTGCAATTTGCTCCTTGGATAGCTGAAAATTGTCCAGAATTGAATAAAAATTTAATTAAACAATGGCCAAATAAAAAAGCATTCCTCAAAAAAACAATTAACGAAACGAAAGCACAAGAATAATATACTTTACCAGTTTCAAAAATTAATGGTAAAAATCGCTATCATGCTAAATTGAATTCCCATTAGGATTTTTTAATTTAAAAAGGTAAGCATCAAATGTCAGATAAACTCCGAGTCAGGGTGGTTTAACGCGGTGACCTCGCAGTAATGTAATATTATGAGCTCCCTTTATGATCAATTTAAAATCACTTGGCCCTTTATATTATTCAATTGACTCAAGTATAATTTTTTCTTAAATTATCCTAAGTGAATAGAAGTAAGGCGAAAGTATGCCATCCAAATTCGAGAAGTTTAATAAATTACCATCAGAACTTAAAATTAAAACCGCTCAAAATTTATCAAGTCGTGAGTTAGTTAACCTTTCTATGACATCAAAATATCATTTGGCTTTATTTAAACCTATGATTGATGTTTCCAAATTATTGCATCATGTAACACGCGGGGAACATGATGCGATTAAAGCGATGTTAAAGAAGGACATCCGTTTAATTTTTAAGAGGGGCGTTGTTACGGATTGTTCTGGGCGAGAATTTGCGAACATCAGTCCTTTTGAATATACCTTATGGGCCCTGGATAAACACATGTGGGCAGCAATGATTGAGTGCATCCCAAGTAATGAAGAAGGTAGAAAGGTATTTGCACAATTGATTGCTCAATACAACAGAGTGCACACAGACGGAGTCACTTATAAGCTTAATGGAAAAACAATCACTGAACAGCACTTTGATTTTGCAAATACCATTATTAAAGAGCTGCAAACGCAAGTGGACTTGATAATTGCGCCAGGAGCTAAGAATTGGGTTGCTATTAATAAGCAGTGGCGAGAAGGTGTTGGTGGAGCACAAAAGCTGTTACCGATGCATGTTGTTGATGAGTACTGCTCTAATAAACCATTTTCCCCTGTGCCTGATTTTACCTCGCAGCCGAAAACATCAAAACAATTCTATAATTGGACTACTGACAAGTATGAAAATTGGTTTAGTGTTGACTCAAAGTTGTCGGTTGATTTTGCATTGTATAAGGCGGGCGTCGCCGTTGGTGCGCGCGGCGTGGCGACTCTGGGCGTTGGCGCGTTAGAAGATTTGGATGCCTTGACGGCATTATGTAAAGTAAGGACAAACGATTTTATCGATCTCAAATCGCAACTTGAAGACCAGATGACGCCAGATAATCATCACCAAGTATCTCAGATTTAAACAAATTGACATCATGTCGATGAAGGAGCTCGGTGGCGTAGATATTCAAATAGGGGCAAGGCTATTTAATGCCATTTATTGGATAAAAAAAACCGGCTCATGAGATATCTTTTTTTCAAGTGGGCATATCTCTAGCCGTAGCTGACTCAAGCCCCACCTTTTTCCAACAGTAAAAGAAAGTAGAATAATTAAAGTCAGCCAGATTGAAAAAATCATACTGATCTGCTTTGGTTATATCGAAAATTTTTTCCATCATACTAGCTTCCTGATATATCGATTCGTTAAGCTGCATTTTCTACATCAACGATCAAGCCCAGTTTATCTCTGTCTAATATGTCCTGAAGACAAAGTTGTACAAATTGTCTTCTGGAATATCCCAGCAAATCGGCATATTCAGCCGCTTTTTTAGGGCTTATAGGCTTGCGGCCATGCTCAATATCACACAGGGCTTGCTTTGAGATTCCTAACATTTTTGCAAAATCAACCTGGGTTAATTCTTCACCTTGTCTTATAGAGCGCATAAACAATCCAAGAGTCAACTTTTCACCCATTAACTCTTCAAGGTATTGCATCGTTTTGCTTGTTTCTTTAGTAATCATGCTTATTAACCTCCACTATCTCTACGATTTGAGTCTTCCCAGAGCTATCTATTATATAAATCGCTCGATATGCCTTGGATAATCTAATAGAGCGCTGCCCTTTTCTATCACCTTTTAAGGGTTCATCATGGTACCCTGGTGTTTTTTTAACTTCACTAAGCCCGTAATGTCCAACCGCGTTAATCCAAGCGGTCAATTTAACCAGAACATGTTTAGGAATTCGCCTCAAATCTTTCTTTAGCTTTTCTGGCAAAACAACAGTGTAAATATCCACAATGTACTCTTATTATTGTTATATAAAAATAATAGTACACAATATTTATGTACTAGTCAAACTAGACAACAAACGAGGGTTTTCTTTACTCCTCTGCTCTCCATGTTAGTGCAACGCTTAAGCAAAACAGAATCAGTTAAGAAATATGTTTAAGATATCTAAGTAAAAATTACACCAGTATTATTAAGTTAGTTCACTCTCACTGTTTTAACGATAATCATCACGCTTTTTTATTCTATAATATTAATGGGAGGGCCAAACTCCCTAGCGTCATTGTTTGGTCGATGGCGAAGGTAAGCAGACCTTGCAGCTTTAGTGATCTGAGATCAGGGCTGTATAGTACAAGGCGCTTATCGAACTCAGGCTTAGTGCGCATAAATACCTGAGCGACGTAATTAAACGCGTCGTTAAATAAGGACAGGTTTGAACAACCTGCCGGCAGGTTTGTTTTGGATTTGTTAAAATGAAAGAACAAATTTGTATAATTAATATTTCAATTTCTATTAATGTGAAAATTTACCAAATTGGTCTATTGATATCGTTAATGTTTTTGGGATTTTAATGTTTAAGCTGGCAAGAGCTTCGATCTTGCCCACTTCGGGGTTTTAATTAAAACAAAATAACTTTCCAGAAAATCATATAAATCTGTCTTTTAACTTATAAATTGATGGATACATCAAATAAAAATTGATTTAGCGTCTCTGAAATCGTTTTTCGTGATTTAGTTGGCGCAGGTGTCTATTATCGATTTAATGCACATGAATCATGGGGTTTTGGGACTTAAATTCTCGTCTATCAATCTAACTGTCAGATAATAGCTCCAAACTCTTTAAGAGCATGGATTTTTTGTTGCAG
The DNA here is from genome assembly GCF_900639875.1 of Legionella impletisoli. GTDB lineage: Bacteria > Pseudomonadota > Gammaproteobacteria > Legionellales > Legionellaceae > Legionella_A > Legionella_A impletisoli. Next base: position 25,121 of record NZ_CAAAIA010000007.1, read on the forward strand.
CTTTTCTACATCTTCGATCATACCTTTTAAATCATAATCTTTACCGCTTACCGCATATTTCATATCATCGTATATAATTTCACGTAAATATTGTTCTTTGCTTATTGAATTTGCTCTTTGCACACGTTCTGATGAATGGCAAAAGCGTAGATTAGAGATATCTGATTGGCATGCCGAATTAATTAAACATTCATCAAAGTGCTCTACATAGTCTCTAATTGTGCGATCATTATTCACAAAAGAGTTTAAACTTTTCCGAAGTTCGCTTAAATGCTTTTTAATTTTATCTTTTTCATCATCAGAGCCAGGGAATTTATTTTTCCCCCGAAAGCCCTTACCTTTCCAATGAAGTAATTTGGATATATTCGCGTGACAAACAATTAAAGAATGAATATTTCTAAAAAACTTGTATTGCCCCTCAGATGCTTTTTGACAAAATTGTTTCATTTGGTTGAAGTCAGAAAGATCAGTTGACCGATTCAGACATGTTTCTTTGTATTCCTTTAAATTAATCCTCGATGCCTTAAAAGCTTCAAGCGCCATAATGCACTGCATTTCTAATTCACAATTTATAGCTGTAATAAGATTAGAAAAATTATAGGCCGTCATAAGCCGCTCCTTGTACTTATATAAGGCTGTCTTCCTACTCCCACCATTTTGCAAATTGATTGAATTGAATGCTTTTTATTTGCATAAAGGGTTTTAACCAGTTCCTTTTGCTCATCACTAAGTTTTTCGGGTCTACCACCTTGCCGCCCTCGTGCACGGGCTGCTTCAAGCCCTGCTCGTGTCCTTTCCTTAATTAAATTTCTTTCAAATTCAGATAACGCACCAAAAACATGAAACATAAATTTTCCTGAAGATGTTTCGGTATTAATAGATTTTGTGATGCTATGAAAACCTACCCCCTTTTCTTCTAACATAGCAACATATGAGATAAGGTGCTTAAGAGAGCGCCCTAGCCTAGCCAATCTCCAAACTACCAAGGTATCGCCCTTTCGAAGATAGTTTTCAATTTTTTCAAGTCCTGGCCTTTCTGAAACTGAGCCACTAATTTTGTCGGTGAAAATTTCTTCGCACCCTACCCTTTTTAATTCATCCAATTGCAAATCTAAATTTTGTTCGTGTGTGGAAACTCTGGCATACCCTACTCTCATCATTCATTCCTTTTGTTCATAAAGTCAAAGGACACAGATGAAAGCGAACTTTGATAAATGTACAGGGTTTTAGAACTTATTTAAGGGGTAAAATAAAGAGATTTTGATTTCTTGAAGACAAGTTCACAAACCCATCGTTTTCCGTACTTAAAGTGTAGAAGTCGGGCCCTGACCCGACATTTTTTGCATTTGTCCATTAATTTTTGATAAAATTAACGACTGAGAGAGTTTTTTTCACTTACATATTTCTGCAAGCTGTGGCGCATTCTCTACAGGCCTTGGCACAATCTTTGCATAATTCTTCATCATATTTGTCACATTCAGTAGCACAAGCATCGCAAAGTTTCGCACAAAGCTCGCAGATTTCTTTTGTAAATTGCAAGTCTTCACGCATGCAAATTCTGGCACATAAGTTACAAATATCAGCACAGGTGGTACACAATTTAAAGCATTCAATACGTGCACTTTCACCGAGGCAACATTGATATGCACAAGCTTCACATGTTTCCAAACAGTTCAAACAAGCCTCAATACATTCCTTGTAGTTCATTTTTTCTTCCTTTTTTGATATTTAAATTATAAGCATTTAATGAATACTCATTTGTATATAATTTGCCTTTTTAAAGTAGTTAAATATCAGCAGTTAATCAAATATTCTGTTTGTCGCACTGCCTTTTGAAAAAAGGCCTGCTAATATTGCTTATTATAAGCAAGTGATGCAGTTCCACTAAACAGAGAGTTGACATATTCATACTCTACTGATTAGGAACACCGAATGGATTTAAACCAACCATTTTATTAAAAGAATTAGACGTTGCTTATACTTAGCAGAAAAACATCAAAAATTTTTAGCAACAGATTTAAAAGGAAACTACACAACCCTGGAATGGTGAAATTTTCAAGTGAGTCATGTTAGCTCTATGTTTAGTCAATATGGTCATTATTATAAATATGCCAAGATAGACATCCCTTATGATAAAGAAAAATACGACAATGAATGTCATCGCTTGATTGCAGTGATTGACAGACAATTAATGAACTATACTTACATCAGGTGGCGATGACTACACAATAACTGATATAGCCATTTTGATCATGGGTGCCGTGTTATTTTTATGGTTCCATCATAGAGCAATCCCAGTACCACTATCTGATAAATTGGTATAAAAGTAAACATCGAAAAGCGAAAGGCAGTGCAAGTCGCCATCCATGCTTATTCTTGAAAAATTGAAAGGGAATTGAATTATGGATAAACCAAAACTTATTGGAATTAATCACGTTGCTCTTGAAGTTGGTGATATTGAAGAAGCATTATCTTTTTATAGCAAAATATTTAGCTTTCAATTACGGGGTAAGGATGATTCTCATGCGTTTATCGACATGGGAGATCAATTTCTAGCGCTGATGAAAAAAGAAAAAAATAATCCTGATCAACTCAGACATTTTGGGCTGGTAGTAAATAATAAGGAAGAAGTAATAGCATTGGCCGAACAAGCTGGTGCCACGGTATTGGAAGGCAAATTCCTAGATTTTCTAGATCCTTGGGGCAATCGAATTCAAGTAGTAGAATATAATAATATCCAGTTTACTAAAACACCCGAAGTACTTAAAAAAATGGGATTAGATGCTAAACACCTGAAAAAATCATTTGATAATAATTAATTAACATTTGTCGGTGTGAGAGCATGCTGGATTTTCTGTGCTACTAAAATGTTCGCTTTATAAACGCTTCCCTTGCAAAAATCTTTGAAAATCTAGTCCAGCTCTAGTCTTCTAGGTTCTGTGACTTGACCACAGAATCTATAAGTACTGCGCTAAAACACTGGGCCACCCGAACAAGCCGTGTGGCGTAGGCCGAGATGTAATCAAGAGACAGGTAAATGGGAAAGACCCCATTTTCTTTGGCTGAAAATGATAAGGTAAACAATTATGTTTGAGATTATTCCAAATTGGCATCCGGTATTTGTGCACTTTACTGTAGCATTGGTTTCAGTTTCGGCAATCAGTTATTTGCTAGGTCATGTTCTAAAAGATTATCCCCTAGGACAGGAATTGCTTACGGTAGGCCGTTGGTGTTTATGGTTTGGATTATTAGCCTCTATTGCTACGGTTAGTGCAGGTTTCATCGCCTATTATTCTGTGGCACACGATGCACAATCTCATGAAGCAATGACCATTCATCGAAATTGGGCGCTTCTAACCTTCAGCGGCATTTTTATTGTTACCCTATGGTCTTTTTGGCGATATTTTCGTCATACACATAGCTCAATCTCTTTTATCGTATGCATGTTGATCCTCTTTGTATTGATAACGATTACCGCTTGGCATGGCGCCGAGCTGGTTTATCGCTATGGAATTGGTGTAATGTCTTTACCCTCCAGTACAGAATCTGGGCATCATACTCAAGCTGAAAGCTCTGAGCATACACATAATCACTAATCAGCCTTTTATATATAACCAAATCTACAAAAGTGCTAAAAAACGGCCACCTGGTCAAGCCGTGTGGCGTATGCAGAGATGTGATCAAGAGACAGGCAAATGGGAAAGACCCCAAGTTATATGGTGAAGGCGGCGGGAATTGAACCGCGACAATTTATCGTAACTTATTGATTTATATAGCCATAATTTTCGACTTGCCAATTTTTGGGCGTAAATGGGGCATTTTTGATGCTTTTTTTCTAACCCCTAAAATCACAACCCATGAGCTCACATTTAAGCCTATTAACTTTAAACAGTTTCTCGATTTATGAAATTTACTCTCTGAACTTAACAAAAAGTGTTAAGTTCATAAAGTGAATTGCATTTAGATCATTATAAACGCAACCAATATATTCGAATCAGTTGACCACCAGAAGCAACACCATTTTATGCAAAGAACCTTTAATGAACGACTTAATATATCTTATTATTTACGTTAAATCATTTAATGATAAGTATAATATACATTAAGCCACCAGTAACTTGATAATTGCATTAATGTATCCTATTATATACATAATAAGACATAAGGTATAATATAGAATACATTAAGAGTTGAAATATGAGTAAAAAAATACATTCCCCCATTCCAGTGCAGAACGCTTTAAGAAGGTTGGGTAAGAACATTAGTGATGCGCGTCGCCGCCGTCGTATACCAATGGATCTTATGTCAGAACGTTCTGGGTTTTCTCGCATCACTTTATCTAAGATTGAAAAAGGCGATCCAAGCGTATCCATGGGTGCGTATGCATCTGCTCTATTTGTTTTAGGGATGTCTGAGCAACTAACATCCCTTGCTCATGTCTCTAACGATATTGTCGGGCGTGAACTTGAAGAAGAAAGCCTTCCTAAAAGAATCCGATCGCCACAAGCTAATAAAGGGGATGCAAATGAGTAGCCAAGAAATTTATGTTTCGATTGATCTTGGCGAAAATACGCACAAGGTTGGCAAGCTATGGTTTCATCAGCGTGGAGCAAGGCAAAGTGCGTCCTTTGAATATGATCCTCAATGGCTGAAACATCCGGAAAAGTTTGCTCTTGATCCTGCGCTTCAATTAACCTCTGGCGCATTCCATACCACACCAGACCAGATATTATTCGGTGCTATTGGTGATTCGGCGCCTGATCGCTGGGGTCGTGTTCTGATGCGCCGAGCAGAAAGTTTGCGCGCTAAATCAATGGCAGAGACAGCAAGAACATTGTCAGAAGTCGATTATCTGTTAGGCGTTAATGATGAAGCTCGACAGGGCGCACTACGTTTCTCACTACAAGATGGCGAGCCATACTTAACCCCAAAAGATAAAGAAAGCATACCACCTTTAATTGATCTACCTAGATTACTTTCTGCAACGGAACATTATCTTAATGACGAAGAAACAGCTGAAGATTTGAAAATATTATTGGCACCTGGTTCATCTCTTGGTGGCGCGCGGCCAAAAGCATCGGTAAGAGATAAAGACGGTCATCTTGTAATCGCTAAATTTCCAAAAAAAGATGATGAATTTAACGTGGTTGTCTGGGAAGCCGTTGCGCTGACACTTGCAGAAAAAGCGGGTATTAAAACAACCGATTGGCGTCTGGAAACAATCATGGAAAAACCAGTGCTGATTCTGCGCCGTTTTGATCGTCACGAAGGTCAGCGTGTTCCATTCTTATCTGCAATGAGTATGTTAGGTGCAAAGGATAATGACCCCCACAGCTATCTTGAAATCGCTTACGCCATTACTCAACACGGTGCAAGTCCAAACAGTGATTTAGAAGAACTGTGGAGGCGTATCATCTTTACCGTAATGATTTCAAACACAGATGATCATTTAAGAAATCATGGTTTTTTATATGAACGTCATAAAGGTTGGAGGTTGTCACCTGCCTATGATGTCAACCCAACCCCCCTTGAAATGAAAGCACGTATGTTATCAACGTCGATAGATTATGATGATCCAACGGCTTCTATTGATTTGGCGCTTTCCGTCATTGATGAGTTTCGGATAAAGAAAGCAAGAGCACTTGAAATTATAAAAGAGGTTGCGTTAGCGGCAAGTAAATGGCGTTCGGTTGCTAGCCAATTTGGTTTGACAAAAAGGGAGATTGACCGCATGGCTTCTGCTTTTGAGCATGAAGATTTGAAGATAACAAAACGTTAACAATCCTGGGCCATCACTCCAAACACAAGGCTAAGTTACAAGGGTAGAGCATAAATGGTGTTAATCAAACACAACTTCTTTGGGATCGAAAGCATCAGGATCAAATTCATCATGGACCCACTCTAGCATTTCTTCATGTGCTTCATGCGCTGGATCTTTTATGCCTTCTAAAAATTGCTCGTAGCCCCAGATGCCACCTATGTCTTCTGGCGGGCAGGCACGCTTTCCTGCGATGCAGACGGGGTAGAGCTGATTGAGTTTTGGATCAATTATTTTTTCAAAAAGAATTTCATGCTCCCAGTTATCACCAAAATCATAGTATTTGTTGATAAAACGTCTCTCTTTCAGGGGACTTTAAAAAATTAAGATGAGGGTCGGTTAACCAGGCGATTTTAGTATTCACTTATAAATCCAAATCTATGATTGCATTGATGCGTTCTTTAACAATTTTTTCCCTAACAAATATCTCATTCGAGTAATTTAAATGGCCAGGTAATGCTTGTAAGAAATTTTCATTATTCATGAGTTGTGCAAATTCCTGTGAAAGATATTGTCTAACTGATTGTGACGCCTGGGATACATCCTCAACAATCTCTGACCGACCATCAACCAGTGAAATAATATCCTCCAAATCATGACTCAATAAAAAATCCACACTTTCATCAACTGGCATTACATCAACTAAAATACCATCACAATCCCAGCGGCATATTGGATGGTTACCGAACATCAATTCTTTAAAACCTTTCTGGCATAACTTCTCAGCTAATGCATAATAACCCGTTCTTGTTATGACATTAATGATGCAATCAACATCAACTGTAAAACGTACATCAGGTGCCGCTTTATCGGTTATCAAAAGACCCGTGACGCAACCGCCAACAAACGTCACTTCATCACACAGATTTCCAAGGCGATGAGCAATGATCGTTAATGATTCAATATTTTTCTGAGCAGAACTTTTATTCACAAGTTTCCTGTCATTTTACTTTTAGTTGCCTTGGATTTTAATAGTTCCGAAAGCTGTTGCATAGCAAGATGTTTTTCTCTGGCGCGCCCTGAACGAATCGCATCAATCAAGGTTAATAAATCATAAAATAATGGATCAGGATGTTTTGTAATCGACTCTGGGACAGAAGAGTATAATGGTTTGAGCGCGACTCCTCGTTCCTCTCCTGCCCCATAAGGCCAAACAGGGACTGGATCATTTCCCCTTATAATCTGCTCATTTAAGCTAGGGGCCGCATAGCTTGTAGGGATACCCCGAACGATTTCCCCTAATTTTGCAGGAAAAATATACTTAAGGCCGTGAAGAAAAAACTCTTCACAAGCTTGAAGAATCGGCTTAGGTCTTTCCGTTGATTGATATGGTGTCAGAAAACCTGCATCGACGAGCCTCTTAAAAGCGCTATTTATCTGTGATGGACTAAGACACAACTCATAAGCAAGACTGTTTTGCGACCAATCATCATTCGGCTTCTTGGCTAATAGTTTTGCCAAAACAACGATATCTTGAGGCTTAATTGACATTGCTTATTCTCTTTTATTCTATATTCTAGAATTTAGAATACAGAATAGATAAAGTCAAGAAAACAAAACCAGCAACTCTTCACGACCTGATTTTCATCAATTATTATGCGTACATTTTAATCAGACAAAAAACATCATGACAAAATTACCCGAAACCGGCTTTTTAAGAGCACACCAAATCCTCGGCGATAAAACTGCAAATCCACCGATTCCTCCGTTAATTCCAGTTGGAAAATCCACATGGTGGGCAGGTGTGAAATCTGGTCGATTCCCTCAACCAATAAAACTTGGCCCTAGAACAACTGTGTGGCGAGTTGAAGACATTAGAGAATTTATCGAAAAAGCTTCGACAAACAGTTAATAAAGAATAGTGGCTCTTACATCAGCTTTAGTTTCAACCTCTTATAAACTGCAAAGACTATACTGAAGATATGGATAATTTATTGCGCCGCTAGGAATATGGCTTCTGACAAAAAACTTACTAAGTCCAAGTTCAGACTTGCATTGGAATGCCCCACAAAACTCTTTTACATGGATAGGCCTCAGTATGCCAATCAAACAAAAGATGATGCCTTTCTCAAAGCCTTGGCTGAGGGTGGCTATCAGGTGGAAGCATTGGCGCGCTGTTATTTTCCAGAAGGTGTGTTTGTTGAAGCCAATCATTCAGAATCCGTTCTTGATGCAACAAAACGACTTTTAGAAGATGAATCGATTACATTGTTTGAGGCTGAAATTTCACATCAAAGGTATTTGATTCGTACAGACATTCTAATCAAGCATCAAAACCACTTGAAGTTAATTGAAATTAAAGCTAAATCGATTGACTCCCTCACTTTGATTGAATGACAGTTAACATCTTCATTCTGGCTCAAATAGAAGCCTTACAATAGGTGGTGGGGTCCATACTATTACGTCATAGATGATAGACGGTTATCACGTGACATTCATTATTAATGCATTATGATTACCTGAATAGCTCTTAAAATCTGGAGTCTCTTTCAGTAATGGAAAAGGTATTCATTCTTGTAGTCGAAGATAATAAAAAACTGGCGAGTTATCTTAAAGACTGCCTTGAGGAGGAGGGCTACCGAGTGGCCATTGAGAGCCGAGGAGATAAAGCGGCTTTTCGTATTCTTCGGGAGCAGCCTGATTTGGTCGTATTAGATATAATGCTGCCAGGGATGGACGGCACACAAATCTGCCATACAGTTCGTCATGATTATACTGGTAAAATTCTCATGTTGACTGCGATTAATGACTTACAAAGCGAGGTTGACCTCTTAAATTTAGGTGCTGATGACTATTTAAGTAAACCTATTTCAGAAGATCGATTGAGCGCGAGAATTAAGGCATTGCTTAGGCGTCCTAATTTAGTACATGAAGAAAAAGTACTTTCATTTGGTCCCTTAGAAATTAACATCAATGACCAAAGTGTTACGTTTTCAAAACAAAAAGTGTCAATTTCTCCTACTGAATTTGCGTTGCTCGCCCTATTAGCTAAAAATCAAGGTAAGGTTCTAAGCAGAGATAATATTTGCTTTACCTTATATGGAAGAGAGTACGATGGCGTGGACAGAGGAATTGATTTAAAGATTTCTCGCTTGCGTAAAGCACTGAGTGATGAAAAGGGGGAAAAAATAAAAACCTTACATGGTAAGGGCTATATATTCATTACAAAGGCTTGGTGATGAAATTCAGCATATTCACAAAAATATTAATGGCCTTTTTAATAATTTCAGTGGTTTTCATTGTTTTATTTTTCAAATATATGAAGTCTGTTGAGCTAGATATTGTTGTTAACTCGGAAAAGGTAATTGCAGAAGGGTTTTTATCAGATTTAGAAAAAGAAATATCCAGTACCTCTCCGTCACAGTGGGGTTCTATCTTAAGCAAAATTAAGGACAAGGGTGTTGAAATTTTGCCCATTGATAAAATAAACCTAACTCAAACGCAAAAAGCAAATCTTAATAGTGGCAAAGTAGTAGTTTTAACAGAGAAAGATTACCAGTTTCTGAATTTGGTTATTGCGAGTAAAACAGCTTATAAAAAAATAGGAAATACTAAATTTCTGTTAGCATACTATTACTCAAAAATAGAGAAGATAATTACACAATACATGGCGCCAGCTTTGAATCAGATAGCAAAGGATTTTCTATCCAAGCCGCGGAGTTCATGGAGTGAAGAATCAAAACGTCTTGAAAAAATTTATGGTTTTCCTATACATGTTTATCCAACTACTAATCAAGAACTACCAATTAATGTCGTTCAATCATTATCAAAAAATAATGTTGCATTTGAAACCAATGAAAACACATCTCAAATAGGGATTATTTATCATGCTTTTGCTGGTGGGGTGCTTAAGATTGGACCGATAAATTACCTATCTATTACCGCAAGAATAAGTGATGTCATAGGGTATTTTGTAATGGCCTTTTTTGTATTTTGTTCCCTTCTTATTACCTTTTTATCACTGCTTTTTATAAGAAATATGAAGAAAATTTATCAAATCACAGAAAACTTCAGCCATGGTCGCTTTGATTTTCATCAAAAAATTAGTACTACCTCCGTTTTATTTGGAGTTTATGCAAACATCGTCCGTATGGGGCAGCAAATAAAAGATATGATCGAATCTCATAAACAAATGTACCGGTTTGTCGCGCATGAAACTAGAACACCTTTGTCCACTATTAATTTAGCCGCAGATAGTATTCAAAGGAAAAACCCGGAAGATGAATTTATCAAAAAACAGCTTGATAGCATAAGAAAAGATGTAAAAGACGTGAATCAAATTGTTAGCACTTATTTGATTTATTCAAAGATGCACTCCGCGAATTTCATATTAAAAAGGATCGATACCGATATTATTTCTTGGTTAAGAAAGTTAATAGAGCCTTATAAGGCGTCTAATCTTGAAATGGATTTTCAAAGCAATAAGTTGTCTTCTTTAAATGCTTATATAGATAAAGGCGTTTTCAAACATGCCATAACCAATCTAATCACCAATGCTTTGAAGTTTGCTGAGCATCATGTTTCTTTATCTGTTGAACAAAATAAGAGTCAAATTTTAATTCATGTAGATGATGATGGTTCAGGATTACCTAGTGATACTCAGGATGATATTTTTTCTGAATATACAACAGCTGAAGATAGGAATGCAGGTAATAAGCATATTGGTTTAGGACTAGCAATTGTCAAAAAAGTGGTAGCGCTTCATGGTGGCAAGGTGTCTGCAACTCAATCACCGATACTTAAAGGCGCTAGATTTACCATATCACTTCTCCGTTCCTACCTTGATTAAATACTCTTGGAAAAATCAAATATCTAATTCATTAAAGAATATTTAGCGAATGTCCAATGCCGTGTGTTCGTACATAATTTATACATGTGCTTCATTTAAATTCACTATAATAAATCATAGTTATGGTTCAAACCTGGTTGTAGGCTCTATTTCTTAGCCTTTTAGTTAGCCAGTGAAATAGGAGGAAATAATATGAGTACCGAACTAAGCAACTTAAATGATACAGGAAAACAATCATCCTGCGGAATATGTAGAGCAATGGGGTTGCCTATTTGCAAAGGCCATGCTGGAGGCGGTTCTGGATCTGACTCTGAAAATAAAGCTGAAAAGCAGGAAAGCTCTAAACCTGAAAATCAACCAAATATCGTGCAATTAAATGCTTTATCATCAAGTTTAGAAAAAAATGCCGATTGGCAATCAAATGATGATTTTAAATTTTCGTTTAATGGGTTTAACCAAAATGCCTCATTGGCCTCAATCGAGCTTGATCTGGCTAAATGTATTCTTAAGTTAGAGCCCAAAAAGAATTTAGACTCGGAGCAGAAAAAAGACTTACAAGTACTGTTTGATAATATAAAAGTAGAAGTTAATCAAAGGGATGGTGCTGTCGCTAGGGTTTCAAATGAGGTATTAGTGGTTAATCACTCAGATCCGAAGCAATTTGATGCTTTGATTTCTAACTTGATGAGTAAAAATTTAATGCCAACAGATAAAACTGTTATGCAAGTGAATTTAGAAACTCAATCGATTGCGAAAGAAAGTTCAAAAGAAGAAGTAGATAATAACTGGGCTCCCAATCCTTTTGATGTGTCTAAAGGGCCGACTCCATCCGATAAATAATTATAGTATAGATTGAAAATGGTGAATATATGGTTGGTTTGAATTCTAACAACACATTACAAGCTATTTGTGACGAGGTGCATATTCCGGCTGTGAGCTATGGATATGTAGTACCCCAAAAGGAGTGTGAAGATTTTGAAAGCACATCCCAATCTGTTGGCAAGAAAACCGCTAAATCTTCTAATGAGCCTGATGTAAATAGTGATACCAGATTTCCAGCATCCTCCCTCAGCAAAATTGTATTTACTTATTTGGTGTTGCAACTTGTAAAGGAAAAACAACTTGATTTGGATGAGCCATTACATAAAATCCTGCAATATGAAAGATTCAAGATGGATAATGAATATCCAGACAAGGCTAAAAATTTAACGGCTAGACACGTATTGTCACATACAACCGGATTGCCCAATTTAGGGGAAGATATATCTTCTTCATTATCATTTAATCCAAATTCAAAACTGGGTGAAACATATTCATTGAAAAAAAAATGGAAAAAAATTTGGAGGATTTGGCTCAAGAGTATGTGTTTGGTCCTTTAAAAATGAACAGAACTACATTTTCCTCACAACTAGAAAAAGACAACAATACTGTAGATGTTCATACTGAATTAGGAAAACCAACATCAATTTATATAGGCGATCCCCCCATTAATGCCGCTGGTTCACTACTCACAACCGCTGATGATTTTTCCTAGTTTATGGCTGCTTGGTTAGAGAATATGGATGATCCTCTTTTTGAACAAGCATTTGGTCTAGGTTATGAACTTTCTTTGATGTCAATTGATTCATTCGATAAATTGAGTCTTAACACACTAGACAATAAACCTTATCTTTTAAAAAATGAGGAAGGCAAATACCAAGTTTGGGGATTTAAAGAAAATAAATGGCAACTTACAGATATCGGCAATCTGGAAATTGACTTTGTATGGAAACAGGATCAAAAGGTATTCATCTCTCCTAAAGACAATATATTTAATACGTTAATGAACAAAGTCATTTTCATGATATTCTTCGATTACGTGCCGATCCTGAAGTTCAGCGATATACTACTCAGAAACAACAGAGTAGAAAGGTTTATGGAAATGATTCTGCCCTATCAAGATAAGCATGGCCATGGCATGGCTTCTGTTTTCTTAAGCGATAGCGGGGAATTTATTGGCCAAGCTGGCATATTCCACATTGGACATTATGACTTACAACCAGAAATAGGTTATCGATTTTATAAAAAATACTGGAGTAAAGATTATGCAACAGAAGTTGTAAATGCACTGGTTAAATGGGGATTTCAACATCTCGATATTGACACAATTGTCTCCTTTGTTGAGCCTGAAAATATTGCTTCCAAAAGAGTTCTAGAAAAATGTAATTTCAAATTCATAGGTATTGAGGAATGTTATTATGGCCTCTTTGAAGGTATGAGAGACAAAGATAAATAAGTAATGAGTCCTCTTTTGAGAGGCGTTGATTTCATTAAAGATGAGAATTTTTATACGATTAAAAAATGGTCGATTATTTTATGCTTAATAACAATGTTGTGAATCAGCAACTGAGTGCGTGCCTAGAAATATTAACAAATGTCTTAGGAGCTGATTTACTGGGTGTTTACCTTTATGGTTCTTATCTTGTTGGCGGTTTACAAAAATATAGTGATATTGACTTATTTGTTATAACAAACCGATCCACCACAACAGAAGAAAAAATAGAGCTAACTAACCACCTTCTTCAAATATCTGGTATTTACATGAAAAGCACCAAGCCACCCATTGAAATGACGTTTGTAGAAAAAGCAGCAGTAAACCCTTGGCATTATCCTCCTCTTTTTGATTTCCAATATGGTGAGTGGCTGCGCGAATCTTTCGAAATGGGAAATTTCGAACCATGGCAGAGTCGAGAAATGCCAGACCTCGCTTTGATTATCACTCAAATCTTATTGAAGAGTCATACATTATGGGGAGAAGAACCTGAACAATTGTTAGTACCTGTCCCATACCAAGACTTTATAAAAGCTATGCTCAACGATGTGGATAGACTGGCAGCTGATCTTGAAGAGGATACTCGAAATGTATTGCTAACCATCGCACGAATTTGGAGCACCATAGAAACTAATATGATTAGATCCAAGCCAGATGCAGCTGACTGGGTGATTGAACGCTTACCTTCGAAATACCGACCTGTGATGAAAAGAGCCAAATCAATATGTACAGGTAATGAAGAAGAGCATTGGGATGATCTCGATGGATTTGTAAAAACATGTGCAGATTTTATGTTAAGTAGAATAAATGAACGAAAATTATCAATAAATGTGAAAGCTCCCTCCAATCAAATAAAACTGGCTTAGTGTCTATGTACCATCTCTGAGTCTCTTTGCATCAATAAACAACTGGTTACACTCATCTACCATCACCCCACCAAGTAAATGACAGCTATAAAAATCTGGTGTTTTGGATAAAACTTCCTCAGCTCCAACCTGAATCTGTCGACCAAATAACTCATGCAAAAATGCAATGGAGGTACCATAAATCACTTTAGGAATCATCGCCCAATAGATTGCCGCAGCACACATCGGGCATGGTTCCGCTGTAGTATAAAGACTTAATTTACTGCGGTCACCATCAAACCCGTTATTATATAAGTCATGAATAACAGCTAGTTCCCCATGCATTAATGGGTGGTTATGTGCGCTATTAACCGATTTTACAAGGATGTCTTTATCATCATAGACAATAATCGCGCCATAAGGCGCTGCCGGGTTTTCTGCTGCAACTTCAATGGTTGCAGACATGAAATCATAAATGTGGCGTTCCATCATTTTTTCGCTTTGGTTGAACATAGTTTTCCGCAAATTTGTTTGCACTGTTGTTATAACTGGTATTGATCCTAAACGGGTTTAAATTAGATAGCTCATCATAAATATCCACTTTTTCTTTAACTTTAAGTAAGTAAATTAAAAGGATAGATACGGGGGCTAACACAATTTCGTAGGATATTTTATAGGCATCTTCAAAGATAATCACGCTTGCCAGTTTTTCGCTAGGCACGATGCCATAAAATGCCACAAGGGAAAACAAGCTCACATCGATTATAATTCCAAAGGCCGATGAGGTAGCGATCCTTGTCCAGACGGTGGTAATAAATTCCTTTTTTAACGATATCCCGCGTTTTCTTTGCCGCGCTTTGATAATGGAAATAACCGTTGAATTAATGGTCATCCCTAGGAAAAAGCTGTGGCAGACGCTATAAACATCCGTGCCTGATTATGGAGAATGGATTTAAACGGATCATTTTCCCCTATCGCCAGCAGGTTTGTTATCCATACATCACCTACCAGTAACAAATTACAAAAAATGGTAAATAGCACCATTTGCTTGGTGCGCTCAATTCCATAAACATCAGTCATCATATCCGCTGTCAGGTAAGCCAGTGAAAAGACAATTCCGCCAACATTAATGGTAAGAAAACCAATGGATATAAATTTTGCCGCCATAGTTTTGGAGGCAATAAAGAAAACAATGCTTGAGCAAAAAAGGATATGGTGGTACTTAAATTTTTGGTCAATGGCATTAGTGATGTCAGGTATCTGAAACTTAAATAAATCAAGCGCTAAATCCTTTTGCCGGGTAATGCCTTCAACTCTTGAAATAAACTGGAACAATGCGCCGGAAAAAATATTAAGAAAATAATAAATTAATATCGGTATGATAAATTGTGCCTCCCTGCTTGAACTATGCGGGTTTAATAGGGCACGGTCCAATAGTGAAAAGAGCATTAAGCCTGCAAAAAATAGTAACCTTCTCTGATTTTCTTTTGTGTCATTAATAAATTTTAATGGCAGCAATATGCATGCCCATAAGCACAAAGAACTCAAGGAAATATATAAGAAATCCCTGCCTAAAACTTGAGTGTATGTTTCCTGCATTTGCCAAAATGAAGAAGCAGGTAGCCAGATCGCAAATTTTAAAAATAAAATGTAGATGGCGTGGAATAAAATCACCAAATATAGAGCATGGCGCAAATAAGAAAAACCATAGATGCTGTGAATTAATTGAAAAGAGAAAAATACAATCGGCCACCAGAGCAATTCAGAAGATAGTGGTATTCCAAAAAAGGTGATTACCTGAGCTTCGGCAGGAACGGTAATCAAGGAGAAAAAGACCGCAAATCCCAATAAAGTATGAAAAACTTTAAATTGTAGTGGAGTTTTTGACTTGGCTTTGAATTGGTTATTCATCAATAAACACCCGTTTTAAGCCAGCGATGCATTTGGTTTTTAAATCAGGCTGTTTTTTATCTAAAATAGTGAGCTTTTCAGAATGGGCACCAAACTGTTGGCCAATGTCGAAAACAATGCGTGGATCAATTAGATAAATCATGTCTGACTTTACAAAATCAGCTACAGACTGCACCTGATTAACGCGTTTATTGGCTATATGGAAAGCTACTGATAACTCATTGGTGTCTGGGTGGGTAAAAATTCTATCAATGCGGACAAGGTATGGTTCCTTGACTTGCCCGATAAACCTTAATACTATTTGCTGGTAAACAAAACGGAGAAACCTGCCTGTAAATTTTTTTTCTTCCATGAGAACTTCCCTACAACTTATTTTTTCGAGCGCAACCTCTGGTGTACTTCCAAAATTACACCTGCAATAGTGTATAAATGATCGTCAAAAATTTCTACTGGCAATTTGGGGTTAATTGGGTATAAATAGATTTGATTTCCTTCAAGAACATATTTTTTTATCGAGCAATAAGAAGGATCATTTTTTTTCTTAATAAGAATATATGAGCGGTCTTCCGGTTCAATATCTGTATTAATAATTAATATTGAATTTTTGGGGAAAGTTGGCTCATATAGATCGGTATCTATCGCAAGAGCGTAATATTCTCCATCAATCTCATTTTCAACCCAGCGATACCATTCTTTGGCTGCATTAGACTGGTTTACCTTGCTGAATTCAAAAATAGGCAATTGCCTTGTGGCTTGCTGTTGCTCTATTTTTTCCTGCCGAGCAATAGGCTCTAATCCCAGTAATTGTTCTATGGTGATATCAAAATAATTGGCTATTTGCAGTAATGTGCTAGCTTTCGGATCAGTCACATCACCATTTAAGATTCGAGTGATCTTATTGGTTGGTATCCCAAGTTTTCGTGCAAGCGCGGCGGGTGATAGTTTTTCATCACGCCCAATCAATTCATTCAATGTTTGTGCCAATAGCAATTGGCTTGACTCATTCAAAATAGTGGTAGACATGCCTTGACTTCGTTACATTTATGTAATAATTTACATCTATGTAACTAATTACACTGATGTAAAAGTAAATATTAACATAACTTACAAAAATATCAGTAGGTTATTTGTAGTTTGATGGGAGTTAAGGAATGCGAGCCATGGAACATGATTCAAAGCTGATCATTTATAAAGGAATGATCCAGTATATCTTAGATTCAACCCACTATACCCTAAAACACATTGCACAGTTATCGAATGCATCTGTTGATAATATCCGTGCAATCCATTGAGTAGAATTTTTCATAAAAAAAAGAAGGATGTTTTGATTATGAAATGGGTAAAGCTCAAAAAATATTGTCAAGAAAGCGGTGATACCACCCATGCCGTGCATGGTAAACGTAAGCGTGGTATGTGGCTGGATGGGCTACACTGCAAAGTAGGTCCAGACGGAAATTTATGGATTAATTTTGGCTTTAACCCCTTGATATACAAGGGTTTGTGATGGTCTTTGGTGGTCAGGAATGGTTTTGTTAATTGGTGGAGGCGGCGGGAATCGAACCCGCGACAAGTTTTTGTAATCTATTGATATTGCTGCATTTTATTTTTAGCCCAATTTTTTTGGGCAGATATTGGGTAGTTTTTTTGTTAACAATTGCGTTTTTGTTCAGTTCGATTCCGCATATGGGAATCGAACTTAGTGTTTTACAATTATACTCATTTTGATCAATCTTTAACGTTTTTGCTCAAATCTGTTTGCCTGGCATACTGATGTTCAAATAATATCGGGTTGATTTGCGTTCACCTGTTTTTCTGAGCAAGTTTTTCTCAACTAAGTCTCGTAAGTCCCTTGTCGTGGTGGCAATCGTAGTACCTGTAATACTCATATAATTTTTTGCACTCAAACCACCAATAAATCCATCTGGGCCTGCTCGAAATAAACGAAGCACTACCTTTTCTTGGCGTTCATTGATTTGACCTTGAGCCTTGCGCATAAATCTGGCCTTCTCAATGATCCAATGAACCCATGAGTTAGTATTTTGTTGTGCTTCGAGCACGATTTCAGCAAACCACAATAACCAATCGTTTATGTCCAGTGTGATACTTGCCTTCCCTAACTGGTCATAATATTCTTTTCTCTTTTGTAATAAGGTCTTAGCCAAAACAGTCATCATTATATTCGGATAACCCTGAGACAAAATTTTCTCTGCAATGCCTCGACCAATACGACCATTTCCATCTTCAAATGGATGAATACTTTCAAACCATAAATGAGCAATACCCGCTCTTGTGAGTGAAGGTAATGGATTATTTCCATTGGGCGATGTATCTTCAAACCACTTTATCAACCGACTCATTTCATCTGGAACAGTTTTTGATGGTGGTGCTACAAAATGGACTTTCTTTGCATAATCAGGGCCAGATACAATTTCCATTGGCTCCTCATGCGTTCGATATGCCCCAACTACCTCTATACGATGATCATGCTTCATTAACAACCTGTGCCAATGACATAATTTTTCATGCGTCAATGGCTCATCAATTGTGCGGTATAAATCAACCATCATCATCGCAATACTTCTCTCAGCAGGGGTCGATTTTTTACCATCTACCGACAACCCCAGCTCTTTTTTAATAGATGACTGAACACTATCTCGATTTAAATGCTCGCCCTCTATTAAAGAAGTATCCACTGCCTCAGAAGATAACAATTGTACAAATAATTCCTGTTTATCTTCATTTGAAATGTGCTCAGATGAACCAATAATAACACCGGCACTTAAAATAAATTCGTGCTCATATTTTTCTAAACTGTCTTTATCCCACGTAAAATTCGGCCAATTTTTTAATTGCCAGTTCCAAGCCATGATTAATAACCTTATCTTTTATTAATCATTATAGAGCTTAAAAATGATTAATAAATAGGTATTTTATTAATCATCACGTTATGGGTTAATTTTAAATGGCCTTATAATCCTTTTTGTCCTTGCTTAATTGCCCAATTGATCCCTGGGTGGTTAATGATCTTTTGAACCATGTTCTGGTCATTTGTAATTAGTTCAGGTGAAATTAAACCTTCATTTCTAATTTTCTGAATAAACAATTGCTCATGTTCTTCAAGGGGCAAAATATTGGATAATTGTTCTCTGAGCTCATTGATTCTAGCAGTCGCCCATTCTTTTAGTTCACGAGTGTTTCTTGAAACAGACATTTGGTGCATAACAGGAACAAGTCGATTGCGCAAATCCGTTAAGTCAAAATCTATCTTTTCAGGCACCATATGAGATAAATCGATTTTGGTCATGGCTAAGTAAGTCACAAAGGCCAGTTTTAATTTAGGCTTGTCTAGCGGCATTTGCGTCAATAAATAATGTGCATCAAACCAATCACGACTCGCACTACGATCAAATAGCGCAGATAATTTTCCAGCAGCCAGTTCATGAATATCCAGCACAGGGCCTTGTAAATGCTTGTATTCTTGAATATTGGGTGACTTTAATAGAACAGGAAATAATGGTTGTCGATACATAAAATTGATATCAATTTCAAGAGAACCACGCTGCCCTAACAGGCTGGGATAAAACCACACCATCTTACCGCCAGCATGCATCATCGGTGCACGATGCCGTTCAAACTGGTTTTGTAACATAATTTGCTGAATTGCATCCATGATCATTGGCTTTTCTTCAAGCATCTTTTCTCGGGAAAGTGCGCCAATGTAATTGAGGTCAATATCAACAGAAAGTCTTGGTAGACGTTCAAAACAAAAAAGATTAAGTGCGGTACCTCCTTTTAAAACCAAGCGTTCTTTAAGATATGGAAGCGATATGATTTGCTGAAATACATCAAGCAGTCGATATACTTTTTCTAAAATTTCTGGCTTATAGCCGTCAGACCGCGCCTGACTCATGAGTTGCTCTTTAGAATTCAGCATCAGGTTCTTCCCATGATTGATTGATTACAGATAAGGGCAAATAGATATTCCAAGGTTTAACCAGTTGAAATTGCTCTGTGGCTGCCCCCGGGATATATTGAGCAACTTTGGGTTTTCCCTCAAGCAAAGGGGATAGCTGCTGTTCTGTAACAGCAAAAGCATCTTGGCGTTGACTTAAAAAATATCCCACTTTTGCATTTAATCGAGAATTATTAAGCATTAAGCAGTAATCAATGACCTGATCAATATTCAATACAGCAAGACTACTTATGGAGCGATAGACTTCTTCCCAGCCACCACAAAGCTCAACCCGATCAAGGACATCAACAAAGGTTCGAGCAGGATTGGTTACCCGAATATCCACACCTTGCCTGTTTATAGTGTCAACACAAATATCAGTTGCTTGCTTCTGTTGCAACGCTTTTGGCACTGCGACAGACTGATACCAATGACCAACAAACTCAAAAGGCTTGCTTTTCTGTTCTGTGACATATGTTAACTGGCCAAAGCTAGAATAGGCCACACCTAATAATTCCAAAGCAGAATGGTAACCGATAACAGCATCTTGTGTCGCTTTGCCTGCCACAAGGTAAGGATCAACCGATACACTATCTACCGATTGATTTGGTGGTACAACCGCATATAACTTGCGGCGAATAGGCTTAATACGGCCAGATTTGGCATAATATGTTAAGGCCGTATTCACCGAAGTAGACTTAATTGCTCCGTGTTCTGACTTGAATAGAGCAAATTCCTCATATCGAAATACCGGATGGTCATAAAAAAACTGCTCTACTGTCATTTGTTTTAATCTCCAATAATATATATATATTAGTAGTTATCGGAGATAAAAACAAATATTAGGTGTTGCTATTCACTATTAACGTTTTTGACCAATCGGTGACTGGCTGATACCCTGCCACAGTTGATTTATCTGGAATCCAACGCCCATAATGTTTGATGATCATTTCTGTATCTCGATGACCCATCTGGGTTGCAACCCACAAAGGGTTTTCCCCCGCTGAAAGCATCATCGAGGCATAAGTATGTCGAGTTTGATATGGGTTACGATAACGAACCCCTGCTTTTTTTAGTATATGCGCCCAACATGTTTTGCGAATCTGACCATCGGTTTCCCATGGAGTATTGGTACGGGGATTATAGAATACCCGTTTGCCTTCAAGATAGGTAAATGTCTTTTGATTTTTCAAAGCTTCTAATGCCGGTGGAAGCAACAAAACATCACGTACACCAGATTTTGTCTTGGTTCCCTTCTCTTGTTTTAAGACTACTGCACGAGAAACACGTACTAACCCTTTTAACCAATCGATATCATCCCATTCCAGCGCGATTAGTTCTGACGTGCGAAGTCCAGCAAAAAAGGCAAATTGAAATAAATTTCTTGCTTGTCCTGTGGCTGTATTCAATATGGCTTTAATTTCGTCTTGATCAAATGGATCAACTTCCCAATTGCTTTGGCTGGTCTTTTTATTAATCAGTTTTGAAAGAACCAGTCTATCCAGAGGGTTTCGTTCAATGATGCCATCATTCAAAGTCTGATCCAGCATATTTCGCAGAGGCGTTATAATATTACGTATCGTTTTGACGGTCAGGTTCAATCCAGTTACCCAGTTACGGATAATGACTGGGGATAGATCGCGGATCGGTATTTTTCCAAAGGTAGGATATAAATGTGCCTCACAAACCTTCCTATACCCATTATAGGTACTTGCTTCCAAGGTTTTTTCGGCGATATCCATATAGTCTTTCAACAGCTCGCCGGTTGTTGCTTTGATGATTACATGGCCGAAAAGTCGGGCGCGTTTAGAATCTGGAAAATAATCGGCATAATTAAAAGTACCCAAAGCGATGGCATTAATGATTTCGCCCCGCAGCCGCTCAGCATATTTTAAATTAGCTTTCGTGGGTTCAAGCTTTAATGTTTCCCGACATTGAACTCCACGATAACTGAATATAATCCGAATGGCCTGTCCTGTTCCCCACTCACGAATGCTTACCCCGCGCACAGGCTGCAATTCGTTGCCTTGCTTCCGTTTTCCACCCATTTCTCAACCTCAACTAAATTGATCCATATGTTACCATCCGGTCCTATTTTACATTGTACACCATCAAGCCACATGCCGCGTTTGCGCTTTGCGTGCACCGCATTGGACGTGTCACCAGATATCTGACTAAAATAAATACAATGGTAAATACAGGAAAGTTATACGAGCAAAAATGTTTAATACCTTGGACTCAAGCCCGCAAGAATGCTTGGAATTTAAGCCACACTATTACCACACAATGTGTGTTTGTTCATTTCGTAATCGTGAGCATGCATTGTATTGGATTAAGAAATTAGTGCCTCAAAATACAAATAAAGGATTTCATAAATGGTCATCTAAAGCCAGAGGTCAAAGAAAAGTTGAGATAAGAAAACAATTTGTAAAGAGCGTCCTAGCTAATCTTAATGAGATAGATTTTAAAGTGTACTGTATTTCTTCAACTGAAAGTGATATATCACATATTGCACAATATTTCTTTTCTCAAAATTTAAGCAACGTTACTCAAGAGGTACAGGAGAATGGAAAGAATTATTTATTATTCAAAATAACAAAAAATAAAACCATAAAAATGCCTGCATTGAGAGCAGCCAGGTTGATATGGACTATCGAATGCTGTCGAATGCTGAAATCACTATTTAACTTGAATGGAGAAATACTTTCTGACTGGTTTGCTTTTGACTCATATGATACGGCAGATCCGGCAGAAGGAGTATCGTTAGTAAATTTTTTGTTAAAAGCAACTGGAGTAAACTTGCAGATATCGATTCCCCAAAAAGCATCCAATGACGTTTTTGAGCTAATGAGTGATTGGTTTTCTGGGTGGTGTAGGAGCGGTCTAGAAAAAACAAACCACTTATTTAAAGAGTATAAATATCTCAATGATGTAGCACCTGAAAAATTTGAAAATCTAATGCTTGGCCCTCCCTATAATCCAATCCTCTATGGACAGCATTGTTCTCATATGGAATTTAATACGACGACCAATACTTTAAGAATAATATTTTAGGCTTCAAATTGGCTAAATTTTTTGGGCAGATATTGGGTACTTTTTCAGAAATTTTGGGCATTTTTTGGGTGATTTTTGAGCCAACAGGAAACTACGAAAGACAACGTTAATAACGAAGATTTTGGCTTTAACCCCATGATATACAAGGGTTTATGATGGTCTTTGGTGGTCGGGAATGGTTTGTTAAATTGGTGGAGGCGGCGGGAATTGAACCCGCGTCCGCAAATCCTCTGCCTTCAGGTCTACATGCTTAGTCAGGTCTATTAAGTTAACCGGGTAGCCTCCGACCGACAGGATTCTACACGGCGATTCCCTAAATTTCACAATTTGAAACGGGAAGGCTCAAATTGCTAGCTTATCTTCTATGACCGTTGAGTCGATACCGATAAGCAAGCTCGGTCAACGGGGCGCTGGTTTTTGGCAGCGCACGGTGGGACTACACTATCAAAGCTTACGCAGCGATAGCTTCATCTCCAAAGTATGCATCGTTAGCATTTATATTTAATTGAGTCTTATTTACGAGAGATCTCATTCTCGGCATGCACATCAGGTTTCGCAACCCACGTCGAAGCCAGGTCGCCCCCATGTTTGTACACCTTAAGTATACTACATAAAGCCTTATTTTGCGAAAAATTTTGAGGCGAATCGGGGTAAATCGCGTATAAAATCAAATAAAATCAAAATGTCTACGTTCGGGCTTTATGGGCGTAATCTGGCTCCGAACTTCATTCAAGATTGACTGGATGCGTTGCATAAAGAAGGGCAAGCAGGCAAAAAAAGCGTGTCATGCACAAAAATGAGATGCTCCTGCTTTTGGGGCTAATTTTGAGTGCTACCTCGTTTGGAGTAATTGCTCAATTTCACGGCGAATTTTCGCTAAGGCCGTAGTGGGTGGAAACCGTTTTAATATGCGCCCTTGTTGATCAACCAGTATTTTAGTGAAATTCCAAGGAATAAATGGCCACCGCTTCTTTTCAATGTGTTTTGAGAGATAAGCATATAAAGCCGATTGTTGTGGGCCTCTTACCTGGATTTTCGCGAACAAAGGAAACGTTACGCGAAAACATTGTTCAGCAAAGTGCTTAATCTCGGCTTCACTCCCTGGCTCTTGGTATAAAAATTGATTGCTAGGAAATCCTAAAACGGTGAAGCCTTGGTCTTTGTAATCTTGGTAAAGTTGCTCTAATTCAGCATATTGCTTAGTAAACCCGCAGCGACTAGCAACATTTACAATTAATAAGATTTGTCCTTTATAAGGTGCTAACGTGGTCGATTCGCCATTAATCGTAGTTAATGGAATGTTATAGAGTGCATCAGACATGGTATCACATTTAAAATTAGGCTTATTTGATCCTATAATGAAATTAAATCAAACTAATTTCTAGAGTCTTTTATGAAATACATTGAATTACCAAGTGGCGTAAATTCGCTTAAGACCGATGAACGAGGTTATCCTTATTTTGAATACCTGGATAAACCGTTTTATTTACATGAGATTGCCGCAGCAAGCTCTAAGGGGAAATTCGTTGATGAAAAACATAATTTTTCTTTAACTGTCACAGAGTCCTGCCCCATCAAAGACCAATTATTTGTTGAATACATGCCAGCACAAAATAAACCCTCTGAATGGGTTGAAGTAGTTAATGGCCTTCAAAAAGAGGAAGAAAATAAAAAATTGCGCGGTTCCCACCGCTCCTGGGTGGAAACCGATGCGTTTCGTTTTTTATCTAATGGGAGTAAAAAACGAGTTGAAGATGCTCGTAAAGAGCAAAAAGAAGACCGCTATCAAAAAGGTCCAAAGAGTGTTTGACCTCAGCTGGTTTATTTAATGCCATTATGTCTCAGTAAGGCATCAACCCGAGCCTCGCGTCCGCGGAAGGCTTCGAAAGCTTGCTCTGCCTTTTGTGCGCCCCCGGCTTCTAAAATGCAATGAAGAAAGTCTCGCCCTGTTTCTGAATTAAAAATTCCTTCTTCTTCAAAACGTGAAAAGGCATCACTGGATAACACTTCGGCCCATTTGTAACTATAGTAGCCTGCGGCATAGCCTCCACCAAAAATATGACTAAAGCTATGTTGAAACCGGTTATACGGCACAATGGGTACGACCGCTGTTTCTTTCCTGACTTGTGCCAATATCGCAGGAATAAATCCCTGTTTTTGTGGCTCGTATTCAAGATGGATTCTAAAATCAAATAAAGAAAATTCAAGCTGCCTCACCATGGCCATGGCCGATTGGAAATTTTTAGCAGCCAGCAGTTTCTGGAAAAGCGCTTTGGGCAAGGGCTCCTCGGTGTCGATGTGCGATGTTAAAGGGAGTAAGCTTTCTTCTTCCCAGCACCAATTTTCAAAAAACTGACTCGGCAATTCAACCGCATCCCACTCAACCCCATTAATGCCCGATGCACTGACGTAATCGACCTGAGTTAAGACATGATGCAAGCAATGTCCCATTTCGTGAAATAACGTCAACACTTCATCATGAGATAAAGCGGCTGGTTTACCAGCCATAGCTTTTGCAAAATTGCAGGTGAGTGTGGCAATGGGGCGCTGAATAGAACCATCTGTTCGCTTTCTACGACTTTGCATGGAATCCATCCAAGCACCACCGCGTTTATTAGGTCGAGCAAATAAGTCACAGTAGAGATATCCTCGCACTTCATCGTTTCTATCCACGACTTGATAACAAGTCACATCCCGATGCCAAGTATCGACATCACTTAGCTCTACTACACGCATGCCATAGAGTTTATCGATAATGGAAAATAAACCTTCCATGACCTTAGGTAAGGGAAAATAAGGTCTTAAAGTCTCTTGTGAAATGGCATGTTCGGCATGTTGTTTTTTCTCGGATGCATAGGCTATATCCCAGGGATTTAGTTCATCCAGTTGGAGGTTTTTTTGAGCAAAATCGTTTAAATCCTCAAACTCATGTTGCGCTTGTGCGTGCGCACGTTGATTTAAATCATGCAAAAAATCCGTGACTTGTTTGGGAGATTCAGCCATTTTGGTGGCAAGCGATAATTCTGCAAAATCATTAAATCCTAATAATTGAGCTTTCTGATGTCTTAAGGAAAGGATTTCTTCCATAACAGGCGTGTTATCGAATTGACCGCTATTGGGCCCCGCATCAGATGCTCTAGTTATGAATGCCGTATATAATTCTTTCCGTAATTGGCGATCGTCGGCATAAGTTGCCACGGCAAGATAGCAAGGTATTTCAAGATTAAATACCCAACCTTTAAGCCCTTTTTCTTCAGCTAGGACTTTAGCGGCATGCAAGGCATGCTCAGGAAGGCCTGAAAC
Organism: Legionella impletisoli; assembly: GCF_900639875.1. Taxonomy (GTDB): domain Bacteria; phylum Pseudomonadota; class Gammaproteobacteria; order Legionellales; family Legionellaceae; genus Legionella_A; species Legionella_A impletisoli. The sequence continues at coordinate 51,104 of NZ_CAAAIA010000007.1, forward strand.
GCGTGACTCCTCTTCAATATGAAGTTCATACGCTTGAGTTGCATCTAAAACATTATTTTCAAATTGATTGGATAGTTCAGAAAGCCGAGCCTGAATCTTCTCAAATTCGGCTTTTTTCTCATCGACTAAGGCAACGCCAGAAAGCTCAAAATCTCGCACAGTATCGCTGATGATTTTAGCTTGAATTTTATTCAAGGATTTTTGCGGGATGGATTTAATTGCTTCGTATAACGCTTTATTGTGGCCGATAGCTGACTCGTAGGCAGATAATTTTGGCAAACAGGCTTGATAGCAAGCACGCAATTCTTTCGAGTTTACCACAGCATGAAGATGAGCCAATGGAGACCAAAACCGCTCGAGCTTATCATCCATCTCTTCCAAAGGCTCCATCAAGTTGTCCCAGGTATAAGAGACTTTCTGTTCCAGCAATGCATTAATTTCTTTTAAATTATGTTGCAATAAACGTTCAAGTGCTTCGTTAAACTGGTCAATATCGACTTGATTAAATTGTGGCAATGAATCTTTGGACATAAAAACCTCAGGATTGGATAGTAAAAAACGCATTTTTATTGGTCATAGGTATAGAATATCACGATTTAAGTTTAGCGCCTTAGAAGAGTGGATTAAAGCGTGTGATCAGATGGTGTAGGGTTGGCAATTCTTGGGGATGGTTCAGAAGTTAAAATACACATTGGCTCTTTTGGGGACGAGGAAAAAAAACCATGCTGAGTGAGTAAGGATAGATTGCGCATTAAAGGATTAGTATCCATGTGAGGTTTGTTATTTTCTAGGGCTTTCGTTGCTATATAACAAGCAATCGTCATGGAAACGGCTATTGCTGCGCCCAAAATAGGGATAATTGGATTAAATGCGAAAGCGGGTATCGCAAAGGTAATTGCTAACAACAAAACACTCGTGTTGATCACACCTAGCCATAGTCTTTTTTGCTCGTTAGATATTTTTTGCTGTAACTGATTTAGATAAGCCTTTATTTCTTTCTGCTCATCGTCGGATATGCCGTCGGCTTTAAGGAGCAATTCATATTGATTGTAAAGTTTTTTTAGGCGTGATGATTCATCCACCATCCGAAGACTAGCCATAACCACATCATATGCTTGCAGTGCGACTGACACATAAATAGCAAAAGGTGCTAAAACACCCGTTAATATAAAACAATTAATCAAACCAGAAACTAACCAAGCTATATCATTTGCAAATTCAAACCAGCGCTTATGCCATTGTGCTGAAAGCCTTACTTGCCAACCTAAGGTTTTTTCCTTTTCACTCATCCAAAAACCAGGAATAACGTGTTTCAATGTCATCGTTAAATTGACCAGTAGTCTTGGAGTAAAAAAAATCCAGGCCAAATGCAGCAAAAAAGGATTAAAATAACGATCAATTTGGGCTATCCATGCGCGATACGAGGATAACTCGCCAGTTAATGGGGCCAGCGAAACCAGCAATCGACGGGAACGTATCGTCATTAAACGCAGCCAATTTAACTCAACCGTGGTATCGTGCGCTCGACGGTCAATACCCCAATCTGGCGTTTTGCTAGGCGTTAGAGAAAGAGCTTTAAATTGATAGCCATATTGCTTAAGAAACGCTTGATACAAAGCCTGCTCTTGTTGCAATCGTAAGATTTCACGTGGAACATCCAAATAATCACGATTTAAAATGAGCAGAAGTTCTGCTAAAGCTAGAGCCGTCTCGACTTGTCGGCAGCGGATTATTGGATCATGCTGATGGACAAGATCATGGGCCAGCTGCGTACAGAAGAGATTATATTCCAAATTTAAAACAGCATAATTTCTAACAGCTATTTTAAAAAATTCAATTTTTTTCTCAGCAAGATTCTCGGAGAATACCCAGACATTCGAACCCCTACTTACTCGCTCAGGGAGCATTAGTTCAGGTTGATTAATGCGCTCGAAAATCAGGGCCATAGCAATGATGGTTCGGATAAAAATATTGACATTATGCACTAATTAGAACAATGAGTGAAATTTTTTTGCTAAACATGCGTTGTTCTTATCTAACTTGCCGAACGCATGCTTCTGAGCGACAATAGTTCCCCCTATGGTTATTCCGGTCACCAGCATGAGTACGTTGAAAGAATTATCACTTGCCATACGATTTTTAAGCATCGATGCCGTGGAAAGAGCACAGTCTGGACATCCCGGTATGCCACTTGGCATGGCTGACATAGCAACCGTTTTATGGAAAAAATTCTTATCCTACAATCCCAAGAATCCTCATTGGTTTAATCGTGATCGATTTGTTTTATCCAATGGTCATGGCTCCATGCTTCAATATGCATTATTACACCTAACTGGCTACAATCTAAGCATTGATGAGCTTAAACACTTCCGTCAATTACATTCCAAAACACCGGGGCATCCAGAAAGTACTGAAACACCAGGCGTTGAAACCACGACAGGCCCCCTTGGACAAGGGCTGGCGAATGCAGTGGGCATGGCAATTGCTGAGAAAATATTAGCAGCTGAATTTAATCGGGAAGAAATAGCATTGGTAGACCATTTTACCTACGCATTCGCCGGAGATGGCTGCATGATGGAAGGAATTTCCCATGAAGTTTGTTCATTAGCCGGAAAGCTTGGGTTAGGAAAATTAATTGTATTTTATGATGATAACGGAATTTCAATCGATGGTGAGGTGGATGCTTGGTTTGCTGATGACACCGCCGCTCGTTTTCGAGCCTATCATTGGCATGTGATTGAAGCGGTAGATGGACATGATTATGAGGCGATTGAGAAAGCCATTGTTGCTGCACGTCATGAGCAAACGAAGCCAACTCTTATTATCTGCAAAACCATAATAGGACTGGGATCTGAAATGGCTGGCAGTGAGAAAGTTCATGGCGCGCCTTTGGGTGAGAAAGACATCGCTCAAATTCGTGAAAAATATAACTGGAACTACCCTCCTTTTGAAATCCCAGACCATTTATATGCCCAATGGAATCACGTCGAAGAAGGCAAGCAACTGGAACAAGACTGGTTAAATCGTTGCGAAGCCTATAAAAAACAAGATCCCAATACCTATTATGAGTTTTTACGTCGTATTAATGGCGATTTACCCGATGCTTGGCCTCAGCAATCTAGTGCATTCATTCATGAATGTTTAAGTCATGAAAAACCCATTGCAACTCGCAAAGCCTCTCAGCTTTGTTTAGAGCACTTTGCTCCCCTTTTACCCGAATTATTTGGCGGATCAGCAGATTTAACGGGCTCGAACAATACGAACTGGTCAGGTTCAAAAGCCATTAATCAGGGAGATTTCTCTGGAAATTATCTTTATTATGGCGTTCGAGAGTTTGGTATGGCGGCTATCATGAATGGTATAGCCGTTCATGGTGGGTTTATCCCATATGGCGGTACTTTTTTAGTTTTTTCAGATTATGCTCGTAACGCAATCCGACTAAGCGCATTAATGAGACAACGTGTCATTTATGTGCTGACGCACGACTCCATTGGTTTGGGTGAAGATGGGCCTACCCATCAGCCCATTGAACATGCAGCGATGTTACGTATGACACCTGATCTCGAAGTCTGGCGTCCGGCTGACTTAACTGAAACGGCCGTTGCTTGGCAGCAATCGATTGAGCATCATAACGGCCCCTCATGTCTTTTGCTTTCAAGACAAAACTTACCCGTCTCCCCCATAAAGGACTCCCAGATCGAGAAGATAAAACAAGGTGGCTACATTCTTCGTGATAGCGAAGGATGTCCTGAAATCATTTTAATAGCAACAGGCTCCGAAATAGAACTTGCTTTAAAAGCAGCCAGTGAGGTTATGAAAGCAGGTGTTCAAGTGAGGGTGGTTTCTATGCCTTGTGTTGAACGGTTTTTAAAATCAGATAAGCACTATCAAGAGCAAGTCCTACCTTCCTCTGTTCGCAAACGCATTGCTATTGAAGCAGCCGCTTCTCAGTTTTGGTATCAGTTTACGGGACTTGATGGCGAAATCATTGGGCTACAACAGTTCGGCCGCTCAGCCCCTGCCAGTGATGTGTTTCAAGATATGGGAATCACAGTAGACGCTATCGTGACGGCGATTCATCGACTTCTTAATTGAGTCAGGGCAAAATGGCACTTTTGGCTCATCAACAAAAGGCCATGAATTATAAAAATCCGCTTTAAACCTTTAAAGCATCGATATTCGGAGAATAGACAATGACAATTCGTGTAGCAATTAATGGTTATGGACGCATCGGTCGCTGCGTTTTAAGGGCTATTTTTGAGTATAACCGTCTCAATGATTTTAATGTGGTTGCGATTAATGATCTTTCTGGGATTGAAACCACGGCCCATTTGACACGTTACGACTCCACTCACGGGCGTTTTCAAAGTACCGTGGCTGTAGAAGGAGATAAAATGGTGGTTGATGGGCATCCCATTTTAATTACGAATGAGCGCAATCCTGAAAATCTACCTTGGGCTGAGTTAGAGGTTGATCTCGTTATGGAATGCACAGGCTTATTCACAAAACATGAAGCTGCGATGAAACACATCCAGGCCGGAGCAAAAAAAGTATTGATTTCTGCTCCTGGCAAAGAAGCGGAAGCCACGATTGTATATGGAGTCAACCATCACACGATTCGTGCTTCCGACTTAGTTGTTTCAAATGCCTCCTGCACCACCAACTGTTTAGCACCCGTAGTAAAACCACTTCATGAAGCCTTGGAAATCGAATACGGCTTATTAAACACCGTGCATGCCTATACAAAAGATCAAATGCTTTTGGATGGCAGCCATTCTGATTTACACCGTGCTCGCGCAGCAGCACATTCAATTATTCCGACCAAAACAGGAGCTGCCGCAGCCGTTGGGCTGGTATTGCCGGAGCTTTCTGGAAAGCTGGATGGATTTGCCATGCGCGTTCCAACCATGAATGTTTCGGTGATTGATTTTACCTTTACAGCCAAAAAGTCTGCCACCAAAGAAGAAGTCAATGAAATTATGCGCGCCGCTAAGAGTGACATTTTACTCATTAATGAAGAACCTTTAGTCTCTTGTGATTTCAATCATGTTCCCGCTTCCGCCATTTTTGACACCACACAAACCAAAGTTTTGGGTAATTTGATAAAAGTGGTTGCCTGGTATGATAACGAATGGGGCTTTTCGAACCGAATGCTTGATACCGGTCGTTACATGATGAATCTTTAAGGAATACCCATGAATCTTATCAAAATGAGTGATCTTGACCTCAAAAATAAGCGGGTCTTGATACGAGAAGATTTAAATGTCCCTATCAAAGAGGGATTAATTACAAGCGAGCAGCGCTTACAAGCTGCTCTTCCAACCCTAAAATCGGCATTGGCCGAAGGGGCAGCGGTGATAGTATTATCTCATCTTGGTCGCCCAGAAGAAGGAACCGAGGACGCACGCTATACGTTAAAACCCGTTGCAGACTATCTTTCCTCTCATCTTGATTATCCAGTTCATTTTGTAACGGATTACTTAAATGGCGTGGATGCGAAACCTGGTGAACTTATCTTGTGCGAAAACGTTCGCTTTAACGAAGGTGAGAAAGAAAATAACCGACACTTAGCTAAAAAACTTGCGGGGCTTTGCGATATTTTTGTAATGGATGCATTTGGAACGGCGCATCGCGCTCAAGCATCCACAGTTGGTGTTGCAGAATATGCACCTGTTGCGGCGGCAGGGCCTTTGCTGGTCCGTGAACTTGAAGCATTACAACATGTTTTGGAAGCGCCTGAGCGCCCCATTGCGGCCATTGTGGGCGGAGCTAAAGTATCTTCGAAATTAACACTTTTAAATCAATTGGTTAATATGGTCGACGTGTTGATACCAGGAGGCGGTATTGCCAATACGTTTCTAAAAGCGGAAGGCTATGAGATTGGGAATTCCCTTTATGAGCCTGAGCTTGTTGATGAAGCTAAAAAAATCCTAATTCGAGCAAAAGAAAAAGGCTGTAAAATTCCTTTGCCAACTCATGTGGTAGTAGGCAAATCATTCAGTGAAACATGTCCTGCATTTAACAAATCTTTAAGCAGTATAGCCAGCGATGACATGATCATGGATATCGGGCCGGATACCGTTGCTAAGTATATTGAAATCCTTGATGAAGCGAAAACCATTCTCTGGAATGGCCCAGTTGGTGTGTTTGAATTACCCCAATTTGCTTATGGCACAAGAGCAATAGCCATTGCTATTGCCAACAGTGATGCCTTTTCAATTGCAGGTGGCGGTGAAACATTAGCTGCTATCGATCAATATAACTTAACCTCGCAAATCTCCTACATCTCCACCGGAGGTGGAGCTTTTCTTGAATATTTGGAAGGAAGAAAATTACCAGCTGTTACGATTTTAGAAGAGCGAGCAAAATGAGACGTACCAAAATAGTTGCAACCGTAGGACCTGCCAGCAACAATGAAAAAACATTACGTGCCATGCTTGAAGCAGGTGTGAATGTGATTCGAATCAATTTTTCCCATGCCGGCAGTACGTTTAAAGAGACCATCGAACTAGCGAGGAAAATTGCTGCAGAATTAAATCATCCTCTGGCTATCATGGCCGATCTCCAAGGCCCCAAAATTAGAGTAGGGCGATTTGAAAATAATTCCATCATCTTAGTAAATGGACAAACGTTCACCCTAAATTGTTTATCTGAGCCACCTTTAGGGAACGAATCAGGCGTTAGTGTGGACTACCTTAGTCTTTGTGATGAACTCAGTGCAGGCGATCATTTATTATTAGATGATGGGCTGATTGAGCTGTTGGTGACTGAAATCCGGGACAAATTTATCGATTGTGAAGTGATTGAAGGCGGAAAACTCAGCAATAACAAAGGGATTAATCGCAAAGGTGGTGGCTTAGCAGCAGGCGCTTTAACCAGTAAAGATAAGCAGGATATGGCGAATGCAGTTAAGGCTGGCGTGGATTACATCACTTTGTCTTTTGTTAAAAATGCAGAAGATATTGAAGACGCACGTCGTTTACTGTCAGAGTTCAATGCACCGGACACCCCCATTATTGCTAAAATCGAGCGTACCGAAGCCTTAGAGCATCTAACCGAAATTATTACCGCAGCGGATGGTATTATGGTAGCACGCGGTGATTTAGGCGTTGAGGTTGGTGCTGCTGAAGTGCCCGCGATTCAAAAGCGAATCATTAAAGAAACACGCTTATTGAATAAAATTGTCATCACCGCGACACAAATGATGGAATCAATGATCAATCATCCTCAGCCCACTCGTGCGGAAGTATCTGATGTAGCCAATGCCATATTAGATGGAACGGATGCGGTCATGTTATCGGCAGAAACCGCCAGCGGCCAATATCCCGTGAAAGTGATAAGCATGGTAGATAAAACCTGTATCAGTGCAGAAAAACATGCTTCGTTTTTCTATAAGCTCAACCATGATACAAGTCATTATCTAAGACGAGATCAAGCCATTGCCATGGCCAGTATGCACATTGCCAATCATTTTCCCATTGGCGCTATTGTAGCCTTAACCGAATCAGGCGCATCGGCTGTTTGGATGTCTCGACAGCGAAGCATCGCACCAATTTTTGCGATTTCAGATAATGAAGCAACCGTTCGTAAATTGAGCTTAGTCAATAATGTGTTTCCACTCTATTACGATTATCGTGGAATTAGCAATGATAAGATTAATCAAACCATGATTGGATATCTTTTACAAAAAGGATTGGTTGATGAAAATGCATATGTCTTGGTAACACGAGGCAGTGTCATTGGTGAGCCTGGAGGAACAAACTCGCTTGAGATTTTGTGCGCCTCTGGGTCATAGTGCTCTAATATTTTACTTAAATCTAAATTAACTATCCCGCGGCTTTGCCGCGGATTAGTTTGTTTGCAAAATAAAACTAATTTACTCTGTAACTACCTTTTTTCTAGATAATCCTAGTTTTTGCTTTAATCTGGCCACAGCTTCTGGATCATATGGTCTAGCGGATTTGTGCTTAACAACCACGGTTGCAGGCTTTGAGGCAGCCGCATTAGATAAGGTGTGGTTAAGAGTGGATTCACGATCCGTATAATAAGTTTGACTAGGCTCCGCACTTGCATAAGTTGAAGGAAAAGAAGGCTTTGCATTGCCTGAAAAGGTTGGCTTAACCAGAGTACTTTTTCGAGCATTTTTAGCGCTTTTTTCGACTCGACGCCTAATTTTTGCGGCCGCTTTCTCCGCTTCTTCCTCAGTCACTTCTTCAACCGGTTCGCCTTCTAAATTAATCCGCATTTCACGCGCTTTTAATGAGGTTAAATAATCAATACGGCGTGCAAATACAACCAAAGCTTCGCGCAATTTACTTTTTGAGATGCCGGCTTGTTCTGCTTCCTCAGCATATTCCATGAGATCAGTTAAAATTCCTTTTTTTAAAGGGCGAATTTGGACGGTATTATCGAATGCCTTAGGAAAGCGCCCAGCCAACCAGCGTAGTGCCTCCAAACGGGCGTGTTTGGATAAATTTTTTTGTTTTTGATTAATGATTGCGGTGCGCGGATGCAATTCGTGTTTTCTCATGCGAAAACCCTCATCAGGCAGTAAAAATTGACCATGCAATGTATAAGGTTTAATTCCATTTTGCAAGTTGTATTAATTCAGTTAGGATAGCAAGCAAGTTATATACCCATAATCTTTCAAAAGGCGATTTTTATACTTTTCTTTATAAATGCGTCAAAAATCTCGCCTTTTGAAAGATTATGGGTATATTGGACTGGTTAATTTGCCCAATTCACGAGTTTTATGTATATAGTTAATTAATCTCATTTGAAAGGCGAATGGTTTATGAAACAGATATTAATGTCCATTTTAGCTATTTTTTTACCTTGGGTTGTGATGCTGATTAATGATAACCCCGGTGCCGCAATCATTACGTTAGTACTACAAGCCACCCTGATCGGATGGATCCCCGCAAGCATGTGGGCTTGGCGAGTAGTTCATGCTTCGACAGAAGGCGAAAAAGCTGAAAAAAAAGGTAAAAAACCATCTTAGGGTCAGGAGTCAGGAGCCACCTGAAACCTGATTCATTTAATAGGATTGTTCATCTATGCAAACACGAGTTATCGTCAATGGCGCACGCGGAAAAATGGGGTCTTTGGCTTGCGAAACCATTAAAAATCATCCTGATTTTGAACTGGTCGCAGCATTGGGAAGTCAAGATCATTTAAGTCAGAGCATTGCAGAAACTAAAGCCGAAATTGTGATTGATCTAACACGAGCGGATTATGTTTTTGAAAATAGTTTGGCCATTATTGAAAGCGGCGCGCATCCTATAATAGGGACCAGTGGCCTTATTGAAGCTGACATCGTACGACTTAAAGCGTTATGTGACCAAAAACAATTAGGGGGTATAATTGTACCCAATTTTTCAATTGGCGCTGTGTTGATGATGCAATTTGCCGCTAAAGCATCACCATTTTTCAGCGAAGTTGAAATCATAGAATCGCATCATCAACAAAAATTAGACGCCCCCTCTGGCACAGCCATTAAAACCGCGGAAATGATTGCCAAAAGTCGAAAAAAAAATAAAAATGAACTTCCACTTCGAGAAATTATTGAAGGGGCGCGAGGTGGCACGCATCACCAAGTAAATATACATTCGATACGTTTACCTGGATTTTTAGCCAAGCAAGACGTGATATTTGGTAGCCAAGGTGAAACATTAACCTTGTCTCATAACAGCATTGACCGATCGTGTTTTATGCCAGGCATGCTTCTCGCCTGCAAGCAAGTTAAAGCGCTAGATTCTCTTTATTATGGCTTAGAACATTTGCTTAATCTTTAAGAATAAGTCAGGTGAGCAAATTAAGGTAAGCGTGCTAAACTAACGTGTGCTGTAGTTAGGAAATATTTAAAAGGTAGATAAAAGGATGATAACAAAAAAAATAGGAGACTTTACCGGAACATCTCCTTCCGGGATTAGTGAAGCAATTCAAAATGCGCTAGAAAAAGCAGGTGAACACAGTCGATTTGAAGTGGTTGAAACCACTGCACAAGGTAGCGGTACAAATCGACACTATCAAGTTACCCTTTCAACTTATAACGACTGAATCAAGCCCTTCGGTTTTTGCAGTCAGTAAAACGGTTTATATTTGGCATAGCCTTCTAAAAAGGAGTTTAGTGATGGTTTACCACGTTCCTCATATTATTGCTGGTAAAAAAAGGCTCTACTCTGATTTACCCAGCAAAGACATCTATAATCCCGCCTTAGGCGAAACGATTGGTAAAGTGTTTTTTGCCGATGAAACACTCTGCAATGAGGCCGTTAAAACCGCTAAAAACGCTTTTTTTGAGTGGTCACAAACCCCGCCTATTAAACGGGCAAGGATATTATTTAAATTCCGTGATTTATTAGAAAAAAACCATCTTGAATTAGCCAAAATAGTCACCCAGGAGCACGGTAAAACCATAGAAGACGCCAAGGGCTCTGTAGCACGAGCCATTGAAGTAGTTGAGCTTCATTGTGGTTTGATCACTCAATTACAAGGGAGCTTTACCGCAAACGTCTCCAACCAAATTGATTGCTTTACACTGCATCAACCTTTGGGGGTTTGCGCGGGGGTTTCACCCTTTAACTTTCCTGTGATGGTGCCGGTTTGGATGATGATCCCGGCTATCGCTTGTGGGAATACGTTTATCCTAAAACCCTCCGAGCAAGATCCATCCGCCCCCATTCGTTTACTTGAGCTGCTTCAGGAAGCAGGCCTACCCGATGGGGTTGCCAATTGTGTGCAAGGGGATAAAAATACGGTAGATATTTTATTAAATCATCCAGATATTCAAGCGTATACTGCGGTTGCCTCTACCCCCGTCGCTGAATATATTTACAAAACGGCGACCCATCATGGTAAACGTGCGCATACCTTTGGTGGCGCTAAAAATCATTGCCTCATTCTTCCTGATGCGGATATGGATTTTGCAGCGAAAGCCATTGCAGGAGCAGCCTATGGTTCTGCAGGAGAACGGTGCATGGCGATTTCTGTCGCTGTAACGGTAGGTGATCACACTGCCGAGCGATTTTTAGAAAAAATCATACCAGAAATTAAAGCCATTCGCATAGATGCAGGTGATGCAGAACAAGTAGATATGGGACCTGTCATCAGTAAAGCGCATCATGAACGCTTGATCAAAGCCATTAATCAAGGCGTTCAAGAAGGCGCAAAACTCGTCTTGGATGGCCGAGACTTTACCCATCCAGAATACCCAAATGGTTTTTTTCTTGGGCCCTCTTTATTTGATGAAGTCAAAGAAGACATGGCGGTGTATCAAAATGAATTGTTTGGGCCGGTCTTAATTATAGTACGCGCGCCTGATTTTGATTCCGCATTAAATTTAGTGAACCGCAATCAATATGGAAACGGAACAGCCATTTTTACTCGTGATGGTTATACAGCCCGCGAGTATTGCCAGCGGGTACAGGTTGGAATGGTTGGTGTTAATATTCCAATTCCTGTGCCAATTGCAAGTCATCCATTTGGAGGCTGGAAGCAATCGTCTTTTGGTGACACTAACATGCATGGGGATGAGAGCATTCGTTTTTATACACGTCGTAAAACCATTACCGAACGCTGGCCAGCAACTAAAATTCACGAAGAATCATTTATTATGCCAACCCATTAACGAACGTGAGTTCGACAGAAAAATCATTTGTAACTTTTGTAGCGCTAAATGAACATTATCCCGTAAAAAAGCGAAGTTTTTCTACGGGTTCCATTCAAAATAAGCCCGTTCGATATCAGCAACATTTGGATTTTTCTGATATCGAACCCACATGAACAAGGGAGAATAACATGGCCAAAATTGGATTTGTTGGGCTTGGTCATATGGGGTTACCCATGGCGGTAAATTTGATGAAAGCAGGCCATGAATTGATTGGTTTTGATCGCAAATCGGACACGATGACGGCTTTACAACGAGAAGGCGGCTCTATTGCTGAATCACTGACGACGCTAGCTAAAAGTGCCGATGTGTTGATTACGATGTTGCAAACTGGGGAGCAAGTGAAAGCCGTTTGCCTAGGTGATGAGGGATTATTTGCCGCGGCTAAAAAAGGCACGCTTTTTATCGATTGCTCCTCGATTGATGTAGCTAGTTCACGAGACGTTCAAGAAAAAGCATATGAACAGGGTCATTTTGCACTGGATGCGCCTGTTTCTGGTGGTGTTGCAGGCGCAACTGCCGGTACGTTGACCTTCATGGTAGGTGGTAAAGAAGAGGCGTTTGGTAAAGCGCATCCCATCTTGCTGGCTATGGGCAAAAAAATTATTCATACAGGACCTGCGGGGAGCGGGCAAGCGGCTAAAATATGCAATAACATGATTCTTGGTATCACCATGATTGGCGTATCCGAAGCATTTGTCTTGGCGGATAAACTAGGATTAAGTGCCCAAAAACTCCATGAAGTGGTGTCTAATTCTTCAGGACAATGCTGGACGATGAACCAATATGTGCCGGTTCCAGATGTTTTAGACCAGGTACCTGCGAATCAGGATTATAAGCCCGGATTTACTGCCGCCATGATGCTTAAAGATTTAAAGCTCAGCCAACAATGTGCGGAACAATCAGGCGTCAAAACACCGCTTGGAGCAAAAGCAAAACAATTATATCAATCGTTGGTAAACGAAGGCATGGAAGCGTTAGATTTTTCTGCCATTATTAAACTGATTGATGACTGAAGTGTTTAAAAGCTTGGCAGCCACCGTTCTCAATATGAGCAGTTTTCACGATTTATTGACATTTTATTCTGCTTCATTAAAAATGACTTTCATGTTTAAAGAAATGGAGCCAAAAAGATGCAAAGAACGCCCCCAGAATTTAAATTTCCCCAAAAAAATAATGAGCATCAAACTCAACGCAGTCTTATTGAATTTGCAGCAGAAACTCAATCCTCCTCACCGAAGACAGCAGGTTCTGGGCCGATTCCTATTCTTTCTTCCCCACTACCTCAACCAGCATGCGATAAATTTTTTGAACGTCGAGTGAACGCATTGAGAAACGCCATTAAAGCCGAGAGTGAAGCGAGGCTTCCTACTTCAAGCCAGGAAACCCAGGCAAGCTCAAGCCTTACTGAAGAAGGGGTAACTGACATGAGCAAACAAGCTCGTCAAAGTGCTTCTCCTGTCGCGGCCGAAGATACTAAAGAAGAGGCAAGTGACATGACTAAACAAGCCCCTCAAAGCGCTTCTCCTGTCGCGGCCGAAGAGGAAGATGATGATCTCATCTTTCCAATGGATGATATTCCAAAAGAACGAGGACCAGGAATTTAATTCGCATATTCAAACCATTGATTTAACCTATTGATCAGTTCCTCCACACCCTGCTTTTTCAAGGAAGAAAAAGCTTGTACGCTCACTAAGTCCTTAACCGATTGATAACATGTTCTTACTTGATGAAGAGATGCTTGAGCTTGGCTTCGGCTTAACTTGTCAGCTTTGGTTAACAAGATATGTACGGGTAGATTGCGTGATATGGCCCAATCGACCATCATTTGATCCAGTTCTTTTAAAGGGTGGCGTATATCCATTAGCAACACTAAGCCCTTTAAGCTCTGACGTATTTCAAGATAATGAGCCAAATGCAATTGCCAGTCCTGTTTTACATGCCTTGAAACCTTGGCGTAGCCATAACCAGGCAAATCAACTAAGCGACGACTAGAATCTTCTAAAGTAAACAAATTAATTAGTTGGGTGCGTCCTGGTGTCTTACTTGTTCTTGCTAGCTGACGTATGCCTGTTAAACAATTTAAGGCACTGGATTTGCCGGCATTGGAGCGACCAGCAAAAGCCACTTCAAAGCCTGAATCTTCTGGCAAATGTTCAACACGAGCAGCGCTTTTTAAAAATTGTGCTTGATTATAAGGATTATTGTTTATCATAAGCATAAAACCTAACTAACGTGAATTCGCCACAAAAGACGAAGCTTTTGTACAAGAGCCATTCAAAAATAAGCCAGTTTGATATAAGCAAAATGTGGATTTTACTGATATCAAACTTTCGATAACTATAATTTGCAGAGTTTCTTCAAGACAGTGTACCATTAAATCAGTGTTAACCGATGAGAAACCGATGAGAAAAATAGCTTTTACGCTTTTCTTATGCTGTTCATTATTGGCCTTTGCAGAGGGTAATCCCGAGGCAGGTAAAGAAAAAGCTTCTGTTTGTGCTGCATGTCATGGACCTACTGGGGTTAGCAATAATCCAGAATGGCCAAATCTTGCTGGTCAGCATGCGGATTATCTAATCAAGCAAATGAAGTATTTTAAAGAAGGAAAAAAACGAAGCTCCCCGCTGATGACCCCTGTTATGGCTGATTTAACAATTCAAGATATGGAAGATTTAGCCGCATTTTATACGGCTCAGCCACGAGCGCGCTTAACCACCCCTAAACAATATGTCAAACCAGGCGAATTACTCTATCGTGGTGGAAATTTTGAAAAACACATTACGGCATGCATCGCATGTCATGGGCCACAAGGTCTTGGTAATGCAGAAGCTGGCTTTCCAGTCTTATCCGGTCAACATGCGATATATAATATTCAGCAATTAGAAGCCTTTAAAAGTGGAAAACGCACCGGCGATCTATACGACATGATGCATGACATCGCAAATCGCATGGGGAAAGAGGATATGGAGGCGGTGTCTTATTATTTATCAGGTTTGCATTAGCATGTATTTTTATCAGTGCTAATCACTCTTTTCTTATTTTATTATAAAAGACCTTAACCCAAGAAATGGTGTACAATACTTCCTTTCTGCGTTGTAAGGTAAACGTTATGTTAAAACGATTAAGTGTTGTTGTTTTATTATTACTTCTTCCCATTCTATCGTTTGCTGAGGAATTTGTTGCGGGGAAAGATTACGTCGTTATTAAAGTCCCAGGAAACAACTCCTCGCAGGATGAGAGAGTCATTATTACTGAATTTTTCAGTTACGGATGTCCTTGGTGCTATCGACTTGAGCCAAAATTAGATAGCTGGGTGAGTGCTAAAGGCAAACAAGTCTTTTATGAAAAAGTTCCTGTGATTTTTAACAAGGACTGGGAATACTATGCCAAAGCTTTTTATACTGCCCAAGCATTATCTTTGCAAGACACAATTGCTCCTGCTCTTTTCAAGGCCATTTTAACCGATAAAAAGCAACTGAATAGCAATGAGGCCATGATTCAGTTTTTACAATCACAGGGCTTGGATTCAGACGTCGTAAGCAGCGCGTTTCATAATTCTCCGAGCATTGACATCGAACTCACAAACAGTAAACGCATGATGGCCAGTTATCAAATTGCCGCCGTTCCTGCGGTTTTAGTTCAAAACAAATACAAAACGGATTTGCAAATGGCTAAATCCGAGGAACGTTTGCTAGCAATTCTAGATTATCTGGTTAAAAAATCGAAGGAAGCGTCCTGATCCTTCCTAGTTCTAATCGGTATGAATAACATCAGATCGGTGGATGCTGCGGTCGGCACCGCAGCAAGTAGGTGTAGTGGGGTACTTTGTCAAAGCCCCAGTAAGTAAGTGTAGCGGGGCGCTGTGATCAGCGCGGCATCCCACGGTCCAACCCAATAGCTTGGAAAACAAAATGTGTTATTCGCTAGGTATTCCTGGATTTTCTAAGCTTAATATCCCGGTATTAAAATCATAAGCAAACAATTCTGCATAACGCCCCCAATCGATCATGGTTCGTAACACACGATCGGCTTCTTTTTCGCTTAAATAATCCTCTAGCTTGCTTAAAAAGCGCTCTTCAGAAACATAATGGCTACTTTTTTCATCCAAAATTTTACAAATATAGCGAGCTAATGGGACTTTTTCTAATAATTGTTTAGCAAAGATCTGTTTTCGTTCTTGTAAATCAGCCTCTGAGAATTGTTTTCCCAGCTCACTTAACTGAATATCCCCATTCAATACGCGAGCAAACTCTAAGATCTCAAGTGTTTCAAGAATGGGGAATAAATCATCCACATTCATCATTAATTCGTCAGCCAATTCAGGTAAGTCCATTCGATCTTCGAAAGACTTCATGGTTTCGATTAATCCAGATAGCTCGGATGGCTCAACATCCGGCAAGCGATAACCTAACCCAATTTGGCGCTCACGAACATGACGGGCTTTTTCTCTTGGACCGGTTGTCATTAACGTATAAATACGATCAACCAGCGCTCTAAATTCGGGCGCTTCTGATGTTCTTGGTTGTGGAAGTTTTACACTAAGATCCGCACTAATATATCCAGGATCGCTGCCTAAAATTATAATTCTGTCTGCAAGCATCGCCGCTTCTTCAATATTGTGGGTGACCAACAAAATCCCATTGGTATTGGTTTTCTTATCTTGCCATAAATCCAATAAGTCAGACTTTAAGTTTTCTGCAGTTAACACATCTAGCGCAGAAAAAGGTTCATCCATCAACAACACATCGGGATTAATCACTAAAGCGCGTGCAAATCCAACACGCTGTCGCATCCCGCCAGATAACTCTTTTGGAAACGCCGATTCAAACCCATCAAGCCCGATAATATCAATCGCTTCAATCGCACGGCGGCGTCGTTCTTCTCTCGGGATCCCTTGCGCTTCTAAGCCAAGCTCCACATTTTCAAGCACGGTAAGCCAAGGCATAAGGGCAAACGATTGAAACACCATAGCGATGCCTTGTACAGGCCTCTGCACCGGTTTACCACGATACGTCACCTTCCCACTCGTTGGCGCAATTAACCCTGCGATGATGCGAAGCAACGTCGATTTACCCGAGCCAGATTTACCAAGAAGTGCAACGATCTCGCCTTCTTTTAATTCAAAATCGATGTCTTTTAAAACCAGTAAATCCTGGGCAGCAGCTTTTTTATAAGCCTTTCTCAGGTTGGTTATCGAAATAATGGTTTCAGACATGAAGATCTCAACTCATATTAAAGCGTTCTTGAGCCAACCGGTATAACGGGCGCCAAAGAATATGATTAAAAAATAGTACATACAAACACATCATGGCGGTGCCTAATGCAATTTTAGGAAAATCCCCTTCAAGCGTACTGGCTTGAATGTATTCGCCAAGTCCCGTTGCTTTTAAGGTTGTGTTTCCCCAACGAACCCATTCAGCCACGATGCTTGCGTTCCAAGCACCTCCTGCAGCCGTAATGGCGCCGGTAATGTAGTAAGGGAAAATACCAGGAAGTGCGAGCGTTCGCCACCATTGCCAACCCTTAACCCCAAAATTATCCGCGGCTAAAAACAAATCGCGGGGTATGGTAGAAACCCCAGCAATAACATTAAATAATATGTACCACTGCGTTCCTAAGATCATTAACGGTGTGACCCAAATTTCAACGTTTAAATTAAATCGAACGATTGCAATAACAAAAAGCGGATAAAATAAATTGGCAGGAAATGCAGCCGCAAATTGAATAACCGGCTGCACCTTTTGAGCCAATCTTGGACGGCGCCCAACCCACACACCCACAGGGATCCAGACCAACGAACTTAAAACAATTAACACGATAACACGAGTAGCTGTGGCTGAGCCTAATAAGAGCACATGAAGAATATCCTTTACTTTTAATTCAGCCAAAATAAACTGCAATAAAGTATAAGCACCACCTAAAATTGTCAGCAATAACAATGTGTTCCAAATCCACGTGATCTGACGAAGTCTCGTTGCGCTCATTTCTCGGGCAGGTTTAGCCGTGTATCGAGTAAATATTGAGGCATTAACAAAACGGTCTCTTAAGATATTTAAACCTGAATCGACGTGTTTCATTAAACGACTACTGCGCATCCAATCAATTAACCAAGATTGATACTCTTCTTCATCGGGAGATTGCTCCATTTTAAATTTTTCCGACCAAGCAATTAATGGGCGAAATAAAATTTGATCATAAAGAAAAATCACAACCATCATGGTCAAGATGGCATAGCCTAAAGCGGGTAAATCACTTTTTTCAATGGCCAGCGCGATGTATGACCCAACTCCAGGAAGGCGTATTTCTTGATGAGAAACCACGATTGCTTCTGAGAGAACCACAAAGAACCAACTAGCAGACATTGACATCATCATATTCCAAAGCAGTCCCGACATGGAATAAGGCACTTCAACTTTCCAAAATCGCTGCCAAGGAGATAACTGAAACATGGAAGAGGCTTCACGAAGATCGTGAGGAACCAATTTTAAAGATTGATAAAAACCAAAAGTAATATTCCAAACCTGTGCTGTAAAAATCACAAAAATAGAAGCACATTCAGGCCCCAGCATACTTCCAGGAAAAAGATGAATAAAACCCGTCACAGTGATGGCTAAAAAACTTAAAACCGGTACAGATTGCAAAATATCAATAGCAGGGATAATGAATTGCTCTGCACGTTTGTTTTTTGCAGCGAGTGTCCCCACGATAAAGGTGAATGCAATTGAAAAAAACAATGCAATAAACATTCTAAGAACGGTACGACCGGCATAAAAAGGAAGTACAGAGGGGTCTAATGAAATCGGTAAAGGCTCACCCAAAGAGTAAGGGGCAGCCATTTGTTTCCCCACCCAGGCTAAAAAAAAGAGGACAGAAAATACTAAAATCAGCAGCAATAAATCCCAACGATTGAGATAGCGACTGACGTTTTCTCGATTAGCAAAATAAAAGCGATTGCTATCCACAATATCCCCTTATAATGAATAATAAGAGGGCCTTCTGCAAATGCTTACGGTAGCAGATTTGCTTAAAAGCAACATCAGCTATTGATAGAAGTCGATTTGAGTAATAAGCATTTGCAGAAAACCCTGATTGATTTTCAATTGATGGATTCTACTACAAATGGACAGCTAAGATGAAGTTATGTTTAATATTAGACCTCACCATCCTTCTGCCTTTAAACCATGGTCGTTTAATAAGCGGATTGGATTCGGTACAATAAATGGATATTCATAAGGAGATAAAGATCATGGCTTTCAAGCGTACCACCGCTTTCTTTTTAGTCATTTTATTGCAAGTGTCCTTACCTGCCTTGGCCGCTCAAGAAGAGATTGAGCGTTCAGTTTGGGTCAACGAAGCCATTGCCGCAACGTATACGTATAATTATAAAAATTTCTTACAGCGCCAAAAAGAAATAGCCAAATTTTTTACCGCTGACGGCTGGATTGCTTATAGTAAGGCTTTAAATGATTCCAAACTACCTGAAGCTGTGCAGAAAAATAATTATTTTGTGAGCGCAGTCGCTCAACTGCCCCCTGAGATTAAACCGGTTAATGGCGCTATATGGCAAGCTAATATGCCGCTTTTAGTGGTCTATAAAAACCCCCAGTACCAACAAAAACAAACCTTAAGTGTGACCATTCAATTTAAAGAGGTTTCTGGCGGACAAGGGGTTCGAGGCTTGGCGATTACGAGCTTGCAATCTAAAGTGATTGAGCCGCCTTGTACCTGTCAGCCAAACGATTCGAATCAACATAAAAACACTAATTCGAATGGAAAAACCAAAGCACCCGCAACGCCAAATTAGAATAACAACTTGCCATTTAAGTGAAAAAACGCATTCCCATAATGACGAGATGTAACATGATAAAGCCTAGGATGAGAATTAAAATAAAGTTCAATTTAGGTGGCATGGTGATATCTAAGACCGCATGTTCAGGATGAGCGGGATCATAATAAACATCTAGATCTTTATCTTCTTTACACGCTTCAGCGACTTTATAGGCTAATTTTCGAGCTCTCGCGCTATGCGGAGTGTTATGAAAGGTATCTAAAAAAAGATGCTCTCCCATATAGGGCTCTCCTCTGACCTGATATTGATATTCAATCTTTGGCCAGATTTGATGACCTTGCATGTTCCATTCGCAAGAAGTAATTCGCCCTTTTGTTTTTTGCCATTTCTTGGTTTTTTTTATAGCAGCCCTTACTCGCCAAAAATATCCAAATAGTAATAACAAAATTAAAAACCACCCAACATCGAGCATCCATTGCCAAGACATTCAACATTCTCACTAAATAACTTGTCTTTGATAGTAGATGATGGCTGGTCGTATTGCAAAATCACATCGATTGATTCTCATGGAAAATAGATAAATCGGTTCACCCCCCTTGCTGCACCATATCATCTCGGTATAATCAAATCTCAATGTATGCGAAAGGAAGGAATCGTAATGCTCGCAAAAACTCCCCTTCATGCCAATCACCTCAAGCAGGGTGCAAAAATGGTCGACTTCCATGGTTGGGAAATGCCCTTGCACTATGGTTCGCAATTACAAGAACACCAAGAGGTTCGCCATAACGCTGGCATGTTCGATGTATCCCACATGACGGTAGTCGATGTTCTTGGAGCGGGTGGTCGACAATTTTTAAGACGTTTATTAACCAATGATATAGACCAGTTAGAACATACAGGGCGAGCCTTATACAGCTGCATGTGTAATGAACACGGCGGCATCATTGACGATCTTATAGTTTATCAAAGGGCACCGGATAACTATCGTTTGGTATTAAATTCTGCGACTCGATCACAAGACCTAGATTGGATCCGAGATAAAATCCAAGGTTTTTCCGCAGGATTGCAAGAGCGCAATGAACTCGCCATGTTAGCTGTCCAAGGGCCTAAAGCGATTAAAAAAGTATTAAATCTTTTAAACCCTGCGCAAACGGATGCAATTTCCACGTTAACTGCATTTGAATGCGTGGATGTGGATGGCTGGTTTTTTGCTCGCACAGGCTATACCGGAGAAGATGGCTTGGAAATTATTGTTCCACAAGATGAAATCGGCGAGCTATGGGACAAGCTTTATGAAGCCGGCATTCGTCCCTGTGGGCTCGCTGCACGCGATACGCTTCGACTTGAAGCCGGATTGATGTTGTACGGGCAAGATATGGATCAATCAACTACACCATTAGAATCCGGCTTAGCTTGGACGGTGAAGTGGGAACCACATGATCGCAATTTCATTGGTATGGGGGCTTTATTATCCCAAAAACAACGCGGCATCAAACGTAAATTGGTTGGGCTTTTATTAGAAGATAAAGGCATTATGCGAAGTGGCCAGCGTGTCGTTCTCTCCGATGGCAGCGAAGGAATTGTTACAAGCGGCACCTATTCCCCAACCCTGGAGCGCTCGATAGCTTTTGCTCGCGTACCAGTACAAGCTGGAGAGGATGTCCTGGTGGATATTCGCGGAAAATTATTAACCGCTAAAACTGGAAAACCAAGATTTGTTAAACATGGCCGAGCATTGTGGAATATTAAATCGTAAGTATGTTATTGAGGACTAAAATCATGAGCGATGTACCAGCAAATTTAAAATTCACCGAAACCCATGAATGGATCTTATTCGATAAGAATGAGGCCACAATTGGCATCACCGATCATGCACAAGAATTATTGGGTGATTTAGTGTTTGTGGATTTACCTGAAGTAGGCAATACCGTTTCAAGTGGTGATGAGTTAGGTGTGGTTGAATCGGTTAAAGCCGCTTCTGATTTTTATACCCCTATTAGTGGCATCATACTTGCCGTTAATCCTAAAGTATGCGAAGACCCTGCTCTAGTAAACCAAGACCCTTACGGGAAAGGATGGTTAGTCAAAATCAAACCCAGTTCACCCGCTGAAGTTGAAAATCTTCTCGATGCAGCAGCCTATGAGCAAGAAATCAGTGAGGAAGAATAAACCATGCCTTATATTCCACATACTAAAAAAGACGTTCAAAAAATGCTCGAACGCATCAAAGTTCCTGACCTTAACACCTTATTTGATGAAATCCCCGCATCGCTTCGCCATAGGGAATTAAACAATATCCCTGAAGGCATGAACGAAATGGAGATGCTTAATCATGCTAGGGCGTTAGCAAACCAAAACAAAAACGGCCTTTGTTTTATTGGCGCTGGGGCTTATGAACATCATATTCCCTCGGCCGTGTGGGATATTGCTTCTCGTGGAGAATTTTTAACGGCGTACACTCCTTACCAAGCGGAGGCCAGCCAAGGCACCTTGCAGCTACTTTATGAATATCAAACCATGATTGCCGAATTAACCGGCATGGAAGTTGCCAATGCCTCCTTGTATGACGGAGCCACAGCTCTGGCAGAAGCCGTTTTAATGGCCGTTCGAATTAATCGACACAGTAAATCCAATCGCATTGTAATGGTTGGAACCCTTCACCCTTTTTATCGCGAAACGGTCGAAACCATTGTGCGCAATCAACACATTGAAGTGATTAATTTACCATTTGATCCTGAAACAGGTATTACCCCGCTTTCGGCTTTAGAACGCTATCAGGGGGAAGATATTACCGGTTTAGTAATCAATCAGCCCAATTTTTTCGGCTGCCTTGAGGACGCCGATGAGTTATGCGACTGGGCACATGCTAACCAAGCTGTTTCAATTGCTTGTGTAAACCCTATTTCATTGGGTTTATTAAAAGCACCTGGTCAATGGGGAAAAAAAGGCGTGGATATAGTGTGTGGAGAAGGTCAACCTTTTGGTTCGCCCCTTGCTTCTGGAGGACCTTATTTCGGGTTTTTCAGCACCCGATTAGAGCATGTGCGTCAAATGCCGGGTCGATTGATTGGCAGAACGTTGGATAAAGACGGCAATACAGGATTCACCCTAACGCTGCAAGCACGAGAGCAACACATTCGTCGTGGCAAAGCCACGTCTAATATATGCACGAATCAGGGCTTACTAGTCACAGCTGCCGCTATTCATATGAGTCTTTTGGGTGAAGAAGGTCTTAACCATGTTGCTAGGCAATGTTTTGAGAACACCCATCAATTGGTTCAGGCTTTAACAGCCATCGATGGCGTTGAGCGAGTTTTTACATCGCCTTATTTTCATGAAGCATTGCTCAAGCTGAATAAACCGGTTGATGAGGTGTTAAAAGCGCTTCATGCAAAAGGAATTGATGGCGGCTACGCACCTGAAGCGCATTTCCCCTCGCTAGCCAATACCTTATTGGTTTGCGCAACGGAAATGCGAACTCCCGAAGAGATTGATTGCTATGCTAAAGCGCTAGCTAATTGCATGAACTAGCGGAAACTATCTTACGGGTTTAAAACGTTAATCGCGTTTGATTTAAGCCTTTGGCTTATTCGGAACATAAGCAAACATGAGAGAATGAACCATGATCGTTGTCAAATTAAATTACAAAGTGTCATTAGAAGAGGTTGATAAATACTTACAAGCTCATCGCGAATTTTTGGATTATTACTACAAGCAAGGTCTACTCTTAGCCTCTGGGCCGCTCATTCCTCGTACGGGCGGCATCATCATCGCGTTAACTAAAGATCGCCCTAAGTTAGAGGCCATTTTAAAAAAAGACCCCTATCATCTTGCAGAAATTGCAGATTATGAGCTGATTGAATTTACGCCTGTGAAACATCGTGATGAACTTAAAGAGATTATTCAACATACGGAAGGGAAATTATGTTAATATTTGAGATCTCAAAATCAGGTCGTCAGGCCACCGCTCAAGCGCCTAAACCATCCGAAAAAAAGCCTGATTTGCCAGAGAAATTTCTCCGTAAAACTCCGCCACGTTGGCCAGCTTGCTCGGAGCTGCAAGTAGTACGTCACTACACCCGCTTATCTCAAAAAAATTTTGCTATTGATACTAATTTTTACCCTCTTGGTTCCTGCACCATGAAATATAACCCTCGTGGCGTTCATAAAGCCGCTTCTTTACCTGGCTTTAATAACCGCCACCCCATGACCAGAACAGAGGTCAGCCAGGGTTTTCTAAAAGCACTTTATGAGCTACAAACTTATCTTGCAGAAATCACTGGCATGGCTGGTGTTTCGTTAACGGCCATGGCAGGGTCACAGGGTGAATTTGCGGGCGTAGCCATGATCAAGGCGTATCATCAGTCTCGTGGCGATAGTCAACGCAACGAAATCTTAATCCCGGATGCAGCCCATGGAACAAATCCTGCTTCTGCGGTGATGTGTGGATATAAAGTCGTGGAAATACCCACGGCAGAAGATGGGGATATCGATTTAGATGCACTAAAAAAGCGCGTAGGTCCACACACCGCGGGGATTATGTTAACAAATCCATCAACGCTTGGTTTATTCATGCGTCAAATTAAAGAGATCGCCGACATTGTGCACCAGGCTGGTGGTTTGTTGTATTACGATGGAGCCAATTTGAATGCGATTTTAGGTAAAGTCCAACCTGGTGACATGGGATTTGACGTCATGCACTTAAATCTTCATAAAACGTTTGCAACTCCTCATGGCGGCGGCGGACCAGGAGCTGGTCCGATTGCTGTCAATAAACGTCTACTCCCTTTTATGCCGTTACCGGTTGTAGTTAAAGTAGATGAAAGTTATCGTTTTGCAGAACGTGCGGATTATCCGCAAAGCATTGGGCGCTTATCCTGTTTTATGGGAAATGCAGCTATTTTGCTACGTGCTTATTTTTACATTCGCGTCTTAGGTTCTGAAGGGCTGCATAGGGTATCGGAGTTCGCCACCTTAAATGCTAATTATCTTTTAAATGAGTTGACATTAGCTGGGTTTAAAGCCGCTTATCCGAATCGTCGTGCTAGCCATGAATTTATATTAACGCTAAACCCCGAAAAGAAAAATTTTGGGGTTACCGCCATGGATGTGGCTAAACGCTTACTGGATTATGGCTTCCATGCACCAACCACATATTTTCCTTTACTAGTGCCAGAATGTTTACTCATTGAACCCACCGAAACAGAAGCAGTTGAAGAACTGGATGGATTTATCACTGCGATGAGTGCGATTCGCCATGAAGCAGAAACCAATCCTAGCCTCTTAAAAGAAGCACCCCATACCTTACCTGTTCGTCGATTAGATGATGTTAAAGCCGCCAGAGAATTAGACTTAAATTTTTTCAGTGAAAAACAATCGTGAAAGTCATTTTCCATAGGTTCTCGCTTTAAGCCTTTCAACGCTGGCAAAGACGATGTCTTTGCCAAGCGCTAACTTCTTAAAAAATATTAAAAAAACTCTTTTCTCTTACACGGAAATGCGATATAAAAAGCTGGCAAGGATCATTTGCAGAAGTTGTTGTCTTGAAATCGTTAATTACTTAATTCTTTTTCAAGGAGTGAAAAATGAACAGTAAAGTGTTTTCGCAGCGGTTTAACCGCGAGCTTTCCTTGTTAGGCTTCCCTGAAGAGATTAATGAAAAAACTAAAGCCGTTGCGAAAGTGTTTGGTGTGACTAGGCACCTTGCAAATGCTATGATTTTTGGTCATATCCTTCCACCCCCAGATAAGCTCGATAAAATTGCTGAAGTTTTGGAAGTCTGTCCTCAATGGTTAGGCGGGGCCACCGACAGGAAAAAAGGCTATACAGCCCGTCAAGCAGCAGATGCCTAAGCCAGAATCAATCGCACGAAGTCACCACCAAATAGCATGAGGACCTCCTCTTTCAAATCTGAAAGAGGAACTTCCGATCCAAAACACGCTTAGTCATTGCGAATCATTGAATCTGGGAATGCTTGCAACAAGTCCATTTCTAATTCAGAATAGGCTTGTTACTACAGGTACTAAACTTTACCTTTCGGAAGCCTTTACCATGGAATGCCTGAGTTTTTGCATCGCCAATAGCATTGATTTGACTCGCTTAGATAATCATTATAAAAATACTTTAAAAAGCTACACCTCCGCTCGCTCTCGCGACACATTAAAATTAAAGCATCATCATAATGGTCATGTCGTATATGTATTTAAAAACGGCACGGTTGTATCCTGGGGTATAAAACGTCATCAGATCAACGCCTATCTCGATACCATTCGACTCTACGCAAATAAACCAACTGCATTTGAAGTGCATGATGATTTCAGTTACAAAATCGGAGATCAAACAACGATTAAACCTCACGATTACTTTGACGTCGATTGCATTACGCTTGAAGAAGATAATGATGAAATCAAACTAAGCCTTTCTTATGGATTCGCTCAATCCGTTAAATTGCAATATTTTGAAACCATTCTAGAAGCATTGATTGAAAAATACACTCCCTTGATACATACCCTATCTAGCAGGGGAGATATGCGCATTAGCCGCAAGCAAATCCGCCAAATCATTGGTGAGATTTTAGGCGCCAAAAGCGAGATGAATTTGATCAGTAACTTTCTTTATCACCCGAAATATTTCTGGCAACACCCAACGCTTGAAGAATATTTTATTATGTTAGAGCGTTACTTACATATGCAACGACGAGTCAATGCCA
Source organism: Legionella impletisoli (assembly GCF_900639875.1). Lineage (GTDB taxonomy): Bacteria > Pseudomonadota > Gammaproteobacteria > Legionellales > Legionellaceae > Legionella_A > Legionella_A impletisoli. The sequence continues at coordinate 77,273 of NZ_CAAAIA010000007.1, forward strand.
TCAATCATCGTCTAGACACCTTAAACGAAATTTTTGAGATGTTTAATGGCTATCTCGAAAATCGTCACGCTCATGCTCTTGAAATTACCATCATTGTGCTTATCGCCATTGAAATTGTATTTGGAGTGCTCAATTTCCATTTTTAAAGAGTCTTGAAAATGAATGCTACGATTCGGGATAAGGATGTATCCTACAAAACGGAAATACTAGCTGGTATTTCAACCTTTTTAACGATGGTTTACATTGCTTTTGTCAATCCAGCCATTTTGAGCGATGCGGGCATGGATCAAGGCGCTGTTTTCACTGCCACATGTTTAGTGTCTGCCTTCGCTTGCGCGTTCATTGGACTTTATGCTAACACCCCCATCGGGGTAGCACCTGGGATGGCCCTTAATATTTATTTTTCTTACAGCGTAGTACAGGGCCTTGGCTTTGATTGGCAACATGCTTTAGCCATGGTCTTTATTTCCGGCATTCTATTCTTAATCGTAACGCTCACGAAGCTGCGCCGCTTATTAACAGAGGCAATCCCCTATAATTTGCAAGTAGCGATTCTTATTGGAATCAGCCTATTGATAGCGCTCATTGCGCTTCAAACCAATCAAATTATCGTCAGCGGCAATCATACCTTAATGCATTTAGGAGATTTATCCCGTCACGAAAGCTTACTCTTTTTTTCAGGATTTTTACTGATATTAGCCCTCGATTATTATCGTATCCCCGGTGCAATCATCATGGGTATTCTATCAATCAGTTTAATTAGTCTTTTACTCGGCTTAACAAAGTGGCATGGAATAGTAGGCTTTCCGCCCTCACTTCAGCCCACCTTATTCAAGCTCGACTTCTCAGGCATGGGCAGTATGGCAGCGATTAAAGCTACATTTGCTTTTTTTCTCATCGCAGTCTTTGATGCCACGGGAACATTGATTGGTTTATTAAACCAATCGGTCTTTAAAACCATGAACGATTATCAAATAAGGATCCGAAAAAGTTTAACCGCCGATGCAACCGCTTCAACCCTTGCTGGGTTATTAGGCTCTGCTAGTACTTCTCCCTTTATTGAGTCCGCCGCAGGAATTGAAGCAGGTGGAAGAACAGGGGTAACCGCCGTAGTCATTGCCATAGGCTTTCTTTTGGTTTTATTTTTCTTTCCCTTAGCCCAAGCCATCCCAAGCTTCGCCTCTGGCCCAGCATTATTGTATGTAGCCTGCTGCATGATGCGAAACGTGACGAGCATGAAGTTAACAGACATTACTGAAGCGGCTCCTAGCATGCTTATCATCATGATGATCCCTTTTACATCCTCCATTGCTGATGGAATTGGCGCCGGAATCATTATTTATACGCTTCTTAAATTAATCACTCGCCAACGATTAAACCCTATGGTAATCATGTTAAGTTTGGTTTTTGTGTTATTTTTTATTATTAATTGAAATACCATTCGTTTGGCGCTAGGCAAGGTATAAATTTCTTCTAGTTCCTTCATCAGCAACTCTCAGGGTTAAGCTATACTGAAATGAATACCTAGGGTATGGATTAATCAATGAGATATGGTCCAGTGACCCGTTTTTTTATTCATGGCAAATGACTTATGTTAATTCAAACCAATGAGCTAAATAAAAAACAAATGTTGGAACTGAGGGAGTTGCAGCGTAATTGCAAAGCGGCTGATCAGCATCTCATTCCTATTTATCCTCATATTTTAATGCAGCCACGACAGAAGCCTTCTACCTTTTTATATTATGAGAATAAACGTTTAATTGGTTTTATTAGCGCTTATTTTTTCTATGATAACGCGTGTGAAGTGGCCTTAATGGTTGATCCTCTTTTCAGAAAACAAAAGATAGCTACTTTATTATTTGCATCATTATTACCATTTATTGATTCGGAGTCCGTGGAACATGTGATCGTTTCAAGTGTTGAAAAAGCGAAAGATTCGTGGTTACCCACCTGGGGATTTCGCTACTATGAAAGCGAATATGAAATGATACGAACATCAACCGAAAAAGTTATGCTCGAAACGCCTAAGCTGCATTTTAAAAAAGCAAATGCTAACGACATTTCGTTTTTATGTAATCTAGATCGCCTCTGTTTTCCGGATTATCCTCATGATATGCGCGAACGTCTTTTAACGCTACTCAACGATCGCAATTATCGTTTGGTTATCGCGAGTCTAAATGAAATACCCGTTGGAAAAGCGCATATTCATTGGATGAGCACAAAGAGTGCCAGATTATCAGACATCGCCATTTTACCTGAATTTCAAGCCCAGGGATTAGGACGAGAATTAATTGCGCATTGCATCAATTACGCATTGGATCAGAAAAGATCCATGCTTTATCTAGATGTTCAGACCAAAAATAGCCACGCCATTAAACTATATACTCGTCTTGGATTTGAGACGGATAATATGTGTGACTATTGGATAATCACGACGAAGCAATTATTACGCCAAAGAGAGGCTCTCCCTTCTTTGTGACGAACCAATCGAGGGGATTCATAAGCTCTGCGCCATTTTTTATCCGATACGAAGAGGATAACTCTTGACGCATTTACCTGCCAGCATTTAGTATTCTCACTGTAAAAAAAGGAATCGCTGAGGTGATAATCAGCCTGAATCTTTCATAAAAAATCTCTCGTATAACGCGTGGAATGATTTAGGTCAATTGAGGATACGGCATGAAAAAAAGGGTTGTAATCACAGGCATGGAAATCACCTCGTCAATTGGGTGTGGCCTTGAAAATTTTTGGCAATCTGCTGTTAATGGAACGTGTGGCATAAAGCGTATTCAAGCTTACGATCCCTCCCCTTACACCACCCAAATCGCTGGTGAAATTCTTGATTTGAATTTAGAGGATTTGCCTGAATTTAATAAACCTAAACGTTATCCCCGGGCCGCCCAATACGCGTTATATTGTGCTCATCATGCTATTAAGAGATCGGGTTTAACCCCGCAAGAATTGCTATATGCAGGAACATACCTCGGAACAAGCCTCGGGGGGATGCCCGAGCTTGAAGAAGCCTATAAATCTTTTTTTACTGAAAGCTGGAAAAAAATTCCGGCATTGAGTGTGATTCGTGGTATGCCAAATTCCATTGCGAATCATATTGCGATTGCGTTTGGAATAAGCGGACCGAATATGACGGTTTCAAACGCTTGCGTTTCTTCTGCAGAAGCCATAGGTCTTGGTTATCAGCAAATTGCACATGGCCAAATGTCCGTAGCACTTTGCGGTGGTACAGAATCATTAGTCTGGGAAACCATTATGGCAGCGTGGTGTAAATTGCGTGTCATGTCAACCCAAAATGAAATGCCTGCCAAAGCTAGCCGACCATTTGATAAACATCGTGATGGCATGGTCATGGCCGATGGAGCAGGGGTATTAATCTTAGAAGAGCTTGAACATGCCAGGGCACGGGGTGCAACCATTTATGCCGAAATCATAGGATTTGGCGCGAGTTGCGATGCATCGCATGTTACCGCACCGAATACTGAAGGACAGGTCCGTGCAGTCAAGACAGCACTTGAGGACGCTAGACTTTCACCAAACGATGTGCAATACATTAGCGCTCATGGCACCGGAACCCAATTAAACGACCTCACCGAAACCCAAACCATTAAAACCGTATTTGGAGAGAAAGCGTATCAGATCCCCGTTACAGCACAGAAAGCACTCACAGGCCATGCCATTGGTGCGGCTGGTGCGATGGAGATCATTGCCACAACGCTTTGCTTACAACAAGATATTTTATTACCGACTATCAATCTAGATGAGCCTGATTCAGCCTGTGATCTAGATTATGTTCCCAATGAAGCACGAAAAAAACAAGTGGACATCGCTTTATCCAATCACTTTGCCTTTGGTGGTGCGAATGCGGTATTGGTCCTACGCCGAATGTAATTTTATTCAATGCCTGCAATTATTCGCATGTTCCTGTTCATCACGCTATAATTTACCGATTTTGTCAGTTTAGAAGGTCATTCATGAATGCTACATTACTTGAGATAGCAACCTTAGTCGAAGGAAAAGTGATTGGGGATAAAAATAAAACCATCAGCGCTTTATCTCCTATCGATAACATAACCCCTAATTCTTTAGTGTTTGCTGAAGGCTTTGAAAACATTAAACAAGCAGAAGATTCTCCTGCTGCGGCCATTTTAGTTGCCAGTAAGATTGATGGCAGCAACAAGCCTTTAATCCAAGTATCTAATCCTCTGAAAGCGTTTATCACGTTACTTAATCATTTTTATCCCATGCAACACCCAGATACTGGAATTCACCCAACAGCCGTGATTGCAGATAATGTCAGACTTGGAAAAAACGTTGCGATTGGCCCTTATGTGGTGATTGAATCAGGAAGCCATATTGGCGATAACTGCGTTATTAAAGCACATGTTTGCATTGGCCGTGATGTTGAAATTGGAGCAGATACCATCCTTCATCCTCATGTGACGATTTATGATGCTTGCAAAATCGGTGAGCGCGTTAGTATTCACGCGTCAACCGTGATTGGATCGGATGGATTTGGCTATACACAAGATAACGGCAAGCATTTAAAAGTGCCTCACGTCGGTCAAGTTCTCATTGAAGATGATGTTGAAATTGGTGCGAATAGTGTCGTAGACCGCGCCACAATGGGTGCGACGGTGATTGGCGAAGGCAGCAAAATTGATAATTTAGTGCAAATTGCGCATTCGGTAAAAATTGGAAAACATAACATTATTTGTGCATTTACAGGCATTGCGGGCAGCTCAACTAGTGGGGATCATGTTATTTTTGCTGCAAATGTTGGCGTGAGTGACCATGTGCGAATTGATGACGGCGTTATATTAGGTGCCAGAGCAGGTGTTCCACCTAAAAAACACCTTAAACAAGGCAATATTTATCTTGGAAATCCAGCAAGGCCGAAAGATAAAGCCATTGAACACGAATTAAGTACCACTCGAATTCCAATTATGCGTAAAAATCTTAAGACCTTGTCCGAAAAAGTTGAAAAATTAGCCAAGCAAGTCGAGCAAATGGAGAAGTAATTACAATGTCCAAACCTTTGGTTCTGGTTGACGGTTCATCTTATTTTTTTCGTGCCTTTCATGCGCTCCCTCCTCTTACAAACTCCAAGGGTCAACCCACTGGGGCTATTTACGGGGTAGCCAACATGATTAAGCGTCTCATAAAGGATTATGAACCAACCTACATGGCTGTGGTCTTTGATGCAAAAGGAAAGACCTTTCGTGATGAATGGTATCCTCAATACAAAGCCAATCGCCCGCCCATGCCTGAAGAATTAAGCAGCCAATTTAAACCCTTACAAGAAGTGCTCGATGCCATGGGGTTGCCTTTGCTGAGCATTGATGGCGTAGAGGCTGATGATGTCATCGGAACATTAGCTGAAAAAGCAACATCTGAAGACATGACGGTGCTTATCTCCACTGGCGATAAGGATATGGCTCAGTTAGTTAATCGGCAGGTGATCTTAATCAATACCATGACCAATAAAACCCTAGATCCAGAGGGTGTTAAAGAAAAATTTGGTATTAAGCCTCAGCAAATGATTGATTATTTATCTTTAACCGGAGACGCATCTGATAATATCCCCGGTGTTCCCAAATGTGGCCCTAAAACAGCTGTAAAATGGTTAGAACAATATCAGTCTCTCGATAATCTTATGGATCATGCCAATGAAATTGGAGGTAAAGTAGGCGAAAATTTACGTGATAGTTTGGAGCATTTACCGCTTTCAAAAAGACTCGTCACGATTAAAACCGATTTGGATTTATCTCTCAATCTAGAGGACTTGAAACGAAAAGAGATAAAACGTGAAAAACTCATTGATTTGGCACGTGAGTATGAATTCAAAACCTGGCTTAAAGAACTTCTAGAAGAAAAAGAAAATAACCATCCCAATCAAGAAAACCCAGAGAGCCTATCCTTTGAGCTCATCACAACCGTTGATACACTGGGAAAGTGGATTAGTGCACTGAAAGCATCGGAGGCTTTTTGTATTGACACAGAAACCACCAATCTTGATCCCATGCGCGCTGAGTTAGTTGGACTTTCGTTAGCCATTGAACGTGACAACCCTGCTTATATTCCTTTAAAACATCAAGATGGCAGTCAACAATTGCCGTTCGAAGAAACGCTTAACGCATTAAAGCCCATCTTAGAAGATCCAGCAATAAAAAAAATCGGCCAAAATCTTAAGTATGATTATATTATTTTTAAAAACCACGGCATCACTCTCCAAGGCATCGCTTACGATACCATGCTTGAATCGTATGTTTTAAACAGCACGGCTGCTCGTCATGATATGGATTCCTTAGCGCTAAAATATTTAGGTCATAAAACGATTAGTTACACCGATGTGGCAGGTACAGGAGCTAAACAATTACGCTTTGACCAAATTCCTGTATCAAAAGCAGCTCCTTATGCGGCTGAAGACGCCGATGTGACCATTAAACTTCATGAAACGTTATACCCCTTAATGGATGAACGATTACACCTGGTCTTTCACGACATTGAAATGCCCCTGCTAACTGTTTTAGCGGAAATGGAGCGAGCCGGTGTTCTTATTGATAAAAACACCTTAGCCGAGCAAGGTTATCGTCTAAAAGCAGAACTAGAACGATTGCAGGAGGAAGCTTTAGCCATTACAGGCAAACCGTTTAACCTCAATTCACCGAAGCAGCTACAAGAAATTTTGTTTGAAGAACAACGCCTTCCGGTATTAGCCAAAACACCTACAGGTCAACCCTCCACCGCCGAGGCGGTGCTGCAAGAGCTTGCTTATGATTATCGCCTCCCGGCGGTCATCTTACGCTACCGTAGTTTAAGTAAATTAGTATCCACCTATATTGACGCACTGCCAAAGCGGATTAATCCTGTAACAGGCCGGGTGCATACCTCCTATAACCAAGCTGTGGCCGCAACAGGGCGCTTATCGTCAAGTGATCCGAATTTGCAAAATATACCCATTCGGACGGAAGAAGGTCGGATGATTCGCAAAGCATTTATACCCCCTAAAGACCATCTGCTTTTGGCCGCCGATTATTCTCAGATTGAACTTCGCATCATGGCCCATTTATCCCAGGATAAAAACTTATTAAATGCCTTCGCACAAGGCTGGGATATTCACACGGCAACGGCTAGCGAAATTTTTGGTGTTCCACAAGAAGAAGTGACCAGCAATCAACGCCGAAGCTCAAAAGCGGTGAATTTTGGTTTAATCTATGGCATGTCAGCGTTTGGTTTAGCGAAACAAATCGGTGTTGAACGCGATGAAGCACAATCATACATTAATCGATACTTTCAACGTTATCCCGGGGTCTTGGAATACATGGAGAGGACACGGTCCTTGGCTAGAAGCCAAGGATATGTTGAAACCGTATTTGGCCGTCGCCTCCACCTTCCTGAAATTAACGCGCGCAATATGATGCGCCAAAAAGCGGCTGAACGCACTGCAATTAATGCTCCCATGCAAGGAACCGCTGCCGATATTATTAAACAAGCCATGATTGCCATTCATCAATGGCAATCCACGGAAAATCCTAAAACGCGAATGTTCATGCAGGTTCATGATGAGTTAGTGTTTGAAGTTCATCAAGACGATGTTAAGTCGGTTAAAGAAAAGATTAAACAACTTATGGAAACCACTGTTGAATTATCGGTTCCGCTGGAAGTAGCCATTGGCGTAGGCCAAAACTGGGACGAAGCCCATTAATTAAGCGAAATTAGGCGTATAACCTATCTAGATGAAATGATGAGTTCGCTTGCCAATAGTAGCCTAAATTAAATACTTTAGATAAATCAACCAACGCTTGATATAGCTGATGTTGGGGCATAATTTTCGACCACATGGTGCAGTCTCTAAAAGGCTTATGATGAACATGGAAAACTTCTTCAAAGGCTCGTCTCATCAATTGGTTATCAGTCCAAGCCACGATCGCTTTATTGGGATATTTACGCCAGATAAGATCAGCCAATAATGGACCATTACAATAGCGGCTATCACCTGCACCCAAATCGCCATCGATTACAACGAGATCAGGCTGGAATTGCTCCAGCTTGTGTAAGGCATTAAGGCTTTCCGTTACAACCGTTACTTGGACAACTCGGCACACTGCTTCAAACAATCGAGTAAGGCAGAATGCATTAAATGCATTATCCTCGACAATCAATACCCGCATCACTGCTCTCCTTTCATTACGGGTAGAAGTATAAGGCGCAAACCTTAAGAAAAACTTAAGGAAAATTAATTTTTTTTCCCTTTAAGGATCGGGGATAGGGAGCATAGATGGCCCGAATAAATCGGGCCATGTCGGGTGAGTGGAGATCCCATGTAGGGATGAGTGAAGCTGACCATTTAGGGGTGCGTGGAGCTGACCATGTAGAGATGCGTGGAGCAGCCATGGGAAAAATCATGGGGGGAGAATAGACTCTTAGGAATGTTTTAAAAAAATCTCTTGCAAATAATGACTTAAAACACTGTGAACTGCAGGACTTTGCGAAAATCCTATATACTTATCTGGACGTATCAAAATAACGGTTGGTTTTTCAAGATCAAGGTGCTCTTGTATCTCTTCTTCATCTATCCACAAATGGAATGCATTCTTTTCAGGAAGCTCTACTGCATGGCTTAAAATGAGGTGTGATTCTATTACATCGTTGAAATCATGCTCAATCATCTTAGCCATTTCCAGCAGCGATGCTTCAGAATGTCCGGCAATACCGGTAAATAAAAGCAAGTGATGCTTTGTGCCTTGTAAAATTTCAGATAAAGATTTAACTTCTCCACTTGTTGCATTGGTTAAATTAAAATCCGTTAAAAATGTACCTGCTTTAAAGCGGGCCTGGTGCGATAAATCCTTCACTATGGGGCTTTTTTCATAGGAAATTCGAAGTTCTGCGATTTGCGCGGCAAGTGTTTTGCGGATGGGCTTAAAAGACATCAACGTTGAAAGCATAACATTTCGAAGCCTAATAAGTAGCGGATTTTCGATTAAGATCATTCTCGTCATGAGATCCGTTTCTTGTAACACTTGTTTACCTACGGGGTAACGTTCTAAATGATAAGAATCAAGCAGTAGGTCTTTCGCTTGACCTTTTTCAACCAATGCAAGTTTCCAAACTAAATTGTAAACATCTTGAATACCCGTATTAAGACCTTGACCACCCATAGGGCTGTGGATGTGTGCTGCATCACCAGCAAAAAAGATTCGATTGCGACGATATTGCTCGATTTGACGATGGTGAATGTAAAATTTAGTAATCCACACAGGGTTACTAAGTTTAGCTTTATTGCTTGAACGCTCGTTAAATGCCGCTACAATGTCTGCAAAACTTGGATCACCTTCATGGTGATTCAAAGCCGTAAGAACCAAACGAAACCGCTTATTTCCCATAGGAAAACAAGCCAATGGACCTTTGGGTCCAATAAAAATCGACATATACTCATCGGATTCTTCCCAATCAATCAACAAATCAGCCAGCCACCAATTTTGATGATATTCTGATCCTTCAAATTCCATATTGCAGCGATGTCGAACGGTGCTGTGAGCGCCATCACAAGCAATTAACCATTTGGTGTGTATCGTTTCTTGACTGCCATCATGGTGAGTTAATGAAGCGATGACTTCGGATTGGGTTTGAGACACATTGACAAGCGCTGTTTCCCATTCTACTTCTATGCCCTGTTGTTGCAAATGATCATATAAAATGCGTTCCGTTTTATCCTGCGGTAAATCAATTAAAAAATGATGATTTGCTTCAATACCTTTAAAATCCGCACGGACTAACTCACGATCATTGGATTTAAACAGCACCCCTTGTACTTTGTGCCCTTGCTTTAAGACCTCATGAAATAAACCTGTGTCTTGCAACACATCTAAGGTTCGAATATGAAGACCAAGTGCTTTGGATTTATCACTGAGTTCTGCTTTTTGATCGATAATGCGGCAACGAATTCCATGCCGTTTCAATTCATTCGCACAAAAAAGACCTACGGGGCCTGCCCCCACCACCAATACCTCAACCGCCTCCTTGACCATCAAACAATCCTTTATAATAAGGGGATAATAAAGTAAAGATGACCTGTTCCAAACCCGTTGTCAATTATCAACCATGCCCGTCCAACTCTAAGCTCAAACTAGCAAGTTCTATCTGCTAGCTCGCTTTCTCAAACCTTCGAAGCACATGGAGGTGCTTCGAGAGCCACATGGATGGGTTTATGCGTGTTTGCGAAAGCGAGCTAGCAGATAGAACTTGCCGGCACTAAACTTTCGGGGCGGGAATTGTTGAATTATATAGAGCGTATACCTTCTTGATTCGCGATAAGGACTTTATCGGCGCGTCTTTCTGCAAATAGACCATTTTCTACAACACCTGGAATAAGATTAATCGCCCGTTCCACATCCTTCGGAGAGTTCAAATTAATCTCATAGACATCCAACAAAATATTCCCGTTATCGGTAACAAAGCCTTCACGATAAACGGGATCGCCCCCCAACTTGACCAATTCTCGGGCCACAAAACTTCTTGCCATCGGGATGACTTCAACTGCTATTGGAAAAGAACCAAGTTGCTTCACTACTTTTGACTCATCCACAATACAAATAAATTGTTGAGCAACAGACGCCACAATTTTTTCTCGTGTTAAAGCACCTCCACCGCCTTTAATCATTTCATAGCGATAATTCACCTCATCCGCACCATCAACATAAATTGGAACCTCAGAAGCCACATTTAGATCAATCACAGAGATCCCAAGTTCGCGCAACTTATTTTCAGTGGCAACGGAACTAGCAACAGCGGCATCAATTCGATGTTTTATCGCGGCTAATTCCTGGATAAAGTAATTTACAGTAGAGCCTGTTCCGACCCCCACAATCATATTGTCATCAATGTATTGTATAGCGGCTTTGGCTACTTTAGCCTTTAAATCATTCATGGTTTGTCTTCAAAGCGAATTGAAATAATAGGGCATTTTAACACCTATTGCGATGAAAACACAGAACTGGTTTTGTCCTTTAAATCATCGTATGATTGCTGGACAGGATTGCGATAAGGAATAGCATGATTTACCACAACATTTTAGGAACGATTGGAAAAACTCCGGTTGTGAAGATTAATCGATTAAGCTCGGAGCTTGATTGCGAACTTTATGCCAAATGTGAATATTTTAATCCCGGGGGCTCGGTGAAAGATCGCATTGGTTATGCGATGGTTAAAAATGCCGAGCGAGAAGGGCGAATCAAACCCGGTGATACGCTAATTGAACCAACCTCTGGCAACACTGGTATAGGAATTGCATTAGCAGGTGCTGTTTTAGGTTACAATGTCATCATCACCATGCCTCATAAAATGAGCCAAGAAAAGCAATCCACTCTTGAGCGATTAGGCGCTAAGATTTATCGCACCCCAACAGAAGCTGCCTGGGATGATCCAGAGAGTCATATTTCTTTAGCTAAGCGATTACAAAAAGAGCTGCCAAATGCACATATTTTAGATCAATACGCCAATCCTGAAAATCCAAATGCACATTACTATGGCACAGCTCAAGAAATCATCGATGATTTTGGTGACAGTTTGGATATGGTGGTTGCCGGAGTTGGAACCGGCGGCACGATTACGGGTATTGCAAAACGGTTAAAGGAACATAATCCAACCATTCAAGTTATTGGCGTTGACCCCATTGGCTCAATTCTTGGGGGAGGATCGGAGGTAAAACCTTATGAAGTTGAAGGCATTGGTTATGATTTTTTTCCTGACGTCTTAAACAACGAATTGATCGATCAATACATCAAGACCAATGACCACGATTCGTTTCATATGGCGCGTCGGTTGATAAAAGAAGAAGGCTTACTGGTGGGGGGCTCTAGCGGAGCTGCTATGTGTGGTGCGCTTAAAGCCGCTAAAACGCTTAAGTCTTCGCAAAAATGCCTCGTCATTTTTCCAGATTCCATCCGAAACTACATGTCCAAATTCATGAATGATGAATGGATGAAAGAACAAGGGTTTTTATAGCCTAAACGTTAGCGCGCTAACAATGGCATTGCATTTTTTTGTCCATGTGAGTCCTTCGGTCGGAGTCAATGCCATTTAAAATTATTATTTAGACTTACCTTGTAAATGAAAAGCCTGTTTCTGATTTAGCGCCCTCGTTAAATGCATCGACGGATTCAAAAGCTTCCTCAAGAGAGATTTGCTCAAAGCTCACGGCCATAGCAATTCCATGAATCAGTTCTTCAGAGGCATTCATTTTTGACGGTTCTAAGACGGGCATAAGACCACTTCGTGCTGCAATAATTGCGTTAAAAAAAGCTTGGTTACCGTATTCGGTGCCTGCATAGGTTGAAGTAGGCCTTTTTGCGACACATCCTAAATAAATACTCAATAAATCATTTTGAGTCTGTTCGTGCGCCTCTAACATAACCTTTAAGCTATGTGAAACGTTTTGATACGCTGCATAAATTCGTTCAATTTCTCGATATGCGCGATGGGTTAATTCAGTGACTTGAAGTGTTGGTACGGATTCTTCCATTATCGGTAATTCGATTCGGCGCACATTTTGTAAGGCTTGCTTAAACCGTTCGCCATGCTTTAAACGAGGCATGTATGTATCCCCTTGGCGTTGAAGAACAAAGCTAAAATTAGGTTGCCCCAAATAACGAATGTTCAAAGGCAATGGTTTATCCGGCTCCACCACAGACACTTGAATCGTACAACCCAAAGCTCGTGCGAGAGCAGCGATAGCGAACTCATCGAGGTTCGTTTCTGGCTGTCTCATGAATTCAGGAGAACAATCACGATGTCCATTGGCAAATGCAAGTGGATAAGTTTCAGGGGAACGGCATAATTCATCCACCGCGATTTGTCGCAAAGTATAGGCGAGCGACTGAATTAAAACAGACAGGCTAACTTGCCTTACAAGCTGTTGCATGCGTTCTGATGTGGTTAATAAGCTATGATTTCCAGCTTTTTGCTGAGGGAATAATTTAAATTGCTGATTAAGCAATGTCTTAAGTGTATTTTCTGGTATAGGTTGTCCAGAAAGAACACGATCAATAAGTCCTGCTGCTACTGCACGAAAGCCACTGTCGTGTTCACCTACATTCATCCATATCGCTTTAGATGGCTGATGAGTTAAAGAACTACGATTTAATTCGCTTTTAAAAAATCTCACACCGCCGAGCGTTCGTTGAGTGCTTGCTGTGGAGGTCATAATTCGCTCCTTTTGTTTCTATTACCTCCATTTTAAAAAATTTAAGTTAAGGAAATATTAACGAACAAGTAAATAATATTTCTATCAGCCATCTAAAATCAGAATTTAAATCAATTAAGCTGGAATAATTAGACCGTATTTAGAGTATATTTAGGAAAACGCTACATATGAGGGCTAAGGTCGATAGTTGCTACAAATACGAACAAGTCATTCCTGATCCTCTTGGCATTTTCAACAATGTTTATTAATAAACTCATGCACATGCTTCGAGTAGGCATCACTCCATAAATCATTGTGGCCTCGTTCTAATACAATCAGTTGCTTGGGCTCTTTGGCGCTTTCATAAATTGTTAAACCTTGCTTAAACGGTACGATTTGATCGCGTTTTCCATGGGCGACAAGCAAAGGCGCTTTGATGGCTTCCATTCGTTGCAAAGAATCATAACGATCCCAGGGTTTTAAAAAAGCCCAAGGGTAGTGATACCGGCTTAACTCGACCAGAGACGTAAAGGGGGACTGTAAAATAACGGCACACACTTGTTGTTCCGTTGCTATCTTGGTTGCTACTCCTGTTCCTAAAGATTCACCAAATAAAACAATCTGACTTGGTTTAACACCTTCTTGTAATAAATAGTTTATAGCGGCACGGCCATCTTCGTACAATCCTTGCTCGGTAGGTCGACCAGGATTGCCTCCATATCCACGATATTCCAATAAAAACACGCCATAGCCTTCCTTCATGTAATCTCGAATTAAGGGAACACGATACCCGATATGCCCTGCATTGCCATGAAAATATAAAATCGTTGGCTTATCAAAACGTGCTGGCTTATACCACGAAAGCAAGGATAGCCCATCCGCTGTTTTGATATGAACTTCGTGCATGTCATTGGCCTGAAATTCCGATAACTTAGGCATTTTCTTAACCGGCAAATAAATTAAGCTTCGTTGCCAAAAATAAGTCAACAATAAAAAAAATCCAAAAACAGCTAACGTGATTAAAAAAAGTTGCTTTATCATGTTACATTCCCGAATGTACCGTCTGTTTAAACGCGAGTATAATAAGCTTTGTTGCATAACCTGTTTGGCTGGTACAAATAAATCCGAGCCAAACATCTCGCCAAGTGTCTTATTACATGTATATAATCAACTGTAGCAGTTAAATTCCCAAATCAAAATGGAGTTACGATGCGGGGACATCGTGGGTATTTGTCATGATGTGTTCAATTGCTAAGCGTGGTTTAGGGTTGTAAGCCTTAAACCCAAATGCGACATGAGTCATCAAGGAGGCCACATGGAGCAGTTAGATGAGCAAGACATTGTACGATTAAAAGAACTACTTAGACGAACGGGAGAATTCATAGCCTACTTTGAGCTGGCTGAAACCAAAATGCTCGAATGGCGGCATGAGATTGAGCAAAAAGCGCTCGCCCATCAAGCCACTTTCCAACAACAGTTGCAAACCTTACAAATCGAACTTGAGTCCATTCAAGAAATATTTACGAGCGCTGGTTTAGCTAAATTTCGTTTAACCACAGATAATGCGTTAAAACAAGCGCACGAGTATTTACAAGCAATGAAAGAAACAAAAGCTAGCGTACTAAAAGAGCTTTCTGATTGTAAAGCGGAATTGAACAATTTGAGCAAGACTGCTGTAGAAAAAATAACCGAGCATAGCTCAAAAGCACTGGATGCAATAGATGGGCAATTATCTCAATACGATATTAAACAGTTTTCGCGCATAGCCAACGAAAGCTGCCAAAAAGTTGAAAAATCGGCTAATCATGCGATGAGTATCAGCACGATGCTTCTCTCGCGATTCCAATGGCGCACCATCGCTTTAACGTTTATGACCACACTGGTCACAGCGTTTGCTATAGGTCTTTATGTAAGTGATGAATTTCCCTGGGAAAATCATCAACATGCAATGAATGAGCGAGGAGCTGGGAAATTACTGATGAATGCATGGCCTAAGTTAACTTATCAAGAAAAAGTTAAAATACTGGGTGAACAAGGGATTCAAAAGGTGTAGAGCTTGTTGCAAACAAACATGAATGTGGCCCACCTCTTGATAATTGTTTTTATCATGCTCATTGTATTGTTGATGCTTATTTTGCCACATGTGCTTGTTGGGATCCGATACGCGCGCTGGCAGCGTCAGCTTGACTTGCCTAAGCATGCAGTCATATTCAAAGCGTTATACCAACCAATCAATGGTTTTTTACTATCTAAAAGAGCAAGAGTACATCAGGATGCCTTTGATTATTTTTATGGTGAAATCGACTTTCACTCATTCATTGCGCTTCTTTTTCTCACTCATCTAAACAGAGAAACAATTTTTTATGATTTAGGCAGCGGGACGGGCAAAGCCGTGCTGGCCAGTGCGATGGTGTTTGACGTTAAACGAAGCATTGGCATTGAATTATTTAAGGAGCTACATGAAGCCGCAAAGCTACAACAAGAAAAATTAAAAAATCATTCCGAATACAAAGGTAAAGCCGCACGGATTACATTTCTTAATGAGGACTTTCTAGCCGCTGACTTCAGCGATGCAACCCTTATTTTCATTAATGCCACCTCTTTTATAGGACCAACTTGGCAACGTTTATGTAAACGACTCGAAAGGGTGAAAACCAATACGCGAGTTATTACAACCAGCAAGCAACTACAGGCCACGCATTTTTCTCTTGAATCCACTCATCCCGTCCGAATGAGCTGGGGTATAGTACAGGCTTATATTTATCGAAGAAATTGACTGTAGGATGATTTAATTTTTTTCCAGCCAGTTGATAACATTGAATAATTTATTTGGCTGTCTATACTAATAACGTAATGTCTAAAAATGTATAACGGCTCAACTCGCTGCATAAGAAGCGCTATACTTTAAAATAGATGATGACAAAACACCTGTTGTATTTGGTGAATATGGGACCAAGTTGCTAAACGAGGTGGATATGATTAAATCAGAGTTAATTAATAAAATCGCAGCGGAAATGACTCATCTTCCAGAAAAAAAAATTTCTGAAGGAGTCAACTACATTCTCAACATAATGAGTAACGCGCTCATTGAAGGCGAGCGCATTGAGATCCGCGGATTTGGTAGCTTTTCGTTGCATTACCGACCTCCCCGCAACGCGCATAACCCAAAGACCGGGGAAAAAGTAATCACCGAAGCCAAATACAGCCCTCACTTCAAACCAGGAAAAGAATTAAGAGAACGGGTGGATACTTCGCGTAAAGAGACACCCATCAAAGAAGATTAGATACTCTGGTCTTCTTTGATGTTACGTTCTTGGTAATGTGACGCCCGTTTGCCCTTGATATTTCCCACTTCGATCGCGATAAGACACTGCACAAACATCATCGGATTCTAAAAAAACCATTTGAGCAACGCCTTCATGGGCATAAATTTTAGCTGGGAGCGGTGTGGTATTTGAAAATTCGAGCGTTACATGCCCTTCCCATTCAGGCTCTAATGGTGTGACATTCACGATGATTCCACAACGAGCATAAGTGGATTTTCCAAGACAAATCGTCAGAATATTACGAGGAATACGAAAATATTCAACCGTTCTCGCTAAGGCGAATGAGTTAGGCGGAATAATGCAAACATCCGATTGCACATCAACGAAGCTATTTTCATCAAATGCTTTAGGATCTACGATGGCGGAATTAATATTAGTAAAAATTTTAAACTCATTTGAACATCGTACGTCATACCCATAACTTGAAACCCCATAGGATATGATTCGATTTCCCTCGCACTCTCTCACTTGCCCACGTTCATAGGGGGAGATCATGCCATGCTCCATAGCCATCATTTCTATCCAACGGTCAGATTTAATTGACATATCTGCTTTCTCCCTGGTAAACGAAAAACCAATACGTTTTACCATATTCCAGGCAGGAAGGAAAGTCGGGTTCTGCTGTCTCACCTAAGGATCAGGGCAAATAGATGCTATGAAAAATACAAAACATACGTTGTCTTTGCGAGCGAAGTGAAGCAATCCACATCGATGCATCATTAGGATTTCGTAATGGATTGCTTCACTTCGTTCGCAAAGACGGCGTTTTAAGCATAACTATTCCTGAATTTATCTACAAAAAACCGATTTACTCTTTTGGTTTAATGACGCGATTTAGGAGTTCGCCGATTTCTATTGGCATGGGAAACACGATGGTAGAGGCGTTATTGCCGCTGGCAATGCCTGCTAGTGTTTGTAAATATCGAAGTTGCATGGCTTGAGGGTGTTTAGCTAAGACCTCCGCCGCTTGGGATAGTTTTTCAGAAGCTTGAAGTTCCCCTTCTGCATGAATTACTTTGGCACGTCTATCTCGCTCCGCTTCCGCTTGTTTGGCTATTGCGCGAATCATACTTTCATCTAGATCAACGTGTTTAATTTCCACATTTGAAACTTTAATTCCCCAACCATCCGTTTGCGAATCAAGAATTTTTTGGACGTCGCTGTTTAATCGCTCACGCTCAGCGAGCATCTCATCCAGCTCATGCTGGCCAAGAACCGAACGAAGTGTTGTTTGCGCTAACTGGCTAGTGGCTTCAAAATAGTTTTCAACTTGAATAATCGCATTTTTCGGCTCAACCACTCTGAAATACAAAACTGCATTCACTCGAACCGAAACGTTATCTCGAGAAATAACATCTTGGCTAGGAACATCCATCACTACGGTTCGTAAATCCACCCGTACAATTTGCTGCACAATGGGAATAATGATAACAAGACCCGGTCCTTTCACCCGCCAAAATCGCCCAAGCATAAACACTACACCTCGTTCATATTCTCTAAGAACCTTGAACATAGATAAGACCAGCAAAAAAAATATGACCGCTAAAAACCCCAAAAACGCTCCCATGTTATTCTCCTTCTATTTCCTTTGCTTTAAGCGTTAACCCATCCGCATCAATGATTTCAATGGATTTGTCGGCAGGAATTGGTTGTTGTGATTGTACTCGCCAGATTTCACCGCGAATTACTGCTTGCCCTTCGGGATCAATGGTTTCAAGTGTACGTCCCTTTGCACCAATGAGCGCTTTTGTACCATGGTGAACTGGTTCACGCCTAGCTTTAATCGCCATGCCAAGCAATACCACAAAAACGATGATGTTTGCTGCAGCCATGGCCCAAATAGCTGACCAAGCGATTTGATAGGTTTGCTGCTCCGTATCAATTAATAAAATTGAGCCGACGATAAAGGCGATGGTTCCTCCTAACCCAAATGCACCAAAGCTTGGTGCAAAGGCTTCTGCCACAATAAAAATTATGCCTAATATGATCAACGCTAACCCTGCGTAGTTTACTGGTAATAACTGTAATGCATAAAGCGCAATAACCAGAGCGACTGCACCAATAACGCCCGGTGCCACAAATCCAGGGTTAACAAGTTCAAAAAATATGCCATAAATTCCCAATAAAAGAAGCATATACGCAATGGTGGGATCCGTTATCACGAATAATAGACGTGTTCTCCAATCTGGCTTTAAGGTTTCAATTTCTGGTTTTTTTAAATTCAATTTAATTTCTCGACCATCTTGCATGACCATTTTTCCATTTAGTTGGGCGAGTAGGGTGTTCGTGTTTCTAGCAATGACATCAATTACCCCGCCTTTCAACGCTTCTTCCCCTGTCAAAGTGGCTGCCTCAAGAACTGCTTTTTCAGCAAAATCGGCATTGCGCCCACGAAGTTGGGCTAGGGAGCGAATATATGCCACGGCATCATTCGTCATTTTTTTGCCCATTACGGATTGGTCTTTTTTCTCTTTTTGCTCTTCACCACCGCCCATTAAATCAACAGGACTTGCTGCTCCCAAATGCGTGCCCGGCGCCATTGCAGCAATCGTGCTCGCGTATAAAATAAATGTGCCGGCACTAGCTGCACGCGCACCACTTGGAGCAACGTAGGTGACAACAGGGGTACGTGAGCTTAGGATGGCTTGAACAATTTGTCTTGTCGATTTAATAAGACCGCCTGGGGTATCCAATTGAATTAAAATCAAATTCGCTTTTTGACCTTTCTCAATGCCACGGATCAAATAATCAGCCGTTGCTGGCCCAATGCCACCTGAGACGGGAATTTTCAAAACATGCGCTGCGTTAACCTGTTGAAAAAATAAAAGAAAAATAAGAAAGATGAAGAACGTTAGCCGCGATATTTGGCTTAAAAGGGTTACTTTCTGGATTTGCACCCAAAACGCTGACATACCTACATCCCTATATTGGCTTACTGTTATAAAGATAGCACAATATTTGGAAAAACCGCTTTCAAGTCAGTGCGATGTTTGAATTTTCCACCAGAAGTCGAACGCAGAGTGTGGGAGGGGGTTTGGTTTTTTAGACCAGGTTTAGATTTTTACGTTCTGTGGCTTGTCCACAGAATTCATAAGTAATATGAATATTTAGCGAACGTTATTTCGTAAAAAAACGAAGCTTTTTTGTATAGGAGCCATTCAAAATAAGCCAATTCAATATAACCAAAATTAGGATTTTTCTAATATCGAATTCACATCAAGTACTGCGCTAAAAAACTGGACCACGCGGTCAAGCCGCGTGGCGTAGGCAGAGATGTGATCAAAAGACAGATCTCAGCGTTGGGACCTAACAATGTCGCTTAGAAATAAACACCAATTTGCGCCAAAAGCGTGTCTGCCGATTTACCGGTCCCAACGGTATTTGCGTTGGTTACGCCGGATGGAGCAGCGCCGTTAGCAAATTGATTGGTTTTATAGTCCATATCATGGCGAAACTCTATGCTTTCAACCGTATCTTTCCAGATAGACGTATTAAAAACCCCGTTGATTCGTTGTTTTGGAATATTTAAAGCCAGAGCGTTTTTAGACCACTGATAACCTAGTGCAACGGATGACGGTTTATCAAACGCCATAAACGTGACACCCGCTTCAACCTGGCCAGCTTGTGGGCTAGCACCACGACCGTTAAAACTTAGGTCCTGGGGTCTAAAACGACTGGTTGTACCCAGCCATTCTGCAGTAAAGTTATAGCGATCAATACTGATGTTACCATGGACATCCACGGTAGGAATTTTTTTAACCGCTTCATTACCGTTAGTAATCGATGCAAATCCTCCAAAGGTTGTACCGGGAACCGAGCCTGTAAACTGCATACCTGAAGCGTCGTTAATCGAGCTCATAAAACTCGCCCCGACTTCTCCTGAAATATCACCACGACCAAAAATATAACCCCAATTGACTCCACCTACACCAGAGCCACCCAGAGTGGTATCCCCCTTAAATCCGTAAACAGCGGCAAAAGGGCCTGTAGATGTTTGTGATTTATAGCCTAAAATAAAGGGACGCTCTTTGGTACGTGCTAACATCATGGTTAATGGGGCGCTAATCATGGCTGATGAAAAACGACCATATGGCACGAATAACTGACCAGCCGTAAAATAGAACGGACTTTTATCCAAATTACCAATATTCACAAACCCCATGTTCAAAAATACGGATGAGTTGGATATTCGCTGACGGTTAGATAATGGCGGCGTGTCATCATAAGCAAGCGCCATGTATCCTTCGACCATGTTATTTAAAGCAGCGGCAACATCAAGCTCGCTGGTACCAAGCGTCCAATCGGATGTGGTATTACGAAAATAGGTCCGACCAACCGAGCCAGAAGGAACCACTGCACCACTCAATGCAATAATCGGCAAATCAGGTGCAGGATAACCCAAAGCTTCATAGGCATGATACATACGACGTCGTTGTTGCATGAGCCGGATGTCACGGTTAATGCTTGAAATATTTACAATATAATCTGAGCCATCAAATGCTGGGCGGCTTCCTAAAAAAGGAGATGCCACAATAGGCGTTCCGGCAATGTAAGTCACCACCTGGTGATCAGCAATTAACGCCGTTGGGTAAAACCCTAATGATTCGGGATGCTCATCAAACGAATGAACGGTCACAGCACTGCTATGAATTGGCTCAGCAGGGGTTGGCGTTCTCTTTGAGGTGATAGGGGAAGGATCAACCTTCGTATCAGATGGTGTTTGTTTCGTTTTAGCAATTTTTGCCGTTTGACGCCGACTATTTTGGTTCATCTTGCGATTTAAACGTTCAATTTGCGACTGCAAAGCTTTCGTTTGTTGTTGTAACCGCTGGACTTCTAGCTGCAATTTCTCTTGTTCTGTGGCAGCAAAAATCTGAAACGAACAAACAGCCATGACCACAATAAGAGCTTTGTGTTTCATGTGAGGGACTCCTGTTTATTTTTTTTACTTCGCGAGCGATTATATAGAACCTAAGCGAGAGATACTAGTGAAATAGCATCTAACGGTGGAGTTAGGAAAGAGGAGCTAATCATAATTTAAAACGAACAAAAAAAACCCCGTAAAAATACGGGGTTTAAAAAGTGGAGTAGGAGCAAAAAGCTAGGCTAGAGAACCCACCCATTTAACTCCAAAATAAGGACCATGGAAGCCGAAATTAGAATCAAACATATCATCAAATTCATTTTGATAAATTTGAGCTTGGAAGTAATTAACCCACATGTATCCTAAATCAAGCGAGAGATCACCTTGAGCTACAGCAAAGTTATACTGCAATCCAAGTTTTGCTTCAAGCTCAGGTACTAAAGCGGTTTTACTTCCCGATGCATAGTATGGATCTGGATCAAGAGGATCATTCGTTGTTAATGAATTGGTAAAATCGCCCTTTCCAATAAGTAACGCTGCTGCACCTTTAGCATATACAGCAAAATTAGAATTAAAGTCATAGACCAAATCACTACCAATTCGAGGACCAAAACCGTCATAGGTTGTTTGAAATTGTACTGTAGAGAGTAGAACAGCTGCTGCTACAGGATCTATGAAAGTATCACTACTCACAAATGTCGCTGCATTATGCAAATGTGCATATTGAACACCACCATGCAATCGAACATTCTTAAATACTCCTAAATCCACATGCTGCCCTACTTCAAGATTTACAGCATCCCACTCTGGTGTTAACGAAGCGGTGTTAACATCACGATCAATAAATATATTGCCCCAATTAAATGAATCACTCAGCGTGTGTGTTGTGGTATTTTTACCCAGGTGATACCAATTTAAATTAACATCGTTTCCTGTATTAAAATGGTATGAGCCCTCAAGTTTAAAGCCCCAAGCCCAATCTGGCTCATTTTCAACCCAACTTTCGGTAGTTACGCCCGCTGCTGTGGTAGTACTATTAGCCCCTAACCAACTTGCATTATCACTATAGGTTGGTCTTAGGTATAGTGCTTGTATGCCTATATCCCATGCTGTACTTGCACAAGGTACCGTTACATCACCAGGCTGACAAACTGGCCCCATGGTTCCTGCATAACTAGCACAGCTGCTTAATATCAGTGTAGACAAAAGTGTTTTTTTAAAACTCAACATTCCCTTTCTCCATGTTAAACAATATCCAACGGTCTTTATAACTATTTCCATGCATAAAAATCTGAGAAAATAGCCTTACCAAAAACATGACATAAAATATGTAAACTTTAGTAGTAGAACAAATAAATCATTATAAATCAATATAAAATCAAGCTATTTCTTAAATTTTTTCAATGAGAAAACAAGATTGCAGAATAGAATTAAGCGAACAAAGAAGGATAATTGACAGAGGTTGTCGAATATTCACTTAAAAGAAGGAAACTTAATAGGTTGGGTTAACCCAACCTATTAAAATAGCATGGTTTATCAAACGAACGCGCCAACCCATTTTAATCCAAAATATGGGCCATTCACTGCAAAATTTGAATCATCTAGATTAATGGTGGATAAGGCATCAAAATAATTGACCCACATATAACCGCCATCAATGGTTAATAAGCCGTTTGCTAAGGGGTAATTATAATTTAACCCCAATTTGCCTTCTATTTCTGGTACAACAGCGGTTCTACTGCCCGTTGCGGGAACAAAGGCCCCGAACGATGAAGAAAATTGTTGATTGATTTCATTTTTTCCAAATAAGAGAGCCGCCGCCGCTTTGCTATATATGTTTAAACCTTTACCTAAATCATACGATGCATCAATACCGGTTCGAGCACCAAATCCATTATACGTACTCGATTGGCCAAAACTGTAACTCGTACCCACAGCATTTTCACCAATGTAGCTTGTATCTACTTTTAAACGAGCATATTGAGCCCCACCGTGCACACGAACATTTAGCCAATGGCCATAATTGATGGTTTGGCCCATCTCTAGATTCACCGCATCCCATTTAGGAGATTGGGTATAGGTTTCTGTGTTAGACGCCGGTAATCCTCCAAGGGCTACAAAATTCACTGGGAATACTTGAGTTTGGGTATTATCATTCAAATGATACCAATTCAAATTCACATCATTTCCAGTGCTGTAATGATAAGAACCTTCTAATTTAAAACCCCAACCCCATCGGCCCTCGTTTGCTACAAGCGTACGGGAGGTTCCTAAAGGAGAGATATAATATCCATTGAAATTATTCGCATCATCGCTAAAGGAAGGTTGCAAGTATAACGCTTGAATGCCGAAATCCCAGGCAGCGTGCTCACAAGGGACTGTGACATGATCAGGAGTGCAAACTGGACCCATTGTACCAGCAAATACAACGCTACTGCTTAATGCGCATATAGCAATTGCTGATTTTTTAAAATTAAACATATTCTTCTCCATTATTTTTTAGTTCCTAACAATCATGCTTGAAGGCATTCAAACCTTCATTGTACTAAATTCTCTTAACAAATCTATAGTTAATCTAATCGTTTCATTAAGCTTAAATTCAACCGTTAAATTCACCCTAGGTACATAGGGATAGAAAAATCTCACCACTTAATCCCTACGTCATTTCACTTGAATAAAGCATCCACTCCGATGTTGGTTTTATGCTCTGAACCTGGATACCTCGGATAAGCCATGGTAGGTAGGGAGAGAGCTGCGGCTTGATCAAAGCATCCACTGTAATGCGAGTGCATCACTTCGAATCTGGATACCTCGGACAAGCCATGGTAGGTAGGGAGAGAGCTCTGGCTTGATCAAAGCATCCACTGCAATGCGAGTGTATCACTTCGAATCTGGATACCTCAGACAAGCTGAGGTAGGTAGGGAGAGAGCTGCCGCTTGATCAAAACATCCACTCCGATGCCGATGTATCGCTTCGAACCGGGATACTTCTGACAAACCGAGGTAGGTAGGGTAGAAAAATCTACTATTAGAGATAGGAAAATCGTACGTAGGGGTAAGTAATCTGAGTGGTTGGAAAGCTCAGGTATGCTCCGTTACCGTCGGCTCGGTTTTGGAGGTAGTGCGATGTTATTTTGGGCGAAAAAAAACCCACCGCGGTGGGTGGGTTTTTATAGGTTTGCTCAGTTCGAATTAAACTACTGAACCAACCCACTTCAAGCCAACATATGGGCCGTGTACAGCGAAGTTGGAGTCATCAAATGACCCAGCAACTGAACCATTGTTGAATGGTAATGCATCAAAGTAGTTCACCCACATGTAACCAACATCCAGAGACAGGTCGCCTTGAGCCATAGCGTAGGTATATTTAGCACCCAATTTAGCTTCTAACTCAGGAACTACAGCGGTTCTGCTGCCGGTAGCTGGAACGATAGCGGTAGCGAACGCAGGTGTTACAGTAGTAACGGTCTGAGTTATATCGCTGTCGCCAACCAACAGGGCACCAGCACTGTTTGCGTATACAGCTAAGCCATTGCCAAAGTCGTAGGACATATCAGCACCAACGCGTGGACCAAACCCTGTGAATTTAGCTTCATCATTTAAAGTATAAGATGTGCTTGTTGCTGGAACACCCGTTACGTTAAAACCATTGATTGAAGCTTCGGTTTTAATTCGAGCGTACTGCGCACCACCGTGGAAACGGATGTTTTTGAACTGACCAAAGTCCACGTGCTGACCGAACTCAAGGTTTACAGCGTCCCAACGAGCGTCGGTAACTGCCACTTGGTTTGTGGTAGCGGTAGCCGCGCCATCTAAAGCTATGATTCCGCTTGTACCAGAGAAGGCATAACGGTTGTCATCAGAGTTTAAGTGATACCAGTTCAAGTTGACGTCATTGCCAGTGCTGAAGTGATAAGAGCCTTCTAGCTTCCAACCCCAGTTCCAATCCATATTATTATCAATCAGAGCTCTAGCTGTCCCAGCTGCGTTTACTGTCTGAGCAAAGTAGCCAGCGGCATCGCTGAATGTGGGCTGCAGATAAAGAGCTTGAATGCCTACATCCCAAGCTTGCATTTCGCATGGAACAGTGACGTTACCGGGTGTGCAAACTGGACCCATGGTACCAGCAAATGCAACACTGCTACCAAAAGCAAGAACAGCTACGGCTGTTTTTTTCAGATTCAACATACTTTTCTCCACTTTTTTATTATTAATTTCCGTTTTTTCGTCAAGCCACAACTTTGTATTGACTACAGTACGCCATCATCGCTCTAATCCGAAAACGTACTTGGGACGATTATCGTGCCTGATTTTCTCGTTGTCAACACAAATGCAATAAAAACACTATATTTTTTAGCACCCTATGCCTTTGTTTTTAACAACAGCGATACTATTTGAGCGAACTGCTTCCTTTGTATCAGCAAATCACGAAACGATTATCTGGGTACATTTGAGCTTAATTTGTAACGAAAATCAACCCCCCATTCATGATTTTTTCTTTAAACTTATTTCCAGAAATTAAATGCCACTCTCAGAACAATTTAATGGTTTCTGATTTAAATATATCCGATGTATTTAATACCCAAATAGGGCCCTTGCAATCCATAATCAGTTGTTTGACTTATACCCGTGGCCGCCGCTAAACGATACGTTTGCGCGTTAAAATAATTTTGCCACATGTATCCTGCATCCAGTGATAAGTCGCCTTGGGCCAGTGAGCAGCTGTAAGTGAAGCCAAGTTTACCTTCAAGCTCTGGAACCACCCCGGTGTTTGAACCGTTTGAGCCACCGGTGGGGGCAATTAGACCTAAGGTTACGGTACTGTAATCACTAGAACCTGCAAGGACTGCAGCAGCGGTTTTGGCGTATACGGCTAATCCATTGTTCCAATCGTAAGACATGTCTAGCCCTGCTCTTGGGCCAAACCCCTTAAATCGCATGAATATCGTATCAGCTGGTGTAGTAATTGCACTATTGTAATAAATATTATGATTGATACGTGCGTATTGTGCGCCGCCATGAAAGCGGATATTTTTATGTTCACCATAGTCTACATGTTGCCCAAACTCGGCATTCACTGCATCCCATTTATGGCGAAGCTCTACCGTCAGTGTTTGAGGAGCTGCGGCCGTACCCGTAAGCTCACTATAAGTCGTTGTACTTCCCTGATGATACCAGTTTAGATTTATATCTTTCCCACTACCAAAATGATAAGACCCTTCAAACATAAACCCAAAGCTCCACCCAGGGACCAATTCATTGTAAGTTGTAATATTGGAAGCATTGGTAAAATTGGTAACGCTGAAATCGCCGGTATAGCTCGGTTGTAGATAAAGCGCTTTAGCACCAAAATCCCAACCATGTCGATTACAGGGGATTGTTACGTCTTCAGCGGTACATGCTGGCCCCATGGTGCCGGCTGAAACAACACTGCTCGTGAGTGCCAGTATGGCCAACGCGGTTTTACTGATTTTCATAATCCTTATTCTCCTTGTCGTCTTGGTGAAGGGTTTCAAGCGAGGCGATTATTTAGGCTTACCTATAAATTGTCAATTTTTTTGAACTCTCTTGATCTGTAAACCTGTTGGAGCGTAAAAATCATGTTATTCTATGATTTGTGTCACTTAATAGGTAATGATAAAAGGGGGAAATTGTTGTGCGCTGTTTGGAAATTACCCGCCCCGATGATTGGCATGTTCACTTTCGTGATGAAAAGGTACTGGAACAAACCGTTTCTGCAACGGCTTTACATTTCAAACGTGCTTTAGTGATGCCGAATTTAAAGCCCCCACTCACTACCATCAAAGCGCTTTTATCCTATCGTGAACGTATTCTTGCCGCAAATAAAACACAAACATTTATTCCTTATATGACGTTTTATTTAAATGAAGAGGTTAACTTAGAGGAATTACAACAGACAAAGACAAACCCCTATATTTTGGGGGCTAAACTCTATCCAGCGGGTGCCACCACCAATGCAGAGGCTGGTGCAAAATCGATTAAGGCACTGTATTCTCATTTTGAAATCATGCAAGAGAATGATCTTGTCTTGCAAATTCACGGCGAAGTAACTGAGGGCGATATTTTTGATCGCGAAGCACAATTTATCGAGATCTACTTAAAGCCCCTTTTAAAACATTTCCCAAAACTTCGTATGGTTTTAGAACACATTTCTACTTCAACGGCCGTAGAGTTTGTGTCCAACGCCCCTGAAACGGTTGCCGCGACCATTACCCCTCATCATTTGATGTTTAACCGTAACCGTCTATTAGCAGGAGGCATAAGGCCTCATTATTATTGTCTACCGATTTTAAAGTCCCATAAAGATCAAACCGCCTTGCAACAAGCAGCCATCAGCGGCAATCCAAAGTTTTTTGCAGGAACTGACAGCGCACCTCATGCACGAAGTCATAAAGAAAGTGCCTGTGGGTGTGCGGGTATTTATTCAGCCCCCTACGCGTTGGCTATGTATACCGAGGTTTTTGATCAGTTGGAGGCTTTGACTATGCTTAATGCATTTATGAGTCAATTTGGTGCTCGTTTTTATCATTTACCACCGAATCAAGAGCTGATTGAATTGCAACATAAGCGACAAGTAATTCCTGAAACACTTCCTTTTGGAAATGATGTCATTATCCCCGTTTTAGCGGGTGAGTCCTTGTCATGGAGTGTTTATGGAGACTGAAAAAAATCGCTCATCCCATTCTATAAAAGACCGGTTTCGAGGATTTTTGCCCGTCGTGGTGGATGTTGAAACCGCGGGAATTGATCCTAGCCGCCATGCTTTGCTTGAAATGTGTATCGTGATATTGGATATTGATGAACAGGGTAAATTACTGCAAAAAGATACTTATTTTGAACATATACTGCCTTTTGAACACGCTGAATTAGATCCCGAGTCGCTAGCCTTTACTGGCATTGATCCTTATCAACCTCTGCGTTTTGCTGTGGACGAAAAAACGGCGCTTCAACGCTTGTTTGCGCCGATTCATAAAGCTTTGAAACAATCGCACTGTCAACGTGCTGTGCTGGTGGGGCATAATGCTTGGTTTGATTTGTTATTTGTAAAAGAGGCCATCAAACGAACCGGATTAAAATCCCCGTTTCACGCCTTTACTTGTTTTGATACGGCAACACTCTCAGGATTAATTTACGGACAAACGGTACTAGCCAAAGCGGTTAACGCTTCAGGCATAGAATTTGATGTGAATGAAGCGCATTCGGCCATTTATGATGCGAAGAAAACAGCAGAGTTATTTTGTAACATCGTCAACCGTTGCCGAGATCTAGGCCTTGATTCAGTCTCTTTGGGCAAAAATGCCTCTTCTCCTTCAGTGGAAAAGAGGCAAAGTGATAATTAAAGCTTATCAGAATGATTCGATAAGTAATCAGCCACACCTTTAGGAGAGGCTTTCATTCCTGGCTTGCCCTTTTCCCAACCCGCAGGACAAACTTCGCCATGTTCTTCAAAGAATTGCACCGCATCAATAATTCTTAAAATTTCATTCACATTGCGGCCAATGGGTAAATCATTAATAATTTGAGACCGAACATTGCCTTCTTTATCAATTACAAACGCGCCACGGAAAGCAACTCCTGCTAAAGGATGTTCTACACCGTAAGATTGGCAAATACTATGAGTAACATCGGCTGCCATCGTGTATTTAACTGGGCCAATACCGCCTTCTTTAACCGAGGTATTACGATAAGCATTATGAGTAAATTGGGAATCGATTGATACGGCAATCACTTCAACATTGCGACTTTTGAATTCATCCATACGATGATCCAATGCAATTAACTCAGAAGGGCAAACAAACGTAAAATCTAAAGGATAAAAGAAAATTAAACCGTATTTGCCTTTGATTGCTTCATATAAGTTAAATTTTTCAACGATTTCACCGTTTCCCAATACCGCAGGTACTGTAAAATCTGGTGCTTTTCGTCCAACTAAAACGCTCATGTCATCTCTCCATTCAATAAATAATTAGGTCGTATTATGCGCTTACCGCTTCACGCAGCAAGGACTCCAATTCGCCTTGTTCATACATTTCAGCAATAATGTCTGAGCCGCCAATTAACTCGCCTTTTACATACAGTTGAGGAAAAGTAGGCCAATCTGCATATTGTGGTAATGTTTGACGAATATCCGGGTTTGCTAACACATCGACATAGGCAAAATCAACACCACAGGCATTCATGCATTGCACAGCTCGCGCAGAAAAACCACATTGGGGCATCTTTGGGCTGCCTTTCATATAAATAATTATAGCGTTCTCAGAAATTTGCTGCTTAATTTTTTCAAGTGTATCCACGGGGCACCCTCAGTTATAATAATCAAAATAAGTCGCAATTATGGCGAAAATCAGAACACATCGCAACAGAGCTACTATATACTTTGCGTGTTCACAATCTGCGCCAAGTATAGCATACATTCTAACAGGACCATTACAGGGCAAGATCATGAGTGCACATAAATTCTTGTTAATGCCATTGTATAGTACTTCATATGCAGTATCCTTTGGTTTTGAGGCTCCTAGCATGGATCCTGCGGTCACCCGCAGGACGTTGAAATATACCCATTCTATCTGAAGATCTTCAGGTAGAATGGGTATATATAACAGATATTACATTTAAACTATGAAGTTGTTATTTTTTGATCGCTCATGTGTTTGCCCTCAACCATTACGAACACATTGAAACTCGGTATTATCCTGCTACACTTACCTCCACCATAATCAGGAGGAGAAAATAATGAGTTTTACTTTACCCCAATTGCCTTATCCTAAAGACGCATTGAAACCCTATATCTCAGAAGAAACGCTCGAGTATCATTACGGAAAGCATCATCAAGCCTATGTCAACAATCTTAATAAGCTGATTGATGGAACACAATACGCCAACATGGAATTGGAAGAAATCATCAAACAATCTTCTGGTGGAGTATTTAACAATGCCGCGCAAGTATGGAATCATACGTTTTATTGGCATTGTATGAGCCCGAATGGTGGCGGTGAGCCAACAGGTCAATTATTAGAGGCTATTAACCAATCGTTTGGCTCGTTTGATAAGTTTAAAGAAGAATTCACTAAAACCGCTGCAAGTACATTTGGATCTGGATGGGCTTGGTTAGTTCAAGATGAAGACGGTAAATTAAACGTAATGAGCACTAGCAATGCCGGCACCCCCATGACGGATGGTTTAAAAGCCATTCTTACTTGCGATGTTTGGGAACATGCGTACTATATTGATTATCGCAACGCACGTCCTGAATACCTCAATTCCTTTTGGAATTTGGTAAACTGGGATTTTGCTGAGAAAAACCTCTAATTCTTTAATAACGAACTGACATTTCGCACCACAGTATAATTAGCAAAAAAGACGCCGGTGCGGAATGTCGGAACGAATTATCTCCCTTGTTGATTTTTTTCAATAAGAATGTCTTTAGCCCTTAAAAGGAGTGAACATGGCTTTCATGACAACCTATAATCCTCTACCCATTTCGTTTACCCACGGTAAAGGGATCTGGTTATACGATGAGAAAGGCAATGCGTATTTGGATGCCTTCACTGGGATTGCCGTATGTGGGCTTGGCCATGCTCACCCTGATGTTACCAAAACCATTCAAGAACAAGCTGCTAAATTAATTCATACCTCCAATATGGTACAAATAAAAGAACAAGAACGCTTGGCTGAAAAACTCACTCAAATGGCAGGCATGGAGCAGGTTTTTTTCAGTAACTCAGGAGCGGAAGCCAATGAGGCCGCAATTAAGTTGTCTCGCCTATATGGTCATAAAAAAGGTATTGAAACCCCATCCATTATCGTTATGGATGGCGCTTTTCATGGTCGGACCATGGCCACGTTAACCGCTTCAGGAAGTCGTAAGGTACAGGCTGGTTTTGAGCCTTTAGTACCCGGATTTATTCGTGCTCCTTTTAATGATTTGGATGCCATTCATACCATTGCTGCAAACCGCGACGACATTGTAGCTGTCATGTTAGAGCCGATTCAAGGAGAAGGCGGTATTTCTGTCGCCGATGAAATGTATTTACGGGAATTGGCTAACCTTTGCGAAAAACATGACTGGTTACTCATTCTCGATGAAATCCAAACGGGTAATGGTCGTACGGGTAAACTCTTTGCATGCATGGATGTAGGGATTACTCCGGATATTTTGACCACAGCCAAAGGATTGGGCAATGGCATGCCGATTGGCGCTTGTATGATGAGCAAGCGAGCAGCTGATCTCTTTAAACCTGGAATGCATGGCTCCACCTTTGGAGGAAATCCTTTAGCATGTGCTACAGCGTTAACCGTTCTAGAAGTTATTGAGCGTGATAAGCTTTGTGAAAAAGTAGCAAAAAACTCCGTGATTCTTCATGACAAGCTTCTAGAAGCGCTAGATAGCCACCCCAACGTTCGGACCATTCGCGGCAAAGGCTATATGTTAGGAATCGAACTCGACCGTCCCGCTATGGACATACGTCTAATGGGGCTTGAAAATAAGTTATTATTAAATGTCACAGCAGAGCGGGTTATCCGCCTCTTGCCAGCTTTAATTATGAGCGAAGAAGAGATTGATGAGCTTGTAACGAGGCTCGTAAAAACCATCCATCAGTTTGTAGGGAAGTAAGGGTTTTGAGATGGCCCGAACAAGTCGGGCCATGTAGGGATAGTCAGTCGGGCCATGCAGGGATAGTCAGTCGGGCCATGCAGGGATAATCAGTCGGGCCATGCAGGAAAAAGTAGGATAGTAAGCAGATCAGAGCCTTTGACGAACCGCTTCATAAAGACAGATCCCGGCTGCAACCGATACATTTAAACTCGTGACCGCTCCATACATCGGCAATGAAAATAGCCCATCACAGTGTTCTCGCGTCAAACGACGAAGTCCGCTTCCTTCTCTGCCCATAATCAAAGCCGTTGGGCCTTTAAAATCTAACGAATAGACTGAATGTTTGGCCTCACCCGCTGCACCATAAATCCAAACCCCATGTTCTTTAAGTATTTCCATCCCACGCACTAGATTCGTTACCCGTGCCACGGGCATGGTTTCAGCAGCACCAGAAGCTACTTTACTGACGACAGGAGTAATACTGGCACTTTTATCTTTCGGGATCATGACAAAATCTACACCCGCTGCATCCGCACTACGTAAACAGGCGCCTAAATTATGCGGATCGGTGACTCCATCTAGAATTAAAATCAATGGATGATGACTACATCGTTTAAGAAGCTCGGGAATATCTCGTTCGGAGTATTCAGACAAAGACTCAGTTAAAGCCACTAGCCCTTGATGGTTTCTTCCAGAAAATTTTTGATTCATTACTTGCGACGAAAGGGTTTCAAGAGGTATTTTGCGAGACTTAGCCATGTTTAAAACATCGCTTATTTTTTTATCCTCTCGGCCCGATGCCACATATAATTGTTTAATTACGCGGTTGGGGTTCTCAAGCAAAGCCATAACGGCATGAATCCCATAGATATACTGCTCACTCATCTGACTCTAAATCCTCATCACGAACCGGTTCAAAATCAATTTTCCGCTCATCCAAGTCAACCCGAGCCACAAGAACCGTCATTTTATCGCCTAAATGATAAACCTGGCCTGTGCGTTCCCCAACTAAGCGGTGCTTGGTGGGATCAAAAGAATAATAATCATTTTTTAATGACGTGACGTGAACTAAGCCTTCAATATAGTATTCTTCCAACTCAACAAAAATACCAAATCCAGTCACTGCAGAAATTCTGCCACGAAAAACCTGCCCTAATTTATCCTGCATAAATTCACATTTGAGCCAAGCCACAACTTCACGGGTGGCCTCATCGGCTCTTCGTTCAGTTGCTGAACAATGCTTGCCAAGTCGACTCATTTCCTCTTCATCATACTCAAATTCATCTATCGGGTTATTATCCAGCAAATGACCAATCGCGCGATGAATTAATAGATCAGGATAACGACGAATGGGAGAGGTAAAATGAGTATAAGCTGAATAAGCAAGACCAAAATGCCCATCATTAGACTCAATGTATTGAGCCTGCTTTAACGATCGCAACATGACCGTTTCAATTAAATGCTGCTCAGGTTTACCATCTAATTTTTCCATAGTGATTTGAAAATCTTTCGGAGTCGGCTTTTTACCGCCGCTCAATTGATACCCCATTTCATTTAGAAATTTACGTAATTCAAGTATTTTGTCTTCTTCGGGAGCTGGATGAACACGATACAGAGTTGGAATGCTCGCTTTTTGTAAATAACTCGCCGTGGCCACGTTAGCAGCTAACATAAATTCTTCAATCAAACGATGTGCATCAGTACGTATAACCGGTACGATTCGTTGAATTTTTCGATGTTCATCGAATTCAATTTTTGTTTCGGTGGTATCAAAGTCAATCGCACCTCGTTGTTTGCGAGTTTGAAGAAGCACTTCATATAATTCTTGCGCTGTTTGTAACATCGGCCACAGCGCTTGATAAGGTTTCTCCGTTTCTCCTTCTTCAAACCAGCGAGCAACTTGGGTGTATGTCAGACGCGCATGAGAATGGATCACGGCACGATAAAAACGAGAACGGGTTATTTTTCCCTGAGCGGATATCCCAAGCTCAGCAACCATGCACAAACGATCCACATTGGGATTCAACGAACAAATGCCATTAGACAACGCTTCTGGCAGCATGGGCACCACTTTTCCAGGAAAATAAACTGAATTGCCTCGTCTCGAAGCTTCTTTATCGAGCGGAGAATTTACTTTTACATAATGGCTAACATCAGCAATCGCAACGTAGAGTTGATATGCTCCTTTCGGCGATTTTTTACAATAGATGGCATCGTCAAAATCTCTCGCATCTTCACCATCAATCGTCACAAAAGGCAGATGGCGTAAATCCGTTCGACCTTCGACTTGCTCTTTAGTGACATGCATGGGTGTATTGGTAACGGCGGCGGCAACATCTTCCGGCCATTCAGAAGGAATTCCATGAGCAAGAATGGCAATTTCCGTTTCCATTCCAGGAGCCATATGCTCGCCTAAAATATGAATGACCTTACCCACTGCTTGAGTGCGTTTACTTGGATACGCTAACAATTCAACCAATACGATTTGTCCGTCTTTCGCGTTATTGGCAAATTCTAAAGGAATTGAAATATCTTGTGTTAATCGTTTACTGTCTGGAACAACAAAGCCAATGCCATGCTCAGAAAAATAGCGTCCTACGACATTCGTATGAGCATGCTCAATGACCTCATGAATTTTGGCTTCCGACCGACCGCGGCGATCTAAACCAACAGGATAAGCCAAGACCACGTCTCCATGCATAACGGCGCGCATTTCTTTTGCAGATAATACCATGTCTTCGTCGCCATCATCTGGAATAAAAAAACCATATCCATCCGGATGGCCTTGCACGGTTCCGCGTTGTAGATTGATTTTATCCATCAAACAATAACGGCCCCGTCGGTCAAGCATAATTTGTCCATCTCGAACCATAGCACGCAAGCGAAATCCCAGTGCTTCCTGTTTTGCCTGGTCTTTAAGTTCCAATTTATTAAAGAGCTGATTGCAGGAAATTGGGCGCCCATATTCCTCGAGAATCTGTAAAATGAGCTCACGGCTTGGAATAGGATCCGAATATTTTTCTCGCTCTCTTTGATAATGTGGGTCCTGTTTATAAAGCGGTTTTTTTGTTTTTTTACTCACGCGTATTCACCAGTTTATTTATCCAGATCAAAAGTATTATTGATGTAAGAAAGTCCCAATTACTATATACCCAAGACCAATAGTTTATTCTTCTGATGTTTGAGAAACAGGGATAACAAATCCCCGCCGTCCAATATAACTTTTTAAAGCGTTTAAAGACTGATCTTCACCAGCCCAATATGTGCTTCCATCGCTTTTCAAAGGCCAAGCGATGTTTGTGTATTTACAAACCGATAACACGCCCGAGCAAGGAATTTGTTGCTCATGTCCCGGTTTTGATTCGATGCAGCTTAGTTCAAATTCCTTTTCTGTTAAGGCCAGTGCTGACCAATTTCCAGCCTGCAAGCGACTGCTCCAACCTGCACTAGCGCCCGGGTCGGAAACCGGGTGTGTTATCCATAAATCGGAAGTAGACCAATTATGAATCATCACAAGTGCTGATTTGGATGCCTTCAGTTTCACCGTTTCCTCCGTTACGGCTACCGGCTTACACCCGAATGGCAGCGTTTCTTCGGCTTGTGCATGAAAGGCCACAACACCTAATAATAAGGGAACGAAATATCTCATGACTACTCCACTCATCAAATTCTTCACCAGTATCGATTATTAAACTATTCCAATTAACTTACAGCTTAACATGAACTTTCGCTTGGAAATATCATTTAATTTGTCCTAGGATTAAATTATCAACTTGGGATTAAAACGCTATGTCTACCAAACTGTTGCGCTTACTTGTTTTATTCCTCTTAATTGGATTGCTTCCATCCGTTTATGCCCAGCAGGCCTTGAAAGTAGGAATTCCACCTTATATTCCACCGTTTGTGATGACTCTAGATAAAAAAGATCAATACGTTGGGTTTGATATTTCACTGATGAATGAAATTTGCCGAAGGCTTGGCTATAAATGTACTTACTATCCTATGAGTTCTGCTGAGATTTTTGCAGCTGTAGGGAGTAATGTGCTCGACTTAGGGGTGGGCAACATCACTATAACTTCTGAAGAAAAAGAAAACTATCTCTTTAGCTTACCTTACTTAGAAAGTTATGCCCAATACATTAGTTTAAAATCCTATAATTATACAAACTATATGGAGCTTAAAGGAAAACAAGTGGGGATACATTTAACCTACCTTTATGAACCATTATTGTTTCAAGATTTTGGCGATGACATTACCATCAAGTATTATGGTACCATCACCGATATGCTTGATGCCTTATCAAATCATAAAATTGATGGCATCATCATGGATGCTGCGGTGGCTGAAGCCTTGTATGCAAATGATGAGACCATCGCCTTACTAGGCGAAAAGATCCCTTACGGGCTTGGTTATGGGATCCTTGCCAACAAAAGCCGCTCGGATTTAATTGACCAAATTAATCGAGCATTATTGCTCATGGAAACGGACGGCACTTATCTTAAGTTTTATAACGTATATTTTGGAAATATGAACTATTAAGGTATGATTATGCCTATCTTGTGATCATCATTTCAGCTTTTTCTCTTAGGAGTGTTATGTCTTTTCAGCCATTCGTGAATCAAATTTCTAGCTTGCAAAACGATAGCATTCTTTCCTGGAAAAAAAATAATAACGGCTCAGCTTTTATAAACAAAGAGCTCGCTGCCAATCCTTTTTTAACCTTGGTTGCTGAAAACCATTCTTTTAATTACCAGCTTTGGCATGCAGAAGATCGAGCCAGAAGAGAAGATATGGGCTTTGAATATGTTTACCATGCAAAACGAGAAATTGATTACTGCAACCAGCAACGAAATAACCGCATGGAATCCATGGATAATTGGCTTTTTAGCACCCTAAAACCCGCCTCTCACCTGGATTGTCCAGTAAACTCAGAAACACCAGGGATGATGATTGATCGTTTATCCATTCTGGCGTTAAAAGCCTATCATATGAAACAGCAAACGGAACGTAAAGACGTAGACGAAACTCACCGCCAGACCTGCTTACAAAAACTACTGGTCATCGAAGAGCAACAAGCGCAATTACAAGCCTGTTTAGTTAAGCTCCTTGACGAGATAAAAGACAAAACGAGAACCTTTAGAGTCTATCATCAGTTTAAAATGTATAACGACCCTAACCTAAACCCGGAGTTATACGAGGCTCGGGGGTAAGTGAGCGGCTTGGTTCAAAAGATGGGGGTTTATTTCCCACTGCTCCTTCGCTGGTTGTTCGAGTCAGTCGACCCATAAAAAACCCATGTTTTTGCAGCAAAGATGTTCTATCGTCTTGCCTCAGTGGCCTCTGGTCGCCTTGAGAGAATTCCATCTCTTCTGCTTGCACCGTAGAAACAGGCTCAACAGGCTCAACAGGCTCAACAGGCTCAACAGGCTCAACAGGCTCAATAGGCTGAATGGATGAATGAGCACCCATGTGAGATTCTGGATCTTCAGTACCTGATGCGACGGGGGGTGCGTCTTTATGAGTGTTCTTTCCATTGTCTATCAAACTCACTTCACCCAACTTTGGCTTCCCGAAAAACTTGGCAAACGCTCTTAATGCCAATACCACAGAAAAGATCCCAGCACTACCTGCAGCAAGTCCAAGCATGACTGGTGTTTCCTGATAATGGCCTTGATCATCCATTTCCTGTAAGGGGTTTAAGGTAAAATCTATGGATTTTTGACCTTTAGCTACTCCCGAAAATAAAGAGCGTAACACTTCAAACCATTCTTGAAAATAGTATTGCGGTGAAGGGTCAACCGCCATACCATCAGAAATTGCCTGTTTCGCATTTGAAAACTTTAATTGATCAATATCATACTGAGCATTTTTTTTGGCGCTTTTTATATGATTCGTTAACTTCTCAAGAGTGCTAACCTTTTCTTCCAAGTTCTTTTGTCTATCTTTATGATGGCGATAATTTTTATAAAGATAAAAACTGGTAAAACCAATTAAACAAACCACCCCAGACAAAACGGCAGAGAGAATGAGAAGAGGGGGAACAGCAACCGCGACAATGGCATAGATGGTGGCCGCAGCAAATAAAACGCTTGCAATTGCACTATAGGCCGCTAACCCATGCCGTAAGCCAGCCAAGGCTGCGGATTTCATCGAGAGTGCTAATTGTTTGCTCAACTCCTCTCGCCGCTCAATAAACTTATCGTATTTCGCCTCAAATTCTTCTACTAACGATGTCTGCGTATGAAAATCGCTCATGGAGGCATCCAGCGCTTCTCTTGAGCCGGTTTGCACGAAGATGGCGTTAATTGCATCGGTACACAAAGCTTCTAATTCTTTTGCGCAAATTGCAAACTCAACTTTAGCCTGACTTTGCTTTAGCTTTTGTTGATAATCATACTCCTCATACATTCGCGTGAAGATACAAGCGATGGTAAACACAACACAAATCACAGCCATCGCTATAAAAAGCTGTGGTGCCAACACAGATAACCCTAAAACGCCCATGTATAAATAAAGTCCATCAACAACGCCACTATAAAACTGGGAAGCTAATCCTTTGTAGCAAATCGATTTTAAAAACTGATTTTGCTCATTAAACGCTGATTCAATCGTGACATGTTGATGATTTGAGGCTTGTGAAATAATCTTTAATTCTTCTTCAGATAATAACCTTGCCTCAGCTTGAGGATTAAGACGAGCTTCAAGAGCTAAACATTGTTCGGTGGTTAGGTTTATTTCAATACACTGGTCAAATAATTTATTAATATAAAAAAGCTTTTGGTCGCAAAAAATATAAGCCGCGTTTTTCTTAATCGGCAAATTCTTTAAAGAATCTTTATTGGGCGGCTTATCTACCACTAAGATTTGACAACCTTCGGGCTCCCAACGAGCCTGCAATTTGATGTTTTTAAGTAGCGTATCATTTATATCCATCATCGCTTTACGTTGGCTAATCATTCGCCGATACCATAAGCGATTTAATACCGAAAGACCTCCAAGAAGCACGCCAACTGGAATGATCATGAACGCCATACTCTGACCAGAAAGCAGGCTCGCAGCAATCATGGTGCTGCGCACCCCTTTATAGCCGTTTTTCAACCCTTTCATAGCATCGCGAAAGTACGGCCATAAGGTGGCGATGTAGCGTTTAAACGCATTGGGATCTTCATCACTGAATTTATTAGCCAGCAATGAAAAACCGATGATGGTTACTGCCTCGGTTGCGGCTATCAAAGCACCGCCCGGAGTACACATCCAGTCATGCATTAAATCAGAGGTTGATGCAGCATTATCGGCACACAACACATCAAAACTGTACTTGATCATGCTGTAGGAAAGACTTAGACCATCCAGTGCGCCATATAATGCATAAATATAAGCGTTTTTATGTAAAAATTGGGCGAATTCTTTATAGAGCAGGGTATTATTATCGCTCGCAGATTGGCTTTTAGAGACAGATGCATCCCTTTGAGAAGAACTTGATGTGGTATCGCCTTTCACACCATCACTCATGTGCTTTGCAGGTAGGGGCCAAGATGGTGCAAATTGTAACGTGTTAAGCCTCACATGGCAAGTAAATTTTCAAAATGAATCAAAATGAAACAAAAAATCATCGGCCATCATTAAGTTTACCATAGGTATATAGAGAAAATAAAAAATAAAATGCATTTGCGAATATGAATTGCCTTCAGGTGTCCTGTTTAGCGAAGAAAATTTAACTCTCAATTTAGCGGATAGGAAGCTGTGCCAAACGTCTTAAACCTGATACGATTAGTTATTTTTGAGTCGTGTTTTGGAGGGTAAATGCGATTATTATTTTTTTTTCTTTTTAATCTATTAACCTTTGGATCTGCAATGGCTGATAATGATAAAACCGTCTATGGCTATGTTGAAAAAGTCGTATTAGTCGATCAAAATCTTCCTGTTTCTGCCAAATTAGATACTGGAGCTAAATCAGCTTCATTAAATGCAACCAACATTCGTGAAATCACAGAGAATAATAAAACCTTTTTAAAATTTACTGTTCCCTCAAAAGAGGGGGATATCGAATTTATGGGTGAATACGTCGGGAACGTTAAAATAAAAGTTCGAACCGGGGAAAAGCAGGTTAACCCTTTGTTAAGAAATACACATAAACGTCCGCTGGTGCTCATGAAAATGCGGCTAGGAAATAAAGAGCAATTAATACGTGTTAACCTCACCAATCGAAAAAACTTCATATATCCTTTATTGTTGGGGCGCGAAGCCATCATTGCATTTGATGGACTGGTTGATCCAAGCTTAAGCTTCACCGTTAAAACAAAAACAACCGTGGAAAAAACATGACTTCTAATAAACGTCATTTATATGGATTAATTGTCGTATTATTTATGGTTGGCTTTAGTATCTTTTTTTATCGTTATGCCATATTGGGTGTTCCATTGACGGAAACAGAAGATATAAATACGTGGACGGTTGAAGCCAACCTTAAATTCATAGCCGATAAAAACGTCCCCGTAAAAGCAAGTTTTACCATCCCCTATATGCCTCCTTATTACTCAATATTGGATGAATATTTTGTTTCGCAAAACTATGGGGTTACCACCAATTTAGTGGGCAATAACCGAGTGGCAGTCTGGTCTTTGCGACGTGGTAGCGGTGGACAATCTTTATATTATCGAGCAATTTTTCGTGAATCCGGCATGCCAGATACCCCCCTTTCCAAACCACCCGTAATAAAACCACAACCCTTAGCTGAAAACCAAAAAGCAGCGGTAGAAACGATCACCAACAATGCGCGTGAAGCCTCTGCCGACATTCAAACCTTTGCCCAAAGTACGATTAAAGAACTCAATAAGAAAGAAGGAAATGTCAAACTTTTAACAGGGAATAAGTTTGATGATGAAAGTCTTGTTTCAGCAGCCATTGTCATTTTAAATCAGGCTCGAATTTTTGCCATGCCCGTTAAAGGAATTTCCTTAACCCAGCAAAATAAAGCCGAATTTAATACGATGCTTGTCGTCTATAACGAAAAAGAATGGGTTTATATAAACCCCCGAACCGGTGCTGCGGGCCTACCAAAACATTTTTTGGTTTGGCAATACGGTGATAGACCCGTGTTTGAAGTCAGTGGTGGAAAAAAAGCACAAATGAATCTTACGGTTTCAGAAACGCCAATCAATGCATTAAATCTAGCAAAAGCGCGTGGATTGCAAACTGAGTCCGAGTTGTTACGATTTTCATTACTGCAATTGCCAGTAAGTGCCCAGGAAACGTACAAGATTCTTTTAACTATACCAATTGGCGCTTTTATCATCTTGATTTTGCGAAATTTTATTGGCATGAGCACGTTCGG
Source organism: Legionella impletisoli (assembly GCF_900639875.1). Taxonomy (GTDB): domain Bacteria; phylum Pseudomonadota; class Gammaproteobacteria; order Legionellales; family Legionellaceae; genus Legionella_A; species Legionella_A impletisoli. The sequence continues at coordinate 118,613 of NZ_CAAAIA010000007.1, forward strand.
TACGTTCATGCCTGTGTTAATTGCCCTGGCATTTCGCGAAACCCATGTGATTTGGGGGATTACGTTGTTTACCCTCATTGTTTCATTTGGATTATTAGCAAGATTTTACTTAGACCAATTGCGTTTATTGCTGGTGCCACGATTAACCGCAATTTTGACGGTGGTTATTTTAATGATGATGGCCATCAGTGTTTTCAGTCAAAACTTAGGACTTGAATCCGGGTTATCGGTAGCCTTATTCCCGATGGTAATTTTAACCATGACGATCGAGCGCATGTGCATTACCTGGGATGAACGTGGTCCTTATGAAGCCATTAAGTCCGGTATTGGAAGCTTAATTGCCGCTGTAATCTGTTATTGGGCTATGAGTTATCCACCTTTACAATATTTGGTTTTTGCTTTTCCAGAGCTATTATTAATCTTATTAGCTTTTGTTCTTTGGTTTGGGCAGTATCGTGGTTATCGGTTGTTTGAGCTGTTTCGTTTTAATGTATTAGCGGGCAAATAGTTATGTTTGGACGTTATAAAAACTTATTAAAAAAAGGGGTATTAAGCATTAATCGCCGTAATAGCGATTTTGTGTTGCGTTACAATAAGCGTAAACTTTACCCCTTAGTTGACAATAAGTTAAAAACCAAGCAATTAGCCATTGAAGCCAATATCCCAACACCTCCTTTGTATCAAATTATTGAACGTGAGCATCAGCTTAAAACTCTGGATAAAAATTTAGAAGCTTATTCTGATTTTGTGGTCAAACCGGCACGTGGCGCGGGTGGTGATGGAATTTTAGTGATAATGGATCGTGTCATGGGTCGCTATCGCCAAATTAATGGGAAATTGTTAACCTCCCAGGAATTAAGCTATCACATTTCATGCATCTTATCTGGTGCTTACAGTCTAGGTGGCCATCCTGATGTGGCTTTCATTGAGCATCGCGTGGTGGTTGATCCTGTCTTTGCCCCAGTTAGCTATGAAGGGATCCCAGACATACGGGTGATTGTTTTATTAGGTTATCCTGCTGTTGCCATGCTGCGATTACCAACCCGACTCTCAGGGGGTAAAGCAAATTTACATCAAGGCGCTATTGGTACAGGCATTAATCTTGCCACCGGAAAAACATTGGGGGGCGTTTTTCATAATGATACCATTGATTATCACCCTGACACGCTCAATTCAATCGTCGATATTGCACTACCTCACTGGGATAAGATTTTAGAGATTGCCGCCAAGTCTTATGAACTAACAGGTCTTGGATACATTGGCGCAGACATCGTTTTAGATAAAGATCATGGCCCTTTACTCTTAGAGCTTAATGCAAGGCCAGGACTTAACATTCAAATCGCTAATCGTGAGGGCGTTTTACATCGTTATCACGCAATAGAAGCGCGTTTCGCTGAACAAGGCAATGAGACACCCGAAGAACGCATTGCCTTTAGTAAAGATACCTTTGCTTAGAGCCAATAAAGTAAGAAATAGCCTAAGGCTGTGAGTCCAATTTTCGAATACGCTGCGCTTCTAAAAGCAACACTTTAAAATAATCATAAGTCATATAAAAATCGCCTTGATTACCCACGTTCGTGCCCCAAGAATTTCTTAACGTGAATAGACCTTGATATCGCCGACCCTGATTATCTACTGCGATCGCACCATCGTCATAACCTGTAATAATCATTTCATGACCACCCGCATTATTAAAGGCTTGATTTGATTTTATGTCATTTACAATTTCTGGTGTGAGTACCCACGTATCACTGACCACTTGGTGCTTACCTACTGCACCGATTAATCCTAACTGAATATCAACCAACAAAACACCAAACGTCACGCGATCGCCTTCGCGGATAGAACGTTTCACATCTGCAAGTGTTGTGCTTGTGTCTGTTTCTTTCAAAATAGCCTGCCAGACGTCAATTAAAGAAGACCAGGCTACGCGTTCATCCAATCGTTCACTCAGCGTGTGATATTCAGGCAGTGACATTTCAGAAGCAGGTTCCCCTTTGAATCGTGGATACTCCGTTTCTCCACCACAGCCATAGCGTTGTTGGTTGCTTTTGGTAATCATTCCAAATTTATCCAGTTGGCTTAACACCACAGGACCAAATGAACCTTTCCATCCACTAGGGCTGTAAGCAACGTTAGCCAAATGGCGGCCAAGCTGTAAATGACAAAGCTGGCTGATGTAATCACCCTGCCCAAGAAGCGCATCAATAGCTGCGGTATTCGCAAACGTAGCGCAGGTTCCATGACTGCCTTGATCGAGTACTGGAACATTGTTCATACCTAATTGCACTCGTTGCGTGTCATTCGCTAACGCTATGTCCATACTATTGGAAGAAGTTGAAGCCATTTCAACCCGATGTTTAAGCGTTTCTTTGGCATTATCGGATAAGGCTAATTGTAAGAGTGTGATTTCACGAGGTGGCTCAAGCAGAAGTGTTCTCTTTATGCGCTCTTTATTTGCCTGTGGAAGAGGTTGGTGAAGCTCACCAATCATATCAATCTCTGCTGCAAAAACCGGTAAACTTAAACTGAATACAACATATAACCAAAGTCGTTTCATAAACACTTTCCCAAATGAATAAGGTCGATTTTAGAGTTTATGAACTATATCATAATGATCGCAATTTGGTCACTTAAAATCCATTGCCGCCAGCCTGATTAATAAAAAACCTTTTTATTACTGGCAATTGATTGCATAAATTCAACCCAATCCCTCTGGCCATTGCAATAGGAGGCAAAGGATTAGCAAATAGAGTTTTTAAGCCTTGCATCATTCCAATCACTTTCCACACCTCGTATTTACGAGCGCGTTGATATTCCCGCAAATAGCGACTGCGCCAGATTGGTGCTTTTGCTCTATCTATAATATCTAACCAGCAAGCCACATCCTCTAAGCCAAGATTCAAACCTAATCCTGCTAAGGGATGGATAGTATGCGCAGCATCACCCATTAAAAGCCATCGCGTTCCTTGATATTGATTAGCATGGCGCATCACCAAAGGAAATTGATGCCGTTTATCTATGAGCTCACATAGGCCGAGTTTTGCTGCAAAGGCCTGGGTGAGTTCCTGATTAAATTGTGCTTCATCCAGAGTTAACAAACGCTCAGCCCGTTTTGGGGTGGTGGACCAAACGATTGAACAAGTATGGGGATCTTTTAACGGTAAAAAAGCCAGTGGGCCATCCGCATTAAATACTTGATAGGCTGTTGCCTCATGAGGATACTCCACACAAACCGTCGCCACTAAAGCATGTTGATGATAAGGCCATGTGGTAAGCGTTACTCCGAGTTTATCGCGTGTTTTGGATAAGCCACCATCTGAAACAATTAAAAGTTGGGCCTCGAAATCTCCTTCTTCACACGTTAAACGAACACCCGAATCTAAATGTTGTATAGAGCATACTTTATTATTCGGAATTAAGGTTATCCCTAATGCCACTGCACGCTGTAAAAGGGCATGTTTAATAACGTCCTCCCGAATTATATTTCCTAACCTAGCTTCTCCAATCATTCGAGCATCAAAATCAATGCAAGCGCCGTTTTGAGCATCCCAAATATGCATGTGACGATAAGGCGATACATCGCTTTCAGAAATCTCAGGCCATATGCCAAGATGAGCAAACAAGTTTTCTGAGGATTGATTCACTGCATAGACACGAGTGGTTTTATGCTTTAAATCCGGTGACAAAGATTGAGCATCGATTATAGCTACAAGATAGTGACGTTGTGCTAAGGCAATCGCAACGGACAACCCAACAATCCCGCCACCTACTACAATAACATCCCATTGCTTGCTCATCATAAATTCTCTGCAACTAAAGGAATTTGACAAACGAGATCTGGAATAACTCCCGCAAAACCGCTGGCATAACGCGATAGAATGCGTTTAGCGCTTGGTAAATTATCCAATGCAATTAAGCCTACATTTCTCGCAAAAGATAAACCAAGTCGTTTCGAGGTAAATACATCCACTAAACCGTTTGTGAAAAAAGTAATCGCCGTTTGATCATGTTTTCGATGTTGCTCGTAAATGTCTAAAGCATTGGTGTTGATACCGTACTGAATGAGGCACTGTGCCAATAATGCCACATCACGAAGCCCCAAGTTAAAACCTTGCCCCGCAACTGGATGTAATGTATGAGCTGCGTTCCCAATAAACACCGTCGAACCAAATGTTTGCTGCTTCATGATCACTTGCTTTAAAGGATAAAGCCCTCGTCGACCAATTTTTACAAGTCGGCCCAAGCGATAACCAAATTCTTGATAAAGAGCATGGATAAATGCATCATCGCTTAATTGAAGAATTTGGTTAGCCTTTTCTCTGGGTAAAGACCATACTAAGGAGGAACGATTTTCAGACATCGGAAGCAGGGCCAATGGTCCCGAGGAGGTAAATCGTTCATAAGCATAACCTCGATGAGGCCTTGCCAAACCAACATTAGCCACAATCGCAGATTGATGATAATTTTTAATTTCCGCCTTTAGTCCCAAAAGCTTTCTTACAAAAGAGTCCGCTCCATCGGCTGCAACAATAAGCTTGGCTTTAAGAGTTACAACGTTACCGCCTGACTCCTCAATGGTAGCCACATTGTGCTCTTGATCCAATGCCATTAAAGAGGCGGGGGCAAGAAGAGAATCCATCGCAAGTAAGGGCCAAACCGCGCTATACATATCTTGCATCTCAACCACAAACCCTAATGGTTGCTTGGTTTGACTGCTTAACCGAGCTACCCCAAATCGTTTTTGCTCAGAAACATGGATGTTATTTATGGCTGTGGCCTTTGTCGCGAGCGAAGGCCATACTTCTAACATAGATAAGATGCGCATACTTGCTAAAGATAAAGCAAGACTTCGTGAATCAAAATCAGCTTGCATTTTGATGTCAAAAGAGCTTGCATCAATCAAGAGCGCACGATAACCCGTTTGCTTTAAAGCCAACAAGAGCAAGGCCCCTGTGAGGCCACCACCAATAATTAACACATCCACTGCTTCATCAGCCACGTACAATCGCCTCAAGTTCATCTACTTCCACTGCCAGTGCCGCTGTTAAATTATGATGGCCCATTCGGGTAACCTCTATATCATCTTCAATGCGAATTCCAATGCCTAACCAGCGTTCATCCACATGAGGGTGATCAGGACGAATATAAATTCCTGGCTCAACGGTTAAAACCATACCTTCCTCAAGCATTCGCCAAGAACCATCTCGTTTATAAGCCCCACTGTCATGAACATCAAGGCCTAACCAGTGACCTGAATTATGCATGTAAAATTCTTTATAAGCCCCTTCTTCAATAAGACTATCCACTTCACCATGCAATAGCTTTAAATCAATGAGCCCTTGGGTTAAAACACGCACCATATTCATTTGAATCTCATTCCAAGCTTGGCCAGGGCGCACTTGCTCAAGGCCTGCTTTTTGTGCTTTTAACACCAATTCATAAAGAGCACGTTGTTCTGCGGTGAAAACACCATTTAAAGGATAAGTTCGAGTAATATCGGCAGCATAATTTTGATATTCACCACCCGCATCAACTAACAAAAGCTCACCGCGTTTAAGAGGAGCATTATTCTCGGTGTAATGAAGAATACAAGCATTCTTACCGCCAGCAACAATCGGATCATATGCGTAACTACGACAACCTTCTCTTATAAACTCATAAATAAGTTCCGCCTCAAGCTCATATTCATACTGAGCTTGGCTGCATCGTTTCATAACCCGTTGATGAGCAGCCACGGAAATGCTCGCTGCTTTTTGCATGAGGGAAAGCTCCGCTTCGCTTTTGAATAATCGAAGCTCACTGATAATGGGCGTAATATCACAAAATGCATCGGGAGCCTGAATGCCTTTGCGAATTTGTCCTTTAACTTGATGCCAAGCCTGTTTAATTCGTTCATCCCAATGAGGATAGCGACCAAGGGGAAAATAGACCGCTTTTTTTCCTGATAGTAATTCGACTAAGCGATCATTACATTCTTTTACAGAAAACGCGGCATCAACTCCTAGCTCTGATAAAGCATCCTCTTGACCAAGTCGAAGGCCAGTCCATAATTCTTGAGCGGGATCTTTAGGGCGATTAAACAAAATGCTTTCCGGTGCTCGACCAGAAGTGATAACCAACAACGCGTCGGGTTCATTAAACCCAGTTAAATAATAAAAATCGCTGTCTTGGCGAAATCTGTAATGCGAGTCACCACTGCGAAGTGCTTCTCTAGCGGCAGGAATCAATGCTACAGAGTCGGGCTCCAATTGCATGGCCACGCTTTGACGACGTGTGACGTATTCTTTTTTGGATATCATAAACGATCCTTCTCGAATCAACTAATCTGGCTCACGAGTTTATCCTTAATGCGCTTTCTGAGTCGCATCTTCATGGTGATGATTTTCTTTTAAATCACCGTATATCCTAAGCACCGCCATGCGAGCATATTCACTCACCTCCATTAAAGCTCGTTCATCTTCTTCATCAATATTTAGGCTGTCATAATCTAACTTAGCAAACTCTGCTATGTGTTGAATGGCGTCTTGTACTTCTTCTTCCTCAATTTGCTCCACATCAACACCGGCCATGACTAAGCCCTGTATAAACCCATCACACCATTCGCTAAATGCTTGTGCGCGGGTGGATAACGATTCATCCTCTTCCGGCAACATAAGTTGGAACTCAAAATCAAGGTTCGAAATTTGCTGTTGGCTAACGGCATATACATCAAATAATGCCAAAATAGCTGCGCGCGAAGAGTCATCTTTATTAAGCATCAAAGCTCGGAAATATTCCTCTCCTTTATGGGTGGCTCCTGCAGAAAGATAACCGCACATCATTCCATGCAGTTCACTCCCTGAAATGGGTAGGTCAAGAGAGGAGATGGAATCGATAAACGTTTGGTATTTGGGCAGGTGTGATGACACACGACTTGCAGACATAAGATAACCTATTGCAAAAAATATCTATAATAACTGATTTGCTCACACAAACCAAAATTGTTACCATTTGAACAATCGTTCCCGTCTTATCTTAGGATTTTATTTAGATGGGAATGTCTGCCATTAGAATGTGGCTGTAACATCTTGCATGAGATGACTATGATGAAAACAAAATCCTGTACCATACGCTTGCTCAATAAAGTCTATAACATCAAATGCCCAGAGCATGAGGTGGAAAATCTGACCCATGCTGCCGCGCAATTAAATAATCATATGACTGAAACGAAAAAAAAATTCAAGCAACTAGATGATTTTCAAGCCTTATTGCTTGCAGCACTCCACATCAGTCATGACTTAATTCATTGTCAAGCCAAGCAAGAAGAGCGGCAAAAGCAACTCGCTCAGTTCATTCATTCTTTAGAGACAAAAATTAGTCAAGCAACAGAAGAAGTCTAACGTAAATGCTTTCACACGATTTGGATAGGACTAGGTCAAGTTAGACCTAAATTTTAGCGCGACACAGCGAGGTGATAATGGCTACGTTTACGACGTTTGCGTTTGGGACTGGTGAATCCAGCACCATGAAAAAAAAGAATATTATTTCGCAGTTTTCTGAAGCGTGTACAAATGACAAGCTTGTCCTAGAAGGCCCTGGCATGCTTGGCAAAGAGGTGAAAGCAAACACCAAACTAGCAACCCGCACCATACTCGACTGGCTAGCACAACAACCCTCTCAACAAAACACTCTTAATTTAAGTGGCTTTAGCCGGGGTTCCGTCACCTGCATTCAAATTGCTAATCGCCTTAAGCGTTATGAACGATTTTTAACGGCTCGTGAAGCCCGTTTAACTGCCGAAGGTAAGACGCTTTTAGAGCGTTTACGTGGTTTAGAAATCCATATTTTTGCTATGGATCCAGTCGCAGGATTAGGCGATAAAAATCAGCGTTATGCCAGGATTATTCCGGATAATGTAAAAAGCTATGTCTCTGTATTACAAACCGATGAAATGAGGCGAGATTTTAAACCTCAAGACATCACCCGCGCTATTATCGCATCACCTCAAACGAAGGTATCCATGTTGCCAATGTTTGGCAATCATTCCGATACCACCAAAATAAAAAGTAACACCATGCAAAGCGGAGCAAAACTGTGTTGGTATGCATTGCATGAATTTTTAACCGAGCACGGTACAACGTTTAACGGCAATGTTATGCCACAATTGGTAGATAAAGATATGAATTTATCTACTTTGCCAACAAACCCAAGTACGAAAGACTTATTAAACCTATTTAGTGACCATCATCTAGAGCGCGACCATTATTTGAAATCTGGACAACGAATTAAACTGGTCGATGGAATTCCTCTGCCTCGAAAACAACGAAGCTTAAATAAACATTTGGATTACTATGTTAAAAATGCCGATTTTTTTGTGAATCAACTTGAGCGAGAATTATTTAAGCTTTCTTATCCAAAAACATTTAATTACTTATTCGAACAAAACTTACCTGATCTTCGTTTTCCACAAGCGAGCCACTGTGAAAAAGAAGACGTAATTGCTGAGCTTTTGACGATAAGAAATGAAAACCCAACATTATTTACTAAGCTTTTGACACGCGGTGTAGGTGAAACAGATGAAGGTCTTACTTTAGATGAGCCTGCGGGTGTGTTTTGTCTTGAACCTTCTGAAACCATGCTGCAAGTATTTCCAAATTTAGTGCCCGATGAAGTTAAACTTGGAAACCCTGGCCTTAATAAATTGTGCCACCTAGAACAAGACGTGTATCGCTTAACGTTTCGCTATGAGCGAGAAAAATCAGAATTTTCGCCTTTTTCTCATCGCCACCAAGCGCATCGTTCTCATGCCATACGCCAAGAAATCCAACATATCGTAAACCATCAAGAAGAAGATGCAGCCACGAAATATCATCGAATATTAGATACCTTAGAATACCATTATCGCTATCTCGTAAAAGCCAATAGTGAGAGTGAACTAAGTGCTCTATTAAAAAATGAGCTTAAAAAGCATGGACGCACGTATCAAGTTCAAAGCGTTTCTGTTTCTCGTGAAATTCTGGCGAGTGTTGTGCATGGTTCATTGAGTTTATTAAAAGAAACCATAAGCTTCATTGGTCATCTAGGGTATGTAGGTGGAGGCGTGTTAACGGCCGTTGGCTCTTACATTCAAGATATTGGCCGACGAATCAATGAATCATTAGGTAAGCTTGGGTATAACCCATTAAAATATGTCACTTCAGCCGTTGGATATTTGCTTGAAGGCGTTGGTTTTGCCATTAAACATAGTTTTGGTTTAAAAGATCTAACGAATTTTATCACCAACGGCATTCGAAATTTCCGTGATGCCGTCGTTAACGCGATTGGCCCTAAAACCGTTGAACGTCAACAACCTGTTCCAGTTCAACCGAATGATCTACATGATGTAGAAGCTGATCCTGTGCATCAGTTTAAACAACAAGTTCAAGAGTTACGTCATGAACGAGACGCGAAACTAGAATTGAATCAGCAACCCATTCATGAAGAACGTTCACCTGAACTGATTTAAGGCGATAGGTTCGTGCAAACCAGAGCCGTTGGGTTCTGTAGACCTCGGGGTAATTTATTTCCACGTCGTCCTCTGTCACCTTGATAATGGGCAAGATCATCTTCTTTCAGTGTAAAATGACGTTTGCCAGCATGCACCGTGAGCACATCGCCTTTCTCTAACACTTGAATATCCACAACGTATTCTTCTCTCGCGGCCGCTTTAGGAGCAGGAATATGAATCAGTTTATTACCTTTACCGCGAGAAAGTTCTGGTAATTCGGTAATGGAAAAAATTAAGAGCCGACCCGTATTGGTGATGCATGCGACTCTTGCTTCTTCCTTCACTAAAATTGCCCTAGGCGGCAAGACCTGGCTATGATGAGGGAGCTTCAAACATGCTTTACCGTTCCGGCTTTTAACATAAAGTTCTTTGAGTTGTGTTAAAAACCCATATCCGGCATCGCTCGCTAAGATTATCCACTCTTCGGGTTCACCGCTAATTAATGCGGTAAATGATACACCATCGGCTGGGTTAAGCTTCCCAGTTAAGGGTTCTCCTTGGCCTCGAGCCGACGGTAACGTGTGGCCAGGAAGGCTGTAGACCTTGCCTTCCGCGTCAAAAAATAATACTTGCTGATTGGTGCGAGCGTTAGCTTGGGCTTTAAATTCATCTTGGGCTTTATAATTGAGCTCCTTCCCATCCACATCATGACCTTTTGCAGCGCGAACCCAACCCTTTTGCGAGAGAACTACCGTAATGGGTTCGTTTGGAAGTATGTCTTCTTCTTTTAATGCTTGAGAATCTTGTCGCTCAATAATAGGTGAGCGTCTAGGGTCGCCAAAACGAGAGCAGTCTGATTCGATTTCTTCTTTAACGAGTGTTCGAAGTTTTTGATCGCTTGCTAATACGCTCTCTATAAAATCGCGCTCTTCTTGTAATTCATCCCGTTCTGCTTTTAATTTAAATTCCTCAAGCTTCGCTAAATGTCGTAATTTAGTATCTAAAATGGCATCCGCCTGGCGTTCGGTTAGATTAAAGCGCTTCATTAAAGCCGCTTTCGGCTCATCAGACTCACGAATAATATGAATGACTTCATCCAAATTTAAATAGGCAATGAGCAAACCTTCCAGCACATGAAGTCGGTCTAAGACTTTATCCAGACGAAACTGAAGCCGTTTTTTAACCGTGCTTAACCGGAAGGTAAGCCATTCTTTTATCACAGCAAGAAGATTTTTTACCTGAGGCTTACCATCAAGCCCAATCATGTTAAAGTTGACGCGATAACTTCGCTCAAGATCGGTCGTTGCAAACAAATGAAGCATCACACCTTCAACATCCACACGACTCGAGCGAGGAATAATCACTAAACGCGTAGGGTGCTCATGATCCGACTCATCGCGAATGTCATCAATCATTGGCAATTTTTTCTGCTGCATTTGAGCTGCAATTTGTTCCACCACTTTGGCTCCTGAAACTTGATAAGGCAAAGCGGTAATGACAATATGATGCTTTTCTACGTGGTAGACAGCGCGCATTTTAATGGAACCAAAGCCCGTAGCATATAAGTTTCGAATGGCTTCTTCCGGTGTGATAATTTCCGCTGTGGTTGGGAAGTCCGGACCTTTAATGTAGGTTAAAATATCATCTAAATCGGAGTTAGGATGCTCAAGTACGCGAATACAGGCATTCGCCACTTCTGTGAGATTATGCGGCAGGATATCAGAAGACATACCAACGGCAATTCCTGTTGCACCATTGAGCAACACATTTGGCAATCTGGCTGGTAAAAGGGCAGGTTCTTGTAACGTGCCATCAAAGTTATCGACCCAATCCACCGTTCCTTGTTGTAATTCGGATAAGAGCAAGTCTGCGTAATTAGAAAGACGGGCTTCCGTATAACGCATCGCCGCAAACGACTTGGGATCATCGGCTGATCCCCAGTTTCCCTGGCCATCCACTAGAGGATAACGGTATGAAAACGATTGGGCCATTAAAACCATCGCTTCATAACAAGCCGAATCACCATGAGGATGAAATTTACCTAATACATCCCCGACTGTGCGAGCAGATTTTTTATATTTGGCACTCGCCTTTAACCCAAGCTCACTCATAGCATAAACAATTCGACGCTGCACTGGTTTAAATCCATCAGCAATGCTAGGCAATGCCCGATCTAAAATGACATACATCGAATAATTAAGATAAGCTTTTTCGGTAAATTCGGTTAGCGGCTTTCGTTCAATTGCGTCATTCATCGTCATAGGAGTTTGGGGGGTTAAAATTAATAAGAGAAATTAATTGGATATTGTCACGTTCTAAAATAACCTATTTTAGCAGAAAATGACATAAATAACCCCTCTTAGTTCCCACACCGAGCTCGGGTCGCTTTTAGAAAAAGGTACGCTTCGTCGCGAGCGTAGAAAGAATTTGACTTTTAGACGAGACCGTATCCATACAATCGGTTCTTATCGTTTTGTGCATAACTTATGAAAAATTAATAAACTTTAAATTAAGTTTTTTGTAACCAATTGATTATTAATTGTTTTTGTTTAATTTATCATAAATGAAACTTATTTTATACTGTGGATAACTCTGTGAATGTTACGTTTATTTCTTTTTAATTCGATAGCAGTAATGAATTCGCTTGCTGCGCTTGAAGTCTTCATCAATCGTATCCAACGTTATATCCTCTACCTCATAACGCTCTAATACCTCTGGAGCTATTTTAAAGCGCTTAAAATTGGTTGAAAAATACAAAACACCATTATCTTGGAGTAACCGCATAGCAGAGGCAATCATCGATACATGATCACGTTGAATATCTAACGTTGATTTCATCCGCTTTGAATTAGAAAAACTTGGCGGATCTAAAAAAATCACATCGAACTTGTCTTTGCATAAGTTTAACCATTCCAAACAGTCATATTGAATAAACTGATGACGAGCTAAATCTAAATTATTTAATGCAAAGTTGTCTTTTGCCCAATCCAAGTACGTTTTGGATAGATCTACATTCGTTGTGATAGCCCCAGCCAAAGCAGCATGCACACTAGCCGATGCGGTGTAACAAAAACAATTTAAAAATCGCGTTTTTTCTGGGAGCTTTGCAAAGGTTAATCGAAGCGGGCGATGATCTAAAAATAAGCCTGTATCCAGATAGTCATATAGATTCACTTTAAACTTAGCTTGACCTTCTTGGACCGTAATAAAGCGGTCTGTCTTGCTCATTTTCTCATACTGGCTTTTTCCCTTTTGCATCCGACGCTGTTTCACCACCATATGGTTTGGAGAAACATTTAGGATAGTCGGTACAACTTGCATCACCTCTAAGCTTCGTTGCTCTGCTTTGTGTATTGGTACTGAAGCAGGAGGGGCGTACTCCTGTAACACCACATAACCGTCATAATAGTCAATGGCGAAAGCATATTCAGGGAGATCCGCATCGTATACCCGATAAGAGCTCACTTGATTTCGCTTAGCCCATTTTTTTAGGTGGTTGACATTTTTTTGCAAACGATTTGAAAACATTTGTGCGTTTTCAGACAATCGCCCGCCTGGCTGACCTTTGAGTTGATTATCCCGAATAGACATACAATAGAGTTTACATTCGAGGGCACCATTGAAGAGTGTGTATTGTTTGCTCGAACGAAGCCCAGTTGCCTTAGCAAGCATTGGATTAGAAGTTATAAAAGCCGCTTCCCATCCTTGAAAATGCTCATACATCACATGTCCAAACTTCTGATATAAGGGGATTAATTGGGTGGCATCGCTTAAACGCTCACCATAAGGAGGATTAGAAATCAGTAATCCTTGATCAGCAATGGCTTTAATTGCTTCAATCGGTTTACTCTCAAAGGATACGAGTTTTGCAACGCCTGCACGTTTTGCATTTTCTTCTGCGATTTGAATCAAACGCGCATCAACATCTGTGCCCAAACATTTTATTTTAACCGGTTTAACTTCACTTAATGCTTGGGAGCGAATCTTTTCCCACAGTGAGGACTGATGAGATACCCAATGAATGAGCGATTGATCCGTTCGTAGAAGTCCTGGAGCAATGCGAGCAGCCATCATTACGCCTTCAATGAGTAACGTTCCTGAACCACAAAAGGGATCTTGTAAAGCATAACCACTGGCCGCAAGCTTTGGCCAGTTTGCTCTAAAAAGCATAGCCGCAGCCACATTTTCTTTTAACGGGGCGATGCCTGCTTCTTTTCGATATCCTCGTTGATGTAGGCTATAGCCAGTTAGATCAAAGCTGACCGTTAGTGTGCTTTGCTTTAAGTAAGCATGCAAAAGAATATCTGGCTTATGCCGCTCAATACTTGGGCGCTTATTTTGCAGTTTATGGAAATGATCCACAATTGCATCTTTGACAACTTGTGCACCATACATTGAGTTTCTTATTTGAGAAGACGAGCCATGAAATTCGATGGCAAAGGTTTTGTCGGACGTAAACACCGTTTGCCAGGCAAATTCGCTGCATAATTTATAAATAGTCTGTTCATTATGAGCCTGGCCATTAAAGAGTATCAATTGCACACGATTTGCAAGTCGTGACCAAAGACAAATATGATAAATGATGGCCAGATTCGCCTCACCATACACTCCTTGAGGGCTAACGCGCGTAACATGGAGCCCTAGAGATTTCAGCTCTTCTTCCAAAAGGTATTCCAACCCTCTAGGGCAACTGACAAAGAGTGAATAATTCATGACATGGTTGCCCTTAAATAACGAAACAACGCTTTGCTAGCTCCGGTATTTTTTTGTTTTTGCTGCTCTTCAATAACTTTTTTAATGAGTTGTCTTAAGCCTTGCACATCTTCAGGCTGATAACTTTCGACAAACTCTGTTAATGCCTCGCGGCCACCATGAATTAAACGGTCTCGCCAAAGCTCAATTTGATGAAATACTGCGGTTTTAGCTTTATCTTCAGCCAATAACTGCTCATATTCAGCAATAATCTCTTCGCTGTTGGCTACACGCATTAATTTTCCAATCAACTGCGCTTGACGACGTAAGGCCCCATGACTTTTAATCGTTTTCGCCGTTAAAATCGCTTGTTTTAAAGGCTCAGAAAGAGGTAGCTTATCTAGCTTTTCCGCACTTAATTCTACAAGCTTTACGCCGATCTTTTGCAGCGCTTCGGCTTCGTTTTTAAGTTGTGTTTTACTTTTGGGTTCATCCATAGGTTTTATTCCGCCATCGCCAGATCAGTTGATTATAGTTCTATTCTAATAAATTAAGGATTATGTATCTAAGCACTAACACCATGTTCTAAATCAAAGTGCAATGAGTCTTTGTTTGCGCGGGTGCGAAGATAGGTTCGTCCAATCGCGAAAAAGTTATAGATAAGAATGCAAAGGAGTAGAGAATGAAGCCAAGTCACGGTTAATTTAGTGAATAAGGGAATGGTAATAAAAACCCCGATGCAACCCGACAAGCTTAGAATTAAGGTTTTCTTTAACGGGATTTTATCATGTTTTAAAAACACCAACGTCGTTAAAGGCTGCTGTAATGCACCCGCTGTGGTCATAATAGGAAACGCCACAACAGGAGAAACATTTAAAACAAACAAAACACCTTGTACCATAACAAACAAACCAATCCCAACAGAAGTCAGTGCTCCACAAACAATCATGGCAAAAAAACCAATCACAAGCTTCCAAGAATTCAAGGCAGCAAGCTCACCACCAACCGGAATAATTCGAAATTGATGACATAGCAATAAGGCAATTAATATTAAAAAACAACACACCATCGCAAAACGAATGGCTTGTTTACTTAATCGACTCACAATCGTCCCACCCAGCAGTCCACCAATGCAGGTTCCAATCACTAAGGTTAGAAGAGTGGTCATATCCACATCAATGATCTGCATAAAAAACAACGATTCGATGGTGCCTGGGATCACCTGAGCCCCATTATTGACCGCTGGCAACTCATCGTCTTTAAACGTACCTAACATCTTGGCAAGGGCCACATTTACAGCAAAACTACCAACCCCCACTGTATCGGCAATAAAAGCAATCACACCGCTAACCCCTAGTTTTAAATAGTGCGATGGTGTGAGCGGAACTACAGGTTGATGCCTAACCTTATAAAGCATGACCGCCACACAAATCAGGGTCAAAAGGATAATTGAGAAAATAATTAAAGTGATGGCCATTTTAAACTCATAAAAATTTTAAGCCTTAAGGTAAAAGTAAGTAGAAGCGCCTACGGCTACGGCGTGACCACTGGACCACTACGATTCTAATCATTCACTTCGTACTACTGGATACCTCGGTCAAGCCGAGGTACGTAGGGGATTTAGTCGCCTAGTCTTACATAGGAAATTGGCCCTACGTCCTGTGGCTTGACTACAGGACCCACTACGACTCTAATCACTCACTTCGTACTGCTGGATACCTCGGTCAAGCCGAGGTACGTAGGGGATTTAGTCGCCTAGTCTTACATAGGAGATTGGCCCTACGTCCTGTGGCTTAACTACAGGACCCACTACGACTCTAATCACTCAATTCATACTACTGGATACCTCGGTAAAGCCGAGGTACGTAGGGGATTTGGTCGCCTACGTCTTACATAGGAAATTGGCCCTACGTCCTGTGGCTTGACCACAGGACCCACTACGACTCTAATCACTCACTTCGTACTACTGGATACCTCAGTCAAGCCGAGGTACGTAGGGGATTTAGTCGCCTAGTCTTACAGAGAAGATTGGCCCTACGTCCTGTGGCTTGACCACAGGACCCACTACGATTCTAATCACTCACTTCGTACCACTGGATACCTCGGTCAAGCCGAGGTACGTAGGGGATTTGGTCGCCTAGTCTTATGTAGGAGACTGATTCCTACGTCCTGTGGCTTGACCACAGGACCCACTACGATTCTAATCACTCACTTCGTACTACTGGATACCTCGGTCAAGCCGAGGTACGTAGGGGATTGGGTCGCCTACGTCTTACGTAGGAGATTGGCCCTACGTCCTGTGGTTTGACCACAGGACCCATATTAAGTAATCCATAATTTATAAGTGCAGTTCGAGCTAACGTACGGTCACCCTATAAAGCGTCAGAGTCTAACAAACAAGATGATAATTAAGCAAGTAGAAAGTTTAATAAATGAACAAAAAATACCTTTTAACCAAAGAGCTTCTTAGCTAATTTAGCGACATGCTCTCCTTGCGCCCGCGCGAGTCCTTTTTCAAGATCGCTAGGCGTTCGGCTCCCGTCTGCGCCTGCAATAGTGCCAGCCCCATAGGGTGATCCTCCCCGAACTTCGCTGATATTAGTCAACCCTTTTGCAGAATATGGAAGCCCTACAATGATAAAACCATGATGAGCCAATGTGTTCCAAAACGAAGTAATGGTGGTTTCGTTCCCCCCTCCTGTGCCGGTTGAGGTAAAGACACTGCCTACTTTGCCAATCAAATCACCATTCATCCACATTTTTCCAGTTTGATCGAGATAATTACGCATTTGAGCTGCCATGTTGCCAAATCGCGTCGGTGTACCAAAAATAATCGCATCATACTCTTTCAAATCTTGTGGTTTTGAAACAGGAGCATCTTGATCTAGTTTTACCCCAGCCTCTTTAGCCACATCTTCAGGCATGGTTTCCGGTACACGCTTTAAATCCACTGTAACACCATCCACTTTTGTGACCCCTTTAACCACTTCTTTCGCTAGGGTTTCGACATGTCCATAACTTGAATAATAAAGCACCATTACCTTGGCCATAACATCCTCTCTTTTGAGTTTTGTCTCTTGATTTTTGGTTCATCTCGCCAGTATGTCAAGGGAACGAGTGATCTTATACTGAGATTCTTATGGTACAATCGTAAATCTTGATTATTTTCGACAGCTCATATGATTTTTCTTAGAATGCTCAAAACGCTTGGTATGTTATTGGTTCTTATCTATAACAACACGGTATTTGCCGCTCATACACTTCGTGATATTCACGGTCATGAAATTCCTTTAGCGTCTTTAAAAGGAAAATGGGTTTATATCAATTATTGGGCAAGCTGGTGTGGGCCTTGCCTTGAGGAAATTCCAGAACTTAATCGATTTTATAATCGCTATAAATCTCAGAATGTTGTGATGCTGGGAGTCAATTACGATGCTCTTCCTTTGTACGAACAAAAGCAATTGGTTCGAGAAATTGGTATCAAATACCCTAATTTAAGCGAAGATCCATCCTCATTTTTTCACATAAGAGACATTCGAGGGGTTCCTGTGACGTTCGTGTTTAATCCTGATGGAAAGCTTCGAAAAACCTTATATGGCCCGCAAACGATAGAAACATTACAACGAGTCATGTCTTGATGAAGAAGTGCGGGATAAGCTAAAGTAAATTCCTAAAGCTTAAACACCACCTCGCAATAAGCGCTCTTTTTCATCCCGAGTCAACCTAACGGTGATGCGCCAACCGCCCTCTTGAATTTCTTCCTCCGCTAAAACTGCATCCAACTGGTATAACTTCGCACGTAACTTTGCTTCTTCTGGCTTTAATTCAAGCGTCTCTTCCATCACCCCGCCATGAAGCTCTTTTGCGATGGCTTCTTTTAATAATTCAAGCCCTTCGCCTGTAGCTGCTGAAAGCCAAACTTTGCAACCTCCTTCACCACAATCTAATTTTGGCTCCCAACCTTTTTGTCTATCAATTTTATTAAAAACAAGAATGCGCTTTATTTCTTCAGCACCAATTTCTTTTAATACGTATTCAACAGCCATAACGTGATCACGCCAAATGGGATCTGAAACATCAATGATATGCAATAATAAGTCTGCTTCTTTAGTTTCTTCTAATGTTGCGTGAAACGCATCCACCAATTTGTGTGGTAGATCACGGATAAAACCAACCGTATCAGCCAAAATAACGGAAGCGGAACCTGGGAGGTCCAATTTACGCATCGTGGGATCGAGCGTTGCAAATAATTGGTTTGCAGCATAAATTTTTTCACCTGTTAACGCATTAAAAAGAGTAGACTTTCCAGCGTTAGTATAACCAACCAAAGAAACCGTCGGCATGGATGCGCGACGCCTAGCGCGTCGGCTTTGATCGCGGTTTTGACGAACTTTTTCAAGACGTTTGAGAATTGATTTAATCCGCTCTCTTATCAAACGGCGATCCGTTTCTAGCTGCGTTTCCCCCGGGCCTCTTAAACCAATGCCCCCCTTTTGGCGCTCCAAGTGAGTCCAGCCACGAACTAATCGAGTGGATATGTGTTCAAGCTGCGCCAATTCCACTTGTAATTTACCTTCAAAGGTTCGCGCACGCTTTGCGAAAATATCAAGAATTAAACCGGTTCTATCCACCACCCGGCATTTGAACAATTTTTCTAAATTTCTTTCTTGAGAAGGGGATAGTTCATGATTGATTAATACCAATTCTGCGTCAAGCGCTTCAACCTGAGCTCGAATTTCTTCCGCTTTACCTAACCCAATAAAATATTTCGCTTCAGGCGATGCACGTGAACCTTTTATACTCGATACGATCTCTGCATCCGCAGAGTGTGCAAGTTCTTTAAATTCCGCCAAAGCTGTTTCATAATCAATTTCAGGGAGAGCCAGTTGCACTAAAATAGCCCGCTCTCCCCCTTGTGGACGTTCAAACAAGATTTATTTCCAATCAACGTAAAAATTGCGTCAGTCTGCCATATTTTTAATTTAGTCACCAGAGGACAAATTTAGGGCCCTTGAAGGCACTACGGTAGATACGGCATGCTTAAACACCATTTGCGTTACAGCATTTTTAAGCAAGATGACGTGTTCATCGTAATCATCTACGATTCCATGTAATTTGATGCCATTGACTAGAAAGATAGATACGGGCATTTTTTCTCGCACTAATGCCTTAAGAAACGACTCCTGCAACACATGATTGTCAGACATTGCCTGCTCCTTGTAATTATTATTTTGGCAACAACTTGTATTGTATTGTCGAACAAACTTGGAAAAACTTTAGGCTAAACAGTAAAACTAGGTTATGCGTCTTCGTATCGCTGGCTTAGCTGGTCTATTCTCATAATTCTTTCTACACTAATGAAAAGGACGAATGATTAATTAAGGACAGATCATGAACATCACCCTATTTCTTGCAGAAGTCATTGGCTGGTATTTTGTCATTGTCAGCTTATTTGTTCTTGTCCGAAGACGAAAAATGGAAGCAATCTTGTTAAATATCGCAAGCCAGCCTTCGCTGATTCTTATACTTGGCATTATAACGATTATCCTCGGACTATTAATGGTGGTCAGTCATAACATCTGGGTCATGGATTGGCCGGTTCTCATTACACTAATATCTTGGCTAGTGCTCTTAAGTGGATTATTTCGCCTACTTATGCCCGAATGGGGGGTGAATATAGCGAATTGGTGGTTTACTCATCAACCTTATTTGATTGCAGTAACCGTCCTGTATCTTTTAATCGGGTTATTTTTACTTTATAAAGCTTTTACCGTGTAATGAATAAAAAAATCCTTTGAAATTTCACATTTTTATAAAATGTTGACTATCATTACAATCACCAACAACACCAAAAACAAAGGACTGGAAAATGGCAACTACAACAAAAAAAAGAAGTAACAATACCGAAAAAGCACACGTTGCAGAAGCAGCAAATGCACTATTGCATGAGAGCAAAAAATACGCTCATGAGCTTTATGAAGAAGGCGTAAATAAAGTTAATGACGCCCAGCAACAAGCGAAAGAATACAGCGACGAGCTTGCTGAAAAAGTCAAAAAAAATCCAATGACATCGGTTTTAATTGCAGCAGGTGTAGGATTTTTACTGTCTTCTTTACTTCGTAAATAATGAGAGCAGTTGATGAATTAACCGGGCTTGTTTCTAGCAAATACGAGGCAATAAAAACCTTACTTGCCATCGTGAAGCTAGAAACAAAGCTTGCCGGTTTAAGTGTTTTTCCCTTGGTTATGAACGTTGGCATTTTAATTGCTATTGCAATAACCTCGTACTTTACGGCCATGATTTTATTTGGTTATGGATTTTACACCTTGTTTCAAAGTGTGCTCATTGCTCTAGCTGGGGTATTCATTCTGAACCTTATTTTTTTAGGGATCTCAGTAAAATACTTGTTGTATACCTTAAAAAATATGAGCTTTGAGCGAACCAGAAGGTTATTATCCCAACAAGAAGGTAAAGACCAATATGACGACGAGAAGCGAAGTACTCAACACCTTAAAGAGGATGGAAAAGAAATATCATCACGAGCAACAGGAAGCGATGCGTCATAAACAATATTGGATGCAAGTATTTAACCAATACAAGCCTTGGATCATTGCGGCATCCATTCCACTTGCTTTTCTTATCCTCCGCTCAACCAGTAAACAATCAAACATTCAACAAGCCAAACAATACGCCCGTTATATCATTCTGACCATTTTAGCGAGTGTGCAAACCAGAGTTTTGTCGGCCTTGATCAATAAAGCAATTTGAGAGATTTCTTACAAGATTATAAGTCCAAGCTTAGATGACACACTCTGTGAAAAAGTTATACTTGCATTACAGGGATTGACACGGAGTGTCTGACAAGAAGTCAACTAAGGACCAGCACACATAATGCTTTACCGCAAGGAAGCGGGCTTTGAGTAAAATATAAGCTTGTGCACTGGTTTTCATTTCTTCGTTTACCTAATTACAACACTAAAATTTAATAAACCTCAACTCAATTTAATACTCACAGCTTTAGTCATTTTTATACGTTCGAATTCTCGCGATTGATAACAGAATTTATACCATGCTTCCCATCGATACCGCAGTCTAGACCGCGGTAATTCGACGAAAGGGTTATAATTGAAAAAAAAGCCTTTCAACCAATATAAAGAGACTTCTTAAACATCAATATTTTCAGCATCCAGAGCGTTTTCTTCGATAAACTCTCTTCTCGGCTCAACCTGATCACCCATTAAAGTGGTAAAGATTTCATCTGCGGCCACAGCATCTTCAATGGTGACTTGCATCATACGGCGGCTGGCAGGATCCATTGTCGTTTCCCACAGTTGATCTGGATTCATTTCTCCTAAGCCCTTATAACGTTGAATGGTTTGGCCGCGCTTGGCTTCATCCATAAGCCAACTCAAGGCTTGATCAAAGCTTTCCACGGCTAATGTTTTATCATTACGCTTGATGTAAGCACCTTCTTCCATGAGCTCCCCAAGGCTCTTACCAATTCGCACCAATTCTTTGTAATCTTTGGATAAAAAGAGTTCCGTATTTAAATCAACCGGCACATCTACCCCATGCTGAGTGATAATAACACGTGGTAAATAATGATCATTTTCTTGATCATGGATCACTTTTACACGAAACTGATGCGTTTTGGTATTGCATTGTTGGATACGTGTACTTAATTGGTTTACCCATTGCTGAATGATTTCTTCGCGATTGAAATCATCTTTCTGCACTAAAGGCATGTAAGCTAATTGTTTCAGAATCTCAGGATGATAACGCCTGGAGTATCGCTTCACGATTTTTTCCATTTGCCTTATATCGTTCACCAACGTTTCAAGCGCTTGAGCTGTAATTGGCGGTGCGTCTTTAGAAGGATAGAAAGCAGCCCCATCCAGTGCATTGTTCGTAAGATAATCAAACAACGCGTCATCGTCTTTTACGTATTGCTCTTGTTTACCGGTTTTCACTTTATAAAGAGGTGGTTGGGCAATATAAATATACCCTCGTTCAATAAGTTCTGGCATTTGGCGGTAAAAGAACGTTAATAAGAGTGTGCGAATGTGAGAACCGTCAACGTCCGCGTCCGTCATAATGATGATGCGGTGATAACGTATTTTATCAGGATCGTATTCATCCGCCCCAATCCCACAACCTAACGCGGTGATTAATGTAGCGACCTCTTGCGAGGATAACATTTTATCAAACCGTGCTTTTTCCACATTAAGGATTTTACCTTTAAGAGGTAAAATAGCCTGGAATTTACGATCGCGGCCTTGTTTTGCTGAGCCTCCCGCTGAGTCACCCTCTACAATATACAATTCTGATAAAGCAGGGTCCTTTTCCTGGCAATCCGCTAATTTACCTGGAAGGCCCGCGATATCTAACGCGCCTTTTCGTCTTGTCATATCGCGTGCGCGCCTTGCGGCTTCGCGAGCTCTTGCCGCATCAATCATTTTGCCAACGATGGCTTTAGCGGCTGCAGGTTGCTCGAGTAAGAAATCGTTAAATTTTTCTGAAACCAACGATTCGACAACGCCTTTTACTTCGGATGAAACCAATTTATCTTTCGTTTGCGAAGAAAACTTAGGATCAGGGACTTTTACCGATAAAACCGCCGTTAACCCTTCACGCGCATCATCGCCAGTTGTTGCGACTTTTGCTTTTTTAGCTAACCCTTCCGATTCGATATAGTTATTC
Organism: Legionella impletisoli; assembly: GCF_900639875.1. Classification (GTDB taxonomy): domain Bacteria; phylum Pseudomonadota; class Gammaproteobacteria; order Legionellales; family Legionellaceae; genus Legionella_A; species Legionella_A impletisoli. The sequence continues at coordinate 141,475 of NZ_CAAAIA010000007.1, forward strand.
AACGTTCGAGTCAATGCACCACGAAATCCTGCCAAATGGGTCCCACCATCACGTTGCGGAATATTGTTGGTATAACAGAAAATATTTTCTTGATACGAGTCATTCCATTGCATGGCGACTTCGACGGTTACGCCTTCTTTATCACCGCTCATCGAAAATACGACCGAGTTGATGGGATTCTTATTGCGATTAAGATGCTCAACAAAGGCTTTTATACCCCCCTCGTAACGAAAAGTATCGTGTTTATCGGTGCGTTCATCGTGCAAATGAATGCAAACACCTGAATTTAAAAAAGACAACTCTCGCAAGCGTTTCGCCAGGATATCGTAATGAAACTCAATATTGGTGAAGGTGTTTGCACTGGGTTTAAACCAGACTTGCGTGCCAGTGCTATCCGCTTCTCCGGTGACCGTTAAAGGGGCCTCAGGCACCCCATTCAAGTAATGTTGCTCATGGACTTTTCCATGGCGGCGAATCAGAAGATGTAGCTCTTCAGATAACGCATTCACCACAGAAACCCCAACCCCGTGCAATCCACCAGAGACTTTATAAGAATTATCATCAAATTTACCGCCGGCATGAAGCACTGTCATAATCACTTCAGCGGCTGAGCGGCCTTCTTCTTTATGAATATCAACCGGAATTCCTCGCCCATCGTCTTTAACGGTAATGGATTCATCAGCATGAATTGTGACGTGGATTTCTTTACAATAACCTGCCAATGCCTCATCAATGGAGTTATCCACTACCTCAAAAACCATGTGATGCAAGCCCGTTCCATCATCGGTATCGCCAATATACATACCAGGACGCTTTCGAACGGCATCCAATCCTTTTAACACCTTAATATTACTTGAATCGTAACTGGTCTCAACACTCATAGGGATTCCTCGTATGAAAACCGGGGGGGAAATCGTAGAATTATACCATAAACTAGGGCTATAAAGTAATGCCTTCGTGGGTAGCGCTAATTCAAAGAGTTTAAGATCATCCACACAGACTCTCTTTAGTTATTAAGAATTTTCTTCACTATTCAGCCAGTATTTTTGCTTCTCCCTCAGGGAGCTATCTCTTGATCACATCTCTGCCTACGCCACATGGCTTGACCGAGTAGCCCAGTGTGTTTAGCGCAGTAATTATGGAGTCTGTGGTCAAGTCAAAGAACCTAGAAGACTAGAGCTTGACTAGATTTTGAGTGTTGTGTAGAAGATTCAGCTCAGGAAGAAGGGCGGATGAGGGATCAAAGAACAGGAGTTTCATATATTTGTTACATCTTTTCATCAAAGATGAAATTACCAATGCATGCACCCATAGGACATGGCCTTCAAGTTTTAACTGTATAAACGTCGTGCATGTATAATGGCAAATCTGTTTCACGTGAAACAATTTGCTGAAATTCATGTATTCAGCAACTGGAGCGTGTTTACAATACATCTCTATCATTTAATATATAATCAAAAAACTAAATTATACTTATTAGGAACGTGTCTTTTATGACCATTGTAACTAATTAGGCGATCGTTATGAGCATGAGGCTTATCATTTCTATGTTACTGACATTAGGTATTTGTTGTCTAGCCATTGCTGATAGTAGCAAAGATCATCAAATGACTATCTTTAAAACCAAAGAGGGAAAAGAAATTCGATGCTTCGTGTATCCCAAGGATCAGACGGTCTTAAAACAACTGAAACAAGGAGAACGTGTTCAGATGGATGGCGGTTTAACTTTTCCTAATATTACTCCTAGTAATAATCCTGTAAACTTCACTGATTAACCCTTTATAATAATTTTTGCTTCATAATCATTCTTATAGGATAGTGCCTCATTGGATTCCATTTCTTCAACTTGCCCATGGCGGACAGTAAACACTTTATAATCGCGACCAAGCTCATCCAAAGGCAAGTGGTTAATATCAATAGCCGTGAGAATGAGTTGCCCCTTGACTTCTCTAAGATACTGGAAAATTCGTTGTAAATGGTTACGATCCAGTTCGGCGGCTAGATCATCGAAGAGAAAGACACATTCATTAGGCATTAATGTGGCTTGGGCTAACTTTAAGGCAATAAGAATTATTTTTTGCTGGCCGCGGGAATAGAGCTGCTTAGCTTTTCCTGAGCCCTCAAGCTGAAACAAGAGGTCGGCCTGGTGAGCGCCCGATTGCGTGTATTGGCGTAAGCGATCCGATGCAAATTGCTCGTTTAGAATCGTAGATAAATCGTGCGTGCCTTGTTTTTTCCCCCACCCTTTAAAATACTGAACTGCAGCAGGCGTATCGGTTAATTGCGCTAAGATCGACTGAAACGCATTCATCCATTCACAAACGTAGGGCTCTCGAAACTGGTCCAATTGTTCAGCAAGTGCCACAAGTTGCTTATTCCAGGGGATGAATGCTTTAGGTTCGGCTTTTAGACGCAAAAGTGCGTTTCGTTGTTTAAGCACGCGACGATAGTCTTTCCACAACGAAAGATACTCTTGTTTCACGTGAAACATTCCCCAGTCTAAAAGCGAGCGACGTATGGAAGGGCCAGCATCGATGATGTTAAAAATGTCTTGGTAAAATACCTGGCAAGGAAGAAAGCGAGCTAACTCGCTGCTGCTGTGACAAATCTTACGGTTTATATGCACAACCGTAGGCCCTGAGATTGATTTCTGTATACTTAGGGTTTCATCTTGGGCAAGCTTTGCAAACACAGTGAGCTTAGAGTGCCCTTCATGAATCAATGGATTGGTTTCTCGTGTTCTAAAGGAATGCCCTGTTGCTAGGAGGTAAATGGATTCTAAAAGAGACGTTTTACCACTGCCATTTTCTCCCACAATGAGATTACAGCCTGGATGAAGTTTAAGCCGAGCTTCAGAAATATTGCGCAGATGATGAACATCAAGTTGATTGAGGTTCATGAATGACAAGGTCCTAAATTTTCATCGGCATGATGATGTATTGATACGTCTCATCCTGTAATGACTCCACTAACACACTGCTATCACTATTGGTCATAGACAATTGCAAAGGACCTTCCGGGACAGAGTTTAAAACGTCTTGTAAATATCCAGCATTAATACCAATTTTTAACTCATCGCCCTGGGTTTTAGCTTCTAGATGTTCCATCGCCTCTTCGTGCTCTTGATTATTGGCAACTAGCGTTAATTGCGAGTCTTGCATATGCAGCAATACCGCGCGCGATTTTTCATTGGCCAATATGACAATGCGTGACAGGGCTCGTTTTAACACATCACGTTCCAGCACTACGTGCTTATCTTGCTCTTTAGGAATAGCTTTGGCGTAAGGGGGAAAGCGTGCTTCTATTAACTTTGAAACAAACGTGTATTGCTCAGTCATGACTTTAAAATGGTTTTTGCCAGCAGCGAGTGTCACGCGATCATCCGTGATATTACCAAGCAGTCGCAATACTTCTTGAATCCCTTTTCGTGGAATTAAAAGACGTTGCGATTGTCCCCCAGTATCACACGCTAATTTGCAAATCGCCATACGGTGCCCATCGGTGGCTACAGCGGTGATCTGCTGACCTTCCAGCTCCAATAACAACCCATTTAAAAACACACGAACGTCTTGTTGCGACATCGAAAAGTGCGTAGACTGCAATAAATGCACTAAATCCGTTCGTGCTAAGGTTAATTCCAAATCACTGACTTCATCTTCGCTGTTGGGATAATGATCCGCAGGCAATGTAGCTAATTTAAACTGGCTTCGTCCAGCTTTAATCACAACCCCTTTCTCACCACAAGAAATAATAGGGCTCGCCGTATCTTCAAGCGATCGCATAATATCAACGAATTTTTTAGCTGGAACAGTGATAGCACCGGAAGCTTGATTGGCCTGGCAAGGAATCGTTGCGGTGATCTCAATTTCGAGATCCGTTGCGGTTAATAAAACATGCTCACCTTGTAATGTGATTAAAATATTCGCCAAAATCGCCAAAGACTGCTTTTTATCAACCGCACCAGCAACGGTCAGCAGCGGCGTTAAGAGATGTTGTTTACTAATCGACAGTTCAAACATGGCATTCTCAAATTAAGACGATAAGGTGCGCATGAGATTTTTATAATCTTCTGCAAAATCACCAGCTTCTTGTAATAATTCTTTTACCTTACGGCAAGCATGAATCACGGTGGTATGATCGCGGCCGCCAAAATGATCCCCAATTTCAGGTAAACTATGGTTCGTTAATTCTTTAGCTAATGCCATGGCCATTTGCCTTGGCCTTGCGATTGAACGACTACGTCGCTTTGAAAGCAAATCAGCAACCTTCACCTTATAATATTCTGCTACGGTTTTTTGAATGTTTTCAATGGTTACTAATTTATCTTGTAAAGCTAAAAGATCACGGAGCGCTTCATTCACAAACTCAATGGTAATTGGTTTACCAGTAAAATGTGCATTGGCAATGACGCGTCTTAAGGCTCCTTCCAATTCACGAACGTTGGAGCGAATGCGTTTGGCAATGAAAAAGGCGACTTCATAAGGTAGCTCAATATTGGATAACTCGGCCTTACTGATTAAAATTGCAACGCGCGTTTCCAATTCAGGTGGCTCTACCGCAACGGTTAATCCCCATCCAAACCGTGATTTAAGCCGTTCTTCAACGCCTTCAATTTCTTTAGGATAGCGATCACTTGTTAAAATAATCTGCTGTTGGCCTTCAAGTAAGGCATTAAAGGTGTGGAAAAATTCTTCCTGAGAGCGGTCTTTACCTGCAAAAAATTGAATATCATCAATTAGTAATGCATTGAGTGAGCGATAAAATCGTTTAAACTCATTAATGGAGTTGGTTTGTAACGCTTTGACCATATCCGCAACAAAACGCTCAGAATGCAAATATAACACTTTGGCTTCTGGGTTATTCTTAAGAATAGAATTTCCAATCGCATGCATTAAGTGGGTTTTACCCAATCCAACACCACCATAAATAAATAATGGGTTATAGGCATCCCCCGGGCGCTCAGCCACTTGCAAGGCGGCCGCTTTTGCCAATTGGTTTGAGTTTCCTTCGACAAAGCTGTCAAAAACAAATTTTTTATTAAGATAACTGTTTTTATAATGATCCGCTGTTTTTTTGGGGGAAACTTTTACCGCTGGCGCATCCGATATCTTTTTTTCGTCAAGAACAACAGGGTTCGCTAATTTGCTGCCAATCTCAATACTGACAAGCTTTATTGCATCTGCGCTGAGTTGACCGACCAATTCTAAAATTCGACTATAAAAATGCTTTTTGACCCAGTCCACGACAAAACGATTGGGCGCTAGCAACACCAACGTGCTATCGTCCGCTGCTTCCGCCTGGAGAGGGCGCAACCAGGTATTAAATTGCTGAGCTGGATACTCTTCTTGTAAATACTCTAAACACTTCTGCCAGACAGTTGCAGACACAGATAACTCCTCAAACATGTTTTCTATACGCTTTCTCGAGGTATATGCTAGCGCTAGGATATGCAATACAGTATTTGACACTCAAGCAGGTCTATCAGGCATACAGGCAAACCAAAGAAGCGTAAATCCATCCCTCATACAACCCCATTCAATCTATAAGCTACTTGAAGACGAAACGATTTTAAAGCCCCCCTAATAGAACACAATAGGATCGTGTTAAAAAGGCTCCAGTCGTTACCTCATGTATGTTCATTAAGCACCATTAAAATAGTGCCATTGAATGCGCCTCCAGGGCAAGAAAAAACTGCGAAGAGGTTTTAGGGATGGTTATGAAATGCAAAAAAAATAACCAAACAAAGATTATAACGGAACAAGGACATGAATCGTAGCATTTATTCACAAAAAATAGTGGATAAAGTACAAAAAAGTATAGGAATAGTTAGGGTATAACCCTTAGGAAAAAAGAAAAGACTGGGTTATCCCGATCTTACACGCGCTTACGTTAAGAGATTACAAACAAGAAGAAAGTAAGATTATATGATTGATTTTATTGATTTTTTAAATGTTATCAACTGATTTTTTTGTGCTTATAATAAGTAATAAGTTAAGAAATTAAATCATTATATTAATTACAGCAGACCTTCAGAAACATTTAGCCCATCAAGATGAAGGTATTTCGTTTTTTGTGCTTTAGCATGCTTTTTCTCATTCATCTATTAACTCAACTCTATCAATTTAAAAAATACATCTAGAGGTGAACTGTTATTTAACATTTAATAATAATGTGAATGGATGGGATCTAAAACTACGTGTTAGTGGTGTATAAAACTAAGAATTAAAGAGCAGGATAAACTTATCCAGGATCTAATCCTGAGTAAAAACAGGGCTTTTAAACAAGGTTTGCCTTTAGATAACCATATGATAAATAATACAATATTATAATGATTAACAGGTAAACGCAGACTTATAATAAATATCAAGTAAAAAATATTAAATGATAATAATTACTACGCTTCTGCATAACTTTAAATCTTGAAAAAAAACCTGTTTGACACCTAGTTGAAAGTTATCTATCATTGCCCACTTTGAAAAATTATTTGCAGGTTCATCATGAAACGCACTTTTCAACCTAGTAATCTAAAACGAAAAAGAGATCACGGTTTCCGTGCTCGGATGGCGACTCGCGGTGGTCGTTTGGTCATTAATCGTCGTCGTGCGAAAGGCCGTAAACGTTTGTCCGCCTAAGTGTATTGTTTTAGTAAACGAAGACGCCTGTTAAAAAAGAGTGATTACGATCACGTGTTTGCACAGGCGAAAAAAATGATAACCCCTGAGTTCATTTTTTTATACCGAACAAATTGCCTAGATCATGCGAGGCTTGGTTTAGCTTTATCGAAGAAAGCTGTTCCTAAATCGCATGATCGCAATCGTTTGAAGCGATTGCTTCGTGAGAGCTTTCGAACATGTGCGTTGCCGGCAGTTGATGTGGTTGTTTTGGCCAGAAGCGGTGTGGCTCAATTAGATAAACCAACGCTTTCAATCAAATTAGGTAAAGCATGGGACAGGTTATTCGCTTTATGCAACAAGTAATTTGTGTTCCTATTAGGCTTTATCAGTATATTATAAGCCCTCTTATTAAACCCTGTTGCCGCTATTACCCAAGTTGCTCTCAATACGCACTAGAGGCTATTGATCACCACGGGGCATGCAAAGGGCTTTTAATGACCGTTCGCCGTCTTTTACGCTGCCATCCATGGTCGCCTGGCGGTTATGATCCTGTATTACCAAACACCAAAGAGAAACATTGATGGATACTCGACGATTTATATTATATGCGGCACTAGCCCTGGTTGTTTATTTGTTATGGACAAGCTGGCAAGCTGATTATCCGCCACCCGCTGCTGTGACCCAAACGGCTATGAGCGGAGCTGCTAAACCTCAAGCGGCCGATGATCGCTTATTGCCTAAAATGAGTCCACATCAAGAAGAGCCTGTTGCCCCAACAGAAAGTTCGCCCGTAGAAACCAAGTCAGTAAAAGATATTTCGGTTAAAACGGATGTGCTTGACTTAGAGATTGATCTTAAACATGGAGACATCGTTCAAGCTAAATTATTGGATTACCCCGTAAGTGTTGAAGAAGACCGCCCGATTACCTTGCTTCAAGATAATAAAAACGAACAATATGTAGCCAATAGTAGCTTATTTGTGGTTCGTGGTCATGAGGTCGATAATCTCGATTTTAATTTTACGGCTGAAAAAGATTTTTATCAGTTGGCTTCGGATGAGAAAAAATTAACGGTAACCTTAAACGGCCAAGCGAATGGGCTGCACGCTAAAAAAGAATTTATCTTCACAAAAGGCAGCTATTTAATTGAGGTTCGCTATCACCTGACCAATGAAGAGGATTCTCCCTGGAAAGGGCATATGAATGCGCAATTGTTGCGTAGCTCTCCTAAAGAAGATAAATCGAGCATTTTTCATATTGGATCATATACGGGCGCTTCATATTCCGTTCCTGGGCAACATCGTTATCAAAAAGTACCCTTCAGCAACATGGCAAAAAGCAACCTGGATGTTAAATCCGAAGGCGGCTGGGTAGCTATGCAGCAGCATTATTTCTTAAGCGCTTGGATCCCATTAGTCGATACCACCAATCGCTTCTATACCCGTTCATTAGATAATGATTACACCATTGGCATGGTGACAAAACCCATTGTCGTTTCTCCTAATGAAACGGAAACAGTAGGTGCTAATTTATACGTTGGGCCTGAATTGGATGACCAATTAAGTGCAGCCGCACCAAGCCTTGATTTAACCATTGATTACGGGTGGTTATGGTTTCTTTCCTCATTCCTTTTTTGGATCATGAAAGGGATTCATTCGGTAGTTGGAAACTGGGGTTGGACCATTGTCTTGGTGACGGTATTGATTAAATTAGCGTTTTATCGCTTATCAGCCACCAGTTACAAATCGATGGCGGCCATGCGAAAATTACAGCCTAAGCTTCAGGCGTTGCGTGAGCGATTTGGTGATGATAAGGCTAAAATAAGCCAGGCTACCATGGAGTTGTATCGTCAAGAAAAAGTGAACCCATTGGGCGGTTGTTTGCCTATTTTGATTCAAATTCCAGTCTTTATCGCGCTCTATTGGGTTTTATTAGAGAGTGTGCAATTACGTCAAGCACCGTTCATTTTTTGGATTCATGATTTAGCCTCAGCAGATCCTTATCATGTGCTTCCCATCATCATGGGCGCTACCATGTTAATTCAGCAAAAACTAAATCCTGCGCCACCGGATCCAACTCAAGCAAAAGTCATGATGTTTTTACCCATTCTGTTTACAGCGCTGTTCTGGAATTTCCCAGCAGGTCTTGTGCTGTACTGGATTGTGAATAACACGCTATCGATTTTGCAACAATGGTACATCACTCGTAAATACAGTGATGAAAAACCCAATAATAAGAAGTTAGCCGCTGCCAATAAATGAGCACCGAAACCATTGCAGCCATCGCTACTCCGCCCGGTCGAGGCGGAGTGGGTATTATCCGACTTTCAGGGCCTAAAGCCACAGCTATTGCAAACGCCTTAACAGGAAAAGCAGAGCTTACTCCGAGAATGGCTCATTTTTGTTTGTTTCATGACCGTCATCAAACGTTGGTGGACGAAGGATTGGTGCTATATTTCCCAGCTCCACATTCTTTTACCGGGGAAGATGTGGTGGAATTTCAAGTGCATGGTGCGCCCATCGTACTTGACCGTTTACTCGCCGAAGCTTGCCATTTTGGTGCCCGTCTTGCTCGCCCTGGTGAATTTTCTGAGCGTGCATTTTTAAACGACAAAATGGATCTCACTCAAGCTGAAGCCATTGCGGATTTAATCCACGCAAGTTCCGAGACGGCTGCACGGATGGCTGTTCGCTCTTTGCAAGGAGAGTTTTCACAAACGATTCATGCGTTGAATGATAAAATTATTCATCTTCGGCTTTATGTGGAAGCAGCCATTGATTTTCCTGAAGAAGAAATCGATTTTTTAGCGGATGGTAAAATCGAAACGATGCTTCATGAGATTATGGCTGATCTGTTTCATATCCGTAAAAACGCAACACAAGGTGCTATGCTTCGGGAAGGGTTATCCATTGTGATTGCCGGTCGCCCAAATGCAGGAAAATCCACGTTAATTAACGCCTTATCTGGCCGCGACGTGGCCATTGTTACCGATGTGGCAGGAACCACCAGGGATGTCATGCGAGAGCATGTTGTCTTAGATGATATCCCCGTTCACCTCATTGATACAGCAGGGCTTCATGAAAGTTCTGATCTCATCGAACAAGAGGGCATTAAGCGCGCTTGGCAAGAAGTAAAGCGCGCTGATTGTGTGTTATTCATGATTGATACGAAAGCAGCAGAGCCTGAAGTGAATCAATTGGATGCTGATATCCGAGAAGCTTTGCCCAACCAGGTTCCTATTATTCGTGTGTACAACAAAATTGATGCGCTTGGCTTGGAGCCCAAAACGGAGCCTAATGCGGTGTATCTTTCAGCCAAATCAGGTGTTGGACTTTCGCTTTTAATTGCAAAAATTAAAGACGTGGTCGGTTATCATCCCAATGAAGGACAATTTTTAGCACGCAGAAGACATCTTAAAGCGCTCGAGGATGCCGAAGCGTTCTTAGAATCCGGCCGTGAGCAATTAATGACTTATCGAGCAGGAGAACTCTTAGCGGATGATCTTCGTCAAGCGCATCAAGCGCTATGTGAAATTACCGGCGAATTTACTGCGGATGATTTGCTTGGCAAGATATTTTCGAGTTTTTGTATTGGTAAATAACAACACTGATTATTTATTTCCCTACTGCTCAATCACTCAATGTGAAAAAAATAAATACAAAAAGTCTTGATCTCGAATTAAACAAGATGTAATTTAATAAGCTTTAGCTGATTATTGTTATGGGTTGGGGTAGGATATTATGCCGGAATCACAAGGATTAACTTATCGAGAAGATAAGCAAAGCTTCTTTAAAACAATTGCCACGCCAACGACCACCCCGACCATACATCTAATTCGAGAAGAGGCAAAGAAAAAGGATTATGCTTTTGCTGCAACCTATCTTTCAGACATTGAGCAAGATTTTAATGATTTATTTAATGCATTGCAGCAAAATGGCGAAAATCGCGATAAATTTTGGTATTACTGCTACTACTGCGCGTTAATTCTTCAGTTTTATTATAAAGCCTACGGGAAAAAAGAATTAACTGAAAAATATAAGCAGCTTGCCGAAGAAATAAGTACGCGTTATGAAGATCAAAAATTCGCTAAACCAACATTAGCAAGTGAGTCCTATTTAAATACCTTAGGTAAGCAACTGGCTTCAGATTTAAGCGCTCTAGCCAAAACACCGCTTCATTCCTCAAAAATCAAAGATATGGCTGCATTGGCCAATATAACCAGGATGCAAATTGTTTTTTCACGTATTTTTTTGCAACAAACGCTCATCGTTTTAAAAGAGTCTGAGCTAATCGGTAAGCTTATAGGCAGACGGGGAGCCATTGACGGCATGCTCAATATGCTCGATAAGCCAACGGGCGTATTTAATGTGCTTAGTGTAGGTTTATTTGCTATTCGATTCACCATGAATGTCGGCACACTGCTTAAGCACACATTCTTTCCTAATACCGAAGAAGCTAAGCTTCCCATGGCAGAGCGATTTCGAAAGGAATTTAATAAACGTCATTGCGAAATGCTAAACGATTTAGTCTGGGGAACAGTGAATGGGTTAACCAACTACGCCCATTATTTCAAAATTTCTGCCTCGGCCGCTGGTTGGACCATGGCTGCGTTTTTAGTGTTTGATGTGGCATTACTTATGTATCGTCGCCGCTTAGCGGAAGAAGACTATTTTAATCGCCGAGCGCAATACATTCAGGAATTAGAGAACTATAAAGACGATCCTGACCATCAAGCCGTGATTTTTGAACAAATGGATCTGCTTGATATTCGCTGGCAGGCAACGAATGCGACCTTCTGGTTTAATATTACCGCCGCTATTTTATTGATGGGAGGCTTTTCAGCCGCCCTCATGTTAGCATCCCCTGTGGCCGTACCCGTTTCATTTTTTGTTTGCTGCTTTGCCATTGCGATGTATGTTTCCGGCGATATGTATGGAAAGTACAAAGAAAAAGCTCTCGTTTATGAATATAAAGAAGAGAAAGCGTTAGCCACAAAAGACGATATAGCGGCTGTAAAAAATGCTTGGTCTGATTTTATTATTCACATGGCAAAAAGTGCTATTGTGCCCATGGTCATTATGGGCGTTTTTGCAGTATCATGGCCCGCAGCACTTGCATTAGCAGTCTTATATATTGGCTATGAGTTTGGTAAAGGGTATTTAAACTTAAAAAAGGCACCGGAAGAGCCTAAATTGCCTAGTCCTGAATCAATGAGCCTTGATCATGACTTGGATAAAGAAGAAGATGCGATTTCTGACCAGGAGGAGACCGCACTTCTACTTATTAACTCGAGCTCTTCTTAGAATGCTTCTAATATGCATTGTTGGATTAGACCGCTAGATGGCCCGAACAAGTCGGGCCAAGTGGGCGGGATTGGGTCAAGTAGGTGAGTTCGGGGTGTTAATTTTTCTCCCCCTCAGGACTCTGTCTCTTGATCACATCTTTAGCCTACGCCACACGGCTTGACCGGGTGGCCCAGTGTTTTAGCACAGTGCTTATGGATTCTCTATCAAGCCACATAACCTAGAAGACTAGAGCTGGACTAGATTTTCAGAGATGTGTAGAAGATTAAGCTCATGACTAGCGCGCCACACGGCCCGCTACCCCCAAGTGCCCATTCCATTCATATGGCCCGACTCGTTCGGCCATCCAAAAAGGACTGACCCTCAATTTTTTTTCTCTTTATTTAACCTTAACGCCAAATCATACAATTCATTTTTATTTTTTCCGGTGATATTGCAAGCCAATTTCACAGCTTGTTTGAGAGGCATTTCTTCCATTAAATGTGTTAACAACGTTTCTTCTTCTTGGATATCTTTCTTTGCCAGACGAGGAGGAATGATTAAGACAAACTCGCCCCTGACATGTCCTTTGTCGCTCAACAACCAGTTTTTCACCTCAAGGCACGAGCCTGTCACAAAACGTTCAAACGTTTTGGTCAGTTCTTTAGCCAATACCAGTTCACATGATTCACCAAAAATGTCTGCAATATCTGAAAGGCAATCTACAATCCTGTGAGTGGACTCATAAAAAACTAAGGTATGGAGTGTCTTGCTATATTTTTGAAGTGCTTGCTTACGAGCTGAAGATTTAGCGGGCAGAAAACCTGCAAAGGTAAAGACATCGGTTGGAACACCGGCAGCACTTAATGCACTGATTAAAGCACAAGGACCTGGTATGGGAACTACGGAAATATCTTCTTCTCGAGCAAGTTTCACTAAAGGATAACCGGGATCACTGATTAATGGGGTTCCTGCATCGCTGATTAAGGCGTAACTTTGACCTTGTTGCAGCTGTTCAATAATCACCTTGCTTTTTTCCGCTTCATTAAAGGCATGCAAAGAAACTAAAGGTTTTTTAATGCCCAAGGCAGTCAATAATGGTTGTGAATGGCGCGTGTCTTCTGCCAAAATCACATCCACAGCTTGTAAGGTGTCAATGGCTCTTTTGCTAATATCTTCGAGATTACCAATGGGAGTTGCAACAATATAAAGCGTACCAGGGGTTATTGCTGAAGAGGCTGTCATAGTTTATTCTCTATCTCTTCTTATTTAGGGGTATGGGTTAAATAGGTCAAGCGAATGAAATCCTCAATCTATAAATTAAGTGTATTGTATCTTTGTTTTTTATTGCTGACCGGTTGCGCTAATGTGTCAGATACCCCAATGCAAGTCAACCAACAATTAGCGAGCCCTTACACCATGCCCGCTGCTACTTACTTGGCCCAGGCTAAAGAGAGAAGCGGTGAGGAAGAACAACGTTTGCGGATCATGGCAGCTGGCCGCTTGATTCATGAAGGCCAATGGCAGCAAGGCCAGGCTATATTATCTCGAGTGAATCATTTATCTTCCGATTTAGCGGATAAAAAGAATCTTTTGTTAGCCAAAATTGAAATCATTCGAGATAGGCCTCAATCAGCGGTTAAAACGTTAGCTAAAATTCAAAACATTCAGAATTTACCGATATATTATCAGGCGCAATATCATGAACTCTTAGCAGAGGCGTATAAAAATACCTCAAAAGTTTCTCTGGCCGTGGAAGAACGCATTAAACTCTCAAGACTTTTACCGGATGAGCCTTCTAAAGCCAATAATTTACGTGCCCTTTGGCTTGCCTTAGCAACAGAGCCCACCCAGGAATTAAATACATTAGCTTTGGAAGAAGAAGACGGTTCAGAGCTTAAAGGTTGGATAGAGCTAGCCTTACTCTCTCGCGAGGACTATAGCAACCCAGGTGATATGGTCAAAGCCATTCAAAACTGGAAATCTCAATATACAGCGCATCCTGCCCATTCTTTATTAAATGCCTCAAGCCTTGATCAAAAACTCATTTCTCATCCTCGCCAAGTGGCTTTACTATTGCCTTTGTCGGGTTCTCTAGGAGGGCCTGGGATGGCGATTCGTGATGGATTTATGGCAGCTTATAAAAGAAGTCAAGATTCTGGTGGGTTAACGGTTCGCTTTTATGATACGAACCAATCCGATCCTATCGTTTTATATCAGCAAGCACTTGATGAGGGAGCGGATTATGTGGTTGGACCATTAACTAAATCCGATGTGGCCAAGGTGGCTTCGTTAAATCATCCTGTTCCTACTTTATTTTTAAATGATCTCAATGGTCATGTGAAAGAGAATGCATACCAGTTTGGTCTTTCCCCGACGAATGAGGCTCGCCAGGTGGCTTCTAAAGCGCGACTAAATGGCCATACGCGCGCACTGGTGATAGCACCAGAAGGCGGTTGGGGTGATGAAGTGGTGGCAGCGTTTAGCCAACAGTGGCGTGCCAATGGTGGTCGCGTGGTGGATACCTTACAATATGGATCCAACGATAATTTAAACCAGTCAATCCGCGATTTTTTACATATTTCAAACAGTGAAGCAAGAAAAAAAGCCATAAAAGAAGCCCTTGGACGAAACATTGAAGCCACACCAAGACGTCGCCAAGATTTTGATATGGTCTTTTTATTAGCTTATCCTAGCAAAGCTCGTCAAATCATGCCCTTGTTACGGTATTATTATGCGGGTGATGTTCCTGTTTATTCCACATCAAGTGTGTATGGCGGCCATCCTAACTCATTAAAAGACCGCGATCTAAATGGGATTATGTTTTGCGATATGCCTTGGGTGTTTGAGCATAACTTAGGGTATAAAAGCTGGCCCGAACAATTAAACAGTTATAATCGTTTATATGCACTAGGAATGGATAGTTATGAGCTTTCCAACCAATTGAACCAACTTTTAGTCTTCCCAGCTATGGGTGTTCGCGATAAAAGCGGTATTTTGTATCTTAACCCCAACGGCCAAATTGCTCGCATTTCTGCTTGGGGGCAATTTAAACAAGGCTTGGTTGAGCCGATGAATAAGTTATCGGTGACTTAGGCCCGCTAATGAATCCTTGAAATTGTATTCCTTCTTAAAATACCCCTATACTGATCATTAAAGAGAATAATTCTAATCGCTCTGGGTCATACCATGCCAGATTTTCAATTTACAGCGCGTGATGCGAGTGGCAGCACTGTTCGAGGGGTGCGAAAAGCGCGCTCGGCTGAAGATTTGGCTATGCAATTGCAAAAAGAATCGCTAATGCCTTTGGATATTGAGCAGGCTACTAAAGCGAAAATCCAAGCTGCACAGCCCGCTGCTAAATCATCCGGACTCTTTAAAAAACAAGTCGCGAAAGAAGAGTTACAAATGTTTTGCCGACAGATGTATACGCTTATTAAGTCGGGAATTCCATTAGCCATAGCCATCGCAAGGCTTGCTGAATCTACCCATGATAAAGAGCTTGCAAAAACGCTTCAGCAAATTTTAGTGGGTTTAAATGAGGGACAAAGCCTACATGCCTCGATGAGGCGCTTTCCGAAAGTTTTTTCTGATTTTTTTATTAATCTTGTTAAGCTCGGAGAGGAAATTGGAAAATTAGATGAGGTCTTTTATCATCTATCTGAATATATGTTATTAGAAATTGAAACCGGTAAAAAGTTAAAAAAGGCTATGCGTTACCCTTTAATTGTTTCTTTTGTGACTTTTTGTGCTGTCATTGGAGTTACAGTATTTGTTATTCCTGCATTCGCTAAAATGTTTGAATCATTTCATGCAGAGCTTCCTTTGCCAACACTAATTTTAGTATACGTTGCCAATTTTTTTATTAATTACTGGTATGTCGTATTGATAGGCTTAATTGCTCTCATTTATGGCTTTAGATATTACATAAAAACGCCCGATGGGGCAATCGCGTGGTCTAAGTGGCAATTAAAAATACCTATTTTTGGCTGGCTCATTCATCGCATTATTTTGTCGCGTTTTACACGGCTTTTTGCTTTAGTTTTAAGAGCGGGGTTAAGTGCCGTTGAAGGGATTAATTTGGTTGGTAAGTCTACGAATAATGCCTACTTTGCAGCAAAAATCCAATCGGTGACTCAATCTATTGGACGAGGCAATACCATTGCAACCTCTCTTGCGCAAACCAAACTTTTTCCTCCGTTGGTCTTACAAATGATATCACTTGGAGAAGAAACAGGACGTATTGATGAGCTATTAAATGATGCGGCTGATTTTTATCAACGGGATATTGAATATGATTTAGCTCGATTTAATGATTACATTGAGCCAATTATGATAGTCATTGTGGCTGGTATGGTTCTTATTTTGGCCTTAGGCGTATATATGCCAATGTGGGACTTCGCGGGCAAGGCATTAAAACGATAGAAGGTTACCTACCGCACAATAGAACAAATAACCAAAAAAATAACTGTGGTTTACTTGTATAATTTTTAAACATGTACTATTTTTATTATATATAGATGTTCCTATCTATATGTTTTCATTTTGGAAGGGGATTTGAAGATGAAAATGAAAATGAAAAAAAGCCTTGGTTATGGGTTAATGGAAGTAGCATTAGGTATCGCTATTGTAGGCGCAATAGCCGTAGGTACAGCAGCGACTTATAACAACATAGGCACCGATGCTGAAGCAAATGTTTTAGCAAAATTAGCATCTGATATAGCTGAAGCTGCCAAAGTCAATTATTACGCTTGTCAAAGTGGTGGAGGCACATGTGCGACTTTAGCGGATTGTGATGCTCACAAAACGTTATTTGTCGGTGGGGCTTGGCCATCAGGTGTAACAGTTGCTGATGGAACTACTTCCGGATGCAAGATAACGTATGGAAGTTCTTCATTAGATAATTATGCAGTTCCGGGTGTATAAGTGGGCGCATAAGTTAATTTTAATTATCTAATTATAAAACTCTTGCTTTCTCTCTTTTGGACAAAGCAAGAGTTTATAGGAGATTTTTAAGTTACTTGAATAATATGGAAGTCCGTACTAAATTTATAGTATGGAATCAACATATTTAGAGGATCACTACAATGAAAAGACAATCTGGTTTTACTTTGATGGAACTTGTGGTAGTGATTGTGATTCTTGGAATCCTTGCGGCAGTAGCCGTGCCAAACTATATTGACCTGACCGATGAGGCCGGCGAAGCTGGAGCGAAAGGCGTCGCAGGAGGCTTGACTTCAGCTAGTGCAATCAATTTGGCAGCTTGTAAAGCTGGGTCTGCGAGTTGTTTCACAACTACGGGTCAAACTTGTACACAAATTGCTACTGGCGTATTAGCTGGTGGATTGCCAGATGGCTATACCAGTGGTACAACCGCGGTTACCTTCACCGGTGGCGTTGCTACTTGTACGATTACTGAAGCCACATCTGGAAAAACCGCTACAGCAAGAGTTCATGAAACTTAATCGCTATAATGCATAACTATTTTAAGCCCCGCTTTTCAAGGCGGGGTATTTTTATTCTGGCTGCTTAGCCCAGATCTTTAAGGATAAATGAATGATCGCGTTGTTAGTCGTAGGAGTACTCATCATTGCAATAGGACTCATGATGATTTTTGCACCGGCAACGCTTTATAAAATCAATGCGGCTTTAAATAAAAAAATATTTACCGATAAGGAAATTTTCAAAAATAAAACCACCGTGGCGGTTATTTATATCGCCGTTGGGTTTCTTCTGGTGTTTACCTATTTACAGTATTTTTTTCGATAAGAGAGCGCCCTCGAATAATATTCTTAATATGGGTCCCCGATTGGATTGCAAATTTGTTGATGCGCAGGCCTGGAGATGGCCCGAACGAGTCGGGCCATGTAGGGGTATATTAGTCGGGCCAGGAAGGATTGGGCAATCGGCCAGGTAGGAAGGATTAATCCGGTTAGGTAGAAGGGTGATCTCAGAACCCCCGCCTACTTGGCCTGACTTGTTCAGGCCATCTCTTAGGTGACCCGAATAAATCGGATTAGGTCGGGGGCAGTCGGGCTGGTTTGGTCAAGCGCTCCAATAGAATTATTGATACTCTTGCTGTAATTCTAAGGGCACGACATGATGGAGTCTTGAGTACAGTCCCATCGCTTGCTCGCAAAATACTTGCAGTTGCTGACGATTTTCCCAAATCATATAATCCACACCCTTACGAAACGCTTGTACACGACATAAGGTGGTGACTAATTCCATTTCGTGCTTTGAAAGACCGAGATGATCGTTTAATTCTATCAGCTCAATTAGTTTTACATGTTGTCTAACGGGACGATGTTCATGGAGTAAAAATGCTTTTAAGGTCAACTCAAAAGCAAGGTAGATAAGCGATGTTACAGGCAATAAAGCATCAACACTTAAATGATCATCAAAGGAAACTTCAGCGTTTTGCTGTAATAAGTGCTCAGCGCAATAAGCATGCTGGGCTGCTATTTCTAGCATAGATACCGCCTCAAGGTAATGCTTTTCCATAGTATGCTCCTTTAGTTAGGAGGTTATAAACATACCCTAGCTACACAATACTCCGACCGCCATCAACGCGCAAGATTTCACCCGTAATAAATGGATTATCAATCAGCGAGCACACTGCTTGAGCAATATATATAGGGTCACCATGTTGTTTTAGTGGGGTAGCATTAATAATCTTCGCTTTTAAATCAGGTGTGAGTGTATTGTCTTCTTCTGGCCAGACAATGGCGCCAGGTGCGACGGCATTGACTCGAACAAGAGGCGCAAATTCTCGTGCAAGCGCTTTCGTTTGCATGTTTAATGCCGCTTTGGTTTGGCAATAAACCGCATACCCTTTTAAAGGTTTGTCGCTATGAATGTCAGTAATATTAATGATGCATCCTTTCGTTTCTGAAAGATAAGGATAAGCCTCAAGGCTAAGCCAAAAAGGGGCGCGCACATTGGCGACAAACAACGCCTCCCAATCGCCCTCATTCGGTTTGCTAAAGTCAGTAGGCTTAAAAAGTGACGCGTTATTCACCAACGCATCCAATCGGCCAGCCCAGTCCATGGCTTCCTGAATTAATCGTTTCGCTGTTTCTTTGACAAGAAGATCGCCTGAAACTATCTTTGCACTGTTATTTCTTGTATCATTCAGTCTTTTTGATAGGCTTTCTGCTTCTTTTTTTGATTGCAAATAATGAATGAGCACACGAAAGCCTTGCTTATGCAAATACTCAGCAGTGGCTGCTCCAATTCGTCGAGCCGCCCCCGTGATTAACGCAACAGGTGCTTGTATATGGGGTTTAACCAAGGTATGGTCCTGTTTTTTTTGCATGGTTATATCTCTTAATTGCCATTAAGTTACAGATTTAATATTGTGCTACTTGCTAGGGTCTACGCATGAAAAAGGTTGTTTTTAACTCAATACGGAAAATAACTCGTCTTTGCGAGCACTAGCGAAGCAATCCAGATCGATGCTCCGTTGAAATCCTGTACTGGATTGCTTCACTTCGTTCGCAATGACGGTATATTTTTTCATGCTTAGCCCTGCGCGACTCGGTTAACATAAACTTAATGTAGAGTTGATAGTTTAATTATATGAGCTTAATTGAACGAATTTCCAATCAAATCCGAGAAAAAGGGGATATCTCCTTTGCGGAATATATGCATCTTGCGCTCTATCATCCTAAATTTGGTTATTACAGCGCCGGTTTGCCAAAATTTGGTCGTGGTGGTGATTTTGTAACGGCACCTGAATTAACACCGTTCTTTGGCTATGCGTTGGCTAATCAGTGTGAACCCATTTTACGTGAGCTCGAATCACCTAGTATTCTTGAATTTGGCGCGGGTTCAGGCCGACTGTGTGTGGATATATTGACTCGCTTAAACGCATTAGTTTGCTTACCAGAGGTTTATTATATTCTTGAAGTTAGCCCCAATTTACGCTACCGCCAAGAAGTACTTATTCAAGAACAACTTCCTGACTTGGCTTCTCGCGTGCAATGGCTTTCTAAATGGCCTGAAAAGCCCTTTAACGGGATTTTGATAGCCAATGAGGTACTTGATGCCATGCCGGTTAATCGCTTCGTAGTGGAGAAATCTCAGCTATTAGAGAGCCATATTAGCCTTGATTCAGAGGGAAAGTTGAAAGAAATATATAAACCCTCTGAAAACGAGCGATTAATCCATCATATAGAAACTAGGCTACCATCCGTATCCAATCCTTATCAGTCCGAAGTTAATTTGTTTATCAATGGGTGGATAAACGCTGCTTCAACGATCCTTCTGCATGGCGTAGTCCTCATCTTGGATTATGGCTTCCCAAGGCAGGAATATTACCATCCTGATCGCCAAATGGGTACATTGATGTGTCATTATCAGCATCAATCACATACAAATCCTCTGGCGCATCCAGGCGAAGAAGACATCACAGCGCATGTGGATTTTACGCACGTAGCGGAAGCAGCGGTTGACGCGGGGTTTCAAATCTTAGGATATACTAATCAAGCGGCGTTTTTATTGGCCAATCGAATCCTTGATTTTTTAACCGACGTAGCCAGTGAAACGGAACGCGTTAAACACACCCAAGCCGTGAAGCTCTTGTTGCAAGAGAGTGAAATGGGTGAGCTTTTCAAAGTGATGGCATTGGGGAAAAGATTTGATGAGCCATTATCTGGCTTTCAGTTATTTGATAAGCGAAGCAGTCTTTAAAGAGGCATACGAACATGGGCAAATATTTAACGACGGTTGAATTGCAGAAAGAATCCATGAAATTTTCTGCCGGCCACACAACCATTTTTTCCGCTACAGAACGTGAACCCCTTCACGGGCATCATTACGGCGTTTATCTGGCTTTAACCACGTGGGTTGAAGACAACGGCATGACGTTTGATTATCGCTATTATAAAGAACGAATTCATAAATTATGCCGCCACCTTAATCAAACGTTTCTGATGCCAGAATTCTCCCCGTTTATGACCAAGGAGGAGGATGAGGAATATTTTTATTTCACCTTTAATCAAAAGCGCATTCCTTTTTTGAAAGAAGATGTGACCTTAATGCCTTTAAGCAACATTACCGTAGAAGAACTTTCACGTTGGTTTGTGAATGAATTAATTAAAGACGAAGCCGAGTTGCAACGACATCGCATTGAAAAAATCGTGGTTAAAGTATTTTCTGCCCCAGGCCAGTCGGCTAGCCATGAGTGGGTTCGTGTGGCGTAAAATTGAGCTAGACTCAATGAAGCCCTTCACACCACAATATACGATGGCTAACGATTTTTCAGAACACTCCCTTACAGTCTTGGCTCAGTCACACCGTTTGGAAAATCCTCGGGACTTTGTGCTTCAGTCGATTGATCATTTGAATCGCTTCTCTTATCCCCACTAAAAAGTCCATTTGACGTGATGGAAGTGTCAGACGACTTGACTGGAGCGATCGTTGGGTTTTTTAGAAACGCTTGATATTCACCCTCATCAAATTCAGGAAGGCTTCCTTCTTTAGGTTTATAGCGATTAAGCAGCATGCCAGATAAAGCGGCTAGTGCAAACCCTGCGGCTAATACGCCAAGTCCTATCGGTAAGGGTAAAAACAATAATGTCGTTAGCACCAAAGCAGGAATCATCAAATCAATAAATACAGCTCGGATCACTTGTTTTTTCTGAAAACTGACTACATTGGCGCTGTGCTCGGAGCTAGCCGTAAGGCGCTTGATTTCTAAATACAAGAGTTTTTTATACGATTCATCTTTGGAGCCCTTAAATTCCTCTAAGAGAGCCAAACATTCCTCTTTGGCGGTTTTTCCTTTCGCCTTGCTGTGAAGAATATCAATAAAACCTGAAACAGCCGAGTAGGCAACCGTTAAAGCAAAACAAATTGCCGCTCCTGCTAACATAATAACAAGAGCCGTAGGAGCCACTAAAATACCTGGAGGAATTAAGAAAGCACAGGCCACAAAAAATCCTACCACTAAGGAAACTGAATACGTGAGATCTAAGGACCATCGATACTTTTGATACTTCCAGTCTAAAGTCCGTTCTTTGATGGTGCGCATTAAGCGTTTTTTGTGGTGCTCAAGTTTTTCTTTTTCGTCACCACTCGCTTTATCAATTTTTGAATTTAGATTAACTAGTTCTTGTTGATATTGAAGCATTTCTTTATTAAATCGTGTGCTTTCTTCGTATATTCTCCATATAGTCAGCGACGCATCCACCAAAAGTAAACCAACCGTTAAGGCATTTCCCCAGTACCCCAGCATGCCACTACCGACAAGCCAAGCAAAGGTAACTAAGTTGACCGTTGCCCAGACTAAATCATTTAACAAAGTATATTTTCGCTGGTTCCACTGAGTTAGAAATCGTTCTC
This sequence comes from Legionella impletisoli, assembly GCF_900639875.1. GTDB lineage: Bacteria > Pseudomonadota > Gammaproteobacteria > Legionellales > Legionellaceae > Legionella_A > Legionella_A impletisoli. Next base: position 163,717 of record NZ_CAAAIA010000007.1, read on the forward strand.
CTGCGGGGATATGTTCTTTTTCTCTTTTACTCATCCATGGCCCTTGTAAGGTGTGCTTGAGTAAGAGAGACAAATTTAAGCCAAAACGAGCGTAATAGAGAGACCAGCTTAAGGTTCCAAGGTAATAATCAGGCCTAGTTAATACAAATTGCGCTTGATCCCGTTGTGCCATGGTTTCGGGTAAAACGCTTAAGATGCTTGCGGTCATCCCTTCGCCCCAAACCCAATAAAGTCTGCGCTCATTGATATCATTCATGAAATTTCTAACGGCCACCGCTTGCCCGCCAGTAAACTCATGCACTGCTTCTCCTAACTTATAGCCCATGCTTAAACCCAAGTATTTGCAATGGGTGCCGTAAAACTGGTCTCGTAATTCTCTTAACATGGTTTCTGGGGAATGCGCTTTTGCACTAAAATTCAGTGCGGATATAAGCATTGAGCAAAGAAATATTTTATGACTCAATTCTTCTAAACTGCTTTTACGACCTTCGGTTTCATCCAAATGGTATTGGGCAGAGAAGATGTAAAAAGCAAATAATAGCTCTTCTTCTAGCGCTAGTTTTTGTGTTTGTGATAAAAATTTAAAGCTGGCTGGATTAATTTCAGCAAGACGATTACTTTTTGTAGCAACGGCTTCTCTTAAGGGTATTCGATTTCTAAAAATGGACAGTGTTTCTTTTTCAAAAAGCTCAGCCAGAGAGGATTTTCCTTGTTGCTGAAATAAGGAAACAACCGCTTCTCGACTCTCATCGCTTAACGACGCAAAGATCGCCGTGGTTAATTGTTCGACGATTACCTTATTGGCGCCATGCTCAGGGCTGCTCTTTGAATCCAAAACGTTTTTCCTTTTTGCTTTTATGTTTGAAAAGTACAAAGTGTACTAATTTATAACATAGCATGAGGTGGAAAAACAATCCATTGGTTATAATTAAATCAAATTGACCCCTGGCTTGGTCAGGTTTCAGGTTTCAGGTTTCAGGTATCAAGTATCAAGGCGTTAGTCTGATGTTTAATTAGTCCAACTAGCATCTTGGCTATCTGTTCATATTCATCTCTCCAGGCTTGCCAAATAGACTTCTCTATGTATCCAAGATCAAAACAGTATCTTAACCATATCCGCATCTCATCAGTAGAACCTAATGAAATGTAGATATATCGCCTAAATTCTACTTTTGATTTTTGTTTCGCAAACCCTTCAGCAAGATTAGAGCATATGCTTTTGCTTGCTCGCCTTATTTGGTCTGCTAATGAAAATTGTTCTATTTGTGGAAATTGCAAGCTTACTTTATGTATTTCCAACGAAATCTTATAAGCACGCTGAAATACTTTAAGTTCTTCAACTCTTTGTACCACCCGACCTCCTGATCCCTGATCCCTGATCCCTGATCCCAACTAAACCACTTCCACTTGACGATGATAAGCATCGTCATAGCGAGTAATGTCATCCTCTCCAAGATATTCGCCGCTTTGGACTTCAATCACATACAACGGCTCATGATGGGGATTACTTAACCGATGTAAGGTTTTTTGAGGAATGTAGGTTGATTGATTAACGCTTAGTTGCATTGTTTCTTGTCCATTGACCACTTCGGCAATTCCACCTACCACGACCCAATGCTCAGCTCGATGCTGGTGCATTTGTAACGATAATCGGGCACCTGGCTTTACCATTAAACGTTTTACTTTAAAGGTAGGTCCTTCAGCCAATATTTCATAAAATCCCCAGGGGCGAGAAACACATAAGTGATCGTCTGCCAATTGGCGATGTTCTTCTGATAAAGAATGAACGATGTCTTTGACTTGTTGTGAGTAGCGCTTGTCGGCGACCAAAACGGCATCTCCTGTGGCTACAATAATTTGGTCTTGAATTCCTAATGTGGTAACTAAGGTTCGCTCACTGCTGATGAGGCAGTTTTTACTTTCTTTTGCGATCACATTTCCTTGTAACGCATTGCCATTTTCATCTAAGACATTCGTTTCAGCCACGGCCGTCCAATCCCCTAGATCACTCCATTGCAAGTCAACGGGAATAACGCAGGCTTTATCCGTTTTCTCCATAATCGCGTAATCAATGGATTCACTGTGGCATTGGCTAAATGATTGGGCATCTAGACGCAAAAAATCATGCGCAACCTGGCCTTTGGCAACCGCTTCGAAAGAAGCATCATAAATATCCGAAGCATGAGTCTTAAGCTCATCCAGCCAAATCCCAGCGCGACCTGCAAACATGCCACTATTCCAGTAAAAATTTCCGGATTCAATAAACAGTTTTGCAGTTTGCTCATTAGGTTTTTCGCAAAAGCGCTTAACACGAAACGCTTCATTACCAAACACTTCTTGGGCTTCAATATAGCCATAACCCGTTTTAGGACTAGTGGGTTTAATACCAAAGGTGACAATGGTGTCATGGTGTTGAGCAATTTGAGTGCCTTTAAGAATGGCATCTTGAAAGGCGTTAGCATCACTTATCCAATGATCGGATGGCAAAAGAATCATCATGGCATCGCGACCATATTTTTGACTTAGAAAGTGAGCAGTAGAGGCAATGGCCGGTGCGGTATTTCGGGGGCAAGGTTCTAATAGATAAGTGGGAGATGCATCAAAACTTTGTAATTGCTCTTGTGATAAAAAATAATGCGCTTCATTGCAAACCACAACGGATTGATTTATCGGAAGATTCATGACTCGCTGCATTGTTTGTTGTAGTAGCGAGGTGTCGTTTTGTAAGTTTAGAAACTGCTTAGGAAAGTTTTTTCGTGACAAAGGCCAAAGTCTTGTACCAGAACCACCTGCTAGAATCACCGGGAAAATGTCAGCCATCATATAGGTCTCATCCTGTGGAATTTGGGGGTTCATTTTAGCCTTAATTTGTGATAGGTGGCAAATGTGGTGAAGACTATGCCGTGCTTAATAAATACCTTTTGGACAATTTTGGCAGAGCCTGGATCCCTCACATAAAGCCTGGTCTCTTGATCACATCTTAAACCTACGCCCGTGGCTTGACCCGGGGTCCAGTGTTTTAACGCAGTACCCCTGGATTCCATGGAACGTCGAAGAGTAGAGCGGGACTTGGTTTTCAAAGATGTGTAGAAGATTTAGCACATTAGCTGCTCTCGCGACGATTCAATTGCCGAATTTAGGATAAATTCGCTATAATGGTAAAATTATGCGCTTAATGAACGAACAATGAAAAAAGCTGTTATTTTATTATCTGGTGGATTGGATTCTGCAACGTGTCTTGCTATTGCAAAAGACTCAGGATTTCAGTGCTATGCATTGAGTTTTTCATATGGGCAAAAACATAGCCCTGAATTAGAGGCTGCTCGAGACATTGCAGCCACAATGGGAGTAAACGAGCATAAGATGGTTCATCTTGATCTGGGCCAGTTTGGCGGCTCAGCCTTAACCGACGATGCGATTGCTGTCCCTTCGTTTCAAGAAACCACATCCATCCCTGTAACGTATGTCCCGGCTCGAAATACGATCTTCTTGTCGATTGCACTTGGTTATGCAGAAGTGTTAGGGGCTTATGATCTATTTATTGGTGCGAATGCCGTTGATTATTCAAATTATCCTGATTGTCGTTTCGAGTTTATCGAAGCGTTTCAAAACCTTGCGAATATTGCTACCAAAGCAGGTACTGAGGGGCAACGATTCACCATTCACGCCCCATTACTGACGATGACCAAAAGTGACATTATTAAAACGGGGGTGAAGCTCGGTGTTGATTACGGATTAACGGTGTCTTGTTATCAATTAGATTCTCAAAAAGCAGCCTGCGGCGTGTGTGATAGTTGCACATTTCGTGCGCGCGGGTTTCAAGAGGCAAATGTGCTAGATCCTACATTATATCAATAGCTTATAAGTTTTTTTGTTCTATTTGATTACTTTTCTTTCATTTTTGTAATCATAATGATATATTTTCGCCGAGTTTTTTAATTTAACCCGGAGGGAATTATGTGGGAAAAAATGAAATCTTTTTTTACAAAAGATCTACCAGAGGGCTTTGATCGCTTTGTAGCGAAACCTTTTCTAAATAATTGGAAGTCGATTACAACGGTTGTAGTAGCGGCAACTGCAGTTGCTTTATGCTTGGTTTATCCGCCGATGATTCTATCCTTAGCTGTGTTTGCTTTGGCTTCTAGCCCTGCTATGGCTGCATTCGGCAGCGGTGCGGTTATGGCTGCAACCGCATTGGTGGCGTCAGCCGTAGCACTCACTGTGGCTTCTGTGTTTGGTTTGGCGTTTGGCGCTAAAAAATTGTTCGATACCTTCTTTAAAAAGGGTAGCGATGAGCAACCCGATGAAGAATTCAGCGATAGCGAAGATTCGACCGTTTCACCATCCTTAAGTAATTTAGGAGGTAGAAAGAAGTCTGCTAATGATGAAACACTAGACGCTGAAGAAGGACAACACGCATCGCCTTTGGATTCACATAAAAAATCGCCAGAAGTTAAGCCTGAAACTACACATGTTGCTTCTCCTTCAGCATCGTCCTAATTTTTGTAAGTTTAAAACGCGGCGTTTGCCGCGTTTTTTGTTTGAAGAGCAGCAATTTCAGTGATTTTGCGTTATAATTCGCCATTTTTAGCAATGGATATGGGGTTATGACAAAGGTTCGTACAATGCTGGTTACCAGTGCTCTTCCGTATGCCAATGGCCATTTGCATTTAGGCCATTTAGTGGAGCATATTCAAACCGATATCTGGGTGCGCACGCATAAAATGCTCGGTCATCAATGCATTAGTGTTTGTGGCGATGACGCTCATGGCACACCGATTATGCTAAAAGCAGAACAAGCGGGCATGACCCCCGAAGTGCTCACCGCTGAAATTAAACAAAGCCATGAACGCGATTTTATGGCGTTTGGTATAGCTTATGACAGCTATCATACTACGCATTCCGAAGAAAACTGCAAACTCTCAGAGTTAATATACGAACGGTTGAATGCTCGCGGCGATATTGTTAAAAAAACCATTCGCCAAGCGTATGATCCAGTCAAAGAAATGTTTTTACCCGATCGTTTCGTAAAAGGAACTTGTCCCAAATGCAAAGCGCCGGATCAATACGGGGATAATTGTGAAGCGTGTGGCGCTACGTATCTGCCAACGGACTTACTTGATCCAGTTTCCGCTATATCGGGCGCGAAGCCGATTGAAAAAGAGTCCGAACACTATTTCTTTGATTTGCCTCGTTATGAGACGCTATTAAGAAAGTGGACAAAGAGCGGTCATTTGCAGCCTGAAGTGGTGAATAAGTTGGATGAATGGTTTGAATCCGGCTTAAAACAATGGGATATCTCACGTGATGCACCCTATTTTGGCTTTCTTATTCCAGGAACATTAGATAAATATTTTTACGTGTGGCTTGATGCCCCCATCGGCTATATGGCGAGCTTTAAAAAATACTGCGATGAGCAAGGCCTTTCATTTGATGCATTTTGGGGAGAAGGCAGTGAGGCGGAGCTTTATCATTTTGTTGGTAAAGACATTGTTTATTTCCATGCTTTATTCTGGCCTGCGATGCTTGCAGGAAGCGGCCATCGTCTACCCACAGCCATCTATACCCACGGGTTTTTAACCGTGAATGGTCAGAAAATGTCGAAATCGCGTGGCACGTTTATTGAGGCTCGTCAGTATCTTGAATACCTTAATCCAGAATACTTGCGTTATTATTTTGCCGCGAAACTCAATAGCCGCGTAGATGATTTAGACTTAAATTTTGAAGATTTTATTAATCGAGTGAACGCAGACTTGGTGGGTAAAGTCGTGAATATTGCCAGCCGGTGCGCGGGATTCATCAATAAGCGCTTTGACAACCAATTGGCTAAAGAACTCAGCGAACCAAAGTTGTATGAAGCATTATTAGCGAAGCGCGAGCAAATTATTGAATCCTACGTCTCAAGAGATTATGCCCAGGCCATCCGCTTAATCATGGAAGCCGCTGATCGGGTTAATCAATACATCGACACCGAAAAACCTTGGGTTCTTGCAAAAGATTCTGAAAAACTTGCCGAAGTGCAAGCTATATGCACTATGGGTTTGAATTTATATCGCATGTTGATTACGTATTTAAAACCTGTTGTGCCGCAGATGGCAGCTGCTTCCGAAGATTTTCTAGATTGTGAATCCTTAACCTTTCAAGCGCTTGATACTCCATTGCTGAATCATCGCATTAATTTGTTTAAACCATTAATGGTACGCGTAGAGCGCGAAAAAATTGATGCGCTCTTGGCCGAGGGTCGTTAGATGCCAACGGTTAGCGAGATTGATGCACTTCTTCCACAAACCCAATGTGGGGAGTGCGATTTTAAAGGGTGTCGTCCTTATGCCGAAGCATTGGCAAATGGGAGTGTAACAATCGATCGTTGCCCGCCGGGTGGCGTGGAAACCCTAAAAGCCCTTGGTCGTTTATTAGAGGTAGATTCAACCCCCTATGTAGAACGTGTTTCTAAAAATACTCGTCTCCCTTCTCTCGCCGTGATTCGAGAGCCCGAATGCATTGGGTGCACCAAATGCATTCAGGCGTGTCCTGTGGACGCAATTATCGGCGGCGCGAAACAAATGCATACCGTTTTGGAGCATGAGTGTACGGGTTGTGGGTTATGCGTTGAGCCCTGTCCTGTGGATTGTATTGATATGGTATCTTTACCCGCCCCACAGTTTGATAAAACGATTTCACGAGAGCGTTTTCAGGCGCGAGAGGTGCGATTATTACGCGAGCAGCACGAAAAACAACAGCTTTATCGCGAAAAAAGAAAGCTTGCAGCACTTAAAGCAGGAGAAGAGCAAGATAAGCAGGCTAAGAACCATTATATTTTACAAGCTTTGGCCCGCGTTCAGGCGAAGAGAAATGAATAAAGAAAAACGAACGGCAATTTTCGAGCGCTTTCAAGAGAAAAATCCTCACCCTACAACGGAATTAAACTTTAGTACCCCGTTTGAATTATTAATAGCCGTTATTTTATCGGCTCAAGCAACGGATATCAGTGTAAATAAAGCTACGGAAAAATTATTTTTCGTAGCCAATACACCGAAAGCAATTTTAGAACTCGGTGAAGAGAGACTAAAAGAATACATTAAAACCATCGGGCTTTATAACAGCAAAGCGAAACACATCCTCAGTACTTCTGAGCTATTGCTTGAGCGCTACGATGGTGAAGTACCAGAAGAAAGAGAAGCCTTGGAAGCCTTACCCGGTGTGGGGCGAAAAACGGCTAATGTGGTTCTCAATACCGCATTTGATAAACCCACCATTCCGGTGGATACCCATGTGTTTCGCGTGGCCAATCGGACTGGCCTTGCCAAAGGGAAAACACCACTAGAAGTCGAGAAAAAATTACTCAATAATACCGAAAAGCGATTTTTACACAATGTGCATCATTGGCTCGTGTTGCACGGTCGTTATGTTTGCATCGCTAGAAAGCCTAAGTGCCCAGAGTGTTTGATTAATGATTTATGCGAATATAAGTATAAGACTCAGGGGTCGTAAAGACTCAAAAATTCCTGAACTAATAAAAATTGACCCATGATCTGAGTAAACCGCTAACTCCCAGAGTGGGTGGTGCGGTCAAAGCCGCACCACGTAGGCGAGTTAACCACCATGCGCTATTCCTACGTGCTGTGCTTTAAGCACAGCATCCATGCTAGGAGTTTGGATTTTCAATGAATGCTGTGGTCTCATAGAACATTACTCTAGCGGTCTACATTCGTGAATTTGAACCTAAGATCAGCCAGTTCATCGCAGCTCAGGGAATGTTAGGATTCCTTAACCGGTCGTTTCCAGCCTGAAATGGTTTTTTGTCGATTCTCGGTCAAGGTTAATTCGCCGGGAGGGGCGTCTTTCCGTATGGTGCTGCCCGCGCCGATGGTAGCATCTTTTCCTACCGTTACAGGAGCAACGAGCTGGGTATCAGAGCCGATAAACGCGCCGTCTTCAATTACAGTTTGGTATTTATTGGCTCCATCATAGTTACATGTAATTGTTCCTGCACCAATGTTAACGTGTTTACCAATCGTGACATCCCCTAAATAACTTAAATGGTTGGCTTTGCTGCCTTCATCAAAAACGGCGTTTTTGACTTCGACAAAATTACCGATCTTACAGTTTGAGGCTAAAATCGTGCCTGGTCTTATGCGGGCAAAAGGTCCAATTTGGCAATGATCCCCAATTTGACAATTTTCTAATACTGAATTTGCTAAAACTTGGCAATGTTCACCAATTTTAACGTTTTTAAGTACACAATTGGGGCCGATAACACTTCCTTCGCCGATAGATACTGAGCCTTCAAATACAGAATTTACATCGATGCAAACATCAAGACCGCATTCTAAAATCCCTCGTATGTCAATGCGCGCTGCATCCACGACATGAACTCCCTGTATCAATAATTGTTCGGCCAAGCGTTTTTGGAAAGCGCGCTCCAGCATCTGAAGTTGCTTACGATCATTGACCCCTAAAATCTCTAAGGGATCACTCGCTTCCATGGAGGCAATCTCTACCCCTTCATTAGAAGCCATGGCAATGATTTCGGTAAGATAATATTCTTCCTGAGCATTTTGATTGCTAAGCTTAGGAAGCCATCGGTTTAATGCTTCTCTGTGAGCGAGACAAATTCCACTATAGATTTCATCAATTTTCTTCTGATTGGCAGAAGCATCTTTTTCTTCAACGATGGCATGGATGCGCTCTGCCCCATCGCGCACCACACGACCAAATCCATAAGGGTCATCCACACACGCAACAAGTAATCCTAAATCTGTTACCGTAGAACCGATAGTGCTGGCAATAAGGCCGTGTAACGTCTCAAGTTGGATTAAAGGAACATCTGCTGAGAGGATTAAGACATGGCTATTTTCTGATAAATGAGGCAATGTCTGCAATACCGCATGGCCTGTTCCAAGCTGCATATCTTGCTTTACCCAATTGACCTTGAGATGGGATAATTCATCTTGAATCATCTCGCTATGATGGCCAACAACCACATGAATCGCATTGGGATTAAGCCGTGTTGCGGTGTCTACTACGCGCTCTAACATTGTTTTCCCAGCGAGCTTGTGCAGTACCTTCGGCTTTTTTGAGTGCATTCGTTTCCCAAGCCCTGCTGCAAGAATCACAATATCTAATAACATGATAATTTTATTTCCTGGATGATTACGAAGTGATTAAAATAATGATACTGTTTGAATCAAAATATATTGTATACCCTTTGTAAAAAATTGCGACCAAGGAGTTTTAAGATGACGATTTTTCTAATATTAGCCAAAAAAATCATTTTAGCCGAGCTAAAAGAATTAAGAAATCAATCGATAGGCTCCGATCAAAGTTTACCCAATCGTGTTTTTTCAACCTTTTGGCTAGGCCGCGATGCAGAAGTTTCCGATGCAAAACGCGATATTCTTGATGAGTTAATTCAAAATATCCGATCGTTTAAACCCAAAGAAACAGATGAAGACAATTTAGAAGCGTTGCTTCATCTGATTGCAGAAGGGAAAGAAATGGCTAAAAAAGTGAGTGATGAAAAAGGATTTGTTAATGAAGGTATGACGGGACCTGCTTTAGAGAGCCTTATGAGATTATTAAATTCAGTGCGGGATAAATTGCAGGAACACCAGCTCACCGATTTGGAGTGCAAAAATGATCCTTATGGAATTTTTTGCTTTTTTGCCGCCAAATATTTAGCTACTAAATTGGTAGATGATTTAAAAAAAGGGAAAGTTGCAGACATGCTGGATAACCCAAAAGTTTCCAGTGCTGCGCTAATTTCCAGCAAAAAAGACCTTATCCTAAGGAGAAGGTTATTGCTATGCAAAGTCATGATAGAACGAAGGGACCTATCTATAGATGAATTATCGATCAGAGAATGCGTAAAATCTGCGATTGACAATATTCTTGCTGACAATAGAACTCTGTGTGAGGAAGGAGCTAAGGTCAGCTTACCCTTTGGTGTAACCCTTTTTCGTTCGCTTCATTTAGGTCCAACACTTAACCCTTCCTTAGGAAGGCTGGCTGTTTTTATGAACGCTGCCATGGCGGCTCTTGAAAATCCAGCGTTGTATGATGCCGAACTCAGGGTGCGGAGAGATTCACAAGCAGCCCCGGCTCCAGCCTCTCCCGGTTAATTCACCACGCAAATCCGTTTCTAGCAAGGATTTTATGTGGGAAATATCCGAATATTTGCTCAGCAAATACATTAGCTTACAGTGAGCGGCTTCGGGTGTCATATCATGGCCGCTAATTAATCCCGCTTGTTTTAACGTATAACCTGTCGCGTATTGACTCATTTTAACATGCCCATGCTGGCATTGGCTGCAATTGACAATGATGATGCCGCGTCGGCAGGCGTCTTCTAATAGATTTAAAAAACGGGGATCATTATTTTGCGCGTTTCCAGCACCATAGGTTTCTAAAACCAAACCTCGTATGGGTTGTTCTAGGATATAAGATAACACTTCGGTTGCAAATCCAGGAAATAAACGAACATTTGCAATAAAATGCGGGAGAATGGTTTGAAAACGAAAGGGCTTGGATTTCGGCTTAAGTAATAAGCGTTCTTTTAAATTAATGGTGATGCCTGGCGTAGCTAAAAAGGGAAAGTTGGGTGAATCAAAGGCATCAAATCGTTGCGCACTGACTTTCTGGGCACGATTTCCGCGCAATAGTTTTTGATTAAAAAAAATACATACTTCTTTGATGGGTTCATGAGCACAAAGCCATAATGAGGTAATGATGTTATCAATGGCATCATTTCGCACTTCCGACAAAGGAATTTGAGAGCCTGTCAGAATAACGGGTTTATCGAGGTGTTCGAGCATGAATGATAAAGCGGATGCAGTATAAGCCATGGTGTCTGTTCCATGAAATACTACAAAGCCATCATATTGTTGATAGGCTTCATTAATGTCACTGGCTATTCGATTCCATTCACTCAAAGTCATGTTTGAGGAATCCAGTAAGGGATTATATTCTTTGATAAAAAACTTAGGCATATCTTTGTGTCGGAGAGCGGGAATATCTTGCAATGCTTTCTCAACATAACCCGGTGCAGGTTCATAACCGTGTTTTGTTTTGATGCTGCTAATGGTGCCGCCTGTGTTGATGATTAGTATGTTCTTCTTCATTCCAACCTGATCCTCATCAGACCTTTTATATACTTATCTTTATATCATTGTAATCGTTCTTACCAAAAACCGTGTGATTTATTTGCCAAAGTCTCGTATTTTGTGGAAAAATCAGGGTATTAATGGTTAGTCTAAGCAGTATTGAATGGTAATTGATAGAGCCGGATACCGGTTAAATGTTGGAATCATTCTGGTGAATGATTCGGGTCGTGTTTTTTGGGGTCGTCGCCATGGTCATGATGCTTGGCAGTTTCCTCAAGGCGGCCTTGTCAGCGGTGAATCTGCAACCGAAGCCATGTATCGTGAACTTCGAGAAGAAATAGGTCTCGATCGTGAAGATATTGAAGTGCTTGGGTTTACAAAACGCTGGTTAAAGTATCGCTTACCGAAGCAATATATTCGCCATGGTAGTAAACCTTTAGTGATTGGTCAAAAACAAAAATGGTTTTTGTTAAAGCTTGTGGCCAGTGAACAAAAATTGCGACTGGATCTAAGTGATTCTCCTGAATTTGATAGCTGGCGATGGATTGATTATTACGAGCCGCAAGATCATGTGATTTTTTTTAAAAAACAAGTCTATGCTCAGGCCCTGAAAGAACTTGAGCCATTTCTAAAAAAGCGTAAAACTCCTTACGGGAAGCGCAAAAAGCGAGGTAATCATAGTCATTAGATGTTGAAAGTACTAAACCGCATAGTCCAGAGTGTTACTACGGCTCCTTCTTTAAGTGATGCGTTACACATTTTGGTAGAAGAGCTTCGAAAAGCCGTCGTTGCTGAAGCGGTATCGGTCTTTCTCATTGATAATAAAAGCAGTGAATATGTATTGATTGCCACTGACGGACTTCAGCAAAAAGCCGAGTCACGCGTTCGTGTACCTCTAGATAAAGGTCTAATTGGTCTTGTTGGGCGTCGCGAAGAGCCTATTAACATCGATCAGGCATTTCTGCATGCAGATTTTTATCATAACGCGTTACTGGGTGAAGAAGAGTTAAATTCCTTTTTGGGTGTTCCGATTATTCAGCATCGTAAATTATACGGTGTGTTAGTAGCTCAAAGAGCAGAAGCGCGGTTTTTTGATGATGCTGAAGAAGCGTTTATGATTACGCTCGCCGCACAATTGGGAGGAACTCTATCCCATGCTGAAGCAACGGGCGAGCTTAGCCAGCTTACCTACCCTCAACCAGTCGGATTAGCAAGACCCGAAGTTCATCAATTATCTTTATCAGGAATTGGGTGTGTTCCCGGTGTAGGTATTGGTACGGTGGTTACGGTGTATCCTCCTGCTGATATTGATGCGGTTCCAAAACGGATTGTTGATGATGTGGAAACAGAAGTCGCCATTTTTTATGATGCGCTAGAAGCTGCCCGTGGCGATATGGAGCGTCTTAGTCGGCGTATGAAGTCTAGAGTGTCTGAAAGCGAGCATGCTCTTTTTGATGTTTATCTTAGGATGTTGGATAAGGAAAATATAGGGAAAGAAGTTGAAGAGGTCATCCGAGAAGAACGCTTAAGTGCGCAGGCCTCTTTGTCTTCGGTCGTCAAGAAACATGAAATGCACTTTGAGAGCATGAAAGACGAATATCTTCGTGAGCGAGCGAGTGATTTCCGTGATTTAGGGCGCCGGATCCTAGCCGAATTACAATCTTCCCAAGTTGAAGAAATTGAATACCCTAAGCGCACGATTTTGGTAGGAGATGAAATTACCGCTTCCGCCTTAGCGGAAGTGCCAGAAGGCCAGTTAATGGGCATTGTTTCTGCCAAAGGCTCCAATAATTCCCATGTAGCTATTTTAGCACGTGGTATGGGAGTGCCTACGGTGATGGGCGTTCGGGGATTAAACATTGAGCAGTTGTCCCGCCGTGCTGTGGTGGTGGATGGCTATTATGGCCAAGTATATATCTCGCCTTCTAAACGTTTAGTTGCAGAATATAAAGTCTTAGCAGAAGAAGAAGACGAGCTCAATCAAAGCTTGGTTAATCTTCGTGAAAAGCCTGCTGAAACCACCGATAATTATCGTATCTCTTTGCAAGTGAATACCGGACTTGCAATGGATGCTGGGTTTTCTATGAGTGTTGGTGCAGAAGGGGTTGGACTTTATCGCTCTGAAGTTCCTTTTATGAGTCGAGACCGCTTTCCTTCTGAAGACGAACAATATGTAATTTATCGCCAAATTCTTAAAGCCTTTGCGCCTCGCAAAGTAACCATGCGAACGCTAGATATCGGTGGGGATAAAAAGTTGACCTATTTCCCCGTAGAAGAAGATAACCCTTATTTAGGTTGGCGTGGGATTCGAATCACGCTGGATCATCCCGATGTGTTTTTATTGCAAGTTAGAGCCATGATGCGCGCGAATGAAGGATTAAATAATCTTCGCATTATGTTGCCGATGGTTACAACGCTTGGTGAATTAGATGAAGCCATTTTTTTGGTGGATCAGGCTTTTATGGAATTACTTGAAGAGGGATGCGTGATTGAAAAACCCCAGATTGGCGTTATGATTGAAGTTCCTGCTGCGGTGTATCAAGCGCGCGAGTTTGCCAAGCGGGTGGATTTTTTATCTGTTGGAAGCAATGACTTAACGCAGTATCTTTTGGCAGTAGACCGAAATAATGCTAGAGTGGCAGGGCTTTACAATTCATTTCACCCAGCCATGATACGAACCTTAATGAAGGTTGTGGAAGGTGGGCATGCTGCAGGCGTTGAAGTCAGCATTTGTGGTGAGATGGCCAGTGATCCGTTAGCGGTAATCTTACTCATGGCAATGGGTTTTGATACGTTAAGTATGAACTCGTTCAGTTTGCCGCGAATCAAATGGGTGATTCGCAGTTTTTCCATCGCAAACGCCCGAAAAATATTAGCCGATGTTTTAGAGTTTGAGCATGCAGAAGAGATCCGATTGTATTTGCAAAAAGCGATTGAAGAAGCGGGTCTTGGGGGATTAATAAGGGCGGGAAAATCATGATTTTAACGAGTTTAGTGGAGCATGGTACAGCTTACGCCTTGACTGGAGCATTTACCGGATTTATGTCTGGAATTTTAGGGATTGGCGGCGGCATGATTGTTGTGCCGGCGCTGCTTTATATATTTCATCATGCGCATGTGATTCCCCCAGGCGTGGAAATGCATGTGGCGGCAGGTAGCTCATTAGCTATTATGATTTTTACCGCCATGTCTTCCATTCGAGCTCATCATCGTCAAGGTGAAATTCTTTGGGGGATTTATCATCGACTTTGGCCAGGCATTATTTTTGGAACGATTGTCGGGGCACTCTTGGCTGATCAATTATCGACGAATGTGTTAAAAATTATTTTCGGGGTTTTTTTATTGGTTATCGGGCTTAAGATGTTAGCGGACGTACATGTAGAGCGCCCACAACAAATGCCTAGTAATAAAATCACAGGCGTGGTGAGCTCTTTGATAGGGTTGTTATCGGGGTTATTAGGGGTTGGGGGTGGTACCTTGGTTATTCCCTATTTGAATTTTTGTGGGATTAATACTCGTAAGATCCCCGCTATTTCCGCATTATGTACCCTAGCGGTTTCTATGATTGGTACCATTGTATTTATTATAACTGGCAGCAATGAGTCAGGTTTACCTCCTTTCTGCACGGGGTATGTTTATTGGCCGGCCGTCATTTGGGTGGCAATTCCAAGTATTTTATTCGCGCCTATTGGCGCACATCTGACTTATGCGTTACCGGTGCAGCAATTAAAATATGGCTTGGTTGCGATTTTACTGTTAGCTGGGGTGGATCTGCTCATTTAAGGATTTTGTCGCATGCGAATACTCGTGTTTCCACACATTGATCCCGTTGCTTTTTCTCTAGGTCCCGTGCGTGTGCATTGGTATGGCTTGATGTATTTGGTGGGATTTATCGCTGCTTGGCTTTTAGCTCATTGGCGAGTAAAGCGTTACCATTTAAATTGGACCTCTGAGCAAATTGGCGATTTAATTTTTTATAGTGCGTTGGGCGTTATTATTGGTGGGCGTCTTGGTTATATGGTGTTTTACAATTTGCCAGAGCTCATTCATCAGCCGTTGTCCCTTTTCAAAGTATGGCAGGGGGGCATGTCGTTTCATGGGGGGCTTTTAGGCGTTATCCTCGTGTTGTGGTTGCTGACCTATAAATTTAATAAACGTTTTTTAGAGATTACTGATTTTGTGGTGCCTTTAGTACCCATCGGTTTGGCTGCGGGTCGCTTAGGAAATTTTATCAACGGCGAATTATGGGGGAGACCCACTGATATGCCGTGGGGAATTGTGTTTCCTCATGTTGATCAACAACCTCGTCATCCGTCGCAACTATATGAATTTGGACTAGAAGGCGTTGCGTTATTTATATTGGTCTGGTGGTATGCTTCAAAACCACGTCCTTTAGGTTGTGTTTCCGCAGTGTTTTTTGTAGGGTATGCAATCGCAAGGCTTATCGTTGAATTTTTCCGAGCGCCTGATCCTCAGTTAGGTTATTTAGCATTTAACTGGTTAACTATGGGGCAATTACTTTCTATCCCTATGTTAGTTATAGGGCTTGTATTTTTGTGGATGAAGCGAAATGAAAACGTACCTAAACCTTCTTGAACATATATTAACTCATGGCAGCGAAAAAACGGATCGTACAGGTGTGGGCACTCTTTCAGTTTTTGGATATCAAATGCGGTTTAATCTTGCCAATGGTTTTCCCTTGGTTACGACCAAAAAACTACATACCCGAAGTATTATTCATGAGTTGCTCTGGTTTTTAAAAGGTGATACCAATATTGCCTATCTAAACGAACATGGTGTTCGGATTTGGGATGAATGGGCTAACGAGCAAGGCGAACTTGGGCCTATTTATGGCAAACAATGGCGCAGTTGGCCTACAGCAGATGGTCGTCATGTTGATCAGCTCAGTGACGTGGTGAATCAAATTAAAACCAATCCTCACTCTCGTCGACTAGTGGTGAGCGCTTGGAATGTCGGTGAGCTGGATAAAATGGCGCTATCGCCTTGTCATGCGTTGTTTCAGTTTTATGTGGCAGATAATCGTTTATCTTGCCAGCTTTATCAGCGTTCCGCGGATGTGTTTTTAGGGGTTCCTTTTAACATCGCCTCCTACGCACTTCTCACGCATATGATTGCTCAACAATGTGATCTTTCTGTGGGGGATTTTGTTTGGACCGGGGGTGATTGTCATTTGTATCTTAATCACCTTGAGCAAGCCAAAACACAGCTGCAAAGAACGCCTCTGCCTCTACCAGAATTAAAAATAAATCGTTGTCCAAGTTCATTATATGAATATCGGTACGAGGATTTTGAATTTGAAAATTACGAGTCGCACCCGGCTATCAAAGCGCCGATCGCAGTCTAACGTTTATGTCTTTGTGTTTTCTAACCCCACATAAGCGACCGGTCTCCTTTGATCATACGCTTGACCGAGGTATCCAGTAGTACAGAGCGAATGATTAGAATCGTGGTGGGTCCTGTGGCCAAGCCACAGGACGTAGGCAATTAGTTCTATGTAGACAACCAATCCTTTGCGTAGGAAACTGATCTCCCATGCGTACCAACCAATCTCTTATGTAAGCAATCACCCCCCTACATACGCAATCAACACTCTACGTACACAACCGCCGGCCTACGTATGCAACCAACCCCCTACGTACCTCGGCTTGACGAGTTATCCAGTGGTAAGCGTAAATGATTGGAATCGTGGTGGGTCCTGTGGTCAAGCAACAGGACGTAGGCAATTAATTCTACGTAGGCAACCAATTCTTTGCGTAGGCAACTCATCTCCCCATGCGTATGCAACCAACCACTTAAGTAAGCAATCAACCCCTTACATACGCAATCAACATTCTACGTACACAACCGCCTGCCTACGTATGCAACCAACCCCCTACGTACCTCGGCTTGACCGAGGTATCCAGTGGTAAGCGTAATGATTAGTGCCGCAGTGGGGTCTAGTGGTCAAACATAGGACGTAGGCAATCTCTGTCGGTTAAACTGCAGCACGATTAGAGATATAAAAGCGTGACATCATGACCGTATTTGTGATTTAATACAAGCCTCTTTGTTTGTATTTTGTGTATTTATGAAAAAAATATTTCTTCTTGTGCTTTCATTTGTCTGTATATTCATCCTATCCAGCGCACATGCCAGCAAACTCAGCGACTTTTTTAATAAAATGGAAGCGCGTGATAAAGCTCGTAAGGAAAATGAGATCAAGCAAGATATGAATTTTAGTGATTTTGCATACAAATACGAGCGTCGTTTTACCAATGCCAAAGGTGAATCGTGTCGCGAATATACTTTCCGTTCAAAAAGTAATCCTTACCTGCATGGTACTCATACGATCTGTAATGAGGGTTAAGCACCTCGAGTGTATTATTCGTGGTGCTCAAGTTGTCGCTGTGTCTTTTGGGTGAATTCAAGGCAGCCAGGCTGACGTTTTTTGAAGTGTTCTCGGCATGTTGAAATATACATGTTGTTGCCGCCGATAAGCACTTGTTCGCCTTCAGATAGTACATTTCCTTCAGCATCTAAGCGAAGAATCATGGTTGCTTTCCGGCCGCAATGGCAAATGGTCTTAATTTCAACCAGCTCGTCTGCCCAGGCGAGCAAATATTGACTGCCTTCAAATAACTCACCTCTGAAATCCGTGCGAAGTCCATAAGCGAGAACGGGAATTTTCAATTCATCCGTGATGTCAGTTAATTGCTGCACTTGATTGCGCGTTAAAAATTGGGCTTCATCAATTAATATGCACGCGTAGTCTTTTTTTTCTTTTTGAACAATTGTATATAAATCGTCGTGGCTATGAAACATAATCGCAGGTTCTGATAAGCCGATGCGAGAACTGACGGTGCCTAATTTGAATCGGTTATCAATTGCGGGAGTGAATAATAAAGTATTCATGCCTCGCTCGCGGTAGTTGTAACTGGATTGCAATAAAACCGTGCTTTTGCCGGCATTCATAGCCGCGAAATAAAAATAAAGTTTTGCCATGTGCGTTATCCATAATGATGAGTACGCTCCGTAGTAAAACGTTTGTACGAAGTTAAATCAATTGCCAGAAACTATACACACCCCAATCACGAATGTGAATTCTATTTCTCAATTTTGCGTTCAAAAAGGGAGCGAATTTCCTCAGGCAGTGGGTGGGATTTATTGCTTTGGTAATCCACCCAAACGATTCGGCTAATGCCTTCAGCCATTAAAGTAGCCCCTTGATAAAGCTCATGATGCATTTCCATGCTTGAGCGTCCCATGTGCTGTAAGTTGCTTTTGATGGTTAAGGTAGCTGGGTAAACCACGGGCTTTAAGAAGGTGCAAGCCACGTGAACCACAACAGGGCCTTTATCTTGTTTTAAATCAAAATTAAGACTTTGCAACCATTCGATACGCGCTTCCTGAAAATAATCGAAATATTTGCCGTTATTAACATGCCCTAAGGCATCCATATCGCCCCAGGCTATGGTAAAGGTTTTTTCATGCACATAATTAACTTGATGATTCATGACAAATCCATAGGATCAACGTCTATGTTCCAGCGAACCCGGTTATTCTTATTGTTGATTGTTAACCAGGATCGCAACTCGGTCAATGTAGTTTGCAGTGCTTTTCGAGAAGGTGATTTAATTAATAATTGCATGCGATGATAATCTGATTTTCTAGCTAATGGCGCAGGCGCTGGCCCCAATGTGAGTAATCTTGAATCTTGAAGTTTAAATTTTGCTTTGTGTAAAAACTCTAAGACGCTAGGTAGAGTTTTGCTTTGTGCACGAATGAGCGCTAGAAATTGATAGGGTGGGAGACTAGCGAGACGTCGCTGTTCCAATAACGTTTCAGCAAACGCATCATAGCCTTCTTGGATTAAGCAATTTAGCAAAGGATGATGAGGCAAATGGGTTTGAATCAGCACTTTGCCTGGCTTATCTTCTCGCCCTGCTCGTCCTGCTACTTGAGTGATTAACTGCCCAAGTCGCTCTAATGCACGAAAGTCTTGATTATAAAATCCTTGATCCGCATCTAAAATAACCACAAGCGTTAAATTGGGAAAGTGATGTCCTTTAGCAAGCATTTGCGTACCCACAATCAGCTGCGCATCGCCTTGGTTTATCTGCGCTAAGCAATCGTGCAAAGCATGCTTTCGCCGCACTTCATCGCGGTCTACTCGCAGAAGGGTCGTATTTGGAAAACGCTGAGATAAGTAATCAAAAATCCGCTGAGTGCCTACACCGACAGGGATGAGCTCTGAACTTTTGCAGGCTTTACAGCATTTGGGGATAGGTTGTGCCAGCCCGCAATGATGGCAAATCAATTGTTGAGTGGTTTGATGCAAGGTCAAATGACTATCACAGGCCCGACAGTCCGCCATAAAACCGCATTGGTGGCAAAGAAGAACGGGGGCATAGCCGCGACGGTTAATAAACACCAATACTTGATTACCTTGGTTAAGGTGCGATTGAATCTGTTCTAAGGTGGCCTCGGATAACCCATGATGAAGCAGTTTGCTGCGAATATCCATGATCTGAAATTCTAAGGGAGTAGTGGCGGCTGCCCGATTAGGCAGTAAAAGTCGCTTGTACTTTTGATTGAGGCAGTTATGCAAACTTTCAAGACTAGGGGTTGCTGAGCCCAAAACAATTGGGATTTGATTATCTCGTGCGCGAATTAAAGCGGTATCTCGAGCAGAATAGCGAACGCCATCCATTTGCTTTAAGGACGAATCATGTTCTTCATCGATAATGATTAAGCCGAGTTTAGGTATCGGGGTAAATACAGCGGTTCGCGTGCCGATAACTAACTTTGCAAGCCCTTGATGCGCAAGCTGCCATGCGTGTTGTCGCTCCGTATCATTTAAATTCGAATGAATGACGACCATCGGCTCATTAAGTCTTGCATAAAAACGAGCTAATAATTGCGGCGTCAAACCTATTTCAGGCACCAAAACCAAAACTTGTTGATTACAGGAAAGCGCGCGTTCAATAACACGAAGATACACCTCCGTTTTACCACTCCCCGTGACGCCTTGCAGTAAAAAACACTGGAAACGATTAAAGCTCGCTAAAATAGCGTCAACAGCCGTTTTCTGAGCGTTATTTAATTCTAAGATGGACGTTGAAGTTAAGTTAGGAACATAAGGGAATGCCACTCGCTCTTCTTTAACCAAAATACCCCGCTCCAAGAGTGCATGAATTTGCGTGGTAATAAATCCATTATTCAACAGGGTTTGTTTATCAACAGCGTTGGGTGAGGTGGCCAAAAAATCAATTAAGGCGTGTTGTTTAGGCGCATTAGCGCGCAATGTTTGGTGAGCCGTTGATTGCGACATGGCTAGAGAATAGAACGCTTTTGTTGATAAAGATTCGGCTTTTCCTTCGCGATAGCGTTTGGGCAACATCAACGGTAACACTTCGGATAAAGGGGATTGATAATAGTCCGCCACCCAGCGACATAATGATAATAAATCAGAGGGAATTAAAGCTTCTTTGTCCAGCACGGCATCTATGGCTTTGGTTTTAATGATGCTCGATTCTTTAAGATGGTGTCCAACCACCACGCCTAGTCGTTGCTTATTTCGGAAAGGAACCAGTACCCGAGCGCCTAGGGCCGGACATTCTTCCAGGCAATGGTAATCAAAAAAATCTCGGTTAGTATGGGGAATACAAACCTGAGCGACTTGCCCCATCTATAAATCTCTTTTGTTTGTAGAATAAGAGGTACGGTAACGTTTTTTTATGAATACGGCAATTATTGTCATAGTTGGATCGCCAGATCAGGGCAAGTAAATTATTTTTTTGGCTATAATTACAATAGACCAATTAAGGCATGGGGCAGCCAATGAATCATTATGAAGTATTAGGTGTTCGTCAGGGCGCATCACCAGAAGATATTCGTAAAGCTTATAAAAAGCTGGCACTACAATATCATCCAGATAGATTAGCTGGTAAACCTCAAAAAGAAATAGATGAAGCAACGGAAAGGTTTAAGCACGTTCAATCGGCATATGAAGTATTATCTGATGATGAGAAACGTCGGCTTTATGATCAAGAATTAGCCAATCCAAGAGTCGACTTATCAAGATATAATTTAAAAGAGCGCCACGGACTTTGGGAAGCAGCTAAAGCCTATAAGCAGGAGTATACAAGCGTTGCTGCAAGGCAGCGTGTTGAACCACATATATTGGAGACAATTAATTTCATTGAACAGAGTAGCAACCCACATAACCATAACAGGCCTGAGGAAGTTTTAAGCAAACTAAATAAAATGGGACCTTATCGTGGAAGATTAGGTGTCTTGATTCAACATTTACATCGGCAGCTTGAGGAGAGAATAGCTCAACAAAAAGCCGCAGGGGGGCGTGTCGAGCCGGAAATCCCTCCTGTGCTGCGTACTCTCTTGGATGAATATCAAGCCGCAGATAATAAAGCAAAGTTTTTTCTTAACAAAATAAAACGAGGAGTTGGTGAAGTAGACGCGTTGAGGATGCTTTTAGATGAAACATTGCAAGTACCTGCAGCACAACGTGAGCTTCGGGCTGAAGCGCAAAGGACTTATTTGCAGGCAATGATGGGATGGAATCAAGATCAGTTGAGGCAAGCACTTCATGAATCTAGGTTCGAAGCAGGCAGTGGAGTAGATAGCGCCCACAAGAATAATGGTCCATAAATTTGAATGCTAGGTGCGTTGGCTAGTTAATTTGGCTGGTTGAGTCCTTTACTCCCTTAAATCCGGATTTGTCTCGGCCATCCTCACTGCCTACCTGACCCGGCTTGTCCGGGTCATCTCTAATAAACCCACAGTAATCGGCTCTAATTTTTTGAATTATGTAATCTTGATGCGGTGGATTATAAGAAAATCCATTAGATGACCCGGACAAGCCGGGTCAAGTAGGGATAAGGCCGGTCAAGTGGTGGCCGGCCAAGTCCCAGGTACTAGCTGGTGCCAAGTAGGAGGTAGTAATCGAACCAGAGAATAGTATGCTCCTTTTGATAAAATCTATTTTGTTGAATAAAGGGTACGATAACGTTTGTTACGAATACTGCAATTTTTGTCAAGGTCAGATCTACTACTAAATCCGGATTTGTCTCGGCCATCCTCACTGCCTACTTGACCCGGCTTGTCCGGGTCATCTCTAATAAACCCACAGTAAGTGTCTCTAATTTTTTGAATTATGTAATCTTGATGCGGTGGATTATAAGAAAATCCATTAGATGACCCGGACAAACCGGGTCAAGTAGGGATAATGACCGGCCAAGTGGTGGCCGGCCAAGTCCCAGGTACTGGCTGGAGCCAAGTAGGAGGTAGTAGTCTTGTTAAGTAGACTAATAGTCGAAGCATTATAAGGTCATGTTCATGTTATATCAGTGGATAGGATCTATCAAAAATTGGTAAAAAAGTGTATAATTGCGCGATTTTGTTCATGATGATTACCAACGATGAATCTTGAGAAATGCTATGATGTAATTGTGGTTGGTGGCGGGCATGCTGGCACTGAGGCAGCGCTGGCGGCCGCTCGTATGGGCGTTGAAACCTTATTGCTGACCCACAACATGGATATGCTTGGCCAAATGTCTTGTAATCCGGCCATTGGCGGGATTGGGAAAGGTCATTTGGTGAAGGAAATTGATGCATTAGATGGTGTGATGGCGAAAGCCGCGGATTTTGCAGGCATCCAGTTTCGTATCTTAAACGCGTCTAAAGGCCCTGCTGTTCGAGCCACTCGCGCACAAGCGGATCGCGTGCTTTATCGCCAAGCCATCCGACAAGCCTTACAATCTCAACCGCATTTAACCATTTTTCAACAAGCCGTTGATGATTTGGTGATTGAAAACGACATTGTTACAGGCGTTCGCACTCAAATGGGGTTTTACTTGCGTGCACGGGCGGTGGTGTTGACCGTAGGGACTTTCCTTGGTGGAAAAATACACGTAGGCGCTAGCCAATCCGCAGGCGGGCGTGCAGGTGATCCGCCCGCTATTGCTTTAGCTGAACGCTTGCGTGAACTCAAACTACCTGTTGGGCGGTTAAAAACAGGAACACCTCCTAGAATTGATGGTCGCACGATAGATTACAGTCAAATGACCGTCCAGCCTGGTGATACGCCAGTGCCTGTCTTTTCTTATCTTGGTCATGTTAAAGACCATCCCCAGCAGGTGCCATGCCACATTACCCATACTACCGCCGCCACCCATGATATTATTCGCGAAAACCTCCATCATTCGCCGATGTATGCGGGCGTCATTGAGGGCGTAGGACCTCGCTATTGCCCTTCTATTGAAGATAAAGTGGTGCGTTTTGCCGATAAGTTATCGCATCAGATTTTTGTGGAGCCTGAAGGGTTAACCACGGATGAAATTTATCCTAACGGCATCTCGACTAGTTTGCCTTTTGAAGTTCAGGTTCAATTTGTCCGCACCATTAAAGGGTTCGAACAGGCACACATTACTCGCCCTGGCTATGCCATTGAATACGATTATTTTGACCCCCGTGGTTTAACGCCTTATCTACAGACGAAACCTTTGTCTAATCTCTTTTTCGCAGGCCAAATTAACGGCACAACCGGTTACGAAGAAGCAGCGGCTCAAGGCTTGGTGGCGGGCATGAATGCGGCATTACAGGTGAAAGACCAACCGCTCTGGAGCCCTCGTCGCGATGAAGCTTACATAGGAGTTTTAATCGATGATTTGGTTACTTGTGGCACGCAAGAACCCTACCGCATGTTTACAAGCCGTGCTGAATATCGCTTGCTACTACGCGAAGATAACGCCGATTTGCGATTAACCGAAAAAGGTCGTGAATTAGGTTTAGTGGGGGATGCGCGTTGGAAAGCATTTTCTGAAAAACAAGAAGCCATTGAAAAAGCCAACCAATTACTAAAAAACACATGGATTAGGGTAAATCATAACAACGCCTTAAAAGACGTATTAGAAGCGCCCTTGCTTCATGATTGTCGTGCCTCGGATTTATTAAAACGACCAGAAATTCAATATGATCATTTGCAGCAATTAGACGATACGGCTTTGCCCTTGCTTTCTTTGGAAGTTTCTGAACAAGTCGAAATTCAAACCAAATACGCAGGTTACATTGACCGACAACGAGAAGACATTGAAAGACTGCGAAAGCATGAGCATACAAAATTACCTGATGCCTTAGATTACAGCGAGGTCACAGGTCTTTCTTCGGAAGTGGTTCAAAAGCTTAATCAAATAAAGCCCCAATCTATTGCCCAAGCTAGTCGTATCTCAGGCGTTACCCCTGCGGCTTTGTCTTTATTATTGGTTCATTTAAAAAAGCAGCGGTTATTGGCATGAGTCTTCCTAGAAGCATTCAAGATGAATTGGCACATGGATTAAAGCAATTAGGACTTACACTTCCTATCGAACCATTCTTGGCTTATTTGCAGTTGTTGCACAAATGGAATCAAGCTTATAATCTAACTGCGGTAAGGGATATGTCGGAGATGGTTTCTCGCCATATTTTAGACAGTCTTGCCATCCTACCCTGGGTAAAAGGAAAACGTTTGATTGATGTGGGCACAGGCCCAGGATTACCTGGGATCCCCTTAGCCTTGGCAAGGCCTGATCTCGAGGTGGTATTATTGGATAGCAATGGCAAAAAAATTCGATTTTTACAGGAAGTAAAACGCATGCTTTCCTTAACTCAAATTGAAGTGGTGCATAGCCGAGTTGAGAACTACCACCCAACGCAAGGTTTTGATACAGTAACTAGTCGGGCATTTAGTGATTTAAGTCAAATGCTGACTTGGACAAGCCATCTTATTGCTCTGGATGGGATTTGGCTTGCCATGAAAGGACGAGTCCCTGAAATTGAATTGCAAACCCTCCTGCATCCCTATCAGGTCGAGCCTTATACCGTTCCGGGCCTGGAAGGTCAGCGTTGTTGTGTGATCATTAACCCGAAATAATAATTATTGTAAGTTTATACAAGGAATCATCATGGCGAAAGTCATAGCCATTGCCAATCAAAAAGGTGGCGTTGGGAAGACCACCACAGCTATTAATTTAGCTGCATCTCTGGCGGCACTTCATCAAAACGTGCTGCTTATGGACTTAGACCCTCAGGGTAATGCTACTATGGGATCAGGGGTCAATAAAAACGATCTAGTTCATACCAGCAATGACGTTTTGCTACGCGATTGCTTAGCTGAACAAGCGGCAATTACGACCCATGCTGGGTTTGACCTAATTCCTGCTAATAAAGATTTAACGGTTGCGGAAGTTAGCTTAATGGAACAGAACCATCGTGAGACCTTTTTATTTAAAGCCTTACAACCCCTCCAAAGTCAATATGATTTTATCTTGTTGGATTGCCCTCCCGCCTTAAATACACTAACCATCAACGGATTAGTGGCAGCGGATTCGGTATTAGTTCCTATGCAATGCGAGTATTATGCATTAGAAGGATTGGCGGCGTTGCTCTCAACCATTGAGCAAATAAAATCTTCGGTTAATCCACGGCTTCAAATTGAGGGGATATTGCGCACGATGTATGATGCTAGAAACCGTTTATCATCCGAAGTTTCTAAGCAATTGCTAGAACATTTTGGCAATAAGGTATATCGGACTGTAGTTCCTCGAAACGTTCGACTTGCCGAAGCACCGAGCCATGGTTTAGTGGCCATGCATTATGATAAATCTTCTGCTGGCGCCGCAGCGTATATGGTTTTAGCATCGGAAGTGATGGGTAAGCAGGAAGTAATGAGCACCAGTCATTAGGCGTTCTTTCATACTAAGTAATTAAATTGAGGTATCTACAATGGCAAAACGCGGTCTTGGGCGAAATTTATCAGTGCTTTTGGGTCAAAGTAGCCAGGCTGTTGCAGAAGAACTGAATGAACAAACACTCACAAAGATGCCTTTAACCCAATTGCAACCTGGAAAGTATCAACCGCGCAGAGGTATCGAAGAATCTGGCTTGATGGAGCTTGCTGAGTCGATAAAAAAACAAGGCTTATTACAACCCATTGTAGTTCGAGAAGTAGGTTCAGATCACTATGAAATCATTGCAGGTGAGCGTCGCTGGCGAGCATGTAAATTAGCAGGTTTAACTGAAGTTTCCACCATAATCCGCCAAGTAGACGATGAAACCGCTACGGCCATGGCGTTGGTGGAAAATCTCCAGCGCGAGGATTTAAATGCAATGGATCAAGCCCGTGCGATGCAGCGTTTAATTGATGAGTTTGATTTGACGCATCAGCAAGTGGCTGAACTCTTGTCCAAATCCCGCGCAGCCGTAAGCAATTTTCTAAGATTAATGCAACTGTGTGATGAGGTTAAAACGTTACTTGAACATGGTGATTTAGATATGGGGCATGCGCGTTGTTTGCTCATGTTAACTGCGGAGCAACAACGCCAGGTGGCACTGCTCGTGGTGGCGAAAAGTTTGTCCGTTCGAGAAACCGAAGCCTTAGTCGCTCGTGTAAAATCCGGTGGGTTAGTAAACGATAAAGCTAATCCTAGAAAAAGTGTTTCTCCGCAGTTTGAAGCGAAGTTGCATGATTTGGCCAGGCAATGGAAAACCAAAATTCAATTAAAGCCTGGTAAAGCAGGAAAGGGCTCTTTGGTGATTCATTATGAAGATGAGGACAGACTTTCTGAGCTCTTAAACACTTTACAAGAGCGTGTTAAACGCGTTTAGTAGGATTAGGATAATAACGGATGTCACAACAAATTGGATTTGCCGCTGAAGAAGAAGCAAAAGAGCATCTTATTTCTCAAGGATTAAAGCTCATCGAAACGAATTATCGCAGCAAATTGGGCGAAATCGATTTAATCATGCGGGATAAGGATTATCTGGTGTTTATAGAAGTCCGTGCACGGGCATCGAAAGCTTACGGAGGGGCGCTAGCCAGCGTGAATTATCAAAAGCAGCAAAAATTGATTAAAACCGCCTTATTTTATTTAATGCAGAAAAAAATACACCATAATCTCCCAATTCGTTTTGATGTGGTATCGCTTGAGGGAAAACCCTATCAAATCAATTGGATAAAAAATGCCTTTGGCGTAGGTCTGTAACGTTTCAGAACACCCTGAAAAATAATGAGGTAAGCATGATACAGCTGGAAGAGCGCGTTAAGCATTTATTTGGTGCGAGCATCGAAGCGAAAATTGCCGTTGCCGATACCATGGCCACCGTAATTGCCAAAGCCGGAATGCGTCTTGCCAATTGTTTATTAAATGATGGTAAATTAATACTTTGTGGCAATGGAGGATCGGCTGCCAATTGTCTGCATTTTTCTGCAGCCATGTTAAACCGCTTTGAAGTGGAGCGACCGGCTTTACCTGTGATTACACTCACCTCTGATCAAGGTGCATTGACTTCTGTTGGCAATGATGGTCATTTTGATCAAGTATTTGCAAGGCAAATTCAGGCATTAGGTCATGAGGGTGATGTGTTGGTGGCTATGACGACCTCAGGCAATGCAGATAACATTTTACAAGCAGTGAATGCCGCAAATGATCGTGGCATGGATACGATTGCTTTAAGTGGCCGCGATGGAGGCGTTTTAGCGAATCATTTAGGTCCTGAAGACATCGAGCTTCGCGTAGCAGGGGATAACGCTGCTCGAATTCGAGAGACGCATTTATTTATTTTACATTGTTTTTGCGATTTAATTGATCAGTGCTTGTTTGGACAAATGGTGGGTTAATGCTATGAAAAAAATATCGATTTTATTTTTATCTGCACTTCTATCCGGATGCATCGCAGTCGTTGCGGCTGGGGCTGCTGGAGGGTTAATTGTTTACGATAAACGCAGCGTGGTCATGATTGAAAAAGATGCAAGAATTTTTCACGTGGTGCATAAGACCATTGTGACCAATCCTAAATTTAATGATTCTCACATTGACGTAACCAGCTTTAACCAAGTTGTTCTATTAACGGGCCAAACGCCCGCTGCTTCCTTGAAGGTGTTGGCAGAAAAAATAGCAAGACAAACGCCAAACGTCGAGCGTGTATACAATGAAATCACCATTGGCTACCCCACTTCGCTTTCACAACGAAGCCAAGACACTTGGATCACAAGCCAGGTTCGCACACAAATGCTAACTAAAAAAGGACTTGAGTCAGGCTCTATCCGGGTTGTTACTGAAAACTCGGTGGTGTACTTAATGGGAATCGTCACCCACAAACAAGCCAATTTGGCCGTAGACGTTGCAAGGCAAGTCAATGGGGTTACCAAGGTAGTCAAAGTATTTCGTTATATTACTTAACATGAAACGCAAAACCGCGGTGATTATAGGCGTTCTTCTGTTTAGCTCGGCATTGACTGGCTGTGTCGGTAATATTTTAACGGGTGCCACGTTATTTTACGATCGACACACCTTGTACAAACAGGCGGGTGATTTTCAATTGGGCGCAAACGTGGGTCGCACGCTTTATAAAGATACGACCTTCAAATGCGATCATTGCGCGATTGATTACGCAGTGTTTAATGGTGACATTTTATTAGCTGGTCATGTGCCGAATCGCGCCTTAAAGCAGGAAGCCGAACGTCGTGTAAAGCAACTTAGTGGTTATCGTAGGTTATTTGTCCAAATAAGCCTTGAACAAGCGCCAAGAGATACGCTAGAAGATAGTTGGATCACCGCTAAAATTCGCAGCGGCATCCTTGCGGATTCAGACATTAATCCTAAAAAATTTAAGGTGATTACGTCGGACCAAATTGTTTATCTTATGGGAGATGTGCTTCCTGAGCAAGCAAGAAAAGTAATTTTAATTGCTAGAGAAACCTCAGGTGTACGGCGCGTTGTCAAATTATTTAAGTACTTTCATCTAAGCGACCAGCCAGATCAGAATTAAGTCACATAGAACCTGAGACAATTACCTAAAAAATAAAAGGCCTGAGCATTCTCAGGCCATTTGCTGCTGTTCCCAATCAGGAAAGTGGCAAACCTGATGTGGATACTTATACTTTATCAATTGATGAAACTATTATCCAGTTGTTTATCGGAATTTCTAAAAAAATTATGAGAGAAAAAGCAACAGGTTGGAGGAAATGTTTAGTTGATTGGTCTGATTGCGGGCATCCGTCTCGCAGGTGCGCAAATACTAAACACTCACGATTATCCATTTTTAACGTTGCCAGTTAAAAATGTTTAGATAATTAACGTAAGCTCGACAGAAAAGGTATTTGTGACGTTTGTACGAAATCCATTCAAAGTAAGCTCGCATTAATTAAAACACTGGGATCGATTATCGATTGATCCTGGTATGAGAATGCTGCAAAGCAATCCGTAAACAGATGGTTATATTTATCAAAGTTCTACCAATCACTTGTAAGATTCGTATCATGTTCTCTTTGGGTCATTCACGCAGTCGATGGTCGATGACTTAAATAGATTCCGACTGCGCGAGAATACCAAAAAATCGTTTAACTCACTGTTACCTAGTGGAAACTTCCATTATTTATGCGCTTTCGAACTTTTTTTAATTTATGCGCGCGCAAATGTCCGGTGGATTCACTTAGTTGCGATGTTTCTTCTTTAAAAGATTGTCCTGCTGGGTGGGATCGGTAGTGTTTGCGGTAAGGGTTGTGAGACTTATCGTGTTTATGATCCAATCCGTCTCCATATCGATTGGCCATCTTTTCCCGCATATGAGCCGCGGTGCGCTGTTGCTTTTCTGACATAATGCACATTCCTTCGATTAACTTAGTTAGAATAATGCGAGTAGATGAATGAGTTTTGGGGTTTGATGTTTCTCATCATCTACCTCCCCGATGCTTGGCATCGATATTTAAATTATAGAATACTTAAAGAGTCGTGAACAAATATTGGACAGTAAAGTCTCTGTAAAGAGGAGAATACGTTTAAATTTTTTACGGTTGATTACGGTCGTTGGCGTTGATTATCCATTTTGTTTACTTTATAATCCGCGCCAAAAGATGGGTGTAATCGTGAAAAATAAGCAAGGTGTGCGAGGCGCACGTCGCCTTCTGGCGTGCCAGACTGGGCTAACCTTAATCCTAGCGATAGCGTCTGCTGTTTTTGGCGGATGGGTTGCTGCTCAATCTGCCGCTTTAGGCGGCTTAGTCAGCATCATTCCCAATGCTTATTTTGCTTGGAAAGTATTTCAATACCAAGGTGCAAGAGCCGCCAGGAAAATCGTGAACAGTCTTTATCAAGGCGAAGCGATAAAGATATTCCTGACGCTGGTTCTCTTCGCGTTGGTTTTTGTGCTTTTTTCCGTAAAGCCCTTATTGTTTTTTATGACGTATATAGTGGTGCAAATGGTCTTTTGGTTTGCTCCGCTGATTTTTGATAATAAACACAATAGGCCAGAAAGTGACTGAAATGGTATCAAACACCGAATACATTAAGCATCACCTTACCTACCTAACCTACAATTTGAAGACCAATACACTTGGCGCAAATGGCGGGTTTTGGACTATCAATCTGGATACGTTATTCTTTTCCGTCGTCTTAGGCGCGCTGGCTGTGTTGTTTATGTATGCAGGGGCCAGACGCGTTTCAACCGGCGTTCCTGGAAGGCTGCAAAATTTTGCAGAGATGATGCTGACCTTTGCCGATAATCAGGTGAAGGATTGTTTCCATGGCAAAAACAAAGTCATTGGTCCGCTGGCATTGACCATCTTTATCTGGGTGTTTTTAATGAACTTCATGGATATTGTTCCCGTGGATGTTCTGCCGGCAGTCGCTCAAGCGTTTGGCATTCATTATCTCAAAGTGGTTCCAACGAATGATTTGAATTTAACGTTTGCCTTATCCCTAAGCGTATTTCTTCTGATTATTTATTACAGCTTAAAAATCAAAGGCGTTAAGGGATTTGTTAAAGAGTTGACGCTTCAGCCGTTTAATAACCCTTTATTTATTCCGTTCAACCTGTTGCTAGAGTTGGTTGGTTTAATCGCTAAGCCCATTTCATTGGCACTTCGTTTGTTTGGTAACCTATACGCTGGCGAATTAATTTTTATCTTAATTGCTCTGCTGACACTGCATGCTTCAGCAGATCATATGGCTAGTACGGCGACGTTAGGAGTTGCGCAATTTTTATTATCTCTTGCATGGTCTATTTTCCATATTCTGGTTATAACCTTGCAGGCTTTTATCTTTATGGTCTTGACCATTGTTTATCTGAGTCTCGCTCATGAAGACCATTGATGATGGTTTTAGTTTTTAATTTTTTAATCAATATCCATTAAGGGGAAATTTATGCAAGCTGCAAGTTTAATAGCACAAGTTCAAGGCATGACAGTCATCGCGGTTGCGCTTTTGATTGGTCTAGGTGCTCTAGGTACAGCAATTGGTTTTGGTTTATTGGGTGGTAAATTCTTAGAGGGTTCGGCTCGACAACCTGAAATGGTTCCTATGCTCCAGGTTAAAATGTTTATCGTTGCAGGTCTTCTTGATGCGGTAACCATGATTGGTGTTGGTATTGCACTATTCTTCACATTCGCCAACCCATTCCTAGCCAACTTGGGTTCTTAAGAACGTACAATAGGTAAATAACTGTCCGAATGCTACAGGAGAAAAGACCTTGGATATCAATTTAACCCTGGTCATACAAATGCTGGTGTTTGCCACATTTGTTTGGTTTACCATGAAATTTGTCTGGCCTCCCCTCGCTAAAGCGCTGGAAGAGCGCCAAGATAAGATAGCAGATGGGTTGGCGGCTGCTGAACGTGGCCGCAGAGAGCTTGAGCTAGCGCAGCATCGTGTTAAAGACGAGATGAAGCAAGCCAAAGCCCAGGCGGCTGAAATTATCGAAAAAGCTAATCGTCGCGCTAATCAAATCGTTGAAGAGGCCAAAGAAGAAGCGCGCATAGAAGCGCAAAAACTGGCTGCCATGGCAGAAGACCAGATTGCGCAGGAAGTCAATCGTGCTCGTGATGATTTACGTAAGCAAGTGGCTTCATTAGCGGTTGCCGGTGCTGAAAAAATTCTGAAGCAGGAAATTAACGAAAATACAAACCGTGCACTGCTGGATAACTTGATCGAAGAGATTTGATATGGCTGATACAACAACAACTGCCAGACCTTATGCTAAAGCGGTATTTGAGTATGCCCTGGACGCTCGCGCATTAAGCGCCTGGTCTCAGATTTTGCAAATCTTGGCTGGCGCGGTGCTAGACCGAGTTGCTACGGATTTTATTACGAACCCAACTAGCACGATTGAGCAGCAAACCGAGTTGCTGGTGGCAACCACCGAAGGCACTCAATTTAAAGAACAGCAGCAGGCCATTCAAAACCTAGTGGCGTTGCTTGCTGAAAACAAGCGTCTTTTATTGTTGCCCGATATTTATGCTCAATACGAAGCGCTCCGTGCTGAGCAAGAAAAGACGTTAACGGTTAAGGTTCGCGCATTTGCTCCGTTGACTGAAGCGCAACAGCAACAATTAATCAAGTCTCTTAGTCAGCGTCTGCAACGGCAAATCACGTTAGATGTGACGATTGATGAGTCACTGCTGGGTGGTGCTGTAATCCATGCAGGTGATTTGGTCATTGATGGCTCGGTGAGAGGAAAATTGAATAAACTTCGCACCAGTTTGGCCGCATAATTATTGAGGATACATTCCATGTCAGAACAAATTGCATTAAATCCATCAGAAATCAGTGAGTTAATCCGAAATAAAATAGAGCAATTCAGCGTGGTTTCTGAAGCGCGTAACGAAGGCACGATCGTAAGCTTGAAAGACGGTATTGTTCGTCTGCATGGTTTGGCTGACGTTATGCAAGGAGAAATGATTGAGTTTCCAGGCGGCATTTATGGGTTGGCTCTTAACTTAGAGCGTGACTCAGTTGGTGCGGTAATTTTAGGCGATGCAAGCTCTTTGTCAGAAGGACAAAAAGGTAAGTGTACCGGCCGTATTCTTGAAGTGCCCGTTGGTCGTAATCTGCTCGGCCGCGTGGTAGATGCTTTAGGAAATCCTATCGATGGAAAAGGCCCTATCGAAGCCGATAAATTATCTCCCATTGAAAAAGTAGCTCCTGGAGTAATTTCGCGTAAATCTGTTGATCAACCCGTTCAAACTGGATTAAAAGCCGTGGATGCAATGATCCCTATCGGACGTGGGCAGCGGGAGCTCATTATTGGTGACCGCCAAACGGGTAAATCTGCCATTGCGATTGATGCCATCATCAACCAAAAAGGTACGGGCGTTAAATGCGTATACGTTGCTATTGGCCAGAAAGCGTCATCTATTGCTTCTATCGTTCGTAAACTGGAAGAGCATGGCGCAATGGAGCACACCATCGTAGTCGTGGCGGGTGCTTCTGATTCAGCTGCTTTGCAATTTATTGCACCATATTCAGGATGCTCGATGGGTGAGTATTTTATGGAGCGCGGCGAAGATGCTTTAATTGTGTATGATGATTTAACTAAACAAGCCTGGGCTTATCGTCAAATTTCATTGTTGCTACGTCGTCCACCAGGCCGTGAAGCGTATCCTGGAGATATCTTCTATCTGCATTCTCGCCTATTAGAGCGCGCTGCACGAATTAATGCCGAGGAAGTAGAGCGTTTAACCGGCGGTGAAGTAAAGGGTAAAACCGGTTCATTAACGGCATTGCCAATTATTGAGACCCAAGCCGGTGACGTCTCTGCATTCGTACCGACGAACGTTATCTCTATTACCGATGGTCAGATTTTCTTGGATGTGGATTTGTTTAACTCAGGTATTCGTCCAGCCATTAACTCGGGATTATCTGTATCTCGTGTAGGTGGTGCTGCCCAAACCAAAATTATGAAAAAGCTTGGGGGCGGTACGCGACTTGCGCTTGCGCAGTTTCGTGAATTAGAAGCGTTCTCACAATTTGCTTCAGACTTAGATGAAGCTACTCGTAAACAGTTAGAGCGCGGACAGCGAATTACAGAGCTGATGAAGCAAAAACAATACTCACCGCTTTCCGTTGCAGAAATGGCCTTGTCGTTGTTTACGGTTGAGAAAGGCTATTTGGACGATGTTCCAGTCGCTGAAGTCAGCAGCTTTGAAGCCGCGCTTCGTGATTTTATGCACAGCTCTTATGAGTCGTTGTTAATTAAAATCAATGAAACCGGTGCGTATGATGATGAAATTGAGTCTCAATTACGCAAAGCCGTTGAAGATTTTAAACGAACCGGTAGTTGGTAAGACTTGATGAAGGCCATCCTTGTTGATGGCTTAACTATTTCATGCGTGATGACTCACGCATGCTGTGATAAAGGTGAAGCAAGTTATGGCTGGAGCTAAAGAGATCCGTTCAAAAATTGCGAGCATTAAAAATACGCAAAAAATAACGCGTGCAATGGAAATGGTGGCTGCGAGCAAGATGCGGAAAACGCAAGAAAGAATGCGTGCGTCTAAACCATATGCCAGCAAGATCTACGATGTAGTAAAGCATATTGCGCGTGCGAATTCGGAATATCGTCACCCCTTTATGGGCGCTCGTGAAATAAAGCGCATTGGTGTGATTGTGGTTACCTCTGACCGAGGTCTTTGCGGCGGCTTAAACTCCAATTTATTGCGTGAAACCATTGGTTCGATGCGCGAGTGGCAATCCGAAGGCAAAGAAATTGATTTATGTGTGATAGGCCGCAAGGGTCAAGCATTTTTCAAACGCGTTGGAGGCAATGTGTTGGCCTCTGTTGATCATATGGGCGATACGCCGGGGATTAAAGATCTCATTGGTGTGGTTAAGGTGATGTTGGATGCGTTTTACGAAGGCAGTATTGATGCATTATATGTCGCGCATAACCTGTTTATTAATACCATGACGCAAAAGCCCGTAATGAAGCAACTTTTACCTTTGCCTGTATCGGAAGAAGATACCAAAGTACTGGGACATTACTGGGATTACATTTACGAACCGGATGCTAAAGAGTTATTGGATGAACTATTGGAGCGTTATATTGAGTTGCAAGTGTATCAAGCCGTAGTCGAAAATATTGCATGTGAGCAAGCTGCGAAAATGATTGCGATGAAGAGTGCAACCGATAACGCTGGAGAACTGATTAAAGAATTTCAATTGGCTTACAACAAAGCCCGACAAGCCGCTATTACGCAAGAGCTGGCGGAGATTGTCGGTGGTGCAGCCGCTTTATAAGAGGGTAAATAATGAGCATAGGAAACGTTGTTCAAGTAATTGGGGCCGTGGTTGACGTGGAATTTCCACGTGATGACGTACCAAAAGTTAACGATGCACTGAAATTAACCGATGGCGACTTAGTCTTTGAAGTGCAACAACAGTTAGGCGATGGTGTTGTTCGTACCATTGCGATGGGTTCCACTGATGGCTTGAAACGCGGTGTAAAGGCTAAAAATACCGGTGAACCTATCCAAGTTCCTGTCGGTAAGAAAACCTTGGGACGCATTATGGACGTCTTGGGTCGCCCAGTAGATGATGCTGGCCCAATTGAAGCGGAAGAGCAATGGGCGATTCACCGAGCTGCCCCAAGCTATGAAGAACAAGCGGGTAGCCAAGAGTTGTTGGAAACGGGAATTAAAGTCATTGATTTGCTTTGTCCTTTTGCTAAGGGTGGTAAAGTCGGTTTATTCGGCGGTGCTGGTGTAGGTAAAACCGTAAACATGATGGAGCTTATCCGTAACATCGCAATTGAGCACAGTGGTTACTCAGTATTTGCTGGAGTGGGTGAGCGTACTCGTGAAGGAAACGACTTCTACCACGAAATGAAAGATTCCAATGTATTAGATAAAGTATCGTTGGTGTATGGCCAGATGAATGAGCCACCAGGCAACCGTTTACGCGTGGCATTGACGGGCTTAACCATGGCTGAAAAATTCCGTGATGAAGGCCGCGATGTTTTATTGTTCATCGATAATATTTACCGTTATACCCTGGCTGGGGTAGAAGTGTCTGCGTTGCTTGGTCGTATGCCATCTGCGGTAGGGTATCAGCCTACCTTAGCGGAAGAAATGGGTATGTTGCAAGAGCGGATTACTTCAACCAAAACAGGCTCGATTACTTCGATTCAAGCGGTTTATGTTCCTGCGGATGACTTGACCGATCCGTCACCTGCAACCACGTTTGCGCACTTGGATGCAACGGTTGTATTGTCACGTCAAATTGCTGAGTTAGGGATTTACCCTGCGGTTGACCCACTTGACTCTACCTCTCGCCAGCTTGATCCGTTGGTGGTTGGTCAAGAACATTATGATACTGCTCGACGCGTCCAGCAAACGTTACAGCGATACAAAGAGCTTAAAGATATCATCGCGATTCTCGGTATGGATGAATTATCTGAAGAAGATAAGCGTGTTGTATCGCGTGCTCGTAAAATTCAGCGCTTCTTGTCGCAGCCATTCTTCGTTGCGGAAGTATTCACAGGCTCGCCTGGTAAGTATGTGTCACTCAAAGACACCATTAAAGGCTTCCAAGGTATTTTAGCGGGTGAATACGATGACTTGCCTGAGCAAGCGTTTTATATGGTGGGTAACATTGAAGAAGCTGTTGCCAAAGCTAAAACCCTATGAGAGAGTCTGACATGGCAATAACAACGCACTTGGATATTGTCAGTGCGGAAGAGGAAATTTTCTCCGGCGTGGTTGAACTGATTGTTGCCACCGGAGAAATGGGTGAGCTGGGTATTGTCCCGGGCCACGCTCCTTTGCTGACCTTACTCAAACCCGGCGAAATTCGTCTAACGCTACCCGGTGGTAATGAAGAAGTCTATTACGTTTCTGGTGGCATGCTTGAAGTTCAGCCGCATTGTGTAACGGTGCTGGCTGATGCGGTCCAGCGGGCTGAAAGCTTAGATGAAGAAGCAGCCCTTGCCGCTAAAGCACGAGCTGAAGAAGCCATCGCCAGTAAGGATTCTGATATTGACTACTCGGTAGCCGCCGCTGAATTAGCGCGTGCCGTAGCCCAGATCCGGGCCATTCAAAAAGTCCGCAAAAAAATTAAATAAATCATAATACGCCGTTTAGAATCCTCCTCTATACCCTACCTGCTGTGCTTAAAGCACAGCATCCATGCCAGAAGCCAGCAAGTTAAATGGATGCTGCGGTCAAAGCCGCAGCAAGTAGGCGTTGAGTGAGAGGATGTACTAGCTTATACCCTACCTATGGCTTTAAGCACAGCATCCACGCTAGAAACCAGCAAGTTAAATGGATACTGCAGTCACAGCCGCAGCAAGTAGGCGTTGAGTGAGCGCAAGCACCAGCTTACCCTACCTGCTGTGCTTTAAGCACAGCATCCACGCTAGAAACCAGCAAGTTAAATGGATGCTGCGGTCAAAGCCGCAGCAAGTAG
>NZ_CAAAIA010000008.1 GCF_900639875.1 Legionella impletisoli
CATCCCGAACTCAGAAGTGAAACAGACGTACGCCGATGATAGTGTGGGGCTTCCCCATGCGAAAGTAGGTCATCGCCAGGGTTTTATTCCAAAGCCAGCTTAATCGCTGGCTTTTTTTTTGCCTGAAATTAGGGCCTGTTGACAATTCACTTCATGCCCTACGCCCCGCAACTTATATGTCCGCGGAGTCTATGGATGCCGCCAGACAAAAAAGCTTGTACCGGACTTGATGCGGCAACGCACGCCCCTACTGGCTGTGATTTAAGCACAGCATCCGCGCGCGTTAGCAAACGTTCAGGAAGTTCACTAAGTTTATTTTCGATCCTTACGGTCGCGACTCGGTTGTGGATGAACTAAATCGCGAAGGCTGTGATCGTTTTAATATTCTAAAGCCCCAAAAGACTTCGTAGTTAGTGCTTAATTTAGTTACGGCTGTAAATATTTATTCTTTAAGCGAACATAATGTGCTGAAGAGTATTCTAAATTATCTTTTTCTTTCTGGGTCAGCGCTCTAACCTCTTGTATGGGATTTCCCATATATAGATAACCAGAACGAAGTTCTTTTCCAGGCGGAACGAGGCTTCCAGCAGCTATTAGCACGTGATCGCCAACCACCACTTTATCCAGTATGATGGCGCCAATGCCTATAAGGCAAAAATTGCCAATGAAGCAAGCATGTAATACCGCTTTATGACCAATCGTCACGCCATTGCCAATAATGAGTGGTTCTCCACCTGGAGTGTAAGGGCCATCATGAGTTACATGAAGAATCGCTGCATCTTGAATATTGGTTGAAGACCCTATTTCAATGCGGTTCACATCCCCACGAATAACAGCCATTGGCCAGACGGAAACATGTTCAGCTAAGTGAACATTGCCAATTACCGCGGCACTAGGGTCAATATATACGCCGTCGCATATAGTCGGCGAAAAATCTTCAAATGGTCGTGTTGGATTGCTCATAGTTAAATAGTATCCTTTGGAGTATGCTCTGCATTGTTAGGTAAATTTAATAAGCGTATATTTTTTATTTTACGACACGTTTTGACAAGTGTTGAATCTTATTTTAACTAGACCGGGGCAAATAGCCACTTCAAATAGCATGGAATGTAGGGAAAATTTTTGATCTAAGGGTTTCAATGATAAAAGGACATATCGAGCATTTAAGTTTATTCCAGCTTCTGGTGGTGTTCACTACCATACTGCTTCTTTCGAGCTGCGGTAATCCTTCGGAGATCCTCTATCAAGGTTATGTGGAGGGTGAGGCTATTTACTTAGCTTCGCCTTTTTCTGGGAAATTAACTGATCTTTTTGTTCGTCGCGGACAAACGGTTAAAAAAGGAGAACAATTGTTTCGCTTGGCTGGTAATCCCGAGGCCTTAGAGATTAAAGCTCAAAAAGCAGAGTTAGAGCAGGCTAAAAAGATCTATCAAGATCTTTTAAATCCTAAACGCACACCTGAAATTGAATCGATTAAAGCTCAGATTGAACAAGTGGATGCGGAGCTAGAACTCGCTGCGATTCGTGTTACTCGCTATCAAACGTTATATGACAGAAAGGCAACAAATAAAGACAATCTTGATGAAGCATTAGCGAGACAAGAGCAGCTCAAACACCGCAAAGCCGAGCTGCTTTCTAATTTACAATTAGCAAAGCTTGGTAGCCGAGAAGAGCAAATTAACGCACAAGCAGCAAAGATAGAAGCTATGGAAGCGAAACTTGAAGTAGCTACGTGGCAACTATCACAAAAAATCATGTTTGCACCAGAGGATGGTGTTATTCAGGATACTTATTATCAAGAAGGAGAATTTGTTGGAAGTCAGCAACCTGTATTAGCTTTATTAGCACCCAAAGACGTTCGAATTGAATTTTTTGTTCCCGTACAGCAACTACCGTCTATTCATTTGGATCAAACGGTTAGTTTTACTTGTGAAGGATGTCAGCAAGATTACAAAGCACGTATCAGTTATATATCACCCGAGGCTGAATTTATTCCACCCTTAGTCTACAGTCATGAAAATCGTGAGCATTTAGTTTTTCGAGTGAACGCTGCAATAACCAATTCAACACGATTTAAACCAGGACAACCGATTTGGATAACGGCGATTGATCATGACAAGCAAAAACGTAATTGACGTTCAAAAGCTTACTAAATCATTTGATAACCGAGTCGTGGTAGATCAGGTTGATTTGCAAGTCAAAAAGGGTGAGGTGTTTGGATTTTTAGGACCTAATGGCAGTGGCAAGACGACGACCTTAAGAATGATATGCGGTTTATTAACACCAGATTCTGGCGAAGGTACCTGCCTTGGTTTTGATATTGTCAAAGAATCAGAAAAAATTAAAGCCCGTGTTGGCTATATGACACAGCGTTTTAGTTTTTATACGGATTTGAGCGTCAAAGAAAATTTATCGTTTATTGCTAGTGTTTATGGCATCAAGAATGCTAAAAACCGAATCAAAAAGATCATGGAGGATTTTGGACTAACCGATAAAAGCAATCAGTTAGCCGGGGAGCTCTCAGGAGGTTGGAAACAGCGAATGGCGCTGGCTGCTTGTATGTTACATGATCCGGATTTATTGCTCCTGGATGAACCAACCGCAGGCATCGATCCGATTGCGCGTCGAGATTTTTGGGATAGAATCCATGCGTTAAGTGAACAAGGAATAACCACCTTAATGACGACACACTATATGGATGAGGCGGAGCGTTGTACGCGTTTAGCTTATATTGCCAATGCCAAATTAATTATAACAGGCACAGTGGATGAAGTTATTCAAAGTACGGGGTTAAAAACCTGGGAAATTCGGGGAGATATTACACCAAAATTGTTGCATGAAATTAAAAAGATAGATGGGGTTACACAAGCTGCCCTTTTTGGCAGACAAATTCATGTGTGTGGGTTTAAGGAAGATGCAATTAAAGAAGGACTAGAGTCACTTCGCATGGACTTTAACATCCGTTGGCATGAAATTGATTCTACGTTAGAAGATGCATTTTTACGTCTTGTTAAAGAAACAAAAGGAGTCGAGAGTTGAAATCTTGGACAAATTCTCATCTTCTCGCAGTGATTATTAAAGAATTTATCCAAATGCGTCGCGACAGGACTACGTTTGCCATGATTATTGGCATTCCACTTATTCAGCTTATATTATTTGGCTATGCAATCAATTTGAACCCTCGCCATTTACCTACGGCAATCGTTGGTGATGATGAGAGCATGGTTGCTCGTAGAATTCTTAAAAGCATGGAGAATTCTACTTATTTTAATTTTATTAGCCCGGCCATGACCGAAAGAGAAGCGCAGCATCTCCTAAAAGCAGGAAAAGTTCAATTTATTGTGAATTTTCCGCCAAATTTTTCACAGGATTTGATAAAAGGACTTAAACCGCAATTGTTGTTACAGGCTGATGCAACCGATCCAGCAGCAACAAGCCGCGCCGTTTCGGTATTTGCTGAACTAGCCAGCTTGTCTTTACAAGAAGAATTGACCGGATTGTTATCTTACCTCAATCCCTCACCTCCACCTTACCAACCTATGGTTCATGAAGTTTACAATCCCCTAGCTATCACAGCGTTTAATATTGTTCCAGGTTTATTAGGTGTGGTACTCACCATGACGATGGTTGTTATCACAGCACTTGCTATTACACGTGAATATGAACGAGGAACGATGGAAAATTTGCTGGCGACTCCACTAAAACCGTTAGAAGTCATGATTGGTAAAATTTTGCCCTACATTATCGTGGGATATATTCAAGTGATATTAATCTTATTGATGGCTAAAGTATTATTTAATGTGCCGATGGAGGGAAGTATATTCTTATTGCTTTTTATGTGTTTACCCTTTATTGCAGCTAATTTAAGCATGGGATTAACGTTTTCAACGTTAGCGAGCAATCAGCTTCAAGCCGTGCAAAGTGCCATGTTTTTCTTTTTACCCTCTATTTTACTCTCTGGTTTCATGTTTCCTTTTCGAGGCATGCCAATCTGGGCGCAATATTTAGGAAATATATTACCTTTAAAACATTTTTTGATTATTGTTCGCGGAATTCTCTTAAAAGGTAATGGATTTTTTGATGTATGGAAAGAAATAATACCCATATTAATATTCATGGTAGTGGTTATGGTTATTGGATTTAAACGATACCGCCAAACGTTAGATTAGGTGCTAGATGTCTCGATGGCTTGCTTTGCTTGCTGCCAAATATGCAATAATTCTTCGTCTGAGCAATTTTTTAAATTCGTAAATCCCGATTCATGAGCAATTCGTTTCACATGATGAAATCGTTGTTCAAACTTCGTCGTCGCTTTATCTAACGTTTGCCCTGGATCGAATCCACAAAATAGGGCGAGTGAAATCACAGCATGCATCAAATCGCCAATTTCTTCTTGTAACCCTGAACGATGAAGGGGATCAACAGGATTAAAATGCACTTGGATTTCCTGAATTTCACTTTGTATTTGTTGTAGAATTTGTTCCGGACATTGCCAACAGAAACCAAGAGCCTGGGCTTCTTCCTCAAGTTTTTTTATTTTCTCAAAAAGTTTCATTACAATTCTATACAAACTAAGTTCATTCCCACATCTTACCCTATTTAAGGATGAAATAAAGTGAAACGATTAAGTGGTAAAGTAGTCTTGATTACCGGTGCTTCCAGTGGTATAGGAAAAGCATCTGCAAAACAGTTTGCTGAAGCGAAAGCCAGGCTTCTACTGTGTGCTCGTCGTCTTTCCGTTATTCAGGAGTTAGCAGATGAGCTTCAAGCACAATATGACATACCAATCCATACCTTTGAGTTGGATGTTCAGAAAGAGCAGCAGGTGAATCATGCAATCCAGAGTCTACCGGAGGCCTGGAAATCCATCGATGTCTTAGTCAATAATGCAGGACTTGCCGCAGGGCTAGACACCATACAAGAGGGTGATAGCGCAGATTGGGATGCAATGATTGATACGAATATCAAAGGTCTACTCTATATGACCCGCGCGGTCTTGCCGAACATGATTGAACGAGACTCTGGCCACATCATCAATATTGGATCCATAGCCGGTCATCAAGTTTATCCAAAGGGTGCGGTTTATTGCGCGACAAAACATGCAGTCGATGCATTATCTCAAGGATTACGATTGGATTTATCCGGCACAAAAATCCGAGTCAGCAGTGTTGATCCAGGCGCTGTAGAAACGAATTTCAGCCTAGTGCGATTTAAAGGCGACGAGAAAAGAGCAAAAGCGGTTTATAAGGGCTTTCAACCATTAATGCCAGAAGATATAGCGGATGCAATTTTATATTGCGCATCACGACCAGAACACATCAATATCAGTGAGATTCTGATTATGCCCACTGCTCAAGCTGGTGCAACCATGATCGCAAGAAAGTAAATTATTTTCTTGTCTGATGGACTTATAGAAGCTGAAATTTCTTCAGAGTCTCGGGGCAAACGCATCTCATTTTTGAACATGGCACGCTTTTTTTTTGCCTACTTGCCCTGCTTTATGCAGGGCATTCAATCGTTCTTGAATGAAGTTCAAAGCCTAATTCCGCCCATAAAGTGCTGAACGTAGACATTTTGATTTTATTTGACTCGATTAGATGCGGTTTACCCTCCAGGCAGACTGGACTTTTCATAAAAGGCGATTAGACTGTTGATTAATAAAATAAAAACACACAAGGATGAACCTGATGCACGCAACAAACTACCTTTATCATGATGGTGAGCAGGAGTTACATGGGTATTTGGCCTATGATGAAGCGGTAAAAAAAGCTAGGCCCGTAGTGTTGGTCATGCACGATTGGTCCGGAAGAAATGAGTTTGCTTGTAAAAAAGCAGAAAAATTGGCTGAAATGGGTTATCTTGGCTTTGCGGTTGATGTGTATGGCGAGGGAAGACTGGGGGAAACCTTAGAGGAAAAGAAAGCGTTGATGTCCCCGTATACCAACGACCGCCGATTGTTGTTGAAGCGGTTACAGGCGGGGCTTGATGCCGTGGTTCAAATGGGGGAGGTTGATAATCAACGAATAGCCGCGATTGGTTTTTGTTTCGGTGGATTATGTGCGCTTGATTTGGCTCGAAGTGGAGCTAACCTCAAAGGGGCAGTAAGTTTTCATGGTTTATTAAACAACCCCGAAGGGTTACCAGAGCAGCCGATTCACGCAAAAATCTTGGCATTGCATGGCTATGATGATCCCATGGTTCCTCCTGAACAAGTCGATGCATTTTGCCAAGAAATGACAAATGCCAAGGTAGATTGGCAAGTTTATATTTATGGTAATACCAAGCACGCGTTTACTAATCCCAAGGCTCATGATCAAGAATTAGGAACGGTCTATAACGAACAAGCTGAACACCGTGCTTGGCAAGCAATGAAAGACTTCTTAAACGAAATTTTTGCATAAGTAAGGAACCATCATGACCTATGGTTCCGTTATTTATGAACTAGCAGAAGAGCTTGGTGAGGTTTTAACCTCTCGAAACATTCGCTGCGCCGTAGCTGAATCTTGCACAGGAGGCAGTTTGGCTGGAACGATTACTTCTATCCCTGGCAGCTCTGAATGGTTTGATCGAGGATATATTACCTATAGCAACTCCTCTAAAGTGCAAATGCTTGGGGTCCCTGGGAAAATTCTGCGCGCTCATGGAGCTGTAAGTGAAGAAACTGCACGTGCCATGGCTGAA
This sequence comes from Legionella impletisoli, assembly GCF_900639875.1. Lineage (GTDB taxonomy): Bacteria > Pseudomonadota > Gammaproteobacteria > Legionellales > Legionellaceae > Legionella_A > Legionella_A impletisoli. The sequence continues at coordinate 6,682 of NZ_CAAAIA010000008.1, forward strand.
GGGGTTATTTCTCAAAGCGATGTTCATGTCAGTGCTGCCATTACAGGAATTGCAGGTCCTGGAGGAGGAAGTCAAGATAAACCGATAGGAACTGTTTGGATTGCTTGGGCGGGCGATATGCAGCCTACCTATAGCCAGTGTTATCATTTTGTGGGTAATCGTCCTGCTATACGGCATCAAGCGGTGCAAACTGCGTTAGAGGGTTTAATTAAACGATGCAATCCAAAATTACATCCTAAGCTTACCAAAAGAAGTAAAGAAACCTATTTTTTTGCTTTATACCCTGATGAGAATACGGCTGAGCATTTACATAAGCAAGCAAAAAAGCTCATTCATTCGGAGTCCTATCCAATCATTCCTAAATCCAAGTTACATCTTACCTTGGCTTATTTAGGCAATGTCCCTCCCGATTTTTTGCAAGAGGCCATGAGAATCGCTGCACTAATAAAAGCAAAACGGTTTGATTTAAAAATCAATGTGATGGATGCTTGGTTACGCTCAAAAGTGCTTTGGCTTGGGACCGACTCTTTACCAGAAGAATTAACAAACTTAGTGCTGAGACTGAATCGACAATTAATTTCAGCAGGGTTTAGGCCAGAAAAATCCCCATTTACCCCACATGTAACGATCGCACGTAAATGGGATAAGCCAGTTAAGCCTCAGACAATTCAAGCCATTCTATGGCCTGTAGAGGAATTTTGTCTCATCAAATCCAGTACGGCTTCAAATACCACACACTATGAAAAAGTTGCCAGTTGGCCACTCAAGCTACCACGAGCATCCACTAAACTTTAGGTTAATAATCTGGACTCAGCTCCTCTGTACAAGACGAAAGAACATCTCGAATAACTGTTTCCCCCTGCAACCAACCTATTTACATTAATTTACAGCAGTGCTGATCATGCTCAATATCTGTAATTTTATTTATCTGTTTAGTTTCTATCTTGGATTGGGCAGCAAGTGAAAATGCTATTTTAAATTGGATTTTTTCTTCGGGAGTTAACTCATTAAATGGTATTTTTTTAAAAAGTTTAGTTCGTGTAAAAGGATTTTCATCAAGATTGGAATAACATCCAACGCACCCAAAAAAGTATGTGCTGTTTTCTACTAAAAACATTATATTTTCTTTTTTATCTTGAGTTTCAAAACATATGGGGCAATCAAGTAGATTTTCTGATGGAGAAAAAAATTTCATAGTGTACGTCCTTATTAGCTATTCTGGAAATTCTTTATTGAGATCAACTCTAAGAAAAAGAGTATATACCCAAATTGATGTATTCAGTAGTCTTTGAACGCTTCAGGATTGACTTTTAAAATTCGGTCATCCTTTTTTTGGGGCCAGCCTCGACCATCACGGTTTGACGTCATGAAATATAGATAGCCATCAGGGCCTTTTACCACATGTCTAATGCGCCCAAACTGTTTTCGATAGTGGCCGATTAACGTTTGAATGGTTTGCTTATTGGGGTTCAATGTGGCTTGATAGAGCGTTTGTCCTCTTAATCCACCAAAAAATAAATCATCATTCATGATAATTGCTCCACCAGGAGCCCAGGTTTCATTTTTGCCTGAGTTAAGAACCGGTGTGACCATGTTGGGTTTCGTTTCATCCCCTTGAATCACAGGCCAGCCATAGTTTTTGCCGGGCTTTATTAAATTAATCTCATCATGCGCGCTTTCCCCATGCTCGGTTTCCCATAACTGGCCCTGGTTATCCCACGCTAATCCTTGTGGATTTCGATGACCATAGGAATAGACAGGTGAATTAAAAGGATTTTTAGGTGCGGGTTGGCCGTCTTTTGTTAAGCGCAAAATTTTGCCTGCTAAGGAATGTTTATTCTGCGCTGAGTTCTTGGATAACGCATCGCCCGTGGTAACGTACAAATAGCCATCAGGACCAAATGCAATACGCCCACCATTATGAAATCGAGCAGCGGGAATATTGGTGAGGAGAATGGTTTCGTCGCTCAACACACCATGACTATCGTATCGATAGCGCACGATCTCATTCAAAAGCTCACCCTGTTTACGCGTGGTTCTGTACAAATACAACAATCGGTTTTGTGAGAATTCTGGATCAAGTGCCATGCCTAGCAATCCTCCTTCTCCAACTTGGGCTACCCTTGGGATAGTCTGAGTTTTAGTCATTTTACCTACTTGGGTTAGTTGTCCAGGGCGCTCGGTAATTAAGAGATCTCCATTAGGCAAAAAAACCAACTCCCAGGGGACTGTTAGTCCCTCTACAACCGTTTCAGGTTTAGTTGAATTTAGGGTGGTTCCAGCTTTTACACTGGTGATCGTGGGTTGAAAAAAATAAGGGATAATTTTTTGGCCATAGTAATAAGCCAGCCCAGCCAGGATGATAACGACTCCCAAAATGGCAAGCCAAACTTTAAGACGCACCATAATATTCCTTCTATTGCAATCCATGTGCTAAGGTTAAGTTTAGAAGATAGATAAAAGATAGGAAACTAGGGCCACTTACTTTAGAAATTCCTGCTTCAAACGTTTTAATCAAAAAAGGTTTGTCTGCCTAAGGCTCTAAGAAGTTTTTTTGGCAAGACCCTAAGAAAGAGGAATGACTAATTGATTGTTATGGGTAGAACATTTTAAGGACGTGAAATGGAACGATTTCAAAATATTTTACTCGTTATGCAAGGCGATGATACTGAAAAGACAGTGGCAAGCCAAGCTATGGAATTGGCTTTATATAATCAAGCCACCCTTAGCGTTCTTATTATTTCACCTTCTTTTCCAGAGAATTTAAATGACTATAAAGACTGTTATAAAGAATCATTATTGAAGTGCATTGAGAAAATGCTTAAAGAGGCAAGGGTGGATTTAGATATCCCAGAAAATAAATTATCAATTAACATTGAATTAGAAAGCGGGGATATGTTGGACATTCGTGTGGTTCGCCATGTGTTAAAACATCACTATGATCTTGTGATTAAGCATGCCCAACAGAGTGAAAATAAAGGGTTTGATGCATTAGAAATGGAATTATTACATAAATGCCCTTGTGCCTTATTTATCAGTAGACCATTTAAACACGAATATCCAAAAGTTAAGGTTGCCGTAGCCGTTGATCCAATGGAAGAAGAACCACAAGCTCAGCAGCTTTCGCTTAATTTATTAGAAATCTCACAATCCCTCGCAAAACAGTATTCAGGACAGCTTAATGTCATTGCATGTTGGCATTTTGCATTTGAAAATTATTTTCGCAATAGTGTGTTCGATAAAACTTCTAGTAATGAATTAAATGAGATGCTGCAAGAAGCAAAAAATACCAGTGAAAATGCGTTAAAAAGCTTGCTAGACCAAGTTAAAAACAACGGGACAAACTATAAAATTAATCATTTAAAAGGGCGTCCTGAAGTTGAGATCCCATCTTTTATCGATGAGCAACACATTGATATTTTAGTTATGGGGACTCTGGCTCGAACGGGAATTTCTGGTTTTATCATCGGAAATACGGCCGAAAACGTTTTGCAAAAAATTGATTGCTCTTTATTAGCACTTAAACCATCAGGTTTTGTTTCGCCCGTAAAAATAAACTAAATCCGTTTCCTTTTGGGTTTTGGGATAGAGTCTCACTTCATGGCGAAAAGCCGCTCTTCCAATCAGATGAAAGGCGACAGGTGCGGTCAATAAGAGAAATAGTATCGCTATGAGCACTTCAAGTGCCACCGCCCAGGATGAAAAATAAATAACTGCGCCAGATAAGATTAATCCTGCTCCTAATGTACCGGCTTTGGCTGAGGCATGCATACGAAGAAATAGATCAGGCATTCGCACAATTCCTAAGGAAGCAATAAAAATAAATATGGATCCAATAAACAAAAAGCAGTCACTCAAAAAATTTATCATCCTCTTTCCCTACATTGCGTTTTCTTTCTAAATAATAAGCATACATGGTGCTGCTTAAAAACATCACCAGCGCCAAAGCAACCACGATATCTAAATAGATGGCTTGGTGGGTGTAGACGCTATATAAGGCTATCGATGCCATGATTACATTGGCCACTAAATCCAGTGCGACCACTCTGTCAGGGATCCCTGGGCCAAGAACTAGGCGAGTAAAACAAAAGATGGCTGCCAAGATAATCAATAAGCAAGCAAGCCAGAATAATATACTCACGGCCAAATCTCCATAATGGGGCGTTCAAATTTTGTATGCAACTGATTTATAAGGCGTTGCTTATCTGAAAAAAACATCACATGTAGAAGCATGTGTTTTTTGTCCTTAGAAATTTCTAATGTTAACGTTCCAGGAGTCAATGAGATAATATTGGCTAGCGCTGTAATTTGTATATCATTGGTGCAACTTAAAGGATAATCGATTAATGCCGGTTTCCCTCGAAAGCTTGGCATAATAACGGCATAAGCAACTCGAAGATTTGCCAAGACGATTTCATATAAAACAAAAAAAGAAAATAAAATGAAATACCCTATTCGATATATCAGTTGAAAACTCTTCACTTACAATCCTCCACTAGAAGCCCCTAGGTGAGCGTAGGGGTGTAGTATCGCGTATGCAGATTGCTCCGAAGCTTCATACAACCATTGTGGGAAAAATCCAATGAGCAAAGTTAAAGAGCCTAAAAATATAACGGGCAAGTATAGGAAGACTTTCTCTTTTACGCTTAGACAAAAAATTGAACTAGTCGTGGGTTGTAAGAATACATATCGCCATATTTTTATCATGGAAAATAAGGTGAAAAACCCAACGGCCACAATAATAAACGCCGTTATCCAAAAATTTTCAACTAAAGCTGCCTGTAATAGCAGATATTTTGCCCAAAATCCTGAAAAAGGAGGAAGACCTGCTAGAGAAAACGCGGGAATGGTAAATAAGAACGTTAAGAGTGGTTTTTGTTTAAAAATCCCGCCCATTTGCCGAATATCAACCTGTTGATTATAACGACTTACGATACCTGCGACAAAAAACAAATTTGTTTTGACCAAGATGTGGTGAATGATGTAAAAAACTCCCGCGCTGAGTGCTACGGTTGTGCCTAGAGCCAATGCTAAGGTCATATAACCGACTTGAGAAATAATATGGAAGGATAAAATGCGACGGATATGAAAATCACTCATCGCGCCAAAGACCCCGCTTAACATGGTCAAACAAGAAATAATTAAAAGAAGATGTAGAAATTGAGACTCTGGCGAAAAAAATAAAGTTCCCATGCGTATTAACGCATACACTCCAGTTTTAGTGAGCAAACCCGCAAAAATACTCCCGGCTGATACACTGGTTAAGTGATAAGACGCAGGCAACCAAAAATAATAGGGAAATAAGGCGGCTTTAATGGCGAAAGCAACCATGAGCATGACAAAACATGGATAGAACTGGTGGTATGAAGGCGATTGTTGCGCCCATCGTGCTAACTGGGTCATATCCAGTGTACCGCTGACGCCATATAAGAAACTAATTGATAATAATAAAATTAAGGTTGCTAACAGGTTTAAAGAAATGTAATGTAAAGTCCCTTTTAACCGGTCTTGTTCATAGGATAAGGTCATCAAAACAAACGACGCAATGAGCATTATCTCAAACCAAACATATAGATTAAACAAATCACCAGTAGAAAATATTCCCGTGACGCCAGTCACTAAAAACCAGAACGCGGGATAAAAAGAAGTGATGTTACGGATGGTTGTATCCGCAACACTATATATAGATACCGCAAGAACGGTGATGGCTGTAACTAAAATCATCAAACTTGAAAAGGTATCTAGTCTCAGAGTAATGGCAATGCCTGAAGGATATCCCCCTACATTTAGGGAAAGAAGATTTAAACGTTGAACTTGCCAGTTTAAAATGATCGCAATGAGTAAATAGCTGGCAGCACCAAAATAATGGGTCGTTCGCTGTAAACGTTCGTTAGACTGCACTAACAAACACATTAACCCAATTAACAAACTAACCAATATGGGCGTACAAGCTAGGTTATTCATCATCACCTTGTGTGTTTGAAGGTAAGGTAGGGGAGTCTATTTCAGGGTTCTTGTAATTTTCTTTATGCAATTCTCGAACGATAATCAACGAAAAGGCAATCAGCGCAAATGAAATCACAATCGCTGTAAGTACCATAGCTTGGGGTAACGGGTTACCCATCTTAACCAGTTGATTACCGTTGATAAATGCTGGATCCGTTAAAAAAACGCGACCCGCAATTAAAAGACAAAGATTGATGGTGGATGAAAATAGAATTAACCCATAAAGCCAACGACTTAGTTGCTGGCTCATAAGCAAATAAAGCGAAAGAGCCATGAGTATACCAATGGTTAAGGCCATGGAACTCATGAAGTTTCCTCCAAAGCGATGATCATCATCAAAACGGAAGAAGACACAACAAGATAGACGCCAACATCAAAAAACAACACAGAATTAATCAATCCATCCCAAGTTTTAAGCCAAACATGGCTTAAAAAGATGGCATGGACCAATAGTCCCCACAAACTGCTAGACACCATAAGTATTAGTCCTGCACAAAGCCAGACCGTAGGAGAAAACTTTATAATGGTTAGCAATCTTGGCACGCCATAGGCTAATAAATATAAAGAAAGGGATGAAGCAGCAATTAACCCACCAGGAAAACCGCCCCCGGGCGCGTTATGGCCACGAAATAATACCCATAAAGAAAACAAAAACATCCATCCTAACAATAAGCGGGCGATGGTTTGTAAAATTAAAGATTGCATCATCTTCTTCCCGAACGACGATTCAATAATATTTTTATTCCAAAAGCAGCGATCAAAAGAACAACACTTTCTCCTAACGTGTCTAAGGCCCTAAAATCTACTAATACCACATTCACCACGTTGAGGCCATTACCCAGAGGCAAACTATGTTCAATATAATAACGACCCACCTTGTCATTAAATGGGCTTACCAATAACGCATCTAAAGTCAACGAAATAAAAGCTCCAAAACAAATGGCAATCCCTCCACTTATTACGCGATGCCAAAAGGTTTCTTGCTGTATCCTGGGCCATTTTTTTAATCCTGATAAACTAAATACAATTAAAATGACCATTAAGGTTTCAATTAAGATTTGAGTCATTGCCAGATCCGGCGCGCCTTGGATCACAAAAAAGAGCGCAAGGATTAAGCCAAATACACTGAGTCCAATTAGTCCTGTGATAAATTGTTTAACCCACAGTAAAGAGGTAGCAGAGCCCAGTAACCAAAAAAGCAATAACCATAGAAGATAAGTCGGTTTACTAAACGCCAAGGGGAATGCGTGAGGCAACAGTGAAAACCCAAATATTAAACAAAGCGTTAAAAAGGTAATGATGAAGTAACGGTTGTAATTTGGAGTTTGTAGCCTATTCGTCCAATTATTTGCAATATTGACACTCCCGATTAATAGGACTTGCAAGATATGATACGGGAATATCCAACGTAGCTTGTTCGTTTTGAGCAGAGTAAATCGAAGCGGACGTCGCCCAATATACAAGAGGGCCGCACCACTCAGAGTAATGGCACTGAGTATAAGCGATGGCCACATTGCCTCTCCTCGGGAAACGATTCGAAAAGGTTCACTTTGGCCTAAAATTGCCTTGGCCGCAGGGGAAAGAATGTACACGTTCATCGTTTGCGTAAAGATACTAAAAAACAAGGTAATGATTGCCAACAACAAGGCATTTACAGACATATTGTAATTCGCCTCTCGAACTCGAGAAGGATATTGTGCTCCCCAAAAAGGTTTTAACACGAGAGTAAATGCAATCGCAGCCATCACCATATTCGCGAGAACGACAATAAAGGTAAGTAGATAGGTTGCACTTGGCGCAGCTAAACTGGCCTCGTAAACCAGTTCTTTTACATAAAATCCCAGAAGAGGAGGAAGCCCTGCCATAGAACAGCCAGCGACGAATACTGCCAAAAATGTAATGGGCATGACACGATGCAAGCCACCAACATATTTTAAATGACGAGTCCCGGTTTGATGTTGGATGTCGCCAATAGCCATGAATAAATTCGCTTTATATAATGCGTGGACCAATAAAAATGATACAGAGGCTTTGATGACGACGGGATCATTCCCAGCCAGTATAAATACAAGGGAGCCTAAAGCAGTGATCGTGGTATAAGCTAAAATTAATTTCATGTCTAAATGCTTAAAGGCTGCCATCACACTGCTTAACATGGTGATGCTGCCGATGGTGGTGAGGCTGATAAACCATAGGTTTGATTCGGCAAAGAGGGGATGAAAACGTGCCAAGAGGTAAATCCCCAACTGCACCATGGTGGCGGAATGAAGATATGCGCTTACGGGAGTTGGGGCCACCATAGCTCCTGGTAGCCAGAAACTAAAAGGAAATTGGGCTGATTTCGTAAACGCGCCAATTAAAAACAATGACAACATCCAAGGAAAATAAGGGTGTTCAAGGATTGTCGCTGGATTTCTAATTAAAGCGCTAATGGCCTGGGTTCCTGCTGCCTCTGCCAATAAAATAAAAGAAGCCAATAAGGCTAAGCCTCCTAAAGTCGTAATAAATAAGGCTTCAATGGCAGCTTTTCTGGCTTTACGTTGTTGATGATTAAGTCCAATTAATAAAAAGGAACAAATCGACGTCAACTCCCAAAATACATATAAAGTGATTAAATCATCGGCACTGACAGCACCTATCATTGACACCATAAAGAGAAACAACAAACAATAGTAACGATTTAAATAAGGATGTTGCTTAAAATACGGTTTACTATAAATGACAATGGGAAAACCTATTCCACAAATTAAAACGAGAAGTAATTGACTTAACCCATCGATGCGAAATGAGAAAGAAATTCCTAATGCCTTAAACCAAAGAAATTGCAGAGAAATGACCCCACCTTCAGCAATATATGAGCTTTGCGATAGCAAGAGCATAAGCATCAATAAGGGGATAATTCCTAATAACCAACCCAACCAATTGCCCTTTATTTGCTTAAAGAGATATAGCGAAACCAAAGCAGTCAAAAAAGGCAGCAGCATAAGACTTATAATAATCATCGCTGAGAGAAGTAAAGATAAACGTTGAGATTCAAGATTGACATCCTCTGTCTTAGTATTAATTTGAGTTTATTTTAGGGGCTGTTGCCATTTCATGTCCAGCTCAGCCCCACCTACCTGGCCTGACTTGTTCAGGCCATCTCTTCGATGACCCGAATCAATCGGGTCAGGTAGGGGGGATTGAGTCCAACACTGACCTAACCACTTAGCCCCCCACCTACCTGGCCTGACTTGTTCAGGCCATCTCCTGAGATGACCCGAACCAATCGGGTCAGGTAGGAGGGATTGAGTCCAACACTGACCTAGCCACTTAGCCCCCACCTACCTGGCCTGACTTGTTCAGGCCATCTCCTGAGCTGACCCGAATCAATCGGGTCAGGTAGGGGGGTGAGTCCATCACTGACCTAACCACTTAGCCCCCATCTACCTGGCCTGACTTGTTCAGGCATCTCCTGAGCTGACCCGAATCAATCGGGTCAGGTAGGAGGGATTGAGTCCAACACTGACCTAACCACTTAGCCCCCCACCTACCTGGCCTGGCTTGTTCAGGCCATCTCCTGAGCTGACCCGAATCAATCGGGTCAGGTAGGGGGGTGAGTCCAACACTGACCTAACCACTTAGCCCCCACCTACCTGGCCTGGCTTGTTCAGGCCATCTCCTGAGCTGACCCGAATCAATCGGGTCAGGTAGGGGGGTGAGTCCAACACTGACCTAACCACTTAGCCCCCATCTACCTGGCCTGACTTGTTCAGGCCATCTCTTAGATGATCCAAATCAATCGGGTCAGATAGGGGGCTATTTTAGAATCGCTTCCGAGTAGTTGTTTTGAATTATACCTGTTAAAGTGTTAAATTTCATGACTTTAGGACAAAACGTATCGCGATGTATCGATACCGTAGAGTAAGGACGTTCTATGCGTTGGTTATTATTGTTGCATATTGCAACAATGATTGGTTGGTGTGGGTTTTTACTGTATATGCCAGCTTTAATATCCATTTCTGCAGGACAAGGCATACCATTTGAGGCCAAGGAGCAGGTGATCTTGCCACGTCTTTTTTTTACTCATATCCTCACTCCTATAGCCTTAATCGCGATTATTTCTGGAACCTTCATTTTTGTGCAACAAAATACCATCGCAATGTGGTTAATGGCCAAGCTTAGCCTGGTGTCGGTTCTTGTCATGATTCATGCATTCAATGGTTGGTTAATCCTGAAAATGGAATCAAAATCGCAAAAAAATTTAAATCGTTTATGCCTTTTGACAGGAATCGTTACGTTCCTATTCATCACAGCGATTATTTCTTTGGTGCTGTTAAAGCCTGATATAGGACAGTTGGCATGAAAAAAGAGTTAGAGTCATTAGGATTTAATATCAACCCCAACACCATATTCATAAACCAGGTGACCACCCATAATACTCGTCAAAAAGATCAAAAAAGCCGTCAAGAAGGTCATATAAATTCCTGCGGGAACGATGTACATCGCAGGGTCTGGGATTCGAAGCATCCAATTGAAGGTCGCCAAGGAGAGCATCATGACTGCAAATATGGCATGGCACCACCCGGTTATCAAGCGACGGATGCGAGTGACAGTCAACAAATCAATGAGACCAATCAAGCTCGAGAGAGCACCGCCCAGAGTTCCAACCACAAGCAACCAAAACCCTGCTTTAGCCCAAAAAAATTGGTGGGTAAACAAAAAGGTCAAATCGGTGGCAATCAGGCCAAGCAGGGCTGCCACAGGAAAATGAATCAACATAGGGTGGATAGGGTGTCCCGCTATGGACATGCGACTGATAATGGGTTCAAAGGTCATCTTAATTCCCTGATCATGAGTTTAAATAATAAAAGGGTAGCATGGCTTTTGCCACTATACCTAGCCTTGCCATTAGCAGGTTGTAAAGGCCCTCAATCAATTCTTGATCCCGCAGGACCTGCGGCTTTGTCTGTGGCAAGGCTCTGGTGGGGGATGCTTATCTATTTTACTCTCGTCTTTTTAGCTATTGCAGGGATCTGGTTTTATGCCATCAAGCCACGCAAAAAAGCATTTAAGCATAAGAAGTTAGGAGATTATTTAATTGTGTGGGGAGGAATTGCTTTACCTACAGTAAGTATTATCGTACTCCTTTCATTTGGGATCCCTATTGGGCAAAGCATGTTGCCATCTCCTGAATCAAACGAACCTATTTTGCGTATCAATGTGATTGGCCATCAATGGTTTTGGAAAGTAAATTATCCTGATCGTAATGTCACGCTCATCAATGAGCTGCATTTACCGCTTAACCAACCCGTGGATATTTATGCAACGACTTACGATGTGATCCATTCTTTTTGGGTACCAAGATTAAATGGCAAAATCGATATGATTCCTGGATATACGAATATTATTCGGCTCAAAGCCACAAAGTCTGGTCGTTTTCGTGGACAATGTGCGGAATTTTGTGGGAAATGGCATGCAAAAATGATACTCAACGTTGTGGTTCACCCCAAGGATGATTTTTCATCCTGGCTAGAAACTAATAAAAACATGCCCTCTAAGATAACGCTTCCCAAACCCTCAGAATATGAGTGAATCAAATGCGTGATGATCGCTTTATCAATTCATTACAGGATGTTAATGGCATATGAATAATCAAAACATCGAACATCATCAAGTAAAACACGATGAGTTTAATAAAGTCTGGGGGAATCCAAGAGGATTTCGGGCCCTAACCATTGTGAATCACACCACCATTGGCATTCGATTTATGGTAACTGCCGCGTTTTTTTTCATCATCGGTGGGCTGTTATCCATGGTTATTCGAACACAGTTGGCATTGCCGGAACAGACCCTAGTTACTGCGGGAGTTTATAATCAGCTGTTTACATTACATGGCACAATTATGATGTTTCTTTTCGCCGTGCCTATGATGGAAGGACTTGCCATTTATCTTGTTCCTAAAATGATTGGCGCGCGCGATCTCGTGTTTCCTCGGGTCAGTGTTTTAGGCTATTTTTGCTTTTTATTTGGTGGCCTTATTATTATCAGCAGCTTCTTTTTAGGCATTGCCCCCGATACAGGGTGGTTTATGTATACCCCTTTAACGAACTCAGTTTATTCTCCTGGAAGAAACGTTGATTTTTGGCTTCTAGGCGTCACGTTTGTTGAAATATCTGCCATTGTGACCGGCATTGAATTAGTGGTTTCGATTGCTCGAACTCGAACATCCAAAATGGCACTTCATCAAATGCCGCTATATTGTTGGTATGTTTTGGCTATGGCTTTAATGATTGTTTTTGGATTTCCACCTCTCATTCTTGGGAGTATTTTATTAGAATTAGAACGCGCCGTTAATTTCCCTTTTTTTGATGTTCATCGCGGCGGGGATCCAATTCTTTGGCAACACTTATTTTGGCTATTTGGCCATCCTGATGTTTATATTATTTTTCTACCCGCTGCAGGGATTGTTTCTACGATTATTCCCGTATTTGCACAAAGAGCAATGGTGGGGTATCGCTGGATAGTCTTAGCCATCATTACAACGGGATTTATAAGTTTTGGTGTTTGGGTTCATCATATGTTTACGGTGGGTATACCTAAATTAGCTCAAGCATTTTTTTCTGTGGCGAGTATGTTAATTGCCATTCCAACAGGTATTCAACTATTCGCCTGGTTTGCAACCCTTTTATCCGGTAGGCCTATATTTCGAATACCTATGCTTTGGATCACCGGTTTTTTAATTATTTTTGTTGCAGGAGGGTTAACAGGCGTTATGCTTGCGTTGGTGCCTTTTGACTGGCAAGTACATGATACTCACTTTGTGGTGGCTCATCTTCATTATGTGATGATTGGCAGCCTACTGTTTCCTTTGGTTGCTGGAATGTATTACTGGTTACCGCATTTTTCAGGGCGAATGCCTTCCGAAGGACTTGCTAAATGGGGATTCTGGCTCACGTTTCTTGGTTTTAATACGACGTTTTTAATCATGCATTGGACCGGATTACTGGGCATGCCTCGTCGAATTTATACCTATGATGCAGGTCTTGGTTGGGATTTACCAAACTTAATTTCTTCGGTGGGATCATTTCTGATGGCTGCAGGTATTGCGATGATCATCACAGATTTCGTGATTCATTTTCGCTATGGACGCCCCTGCTCAACGAATCCTTGGAATGCTGATACGTTAGAATGGGCTACTGGCACGCCACCGAATCCTTATAATTTTATTAGTTTACCGGAATGTTCTACCAGGCATCCTATGTGGGAACATCCCAACCTACAACAAACGATTGCAGAAGGAAAGCATGCCTTGGCTGTGGCAAATCATGGTCGTCGTGAAACATGGGGAACCGATCCTGTTTCTGGTAAGGTTCGCGAGATTATTCATTTGCCTGGAAATACATGGTTACCATTTTTCGCATCGCTATTTCTCGCGCTAATGTTTGTAACGCTTCTGATACGTGTGTATGTCATTACAGGAGCCGCTTTTATTTTATTTATGGCCTTATCTTTGCGTTGGTCTTGGGAAAATGGAGCCCATCCTAAAGCTGCTCCAGATGCTGAAACGCAACCAGGCGATCCTCCTTTGCATTCACGCACATTTGATGGGCCGGGGTTATGGGGGATGGGGGTGAGCTTACTCGCCAATGCAGCTTTGTATATGGCGTTGTTGTTTGGATGGTTTTACTTATGGACCGCATCACCCAATTGGCAAATCCCTAAACATCTCGTCTTTTCTAATATGCTCTGGATTGTAAGTGGCATATGGTTAACCTTAGCTACAGTTTGGTTTAAGTACTTAATCAAGCGAGTACGAAACCATCATATTAAGTACCTCCAAATTAATTTCTGGGGTGTAAGTGTTCTAGGTTTGATTCACTTTTGCGTGACCTTATGGATCTTATTGAATGCTAACCTGCATGCTTCGCAATTCTCTCATGATGCGGTGATTTCGGTGATGTTAGGGTATCAATTAATTCATAGCGCATTAGCCATCCTAATGACAGTAGTTCTTGCGTTGCGGGTTTATTATGGCTATATCGGGAAAGAGGCTTTATATGAACCCGTTGTCGTGGAACAATGGTGGTTTTATACCTTAGTGATCTACTGGGTGACGTATGTGGCGGTGGTATTATTTCCAATGTCATGGACTAGTTAAATGGTTATGAAACATCCGATACACATGGTATTTGGGTTGGTCATATGGGCTGTATGGTTTGTTATACTTTATGCTGCTTTATCGATATCCTGTGAAGCGTCTGTCGACCTAACCGGCTCTTTTAATTGGATCAATCTTTTATTGTTTGGATTTACGCTCGTCACATTAGCTGTTCTAATTGGTTTAGCTTACCGGATCTGGATTAAAAATCGTCAGGATTTAAAGAAGAAAACCGCTTCTGCACGGTTTATTTTTTGGTTAAGTTTTGGAGTTTATCTGGTTGCAATGGGGACAACTGGCAGCATTGGATTGATGTCTTTATTTTTTCCCCCATGCCTTTAAAGGAATAAAACGCATGAAACTAAGATTCTCTTTATGGCTTTTGGTATTCATGCCCTCTCTTGGGCTTGCGCATGATCCTTTTGCAACCACAGAACAATCAAATTTGCCTATTATTCTCAGTGCCATTTTAGTGTTTGTCTTATGGCTTTTATATTGCATTGGTTCTTGGAAGGTTTGGCCGGGAATAAAAAAATGGGGGTTATTTCAAATAACTACCCTTTTGCTCGTAGCCAGCGTGTTTGGCCCTTTAGATGAATGGGCGGAAACGAATACGGCCGCGCACATGACTCAACACATGTCTATGATGGTTATTATTGCCCCGCTTTGGGTGTTATCTCAGCCTTTACCCCAATTATCCGCAGCAAGTGGTGGATGGTTGGTTTGGTTTTTTTTACCTTTTTTTCGTATCGTTCGTTATCCCATGTTGGCGGCGTTTTTGCACGCCACAATGATTTGGCTTTGGCATTCTCCTAGATTGTATCTGCTTGCATTGGAAAATCCGTGGTGGCATGTGGTTGAGCATGCTTGCTTTATCGTTACTGCAGGATTTTTTTGGTGGGCCGTATTGCGCAGTACGTATTTTACAACAGCTAGGGCCTTTTTAGCCTTGTTGTTTACCTTAATGCACACGGGATTTTTAGGCGCTTTACTCACCTTTGCTCAGGTTTCATTATATGGTCATCATCGCTCGCTTCAGAGTCAGCAATTGGCTGGATTAATCATGTGGGTAGCTGGAGCCCTTCCTTATTTAATCGCAGCCTTCTGGTGTGCTGAGCGCTGGTTTAAGCAAACAGAGCGCCGTTTAACAGATTAAGCTAAATTTTAAATGAACGCTTTTAAAAACGCGTTCAAATTTTTGTCGATTATCCATTCATATATTGCCCATGCTGCGTGTGCTATAGTTTGAATAGAGTCATTTAATCAAGGTTCTTTATGGGCAAAGTCATCGTATCTGGTGGAAAAGAAGGTGGAGAAGCCAGGCTTTTGAATTTGGCATTGTTTAATTATTTTACGGAAACCTCAAACGCGCCGGCTGCCGAAAAACTCAAGCAGTGTTATCAAGATCCTACCGTGAAACTTTATCTTGTCGATATTCGTCGCAAGGAGGAAACAGGAGAAAAGTGGGAAGCCTATGATTTAGTCGCCTTCAATAAAGAAGGAAAAAGTAGATGTTTCACCATAGAAGCCGACGCGAACTTACAAGTAAAAGGTTTGCAGCAAATTAAGCCCAAAGAGCTTGGTGAAATGGGGAAAGAGTTTTACGATTATTATAAACAAGAATTAACCACAGGAGAAAAAGCGCCCGAGGAGCCAACGCCAGATTCTAGTCCTAGACCTTCACGCTAAAACCATTTGAGTTGAGTTTGTATGCTCATCTTCCTCAAACGCTTTTTGTAGCATTTCATTTAATGTTTCTCGGAGTCTCGTTGCAGTCTGAAATCCTTTCTCATAAGCTGATTTATATAAAGCTAAATGAAGCTTAAAGCTAGGTGCCTCCACCGTTCTTTGTTGAGAGGGGGTCAGAGTCTCGGCAACTTCACCCTGAATGGTTATCCAATTACCATAGGGACGACGCATGGGAGTAGACATCTATAAAAAATCCTACGAAATTCGAAAAAAATAGTATACCATAAAATAAAATAAAGTCAATTTGATTAATAATTAATCATATTTTTAGAAAAGAAATTATTTTGCTACTCTTAGCCAACGGTGATCCATTCACCGGCTGAGGATGCCACGGATCTTTGATTTTACGGGATAGATCCTCCATGATTTCACCAGTCATTAGAACAAAAATTCTAAGACTTTTCATCATAAAAGGAAATTCATATGTCCGATAATAAATACGCTCAAATTACGAAAGACATCAGTGCACAGCTAGGGAAGTTTCACAAAGAGATGCCCGATTTAATGGCGGGATTTTCAGCGATGTCAAAGGCAGCCACCAAAGAAGGCGCTTTGGATAAAAAAACAAAAGAATTGATTGCTATGGCGTTAGCAGTAGCCAATCATTGCCCTGGGTGTATCGGGTTTCATTCCCAAGCTTTAGTAAAGCTTAATACCAGCCGTGAGGAACTCTTAGAGACCCTCGCCATGGCTATTTACATGGGAGGAGGCCCTTCTCTGATGTATGCTGCTGAAGCATTAGAAGCCTTTGAAGAATTTAAAAAAGATTAGAAGCATAACAATAGAATCGCTGAATGTTTATCACCCTGAGCACAACGGATTTTTCGTATTGATTCGCCACCAAACTAAATCAAATTAAAAGGGTGCGTGGTAGTTTTGTAAAAGTGAGTAGCTGATAAACATCGCGTTCATTTCGCTCAAGAGATGGTGATAATGCTATTTATCAAATAGATATGTCGTTATGCAAATGAACCCATTACGAGTGATGGTGGGTTGCCTGTCTTCGAAGATAGGCAGCCCTGGGCAAAAGAATCGCATCGAAGAGAATATTTTCTTGACCCCTCATGACGGGGTGGCTAGCCTGGCATTCGATACCACTCTTTTTTATTCCAAAATCCCAAGTAATCTCTTTGCTCTGCAAAAAATTGATCGATCGCAAGTAAAATTACGATGCTATAATTTATAGGTATTACTCCTATTAGAATCCGATGAAAAAAATACACGATTTATTTACTCAGCAGGCAGCATTATATGCACAATTTCGCCCCAATTATCCTAGAGAAATGCTAGATTGGATTGTCAAGCAATGCTATGAGCATAAATCTTTATGGGATTGTGGCACAGGCACTGGACAGGTTGCTTTTGCTTTAGCAGATAAGTTTGATCAGGTTATAGCTACTGATGTGAATGCCGCTCAATTAGCTCATGCAAGTCATCACCCCAAAATTATTTATAAGCAAACACCTTCAGAGCAAACAGATCTTCCCAATAAGAGTATTGATCTAATTACTGTTGCGCAGGCTTTACATTGGTTTGATCATACTCGGTTTAATAAAGAGGTTAAACGAGTGCTGAAACCAAGGGGCATTTTAGCCGTATGGTGCTATGGTTTAGTGCGAACAAATAACAGCGAACTCAATCAAATCATACATACATTTTACACCGAGATAACGGCACCTTACTGGGAGCCCGAGCGTCAATATATTGATAATAAATACGAAGATATACCCATTCCATTTACAAAACTAAAAACGCCATCATTTAACATTAAAAAATATCTAAGCAAAGAAGATTTGATTGCCTATGTTTCAACATGGTCAGCGGTTAATACGTTCACCAAAGAGACAGGTTTGTCTTTAATTGATACGGAGCTTAAGCCTCAACTGGAGCAATTGACTTTACCTAAGATAATTGAGTGCCAATGGCCAATTACCTTGATCGTAACGAGAGCATAAATAACGATGGTCAATATGAGCTACTCCCCAGAAGTAGGCTGGGTCGTTTTTGACCTTGGTAACAGAGACAGTCCTTAAAATGGTGGGTAAAATAGAGCCTAAGCTTTTTATCCAAGCGCTGGTAAGCCATCTTGATGTTGCATCGGGCTAGGAGGCCTATAAAATGGATTTTGATTGGCTTGGCTCGTTTGAGGATTGCTCTGCTGAAACGGGTTGGATGAAGCGGCTTGTGGCTGTGATTGACAAGGATATTCTTTTTTTAACCCCATTAACGCAATCTGTGAAACCGTTAATTTATCTTTATCACTCTGAAGTCCAGAGAGGTTTTGATAGGTTTGTTGAATGAGAGAGGTTAATTTTTCAGCGTCAATTTTTCCACCGGAAGGTAAACAAAATAACGGCTCACCTCTGGCTGTGGCGGATTCGTTGGCCAGCATTAATGATTCGGCGATGCACTCACTGGTTAACGTTAAAATATTCCTTGCTGAACGCGCCCAGGCTTGTGATTGAGGATCGGCTTTCATCTCCATTTTAGGAATATTACTTGCAATGTTCATAAAATGATCGATTGTGTCGGCTTTGGCAATGGGGATCAGTAAGCACATCAAACAAATAAAACGATACATAGCTTCGCTCTCTAAATGATCAATTGCAGGTTATCCAATAGGCAAGGTTTCTTGCTCACTCAATAAATGGTATTCAACTGGGTTATCCGGACAAATAATCAATCCGCATTCAAGCAATGTACTGATTCCATTAGCGAGAATCAAGCCTAAAAAAATAACGCCTAAGGCATAGGTAGGCTTTCCTATTGGACGGGCTTTGGGGATGAAACCCCTTTCCAAAAGTAAGGCGACTCCAATCAAACCAACAGCGAATACAAAAGAAATGGCAGACCAAACGTAATAATGCAAACCAAAAAAAACAGGGCCATATCCTGGGTCATCAGGCGCGATATGTAAAAAAACCTGACGTAAGGCAATCATAAACCCAAGTATCGAGGTTAATAGCATAAAGCCATAATGAGAAATTTTAATGCCTACTTTAATATTCAGAAAGGCACAAAGACCAATACCAATGAACGCGGTTCGTTGCAAAAGACAAAGTGGACAAGGGACATCATGTTTTAAAATCTGGTCCAAAAAAGCAACTATTAAGATGTAGCAGACGATCACTACGCCAAAATAATTACCCACCACATGAAATTTATTTTCGGTCATAAATATCCCAACAAGTGACTGTGAATGTTGAAACTAATCATGCTAAGAAAAAGACAAAATAGAAGCTGCAATTTGATGAATCGATTAGGCCAAAAGATAATTTGCACGCCAAGAATAAAATAAAAGAAAAAGATCAAAGCGATCATCCTTGGATCCTTATGAGAAAAGGTTAAATGTCCATTGATAACGATACTACATTGTTACGAAAAATTAAATCGATTTTAAAACAGCACCGTTCTTACGGAGACCGAGGGGATTTAAGTTCTATTAAAGGGGATGAGGCGAGATAAATCCAAATAAAAATCCCAAGACTAAAAAGACAAATAGTCCGAGAGATAATCCAATTCGCCAAGTTAATGCTTTGACCGTTCGTTTGGTTTTACCTTCATCTCGAACAAGAAACACAATCCCGCTTCCTAGAGAAACTAATATCATGAACATGATAATTAAGATGAATGCTTTAGTGAACATTTGTTATACTCCACAACCTGAGATGTTTCATTCAATGAATTGACAAAAGATGCCTAGTTTAACTGTTTTTAACCGCCGTTTCACCCCAAGCTTGTGGATGACGATCATCGCGCTTTTGGTTTTGACCTTATTTTTACGTTTAGGTTTTTGGCAGATTGCTCGCGGTAGTGAAAAAAAAGCGATGTTGGCGAATGAAAAAAAATACGCGTCGATTGCCCCCATATCCTGGGTTCCAGGCGAACGATATCCTCTAAATTACCAGCGAGTAAAACTAACCGGTTATTATCTTCCCGATCTATTATTCTTGGATAATCAACATCACAACCACCGTGTAGGCTACCATGTTCTCTCTCCTTTAAGTTTAGCAAATGGAGCATTGGTTTTAATTGATAGAGGATGGATCCCGAATGAGCGCGGGCGTGACGAGCTTCCGAACATTAATATTCCTCGAGAAACTCAGGAAATTATAGGGGTTGCTTATTTCCCTTCCCAAAAGCGTATTGTTTTAGGCGATATGGTCGAAAAAAAAACAGATCGCGCATCGATCATAGAATGGATAGATACACAAGATATCAGTCATTTTTTGCATAAATCGGTCTATCCGTTTATTATTCGCCTTGATGAACATGAAGCGCACGGTTTTATAAGGAAATGGCCTATCGTTTCTATGTCGCCAGAGCGCCATTATGCTTATGCATTTCAATGGTTTGCTATGGCTTTTGTCATATTGATTTTATTTATTGGGTTAAATCTTAAGAAAAAACCATGAATTACAACCGTCGCTATCTTGTGCCAATTATCTTGGTATTTCTGTTTGCTTCCCCCGGAATTGCAGCCTATGTGTTCTATCATCACCCGCAGTGGTTAGCTGGAACAAAGCTTAATCATGGGATCCTGCTACAGCCGCCAATTGCTATCAAGAATGCTCCTCATCCTTCCAAATGGCAGCTGGTACTTTGGGCTCCAAGCGTTTGTGATAAGACGTGTGAGCATCAACTGGAGGCATTAGCTCGAATTCGCTTGGCTTTAGGGCGACGGCTTTATGAAGTGAACGTGCAACTGTTGTTAGGTCCTCAGGCAGAAGCCTTATCGAGTAATTTAATTTCTAAGTTAAAAGACCATGATATTTTAATTGCTCGACTGAATGAGTCTCATAGTCAATCTGGGGCGAATTTACCTCATTATTCTCAATTATATATTGAAAATCCTACGGGTTATTTAGTACTGGCTTATTCCTCCCAAACGAAGCCAGAACCTATTCATAAAGATTTAAAGCATTTATTAAACGTGAAAGAGTAAGTAATCGATGAATGTAAACTTTTTACGACGCCTTACCTCAATGGCATTAGTTTTGGCTTTAATGGTGGTTATGCTCGGCGCTTACACGCGATTAACCGATGCAGGCTTAGGATGTCCTGATTGGCCAGGATGCTACGGTCATATGGTTTTGCCAACCGCTGTTAATGGATTGACAAAAGCACAAGCCAATTTTCCCGCTCTCCAATTAGAAGAGCGAAAAGCTTGGACGGAAATGGCTCACCGTTATGCTGCCGGAAGCTTAGGGTTACTGATTGCAGCAATCTTTTTTCAAACGATATGGCTTCGTCGTAAATCATGTAACCTTCCTAAAACGGCGCCCACTATGTTAGTGGGGTTTGTCTTTTTTCAAGCGATGTTAGGCATGTGGACTGTGACGTTGAAGTTATTTCCACCGGTTGTTATGGGGCATCTTTTGGGTGGCATGTTGATTTTTACAACTCTATGCTATTTTCGGTGGCAGCTCAGTCACATAAACACTCGAGATTGCTTACGACCTGTTAGCCAGCTACCTTTGTCAACAAAGATCAGTCATGACGAAAGAAACCTTATTCAGAACTTAAGCGTGTGGCATAAATGGATTGGTTGTGCTGTGATGGTTGTATTTCTACAGATAGCGCTTGGTGGGTGGGTGAGTTCTAACTATGCCGGTATTGCCTGTGTTGGTTTTCCCACTTGTAATGGTTTATTTTGGCC
Source organism: Legionella impletisoli (assembly GCF_900639875.1). Classification (GTDB taxonomy): domain Bacteria; phylum Pseudomonadota; class Gammaproteobacteria; order Legionellales; family Legionellaceae; genus Legionella_A; species Legionella_A impletisoli. The sequence continues at coordinate 28,236 of NZ_CAAAIA010000008.1, forward strand.
ACAATTATATCTTAAAAAAGCATTTAATTTCTTATCCCCCATTGGAGCGAATTATCAAGGTGGGCTGTTAGATATTGATGTTCGAATCACTATTCATTTTATTCATCGATTGGGTGCTTTCATTACTGCAGGGTTCGTTGTTATTTTATCCACCCTATTGATTGCGCGGGTGCGAGACACTTCGATAAAATTAATAGCTGGCCTTGCCTTAGTACTTATATCTATCCAATTTATCCTCGGCATAGTAAATGTGGTTTATTTGCTGCCCTTATGGGTAGCAGTGGCTCATAATGGGGTTGCGGCCTTACTGTTTGCTACTATGTTGAGTTTGTTTTACCGGTCAAGAGGAGGCAAATCGAATGCACCTCAAACTTAATTTGCCACTAACCGCATCCTGGCGGGATTATTTAGAACTTTGTAAACCAAAAGTTGTAGCACTCATGCTTTTGACGGTCTTAGTGGGGATGTATCTTGCTGTACCGGGTTGGGTTGCTGTAGAAACCTTGGTGGCTTCTCTTACAGGAATTGGGCTTTGTGCTGGCAGTGCAGCCGCTATAAATCATTTGGTCGATAAGCGAATCGATGCCATCATGGCTCGGACACGAAAAAGACCCATTGCGCGAGGGCGGTTGTCAGAAAAACAAGGACTTTGGTTTGCTATGGCATTAGGTAGTGTAGGCTTAATTATTCTTAGTCTTTTTGTTAATACGCTTACAGCGATACTCACATTTATTACCTTAATTGGTTACGCTGGAATTTATACTGGGTATTTAAAACGTGCTACACCACAAAATATTGTGATTGGTGGGCTTGCTGGGGCTGCTCCTCCTTTGTTAGGTTGGACGGCGGTAACCAATCAGTTGGATCCTCATGCTTTATTATTAGTGCTCATCATTTTCACTTGGACTCCGCCGCATTTTTGGGCTTTAGCGATTTATCGCTTTGAAGATTATAAGGACGCTGAAATTCCTATGTTACCCGTTACCCATGGAATTCGATTCACTAAATTAAACGTCTTGTTATATACCATCTTACTGATTGTTGTGACCTGCCTGCCTTTTCTTGTCGAGATGAGCGGCTGGCTGTATTTAACAGGCGCTTTAGTGTTAGGCGGCCGATTTTTATATTGGGCGATTGTGTTGTATCGTTCGAATAAACCCGTAGTTGCTATGCGTACGTTTCGTTACTCGATTGTTTACTTAATGTTGTTGTTTCTTTTTTTATTGCTTGATCATTATATTTAAGGGGTTCATATGCCTGACAAATCAAATCGTATAACCTTGACTGTAATTGCATTGATAGCATTTGCAGCACTTGTATTGGGAGTATTTGTTTCACAATACTTCTTTAAGGAATCAAAGCCTGATCTAAGTCACTTTCACGGCACTTTATTGAGTAAGCCACGTGATGTTAATCCGTTTGATTTAACAGGAACGGATCAACGCCCATTTAATAATGCTCGTTTAAATAATCAGTGGACCATGATGTTTTTTGGATTTACTCGCTGTGGTTATCTTTGTCCAACCACCATGGCAGAGCTCGGTAAATTTTATCGTGTTCTTGAGAGTCAAGGTGTGAAAACGTTACCTAAAGTCGTCATGATTTCCATCGACCCCGATCGAGATAGCTTAGACATCTTGAGCAACTATGTTAAGGCATTTCATCCTGATTTTCAGGGTGCTCGAGGCGATAAAGAAGCGATTAAAGCGATGACTCGTGAATTAGGAATTGCTTATGCGAAAGTGGCTTTAAATAATAATATTGATCCAGAGCATTACGATATAGAGCATACCGGAACGGTCTTGTTGTTTAATCCGAAAGGTGAATTAAGTGCGTTTTTTACTTCCCCTCAAAACGCAAATAACTTGGCTGAAGATTATCTTATGTTAACGTCTTGATAATAAACTTCTTTGGACCAGTGACAGAACAAGCGAAATAATTTCCCCAGGACCTTCTTCTTGAAGCTCCTGGGCTATAAATATTCTTCTCAAAATATCTGCGAGCCATATAAACCTGATCTAAACTGTATGTATACCATAAGGAAACAGCGTCCTCATTGTATCCATCAAATGAGCCGTCTTGGTGTATCAAGTCAATACTGAACAGTCGGGGAGTGGTTTGGCTTTGCAATTAAAGGAACTTAGTAGTCATGAAAATTGCTATATTAGCGACAAATCCTAATTTGTATTCCCATCAGCGATTAAAAGAAGCAGGGGAAGCTGCAGGACATGAGATTAAAATCATTAATTTTTTATCTTGTTATATGAACGTCGCAGCATCCAATCCCAAAGTGTATTATCGTGGCGGCGCTCCATTACCAAAATTTGATGCAGTGATTCCTCGTATTGGCGCTTCGAATACTTTTTACGGTACAGCTGTATTACGTCATCTTGAAACGATGGGTATTTACACCCTAAATGAGTCCATTGCTATCTCTAGATCTCGCGATAAATTTCGCTCTCTCCAATTATTAGCCCGAAAAGGCCTCCCAATGCCTTTAACAGGCTTTGCGCAGTCCCCAGACGATACGGATAGTTTGATTCAGATGGTTGGAGGCCCTCCTTTAGTTATTAAATTACTTGAGGGAACTCAGGGAAAAGGCGTTATTCTAGCAGATAGTCATAAATCAGCGGTAAGTATTATCAACGCGTTTAAGGGTATGCATGTCAATATACTCGTTCAAGAATTTATTGCTGAATCTCATGGAACAGATATTCGATGCTTAGTGGTAGGTGAAAAAGTAGTCGCAGCAATCAAGCGCCAAGCGAAAGAGGGGGAGTTTCGTGCCAATGTTCACCAAGGTGGGAATGCATTTAAAATAAAATTATCCTCACAAGAACGAGCTTTAGCTATTGCAGCCACCAAAACAATGGGTTTAAAAGTAGCTGGCGTTGATATTCTTCGTTCAAACCATGGTCCCCTGGTGTTAGAAATCAATTCTTCTCCGGGATTAGAAGCGATTGAAAAAACAACGGGCGTGAATATAGCAGGTGAAATTATTCATTACATTGAAAAGCATGCTAAACCCCTAGGGAGTAACAAGCGATTCCAAGGCTAAGGCATTGGGTCTTTCTAAACAAGTGGTGGAAATATTTCAGCAATCATACATCGTGCGCTTCCACCACCAATCGTTTCTATGGTAGTCAACTCCATAGGCAAAAGTGTTGAATATTGCTTCAAGAGCGAGCGTTGTTCTGGGGTAAAATGATCATAAGCTTGCTGTGACAGAATCAGTAAGCTTTGGTTTTGACGATTTGTCAGTTCTATAATATTGCCACAGAGATGGCTAACTTGCTCGCTCGTAATGGCTATAATGTTTTTATGTGTGGTCATGAGTGATTGCCTAACATTTTCTCGTTCTTTTGGGTCATGGATGCATTCAAGGCAAACCACAGCGCAGTGCTTTGTTAACCCCATCATCACGTTAGTATGATATATCGGTTGGCTATTCACTCCGTAACTGGTAAATATTATGGTTTGATAATTTAAAAGCTTGGCTACTGTATTAACCAAGGCTTTATCCGTTCTGGGAGATAAAGAAGCATAAATTAGCTTATGTTCTCGGTCGAAGATCATGCTTCCTGTGCTTTCTAATACTCCTTCCTGTTCAATTCGCAAATCCACGAATTGATTAATCTGGATCTGATGCTTTTCCAACAGCGCTTTTAAGCCTTCAGGATTGACTTCTTTCTTGCGATTTTCCGTTAACATCGGATAGAGCAAAACCGTAAGCTTTCCTTCTTCATCAATATGCGTTGAAAACCAGTTATTCGGGAATACAGCATCGGCAAATTGGGCGTTTTCATTTAACAACATGACCATAACGTCATGCTCTTCGAGGCGTTGCACCATATTGTTAAACTCTCGCAACACGTTCTCATGATAATTCTCATCATGAATTTTTTGCTGATAAGCATTTGTTTTGGCAGTTTGATGGTTATATTCAAAGCCTACTGGTGGCACCATGACGACGTGTGCTGTGGTAGGAGGAGAAGAAAAAGCCAAAGTCGATCGCATCACAAACATACTCAATAAGACCGGAAGAAAAAAAATATAACAAATTTTGGGTATCTGGAAGTTTCTGATGAATTTTATTTGATTCAAAGCCATTCCTTTGAGAATTGACCATCCGGCAAATCGTTTGTTGAAAGATGTATAAAAATATCATGTTGTGCTCAGGGTGCATAGGTTAAATTTAAGCTAAATTAATTGTGTCTTTTATCACTTTTCCCAAGCAACCAATCAGAGCTGACTTCCAACTCATCGGATAAGATATCTAATAGGGGTTCTGAGACGCTGGTATTACCATTAAGAATGGCTTCTGCTTTAAATTTAGGAACTTTTAATAGTTTGGCAAAGACTTCTACGCGTTCTTCTCGATTTTGAGGAACACCAATCTCATCCAATTCTTTGTTGAGTCGTTCAGAAAATTGTCTATTGCCCATGATGCCTCCCCGTGTGATCTTGAGCATGAATCGCGTCATATCCTCATTTGGGTGTAACGGATACAAGTACTTTATGTGGGTATAGCACATATTTTATTATTTGCAATAAACAATCAATTAGATGGTAATTTGTACTAAAGTCTGGTTGTTATCAACCATTAGGTGATATTGAGGTGGGGGATTGTATGATCTGTGTGATCGCTTCAACCCAGGCTTCATTTGCATTCAGGCAAGGTATTAATGTGAACGTCTCGCCTCCCAGCTTCTGCCATTGAGCTTGGGCTTGAATTCCAATTTCCTCTAATGTTTCTAAGCAATCTGCAACAAACGAGGGGCAAGTAACGGCTAATTTCTTAACCCCTTGCTCAGCAAGCTCTACCAGAACTTTGTCCGTATAAGGCTCAATCCATCGTGTTTTGCCAAGACGAGACTGAAAGGAGGTGAGATAGGTCGTGCTTGATAATTCAAGTTGTTTGGCGATAGCCTCGGTTGTACGTAAACATTGAGCACGGTAGCAGCTTGGATTTTGTGAGGAATCGATGGAGCAACCCTGGCTGCATAAAGATTTACAAGATCCTCTGAGAAGATGATTTTCTGGTACGCCATGGTAACTAAAAAGAATCATATCCTGATCATCGATATAAGGCTTAATTAATTCTGCTTGCGCTTTAATAAAGGCTGGATGCTGATGAAAATCTCGAATGATGGTTAAAGAGGGAATAATTGCATTACGCTGGATTAATTGTAAGGCTTTTTCGAGGCTGCTTCCTGTTGCGGCAGAAGAGTATTGCGGGTAAAGTGGGAGAATAATGATATGCTCACAATCCGCGAGTTCATCCAGTGCTGATTCGAGGCTAGGTTTTCCATATCGCATGCCGAGCACAATGTTTGTATCGCTCAGTGTTTCTTGTAGTTTTCTGGTTAATGTTTCGCAATGCATGAGTAACGGCGAGCCTTCTTTCGTCCAAATGGCTTGATAAGCTTTCGCAGAGCGCTTTGGTCGCGTAGGCAGAATAATTCCATAGAGCAAGATATAGCGCAAAAGAGCAGGTAAATGAACCACGCGCTTATCAGATAAGAACTCCCGCAAATACAGCCTAACGTCTGAAGGTTTAGGCGCTTTAGGGGTACCAATGTTAATGAGTAATAAGCCTTTTTTCATTATGAGATATCAATAATCCGTAATGCCTGGTTTAAAACTTGGTGAAGCCAAGTCTATTGGCGAGAAACTAGGGTGTGATTATATATGATTTTATGATTAATTTGGGAAAAAATAGGCGACACGACGACTTATAGTCGTCATGTCATCGACTCAGTCCATTCAGGCGGAACCACCTAAGGGCATTATCAGGCTAATTCGGCTTCTTCAGCTAGCGCTGTAACATTGGCTGCATGTAAGCCTCGTTCGCCACGTTCTACATCAAAATTTACCGTTTGGCCGGCTACGAGAGTTTTATAACCTGTTCCTTGAATCGCGGAAAAATGAACAAAAATATCATCGCCGCCGCCTTCAGGAACGATAAAACCCCATCCTTTGGCATTGTTAAACCATTTTACTTCGCCTGTAGCCATGCTTCCTCCTTTTTGCTAAAGCTATCAATCGTCGACTGGCGATATCAGGTTACAGCTTGCCAGCTGAGCAATTGCATTTCTCCATAAATGACAATTGAAAACACCATTTTTTTAATGGTTCAATCCAACATAACCTAAAATTGAATTAAATCTCAAGATCTTTTTAGAAAAAACCGCAAAACCTAAAAAATGAATAGTAATTTTTTAAGCAAGGTGCCAGAAATTCCTGCTCGATACGGATCGTTTCTTATGACATTTTGGCAAATGGTTCATGCAAGAACTAAACTGTTTCAAATGAACAAGGATTTTAAAGCTCTGGGAGAAAAGAATGGTCAAGGAAGTATACGGTAAGTTAATTCATTTATTAAATGAAGCAGCCGTTCCAATGCCGAGCAATGAACATTACGAAACCATTTTAGACGACATCGGCGAGGCCCGTTTTGTTTTAATGGGTGAAGCCACGCATGGGACGCATGAGTTTTATCAAGCTCGTATCGAATTAACTAAATTATTGATAGAAAAAAAAGGATTTATGGCTATCGCCATCGAAGGGGATTGGCCAGATGCTTATCGTATTCATCGCTACGTCATGAGATTAGGTAGTGATGATAATGCCCATGAAGCCTTAAATGACTTTAAGCGGTTTCCAACTTGGATGTGGCGAAATACCACCATGCCCCCTTTTTTAAGTTGGCTTCGAACGTTTAATGACACCCTTGACGCTCCTCGAAGAAAAGTCGGATTTTATGGGTTAGATCTATATAGTTTAAATTCATCCATGCAGGCAGTAATTGATTATTTGAAAAAAAATGATCCGGATGCAGCCGAGCGGGCAATAAAACGTTACGACTGCTTTAATCATATGGGTGTGGACCCACAGGCTTATGGGTATCTAATTAATGCGGGAATAAAAAAAGCTTGTATCAAAGAAGCGTTGGAGCAACTCCTCGAACTGCAGCATGATGCCCATCAATATTTAGGAAAAGATGGTCTTCAAGTCGAAGAAGAATACTTTATGGCTAAACAGAATGCTGAGCTTATTCGAGACGCTGAGCTTTATTACCGTACGATGTTTGAAGAACGTGTTTCTTCATGGAATGTTCGTGACAGGCATATGGCAGATGCGGTGAATGGAATTGCCTCTCATCTGGAGAAGCGGTTTAATTCACCGGCCAAGTTGATCATTTGGGCACATAATTCACATGTGGGTGATGCCCGTGCAACGGAAATGGGAGAGCGTGGCGAGTGGAATATCGGTCAGCTAATTCGTGAAGAGCACGGTTCTGATGCTTACATCATAGGATTTTCAACGTATGAGGGAACTGTCGCTGCGGCATCCAATTGGGATGCGCCGGTTGAACGAAAAAAGGTTGTTCCTGGTATGGAAGGCAGCTACGAGGCCCTGTTTCATGATCTGAAATACGATCAATTTTTTCTGAAATTAATCGATAATAAAGATATTGAACATTATCTGAAAATTCCTCGACTAGAGCGAGCAATTGGCGTTATCTATCGTCCTGAAACAGAGCGTATGAGCCATTATTTTTTTACTAAGCTGCCCTATCAATTCGACGGCATTATCCACTTTGATCATTCTACTGCGGTGACTCCTTTAGATATCAGTCAAGCATGGGAATAAAAATATAAAGGCGGTCTGAAATTTAAAGACGATTACCGTGACTAAATCCTGGGTTCAGGCAGCTTAATCCTTACGTATGCTGTCGTGCCTATTCGACATGAGCTGGCAAAGTCTTTTTTTTTTCAAAATTTTTAGACTAAGCTTAAGATGAAAGCGATATTAAAAGGAGAAGGACATCATGAATAAGGATATTTTTGAAGGCAACTGGGAGCAAATCAAAGGTGAATTAAGACAATTTTGGGGAAAGCTGACTGACGATGATTTGCAACAAATTAAAGGTAATCAAGAAGAGCTTCTTGGTAAATTACAAAAGCATTATGGGTATACGAAAGAAGAAGCTAAAAAAGCAGTGAATGATTTCATGAACTCTCGATAATCCAATCAATTAAGAATAAAAAGAGAGAATAATATGGCTAAGGGAAATGCCAAACCAATTGTGATCATTACCGGTTCCTCTGGCAAGATGGGAAGAGCCCTTGCAGCGTCTTTACGGGATACCTATACGATCGTAGGCTTTGATCAAGTACCAGGCGCATGCGATATTCCCTTTGATATCACGTCAGACGTTTCCCTAGCCACTGCATTTGAATTATTTAAAGAGCGTTACGGTAAAAAAATAGCTGCAGTGATTCATCTGGCCGCTTATTTTGATTTTACGGGGAAAGAGTCTCCTCTTTATGATGCCGTAAATGTAAAGGGAACTAAAAAACTATTAAAAATTCTGCAAAACTTTGAGGTTGAACGATTTATTTATACAAGCACGATGCTCGTACATCAACCTTGTCAACCAGGTGAAACGATTCATGAACACTCGCCCATAGAACCTAAATGGGCTTATCCAATCTCAAAGGCCGAAACGGAAGAAATCATTGCTTTGCACCATGGTCATATTCCCTACCTAATTCTTCGTCTTGCAGGAATGTATGATGATGAAAGTTGTGTTCCAACGTTGGCGAACCAAATTGCACGTGTTTATGAACGGGATTTTAAAAGTCATTTTTATGCGGGAAATTTAAATGCAGGTCAATCGTTTATTCATAAAGATGATTTAATGGATTTATTTAAACAAGCCTTAAAGCATCGTAATGATCTGCCCGAAGAGGAAGTGATCTTAGCTGGTGAGCCGCGAGCCATTAGCTATAAAAATCTTCAAGACGAGATCACGCAATTAATTCATGGCGAAGAAGCAGAGATAACAACGATTCCTCCAAGCCTCGCGAAAGCCGGGTCTTGGTTAGAAGAGCAGTCCGAACCTATCATCCCCGATGATTTTGATCAGGGGGAAGCACCTTTTATTAGGCCCTTTATGATTGATATGGCTTCCGATCATTATGCGCTTGATATAAGCAAAGCGAAAAAAAAACTTAATTGGGAACCTAAACATAGAATTGACGAAACCTTACCCTCGATAATTGGCGCTTTAAAAAAGGATCCAGATGGTTGGTATGATACACATAGAATTACCCAACCTGATTGGATGGCAGCCATCTCGGATAACAATCCAGAAGAAACCCGCTTAGCGTATGAACGTAAATTTAGAAAACAGCACCAGCAAAACTTATGGGCTCATTTTCTAAATATCGGGTTAGGATTTTGGCTAATTACTTCACCCGCAACGTTAGGATATGAGTCTTACCCATTAATCATCAGTGATATTGTAAGTGGGGTCTTATTGGTTTGTTTGGCCTATTTGAGTTTATCTTGGCGTTTAGCTCCAGCACGCTTCGGATGTGCATTGATCGGGTTATGGTTGATTTTTGCACCATTAATTTATTGGGCGCCAACAGCGGCGGCTTATTTAAATGATACATTGGTTGGTTCTTTAGTGATGGGCTTTGCTATTCTGGTGAGGCCGTCTGTAGGGGTAGCTCCGAATGCAGCGATGCATGGACCTGATGTTCCGCCTGGATGGGATTTCTCCCCTTCAAGCTGGTTCCAGCGATTGCCGATTATCATTTTGGCCTTTATTGGCTTATTTATCTCTCGTTATATGGCGGCCTACCAACTAGGACATATTGATAATGTTTGGGATCCATTTTTTGCAGGCTATTTACCAGATGCTAAAAATGGAACAGAAGAAATTATTACTTCATATGTCTCCGAAGCTTGGCCAGTGCCCGATGCGGGTTTAGGTGCAACGGTCTACGTTCTTGAAATTTTAACAGGAATTATTGGAGGCTCCAGTCGTTGGCGAACTATGCCTTGGTTGGTGTTATTATTTGGCATTATGATCGTCCCTTTAGGGGTGGTATCTATCACGTTCATAGTGATTCAACCGATTTTATTGAATACCTGGTGTACCTTATGTCTTATTGCAGCCGTCGCCATGTTAATTCAGGTCCCCTATTCGTTTGACGAATTAGTTGCGACCAGTACGTTTTTATGGCGAAGATGGAAAGCAGGACGTCCTTTGTTGCTTATCCTGTTCGTTGGAGATAGTGATGAGCCTAATGAAAAGGTTGCTGAAGATAATTTTGAACAGTCGCCTCGAGCAATTGTGAAAGAAATGCTCAGTGGTGGGATAACATTACCATGGAATTTAATGTTATGTCTGGTTATTGGGATATGGTTAATGTTCACCCGACTCACCTTGGATGCTTCAGGCGGGATGGCTAATGCCGATCATCTCATTGGCTCGCTCGTGGTGACGGTTACAGTCACAGCTCTAGCCGAATCAGTACGTGTATTACGTCTTTTAAATTTACTATTTGCTCTTGCCTTGTTCGTTACACCGTTTATGTATGATGCGAATTTCATTTCTATGATGGCAAGCTTTATTGCTGGCGGATTGTTATTTATCTTATCCATTCCTAAAGGAACCATTCGATGCTCTTACGGTCGATGGGATAAGTTTATTGTATAAACTCCGAACTGGGGTTGTATAAGTTTAAAAATTTAATACAGTGCGTGCGATCATAAAATAAATTAAAAGTCCACTTGCATCAATAACAGTGGAAACAAAGGGCGCACTGACTACGGCTGGGTCAAGTTTTAAAACTCGAGCAAGTATAGGCATAATTGATCCAGTGAGAGCCGCCATGGTGCAAATTGCAACCAAACTCAAGGAGACGATCAACGCAATGTTTTGCCTAAAAATAAACCATACCACGAGATAAGCCGCGGCGCCTAACGTCATTCCTAACAAAATTCCGACACTGGTTTCCCGAAGAGCGATGATAAAAAAATCACTGACCCGGACGTCTTCAACGGCTAAAGCACGAACGATGGTTGTGGAGGATTGAGATCCAGTATTACCGCCAATCCCAATGAGCAAGGGAATAAATAAGGTCAATACAATGACCTCATTTAAAGTTGATTCAAACATATTTAAAACATTAACCGTTAATGTTCCGGCAAATGCAAGCAAAGCAAGCCAAACCACACGAATTTGTAATAATCTAAAGATGGGAACGGATAGATAAGGTTTTCCAAGTGGTCCCGATGCACCTGCACGGAAAATATCTTCCGTTTCTTCTTCCTCCATGATATCCATAGCATCATCAATAGTGACAATCCCCACCAGTCGCTTTCCTTCTTCAACAATTGGAACGGCAAGCCAGTCGGTTGATTGGATGTAGCGGGCAACTTTTTCCTGGTCATCATTGACTGAAAAAGATTTCATCTCTTTATACATCAGCTCACTAATCTTAGTAGAGGGAGAAGCCATTACCAATTTTTCAAGTTCTACTACGCCTTTTAAAATCATATCCTCATCGACTACCGGAAGCACGTAGATCGTTTCCGCTTCATTGCCATCTTTGCGAACGATTTGCAGTGCTTTCTCAACCGTCATGTCGGGGTATAATGGGATAAAAAAAGGGCTCATAATTCGCCCGGCTGTTTCAGGAGGGTATTGCAATAACAGCGAGGTAGCACGGCGTTCTTTAGCACTTAACCGTTTTAAAAATCGATGGGCTATTTCACTCGGAAGTTCATCGAAAAGACGCGCTCTGTCATCCGGCTCCATTTGTTCAAGAATAGAAAGCGCTTTTTTCTTATCAATTTCATTAATGATATCCGCTTGGCTAACAGGCTCTAAGTAACTAAAAACCTTATCTGCTTTTTGAGGAGATAATAAATTAAATATCTGATAACGGCGTTCAGGCGATGAGTGATCAACCTCTTTTACGATTGAGTTCACACTGGCTTCGGAAAGAAGTCGCGACAATTCCTTTTCGGGTAAATTTTTCTTATTAATTCCCATCACCGCTCCCTAAACCGCATTGGCTATTCTTCGAAAGTATATCAGATAGGCTTATTGGGTATAAGTCAAAGGTAGTTGTAAACACTATTTTTTTCCAATTCAATCAACTGTTTAAGATGAATCGCTAATTATCGAGCTGCTCTTTAGGGGGCGAACTTAGTTCAGGCAGGATCAAATATTATTTGCTATAACTTTTAAAACAGCTATGAATGGAGTCATAAATGAGCCGCAAGAAGAAATTACATCCTGAGATTAAATCGATAAAAAATATCTGTGATCTTATTGAGGAAGATGAGTCTAAAATAAACCCTCCACAACATCAAAAGAGGCAACCTGGGTTGCAAAATAAAATGCATCCTAAGCCTATTTCCATTTACGATGATTATAAAGCGGCTGAAAAACTTAAAAATAAAGTGGTCGTCATTACTGGCGGCGATAGTGGAATTGGGCGAGCCGTGGCTTATCATTCTGTTAAAGAAGGCGCTAAAGTGGCGTTTATTTATCTTGATGAGTCAGCAGATGCAGATACAACCTTAAATGAAATCAATGAAATGGGCGGTGAAGCCGTCGCTATAAAACAGGATTTAAGCTCTCATTCAGGATGTAAAAACGCTGTTAAAGCATGTTTGAATCGTTTTGGAGAAGTTAATGTTTTAATCAATAACATCGCCGTTCAATATCCAACAACGAATGTAGAAGGCATTTCACCTACCGATTTAGAAAAAGTATTTGCCACCAATGTTTTTTCTTACTTCTTTATGATTCAAGAACTATTACCCCATTTAAAAAAAGACGACGTTATTTTAAACACCACATCGATTACAGCATTTCGTGGCAGCGAACATTTAATTGATTATTCAGCGACTAAAGGAGCGATTGTCTCCTTAACTCGTTCTTTAGCAACATTGTTAATTAAAAAGGGAATTCGTGTAAATGGTGTTGCTCCCGGCCCGGTTTGGACTCCTTTGATCCCAGCTAGCTTTTCGGAAGAAGAAGTAGCGGCGTTTGGCTCGCAATCACCTATGAATAAACCAGCTCAGCCTGCCGATATTGCACCAACCTATATTTTTCTAGCGAGCAAAGACAGCCAGTTTATTACAGGACAAATTCTTCATCCAAACGGCGGTGAGCTTATGGTGTAATTACAAAAACGTAATATGTTCTAGGTTTGGGGAAGGATTAAAAAATAAATTCCACATCCTGCGGCCAGCATTGCGGCCAAATAAAAGCTAATAACGACGGCAAAGCGATTATGAGCAATAATCCATACTAAGGCAAATTTGGAAATGAAGCTCGCTACAGCCACAATCCCGAGTAAATGAGAAGCTTGCATTAATGTGAGTCCCTGCTCTTTATACAAAGAGGCGATGGCAAATGCAACGGCATGAATTTCAAATAAGCCGGTAATAAAGGTTGCAATAGGTAACGCTTTAATGCCCACATATTGCTTAATTGCCCCAACAAACAACAAGATTCCCATAATGAGAAGCGCTAGTTTCACAACGGCTTTTATATCTAAAGGGTTTTGATACGTAATAGCAATATCCTTGTGGCCATTGGATTTAATAAATAACCAGGAAGAAATTCCTCCTAAAGAAATTGCAGCTAAAACCGGCCAGGCAATGTACTGAAGTAAGCCTGGAGCAACGACAGCAACCACTATTAGAAACGCTGTGAGTGTTGCAATGGTAGCAAAGATTCCAGCTATTACTCCTGACGCTGTGGATTGCTTAGTAGACTTTTTAGCCTGCGCTAAGGAGGCAAATACAGCGGTTGAAGAGACAAATCCACCAAAAAATCCAACTAAAATCATCCCCAGCCTTTCGCCAAATACCCGGATCATAATATAACCACCAAACTGTAGTCCGGCCAAAATCAACACAATGATGCCAAATTGTTGTGGATTAAATAACCCCCATGCATCAACGGTTTTATCAGGTAAAAAAGATACAATTCCTACGGAAATGATAAGAATCGTCATGGCGGCTTCAATTTCTTTCGCGCTAATCCGTTCTTTTGCAAAGCGATGCAAACTTCGACGACCATGTAAAATGAGCAATACGGCCGTTGCAATGCATACTGCCATTAAACGCTGCTCCATGACTAAATACCCAAGAAGAAACACGGTACCGGCGGCCATTTCTGTTGTAATTCCAATATCAGCAGTTCTTCGGCTCATTCGGGTGGCGCGCAAATAACTTAATAATAAAGCAGCAAAAATAAAACACCCGACTGCAAGGGTTAATAAAGGTTTATGAATTTCAGCGCTTAAAGTCCCCAGTAAGGCAAATAAGATAAATGTGCGCATCCCAATAGCTTTTACACCTTCAGCTTGGCTTCTTTCACGCTCAATACCAATGAGTAATCCAATCATAAAAGAAAGAAAAAAAGGTTGTAGGGCTTCTAACATAAAAATCCTTATTATTAATTTGTGTATCTGGAATAATGTTTAACCTAGATTCGGTGTAGGAGCTATTCGAAGTAGATTCAACGGCCGAATTTAAGTTTTAAAAAAACCCAGGTTATGCTCAAGCTGTTCTATAATATTAAAAGAACTGTGAAAAATACCAAGGAATTTCCTAAAAAGCTTAAGGAAGGAGCAAGAATAATGAGTGTACTGACTGAAGACTATCCAGAACTGTTTCTAAACTCATCCAAAACACCCTGTATTTCCCTCTATCAACCAACACATCCTGCTCATCCCGATAGGGAGCAAGATGTGATTCGGTTTAAAAACTTAGTGAAGAAAATCGAATCTTCATTAGAAAAGAATTATTCCAGTCGCGAAACGACCCATTTAATGAAACCCTTTTATGACTTGATGAATAATCATACGTTTTGGACCCACGTTCAAAATGGATTAGCCATATTGGCGAATGAAGATCTTTTTAAACTATATAAACTTCCGCGTGAAGTTCCTGAACTAGCTGTTGTGGCGGATAATTTTCACATAAAGCCTTTGATTCGCATCATGCAATCAGCAGGGCACTTTCAAGTATTAGCCTTAACTCGTCGACAAGTGAAATTATATGAAGGAACGCGTGATGCACTAGAAGAAGTAACCTTGCATAAAGAAGTGCCTAAAACATTGACCGAGGCCCTTGGGCATGAAGTAACCGAGCCTCGTCTTACGGTTTCGGCTTATGGGAAAGGCACAGAGGGTCCGCCCATGCATCATGGGCATGGAGGCCGAAAAGATGAAATAGACGTGGACGCTGAACGATATTTCAGACGAGTCGATGAAGCAATTACGAAGCATCACTCCCAAACATCTAAATTACCTTTATTGCTTGCAGCTTTGCCTGAATATCATCATATGTTTCATGAAATCAGCCAAAATCCTTATCTTTTACCGGATGACATCAGAGCAAATCCAGAAGAGTTAACGGTTGATGAGATTCGAAAGCGCGCTTGGAAGGTGATCGAGCCTTATTATCTCGCTAAATTAAATGCACTCGTTGAGCGTTTTGGTGATCTCAGTTCAAACAATAAAGGATCCGATGAATTAGAAGATGTGGCGAGAGCCGCTGTATCAGGACGTATTGAGACCTTGCTTATTGATGCGGATCGCAGAATACCAGGTCAAATCGATCATGAAACGGGTGAATATAAGTTGGATGAAATGCTGAATCCAGAAGTGGATGATCTACTGGATGATTTAGGGGAGCTCGTTTTAAAAAGCCAAGGCGATGTGATTGTTGTTCCCAGCGATAAAATGCCAACCGATAGTGGTTTAGCAGCTATTTATCGCTATTAACGCTCAAGGTTTGGCCATGCATCGTCTGTTACAATTCGTCATAACATTCATCCTGGGTTTCTGTTTAACTCTGAGCGCTTATGGCGCTCAGGCAATACCCAGTGATAATAATAAAGTCTTAGCGGATGAGAAAGATGCACCAGAAATCACAAAACCAGTTGAAATCAAACCATCTGCGCAAGATAAGGAAATAAAAAAGCGTCTAGAAAGCATTATGCAAGCCACCGACTGGTATGAAAAAACGTACATTAAAGTCAATGATGGCGTAGTATTCTTGCGCGGAGAAACAAAAACGGCAAAACATAAAGAATGGGCGGAGGTTCTTGCCAATAAAACTGAAGGTGTGGTTGCTGTTGTGAATGAAATTAAGATTGTTAGCCCCGCGTCATGGTATATAACGGAATTTAAGACAGGAGTTAAAGATCACTGGCAAAGTTTTTTAAGAATTCTGCCTTTTGTAGGTGTTTCCATTCTAATTATTGTGTTGGCTTGGCTTATTGCTCGTTTATCTTCCAAATATGCACACCAATCACTTTTAAATCGAGACCTACATCCTTTACTGGCGGATGTGATCTCCCGTGGAGTGGCTTTATTGTGTATTTTATTCGGGTTATACATTGTTCTACAAGTTCTTGGCTTAACGACCATCGCATTGACTATTCTTGGTGGTACTGGGGTATTAGGTATTATTCTTGGGATTGCGTTTCGCGATATCACAGAAAACTTACTCGCCAGCATCTTATTAAGCGTCCAAAAGCCTTTTAATAACGAGGATTTGATTGAAGTAGACAATATTATTGGCTATGTCCAGGCACTGACGATTCGCAGTACAATTTTAATCACTTTAGATGGGCATGAGGTTCAAATACCGAATGCTACGGTTTATAAAAATAATATTTGTAATTTTACAAGTAATCCTAAGCGTCGTGAAAGCTTTGTAGTGGGTATTGGGTATGAAGAGGCAATTTCTCATGCCCAAGAAGTCGCTTTTCAAGTGCTCGAAAAGCATCCCGCCGTTCTAAAAGACCCAGAGCCTTGGATTTTAGTGGATGAATTAGCCGCTTCTACCGTTAATTTACGAATCTATTTTTGGCTCGATGGGACAGAGTATCATTGGAGAAAAGTCCGCTCATCTGTTATTCGCTTAATAAAAGGTGCTTTCCAGAAGGCTAATATCTCAATGCCTGGACAGATTATTGAATTAAGTATGCTGGATGAAGTTTCGGTTTTATTGCCCGAGAAACACACGAGAAAAGAACGTGAAAAAGTAAAGATTGAAGAAAAAGAGTCTTCAAACATTGTGACGAATGCGGAAGGGGGACTTGGAAGTGATAAAGAAGAACTTCAAGAACAAGGTCGTCGAATAGAACGTGTCGATCAGGAGAAAAACTTATTAAAACGTTCCTCTTCCGATAAAACCTAAATGAATCATGGGGTTCTTAACTTATCCCTTTTGCATGTTCGAAACAAGCATTTGACTAGCGTTTTTGTTGAGCCTGTTCATGTTGATATTTATGCAGTAAGCGCTCGACTTCCGCCATGTAGAAACGCGTTTCTTCTTCTCTTGCAGGCATATTTTCACTTTCAGCGATAATTCTTAAATTGATATCATCCAACCAGTTAATTAGCAATTTTACTTTCTCATCAACACTAAGCTCACTATCTAATTCCACTTCGCTTGGCGTGGTATAAAACTTTAGTGGATTTGCAATTTTGTCCTTTGCTGAAATCATTTCATTTCCCTTTAGATAACCTATTTAATTTAATTTTAGCTGAAAAACTAAGATTATGTTTTGTCATGCCAATACGCATGAACATTAGGAATGGTTATCTTTAATTCCTCCAATTAATGCCCATTTAAGCGCTTGTTTGGAGTTTAAATTAACTTTGGTTACGCATTTTTCTGGAACATAAACGGTAAACCCACCAATTTGATAACTCATGGGAAGATACACTGAAATCCAACCTTCTTCTCCAATACCCTTGGGTGCATGTTCAAAATCTTTACGTGTTACAATACCAAGCATTTTAAAATTATTTTCTTTAAACTCGACCATGACTACTTCTTCACCACCAGGTGTAGAGGGTTTAGTTAAATATTTTATGATTGATCGTAAGGAATCATAGATTTCCCCGATGACGGGTAAATTACTAATAAAACGATTGATTAAGTCATTAATGTAGCGAGTAATATAGATTTGAAGCAAAATGCCAAAGGTAAATACCAAAATCAAGGCAGCGATTAAACCCATTCCAGGAAAATAAAAATTTCCAAGGATTAATTTCAGTGTCCCTCCAAACGTATTTTCGATGTTTTTTAATAACCAAAATAGAAAATAAAGCGTTAAATACAACGGAAGCAGGGTAAATAAGCCTTTCCAAAATATTGAGGACATCTTTCCTTTGATTTTCATTAACAATTCCTTATTTCCCGCAATTTTTCTTACTTAAACGTATTTACCCTATTCCTACATATGATTTCTATTGAATGTTATTTATATTCTTCTAGTGGTTCTTGATCTGGAAATATTTCAGCCAATGAAACGGAAAAGCCATCTTCACGGACGATTCTAGCGTGTGATCGCTGAAGCTGACGTGGTTCATCTACCCCACAAGAATGACAAAGAATCGCAACTTCGTGCGCCATGTTGTTGGCATAATTATAAACTCGCATCGCCTTGTCTTCGCTGACTAAGCCGCGTTGTAGACGAGGATCATGTGTGGTAATGCCAGTTGGACAAGTATTATTATGACATTTCATCGCTTGAATGCATCCTAAGGCAAACATGAAACCTCGCGCAGAATTAACAAAATCTGCTCCAGCACACAATGCCCAGGCGACATCAGCGGGTGTGATTAATTTGCCACTGGCAATAATTTTAATTCGGTCTCGAAGATTGTATAAAACTAAAATATCCACAAGCCTGGGTAAGGCTTCTTGGATTGGAATGCCCATGTAATCCATTAGCCCTTGAGGCGATGCCCCCGTTCCTCCATCAGCACTATCCAGTGAGATGAAATCAGGAGCATGAATGATCCCGCGTCTGTGTATCGACAAACACAAATCATGAACCCAGTCATAACTTCCTAAAACAAACTTGCATCCTACTGGTTTTCCAGTGATGTCTCGAATATGCTGAATTTGATCTAATAGCTCTTCCACATTACTAATATCAACGTGTCGGTTTGGACTAATCGAGTCTACCCCTACAGGAATTCCTCGAATCTCGGCAACTTCTTTGGTGACTTTAATCGCAGGCAATATCCCGCCTTTTCCTGGTTTGGCGCCTTGACTTAATTTAATTTCAAACATTTTGATAGATTCTTTTTCAGCTAAGCGCTTTAATTGCTCATCTGATAATTGGCCGTTGACGTCTCTGAAACCGTATTTTGCCGTTCCGATTTGAGCAACTAAATCGCATCCATATTCAAGATGATAGGGAGATACGCCACCTTCACCTGTATTTAACCAGCAACCAGCCATCTTGGCGCCTTTAGATAATGCAAGAATTGCAGGTTTTGAAATCGACCCATAACTCATAGCTGAAATATTGAAGATATGATTTGAGGTATATGGCTTTTCACAAAAGGGTCCAATGGTGACTGGACGAATGGCAGCTTCATCGCGTGCAAGGGGGGGAAAAGGGGCGCTTACGAAATAAACCGTTCCGGTATTATGTAAAGGCCTTGTGGAGCCGAAGCCGATAGTGGTGTCGACATTCTTGGCTGCGCGGTAAACCCAGCTTCGTTCAGCGCGATTAAATGGTAATTCTTCACGGTCATTAGCGAAAAAATATTGTCTTAAATATTCGCCTAAAAATTCACCAATGTATCGAAAATGTCCAATTAAGGGGTAATTTCTAAGAATCGTGTGACGCTTTTGAGTTCTATCCCAAATGTATAAAGTAAACAAAAATATTATTAGGCTGATGCCAATAATTAACCACAGTAGCTCATCGAATTCCCAGGCCCGTAAAATAAAAATATCACTTGGCTTTAGTTCAATAGAATCCACTTTCTATCCTTATTTATATACCCATGGTCAATGAAAATACGTTTTTATGGTTTACTTTTGCCGCTTCTCTTTTAATTAAAAACTTCCAATAAGGGCTTGCTATTACTCGTTTTTAATTTAAAACAGAAAATCAAGAAGCCTAAAATCTCGCATGTTCATTGCTTATGGGCATGGAGGCTTTCATCTATCTATCTTACCGTTAGCTTGATGATAAATACAGACTTAGCCTGTATTGAAATCACGGTGTTAGTAAGGTCTAAGTTGACCGCGCCTCTATCTTCAAAGCGTATAAATCTTTTTCCCTACAAAAATCGATTTCTCTCAGTGGTATATACTTATAGTAGAGGAAAAAGATTAAGGAGGCATAGTCATGGCTATTAATACATCATTAGCAAATCACTTGCTGATTGCTATGCCTTCCTTAAATGATCCAAGCTTCAAAAAGTCAGTCGTGTATGTTTGTGAGCATCATGTTCAAGGATCGGTAGGTCTAATTATCAATCGCCCACTAGAGTTCCCTTTAGGGTTTGTCTTTGATCAACTACAGATCGAGGTGACGAAACGTGAGCAAAATAATATGCCTTTGCTTTATGGTGGACCAATTCAACCGGATAGAGGATTTGTTATTCATAGACCTTTTGGGAGCTGGCGTTCAAGCCTTGCTTTACGAGATGACGTGACGGTAACGACTTCGAATGATATTATTCGGGCTATTGCCGAAGACCATGGCCCTAAAGATGTATTAGTAACTCTAGGTTATACCTTGTGGAGTGAGAATCAATTGGAACAGGAAATGCTCGATAATGTCTGGCTAGTATGCCCTTTTAACTCGGAAATTATGTATGACGTACCGTTTGAAGATCGCTGGCTCTATGCGGGTGCAAGCATTGGGGTTGATATGAGACAATTGACATCAGGTTCTGGACATGCCTGAAGGCGTTTTCCTGGGGTTTGATTTTGGATATAAACGTATTGGGGTAGCCGTGGGTCAGCGATTAACAGGAAGTGCTTCCCCATTACCCACCTTACCTGCCAAACAAGGCGTGCCTGATTGGCTAAACATTGAATCACTCATTAATCAATGGCGACCAAGTGCCTTAATTGTCGGATTACCAAAAACAATCGATAACGCTGAATTATACACAACGGCTGCTAGTCGCCGATTTGCCAATCAATTAAACAAACGCTTTTCCTTGCCTGTTTATCTCGAAGATGAGCGACTCTCAACTAAAGAGGCTCGCGCTTTTCTCTTTGAAAAGGGGGGGTATCGTAAGCTAAGCCAAGCTGAAATTGATAGCATTGCTGCTTGTATTATTTTAGAACAGTGGTTGCAGCACGCTTAACTGGGATAATGTGCATTAAAGTGGCAGTAGACAAATTTAATTCATCGCATACAATACCCCTAAATTTTCTGCCGAGAGTAAGCGAATGCAACATTTTCTTGAAATCAGTCAGTTATCTCAGCAAGAAGCAGAGTCTTTAATTCACACCGCTTTAAGTTTTAAAACAAGCCTTAACTATCCCTCCTATTCGCAATTTACTGCAGCCAATTTATTTTATGAAAACAGCACTCGCACACAAGTGAGTTTTCAGTTAGCGGCTCACCACTTAAAGCTCCCGTTCATTAACTTAGATTTACAACGTTCTTCTGAGCAAAAAGGCGAAGTGATTGCAGACACAGTGAAAACATTATCTGCGATGGGAATTTCAGTGTTTATTATTCGTCATTCTCACGACCGGTTACCACATGAGGTCGCATCAGAAATGCCAAAAGATGTTCACATCATTAATGCTGGATCAGGCCAGTATGCCCATCCAAGTCAAGCTATTTTGGATATGATGACCATTATTGAACATAAACCCAATTTAAGCCAATTAAAGATCGCAGTCATCGGAGATCTACTTCATTCGCGAGTAGCCAACTCATTTCAAAGCCTTTGTTCGCTGATGGGAGTGGGTGAGTTGTCACTGATTGCGCCTAAGGTTTGGCAACCTAAAACAATTCATTATGGACAGGTGACCACATCCCTTAAAGAAGGCTTACAAGACGCAGATGTTGTGATGTGCCTTCGGGTACAGCGCGAACGATTAAACGAAGAAGAAAGCCTAGACTTAGATGAATATCGCAATATGTTTGCATTGACGTCAGAAACCTTAGGCATCGCAAAATCTAATGCAATTGTCCTACACCCAGGACCAATGAACCGAGGGGTGGAAATAGATAGTGAAGTGGCTGATGGCTCACAATCGGTTATTTTACAACAAGTTAAAAACGGGGTGTTCGCTCGCATGGCCATTTTGCAAGCGCTGTTATACTAAACGCTCTCAATCTAACCCTTTGTGAAGAAAGTTTAACAATTCCCGCCCAACTCTAAGATATAATTAGCAGGTAGACCTTGCCTGCACTGAACTTTCGGGGCAGGAATTATTGAAGAAAGTTTGAACATTAAGAGGCTCGTAAGGTTTGTTTAAACGATAAAGCTAATTGCAAGTCTTGAAGATGAACCGTATCTGCATCACGCCGATCGGCAATGGTTCTTGCAACTTTCAATAAACGGTGAAATGCTCGAGCAGAGAGTTTTAACTGGCTCATCGCTTGAGTTAAAAACGTTTGTTCATTCTCGCCTAGATCACAAACAAGTTCACAGTCTTTGGCAGACAACTTAGCATTAATACATCCTTGTCGTTTGAGTTGCCGTTCGCGTATCAGGGCTACTTTTTCGCGTATTTTTGTGCTTTCGCCAGCTGGAGCCTGATTGGGTTTAATGAGTTCCTCTTCACTTAAAGCTTGGACCGTGAGTTGCATATCGATCCGATCAAGTAAAGGGCCGGAAAGTTTAGCTAAATAGCGATTAATGCGTTCAGGACTGCATAGGCAATTTCCTTTAGAATTTCCCCAATGGCCGCATGGACATGGGTTCATCGCTGCAATCAGTTGAAACTGAGCAGGAAATTCCATTTGGCATGCAGCTCTTGATATACAAATATGGCCTGATTCTAAGGGTTCTCTTAAGGTTTCCAAAACATGACGATGATATTCAGGCAGCTCATCGAGAAACAAAACACCACGATGGGCCAAAGAAATTTCTCCTGGCTTTGGTGGGTTTCCACCGCCTACAAGCGCAACTGGCGAAGCTGTATGATGAGGCGCTCGAAATGGCGGTTGACGCCAATGTTTAAAATTAGAGATCTTGCCACGAATCGAGCGAATGGCCGCACATTCTAAAGCCTCTTCTTCTGAAAGCTCAGGTAATAGGGTACTGAATCTTGAAGCCAGCATGGTTTTTCCACTCCCAGGCGGCCCACTTAATAAAACACTGTGTCCTCCACAAGCCGCGATTTCTAACGCGTTTTTGGCATGCGCTTGGCCTTTGATTTCAGACCAGTCAATTTCTGCATCGTCGCGGGTTATAAAAGGTCTTGCTGGCAGCGTATTCAAGGCTGTGTTTTGACAAAGATAACTACAAACTTCGCGAAGCGTATTAGCGGCTAATACGTCTTGTTGATTGGCCAAAGAAGCTTCTTTTGCATTGGACTCAGCAATAATTAATTGTTGATTCTCACGTTTACTGGCTAAAACGATCGGAATAATGCCCGAAATACCTCTAAGGCAGCCATTGAGTGCTAGCTCAGCAATAAATTCGTGCGAATCTAACTTATCAGGAGGTATTTGTCCTGAGGCGGCCAATATGCCAATGGCAATGGGGAGATCAAACCCACTTCCGCTTTTGGGCAAGTCAGCAGGGGCAAGGTTGACCGTGATTTTACGATAAGGAAATTCAAAGTGGCTGGTCAGTATGGCGCTTCGAACACGATCTTTGCTTTCTTTCACAGCCGTTTCAGCGAGACCCACAATAGTAAAAGAGGGTAGGCCATTCGATAGATGAACTTCTACAGAGACTGATTGCGCTTCAATCCCTAATGCGCTACGAGTTTTGGTAATGGCTAGGTTCATGATAATTCTCTACTTCCCTGATTGGACCAAGCCATTTTAACGAATCGAAGGATTGGAGTCGATGTTTAATTAACCTAAATTTGGTAATTGAATGTAAATCGATTCATTTGTCGAATTTAGATTAGTGCGGTTTAGATTTTTTTTTCGAAAGCGCATCAATTTGTTTTTGTAATGCTTCTACTTTTTCACGGGTACGTAATAATACTTTAACTTGCACATCGAATTCTTCACGTGTTACTAGATCCATTCTTTTAAAGGCGGATTTTAAAATGTCTTGAAATTTCTGTTGAATATCTTTTTCAACTTCTTGTAAGCTGCTTGGTAACGCTGCGTACAATTTTTTTGCTAATTCATCAAAATCTTTTGGCTCAAACATGACGACTCCCTCTGCCTTATCGCGGTTATGATAAAAGTCTAGCAAAGTTCAGTGACATCGGCTATGGGATTTCAATCAAATTCTTTATAAGATGGCAACGTAAATTAAGGAGCAAATATGAAAATGATTACAGCCATCATAAAACCTTTTAAGCTTGACGATGTGCATGAAGCGTTGATGGAAATTGGTATCCCTGGAATTACCATCTCAGAAACCAGGGGATTTGGTCGTCAAAAAGGGCATACCGAGTTATATCGTGGGGCAGAATATGTGGTTGATTTTTTACCTAAAATTAAAATTGAATTGGCTTTGCCCGATGATATGGTTGAAGCCGCTATTGATGCAATTTGTAAATCGGCCTATACCGGTAAAATCGGTGATGGTAAAATCTTTGTCTACGATCTACAACACGTGGTCAGAGTTCGAACCGGTGAGGTTGACGAAGATGCGTTAAGCTAACGTTTAGCGTAGTTTCTGCATAATAAAATCCCATTCTTTTTGACCGACTGGCATCACGGACAATCGGTTTCCCTTACGAAGTAATGGCATACCTTGAAGTTCGGGATGTGTTTTTAACTCATTTAACGAGATGAGTTCAGAAAATTTTTCTTTAAATTGCACATCCACCATAAACCATCGTGGATTATCGGGGGTGCTGTTGACGTCGGGATGGTCGCTGTTTGGATCAAAGGCTGTATAATCTGGGTAGGCTTCACTAACGATTTCAGCAATTCCTGCAATTCCTGGTGGATTGCAATTTGAATGATAAAAAAAGACCAGATCACCTATTTGCATCTTATCCCGCATAAAATTACGTGCCTGATAATTCCGAACACCATCCCAAGGTGAGGTTTGATTAGGAGATGCTTTTAAATCATCAATGCTAAAGCAAGAAGGTTCTGATTTCATTAGCCAATATTGTGTCATGACTTACTCCAATAAATCGCGCGTTCAGTGATTGTAACAGCCATTGGGATATCCCAAGTGTCAGGTTTAATGTAATCTAATTTTTGTACCTCAAAAGCGACTCCTGCTAATAAGGGAAAAATATGGTTGGATAGGGTTCGATCATAATATCCTGCACCCATGCCAAGACGAGTGCCTTGTTCATCAAATCCTAGTAAGGGCATAAAAATAATATCCAAATTCTCTGGTTTTACCTCATGGACTAAGTCAACAACAGGCTCGTTAATATTAAAACGGTTTTTTGTCCATTCTGTATTTGTATCCACTGGTAGAAAGGCTAAGGTTAAATCAGGTTGCAGTACTGGAAAATAACAAATTTTATCTTGATGAAGGGCGATTTGCCAAAGCTCATCTAAGTTAACCTCTCCGGGAAGGGCACTGTACAATGCAATTTTCTTTGCAAATTTAAAGGGTTCTAGATTTTTAATATGGCTGCAAATACGATGAGACTGTTGCATTTGCTCTTCTTGAGATAATGCATTACGTATTTGTTTTAATTTTTTTCTAAGTAAGACTTTTGATTGATTGCTCATGACGGCCTTGTTAGCAAGATCTTAAAAAAGGATTGCGATTTACTCATTATTTTTCTTGATTATCACAAAGATGTATTTCATATTGCAATATACGCATTGGAAATGAAGTTAACGGTTTTATGCATTTGTTTTTCAGCTGATTTTCACTTCAAAGATTAGAATAAAGCTTTGGTATTACTTATCCTTGAAGTGGCAAAAATCAAATGGTCTACAAACCAGTCTGCTCAATTCCCATGGGTATAAACCTTGCGCGATTGTGACCGCGCGAAGTATAGAAGCAGTTTTTATGAGTCTAAGAGTAAAATTTTTTAAAAAATAACTAGGCAAACTACAAAAATTGAGGTATATACCGCTTCGTCTGTAAACACGGTCCGTTTATAGGAACACAGAGTTAGTTTAAGGTTTCGCTTTTTGAATCACCCATCCTTAACCAGGACAAGATCAGGAGCGATGTATATTGCTATTTTAACTTTCGAGAGGATAGCATGAGTAATTTATACGATGATGAAGAAGAAAAAGAGTTAATGACAGAAGATGAGTTTGTCGACGCCGATGAAATCATTCTGGATAGTCGTCTTGACTCAACATCGGATGCTCGCAGGCGATTGGAAAATCTTTTAGATGAAAAACGACTGCGCGAAGAACTCGATGATTTTCTTGATTACTAGTTAGTTCTCTGGCTAAATGTCTTAAGCTTTGGATGAGCAAGAGACATTTAGCCGACACACTTCAAACGTTCATGCCCACTAAAATTATTCATAAACATTCTAAAGCGGCTATGCATCGGATGATGCTTGGGGAAGGGTTATTTGAAACTATCCGAATTGAACAAAGTAAACCGTGTTATGCGTCTTCACATTGGCAACGAATGCACCAAACAGCTAGCGTGCTTAAAATCCCTTTTGAAATGTCACAGGATACTTGGAATGAGCATCTTCATCGTTCTATTTTAGAAGCTGATTTAGAGGATGGTGGTATTAAAGTCGTCTTAATGAGTGGTAGGGGAGCAAGAGAATTAAGTGCAGAAGCAACGGACTCAAGCTTAATTTTTCATGCCTTTTCTTTAAGTGCTAAGCCCAATGCGCTCACGCTTATGTCCGCTCCTTGGGTGAGAGATGCACATAATCCCATCTATCAATTCAAGTCCATTAATTATTTGGAGTCCATCCAAGCACAACGCTTAGCAAAAGCCGAGAGGGTGGACGATGTTTTGTTTTTTAATACACAAGGGTATGCAACAGAAACAACCGTGGCCAATCTCTTTATGATACATAACAACATCTTATACACGCCTTCCATTCAATGTGGTCTCATGCCAGGCATCATCAGAGCTAGAATCATCGATTTAGCGTTAGACTGCAATATGGGGCTCATTGAGGGATTCATTTCTCATTCGTTACTCCTGAGCGCAAATGCCTTATTTGTAACCAATGCATTAAGGCGATTAATACCTGTTCGAACATGGGGCGGTCAATCTTATGACGTGAATCATCCCACTATTCAGAAGCTAAGATTGCTTATCACCTCGGATACAAACCGTTTCATGAGCTCTTAGATCGCTTTTGTTTACAATACTGGTAAAGGAAGTAGGCGAGAGCAAAAATTACGATAATTGCTAAAAAAATCCGTTTATATAAGACGCTAGAATTGGCAAGGAAGTCTATTCCTGCATAACCAAAATACGTTGAGATAATTTCAATTGGAACAAGAAAAATAAAGGTGCTTACGATATAATGACTAAATTTTATTCGTGTTAAACCTAATCCATAGTTCACTAAATTAAATGGAACAATGGGTACCAGTCTTAAAAACGCAACAAATTGCCACCCACGCCGCTCTACCCCTCGAATTAAAAGGGTAATATGCTTATTTTGCTTAGAATGGACCCAGTCACTGATCCAATAACGGCTAATCGCAAAAGCAATAGCAGCCCCCATTGTTGCACCAATCACATTAAAAAAAGTACCGAAAATTGGCCCAAACAAAGCTCCTCCAGCTAAAGTAACGACCATGGTCGGTAGAAAAAAAAGGGTTGCAAAACAATATAAGAATAGAAAAAAGAGGGGAGCTATATAACCTAAAGCATGAATCCAGTTAATCATTGCTGGGACTTGCTGCGGAAAAAGCGTTGCACCAAAAGCTAAGCCCGCGATCGCTATCGCGATGCAAAAACTTTTCATAGACAGATATTCTTAAATTTCATAGGCTGATACTTTATTACAGGATATCTATCGAAGCAAGAAAGCAAGTAAAACGCATCTAATTTTTTTACATAACACAGTTTTTTTGTCCACTTGCCCTACTTATGTAGGGCATCCAGTCGATCTTGAATGTAGTGCAGATCTAGATCTCTTGCATAAAGTACAGATCGTAGACCGTTTGTTTTATTTAATGCTATGAGATACGTTACCTTGATCAAGGGAAGCTTCTTAGCTAGCACAAAAAAAAGAGGTAGGATTGACAAATAGGTCAATTTAATAAAACCTTAAGAAAGGTGCGTTATACTGATTATTACTGTTCTCAATGGATATTGTATGGCGAACGCAAAACATGGTACATCATACAATCGTATGAAAAACTTACTGGGCGAGCATCATACGTCTAAAAACGATACTCCTGCTCGTTTCGATGAATCAACGCTACAAGAGAATATAAAAGACCCCGTTCCCGATTCTGACAAAGAGAACTTTCCTAAACAAACACCCGAGTCTTCACCATCGATGACAGCTATTTTAACCGCTTGTCTTGGTAAAAAAACTACCAACGATAAACAGCCTCGCTAGTGATTCTAAATCGGTTAAAAACTTGACAAATTAACTTATTCTCACAAACTTTCGAAGCTAAATGCCATGACATAATTCATCAGTGAGTTGAGTGACGTATACAGGCTATTATTTACTCAAAGCATGATTTTGTCTTAGTATTATAACAAGGTTGCATTGTGCTTCGGGAACGATATACTTTAAGTAAAGCAATTTGTAGGATTGAATTAGCATGGCTGGATTTTCCCCAACGGCTCATTGGCGAGATTCTGCCCGCAGCGCTCGATTTTTTATTGTCGATGCACGGGCGGCATTTCCGATTTTTTTATTTTTGATGCATATACGAGTCTGGACTGGGGTTTTAGTGATTGTTTCGGCTGTATTCTTTGGAATAATTGAACATTATGGGTTTACTGTCCCTGTATTTTTGCGGTGGTTACGTACTTTTTTGGCAGGCTCAGTTAAATCATCTCAGCCATGGTGGCGATGAATGAAAACGGATATCAGTAAAGGTATGGCCGTAATAGCGGCAAGCATGAATGCAAAGTTTTATTTAAATGATCGTTTTGTGAGTTTTGAGGAAGTATTTTCACCTACAGGCTTATTACCAGCTATTGCTAGACGCGCTGATCAGCTTTGTTCTTTGTGTTTAGGATATGGGCTTGGGGTGTCGTTTGATGATGCAGAGAATGCATTACTTGGGAGTCGAGTCATATTTGATGAAGTGACACCAAATGTGTTAAGGTTATTATGTATGACGGATGTAGTAAATGAGTTGATCCAAGGAGGGCCAAGTCGGGATTACACACCGTTAGATGAGTTAATGTATGATTAACGGTTTTCCCCGAGATTGGTTACATGGAAGTAGGGGTAATTATCTTAAATAAATGTTTCTTAAGGTTTCTTTAAGGTAGTTTCTGTTATTCTACTATCATGTATGTGTTTAGGAGTTAATCATGGCCTCCGTACTTCGAAAGGTTGGATATTTTGCTGAAAGCAATGCTGGAAGAGGAGTGCGTGCCATTTCTACAATATTAGATGTAGGTGAGGAAATCCTAGCTCCCTTAAGACATAATCTTGACAGTGTTGAGAGAATGGATGCTGTTCGCCCATCTAAAGGCACCACTGAAGCTAAAGCTATATTGGCATCTGTTATTGAGCACATTGAAGCGGTGTTAGAAAATCAGACGCTTTCCTCAACCACCTCACCAAATTTTTAAATCGGTTGCACCGTATTGTGGTTTCTATGCATCAAATGAGCGCTGCTTGGCGTGTGCGCTTTTAATTTGATTTTCTTTCCTATTTCTTAATGTTTCTTGCTTGCAAAGCATAAATAACTAGAACAGAAGATTCTCTAAGTTAGTTCTTAATATACATCCCTCATACCAATAAATAATCTTCCTTGGAATCTTAATGTCCTAGACAAAAAAAAATGCTATTATTTCTCACATTGAAAATTTAAAATAACCAACAATTCGCATGTAATTTCGTTGGTTATCCTCGAGAAATCCTCCAGTGGAGTCTAATATCAGAGTAAGCCCCTTATATAAATATATAGTTTCAATGAATGATAAACTAGACTTAAACGCTGAATGAGGGAGGTATAGAATCAGGTTTTTATGAAAGATGAAATAACAGAAGAACAATCTAAAGCCATTTTGGAGGCGTTAGACAATGCGATAAATGAAGGCCCTTGGGAAGAGTCTAATTTTTTACGGGTTATTGGTAAAAATTTGCGCCAGTTACGTGATAAATTCTCAAGTCAAACGAAAGCCTTGAATCAAGATGAAAAGATTGCCTCAAATTTAGCAAATCGCATTGCACTAAGAAGTGGTCAAAGAGAAATTTTTATAGCGCTTTATTCTTCTACAGGAAGTAATATTCAATCTTGGACTCATATTTTAGCTAACTTACCCAGGCAAATTATTTCTCGCCC
The DNA here is from genome assembly GCF_900639875.1 of Legionella impletisoli. GTDB lineage: Bacteria > Pseudomonadota > Gammaproteobacteria > Legionellales > Legionellaceae > Legionella_A > Legionella_A impletisoli. The sequence goes on from NZ_CAAAIA010000008.1 coordinate 58,396, forward strand.
AATTTATGCAAATGAGCAAGATGTTAAAGAAGTGATTCGCACCAAAGAGAATCAAAATAACGAAGGGTATGTCGCTATTTATATTAATAAAGACGATATTCTTCCTACCCATCCTGATAAAATCCCAACGGATAAACTCGGAAAACCTCTTTTATCGTTAAAGGATAAGGCAATTAAAGTCGAAAACATTAATCGTTTTGTCCATATTTCTGGTGTTTACAAATACCTTGGCGGGCGTTTAGTCAAAATTAACTCGAATGAATCCGCTTAACCATAGGTAAAATATCCGCAAAAGGTCATATACCTATCCTAGGTATTGAATTAGAGATAGAAAACAGCATGTTTCAATGTTCATTTTTTTCATTTCAGTTTGCATTACTTGAAATGTCGCAAATCCTTCCTAGGGAGTATATACTTAATTAAAATACTCTTCTTAACATCCTATGGCTCAACAAGCACAACAACAACCTGGCGGTGATAATTCCATGGCTCCAGTTTGGATCATGGTATTAATTATTTTAACCGCTTTTGTGATTTGGGAAGTGGGTCATCAATACATCGTTTCTTTCGTATTTCATTTAAATATTCTTCAAGCTCGATTAGTGAATTTTTTTGTTGGCTCACAGACCTTAGCTAATGAAATTTATTTAATGGAAACACTGGATCCAAAATCGGTTGATTGGGGCCAGATGGTTGATTTGGCTCGGAGTGTAGGAAACTATGTCCGTTATCCAATCATTGTGGTTTTAGCGATATTGGCCGTTGTACTCTATACTTCAAATGTGACGTTGAAATTCCGTAAAACGTATAACATGAATACACTTAGAAAGCAGGAACAATATAATTGGCCTGCCATTATGCCTGTTGTCAAAGAAAACCTTATTGATGTCAATATTAATGAGGGACCTTGGGCCATGGCTCTATCCCCTATGGAATTTGCAAGAAAAAATCAATTACTCAAAAAAGATGATGTTCTGCTGGATAAGCCAATACCTGGCCAGGAAATGACAGCAGGCTTACGCAAGGCTGATGCTAAGCGAGTATTTACCATGCAACTCGGACCTTATTGGGATGGGTTTGAACGTTGCCCCCCCCATGTTCGAGCCTTAGCGGCAGTTTTTTTAGCAAGAGTCAATCGCGATCGCAGTTCAGCGACAATGATTCTAGATTCCATTAATAAGAGCTATGCACAAGGAAAGCCTGATTTTAATATTGCTAACAGCGTTCTTAGAAAATATCAAAACTCAGAGATTGCAAAAGAACTTCCGGCTCGTCATGCATATCTCTTGACTGTGATGGCTTCTCTTTTACAAAGTGCTCGTGATGATGGGGTTGTTCCAAGTGCCGAATTTCTATGGTTAAAGCCAGTGGATCGTCGATTATGGTATATGCTCAATTGCGTTGGTCGACAAACTCCCTATGTGGAGGTTGCAGGTCCTTTTGCACACTGGAAAGCAGAAAAAGCTATGGGGCGTCGTTCTCTAGTACCTATGATTGATGAAGCAATCAAGGCTTTAGAGATTGCCATAAAAGAGGTGAAGTTAACGCCCAAAGAAATGCAGGAGTTAGAGCCATGATGCGTGGTATAGATTCTCGGCATGAAATCGATCCTACCCAGCTATTACGGGACACTCGAACGCTTGGGCAGCGAATTAGTGATTTTTTTAGCGATCCTACCAATGTATCCATCGTTCTAATTTCTTTGGCTGCAATTTTATATTATTTCTCCGAATTGGCGATATTTTTGCTTGCTATTGGTGTTTTATCCTTTTTCTATACCTACACACGCAAGCAGACCTTACCGTTTCGCTTACCAAAGACGGCTCACGTTAAAGATTATAATGATTTAAAACCAGGTATCAAAACACCCAATATCTCACGTGGTATTGCTTTTTTCGGTAACGACAGCAAGACCAATGAGGAACTTTGGTTTACGAATGATGATATGCGTACCCATGCCCTGATCTTTGGATCAACCGGTAGTGGTAAAACCGAAACGCTTGTCTCAATAGCATTTAATGCGCTTGTCCAAGGAAGTGGTTTTATTTACGTGGATGGAAAAGGGGATAACTCGCTTTACGCTAAAATATTTTCAATGGTTCGGAGTATGGGGCGTGAAGACGATCTGCTGTTAGTCAACTTTATGACAGGCGCTCGAGATATTATTGGGCCTCAGGAACGAAGGCTTTCTAATACGTTAAACCCTTTTTGCCAAGGATCATCCAGCATGCTTACACAGCTTGTGGTGAGTCTGATGGGAGGTGCAAGCCAGTCTTCCGATGGTGATATGTGGAAAGGTCGTGCGATTGCCTTCGTAGAAGCGCTCATGCGCTTATTGGTTTACATGCGTGATGAGGGAGCAATTCTTTTAGATGCAGACACCATTCGAAACTATTTCGATTTGCAACGTCTTGAAACCATTGTGATTGACAAAATCTTTCCTAGGGATGATCAAGAAAGCGTGAATATTGAGTCTATTCCTAAAGTGGTCACGGATCCTTTACGAAATTATTTATCCACCTTGCCAGGTTACAATAAAGAAAAAAAAGGAAAACAAGTGTCTCAGGTGCTAGAACAGCACGGCTTTATTACCATGCAGTTGGTTCGTGCGTTTTCTTCTCTTGCAGATACTTATGGTCATATTGTCCGCACTAATCTTGCTGAAGTTGACTTTAAAGACGTGGTATTAAATCGTCGAATTTTGGTCGTATTATTACCAGCACTAGAAAAATCTCCAGATGAATTAGCCAACTTAGGAAAGATTATTGTCTCATCATTAAAAGCGATGATGGCAGCAGGGCTTGGTGAAGAAGTGGAAGGGGACTATCGGGATGTTATTGAGCGAAAGCCCACGAATGCACCAACGCCCTATATTTGTGTTCTAGATGAATATGGTTACTATGCTGTTCAAGGGTTTGCTGTTGTGCCTGCGCAGGCTCGTTCTTTAGGGTTCTCCGCCATTTTTGCTGGGCAGGATCTGCCTGCATTCCAAAAAGCATCAAAAGAAGAAGCCGCTTCAATTGGAGCAAATACAAATATTAAAATCTGTATGAAACTAGAAGACCCCGTTGAAACTTGGGACTTTTTCACTAAGACAGCGGGGGAGGCTTATGTCACAAAAGTCGACTCCTTCCAAACCAAAGAAACGAGTATAGCTAATAGCTATTTAGATACAAAAAGCTCCTCATTTGAAAAGCGAGCTCGTATTGATTTATTAGACTTAAAAGAGCAATCCGAAGGTGAAGCGCACATTTTCTTTAAATCAAAAATTGTCCGAGCGCGCATGTTTTATGCTAATCCGAAGCCTGTGAAACATCTTAAAATTAACCAATTTGTAAAAGTAGAAGAACCACCGGATGAGTATCTCCAAAAACTGCATAAGCAACTCAGTGGATTTCACAAAATTCTTGAGTCAGGCGATATTTCAATCAATAAAGAGGTTCATACTGAAGAAATTGCCTTAATCAGCAAAACATTACGTGAATCAACGATTGAAGAACCGATAGAACGTGGTGTTTCAGCACTGCTAGCATTTCATGGGCATAACGAACCGGAGGCTGTCGAAGAGATTCTTGAGGAAGAAACACCAGGAGCATTGACTATTTTTACCAAGTTATATCAATCTGAGTCTGCCCCTAAATTGCTTGTCTCCGATGTGGAGCGTTTTTCTATGCCACTCCTAAACATCAATGTAACTCGTGATTACATGATGAATATTGAACGACTATCGGGTGAAAAAGATAAGTTGGCTGGAAATATCGCCAATGAATTAATTAAAGATTTTCAGGCTGCAACCCATTATCCTCCTGATGAGCGAGATAATATTACTGCTCAAGAACTAACCGATATTGTAGCTTCTTTATTTGAAGACATTGCCAGAGAGCGAGAGCGAGCGAAGAGCACCGAATCCTAAGCGCCCATCCTAGTACCGTTTCCATTTAATTTTGACAGGTAGCAGGCGCACCACTACCTGACAAAATTAAATGGAAACGGTACTAGTTTAAATTTGAGCAAAAATTCTTCTGTTTATCAAAAATTTAAAGTACTGCTTGTAACAAGATGATTTGTATGTTTTTATTTCATAAGATCATTCATCAATTTGTTATGGGGATTACCTTGAGTCGATTGCAAATCCTTTTTGTTAACTGCTCATACTGGATGGCGGTCTCCTTATTGTCAATTCTTGTACTGGGTTGCGGGCATTACAGGAAAGGGGACAATACACCTCCCTCATTGCCATATAAAGTAGCAGGTGCCTCTGATCCGCATCGAGTGACAATGCAAAAACGACTTGAAACTCAAGGGGTTAGAGTCATTACCATTGGACAAAATTATTTAATAAGTATCCCCGCTGCAGCTGTTTTTGCAAACAATTCTCCAAGAGTTCGCTGGGAATCTTACGGGTTACTCAACGATGTGGCGTGCTATTTAAAACAATTTCGTAAAGTGGCTGTAAATGTTAATGCCTTTACGGGAAAATGTGTTTCACCGCCAAGAGATTTGGCGCTGACGGCAGCACGATCTCGTGCTGTTGCGGATTATCTCTGGTCGCAAAACATCGATAGTCGTTTTATCTTTACACACGGACTGGGTAGTGATAAACCTATTCTTGCACTGGTTAAGAAAGGTGATCAGTCCATTAATTCAAGAATTGAGATTACATTTCGCGATGAAGTTGCCTAAAATGGAGATGAAATGAGTCGAGGCACCTGGGAAATAGTTAAACAGTCAAAACGCTTTTACGTGATGACCTATCGTAAAACCGGTACAGCCTTACTTTTTTCTGCTGCTCTTAATGTTTTATTAGGCGCTGGAATTTATTACACTTATTTTCACCAGCCCGAACGTGATTTTTATGCAACAAATGGTATTACACCGCCTGTAGAGCTTACTCCTTTAGACGAACCAAATTATACGTCTGATGCACTACTAGCGAGTGATCCTGTAAATGACACTAATGACGCAAAAGTCATACCGCAATAGCGAGGATATTATGGCTGAGGATGCTTTAACAGCTGTTTCAATAAGAAATGCCTTCTATCGTGATGGGCAAAGAAAAATTATTTTGATTTTATTGATTTCAATGATTGCGAATGTGGTCTTTGGCTCCATTCTGTTTTACATCATTACGCATCCCCCTTTACCGAAATATTTTGCTACCAGCATTAATGGAAGAATTACGCCGCTCTTTCCCTTAAATGAGCCGAACCAGTCTGACTCAGCGGTATTGCAGTGGGCAAACCAAGCTGCAATCGCAGCGTTTTCCTATAACTTTGTGAATTATCGCAGTGAATTGCAAGCGGCATCTGGATTTTTTACCGCGAATGGTTGGACTCAATTTTTGAATGCGCTTCAAGATTCAAACAATTTAGAAGCGGTAAAAGCCAAAAAGTTGATCGTGTCTGCGGTTGCAACCAGAGCACCTATCATCCTTCAAAAGGGTGTATTAAACGATCGATATTCTTGGCGTGTTCAAATGCCAATATTAGTGACATATCAAAGCGCTAGTGAATTTACCCAGCAAAATAATGTGGTGACTATGCTTATCACGCGTGTTTCCACATTAAATTCACCTAGAGGGATTGGTATTTCCCAATTTGTTGTTGGGCCTGCTAGTGGTGAGGTGGGTGGATGAGCATGAGAATATTCATTCTAACCCGCTCCCTATTCATCCTAATTAGCTTTGGGATTGGGTCTTTGGTATTTGCGCAACAGACGGATTCTGCTCAACAAGCCTTAGAGCAGCTACGCATGCTTCAAAAAAGGCTCGCAGCAGATTCTGGCACGAAAGAGGCTGAGGGTGCTCAAAAACAGGATGCAGCTCAAAAGCAACCCGCTGATCCAAATCAAGCTCAAAATCAAAAAGCGGGTGCAATTGCCGCACCCGTTACGATTAGCCCTAGTGAAAATGAAACACTGGATAAGCTCGCTTATGAAGGAATGACTCAGCAGCTATTTCCTTTGTCTCCAGAAGAAATCATACGACTGAAGCAAATGTATCATACGAATGAATATGCTAAAGAATCTCCGGCAGGAACCCCTCCAAAGCCGACCGCAACTTCACAAATGGTCAATTTATCGCCTGGCTCAACGCCCCCCGTCATTCGGCTGGCTCAAGGCTTTGTGTCGTCTTTGGTTTTTCTCGATTCCACAGGAGCCCCGTGGCCTATTAGCGCATATGATTTGGGTGATCCTGCTGCCTTTAACATTCAGTGGGATAAAACCAGTAATACGCTTATGATTCAATCCACTAAGTTATATACTTATGGAAATCTTGCAGTTCGTCTCATAGGATTAAATACGCCTGTCATGCTTACGTTAATCCCTGGTCAGAAAGCGGTAGATTATCGCGTTGATTTACGAATACAGGGATATGGCCCGAATGCAAAAACAGCATCAGTCGAGATTGGATTGCCTCCTTCAGCAAACGATGTATTATTACACGTGCTTGATGGTGTTCCTCCGCCAGGAAGTACACGTCTTACGGTCAGTGGCGGTGATGCAAGAGCTTGGCTTTTGCATGAAAAAATGTATGTGCGAACTAATCTTACGATATTATCCCCAGGTTGGATTGGAAGCATGACCAGTGCAGATGGAATGCATGCCTATGAAATGCAAAAGTCTCCAGTCCTGCTGGTTTCTTGGCATGGCAAAGTAATGCAACTCAAGGTAGAAGGGTTATAACAACATGGCAGGGAAAAAAGAGAATCTCAAAGCATTATTTACTAACACCCGTACTCGGATCATCATCATTTTTACTGCGGTAGTCCTTATCATTGCGGTATTAGTGGGAGTTATCCGGTTTACCACAGCCACTTCTCCTGGACGTATCCCGGGAAAAACGGCTATTGCTCCTGGAGCAGGGGATATTCAATCCGTGCCTGGTTCGATTGACCCAACGGCACAATATGCGGCATTACAAGCACAGCAAAACATTGAGCAAGCTCAAACTGCAGCAAAAACGGGTGGAAGTGCCATCCCAACCATTATTCGAACGCAAGCGTTTGGTGCAGGAGTACAAGCAGTAGGACCACAACAAGGAGAAGGTGGGGTAGGTTTTTCAACGCTTGCGCTTGAAGACGTTGCCGGGCCACAAAAAGGCGCTTGGTTGCAATCATTAAAAGATGCTAATTGCAGCAAATCTGCTGTAGAAAGCGCGGTTAAGGAGGGAGCTACGCTAAGTGGATTAAAGGAAGCATGCACTTGCGTTCAGTTGAAAGAAAATGGTTATTCGCTTAATGACTTGCAGCAAGTTTGTAATTGTAAAGAGTTACGCGCTGCAGGTTTTAATGCTACACAATTAAAAAACGCTGGATTTAGTGCAAGTCGACTAAGAGCTTGTGATTTTGATGCGTGTGAATTAAGGAATGCAGGATTTACGGCGCAAGAACTTAAGGACGCAGGGTTCTCCGATGGAGAATTAAAAGGTGCGGGATTTTCTCCTGAAGAGATAGCTCGTGCAGAAGGGTTACCCAATGGCATTACTGCAGCTGATGTTAGAAAAGCAGGCTGTGGAGCCGATGCTTTAAGAAAGTTACGTGAGGCAGGAGTATCTGCAGCAGCGATTCGCCGCATCAGTGGTTGTAGTGCTTCTCAGTTAAAAGCGGCAGGTTATACAGCAGCCGATTTAAAAAACGCAGGATTTTCGGCCGCCGATCTGAAGAATGCAGGGTTTACTCCAGAGGAGCTTAAAGCCGCAGGTTATAGCGCTAGGGATTTACTTAATGCTGGATATACTCCTGATCAGCTAGCTCAGGCTGGTTATTCCCCTGCTCAAATCCAACAAGCAGAAAACGAGCTTCCGCCTGGGATGACCGCTCAGGATGTTAAAGCAGCTGGCTGTAATATTGAAGCGCTAAAGCGAGAGCGCTTGGCAGGGGTTAGTGCAAAATCAATTAGAAAAGATGCAGGGTGTAGCGCAGCCGCATTAAAGGCGGCTGGTTTTACCGATCAAGATTTAGCCAATGCAGGCTTTACCCCTGAGCAAATTAAGGCCGCGGGTGTAGATGATGACACGATAAGAGCGGCAGGTTGTGACCCTACGAAACTTCATCAATTGATGGAACAAGGAGTTTCGGCTAGACGAATCAAGGAATTAAATGGTTGTAGCGCTGCTGCTCTGAAAGCCGCAGGCTTTAATGCGAAGCAATTAGCGAATGCGGGTTTTACTCCTCAGCAATTGTTAGATGCTGGTTTTACACCCGCACAAGTTCAAGCAGCAGAGGCATCAACGGATGATGCTATAAAAGCCGCGGGTTGCGATCCTGAAAAACTCAAAATATTAAGAGAACAGGGAGTATCTGCAAAACGGATAAAGGATTTGAATGGCTGTAGCGCATCGGCCCTTAAAGCAGCAGGATTTGATGCCAAACAACTTGCGGATGCTGGATTTACTCCTCAGCAGCTATTAGGCGCTGGATTTACACCTGCAGAAGTAAATGCTGCAGAAGCAGCGCAACGTGCTGTCAGCGATAATGCAATCGAGGCGGCGGGATGTGATCCGGCTAAATTAAGAGTATTACGTGCTCAAGGTGTATCAGCAAAACGAATTCGTGATTTAAATGGGTGTAGTGCGGCTGCATTGAAGGCTGCGGGTTTTGATGCCAAGCAACTGGCTGATGCAGGGTTTACACCCAGAGAACTTCTGGATGCAGGATTCACCCCGGATCAAGTTGACGCAGCGGATGGTATGACGGATCAAGCCATCCGTAATGCGGGATGCGATCCCGCTAAATTAAAGGCGCTCTATGATAAAGGGGTATCCGCCGCTCGTATTGAAAAACTGAATGGTTGCAGTGCGGCAGCACTTAAAGCAGCAGGTTTTTCAGCTAAGGATTTAGCCAATGCCGGCTTTACTCCACAGCAACTTCTGGATGCCGGCTTTACTCCACAACAATTAACTCAGGCAGGCCTAAATCCTGCTGGTGCAATTGCTGCAGGTAGAACGGCTGATTGCAGTGTTGCCTCTTTAAAAGCAGCACGTGCTATGGGTGTTTCCGCTGCCACGATTAAACAAACGTTAGGTTGCAGCGCGAAAGCAATGAAAGATGCAGGTTATACTGCTGCTCAATTGAAAGCAGCAGGGTATACTGCTGCGGAATTGAAGGATGCGGGATTCACAGCAGCACAATTGAAAAACGCAGGTTTTTCAGCAAAAGAATTAAAAGATGCGGGTTTTTCAGCACAAGATCTTAAAGATGCTGGTTTTAGTGCAGCGCAGTTAAAAGATGCGGGTTTTAGTGCCGCTCAACTCAAAGCAGCCGGATTTAGTGCTTCACAGCTTAAAGATGCGGGATTCACAGCAGCACAACTCAAAGATGCGGGTTTTAGCGCAGCTGAGCTGAAAGCCGCCGGTTATTCCGCAAATGACTTAAAGGATGCGGGTTTTAGCGCTGCTCAGCTGAAAAACGCAGGCTTTACAGATCAACAATTGCGTGATGCTGGGATAACACCCGCACCAACCGATGTGGCAGGGTTACCAGAAGTAGGAGAGCCCACACCGGATGCTTCACAAGTTTCAGCGATTCCTACCGTCGGAGGGCCGGCTGCTGCTGCTCAAGCCACTGCGAATCAACAACAATTGCAGCAATTACTTCAAAGGCAACAAAGCCAAATGGCAGATCAGCGTTATCAGCAGAAATTACAAGAGCGCCAAGCACTTATGTTGAGTGCTGCAAATGAAGCTTTGCAATCTTGGAAATCGGTTTCTAATCAAGTTTTCGTACAAGGATCGCCTCCTCCGACTCCTGCACCAGGTGCTGCTACAGCAGTAGCAGGTACAGCGGCTATTCCCCCAGTACCGGGCGCGCCAGCAGATGCTCACGGCCATGCTCATTCAGCCGTGATTAAAACAGGTGATGTTATGTTTGCCGTGTTAGACACCTCTGTGAACAGTGATGAACCAAGTCCCATTCTTGCAACCATTGTTTCAGGTAAATTAAAGGGTACGAAACTGATAGGTAGTTTTACGCTACCAAACAACGCAGATAAGCTGGTTATTAATTTTAACACCATGTCTGTACCGGGAGCTCCGCATACGACAGGCATTAGTGCCTATGCAATTGATCCGAATACAGCTCGTACTGCTTTATCAACGTATACCAATCATCATTATTTACAACGCTATGGAGCACTATTTGCTTCAACCTTTTTAGAAGGTTTTGGAAATGCGTTTCAGTCTGCAAATACAACGATTCAAATTGGCGGTACAGGTGGTGTGCAAACGACGACGATTCAAAATGGAATTGGACGATCGATTCTGGAAAACGCTGTGATTGGTTTAGCAACACTTGGCAAAACCTGGGGACAGGTTGCGCAACAGCAATTTAATCGCCCGACTACAGTCAGTATATGCGCGGGCACTGGCATTGGTGTCTTGTTTACACAGGATGTTACATCAATCTAATTGAGCGAGCAGGTAGAAAATGGCAGATAATGATCAATATGATGATGAGTATCAATTCGGTGATTTGGATACAGGAAGTCCTAAACCTCCTGAAGAAGATATCTACTCGCCATCAATGGAAGGATCAGAGAGTCGCGCTGGCGTGGCAGCACCTAGAAATGTTAAACGTAATGCCATTATCGCGATTGCCTTCATTATTCTCGCGATGGTTATCTATAAATTCTTAGATTCATTTTTCTCGGTAAAAAAAGAAACGGTAAAGACTACTCAACAGCCAACGCAAGCCTTGAAACAACCACCTGCGCCACCCAGGCCAACCGTAGTTCAGCCAATCGCTACGACTCAACCTACGGTGGATACACCCCAAGTTACCCAAAAACTATCCGCAATGGAAGTGAGTCAGCAAACGTTGCGTTCTGATGTAAGTACTATTAGTAATCAAATGACGAGCATGAGTTCGACTGTAAATCAGATGGCTTCTCAAATCGCACAACTTAATCAGTTGATTTCTACCTTAAATGATAAGATTGAGGAACAGTCTCAAGATATTCAACGCTTACGTGTCAAACCGAAGCCTGTACGTAAAGTGGTTAGGCGTGTCGTAAAACCCATTACAAAATGCTATGTTCAAGCATTGATCCCAGGTCGGGCGTGGTTAATTTGCACAAATGGAGCTACACTTACTGTGAGAGAAGGTTCAACCATTCCTGGATATGGTTTAGTGAAACTGATTGACCCACATCAAGGAAGAGTCATGACCAGTTCTGGTCAAATTATTAGGTTCAGTCAAGACGACAGTTGAGGTAGCAATGGCTGATATGAATGTGACCAGCTGGATTACAGGCCAAGTCGATATTTTAACGAATATTGCAAAGTCTTTAGAGCCAGTTGATCGCTTGCTGACTGGGGCCGCATATTTGATTGGGTTAAGTTTTGCCTTCAAAGCGATTTACACGCTGAAAGTGTATGGTGAAGCGCGGACGATGATGTCTAGTCATACAAGCATTAAAGAACCCGTTATGTATATGCTGGTCGCTGGGGTGTTTTTGTTCATGCCGACGGCATTTCAAATGCTGCTTAACACGGCATTTGGTTATACAAATGTGTTGGCTTATGCGCCAATTAATAGTAGTAATAACACATTAGATGCTTTATTTGGCCCGAATAGTACCGTTGGTAGGCCATTATCTATGTTGATTCAAACCATTGGTTTGATTGCCTTTATTCGTGGGTGGGTTCTTATTGCGCGATCAGCAGCACAAGGTCAGCCTCCAGGTGGGACCGGAAAAGGATTAATGCATGTGTTTGGAGGAATTCTTGCAATGAATATTGTAGGAACAATCCAAATTATAAATAATACATTGTATGGCTAATTTCTAACAAAATTACTATTAACAAGGGAGAGTGGCGATGGTTAAAGGTATCCAAAAGGAAGCGTTACATAAGGGGATGTATTATTTTTCTCTTTGTATCGCGCTATTATTTTTTTCAGAACATGCGCTTGCAGCAGCAACATCGGTTGGAGCTATGGCTGCGCAAATTTCTGGTTCTTTCAAGGATATTGCTAAATTAATCACTGGAACGTCATATCTTGCGGGGCTTGGTTTTGCAATTGGTGCTATAATGAAATTTAAGCAACATAAAGATAATCCTACCCAGATACCAATTGGTACTCCAATAGCTTTAGTGTGTATTGCTGGTGCCTTGTTGTTCCTTCCAACTATATTGCACGTTGCTGGTGGCACTATGTTTGGTGGTGGAACAGTGGCTGGCCCAACGGGAATGATTTTCTCTTAAATATGACATTCCCATGTCACGAAATCCAGGTGATAGGTTGCCCTGTATTTTACAAAATGAAAATCAGGGCAAAAGTTGGCATAAAAAATAATGTCATAATTTGTTATACTTAAGATATGAATATAGATTTTAAAGTGTTAAAAATCGTTATTGGTGACGATTTTGTTTTAGGGGGTATAAAGTGAAATTTAAGATCAATCGTTCAAGCATGTTTAAATTTGGTATTTTATGCTTGGTACCCATTGGTTTATTAATCGCATCAGGAGATGCAATGGCTGCAGCCACTACTGTTGGCGCTATGGCATCTCAAATTGTGAAGTCCTTTGAAAACCTGGCAAAATTAATTACGGCAAGTTCTTATTTAGCAGGTCTTGGATTTTCAATTGGCGCGATTATGAAGTTTAAACAACATAAAGATAATCCAACTCAAATTCCGATTGGTACACCAATTGCCTTAGTGTTTATCGCAGCGGCTTTATTATTCTTACCGACGATTTTAGGTGTCGCAGGTGGAACCATGTTTGGCCAAGGTGCTACAACGGCAGGGCCTGGTGGTACTGTATTTAAATAATAAGGATTATCTCCCCCAGAACCTCGCGTTCTGGGGTTTTTTATTTTATTTTAATGATTGGGAAAGTTTCTCAAGTCTCTACAAATATAATCATTCATCCGTGAGCTGATTTAATGACTGGTAAGCATGAGCGCTACGAATTAAAACTGACTGCAAGTCCCGGCTCCTGGCGTCTTTATTCAGCTAGAAAAGCTGATCCACGTTTCAAATCTTATGAGCAAAAAATTTTTCAACGCGATCGTTATACGTGTCAGTTCTGTGGTTTTCAGGCCAGGATGTATCAAGAGGTGATTAATCTCGATGGTAATTATACCAATAATCGCTTATCCAATATGGCCACAGCCTGTTGCTTTTGCTCGCAATGTTTTTTTATTGAGTCTGTCGGTGTGGGGGGGTATGGTGGTGGCACTCTGATTTATCTTCCCGAATTATCTCAGGAGGAACTCAATAGCTTTTGTCATGTCTTATTTTGTGCAATTACAAATGATACTGGTTATAAAAATACGGCGCAGACGCTCTATCGTAGTTTAAAGTTCCGTTCGCAAACAGTAGAAGAAAAATTTGGTGAAGGAACAAGCGACCCTGCCATTTTAGGGCACTTAATGATTGATTCTGGTCATTATGATGATGACACAGCAAGCAAAATTTTTAAAAATATTTGTTTATTGCCATCGAGGGCAAAATTTCGAAAACAAATTGAACACTGGGCTGCAAGTGCATTGGAAGAAATTTCAGAAAAATAGGGTGGACAAGCATGGGGAAATGGGCGGATTCATTTTTTGAGGGCGTGGATACCTTCTTTGCCTGGTTAAGTACTTCTTTGAAACAAACGACTGAATCTTATTGTGAACTGGAAACAGCAGATAGCCCCACCGTATTAGTGAATCATGATGGTTCTTTGCTTTCAATTCTTCAGGTGGAGGGTGTCACGGCACTTGTTGGTGCGGATGAGTTTGAACGATTGGTAGAAGGTTTGACCAATGCCTTGCAGACTGCCATGGGGCGGCCTGGGCATGCACTTCAGGTATATTTTAGCCACGATAAGCAGAATATTAAAAAGGTAATCAAAGATATTTATGCCCCAGCAGAAGCAACGGCTAAACGCTTAGAACTGAATCTAGATGATTTATTTAACGAGCGTGTCAATTATTTAGCTCAATATTGTGCTGAAGAGCGCACTTATTTTGTGCTATATACGCGCCCTTTTAATCTTCCTAAGGATCAATTAAAAGCAGCAAATAAAGCTAAGCTTAAAATGATCCAAGAGAAAAAAGCGCCTTCTTTTAAAAATACACAAACTATATACGCTGCAATACCAGAGCTTAGAGATACCCATAGCGCTTATGTACGCTCAGTGATGAACGATTTAGATTCTCTAAACATCATGGTTTCATTAATGGATGTACACGAGGCTGTTCGCGCGATTCGTGTGACGGCTGATCCTGATTTTACCTCACATGACTGGCAGGCAACGCTTCCAGGCGATATGATTCGCGCGCGCGAGTTAAATAATTTTGAAGGCGACCCATCTGATTTATTATGGCCGTCATTAGCGAAACAAGTTATCCCACGTGATGCTGAAATCATTGATCGTAGAACCGTTCAAGTAGGAGATAAACTTTATTCGTGTGTATACATTGATCTATTTCCTAAAGATATCAGGCCGTTTCTAACGTTATTTTCGAGAATTTTACCCACGCACGTGCCGTGGCGAATTTCTTATTTGCTTGAAAGCGAAGGGCTAGAAACAGTCAAGTTAAAAGGATTACTTGCTGCTATTTTAAGTTTTTCATCCGCACAAAATCGTCTCATTAGCGATTCGGTGAATTTATTAAAATACCTACAGATCAACACAGATGAAGCGCTTATTCGCTTACGCGTGGTGGTTTCTACTTGGGCTCCGGAAGGAAATATTCCTTTATTACGTCGCCGCAGTTCTGAGTTAGTCAAAGCGGTAGAGGGTTGGGGCTCGACGGATGTTTCTGAGATCTGTGGCGATCCTTTTGCTGGATTTGTAGCAAGCATGCTCGCAACTACCTTACAAAGTCCTGCTGTTCCTTCTGTTGCACCATTATCAGACGTGGTGGCTATGCTTCCTATCACGCGGCCAGCATCTCCTTGGCATACGGGTGCCTTGATGTATCGTTCACCAGATGGCAAGCCTTGGCCATATCAGCCTGGCTCCAATCAGCAAACAACCTGGATTGATTTGGTGTATGCACGACCTGGATCAGGTAAATCCGTTTTATCCAATGCTCAAAACTTGGCTTTGTGCTTATCCGGTGGAATTACTCGCTTACCACGGATTGCGATTATTGATATTGGACCTTCGAGCAGTGGTTTAATTTCATTATTAAGAGAAGCATTACCTTCTTCCAAAAGGCATTATGTTGCGTATCATCGTTTAAGAATGTCGCCAGAATATTCTATTAACCCGTTTGATACACAGTTAGGATGTCGTTATCCAACTGCTTTAGAACGTTCATTTTTGGTGAATTTTTTAACGCTTTTAACGACGCCATTAGGCGCTGAAAAAGCCTATGATGGTATGGCGGATTTGAACGGAATGGTGGTGGATGAGCTTTATAAGAGCTTTTCTGATGAGTTTAATCCGACCCCTTATGCGCCAGGCGTTGAAGAATTCATTGATAGTATTTTAGAAGAAATAGGCTTTGTGCGTGATTCGAAAACCACATGGTGGGAAGTGACGGATGCTTTGTATTCGGCTGGGTTTGTTCACGAAGCAATGCTTGCACAACGTTATGCGATGCCACTTCTTGCTGATGCAGCATCTATTTGTCGAACCCCCTCAATTGAAGACTTGTATGGAAAAGTGACCGCACCAACCGGTGAATCCTTAATTAGTGCGTTTTCACGTATGATTTCTGGCGCCGTTCGTGAATATCCAATTTTATCTCGCATCACAGCGTTTGATATTGGCGATGCGAGAGTGGTGTCCTTAGATTTGGATGAAGTCGCTAAGAGTGGAGGCGACGCGGCAGATCGCCAAACAGCCGTTATGTATATGCTCGCGCGTTATGTATTAGCGCGTCATTATTACTTAACCGAAGAAAGTTTAACCAATGTTCCTGAACAATACCGTGGTTATCATAAAGACCGCGTTTCTGAAATTCGTGAAGATCCAAAAAGAATTGTTTATGATGAATTTCACCGAACCTCAAAATCGGCTGCTGTGCGTGATCAGGTTATTATTGATATGCGTGAGGGACGAAAGTGGAAGGTTCAGATTTCCTTGCTGTCTCAATCGGTGGATGATTTTGATCCAGTCATGATTGATTTTGCGACATCGATATACATCATGGATGCAGGTCCCTCACAGGCCATTGAAAAAACCACTCGTATTTTTGGTTTATCTGAAACAGCAAAAACTGCCTTAAGAACCCGTGTCCACGGCCCACGGCAGGGGGGCGCGACCTTTCTTGCCCAATTCGCAACCAAACAGGGTGTAAATGTTCAATTATTAACTCTGACACTCGGGCCTATTGAATTGTGGGCGTTTAGTACCACAGCAGAGGATGCAGCGGTCCGTAATCAACTTTACCGCCATATTGGACCCGCTGAAACCCGTCGTTTCTTAGCAACCCTTTTCCCTAGTGGTAGTGTCACTAAGGAGCTGTCTGCGAGATTAGATACCTTAAAAGCAGAAGGTGGATTTATCGAAGAAGAGGGACAAATGAGTGTCGTTGAAGAGCTCGTAGAAGATATTTTAGCTGCTTACGCTAAGGATCCTGAAAGTAAGAGTTTGCCTGCCAAAGTCCGCTCATGAGGGCAAGGCTAAAAAACGTTTGTTTTACAAGTTCAGATCAGTAAGGGCTGTTTGCTATTTTAGCAGGCAGCTATACTTCGCCGCAGAGTGTGACCGCGCGAAGTATAACTAAGCGATATATTCAGGTAACTTAAATCCGTTTAAAATTCCAGGAATGAAGGGATTGATTTGGTTACTTGTTTTTAAGATATATCGTCCTGAGTTTCCGTTCAGTTCAAATAGAATTTGTAATCGGGAGCTATCTTGTTCATCAACCAACACATTTACTTTTTGTAGCATCCTAAAAAAGCCCCAAATCCCTGTTTCATCGAGCTCATAATGTTCCCCTTCAATGGTATTTAGCGCTAAAGAGGCATTTTGCTCAGGCCAATAAAAACGAGCAAAGGATTCGGTATTTTGATTATCTTTTAATCGTAGATTTCCTATACTCAGTTGTAAATCGGATACGACTGGATCAAGGCCAATTTTTTGCAAGCTGAATTCAATTTTACATTGCTCACTTTGCGAGGGGAAGAACATATTGGTGATGACATTCGTCCTCATAAGCTCTTCAAGTGTTTCAGGGGGGAAGGGAAGAACGTAATTATTTAATTCTTTAGGTTGCCATTCTGCCCTAGAGGTATCCAAAAATGGTTTCACATAGGTATCCATAAACTGATTGAGTAAACCATGCGTTGCAAAAAAACGTTCAAAATCGTTTAAGCTAACCTCATCTTGTTGCGTAGGATCAAACGGGAATCTAGCTTCAATTTGATTTTTATAATAATTAAATACAGTCAATTGCCATTGTTGGTTGATATAATTTCTAGTGTCACGAATTAACAAATACCATAATTCGCTGGCTATTTGATTAGCCCAGTTTGAAACAGGTTCTGGTAGATGTTTAGCCCGATTAAAAAGTGCACTTAAAGGATTAGCTAACGTATCGCCATTAAAACGGGCTCTAGCCAACGTAAAAGCCGTTTTGCCTTGGTCATTAATTAAAGATAAGGTATTGAGGAAGGCTTCTAGTTCACTTAGATTGGAAGATAATTCATTGAGTGCGGTTTGTCCCAACAAGTTAAGTTGGGTAAATTGGCTCGCAATTTCTTGATTAAATAAACTGGCGTTTTCTCCATGATCTGGGCTCGTTTGCTGCTGAATAAATGAAATTAGCTGAGGAAGAGAGTTAGTCTGCTGCAAAATCTTGGTGAGTTGATGTGCTTGTTGATAATCTTGAAAATGCAACGGTTGAGTTTGATTAATAAAATGCTGCCACCAAGTCACATATTCATAACAATAAGCTTGTTGGATGGCATTGGTCATGGACGTGATGTCATTTCGACCCAATACCCAATGTTCTAACTGTAATGTTTGAATAATCTTAGGCAGTTGCTGTATCGTTTCTGTGAATCCTGCTTTGGTAAGATAAAACGGCAATTCTTGATTGGATAACTGAAACCCTTCAAAAACGATTGGACTGACTTGCTTTGTAAAATGTTCTTTGGTTAATGAGTAAAATAAATAACTGGCTGGTAAGGCATTTAGATAATTTCTCGTATCACTAACGAATTGGGGGTTGATGGCAAAAGGCTGCATCGGTTCGCGCAATATTTGTTGAAGTAATGCTATTTTTTTATTGCGCTGCTCAAGCGGTGTCTCACGCCACTTATTGTTAAACCAGTCCATTACCGTCGTTTGGGAATACCTAGTCGGATCAGACAGCATGATATAAACTTTTAATGCTTGATACCGATTGGCATTTGTTCCCTGGGGATTTAGCATTTCAAGCTCTATTTCATTTAAAATAGTTGGGAGGAAATTGCCGAGTATTCGTTGTTGGGTATTTTCTTTAAGCTTCGTTTTTAAATACTGCAGTGTTGGAAAAGAAAAGGCATTCACTGAAATACGCTCCAACGCATTCGATGCATTTGCAAGGTGAAACACGGCAGGAGAGTGATTTTCTGGCTCACGAGCCATCGTTTCAAACATCAAAAGCTCTTTACTGACTTCATCAAGTACATTAGATGATTTGAAGTGATTGTAGCCAACCCATATTAAACTTAATCCGATTATACTAGATAGAAAGATTATCGGTCGGGTTGCAGTATAATGAACGGGTATGGATTGTTTCGTCAGTTTTTGAAATGCTGCAAGAGCTCCATCCACAAAGTAGGCTCTATAGTTCACCGGTTGATGGTATTTATCTTGAACAGAAAGCGCATATTCATGTTTTATTTTGGTGTTTAGCCTATCTTGACTTAAACCTCCCTGTTCAGCACTTGTCAAATAAATCGCTTTGATCTGGAAATATTGAAGCGGAATGGCCTGAAGAAATAGCTGGATCGACAATTTCAAGCTGCTGAATTGTAAGGGAAATTCCCGAATTAACGTGCGCTTAATGCTTGAGCGTACAGGATGTACTTTTGAAATAACTTGTTGATTTAGCCGTTCAATTAAATAATCAAATTGCTCACGGTATTGTTTTAAAAATAACGTTTGTCCTTTAGGCAGGAACAGCGAAAATCCTAACGGTTTAGTCAATTCGTTGTGATGGTCGTTTTGATAAAATTCACAAAAACCAGCCAGGCTATCTAGTTTTGTAAATAAAATAGCTAAGCTAACGGAGTAACCTAAACTACTGCCAAAGCGTTTTAAGAGTTGAACATGATGTTGGCTCATTTCAGTAAGATGATCTGGGGTGCTGTTAAAGAGCTCATTAATATCAACACACAAAAGAATCCCGTTTATTTTGAAATGGCGATGACAACGATTTAATTGTTTTAATGAATTTTGCAATAAATGTTTGCTTTGATTAAGCCAGTTTTCATTCAGTTCAATCAGTATTCCGTTTTCGTTATAATAAATTTCCGATGAAATACTTGAATCAACTGAGATATGCTGCAAGTTGCTTTGACGAAGAAGGGTTGATTTTCCTTGTGCTGCTTTCCCAATCACCAGGGTAAAGGAATACGCTTGCTCCTGTGATTTTAGTTGCGTAAATAATTTTTTTAGGGCATTACATAATGCGATTAATGATTGATCCATTAATAATCCAAACTAGCCAGTAAAGTGTGTCCTTTAATTACATTTTTTGCTTTATGTTCAAGAAGAATATTACTGAATAAATATACCGCGATCAAAACACCTACGGCTAAAACTCCCACGGTCAAGAGTGACTTATGATTCGAAGACGTATGTGTTGTTGCACTTTGCTCTTTAAATAAATGCAACGGTTTATGAACTCGGTGTATTTGAATGACTTGATAGACTTCTTCAATTAAATTATCTAAGGCTTGCCGGCCATCTGGCTTTAAATGATATTCGCCTTCAAACCCTGCAATTAGGCAATAGTAGGCGAGCTCTAACAAGTCCAAATATTGATTGGCGTGATCTTTTAGATAAAGGGTAATTTCAAAAAATCGTTTCTGTGGCCCTTCATCATCCAGAGCGGAAGGAGTAAATGCTTTAAATTCCGCCGGAGTCCCATACACCCGCAAGTAGTTTTTTCCAAGTAACTCATCAATGGTTGCAGACAAAAGATATTTTGCAATGATAATCAATTCATTGGCATATTCTTGACCAAGGAGCCGGCTGTGAAAGGCATGAATTTCATGTTCTATATTCTTTCGAATTTCTTCAACAGGCGGCATAGTTTGAGTTACGCAAAGCCGTTCAAGTAAAGAAAAAAGAGGGCCGGCTGCTGCGATGACAGGGTTTGTTGCCGAAGAGGCAATAAATAATTTTGAACGATAATACCCTTGAGGAACACGATGCTTCTCAGGAACTGCAAATCGGCTTACAAGCGAGGCCGAATAGGGTTCGGCAATCATGATGTAACTCCTAATGGTGAGTCCTGTTAAAGTCGCAGAAAATCAATAAGAAACTATGATGATACGTGATCTGAATCAAGTCATCAATGGCTTTCAAGAGAGGATAGGAGCCCCCCTTTTTTTATTGTTTTGCACGAGTAATCTTTTGTTTCTTATTCACTTAAATCGTTTTTCGAACTCAACTAATTTTTTCTCCAAGTTCCATTGCAAACGAGCTTTTTCACTATTAGCGATTAAAGATTTACACGTTAAGCTGTCTAAGTTTTGGCAAGCTTGAACGGCCAACCCGGTACGAGGATTTTCCCATAAGCTCTGGCCTGGTAAAAAGCTATAAGTTAAGGCATTCCGAGTAATTGTTTTGAGCGTTGAGTAATCCAGCCCATGATGAATAGCGGCTTCTACATATTCTCTCGTTAAATCAGTCCGCAATACACCTTCATCATCCGTGGAGAGCACCACTGGTACTTGATGACGTAGGTAGTAGTTTAAAGGATGATATTTGCCATAAATATTCAATATTTTCTTGTTACTGGTTAAGTTAATTTCCACAGGGACTGGCTTTTTAGCCATGGTCTTCACCAATTCTTCTGCGTTGTGTTCATAAGCAATATCTACTCCATGGCCAATGCGTTCGGCTTGACCGATAAAAATAGCATCGTGAATATGAAAGCGTAAATCTTCAGGTTTTACCAATTCAGGAGCTAATTCCCCCGCATGCAACGCAATGTGGATTTTGGGATAATGTTCGTGAAGATATTGAAAGATAGCCATTTGTTTACGGTAATCACGTAAAGAAATAATACCATCTTCTGCCTGCACTAAGTTAATACCGACTAAGTCGTTGGATTGGGAGGCCGCTTCAAAGCCACACAAAGCTTGAGCAAATAGATTATCTAGGGATTGTTCACGTAAGGTGTAATACTGAAATTTCACCACAAGGTTACAAGCGGGTTTTGTGGTATCGTTATCACAATCCAGCTCTTTTCTAGCTTCCCTTAAGATTCGATGGGTCTCCGAAACGATTAATTTAATATTGGATTGAAAGGCTTTATCAGCAAGCAAAGCCTTTCTTTTTTCATTAAAAGAATCGTGCTTGGCTGCCACTTGCCCAAACTCCGCGGAACTTGCGTTATCAGGCAATATCATAATTTCCAGATAAAGTTCGTTTTGTTCAGCAGCGCGTTCCATTACTTCGGCTAATAATTGAGGTCTAAAATCCGATACGATGGAAAGAAACTTCGGAAAGGTTTCAAAGAAATGGTCATGACCTGATTTATTGGGTGTTGGGATAAAGTCTTTCATAGACCAGGCACGAAGAGTTCGGTCATAAAGCTCGGTTTGATTCATGACTTTATCCATGCTGGTCTCATAACAAGCCGTTTCAGTTTTTTTGACTGAAAAATCTTTTTTATTAAGACAATATTGATTTTGACCGGCCAGAGTTATCATCGTTTCTGGATAGGCACCACCGGCTAAATGATAATGAAGCTCGCCTCCTTTGGGCATCGATTTAAAAAAAGCATATAACGCATTCGGATCGGATTTTATGGCATCGAAATGTTGATGAACGTCGGCTCTTAATAAAGAAGGAAGAAGCAATGCACTGCAAACGAAATATTTAATCAAATTCATAAACATAGACAAATCCTAGACAATAAGACGATTATTTCATATTTTGCCTACACAAGGAAAAAAATTTAAAAAATACGTGCAAATTTTTTTAGTTTACGATACGCTCTGCCCCATTAAGGAAAAAATCCAACCAACGATGGAGCGATCATGTCCAAAAGTTATCAACATGAAATCCCTTTAGCCCGCGTCAATATCACGCTTGATGTTGAATCCAACGGCTCCAAATCTAAAAAAGAACTCCCTATGAAATTACTTATGCTTGGCGACTTTAGTCATGGACAAGCCCTGGGCCCTATTTCAAGACGTGAGCGAGTGAATATTAATAAACAAAATTTTAATCATATTCTCGCTAGCCTCGCTCCAAAGCTTAAACTATCGGTCAAGAATCAGCTCAGCGATGAGCCTGATGACTTAAATGTAGCGCTGGAAATTCGATCCTTACAAGATTTTAAGCCAGAACATATTGTAGAGCAGGTGCCGAAATTACAACGTTTAATGGCAATGCGAAATTTATTAAAAGATTTGAAATCGTCGGTTATTGATAACCAAGCCTTTCGTAAAGCATTGGAAAAAATTATGCAAAATTCCAATGAAGCACAAAAACTCTTATCCCATCTTTCTAAAGATACTCTTTAAGAATTAAAGTGATTTCGTAGAAAAAGAAATTAAGTAAGTCCGCCTAGAGAAATAGCAAGTAGTTGGAGAACCCATGGAGACGACCTATCAAGAAATGCAGGGCACGGAAGTGCTTTCTGCTTATCAACAGTTATGTCATTTAGCCGAAGTTGAACCGTTTACTGAGCCACTGGATTTAAGTCATTTTGCTCAAGCAGAAAAACTCGCGAATAAACAGTTCAACGAACGATTGGCAGCAGCGATACAGGTTATTTTGTCTTTGGCCATCGCACAAGATACACCTATTGAACGGGTGGATAAAGTATTGTTGGATCGCTACATCAGTAAAATCGATGAGCTGCTTTCGTTACAGCTCGATGAAATACTCCATCATCCCATGTTTCAAGAACTTGAATCACTATGGATGGGCTTGAAATACGTGGTGGATCGAACAGATTTTAATGCCAATATCAAGATTGAATTGCTGGATGTTGATAAAGAGACGCTGATTGTAGATTTTGAAGAGGTTACAGAGACATCTCAGTCGGGTTTATACAAACAAGTGTATGAGCGTGAATATGATACCCCGGGGGGAGAGCCGTTCACAGCGATGGTTTCATCTTATGAGTTTGATGCCTCTGCAGTGGGCTTGAGTCTCTTACGTCAGATCTCTAAAGTGGCCGCAGTCGCACATTGTCCATTTATTGGCTCAGTCGGTGAGACTTTTTTTAATAAAGGATCCCTTCAAGACGTTATTGAATTGGAAGACTTGCCTAACTATATGGAAAGGGCAGAATATATTCGTTGGAATTCCTTTCGTGAATCAGAAGATGCGCGTTATATAGGATTAACCCTGCCACGCTTTTTGCTTCGCTTGCCTTATGGTGAAAATAACCCAGTCAAACGATTCCAATATCATGAGTCTGTGACGGCCTCAGCAGAGCAATATTTGTGGGGGCGGGCTAGTTTTGCGTTTGCTGCAAATTTATGTGAGAGCTTTCTAAAGTATGGTTGGTGCGTGAATATTCGTGGGCCTGAATCGGGTGGTAAAGTAGAACATCTTCCGTTGCATCAATATGATTTTGGTCAAGGATTGCAAACAAAAATTCCTACTGAGGTAATGATTACCGAAACCAAAGAATTAAGCTTAGCGAATCTTGGCTTCATTCCTTTGTCCTATTACAAAAATAGCGATTATGCATGCTTTTTTTCAGCGAATTCAACCCAGAAACCCTTGAGCTACCTTGATAAGCAAGCGACTTCCAACAGTCGAATTAATGCTCGGTTACCTTATATATTTTTAAGCTCTAGAATCGCACACTACTTAAAAGTGCTGCAACGAGAAAATATTGGCTCATCCATCAGTCGTAGTGAACAAGAAGAGCAATTAAACCAGTGGTTAAAAACGTTGATTACTAAAATGAATAATCCAGGTCCTGAACTGGCAGCAGTTCATCCGCTTCGAGATGGACGGGTTGAGGTTGTAGAGCTATCCGATAACCCTGGCTATTACCGCATTAATTTATATGCGGTACCTCACTTTCAAGTGGAAGGAATGGACGTAAGACTGTCCTTAGTAGGACAAATTCCAAATAGCAACGAATAAGTAATCTTTTGTGAGAGCGAGTGTTACTAATAAGCATTTTATCAGGGAAAAATAAGGAGATATATTATGGCAAGTCCCGCGTATGTGTGGATCGTTGATGATCAAGGCAATGAAGTGAAAGGTGAATGTAAGGTTAAGGAACGAGAGGGGAGTGTTGAAATATTTCAATTTAAATATGGTGTCTCGATGCCTGTTGATAAATTTAACGGTGCAACTAATGGTACACGTCAGCACGATACAGTGACCATAACCAAACCGTACGATCCCACAAGTCCAGTTTTATTTAAAGCAGCCTGTGATGGCAAAACACTCAAACAAATGACTATTAAATGGTATCGCATCAATGAGAGCGGTAAAGAGGAGGAGTACTTTATTCATGTGCTAGATGATGTGAAAGTGGTTTCATATCGCCAACAATTATTGCACACCAAGGACCACCAAAACGATGCGCATGTTCACGAAGATATTATCGATCTACGGTTTGGCAAAATTACCATCAAACATCACGATGGGAATATTGAACACTCTGATACGTGGTTGGTGAGAAGCTAGTTGAAGACGTTGTTTAGGCCGTGAAACATGGCCTAAACACTTAGGCAATAGCTTACCCTAACCGTTTTAAATAGTGGTTTCCAGTTTCAACCTCGTTGAGATCCAATCATGTCCGATTTTATAAACCGGCTTTTAGGGAAGTCATGTAGTCTCAAAGAGTCGATTTTAAGTCATATTCAATACCTTTTGAATGCGCGAAAAGGAAGTTTGCTTCATCTTCCTGATTACGGGTTATCGGAATATCCGATTCATCAAGGTTTTGCTGAAATGCAAAAAAAATTTGTCGATGATTTAAAAACCGTCATTGAGCGTTTCGAGCCAAGAGTTTCTTCTTTAATCATTGAAGGGATAACAAATGACACTAGAAACGGTGTCTTGCAAGTCTCTATACAGGCTGATTTGAAGGTAATGGAAGCAATCAATTTTCAGGCACAGCTTTTAAAAAATGGTGAAATTAGGATTATGGGCGATATATGAGCAAAAGTATCCAGGATTATTTTCAAAATGAAATTCAATTGTTGAACGAGTCGATACACCATTTTACCAAGTCCTATCCTCAAAATGCAGCCAACTTACACCTGGATACAATACAAGGGCGTGATCCTCATATCGAGCGGTTGCTGGAGGGATGTGCTTATTTAACAGCTCGGGTGAAACAACAAATTGATGTGGGTGTGAACCATATTGGTGAGGCTGTTTTAAGACAACTTGCCCCTGTCTATTTAGCGCCTCAACCCGCCATGACTATAGTAGAATTTACAAGTCCGCATAATCGGCTTACGAGTTCAGAGCATATACCCTCTGGTATTAAATTGATATCCCATCCCGTAGGCGAAGAACAGGTCAGCTGTGAATTTCAGACCCTTTATGCTATGGACGTTCATCCTATCCATCTCAGTACCATAGAGCTTCATGAACAACGCCTTCAACTCGTCTTTAACATTCATGATGGGGTGCTGCCTTCTACATTAACCATCCGTCATTTATCGCTTTATATTCATGCCTCCAGTACGCAGGCTTATGAATGGTATTATTTTTTAACAAGGCAAGTCGAGCGTGTGAACCTCATTTATGCCTCTGGAAAGAAGACGTATTTGGGAGGGCAAGAGATCATCCAAGAGAGGGAATGTGAGCGTTCATCTGAGGCATGGTTATCTGAGAGTGAGCACAATCCGTTTCATTCGCTTCGTCGTTATTTTCATTTTTCTTTAGGTGAGCAGTTTGTAACGATTGACCTAAAAGAATCCGTGCTTTTGGAAGAACAGTTTACGGTTGAGATTGAGTTTTCAAATCCAGTTACATTACGCCTTCACCGAGGTTTATTCAAATTACATTGTGTTCCGGCCATTAACCTATTCTTAATGTCTGGAGAGCCTATTCGGTGTCGAAATGATCATAGCGAGTATCCGATTGTGTTAAGCCAGGAGCATTCGGTAAGCAAGCAACTCTATGCCATAGCGCGCGTTTTAGGTATTACTAAACATCACCCTTCTCAGATTGAATTTGAAGATCTCTGCCGTACTGAGGCGGTTAAACCTGAAGGTTTCTATTACCGCTTAATGCAAACCAATGAAAAGCAAGAGGTAATTCAGAGTAAATTTGTTTTTTCAGGACCTTTAAACAATCTCCTTTTGGTAAGCTTTGATGCTTTGGCTTGTAATGGTTATTATCCCAATCAATACCTCAATGGGGGTGATTTGTATTTAAACGACAAGCGTGTTTCATTACAGCTTGAAGCTAGCAACATAACTAGACCCAACCAATACCAACTGCCAAAGCTTGATCCTCAGCGGATCCCCAGTATTTTGATGTTGATAAACGCAAATTTGGAGCGCTTTAAATCGGTTTTATTTTTAAAGCGGCTATTATCGCTTCACGACGAGCGTAACGTAGCAACGCATTTAATCGAGAGTATCAGCGCAATTCATTTTAATCTCTTTAACCGAGTCCGACAGGGTATCGTGCAAAAAGGTGTTTTGTTTAAAGTGATTATGAATTATGAACAAGCTATTTTGGGAGAAGTTGCCTTATTTGGGAAGCAATTGCATAGGTTGTTACATTATTTTAAGCCCATCAATTTTTTTCTCGAAACCCATATCGAACTTAAACCCTCTGGCCAGGTATTTATTTGGGATATACCATGAGCGCAAAAGAGGCGACATCGAATGATTTTTTTCATACGCTCTTATCTATATTTAATGACTGTCCCCCTGATGAAGAATTAGTCTTTATCTCGCAAAAAAGATTGACGTTAAAAACAGTTTCATCCTTAGAATTTCCTGTTCGTGATGTGGCAAAGATTATCGAAACTCCCAACGAGGTGATTATTGCATGCCAGTTTATGGGCTTATATGGAGTGGATTCTCCATTACCGCCTTATTTCAACGAATTATGTTTAAATGAACGTGATGGTGGAGCATGTATACAAGCCTTTCTAGATAGTTTAAATCACAGATTTTATGCACTTTTGTATTTGTCTTGGCAGGCATTTCGATTAGATAAGCAATACATAATGCTTCATGGATTAGAAGAAGAAAAACCAGTTCCCACTTTAGCAGATAAAACGTTTTATGCCGCGACAGGGAGTCTTGGGTATATGATAAATCTTTGCCAGATGATCCTGCCTGAATTTAAATGGGACATTAAGGAGTGTATTCCAGATTGGGTGCGGTTAGATGAGGTTCAAGCACTGGGAGAACAGTATAGGTTAGGAGAAAATTCCTTATTGGGAGATCATATTTATGATAGCAGTAGCAAGATTGAAATACATACGGGGCCTCATCGTTTGAAATATGCGTTAACCCTCTTTCCGGGAGGAACCATAGCTCCTGTCTTCATTTCTGAAATAAATAAATCTTTAATGGAATTGATGGAGTTTGAGCTTGTGGTCTCTATAGCGTATGAACCTTCCATTCTGGTTTTAGGTCAATCGAATATTGCGCTTTCGTACAATAGTATCCTTGGAATTTTAGCCGACGACACGTATTCATTAAGAGTTTCTAAATCCCAATATAGCGCCACCAACGAAGCTTTATACTGCTAGGACGCAAATAAAAAGGCGTAGTTGCAATACAATCTAACTACGCCTACAAAAATAAGTCTGTAACCATTATTTAGCGATGAGCAATCGCTAAGCCTTTTAGAATGGTTAAAGCGGCATACAATTGATAATCATTGTGTATCAAATCTTGCTCGTCTTCAGTCGTTGGTGCGGAGGATAGTATTTTTTCCTTAGCTTTTGGATCATTACTGTTGTTGTTGAGCAAATGACCATTTAAATCAGCTTCGGTAAATCCTGTAAACTTAGCTTCATCTTCAGCTTTAGGTATAGATACCTCTTCGACAATAATGTCAGGGGTAATGCCTTTGGCCTGGATGGAGGTTCCAGCAGGAGTATAATAGAGTGCTGTGGTTAATTTAATTCCACGTTTATCATCTAATGGTAAAACGGTTTGCACAGAACCTTTCCCAAAGCTTTGTGTTCCCAATATGACGGCTCGTTTATTATCTTTAAGCGCACCCGCTACAATTTCTGAAGCTGAAGCGGAACCATTATTAATTAGCACGACCATAGGTGCATTATTTAAGATATCACCAGGATTAGCCAATGCGGTGAATTGCGTACCCGGTAGTCTTCCCTCGGTATACACAATTTTCTCTTCCTCCCCTTGCTTATCATTATTGATAAAGGCATCGGAAATTTGGATAGCTGAATCTAAAAGTCCGCCTGGATTATTGCGAAGGTCTAAAACTAAACCTTGCAGCTTGCCGCCGGATTCTTGTTTTAGCTGCGCAATTGCATCCAACATATCCTTGCTGGTCAACGCTTGGAATTGCGTGAGACGAATGTAACCAAATTTATTATCTAGTAACTTGCTTTTTACACTCTTGATAAGAATTTTTTCCCGTACCAACGTAAAGCTTAGAGGTTTATTTTCACCTTTTCTTAGAACGGTAATATCAATGGTGCTGCCTGGTTTTCCGCGCATAATCTGAACTGCATCTTTTAATTCCATGCCTTGTACGGATTTATCGCCGAGTTTGATGATGTAGTCACCCGCTTTAACGCCTGCTTTAAATGCTGGAGTATCCACCAGTGGAGTTACGACTTTAACTACACCACCTTCTAAGGTGACTTCAATACCTAAACCACCAAATTCACCATTGGTTGCAGTTTGTAATTCTTTAAAATCGTCTTCATTTAGATAGGTTGAGTGAGGGTCAAGCCCCGTTAACATACCTCGTATTGCGTTATCAAAGAGTTCTTTATCGTCCGTTTGTTTGACATAATATTTTTTGATTTGACTAATCGCATTGGAAAAACGTTGCACTTCTTCCATAGGAATGCGTTGGCTGTTCGTGGCTTCTGCAGCGGCGGAAATTGGTAAAACAACGGCGACTGCAAGTAAGCCTGCCATAGTAGTTGATAATAATTTATTTGCCGACATATAAAATTCTCCTTGCAATCACGGCGTCCCGTGCCGGTATTTTGCCTTGATGTTGTTATTCTTGTTTCTGCTGCAAAAAACAGGCCAGAGAACAATTAAGACAACCAATCTAGTGGAGAAATTGCTTTTCCACGGTGTCTTACCTCAAAGTATAGACCGTTTTCTTTAAGTCCACCGCTATGTCCAACTGTTGCTATTTGCTCACCTTGTTCCACGGATTCTCCTTTTTGTTTAAACAAGGCTTGGTTATGCGCGTATAAGGTCATGTAACCACGACCATGATCAATAATAATCAATAGCCCATACCCCTTTAACCAATCGCTAAACACGACTTTCCCGGGGTAAACGGCATCTACCGATAATCCTTCTTTAGCATAAAACATCACCCCTTGGTTGATGCGATTGATGTGATTTCGGGTGACAGCAACTGGAAAAGGTAATTTATGCTTCGCAAATGCAGTTTGAGCTGACAGGACGCTCTTTTTCGCTAAATCTCGAAGCAATCGAGATAGGTTTTCTTTGTTTTTTTGAACATCGATTAAAGCTTGTTGTTGATGATTAATATCCTGATTTAAATCTTTAATTAATTTAGTTTGATAGAGTTTTTCGCCTTCGAGTTTCTCTTGTCTTGCCAGTAAATTTTTTTCTAGGCCTTGTTGCTCCTGTCGCTCTTGACTTAAGGCATTTTGACGAGTGGCTAACTGGGCTTGAAGGGTTTTAACCGTTGTGATGCTTTGTTGATGGGCTTTAATCAAATATTGATAGTAAGTGAGTAATTGACTGATAGAATCAGGGTTTTCTTGATTTAAAATCCATTTTAAAGGTTGATACTCACCCACCTTATAGCGAGTTCGTACTTGTTTAGCTAAACGAATTTGTTCGATTTTAAGCTCTTGCTGTAACGTAGTGATTTCCTGGCTTAATTGATTAATCTTATCTTGGTTTTTTTCAATGGCAATGTGCGTTTTACTTAAATCCTGAATGCAGGCGCTGATTGCTTTTTCTGTTGTAGCCAGCTCTTGAATTAAAATCGATTTTTTATCTTTGCTCTCAGTTAACGCCTTTTCAAGGCGACTGATTTTTTGTTCCAACACCTTCAACTGAGATTTAGTTTTTAAAACCGAGGCGGGTTCAGCGTAGCTTAAACGAACGATAAAAAAAATGCCTAATAATAGCCATTTAATTGGATGTTTCATAAGCGTTTACCATTAATGATCGGCCTGTCATTTCTTCAGGAGGACGAATGTTAAGCAACGTCAGCATAGTGGGCGCGATATCGATTAAACTCCCATGCGTATCTTTAAATGCCCAACCTCCACCGACATAGACCAGCGGGACAGGTAGGTTGGTATGGGCGGTTTGGACTTGTTGGGTACTTGTGTCATACATCAATTCAGCATTGCCATGATCGGCTGTAATCAAGAGCATTCCCTTAACTGACCGGAGCGCTTCCCAAATTCGACTCATGCATTGATCCAAACATTCAATGGCTCTAATCGTAGCAGAGAAGTTTCCGGTATGACCGACCATATCGGCATTGGCATAGTTACAGATAATAACATCATATTGTTGGGCATGAATGGCCTTTACAATGGCATCGGTTAAGGCCGGAGCACTCATTTCAGGTTGCAAATCATACGTGGCTACTTTAGGGGAAGGAATCAAGTGTCGCTCTTCCTGGGGATAAACATGCTCAGAGCCACCATTTAGAAAAAAAGTAACGTGCGCGTACTTTTCAGTTTCAGCGATTCTCAATTGGCTAAGTCCTTGATTTGCTAAAACTTCTCCAAGGGTATTGGTTAATTCAGGGGGTGGAAACGCGCTTTCTGTAGGTAGAGCTCGGCTATATCGCGTCATGCTGATAAAATGGGTTAGCGATGGGTGTCTTTCGCGCTTAAATCCCTTGAATTCATCATCTAAAAAAGCATGTGAAAGCTGCCTGGCTCGATCGGAGCGGAAGTTGAAAAAGAAAACCGAATCACCTGATTCAATCGCTTTTCCCTCACCTATCTTGGTTGGGGGAATAAACTCATCTGAAATCGATTCTTCATAAAAATGGTGGAGCGCTTCTTCAGGGGATTTAAACTGTTGTTGAGATTCGTTTTGGGTTAGAAGCCGGTAAACAGGCTCAACACGTTGCCAGCGTTGGTCGCGATCCATCGCGTAATAACGACCACTAATCGATGCAATCGTAGCTACGGGGAAGGCTTCTAATACCGCATTGAGCCGTTCAAAACTCTCAAGAGCGCTCTTTGGTGGAGTGTCTCGACCGTCTAAAAATAAATGCAAATAAACGCGGTCAAACGATTTGGCAGCACAGAGTTTAATAAATTCGAAAAGATGGGCTTCATGACTGTGAACACCGCCTGGTGAAAAAAGGCCCATCACATGAATGGCTTTATCGCGTTGTTTCATCTCTTCAATCATTTGATTAAAGAGAGGATTGCTCGCAAACGCACCTGATTCAATCGCTTGATTGATGCGCGTGAAATCTTGCGGAATAATTCTGCCTGCACCAATGTGCATATGGCCTACTTCAGAATTACCCATTTGGGCATCGGGCAGCCCCACACACTTCCCCGAGGCTTCAAGCATGATATGTGGGCAGGTTTCCCACCATTGATCCCATTGCGGGGTAGATGCCTTGGCAATGGCATTGTATTCAGAATCTTCGCGATAGCCCCAACCATCTAGAATAAGCAAAACAAGAGGGGATTTGTGGGGCATGACTTCTCCAAATAAACCTAATAGACCCTAATACTAATGACTTTCGATTCTGGACTCAATGAGGAGCGATAACAATTATTACAAATAAGAAAGGGCTAAGATCTAAAATAGACTAGACCACAAGTCTCGCTTAATACACATTGTTCTTTGAGTGAACAAATCACGACGCTGGCCATACTTCATGCACCAATTCGCTTAATCTTTTGTAATAAAAAGGGTAGACTATGAGCCATTTATCGATAAGCGAAGATTCCATTTTGAAACAAAAAATTCCCAATCATGTGGCGATTGTAATGGATGGAAATGGACGATGGGCTGAACGTCATGGATTACCACGTGTTGAAGGGCACAGTGCGGGTATTGAAAAAGTTAAATCGACTATCCATTTTTGTTTAGCTAGGGGCATCGGCATATTAAGTCTTTTTGCTTTTAGCACGGAGAACTGGAGGCGCCCTGAAAAGGAAGTGGATTGTTTAATGAAGTTATTCATACACGTCTTAAAAAAAGAAATTCATTCTTTACACAAGAATGGTGTTTCTTTGCGGTTTATTGGTGATCGGTCGCAGTTTTCTCAAGCGTTGCAACAACAGATGCATGCTTCCGAAACATTAACCGATCAAAATCAAAAACTGATTTTAAATGTGGCGATGAATTACAGTGGTAAATGGGATATTTTACATGCGGCCAAGCACATTTATGAGCAAATTGCCGACAAAAAAATCACCCTGGATGAGATGGATGAAACACTCTTTTCCAGGCATTTATCTAGCGGGGAGCTAAGCGATCCTGATTTATTGATTCGAACCAGTGGAGAACAACGAATCAGTAATTTTTTCTTGTGGCAATTGGCCTATACCGAGTTGTATTTTTCCGATGTGCATTGGCCAGACTTCTCAGAAGAGGAGTTTGAAAAAGCATTACAAAATTATAGCTTAAGAGAGCGAAGGTTCGGCCAAATCTCAAAGCAACTACATGAGCAAAACCATGTTTAAGCAACGATTGTTGACAACCCTAGTTTTAATTCCTTTAGTTTTACTGGCTATCTATTTTGCCTATCCTTGGTTACTCGGGTTCGTCTTACTCGCGCTGGTTGTGGCTGGTGGATGGGAATGGTTACCACTGATGCCGGTTAAATCGATTTGGATTAAGCTCTTTTTTATCTTTGGCTTAGTTGGAATGGTTGGTGCTTCCTTCTGGTGGCTTCATGATTGGCTTTATGTGGGATTATTTGCCTGGTTTTTAATTTTAATCGCCGTGGTTACTTTCCCAGCTTCTAAAGCTTACTGGGGTTTTCCTATTGTGGTTGCGGGTGCTTGTCTTTTATTACTTCCTCTTTTTGCAGCGAGTCTTTCTGCAATTTACTTATTACCCAATGGTCAAGATTTAATTGTTTACTTATTGTGTTTGGTTTGGGCTGCCGATGTGGGTGCGTATCTGATTGGTAAAGCATTCGGAAAAAGAAAGTTAATCCCTCAGGTTAGTCCTGGAAAAACAATTGAAGGGGTGATGGGTGGGGTTTTTTTATCTTTGGTCGTAGGAGCTGTTGCTTATTTTTACTTTAAACCGATGAATCCAGGGGCTTGGTTTTTGTTAGCGGGGTTTACTGCGCTCATTTCTGTGCTTGGTGATTTATTCATTAGTATCTTGAAGCGCCGGTGTCAATTAAAAGATACTGGGCATATTTTTCCAGGTCATGGTGGGGTTTTAGATCGCTTAGACAGCTTAATTGCTGCTGCTCCCTTTTTCTTTTGGGGCGTTCAAGTCCTGACAACAGGCTTTTAGTATGTGGACCGCATTTTATTTTATATTAGCGTTATTCATTCTTATTGTCGTGCATGAATATGGCCATTTTATTGTTGCGCGGCTTTGCGGAGTAAAGGTACTTCGCTTTTCCTTTGGGTTTGGGAAAATATTGTTTAGTTGGAAGGGGAAGAAGGGAACCGAATACGCTTGGTCAGTTTTTCCGCTGGGCGGTTATGTCAAAATGCTCGATGAAACGGAAGGTGAGGTTCCAGAGCATGAGCGTCATCTAGCGTTTAACAACAAGCCTTTATGGAAAAAAGTAGCCGTGGTCATTGCAGGCCCGTTCTTTAATTTTTTGTTTGCGTTTTTCGCCTTATGGCTCATGTGGGTTATTGGTTTTAAGTCTTTAGCGCCTATGATTGAAGAAGTTAAGCCAGGGAGCATTGCGTATTTGGCGGGGTTAAAACCCAATTATGAAATCCTAGCGCTGGGTGATGAATCCATTGATAGTTGGCGCGACTTTCAGTACGCTATTATGCCTTATCTTGGGAGCGATGCGTCCATTAACCTGAAGGTTAAATCATTGAATAATGGCGCGATTAATACTGTAACGCTCCCTTTAAAAGATTGGCAGGTCGGAATTAAAAAACCTGATCTCTTGAAAAGTCTTGGTATTGTTCCTTTTGTTCCGAGTATTCCCCCAGTGGTCGGTGAGGTAGTTAAAGACGCGCCTGCTTCCAAAGCAGGACTTAGAGTTGGGGATAAGATTACGGCGATTAATGGAAAAACAATTACCGATTGGCTGGAGTTGGTTGAATTTGTTCAAGAACACCCCGCCCAGACGATTCAATTAGAGGTTATGCGAGGCCAAAAAACCAAAACCATTCCCGTTACGATTGGACTAACTGAACGCCAAGGAGAGAAAGAAGGCTTTTTAGGGGTAAAATCACAGCACGTAGATTGGCCTAAACGTTGGTTAAGGGTACAGCAAAAAGACCCGTTTCATGCGGTAGGAAAGTCTTTTAGCCAGACCATGGAGCTAACTGGGGCGACTTTTGTGTTGCTTGGGCGCTTAGCGATAGGGAAGCTTCCTATCCAGAGCTTAAGTGGCCCAGTTGGTATTGCACAAGGCGCAGGTGAATCAGCGCGTGGAGGGTTGTCGTATTATCTATCGTTTTTAGCTCTGGTGAGTATTAGTTTAGCTGTGTTAAATTTACTGCCTATTCCTGTACTGGATGGTGGCCATCTTCTTTATTATCTCATTGAAGCAATTCGAGGAAAGCCACTGTCAGAAGAGGTTAAATCGGCGGGTATGTATCTTGGCTTGTTGTTGTTGATGGCATTGATGGTTGTTGCACTCAGCAACGATATTTCTAGGTTAATGGGATAAATAACGTCTATTTTGACTCCTAGCAGATAGACTTTCCCTGCGCTGAACTTTCGGGGCGAGAATTGTTGTTGGTTGGTTACCTTTTCTTGACACAGCCAATGAGTTCCTATAAAAGGGTTCAATTTAATTTAGTTTGAACCATAAACGTGCGACGGATATTTCACTAACTCCTGGTAGGTTGATTAGCCCTTCTAGGCAAGATGTTCCGGATTTAAATAATAATAATGAATAAAATGAGTAAAAATTTTTTATTAAGCGCCTGTTGTTCAGCCGCGCTATTTGTATCAACCCAAGCCTTTGGCGCCGATAGTTTTGTTGTACGTGATATTAAAATCACCGGCTTACAGAGAGTTAGCGTTGGAACTGTCCTAAATTATATTCCAGTACAAGTGGGCGAAGAAGTTGGCCCATCTTCAACCCCTAAAATCATTCGAGCGCTCTATGACACTGGTTTTTTTCAATCAGTTGTACTTGAACGTCAAGGTAATACATTAATCGTCAATGTTGTGGAGCGTGCCACAATAGGTTCTATTAATGTTGTGGGAAATAAAGAAATTCCCAGTGATAAAATGAAAGAGATTTTAAAAGAGCTTGGGTTAGTTAAAGGTCATGTGTATCAGCGTGCTTCTCTTGAGCGATTAGAGAAGGAATTAAAACAGGCTTATAATGCACGCGGTAAATATAACGCAAGAATTGATAGTAACGTCACAACGTTAACAGAAAATCGCGTGGCCATTAATGTGACTATCTCTGAAGGTCGTGTATCTCGCATTAAAGAAATAAAAATCATTGGCAATCATCATTATCCAGAAAATGAGCTTTTATCGCAGTTGGCATTATCCAGCAGCACCATGTTTACGTATTTCACGAAAAAAGATCAATATTCGAAGGCGGCAATGGATGCATCTTTGGAGGCGCTGCGATCGTTTTATTTAGACCGAGGGTATTTGAAATTCAAAATCATTTCTTCGCAAGTGCTATTATCGCCAGATAAAAAAGATGTGTTTATCAATATTCATATCGAAGAAGGTCCACAATATCGCTTTTCTGGATATGAGATTGTAGGAAAAACGGTACTTCCTGAAGAAAAACTACGCGCTTTGATTCAAGTTCAAAAAGGGGCTGTATTTTCCCGTAAGAAAGTTACCGAGAGTATTTCAGCCATTGGTATGGCTTTAGGCGATGTGGGTTACGGTTTTCCAGCTATCAATGCCGAGCCAAGAATTAATGAAGAAAATAAAACCGTGTTTATCGCCTTTGTGATGGATCCGGGTCGCCACGTTTACGTTCGCCGCATAAATTTTCACGGCAATACAAAAACGGGTGATTATGTTTTAAGAAATATTATTCGCCAAGATGAAGGCGCGCTTTTGTCGTTACATAATATTAAAGAATCTGAACGGCAATTGCGTTTATTAAACTATCTTAAAAACATAGATGTAAAAACAACCCCAGTGCCTGGTGCAAACAATCAAGTAGATTTAGATATTTCGGTTGAAGAAGCCCCATCAGCAGAAGCGAGCGCTTCATTAGGTTACGGCACTACAGGGCCTCAATTTAATGCATCCTTTAACCAATATAATTTTATGGGGACAGGAAGAACCGTTGGTTTGGCTTTTAATGCGAGTTACTGGGGGCAGGACTACTCTTTCAATTATTATAATCCTTTTTATACCAACACCGGAGTTGGCCGAGGTGTGAGTTTATATTTCCAGAAGGTTGACCCACAGAATCTTGATGTGGCTAGTTATTCATCCGATCGATTCGGGGGTGAAGTCAACTACAACATGCTTTTGAGCGAAAAAGATAGTCTTCAATTTGGGTATGGGTATCAAGGCCTAAATATCCAATCGGTAGGTCTAGTGCAACAGGTTCAAAACTTTGTGACTTTGTATGGCCGTAACTTCAGCCAGATCCGATTAAATGCGGGTTGGAATCGCAATTCTTATGATCAAATGCCTTATCCGACCAAGGGAATAAATCAGCAGGCTGGAGCAATGTTGTCATTGCCAGCAAATGATCACTCGCTCAATTATTACAAGGCGTCGTATCAAGCAAGAATGTACTACCCAATTACTCGTGGTTTTATATTTACCCTCTTAGGAAACGTTGGGTATGGTAATGGCTTTAGAAGAGATACCGGTTTACCGTTTTTTGAAAACTATTTCGCAGGCGGTATTGCGCAACCAGGGCAGGTTCGTGGTTATGAGAGCTACTCATTAGGCCCACAAGATAGATTTGGAAATGCCCTAGGCGCCAATTTACTGGTTAATGGAAGTATAGGGCTTATTCTTCCTTATCCTTTAAGCCGCGATAATATTCGAACCAGCATTTTTGCCGATGCAGGAAACGTGTTTGCCAAGGATACACCTGCTGCTTTAACTGGAACACCTTCAGGCCCCTTACGATATTCTAGTGGTGTCTCTGTGGAATGGCGCTCTCCTTTTGGACCCTTAGCCTTTAGTGTTGCGAAACCTTTGAACAAGCAGCCAACAGACGAAGAACAAATCTTTCAATTTACCTTGTCTTCAAGTTTTTAATGTATTAAATGATGAAATTATGGTTTAGAAAGTTAACGTTTGCGTTTGCCCTAGTTGCAGGTCAAAGGTTATCGCATCCCTGAAAGAATTGTGCTAGCATTTATTGAGTAACGGGTGAGGGGCGTATGAATTAAATTCGTGTGTCTAAAATCTTAGTTTTTCATAATACATCTAGGGATATTTCCTAGGTAATAATTATTCTTTTTATTCTTCAATCTGGAGTGAAAACATGAAGCGATTTGGGTTGTTGTTAGCCGTATTATTTTCAATTTCTAGCGCAGCTGCCTTTGCTGATAGCAGTAAAATTGGCGTGGTTGATTTACAAAAAATTATGCAAAATTCACCTCATATGAAAGAAATTCAAGGAAAGCTTGAAAAAGAATTTAAGCCAAGACGTGACAAGCTAGTAGCTGCTGAAGAAAGTCTAAAAGCAGATATGGATAAGTTTAAGCGTGAAAGTGCTGTGATGAGTGAAAAGCAGCGGAAAGAACTGGAAAGAAAAATTGTTGCGGCACAGCAACAATTTGAGCGTGAAGGCCAACAATATCAACAGGAATTAAGTGCAGCGCACAATGAACAAATGGAAGCTTTTTACAATAAGATTCGTGATGCGATTGTAAAAGTAGCGAAAAGTGATAAATATGACATTGTCTTACAAAAAGATGCCGCTCCTTACAGTGCTGATAAGCTTGATGTGACGGATAAGGTAATGAAGGAGATTAAATAACCTTCATTATGGGGAAACGGTGTAAGAAACAATCGGTATCCCTTAGCGGATGAAGTAGTCATAAAAGTCGCCCAGTGATTCTGGGCGATTTTTTTATGCTCTTCTCCTGGCATCTAACTCGGAGAGAGTTTACAATCTCCCATTATTGAGAAATAACGAGTGAGATTCTTATGAAAGATCCCATCGATATCACGAGGGTGCTGGATTTATTGCCTCATCGCTATCCATTTATTTTGGTGGATAGGGTTTTAGATTATAAAGAATTTGATTATTTAGTTGGATTGAAAAACGTCACGATTAATGAACCTTTTTTCACAGGCCACTTTCCTGGTAATCCCATTATGCCTGGTGTATTAATGCTAGAAGCACTAGCACAGGCCAGCGCTATATTGTCTAATTTATCACGCACGCCATCCGATGGTCATGATTTTCTTTATTTCTTTGCGGGCATTGACAAAGCTAAATTTAAACAAATTGTCGTACCAGGGGATCAGTTGCGTTTAGAAGTAAAATTGATTGGACAAAAAAGAGATTTTTGGCGCATGCAGGGGGAAGCCTATGTTGATGACAAAGTGGTTTGCTCTGCGGAATTAATGAGTGCGGCGAAGGAAATTAAACGTGATAAGTGAGCATGCAATTATTCACCCCAAAGCAAAATTAGCTGAGGGGGTCTCGGTAGGTCCTGGAACGATTATTGGGGAAGGGGTTGAAATTGGCGAAGGCACGTGGATTGGACCGCATGCGGTGATTCAGGGGCCAACAATCATTGGTAAGCATAATAAGATTTTTCAGTTCGCATCTGTAGGCGATGCACCGCAAGACATCACATACAAGGGCGAGCCTACCCGCCTAGAAATTGGCGATAACAACATCATCCGCGAGTTTACGATGATTAGTCGTGGAACCGTTAAAGGAGGGGGCTTAACTCGCATAGGAAATAATAATTTTCTAATGGCGTACACGCACATTGGACATGACTGCATGGTTGGAAATCATAACCTCATGGTGAATTATTCTGCTTTATCCGGTCATGTAACAGTCGAAAACTATGCCAATATTGGTGCTTATGCGGCTATTCATCAATTTTGCCATGTAGGGTCATATGCCTTTATTGCTCGAGCGACGTATGTCACCAAAGATGTGGTGCCTTATGTTATGATTGCTGGCCATTCGACCTCAGCTTGTGGCATAAACACAGTGGGTTTAAGAAGAAGAGGTTTTTCTTCCGAAGCCATTGATTGTTTACGACGTGCCTATAAAATTATTTTTCGCAAAGGGCTGACTGTCGCTCAAGCCATAGCAGAATTGCAAATATTAAGAGAAGATTGCATCGAGGTGGAGCCTATGATTGAAGCCCTTCAAAAAGCCACTCGCGGAATTGTGAGATAAGCGGTGCTTCAGGCTGCACTCGCTGTCGCTGTGGGAGGAGCATTAGGCGCTTTATCAAGATACGGTTCGGTCTCACTGATTCAGTTAGCCCTAGGAACACGATATCCTTGGGGAACCCTGTTTGTTAATAGTCTAGGTTCCTTTCTCATTGGTTTTATCATGAGTTTTTTAATAGAGCGTATGGCGTTTGGTGCAGAGTATTGGCGGCTCTTTCTCGTGGTCGGTTTTTTAGGCTCTTACACCACTTTTTCGAGTTTTGCCTGGGAAACTTTAGCGCTTTACCATAACGAGCAGTGGGTAGGTGCATTAATGAATCTATTCTTAAACAATTTAGGAAGCTTATTCATGGTCATCCTAGGGATTCAAGCGGAAAGAATGATAGGAGGAGGCTAATGCAGGTTAAAGTAACTAGAGTCTATCTAAGTGAAGAATCACCCCTTTTACCGGAATTATTTAATTATCTTCATGATCAAAAAATTAAAGGGGCTACGATTTATCGTGGAGTGAAAGGATTTGGGCTTAGTGGCAAAACGCGTGAAAGCAGTTTACTAGACTTGCATTTTGATCTACCCATGGTTCTTGAGTTTTTTGATGAACCGAAGCGAGTGGATGAAGTTATTGCGCATTTTAAGGATAAACTGGAGAAGGGAAGAATTTTACAATGGCTAGCCGAGGTGAGTTAAGATGTTAGATCCCCATTTATTACGAACCAATCCTGAACAGGTTGCTATGGCGTTAGCCACGAGAGGGTTTTCGTTTGATGTGGAAGCGTATAAGTCACTGGAAGAGCAACGAAAATCATTGCAAATTGCGACCCAAGCTCTGCAGAATGAGCGCAATCTTCGTTCAAAAGCCATTGGACAAGCTAAAGCTCGAAATGAAGATATTACGCCCATGCGCGAAGAAGTCACCCGAATGAGTGCTGAGCTTGAGGAGAAAAAGAAATCGTTGGATGAGGTGTTAGAGAAGTTAGAAGCCATTAATCTTAGCCTTCCCAATCTACCCCACGAAACCGTTCCTCTTGGCGAAAATGAAGAAGGTAATGTCGAAATGCGGCGCTGGGGTGCTATCCCAACCATGGATTTTAAGATTAAATCTCATGATGAGCTCGGAGAAGCACTAGATCAAATGGATTTTAGTCTCGCAGCAAAAATTACAGGAAGTCGCTTCGTAGTATTGAAAGCTGAGTTGGCTAGACTTCATCGTGCACTGAGCCAATTTATGCTCGATGTTCATACCCTGAATCATGCTTATACTGAAATTTACGTTCCTTATATTGTGAATGCAGATAGCTTACGAGGGACGGGTCAATTACCTAAATTTGAAGAAGACTTATTTAAACTTGCTGGCGAACAAAGTTATTACTTAACCTCAACAGCGGAAATTCCAGTCACCAATACGGTTCGTAATAAAATTTTAACTGCTGAAGAGCTTCCCCTTCGTTTGGTATGTCATTCGCCTTGTTTTCGTAGTGAGGCAGGCTCTTACGGCAAAGATACGAAAGGCATGATACGTCAGCATCAATTTGAGAAAGTAGAACTCGTTTGGATCACGAAGCCTGAACAATCTTATGATGCTTTAGAGCAATTAACTTCGCATGCTGAAGCTATTTTGCAACGATTAAATTTGCCCTATCGGGTCATGACCTTATGCACGGGAGATTTGGGCGCAGGAGCTGCTAAAACGTATGATTTGGAAGTGTGGTTGCCAAGTCAAAATACGTATCGTGAAATTTCTTCTTGCAGTAATATGGAATCTTTTCAAGCTCGCAGAATGCAGGCTCGCTTTCGAAGTCCTGAAACGGAGCAAATTGAATTAGTTCATACGCTAAATGGTTCAGGACTTGCTGTGGGGCGAACTTTGGTTGCTATCCTAGAAAATTATCAGGATGAAGAGGGAAATATTTTAATTCCTGAGGTATTACAGCCCTATATGGGTGGCAAGCAAATCATTTCGAAAGGTTAACGTGCCTAAAAACTTATTTTTAAATCTAACGACGGTAAAGTCGGGTTTTTAGCTATAAACCCAGCTATTGATTGGAGGTAATATGTTTCAAGTAAAAAACATCGGTCTGGCCGTACTGTTCTCTTCTACGTTGGTTTATTCAGCGCATGTTTTCGCCAATGATTATGATGACCACGCGCGGTATTGCCAAGAGAAAGGTGGGGTGGTTGAGTCGATGCCTGCACAATACTTGGTGCCAGGACGTTATGTGAATGGGGCGTCCAAAGATTTTTGTAATTTTTATGGTGAAAATTACTTTGCTTCTGTCGGGCTTGAAACGTTTTCTTCTGATAAACCGAGTATTGCTGCTACTTATATTAAGCGTTTGGGTGAAATCGGTATAGATTCTCCTTTATGGAAAGGAGAATTTAGTAATCCTGGTACAAATGTGTGTAAAAACCTCGGTGGAGCTTCAATTACCTTTATCACCAGCGGTGGGTTTGTCAATCATCTGGGACAGGCTGGAGTTTGTGTATTTGGAGATGCTTCGATGGTGAGTGAATGGACGTTAGTTTACATCGCCAATCATCGCGAGGGATATGATGCGATTAAAGAAGGGGTAAACGCTGAGCCCTTAAATATTCGTGTTCCTAGTTAGGAATCAAGGCTTCTTAAGTCTTGAAATGAACAAACCCTTGTTCGATTAACGCATTGAGTAAGGGTAAAATGGGTAAGCCAACAATCGCTGCTTCATTACCAGTAGCTTCTTCAAAGAGCCATTTCCCTAATCCTTCAAAATGATACGATCCACAGCTTTGATAAGGTTTGTCTAGTTTTAAGTATTGGTCAATAACGTCAGATGATAAGGAACGCATGGAGAGCGTGATAATGTCTAAGTGTTGCCATACAACGGATTTTTGATAAACAAGACAAACGGCAGATAGAAGATGGTGGGTCTTGCCGCTTAAAAAACTTAATTGTGCGTGCGCTCTCTCATGAGTAAGCGGTTTATCAAGAATGGTATTTTCACAAAGACACAATTGATCGGCTGCAATTACTCCTGCCTTGGGGAAAAAATCGCTAACCGATAAACCTTTTTCTCGAGCCAATTGAAGGGCTAACTCACTATACTCATTACCGCGAAACGCTTTTTTTATCACATCTTCATCGACTTTTGAAGGATGGGTCTCAATGCTTAAACCAACTTGTTTTAAGAGTTTATGGCGATGCACTGAGCCCGAAGCTAAGATGAGTTGTGCTTGATGAATCAGATCAGACATAAGCTGCAACCGATGCCATTAATAAAAATCCAATAATTACAAAACTAAAGTGTCGTAAATTACAGCACCGTTCAACCATAACACAACGCTCCAAACCATGTAATGTGCCTAAATATAAGAAGGTTCCAGCAGAGAGTGCTACTAAAATAGGATCAATTAATGAATCGGTTTCTACGCCTTGATTGAAATACCAACCAATAAAAATTCCAAGAGGAGTCATAAAAGCAAATAAAAGGAAGAAAATCACACTGGTTCGAGGACTTAAGCTGCTTTTACTGAGTTGCACAGCAATGGCAAAACTTTCAGCCCATTTATGAGTAATGATTGCCAAAAATAACATGATGACCACGGGATACTCATGACTAAAGCCCAACGCTGTGGCGAGAACCAGGGAATGAAAAGACAGCATTACCCAGGCTAATAAGGCAAATGCTGGATGATCTGCATCATGATGATGATAAAGCTCTTTGCCAAGATGCTCAAACCATAGAAAAATTAGAAAGACCAGTCCGGTTATTATGTACGCGTAAGGATAAGCGTAACCCATCTTTAAAAACATCGCATTGGACTCGGGCAACATGTGCATTAATGCCGCCCCTAAAAACACACCGGTAGCTAGTGTTTCGCCAAGAGGAAAATCAAAATGTTCTTCCTTAAGTAGACGTTTTTTTAAAGGATACCAACCTGCCATTAGAATGACAGCAAAAATACTAATTGCAAAAAAAAGCTTTAAAGAAGCAGTCGCCATGCGTTGAACTCCAATGCGTTTGACAGCATATAAAATTGTGAATAATATTTTCACAAACTGTATTTAGCAAGCTTTTTCTAAAGCAAATCTCTTGTCGTGAAATAATCCTTCAGAGCCAGGGCAAGGTTAAAACTCGATTATATGTTCTTTATTTAATAAGCTTACGCTTCTAAAATCTTGGTTGTCTTTAAGATCGTGTTTGACTTGTTTTTTTAAAGAATCCCAATCAGTAAACTGTGCCTCACAGCACAATTCAATCTCGAGTTTTCCATCTAAATAATGGATTTTCCAGGATTGAATGGCAGGAAATTTTTTTTGCCAGGGGAGTAAGTAGCTTTTTTCAATGATTTGACGATTAGGCAAATCTACTGAAGGGCAAACTACTTCATCGTCTTCGGGATCAACATGGACTGTCACGTCTTTAACCTCATCTAATTGCTCTACCAAGCAATTATGAACCCTTTGGGCAATGAAGTGACCTTCTGAAACGGAGATTTTAGGTGCTACAAGAATGTGCACATCCACGAGGATGTCTTTACCCATCATTCGACTGCGTAGTTGATGGATCCGCTTTACGCCATCGACTTCTTTAATGATCGTTTGAATGCGCTCAAGGGTATCCGGCTCAACGGCCGTGTCCACCAATTCTTTCACGCTATTCCAGCCATAATCTAGTCCCATTTTAATGATCATAGCGCCCACAATAATGGCAGCTACGGCATCAAGATACGAAAATCCAGCAAGGCTCCCCGCAAGCCCTACCAATACAACTATAGAAGAAGCGGCATCAGAGCGATGATGCCAGGCATTAGCTGTCACTAAATCCGATTGGATGTGACGGCCCACATTTAGTGTGTAATGAAATAACCCTTCATTCGCAAGAATAGAAATCAAGGCGATTGGAATAGCTAAAAATTCGGGTTGATCGTGCGTTTTGGTTATAATTTCAATCAAAGCATCCCAAGCAATACCTGTGCCTGCCAAAATAAGAAAGAGTGCCAATA
Organism: Legionella impletisoli; assembly: GCF_900639875.1. Lineage (GTDB taxonomy): Bacteria > Pseudomonadota > Gammaproteobacteria > Legionellales > Legionellaceae > Legionella_A > Legionella_A impletisoli. The sequence continues at coordinate 103,113 of NZ_CAAAIA010000008.1, forward strand.
ACAAGGTCGCTGCGGTTTCAATCCGTTGATGACCATAAGGGTGGGATTCATCCGCTTCTTGACTGCCGAATTTTGATGCGAATATAACCATGACATCCGTCACTAAATCGGAAAACGAATGAATTCCGTCCGCTATCAAGGCATGCGAGTTATAGAGAATGCCGCCAGTTACTTTAAAAAGACCCAAAAGAGCATTCACTATAGCACCAATAAGAGTCACTTTTTTTGCTTGATAATATCGCTCGTCGTGGGTCACGTTGAACTCTTTAGAAAATTGTAGTTAGTTTAATGTGTCTAACATCAGAACATCCGTGGATGTTCTAATATCAAAGAAGACATGGATACCTAATCCTAAATTCGGCCAGTTAACTCTACTTCGAACAGCGACTGCACTGAATCTTCAAGAGATTTTCAGCCCATTAGCTGCTCTCGCGACGATTCAACTGCCGAATTTCAGATGATCCGAACTCAACTTAGTTTAGCGGTTTTCAAGATCTCAGCCAAGGATCAGCGAGTTCTCCTTTGAACGCACTGGCAAATATAAATGATGCATGCAATTAATTTTCATATGGTTTGCACAGGATTATCCACAGAATTTGTGGATAATGTACGGCATGCAAAGGGTATGTTTTTTATAAATTAACTTAAAAAACAGTAGCTTATGAATGTCAATGGATCTTATGGAATTATTACGTAAAATAACTGCGAAAGTTATCCACAGAAAGGATAGTCAGGTCATTCAAAAAATAAGCTACTAGAAATGTTTCAAATCAAGGAGCTGAAAAGAAGTATGAATTTAACAAGGCTTAGCCGCCTAAGAACCCTTCAAATACACCTAACCATCGCTTAGCGATGTGGTCGGCTGTTTCAGGGTGTTCTTCAACCAATTGTTTTGCGATAGGCGCAAGCATGGGAAGAAGGTCTTTGTCTCTTGATAATTCAGCAATTTTAAATTGACGATAACCTGTTTGTCGTGTTCCAAGAACTTCTCCTGCACCTCGGAGCTCTAAATCTTTTTCAGCAATAAGAAAACCATCGGTCGTTTCACGCATCAGTTTTAAACGTTCTTGGCCAACTTCTGATAAAGGCGCTTGATATAGCAAAAGACAGTGAGATTGCTTACTTCCTCGCCCGACCCGGCCTCGTAATTGGTGGAGCTGAGACAATCCTAATCGTTCAGCGTTTTCTATAATCATCAAACTGGCATTAGGAACATCAACGCCCACTTCAATTACAGTTGTCGCGACAAGTAATTGTATCTCACCTTCTTTAAAGGCGCACATGGTTGCCTCTTTTTCACTAGATTTCATTCGGCCATGTAGAAGGCCAACCCTAACTTCAGGCAGCAAAGTTTGTAGGGTTTCTGCGGTATTGGTTGCAGCCATACATTGCAGTTTTTCAGAATCTTCGATGAGCGTGCAGACCCAGTAAGCTTGCTTGCCATCAACGATTGCCGATTTTAGCCGGTCAATAACTCGTTGGCGTTTGGTTTGGTTAAGAACGGCTGTGATTATCGGGGTTCGTCCTGGGGGTAATTCATTTAATATGGATAAATCAATGTGGGCAAATTGTGTCATGGCTAGTGTGCGTGGGATTGGCGTGGCAGTTAAGAGTAGTTGATGCGGACAGTGGTTTTCATCAAGGCCTTTCTGATGTAAAGCCAGTCGTTGTTCAACCCCAAAACGATGTTGTTCGTCAATAATGACAAGTCCAAGCTTGGCAAATTCAACACCCGATTGAAACAAGGCGTGCGTGCCGATAATTAATTGACATTCATGGTTTAGGAGCGCAGCTAAAGCTTCTTTGCGCTCTCTAGCTTTCATTTTTCCACTTAAACGTCGAACGGATAATCCAAGTTGGGTAAACCAGCGTGTTAGATTTTCGTGATGTTGTTCACTCAAAATATCGGTAGGGGCCATCAAAGCGACTTGAAAACCATTTGCTATCGTATGCAAAGCAGCGAGGGCTGCAACCACGGTTTTTCCTGCGCCAACATCACCTTGTACTAATCGCAACATGGGTTTTGTGGAAGCAAGGTCTTCCTTAATCTCTTCATAAACTCGCTGTTGCGCACCGGTTAAAGAGAAAGGTAATAACTTTATAAATTGCTCTAGAAGGTCTTGGTTGAACGCTAAACTTGGAGCAACCAAGCTTCTTCGATGTTGTCGAGCAAATTGCATACTTAAGCGTTGTGCGAGCAGCTCATCAAATACCAGTCGCTTCAAACCAGGGTGTTTACCCGTTTCGAGCATGTGAATAGACGTATCGGGAGGTGGAGTGTGTAGACATTGAATCGCTTGCCCGATGGGCATCATCATTTGCTTGTGTAAAAGTGTATCATCCATCCACTCCAATTGGTCTAGTTGTTGAAGACATGCGTTAAGCGCTAGTTTCACTAACTGTCTAAGCCTTGTTTGGCTAAGACCTTGTGTCGATGGGTAAATGGGGGTTAACGTTTCTTCGACTAAGCATTGTTCGCCTTCTTTTAGAAGTTGATATTCAGGATGGATCATTTCAAATTGGTTCGCAAATTCTCGAACTTCACCAAACGCACGCACCGTATGGCTTTCATTAAGGTGTTTAATCTGTTGCTTATTAAAGTGAAAAAAGCGAAGCATTAACACACCGGTTTTATCTTCAACATAACAATAAAGCATCATGCGCTTACCGTACTTGATTTCCGTTTTACAAATACGCCCCGATATGACGCACCAATGGTCCGGGCGTAGGTCTTGTATCGGCGTTATGCGCGTTCTATCTTGATAACGAAAGGGAAGATGAAATAATAAGTCCTGGACGGTATGAATACCGCATTTAGCGAGTTTTGCTCCAAGCGTTGGGCCTACGCCGGGTAATGTTTCACAAGGGGATGTCAACACGGTATGATACGAATCATTGCAAAAAGAAAAATAATAGCAGGATTGTGGGCAGCAACAAACCTTATGAGTAGAATTTTCATCTGCTCAGTAAGGGAGCCTAGTTGATATTAGGTGGTGATGTTTTTTAAAAGGAGTTTTGCGAAATGAATCGCACGTTATCCATTGCGGCGGGTCTTTTGATTGTCTGGATTACGGGCTATCTTTTGATGGCCGGTCGAGGTCTTTTAATTCCTTTAATCATTGCGATTTTTATTTGGAATTTATTAAACACCATACACAATGCCATCCAGCGAACACCAGCAATAGGGGCGAAACTTCCTTATTGGTTGAGCATGGTATTGTCTTTAATGGTGGTTATAATTTTTGTTAAGATTTTAATTGACATTATTACCAACAACGTCAATGAAGTCATTATCGCGTCTTCGCGTTATCAAGAAAATCTCACGAACATTTTGAATTCATTAGATACGAGTTTACACGTCAAACTGCTTGCGAGTTTGGATAATTATTTCAAAAATTTAAGCGTTCAGGGAATTTTACTTAATATTTATGGGGTATTTACTACGATTACAGGCTCTGCGGTACTTATTGTCTTATACATCGTCTTTTTATTTATCGAGCAGCATTACTTTAGCCAAAAAATCCACGCGTTATTTCCACAACCCGCTCACCGTCAAGTGGTGGATAGCATCATTACCCACATTGTTAAGGATACTCAAACCTATCTGGGTATTAAAACGCTCATGAGTCTTTTAACGGCGACGGCGAGTTGGATCATTATGAAATGGGTGGGACTCGATTTTGCAGAGTTTTGGGCCTTGTTAATCTTTTTTCTTAATTATATTCCGAATATTGGAGCCATTATTGCTACGGCTTTTCCTGCTCTGCTTGCCCTCATTCAATTCGAAACTTGGCTGCCATTTTTCATTGTAACCTCGGGTATTGTAATGATTCAGTTTGTGATTGGAAATTTTGTGGAGCCTCGTTATTTAAGTAAATCATTAAATCTAAGTCCGCTTGTGATTTTATTTGCTTTGGGATTATGGGGGGCCATTTGGGGAATTTTAGGCATGTTTTTATCGGTTCCCATCACCGTTATGATGATGATTGTTTTCGCGCATTTCGAAGCAACCAGACCCATTGCTATTTTATTATCGCAAGATGGTTACGTAAAAAATAGTTATGCAAAGATGTAAAAAATCCTGGGATAAGTCCTTTGCAACTGTTAGAAAAAAGCGCATAATAACTACTTTTTTTATAGATGAATAAAAGGCATGAAAGCAACGGTTGAAGAAATTCTGGCCAATGTAGTTCTCGACATGAAACAGTCGGAGTTAATACCCCAAGACGTCTCAGTGGATATTAAAGTTGAGCGCACCAAAGATAAAAGTCATGGGGATTATGCTTCTAATCTTGCTTTGGTCTTAGCAAAGCCAAGTGGAAAGTCGCCTAGGCAATTGGCAGAGATTATGGTTAAGGCCATTCCAGAGCATCCGCTTGTGGAGCGGGTGGAAATTGCCGGACCTGGATTTATTAATTTCTTTATGAAAGCCGCTGAACGTGCTCAAATTATTGCGACCATATTATCAGAAGGCGAGCGCTATGGACAATCTCAGTTAGGTCAAGGGCAGAAAGTCATTTTAGAATACGTCTCTGCCAATCCTACTGGGCCTTTACATGTTGGTCATGGGCGGAGTGCTGCTTTTGGCGCAACCCTTGCAAATCTCTTAAGTGCGGCAGGCTTTGAGGTGAGTCGCGAATATTATGTGAATGATGCAGGCCGTCAAATGAATATTTTGGCGGTGAGTGTTTGGTTACGTTATCTTGAATTAGCTGAGCAACCCATCATTTTCCCTGCTAACGGATATAAGGGTGAATACGTAAAAGATATTGCTCGTCAAATGCTCGAGCTTCATGAATTAGACTACGTACATAGTTGGTACGCGCTTTCGGCTGATTTGCCCCCTGATGAGCCACAAGGTGGCGATAAAGAACATTATATCGATGCGATGATCAAATCGGCTCAAAAACTCTTAGGTGAATCTGGTTTTCTGGTGTTTCATCGTGCAGCCCTCGACTATGTATTGCAGGATATAAAAGCCGATTTAGCCGAGTTTGGTGTGGAGTATGATTGTTGGTTTTCAGAACAATCCTTAATGGACGATGGTTCAATTGCCAAAGGCATTCAAGCCTTAGTGGATCATGGCCATACTTATGAGCAAGCTGGCGCCCTATGGTTTAAAGCGACGAAGTTTGGTGATGAAAAAGATCGCGTATTAATTCGCGCTAACGGCCAGACTACGTATTTTGCATCGGATGTGGCTTATCACTGGAATAAGTATGATCGAGGCTTTGATCGCGTGATTGACATTTTTGGTGCCGATCATCATGGTTATCTGACTCGAGTGCGTGCAGCCGTTACAGCTCTTGGTCATGATGAACGCGCATTAGACGTATTACTGGTGCAGTTTGCTATTTTGTACCGTGGTGGCGAGCGCTTACAAATGTCTACGCGCAGTGGTTCCTTTGTAACGCTACGTGAATTGCGAAATGAAGTGGGTAATGATGCGGCTAGGTTTTTTTATGTCATTAGAAAACCTGAACAGCATATGGATTTTGATTTGGATTTGGCCAAATCAAAATCAAATGAAAATCCAGTATATTATATCCAGTATGCTCACGCCCGAATTTGCAGTGTATTAAGGCAATTAGAAGAACGAGGTCTTAGTTGGGATCAAGAAAAAGGGCTTGAACAGGTCGATTTGTTGGTCCAAGTTCATGAAATGGATCTCATCGCGCTCATTAGCCGCTACCCTGAAGTCATAGAAGCATCCGCAAAAGCTTCTGAACCGCATCAGCTTGCGTATTATTTACGAGAATTAGCAACCGGTTTACATAGTTACTATAACGCAGTACCTTTGCTGTGTGAGCCAGAGGAATTGCGATATGCTCGGTTGTGCTTATTAAAAGCGGTTCAACAAGTGCTAAAAAATGGCATGGCTATTGTGGGGGTATCGGCACCAGAAAGTATGTAGGGAAATTGAATGCGTTACGTCAGATGGAGTTTTGGTTTAGGAGCTTATTAGTTACATAAGAAAGGACTTGGCGAGAGCCCTCCCTCTCTACGGGCACCCTTTCCCCGCTTCCGAAGCGAGGGGGAATAAGGTTGAAGTTCTTTAGGGGAGGGTGGCGCAAAATATTGTGGAATATCAGATGGCAAAAGAATATAACAGTAAAAAAAGATCCACTCAGTCTAATGGCATATTTAGATCAGTAAGCTTTATTCTGGCTTCTTTTATCTGTGGTTATTTAATGGCGTCTTTTGTGACCATCGAACAGGTTCGAGATTGGCTTGGGCATCATTTGATACCCAGCCAAAGCAAACCGCAAGCTCATGTAATGGTGCAACATCATGAGCTACCTAAACCTAAATTTGAGTTTTACACTTTATTAGCGAAGGAGCATACGGCAACTCCCAGCTCTGTTAATAAAACCCCTTTAAAAACTGCGCAACTTTCAACAAATTCGGAGCCTTTGAATAATAAAATGCCTTCACAGGTGTCTTCAACGCCTCTTTCAACTCAAGCAAAATTGAACAATATGCCGGCTGAAAAAAAAGGTTCGTTTTACGTTCAAATTGCTTCTTTTAAAGTAAAACAAGATGCTGAGCGCATGAAAGCTTCGCTCATTTTGAAAGATTTTCATGCTATCATTACACCCGTAAAACGGGATAATATTACCTGGTATCGTGTCATTATTGGGCCTTATGAGTCTCGCATTCAAGCGGAAAAGGCACAAGTTGCTGTGGCGCGTAGTGAAAACATAATGGGAATGATACGAAAAATGGATGCCTAGTGTCTTATATGCAGTAAGGTTATATATGCCCAAACCTAATAAATTCCAGAATTTAGATGGCCTTTGCTATGAGTTCTCTGTTGAAGGCATGAAGTGTAAGGGATGTTCTTCAAGTATTGAGCTCGCTTTAAAAGAACTGGATGAAATTACCTCAGTGAGTTGTGATCCCATCACAAAGCAATTAACCATTATTGCTGATTCTCGTTATCATCCCAGTTTCATTCGTAACAAAGTGATTTCAACGGTCGATGAAATAGGATTTGTCTGTCAGGAAGCACAGGCTGTAACACCTCCTAAAAAAAATTTGTGGCAACGCTGGTTACTTGGTGCTTTAGGTACTACGAGTGGACTCTTATTAATGAGCTTATCTTTAATGGGGGTTTATTTCAGTTTACCTGCCTTAATTGCAATTGCTGCGATAAGCACGGTGTTTACTCTCTATCTTGGTTGGGAATTTTATTCTAATGCCTTTAAGGTGTTTAAGCAGTCGAAAGAATTAAACATGAACACCTTATTTTCTATCAGCACATTAACCGTGCTTCTAGTATCTATTAGTGCATTTTTCTTTCCTTGGTTGCCAATGATTTTTGATGCAGGTCTCATGATCTTTGGATTCCGGCATTTAGGGCTCGCGATTGAAGAATCGCTTAAACAATCCGTTATTTCCGAACTCAGTATTAAAGATTATATCCCGCGTACCGTTCGAGTGGTTGGAAAAGGTGACAATAAACTTAAACAACTTGCTGAAGTTCATTTAAATGAGATTATTGAAATTAGACCTGGAGAGGTAATTCCTGTTGATGGGATAGCATTATCTGATGAAGTATCCGTTTATGATACCATTGATTCCGGCGCACGAATGCCTCGATCACTTAAGAAAGATGAGGGTCTATTGGCCGGTATGTTTTTAGCCGCAGACTCAGCTCCACTAAGAATGCGGGTAATGAAGCTGCCAGTCAATTCTTATCTAGCACGTTTTGATCAACAAATCCAAGAAGCTAATCAAAAGCCTCCTTTGCAGACCATAGCCAAAAAAATATTGCACTACTTTATTCCCGCTGTGTTGTTGCTTTCTCTATTGTCTTTGACCATTATCAGCTGTTTTTTTCCAGTAACATTGGCGATACAGTGTGCGATTGCCGTATTGGTTTCTGCTTGTCCTTGTACACTTGGAATGATCATTCCTCTTGCTGTTAAAATTGGAATGGATAAAGCATCGAAGCACGGGGTTGAATATAAAAGTACGAAAATCTTAGAAGAAATCGGTGAGCTATCCAATCAAGTGGATACCGTTGTGTTTGATCTTCATGGCACGTTAACTGAAGGTAAGCCTGAAGTTAAATCCATTGTAATTCGTTCTGATAGCGGTACGACAGAAACGGAGTTTCTGTCATATTTGGCAATATTAGAAAAGCAATCTCCTCACCCAGTTGCAAACGCAATACGTAACTACATTGCAAAGAAACCCGTGAGACTCGATGAATCTTTGAAACTAGCTGGTTTGCGACAAATGAACCCTGGTATTACAGCAACTATTAACGGAAGCCTTTTTATTCTAGGAAGCAAAAGCCTCTTATCTCAAGCTGGTATCGATATCGAACAGGCAAACCAAGACTTAAAAGTAGGGGATAGTCTGGTTTACTTAGCGAAAGATAATAAGATCATTGGCCATATACACTTAACTGATCCACTTAGGGAGGATGCACGTTTTGTTGTTAATTATTTAAAGGCGCATGGTAAAACTGTTTGTGTATGTACTGGGGCAGATGAATCAACCGCCAAACGATATGCTGCCGAACTCGGTATTGCAGAAAGCAATATTAGTGCTGGTCTTCGTGGCTCACAATCGGATGATAAAAATCCTAAAATGAGTTTTATCCGAGCCTTAAAAGATGAAGGGCATTGCGTAGCCATGGTAGGTGATGGCCCGAATGATGCACCTGCCTTGGCCGCCAGTGATGTCGGCATAGCACTCAACACAGGGGACGATATTGGACATCGAGTCTCGCAAGAACAGGCTGGTGCTGTAATTGAGAACGGATCATTGAAAGGGGTGCTGACGGCTTTAACGGTTGCAAAACAAACCGTGAATCACATCAAACAAAATTTACTGCTGAGTTTCGGTTATAATCTAACCACTATGTTGATAGCTGGCGGCCTGCTTCTTGCTTTTGGGATTATGCTCAATCCTGCTGTGGGTGCGGCGCTGATGATTTTGCAGAGCAGTTTAATTTTATTCAATGCGTATCGTATTAAAGAAAAGGCATTGTCCTTTATGAGTGCCCCCGAGCCCGGAGCAACACCTAGTTTTGGTGAGAGCTATGGGTATATGGCTAAAAGCGGACTAAGTCCTTCACTAAGTAGTGATTTCGATTTAAAACCCACGCCAGTTCATGAGGTGTTATGGCATTCTAACCAACCCTCTCGTGAGTTTACCGACACAAACAAACATAATCCTAGCGCTCTAGGTGTACACTAACGTTCGCTGCGTTTTTTATAGCACTTGGTTTACTAACCCGAATACTCAATTGGGTTACTTTAAACTCATTTTTAACGAGTTGAGCTACCTTTTCAGCAACCGTTTCGATGAGCTGAAACGAATTGGATTCTACAAAATCGGTAATTCGCTGACAGACTTGATCATAATCAATGGTATTTTTCAGTTCATCATGGACTGAAGCGCAATCGATAGGGAATGATAAATCAATTAAAACCTGCTGTAAGATTTTTTGCTCCCATGCATGAACCCCAATATGCGTTGTAATGCTTAAGGCGTTAATTTCGAGCTTATCCATCGTAATTCCTTTATAAGTGTTAATAAACCTAAATTCAGCAGTTAAATCTACCTCCACGATTTAACTGCCGAATTTAGGATAAAAAGATCGTATAGTTTGCTGGTTGGATATACAAGAACCTTATCGTTAATTAACGTCAGTTCGATATCAGAAAAATCTAAATTTTGTAACGATTCATGTTAAAATTTAAACACTTTATTGTATCTATGATGATTTATTATGTCTGATATCACTCAATCGTTATTTATCCGGAGTTTACAACGTAAACCTGTTGAACGAACCCCAGTTTGGATTATGCGTCAAGCAGGACGATATCTTCCTGAATATCGTGAGGTTCGAGCCAAAGCAGGTGATTTTTTAAGTTTATGTAAAAATCCAAAGCTTGCTTGTGAGGTGACCTTACAGCCTTTGCGTCGTTTTAAGTTAGATGCGGCCATTTTATTTTCCGACATATTAACCATCCCTGACGCAATGGGGTTAGGGTTATTCTTTGCTGAAGGCGAAGGGCCTCGTTTTAAATGCCCCGTTCAAACTGTAAAAGCCATTGACGAACTACCCATTCCACAAGCTCAAAATGAATTAGCGTATGTCTTAGAAGCGGCGGCTTTAATCCGTAAAGAAATGCCAGAAGACTTGCCTTTAATAGGATTTTCCGGAAGCCCTTGGACTTTGGCTTGTTATATGGTGGAAGGGAGTAGCTCTCGTGATTTTAAAGAGACTTTAAACCTCCTTTATTGTCACCCTGAAGCGATGCACCAATTACTAATGAAATTGAGTACAGCCATTGTTGATTATTTAAAAGAACAAGTTAAATCGGGTGTGAATGCGTTAATGATTTTTGACACTTGGGGCGGAATTTTGACAACTTCTAACTACCAAGACTATTCTTTAAAGTACATGAAAGCCATTGTAGAAGACCTTAAACGTGAATTTCCAGATATACCGGTTATTTTATTCACTAAAGGAGGTGGTCAATGGCTAACTGAGATGGCTGAAAGCGGTTGTGATGCGCTGGGATTAGACTGGACTACAGACATCAGGCTGGCCAGACAGCAAGTCGGTGATCGTGTGGCATTGCAGGGAAATCTTGATCCTGCTGTGTTGCGAGCTAATCCAAGTTGTATCCAAAGGCAAGTAAAGAAGGTACTTCGTTCATTTGGTCATGGCTCAGGCCATGTGTTTAATTTAGGGCATGGCATCACGCCCGATATCCCACCTGAGCATGTAGAGGTGATGGTGGAAACGGTGCATGAGTATAGCCCACGATATCATACAACTGGGGTGGAATGATAAGGGATAGCTTATTTAAACCGGCTTGGTGGTTGGCAAACCCTCATGCCCAAACCGTTTTCCCAACCTTAACACATAAGGGAAAAGCAGCGGTTGATCATATTGAACGGATTGAACTTCCGGATGGGGATTTTGTCGATCTCGCTTGGTCAATTCAAGGGCTAGAGACGAATGCCCCGCTCGTTATTTTGCTTCATGGTCTTGGCGGAGGCTTACAATCCCCATATGTTCCTCGTTTGTTTGAATCGTTTAATCACAGCGGCTGGCGTGTTGCATTAATGCTTTTTCGGGGAGCGAGTAACGAGCCCAATCGTTTTCCACGAGCATACCACTCTGGAGACACAAAAGATCTCGATCACGTTGTTAAGCTTCTTTGTGCTCGTGAGCCGAATACCAAAAAAGCAATAGTTGGGATCTCGCTTGGGGGGAATGTTCTTTTAAAATGGTTTGGTGAACAAGGAAAGCAAGCTTATGTTCAAACGGGCGTAGCTATATCCGTTCCGTTTCAGCTACGATTAGCAGCCGATCGAATGAATCAAGGCTTATCACGATTTTATCAAACGTATTTGCTTCGCGAAATGCGCTGGATTTTAAACCGTAAAATTCAGCTTTATAAAAAAGAAATGCCGCCTGGTATAAAAAATATCGATTCACTCCATTGTTTTTGGACGTTTGATGAGTATGTAACCGCTCCCTTGCATGGATTCCCGAATGTTCATGCTTATTATCGTGAGGCGAGCTCGCGTCAATACTTAGAGAAAATCCATACACCTACCTTGATTATTCACGCCCTTGACGATCCTTTTATGACTCCTGAGATTATTCCAAGCCCAGAAGAACTATCACCGGATGTTATTCTTGAGCTCAGTAAAAAAGGAGGGCATGTTGGATTTATTGCTGGAAATATTCCAGGAATGCCTGAATTTTGGTTGGATCAACGTATACCAGAGCATTTAAAAGATTTTCTATAGCCTCTCTCAATCCTCTCCCCACGCACTATACGTGCAGTGGAAAGAAAGCTATTGAAATATACCTGGGAAGTTACGATTTTTTCTAAGTTATTCCCTAAATTGGCGACTTAGCTGAATGGCCATTTCGAGCGATTGTTCATAATTTAAACGGGGATCAACTAAGGTATGATAGGCATCTTTTAAATCGGATGCAGATAAGCCCCGAGCTCCACCAATGCATTCCGTCACATTTTCTCCGGTTAATTCAAAGTGAACCCCACCTAAATGACTATCTAATTCATGGTGAATTTTTAACGCTTGTTGTAACTCACTTAAAATGTTATCAAAATGCCTTGTTTTAATGCCGTCATCAGTGGATTCGGTGTTCCCATGCATGGGATCACAAGACCAAGTAACCGGAGTTTTTGTTGCTTTTGCGGCTGTAATTAAAGGAGGTAGGCGTTTGATAATATCGTTTGCCCCCATGCGGCTGATTAATAGCAGGCGACCTTCTTCACGGTTTGGGTTTAAGGTTTTAATTAAATCCATGAGCCAATCAGGAGTTGTACTTGGACCTACCTTGATTCCGATGGGATTTTCAACCCCACGAAGAAACTCAATATGGGAACTTTCTGGTTTGGCAGTGCGCATTCCAATCCAGGGAAGATGCGTGGATAAATTATACCATTTGCCATCGTGCAACTTTCGAGTAAGGGCTTGCTCATAATGCAAATGCAGTGCTTCGTGAGAAGTGAAAAAATCCACATGACTCAATTGACTGTTCTGCAAGCCTTCAATGGAGTTTAGAAAATCAAGCGAATCGGCAATAGAACGTACAATAGCATGGTATTCATCGGCTTGAGGTGAATGCTCAACAAAGCGTAGATCCCAGCGCTGGGGATGATGTAAATCAGCAAAGCCACCGGCTAATAAAGCACGAATAAAATTCAGCGTCATTGCAGCACAACTATAACCCTGCAACATGAGCTTTGGATTTGGTTTACGAGCTTCTTCGTTAAATTCTGGCGAATTGACTAAATCGCCTCGATAGCTAGGAAGCGTTACTCCATTTATGGTTTCAAAATCGGAAGATCGAGGTTTGGCATACTGACCTGCAATCCGACCTACACGAATAATGGGTTTTCGCATCCCATAAATCAGCACTAAACTCATTTGAAGTAAAATTTTAAGTTTATTGCTGATGATGTCTGAACGACAATCATTGAATGATTCAGCGCAATCGCCACCTTGTAGAATAAATGCTTCGCCCCTTCCTGCTTTAGCAATAACATGCTTAAGCATTTTTATTTCTCCGCTGCTCACTAAGGGAGGCAATAGAGATAGTTGTTCCACCACTTTATTTAATTGCGACTCATTGTCGTAAGTGGGGGCTTGCTCATAAGTGTATTGAAGCCAAGATGTGGGGGACCATGTTTGCATCAAAACCCTAAAAAACGATCATCAAGTGGATGATCTTACCATAAAGCTTCTATCCTTTGGAATTGAAGATAGGATTTTGAGTCTTCTCGTAAAAAAAAAATAACAAGGCACTTGATATATTCAGGATCTGGCCCTACATATTACCGGAATCGATAAAAAACGAGTTCTGGAGTTCTTACATGAGTGGTGAAAATTCAAAAAAAGATTGGAAAAAAGTTCGGGAGGCCCACGAGGAGCAACTTGAAAATGAATCGGCTAAACAGGATATCGACGAATTAATTGAAGAGATAGAGCATCCCGATGCAGGCAGTAGTGCGCTCGATCATCCCTCTTATAAAGAACTGGAAGAAAAACTAACGTTAGCCGAACAACAAGCCCATGAACATTGGGAAAAATCGGTCAAAGCCTTAGCTGAGCTTGAAAATGTTCGCCGCCGTGCAGAGCGAGATGTTGAAAATGCGCATCGTTATGGGTTGGAAAAGTTTGTGGATTCGCTCATCCCTGTTGTGGATAGCTTGGAGCAAGCGTTGCAATTGGCCGAACAGGAAAAAGACAGTGCTATGCACGAAGGATTGGAGTTAACGATGAAGTTATTCCTCGATGTGCTTAGAAAACATGGTGTTGAACAACTTAATCCTCAGGGTGAGCCTTTTGATCCGCAACTACATGAAGCAATGTCAATGCAACAATCAGAGGATGCTAAGCCTAACACCGTGTTAGCGGTGTTTCAACGTGGTTATAAATTAAACGACCGAGTAGTACGCCCTGCTCGGGTTATTGTTGCAAAAGGGAAATGATGCTTCTTGGAAATTTCTTTCCTTGAAATTCAGGATTAAGTCCCCATATAAAAATCAAGATTGAATTTAACGAACAGATTGGAGCAATAAGAACATGGCAAAAATCATCGGAATCGACTTAGGTACCACAAACTCATGCGTAGCGGTCATGGAAGGGGGTAAACCTCGAGTCATTGAAAATAGTGAAGGTCACCGCACTACTCCATCCATTGTGGCTTATACCAGCGATAATGAAGTTTTAGTCGGTCAGGCGGCAAAGCGCCAGGCTGTCACTAATCCAGACAACACATTGTATGCAATTAAGCGCTTGATCGGAAGACGTTACGACGATCCCATCGTTCAAAAAGATATCAAAATGGTGCCTTATAAAATCGTTAAGGCCAACAATGGTGACGCTTGGGTTGAAGTTAAAGGCCAAGAAAAAGCACCACCACAAATTTCAGCTGAAGTGTTAAGAAAGATGAAGAAAACGGCTGAAGATTACTTAGGTGAAGAAGTCAAAGAAGCGGTTATTACGGTTCCTGCTTACTTTAATGACTCACAACGTCAGGCAACGAAAGACGCAGGCAAGATTGCAGGTCTTGAAGTCAAGCGGATTATCAATGAGCCAACGGCTGCAGCGCTTGCTTATGGTATGGATAAAAAGCGAGGAGACTCCATTGTCGCCGTGTACGATTTAGGTGGTGGAACCTTTGATATTTCAATTATTGAAATTGCAGAAGTCGATGGCGAACATCAATTTGAAGTATTAGCTACCAATGGGGATACCTTCTTAGGCGGTGAAGACTTCGACTTAGCATTAATTGAGTATTTAGCGGCTGAGTTTAAGAAAGACTCAGGCATTGATTTGCACAACGATCCATTGGCGCTACAACGTCTAAAAGAAGCGGCTGAAAAGGCGAAAATTGAATTGTCTTCAGCCCAACAAACCGATGTGAATTTACCTTACATTACAGCCGATGCCTCTGGTCCTAAGCACTTAAACATCAAATTAACCCGTGCAAAGCTTGAATCGTTGGTTGAAAAATTAGTCGAGCGCACCATTGAGCCTTGCAAAACCGCTTTAAAAGATGCTGGAAAATCTGTAGGTGAAATTGATGAAGTTATCCTAGTCGGCGGTCAAACCCGTATGCCTTTAGTCCAAAAAACGGTCCAGGATTTCTTTGGTAAAGAACCTCGTAAAGACGTGAATCCTGACGAAGCCGTTGCTGTGGGAGCAGCTATTCAAGCGGCCGTTTTATCCGGGGATGTTAAAGACATTCTGTTATTAGACGTAACCCCATTGTCATTAGGTATTGAAACATTGGGCGGGGTGATGACCAAACTGATTGAGAAAAACACCACGATTCCTACCAAGGCCAATCAAGTGTTTTCAACAGCAGATGACAATCAAACCGCTGTAACCGTTCATGTCTTGCAGGGTGAGCGAGAGCAAGCTTCGGCTAACAAATCACTTGGGCGTTTCGATTTAACGGATATTCCACCTGCGCCAAGAGGTGTTCCTCAAATTGAAGTTACCTTTGATATCGATGCTAATGGTATCTTGAATGTGTCTGCAAAGGACAAAGCCACAGGCAAAGCGCAATCGATTGTGATTAAAGCATCCAGTGGTTTGAGTGATGAAGAAGTGGACGCTATGGTAAAAGACGCCGAAGCGCACGCTGAGGAAGACAAGAAATTTAAAGAGTTAGCAGAAATTCGTAACCAGGCTGACAGCTTAATTCATAGTGCTGAAAAATCATTAAAAGATTTAGAAGGTGAGTTAAGTGATGATGAGAAAAAAGAAATTGAAACCTCCATTAACGAATTGAAGGAAGCTTCAAAAGGTAATGATAAAAAATTGATTGAAGATAAGTTGCAGGTATTAAGCAATGCTTCTTCTAAAATGGCGGAACGCGTCTATGCCAAAAAATCTGCTGAGGGGCAGCCTGAAGCAGAAACCGCTCAAGGCGAGTCAAAAGAATCCGCAAAAGCTGAGGAAGGTGTTGTCGATGCGGAGTTTGAAGAAGTTGATGAAGATCAGAAAAATAAATAGGCATCTACTTAGGGGAGATTCCCTAAGTCAAGCTTAAACGCGGCTATAAATTAAACTTTCCGAACCGCGACCATCAGGGAGCGGTTCGTAATTTAGAGTCATGTATAGTTTAACAACGGCCAATCAAAATATAGTGATAAATATCCTCTTTAGACCAGGCATTGGTTGTGTTATAATTAAACAATCAATGCAGTTTTTTAATCAATTTACGTAGTGTGGGTTTAGATGCAACAGCAGGATTACTATGAACTTCTCGGCGTTAATCGCAATGCCAGTGAAGCCGAAATCAAAAAAGCTTATCGCAAGTTAGCGATGAAACATCATCCTGATCGTAACGCTAACGACAAGAACGCTGAGGAAAAGTTTAAAGAAATTCAGAAAGCGTATGCTGTGCTTTCCGATCCCCAAAAACGTGCTGCCTACGACCAATACGGCCACGCAGGGGTAGATCCCTCTATGGGAGGTGGTGGCTTTGGTGGCTTTGGTGGTTTTGGCGACGTATTTGAGGATATATTTGAAAATATCTTTTCCGGCGGACGCCAACAACATCGTTCACGCGGACAACGTGGATCTGACTTGCAATTTAACGTGCAGTTAACGCTTGAAGAAGCAGCCCGAGGCAAACAAATCGAAATCACGGTTCCGCGTCATGCTAATTGTTCAACTTGTCATGGTTCTGGTGCTAAACAAGGCAGTAAACCTAAATCCTGTGAAACTTGTAATGGAGTTGGCCAGGTACGCATTCAACAGGGGTTTTTCTCAATCCAACAGACTTGCCCAAGCTGTCATGGTGAGGGACAGATTATTACCGAACCTTGTCCTTCTTGTCATGGACAAGGGCGCGTTCGTGAAAGTAAAACACTTACCGTGAAAATCCCAGCGGGTGTGGATAACGGAGATCGCGTTCGCTTAAGTGGCGAAGGCGAGGCTGGAATTCATGGAGGACCCACTGGTGATTTATACGTACAAGTGGCTGTTAAGCCACATGAGCTATTTGAGCGGATTGATAATAATCTTCATTGTGAAGTCCCGATTAGTTTTGTGACGGCCGCTCTGGGTGGTTCGATTGAGGTTCCAACGTTAGATGGACGAGTAACACTTAAAATTCCACCTGAAACGCAGACGGGCAAAGCGTTTCGGTTAAGAGGCAAAGGCATTAAATCGGTTCGAAGCCATGACATTGGCGACTTAATTTGCAAAGTAACAGTTGAAACACCGGTTAATTTAAATCGCGAACAAAAAGAATTGCTGACTAACTTTCAAAGTTCTTTAGAAAGTGGTAAACATTCTCCTCGCACCAGTTCATGGTTTGATGGCGTGAAGAAGTTCTTTGAAGACATGAAGTTTTAAATATAGTCAGGGCAAACGCATATTCTCTGCAAATAAAATCAAAACGCCGTCTTTGCGAACGAAGTGAAGCAATCCAGATCGATGCTTCGTTAGGATGTCGTAATGGATTGCTTCACTTTGTTCGCAAAGACAACGTACTGTATTTTCATAGCATGCGTTTGACCTGTAAATATAGTTTCTATTATTCTAACACTAAGTTACAATGAGCTATTTTGCGAATAGTTCTTACCAAGTGTGCTGTAGATGATTTCGAAACCTGCAATTTTAGTGCTTGCCGATGGTTCGGTTTATGAAGGAGTTTCGGTTGGGGCTCCGGGTGAAAGCGTTGGGGAATTAGTATTTAATACTTCAATGACCGGATACCAAGAGATGTTGACCGACCCCTCATATGCCCATCAGATTATCACTTTAACTGCTGCTCATGTGGGCAATACGGGTTGCAACGATGAAGATATGGAATCTTCTCGGGTTTGGGCCAGTGGGCTTGTGATTCGCGATTGCAGTATTATACCCAGCAATTTTCGCTCTCAATACTCATTATCTGAATGGTTAAATAAACACGGCATCGTCGCCATTGCAGGTATTGACACCCGGGAGTTAACCTTAAGATTACGAGATCATGGCACAATAGGCGCTTGCATCAGCACCCATGTAGAGCAGGCTAATAAAGCGAAAAAGCTTGCGCAGTCGTTTAAAGGGTTAGAGGGCGTTGATTTAGCAAAAACTGTCTCAAGGCAAACAAAAGAACGATGGCATGAGGGCTTAGGTGATTGGGCAAGACAATCACGCCCGTTACAGTTTCATGTAATTGCCTACGATTTTGGAATTAAACATAATATTTTGCGAATTCTTCATGATTTGGGTTGTCATATTACCTTAGTCCCTGCACAAACCCCTGCGGCTGAAGTCTTAGCGATGGAGCCAGATGGAGTCTTTTTATCTAATGGCCCTGGTGATCCCCAAGCGTGTGATTATGCGATTGAAGCAACCCAAGAATTTTTAAAAGCGGGAATTCCTCTATTTGGGATCTGCCTAGGATTTCAGATTTTAGCTTTAGCCTGTGGGGCAAAATCCATGAAAATGAAATTTGGTCATCACGGTGCGAATCATCCGGTAATTGAAACGAATGGCAGTAAACGAGTATTTATTACAAGCCAAAACCATGGATTTGCTATCGATGAAGCCACTTTACCAGATAGTTTACAGGTTACACATCGATCTTTATTCGATGAGAGCTTGCAAGGAATTAAACATCGTAAAAAACCTGCTTTTGGATTTCAAGGACACCCCGAAGCTGGCCCAGGCCCGCACGATATCGAGGTTATATTTGAACAGTTCATTCAGTTAATGAGCTAGTTAATAGGAGTTATGCTGTGAGTTCTTCTTTTGTTTTCACGTCAGAATCAGTTTCCGAAGGTCATCCAGATAAGATTGCCGATCAAATCTCCGATGCAATTTTGGATGAACTTCTCGCACAAGATCAACATGCGCGGGTAGCCTGCGAAACCTTTGTCAAAACCGGTATGGTGCTCGTGGGTGGCGAAATTAGTACGAAAGCATGGGTGGATGTCGAAGAAATTACACGTTCTGTGATTAAGGATATTGGATACAACAGTTCTGAAATGGGATTTGATTGGGAATCTTGCGCTGTATTGTCTGCAATTGGCAAACAATCGCCAGATATTGCTCAGGGTGTGGATAATCAAGATACTAAAAAACTGGGTGCTGGAGACCAGGGATTAATGTTTGGATACGCGAGCTCTGAAACCGAAGCGTACATGCCAGCGCCCATTGCTTATGCTCATCGCTTAATGATGCAGCAGGCAACACTTCGAAAAAATGGCGCACTGTCTTGGCTTCGTCCCGATGCTAAATGTCAGATTACGTTAAATTATGAACAGGGAAAGCCTGTTGGAGTTAATACCGTTGTTTTCTCAACCCAACATGCAGAAGATATATCACATAAAGAATTAGTTGAGGCGGTACGAGAAGAAATCATAAAACCGATTTTACCTAAAGAATGGTTATCTCCTCAAACTCGTTACTTTATTAACCCAACCGGGCGATTTGTGATTGGAGGACCTTTGGGAGATTGCGGATTAACGGGTCGTAAAATCATTGTCGATACTTATGGAGGCATGGCAAGACATGGTGGCGGGTGTTTTTCCGGAAAAGATCCATCGAAAGTTGATCGTTCTGCTGCCTATGCCGCTCGGCATGTGGCAAAAAATATTGTGGCTTCAGGCATAGCTGAGCGCTGTGAGATCCAAGTATCTTATGCAATAGGTGTCGCTGAGCCAACGTCCATTTATGTCGATACATTTGGTACAGGAAAACTCGATGAAGCGACCATTATCGATTTAATCAATACCCATTTCGATTTAACACCGCAAGGTATAATTGATTATCATAATTTATTGCGCCCCATTTATCGTCAAACCGCAGCCTATGGTCATTATGGGCGAGACGGCTTACCTTGGGAGCGTTTGGATAAAGTCGAAGAACTTAAGAAAGCGCTATAAACAAAAAGAAATAATAAAAGGATATCGCATGAGACTTGTCAACGAAACTGCGGCTCAAGAAGATTTTAAAGTCGCTGATCTCTCCTTAGCCGACTGGGGCCGCAAAGAAATTGCCATTGCAGAAACCGAGATGCCGGGATTGATGGCTTTACGAGAAGAGTTTGGAGGAGAACAACCCTTAAAAGGTGCACGCATCGCTGGTTGTTTACATATGACTATCCAAACAGCCGTACTCATTGAGACTTTAATTGCACTTGGGGCAGAGGTACGCTGGTCTTCTTGCAATATTTTTTCAACGCAAGATCATGCGGCTGCAGCCATAGCTGCTGCAGGGGTTCCTGTGTTTGCGTGGAAAGGAGAAACTGAGGAAGAGTATTGGTGGTGTGTAGAGCAAACGTTAAAAGGACCAGATGGTTGGGTTCCTAATATGCTGTTAGATGACGGCGGCGACTTAACTCAAATTATTCATGAAAAACATGCGCATTTATTAGATGGAATCAAAGGTGTTTCTGAAGAAACTACAACCGGTGTCGCACGATTGTATGAGATGGCAAAAAAAGGCGTGTTAAAAACACCCGCTATTAACGTGAATGATTCAGTCACTAAATCCAAATTTGACAACTTATATGGATGTCGAGAGTCTTTACTGGATGGGATAAAGCGTGCAACAGACGTGATGATCGCTGGAAAAGTCGTATTAATTCTTGGATATGGCGACGTCGGTAAAGGGTGTGCTCAGGCATTAAGAGGCCAAGGCGCAGTGGTTTGGGTTGCAGAAATTGATCCCATTTGCGCACTGCAAGCAGCCATGGAAGGATATCCAGTAGTTACACTGGACGAAGTAGCCGAGAAAGTGGATATTGTGGTAACCGCCACAGGAAATTTTCATGTGGTAGCTCACGAACATATGGTTCGAATGAAAAATCAAGCGATATTATGCAATATTGGTCATTTTGATTCTGAAATTGATATTGAAAGTTTGCGTCCGTATCAATGGGAAAATATTAAACCCCAAGTTGACCATGTGATTTTCCCCGATGGGAAGCGCATCATCGTATTAGCCGAGGGACGTCTGGTTAACTTAGGTTGTGCAACAGGGCATCCTAGCTTTGTGATGTCTGCTTCTTTTACGAATCAAGTCTTAGCTCAAATTGAATTATTTAAGTATAGTGATCGCTACCAGAATCAAGTATATGTATTACCAAAACATCTTGATGAAAAAGTAGCACGACTCCATTTAGGTCGTATTGGGGCTAAGCTTACAAAGCTAACTGAAGAGCAGGCTAATTATATTGGTGTTGATGTGAATGGACCTTTTAAGCCGGATCACTACCGTTACTAGATTCGGATAAAATATAATCACTCGAGTAGTAGATTAGGCCAAGCCCCAAAAGATACCCTCGTCATTGCGAACGAAGTGAAGCAATCCAGTACAGGATTTCAACCGAGCATCGATCTGGATTGCCTCGCTAATGCTCGCAAAGACGAGTTGTTTTTTAGTATTGAGTTAAAAACAACCTTTTCATGCGTAGGCCCCAATTTAATTTCCCTCTTTAGGTATAAACTTTTGCCAAAAACCGCTAGAATAAACCACTTTACATTTTTTTTGATGTGATATGCCAAAACGAACCGATATTCAATCCATACTAGTACTAGGCGCAGGGCCTATTGTCATTGGCCAGGCCTGTGAATTTGATTACTCTGGAACTCAGGCTGTAAGGGCATTAAAAAAAGAAGGGTATCGAGTCATATTGGTAAACTCAAATCCCGCAACGATTATGACGGATCCTGAGTTAGCGGATGCAACGTATATCGAGCCCGTACTCTGGCCCGAGGTGGCCCGCATCATTGAACAGGAGCGTCCAGATGCTTTGCTGCCCACGATGGGAGGTCAAACCGCGTTAAACTGTGCATTGGATTTGGTTCGCGAAGGCATTTTATCAAAGTTTAATGTTGAATTAATTGGCGCATCCAAAGAAGCAATTGATAAAGCGGAAGATCGGGAAAAATTTCGCCAGTTAATGAAACAAATCGGTCTTGAAATGCCACGATCCGCTATTGCCCATAGCATGGAAGAAGCGCTATCTGTCCAAGCTCAGCTTGGTTTCCCCACCATTATTAGACCCTCGTTCACTATGGGAGGCAGCGGGGGCGGAATTGCCTATAACCGAGAGGAATTTGAAAACATTTGCGCTCAGGGTTTAGAACTTTCTCCCACTCATGAATTACTACTTGATGAGTCGGTGTTGGGTTGGAAAGAATATGAAATGGAAGTTGTGCGCGATAAAAACGATAACTGCATTATTGTTTGCTCCATTGAGAATTTCGATCCCATGGGAGTTCATACGGGTGACTCCATTACAGTGGCTCCTGCACAAACGTTAACCGATAAAGAATACCAACGTATGCGAGATGCAGCCATTAAAGTATTGCGCGCGGTAGGGGTGGATACAGGCGGCTCAAATGTTCAGTTTGCCATTAACCCTGAAGATGGTCGCATGCTCGTGGTAGAAATGAATCCAAGAGTTTCACGAAGCTCTGCCCTAGCGTCTAAGGCAACGGGCTTTCCTATCGCAAAAGTTGCGGCACTATTGGCTGTTGGTTATACGTTGGATGAATTAGCGAATGAAATCACAGGCGGTAAAACTCCTGCATCCTTTGAGCCGTCCATTGATTACGTCGTGACTAAAATTCCACGGTTTAATTTTGATAAATTTCCACAAACCTCCAAAACGCTTACCACCCAAATGAAATCGGTTGGCGAAGTGATGGCTATAGGCAGTACATTTCAGGAGTCCTTGCAAAAAGCAATTCGTGGATTAGAAATCGGAAGATCAGGATTGCAGCCATTATATAAACATCATGATAATGCGGTATTGCGGGGTCATCTAAGAGAGCCTACACCAGACAGGCTTTGGTACATCGCAGATGCGTTTAGAAAAGGTATGTTACTGGAAGAAATTAATCAAGAATCGAAGGTAGACCCTTGGTTTTTAGCGCAAATCCAAGAGCTTGTGCATTATGAAACCCTGATTAAAGGACGTGCTTTACAAGACCTCGATAAAACAACGCTAAGGCAATTAAAGCGGCGTGGATTTTCAGATGCGTATTTAGGCACGTTGTTACATTGCAGTGAAGCCGAGGTTCGGACTTATCGAAAATCGTTGGGCGTCTTACCCGTTTATAAACGCATTGACTCTTGTGCAGGCGAATTTCCTAGTGAAACTGCTTATCTTTATTCTTGCTATGAAACCTTGTGTGAAGCAAAGCCGGATGAAGATCAGCAAAAAATTATCATTTTAGGCGGTGGTCCTAACCGCATTGGACAAGGCATTGAATTTGATTACTGCTGCGTTCACGCAGCAATGGCTTTAAGAGAAGCGGGCTATCAAACCATCATGGTAAATTGTAATCCAGAGACGGTCTCCACCGATTTTGATACGTCCGACCGTTTGTATTTTGAACCCGTTACCTTAGAAGATGTTTTAGCCATTGTAGACATTGAAAAACCAGAAGGGATCATTGTTCATTATGGTGGTCAAACACCTTTGAAGCTCGCGCGTGATTTAGAGGCGAATGGAGTTAAAATTATAGGTACCTCCCCAGATTCTATCGACAAGGCAGAAGATCGTAAACGCTTTCAGGAAGTAGTGCATAAGCTCAATCTTCATCAGCCAGCAAATGGTACGGTCACCAGTGAAGAAGATGCAGTAGCTTTAGCGAACCAAATCGGTTATCCCTTAGTGGTCCGGCCTTCCTACGTATTGGGTGGACGAGCCATGGAAGTGGTGTATCAAGAAGAGGATTTAAGGCACTATTTGGCTCATGCGGTCGAAGTATCGAATGACTCACCAGTATTACTGGATAAATTTTTAGATGATGCCATCGAGGTGGATATTGATGCAGTCTGTGATGGCAAGGATGTATTGGTCGGTGCCATTATGGAGCATATTGAACAAGCAGGTATTCACTCGGGCGACTCTGCCTGCACCTTACCCCCTTTTAGTTTAAGTGTCGTGGTGCAACAAGATTTAATTGAACAGCTGCGTTTATTGGCTTTGGAGCTTGGAGTCGTTGGCTTGATCAACGCCCAATTTGCGATACAATCTGATGATATCTATGTCTTAGAAGTAAATCCCCGTGCTTCAAGAACGGTTCCTTTTGTGTCTAAAGCAACGGGCTTACCGTTAGCGAAAATTGCAGCTCGTTGTAAAGTAGGGCAATCCTTAAAAGATCAAGGGATCACACAGCATTACCCCATGCCTTCGTTTTATTCCATCAAACTGCCCGTATTCCCTTTTATCAAATTCTCAGGGGTTGATTCGATTCTTGGTCCTGAGATGAAATCGACTGGTGAAGTGATGGGGATTGCTAGACGCTTTGGACAAGCGTATGCTAAAGCCCAACTGGGCGCTGGTGTGAATATTAAAAAACGCCGCCGTGCATTTCTTTCTGTCCGAGAAGCAGATAAAGCTCGTATTGGTGAAATTGCCAAACGCTTAATTGCATTAGGATTTGATATAATCGCCACGCGCGGCACCGCTGCAGTTTTACAAGCCGCGGGAATCAATTGTAAACGGGTTTTTAAAGTAGCCGAAGGCAGACCACATATTGTGGACTATATTAAAAATAATGACATTGATTTTATTGTTAATACAACGGAAGGAAAGCAAGCCATTGCGGATTCATTCGATATTCGTCGCAATGCTTTGCAGCACAAAGTAAGTTATACCACCACGCTGTCTGGCGCTGAAGCCGCCTGTTTGGCAATGAAGTATGAAGATCGTGAAACCGTCACGCGTTTACAAGATCTTCATTAACCTAATTAGTTTAAACACTATGGCTTATGCATTTAGGCCTTCAATAAAAGATTTAGACTAACCAAACAGCAAAGCGTTTTGATGCGGTATCTTGATATCATGGAGTAATTATGCAAAAACATCCTATGACCCTAAATGGTGCAGAAGCACTTAAATATGAGTTACAAAAATTAAAATCAATAGAGCGGCCTCGCATTATTGAAGCCATTGCGACTGCCAGAGCGCATGGCGATTTGAAAGAAAATGCGGAATATCACGCTGCGCGTGAACAACAAAGTTTTATAGAAGGCCGTATTCAGGAACTTGAAGCGAAAATCTCCAACGCTCAAATTATTGATGTCAGCAAAATGCCCAATAATGGTAAAGTCATTTTTGGAACGACTGTTCGCTTATGTCATGTAAAAACCGACGAAGAAATTTCTTATCAAATCGTGGGTGAAGATGAAGCCGATTTAAAACTCAATAAAATTTCTTACAGTTCTCCAATTGGACGGGCCTTAATTGGAAAAGAGCTCGATGATACCGTAGAGGTCAATACGCCAGGCGGTGTCGTTGAGTATGAGATTATTGCTGTAGAATATGGGGCTTAATCGTTTACCGACGTTGCAACCCAGGGCCTACACATGAAAAATACCGTCGTCATTGCGAACGAAGTGAAGCAATCTAGTTCATAATTTCAACGGAGCATCGATCTAGATTGCTTCGCTAATGCTCGCAAAGACGAGTTATTTTTCGTATTGAGTTAAAAACAACCTTTTCATTAATAAAGATCCAGTCATTACCATTCAATAATTGATCCGTCATGACTCCACAATACTTCAGCGTGGCTGTTCACTTTGTGTTGGTTGATGACGTTTAACATCCGACGCACACTTTCTTCGGGTGTAAGTTCCGCATCTTCCCCACCCATATCGGTTTTTACCCACCCTGGGTGAAGTAACATAACATTGACGTCGTCTTTAGCAACATCAATGGCAAAAGAACGCAAGGCGCAATTAAGTGCGGCTTTGCTGGTACGATAAGCATAACTTCGACCACGCTCGTTATCACTGATGCTTCCCATGCGAGAACTAATGCAAATGATAAGTTTATCTTGGCTTTGAGCCAAATGGGGTAGAAACGCTTCTGAAACCTTAAGGGTACTGAGACAATTGACTTCAAACACCTTTAAAAAATTGTCCCGGGAAATATTGCCAACGGTAACCCCTTGTTCACCACTAATGCCAGCATTATTAATAAGCCAGTCTATCGATGTGTTACTTAATTCATCGGCGAGTTGCTGAATGTTATCATCATTTGTAATGTCTAGGGTTTTTATGTGAATGTTTTCTTGCGATTCACTGAGTTGTTGTAATTCTTTGGCCTCTTTAGGGTGGCGACAGGTTGCAAATACCGTAAACCCAAGCTCGGCTAACGCCTTTGCGAAGGAAAAACCAATGCCGCGATTTGCTCCAGTGATAAGTACTTGTTTCATATAATGACTTCCTGTTTTTACGTTGGTAAGTGAAATTCCTTTTGAAAGACTACAAAAAGTGTAGCCAAATATTTTAAATGAACAATCTATAAGAAAAATTTATGGCTAAGGCAAATAATAATAGGGATTAGGGAGTTTAAACGTTTTTTCAGCAAAACCACCTTTTAAATCGCTTACCTGATCCCCAATGGACGCAATAATCGTAAATCCTTTGCGTTCGATGGCTTCACGAGCTTTGGATTTAAAGGGAATAATGGAAGGACGGCTGTAATTATCAGGTCTAAGATAAAGTCCAGACCAAGTCGTAAATCCAGCGCGTTTTAAGTTTTTACTCGTAGCATTGCGCTCTGATTCTTTTCGTCCAGTGACAAAAAACACCTTAATATCATGTTTTAGTGCATCGTGATACAAGGCTAAAATTGGTTTTATCGCTGGAGAATCAGCGGCCATGATTTCGCGATGGATTTGCTCCTTGTTGGGGAGAAAATGGCGAGCAACCATTTTGTCATAGTTGGTAACGCTGGTTTCATCAATATCCAACACCAGTGCTAATTTTTGCGGGTGATGGGTTTTAGCATTGAGCTCGGCTCGTTTATTGATGTATTCCCGAGCTTGTGCCGCGATGGTATTAATTTCATTATGGTAATCGCCATTATCATGATAGGTTTTGACCTCATGTATTAAGCGATCAAGGTTAGCAGGCTCTGCTACCGCATTGAACTGAATGAAGGTTGATACCAGGATAGCAAATAACGTGCGGGTTAAGCTTGGAAATTTAGTCATAAACAATCCACTTAAGTCTAAGCCTTGCATTATAAGGATCTATGCATGATTGTCAACCGCGCATTGTGAGCAAAATGTGCTCTCCGGTATTGCGAGATAGCTCTTAAAAATTGGACAGTGCGTGTATGTTCATGAGTTGGTAAGGTTTGCTACGATGTACTTACTTGCCACGACGTACCTGAGGCAATCACTTACAATACCTGGCTCCCCTGCAGAAAGCTGAATCTTCTCCACATTTCTGAAAATCTAGTCCAGCTCTAGTCTTCTAGGTTATGTGGCTTGACCACCATAAGCACTGCATTAAAACACTGGGCACACGATCAAGCCGTGTGGTTAGACAAAGATGTGATCAAGAGACGGTGCATAAAGCAAAGTAAGTAGACAAAAAAAGCGTGTAATGTTCAAAAATTAGATGCGTTTTGCCCGTGCACCAAGGTCCAAAAACTAGTCAGGATGATCTTATTCGGGTATTATTAGCAGTTTACTTTAAATAGAACCAAATAGGTACTATATTTAAAAGAGAAAAATAAGACTTAATTGGTACTAGATTGTTTCGAGTAGGAGTGATATGCTTCGCATCAGCAAATTGGCCGATTATGGAACAGTTGTGATGGTGTATCTTGCCAAGCGTGTTGAGCAAGTAAGTAATGCGCGAGATATAGCGGCACATACGCACCTAACGGTTCCTACGGTCAGTAAATTATTAAAACGTTTGACTGCGGCTGGATTATTAACATCCAATCGTGGCGTTGCTGGGGGATATCGTTTACAGCGGCCTGCATCCGACATTTCAGTAGCAGAAATTATTTATGCATTGGAAGAGCATCGTGGATTAACCGAGTGCAGCATGGAGCCGAATGAATGTTCGTTGCAAGGCGTTTGTCATGTTCAAAGTAACTGGCGCTTGATCAGTCATGCAATTGAATCGGCTTTGGAGAGTGTCAGTCTTGAAGATTTAGCAAGGCCAGGTTTGAAATCCGTCAACGTCGATCCCATCAAACGGCTGAGCACTGGAGTTATAAGTGGCTAAAAATAATGCACAAATCAATTCCCTGCTGGAGCGGGAATATCAACACGGTTTTGTTACCGATATTGAAGTCGAAACGTTTCCTCCTGGCTTGGATGAAGACGTTATCCGCCGTCTTTCTGCAATTAAAGGTGAGCCTGAATTTTTACTGGAATGGCGCCTTAAAGCTTTTCGTCACTGGCAAACAATGAAGCATCCAGCATGGTCTAGTGTTCATTATCCTCCTGTGGATTATCAGGCCATTTCTTATTATTCAGCACCTAAAAGCAAAAAAGATGGTCCTAAAAGCCTTGATGAAGTAGATCCAGAGCTATTACGCACCTATGAAAAACTAGGTATTCCTTTGCGTGAACAGGAAATGTTAGCAGGGGTTGCTGTGGATGCCGTGTTTGATAGCGTTTCTGTCGCGACCACGTTTAAAGAAAAACTAGCTGAAAAAGGCGTTATCTTTTCCCCTCTTTCCGAAGCGGTTAAAACGCACCCTGATCTGGTACGTCAGTATTTGGGTTCTGTGGTTTCTTATCGCGATAATTTTTATGCGGCCTTAAATTCCGCAGTTTTTAGCGATGGCTCTTTTGTGTATATCCCGAAAGGGGTGCGCTGTCCTATGGAATTATCCACCTATTTTCGAATTAATGCAGCCTCTACAGGCCAGTTTGAACGAACCCTCATAGTGGCAGATTGTGATAGTTATGTGTCATACCTAGAAGGGTGTACAGCACCCATGCGCGATGAAAACCAATTGCATGCAGCCGTCGTTGAACTCGTAGCACTTGATGGCGCACAGATTAAATATTCCACCGTACAGAATTGGTATCCAGGTGATAAAGAAGGCAAGGGTGGAATTTACAACTTTGTTACTAAACGTGGGGCTTGTCGTGGAAAACGTTCCAAAATATCTTGGACTCAAATTGAAACAGGATCCGCTATTACCTGGAAATATCCTAGCGTCATCTTGCAAGGCGATGAATCGGTTGGGGAGTTTTACTCCGTTGCGGTGACGAATAATTTCCAGCAGGCCGATACAGGTACTAAGATGATTCATATCGGCAAAAATACGCGTTCTACAATTATTTCAAAAGGCATTAGCGCGGGTCGCTCCCATAATGCCTATCGAGGGTTAGTGCGCATCGCTCCCACAGCAACCAATGCACGTAATTATACACAGTGTGATTCGATGCTAATGGGCAGTGACTGTTCGGCGCATACCTTTCCTTATATTGAAGTAAAAAATCCATCAGCTCAGGTTGAACACGAAGCCACTACCTCAAAAATCAGTGAGGATCAGTTGTTTTATTGTCAACAGCGTGGAATTGATACCGAAGATGCGGTATCGATGATCGTCAATGGCTTTTGCAAACAGGTTTTAAAAGAATTACCGATGGAATTTGCAGTAGAAGCCACAAAGTTATTAGGTATTAGTTTGGAAGGGGCAGTAGGTTAATGTTATCAATCAAACAGTTAAATGTAGCGGTAAACGATCAGCCAATTTTAAAAGGAATTAATCTTAACGTAGAGGCTGGAGAAGTGCACGCCATTATGGGGCCCAATGGTTCGGGTAAGAGCACCTTATCGAAAGTGCTAGCTGGCCATCCCGCTTATGAGGTACAAAGCGGTGAAATTCTTTATCAAGGTAACGATTTATTGCCTCTGGACCCAGCAGAGCGCGCTCAAGCAGGAATTTTTTTGTCGTTTCAGTATCCTGTCGAAATTCCTGGCGTCACGAATATTAATTTCTTAAAAGCATCCGTCAATGCTGTTCGTAAAGGACAGGGTAAAAAGCCCATGGATGCAATTGAATTTTTAAGTTATATCCGTTCTAAATGTCAGTTATTGGATATGGATGAGAGCTTTTTATACCGTAGCATCAATGAAGGATTTTCTGGCGGTGAAAAAAAGCGTAATGAAATTTTGCAAATGGCGGCCTTAGAACCGAAGCTTGCCGTGCTCGATGAAACCGACTCTGGCCTTGATATTGACGCGTTACGAGTCATCTCCGAGGGAGTGAATGCGATGCGAAGTAAAGATCGCTCCATCATTTTAGTGACGCATTATCAAAGACTCTTAAATTATATTGAGCCGGATTATATTCACGTTTTAGCCAATGGCCGGATCATTAAATCAGGTGATAAATCATTAGCATTAGAACTTGAAGATAAAGGCTATAGCTGGCTTGAGGAGACGGAGCAGGCATGAGCGAACGGTTAGAGTTCTATCAAGAAGAAGCGAAGTCAGAACGTTCGACTAACCCCTGGCTTGCAATGTTGCAAGACAGCGCATTGGCTGATTTTTCACGCATCGGATTTCCTACTCGCCATCATGAAGAGTGGAAATATACGGCACTCGATTCGTTTCTAAAGCAGGAGTTTAAGGTGGCAAAATCCCTTAAACAACCTTTAGAACCCATCGAACAAGATATTCCAGCCGATTTAACTGTGAATATTGTGAATGGTGAACTATTCGGCCTTGAATCTTTGCGAGCGAAACTTCCAGCAGGAGTGATTATTAAGCCTTTAGTTCAGGCATTAACCGAACACCAGGATAAAATCGAACCCTATTTAGGGAAAATTTTGCCTCATGAGCATGCATTTCAAGCCCTCAATACGGCCATCATGCAAAGTGGTTTATTTATTTATGTGCCTCAGGGAATAAATGTGGATGAAACCCTTTTAATCACTCAGGCTCAGCGGGTAGAAGAACAAGCGGTTTATCTTCGTCATCTCATCGTGGTTGAAAGCGATAGTTCTATTAGCATCATTGAAGATTATCAAGGTTGTGAGGAGGTGAGTTACTTCACGAATACGATGACTGAACTTGTTGCGGGTCAAAACGCCCACGTTAAACATTATAAAATTCAGCGTGAAGGGAAGAAGGCTTATCATATTGGCCATTTAGCTGTACTACAGAATGAAAATAGTCGTGTAGATAGCCATTCTTTCAGTATTGGTGGAAAACTCGTTCGAAGCGATGTGACCGTTCGTTTGGATGCTTTTGGCGCTCGCTGTTTGATGAATGGTATTTATGCACCCGGTGAGGGACAGCATATCGATCATCATACATTGGTTGAACATCGCGTAGCGGATTGTCAAAGTGAACAGGATTATAAAGGGATCTTATCTCAGCATTCTCGTGCTGTGTTTAATGGCAAGGTTAATGTAGCCAAAGATGCTCAACGAACGGTTGCCAAGCAGCAAAACAAAAATATTTTATTGTCAGCCAATGCAGAGGTAGATACTAAACCACAACTGGAAATTTTTGCCGATGACGTGGTGTGCACGCATGGTGCGACGGTTGGGCAGTTAGATGAAGACGCATTATTTTACTTGGCTACTCGTGGTATAGAGCGGGCTGAGGCCAGTCGTTATTTAATCCATGCGTTTGCCGCCGAAAATCTAGAGGCTGTGGACAAGCCTAAATTGGCTCTGTGGATGAAAAACCGTTTAACACAGCAATTAGGATGAAGCGATGACGGAACAAACGACAACATTTAACGTAGAAAAAATCCGACGTGATTTTCCAACGTTGCATCAAGAGATTAATGGCAGTCCATTAATTTATCTTGATAACGCAGCAACGACTCAAAAACCCAAAGCCGTGATTGATGCGATTTCTAATTTTTATACGCATGATAATTCGAATGTGCATCGCAGCGTTCATTCTTTAAGTGTGCGTGCTACCCAACAATTTGAATCAGCACGCGATAAAATCAGACGATTTATTGGCGCAAAACACGCGCATGAGTGTGTTTTTGTACGTGGTACCACCGAAGCTATCAATTTAGTCGCACAAAGCTTTGTTGCTCCACGAATTGAGCCTGGTGAAGAAATTTTAATCACCTATATGGAGCATCATTCCAACATTGTTCCCTGGCAGATGGTATGTAAAAAAACCGGTGCCGTTTTGCAAGTAGCACCTATTTCCTTAGAGGGTGAAGTGTTGTTGGATGAGTTTGAAAAAAAATTATCAGCTAACACAAAATTTGTGGCGATCAACTATGCATCTAATGCGTTGGGGACTATCAATCCAGTCAAGCAAATGATTGAAATGGCGCATGCTCATGGTGCGCTTGTGCTTCTCGATGGCGCTCAGGCTACAGCGCATCTTCCCGTCGATGTTTTGGCTCTGGATTGTGATTTTTATGCTTTTTCAGGTCATAAAATGTACGGCCCAACCGGAATTGGCGTCTTATGGGCAAAAGAACATTTGCTAAATGATATGGCTCCTTATCAAGGGGGTGGCGAAATGATTAACTACGTGACCTTCGCTTCCACCGATTACGCTCCATTACCGTATAAATTTGAAGCCGGTACACCCAATATTGCGGGTGCCATTGGATTAGGGGCAGCGATTGATTATTTGTGGTCGCTTGATATGGATGCGGTTGTCGCTTATGAGAAGAAATTATTGGATTACGCAACCGATGCCGTTCGTTCGGTTAAAGGATTTAATTTAATTGGTACGGCCAGCGATAAAGTACCCATTGTGTCTTTCGTGCATGGGACTATTCATTCTCATGATATTGGGACAATTATGGATAATGAAGGCATTGCCATTCGTAGTGGTCATCATTGTGCCATGCCCTTGATGGAATTTTATGATGTACCTGCGACTACCCGTATTTCGATGTCTTTTTACAACACGAAGCATGAAATTGATCAATGCGTTAAAGCATTGCATCGAGTTAAAGAGGTATTTGGTTAATGGATTTACGAGAACTTTATCAAGAGATCATTATTGATCATAACCGTAACCCAAGAAATCACCATGAGATGGAGAATCCCACTTGCCAAGCAAAAGGATACAACCCACTTTGTGGTGATAAATTAACCGTTTATATTCATCTCGAAAACGAGGTAATCACCGATATTAGTTTTCTTGGATGCGGGTGCGCCATTTCGCAAGCTTCCGCGTCGTTAATGACGGAAGTATTGCGGGGTAAAACAATCAAAGAAGCGCACGAACTGTTTAAACGTTTTCATCATATGTTGACGGTGGAAGATGATCCTTCTCCTGAAACGTTGGATAAATTAGCCGTAATGGCGGGTGTACGTACTTTTCCTGCTCGTGTAAAGTGCGCAACGCTTGCTTGGCATACGGTCGAAAGCGCCTTAAAGGATGAGAAGGCTACAGTTTCAACGGAGTAAGCCATGTTAGGGTTTAAAAAAAAGCAGGATAAAAAAGAAGCACTTGAAGCCGCTGTTGTTTCCGCGCTTAAAACGGTATTTGATCCTGAAATTCCAGTAAATATTTATGATCTTGGTTTAATCTATGATGTGAAAATCGATGAAGAAAACCAGGTTCACATTCAAATGACGCTCACCTCTCCAGGATGTCCTGTAGCTCAAACCTTCCCTGGCACCGTTGAACAAGCGGTCAATCAAGTAGAAGCGGTGAGTGATTGCACGGTCGAGCTGGTCTGGGATCCGCCATGGACGCAAGACCGCATGAGTGAAGCAGCACGACTAGAGCTAGGAATGTTTTATTAAATGGCTCAAGATCTAATTCAGGATATCCCTCTTTGGAAACCCTCTGCTACGCTTGAAATGTTACAAAAACGTGCTCTAGTGATGGCTAAAATCCGTCAGTTTTTTAACCAGCGGGGTTATCTCGAAGTTGAAACGCCAATCCTTGGGCACTATGGGGTAACGGATGTATACCTTTCCAATATTCAGGCTTATTTTCGTGGCAAGCCGTACTCTTTGCAAACTTCACCTGAATATCATATGAAACGGTTATTGGCTGCTGGGAGTGGTCCTATCTATCAATTGGCGCGCGTATTTCGTGATGATGAGCTTGGACGTTGGCATAATCCAGAGTTTACGCTTTTGGAATGGTATCAACTCGGAATTAATCATCATGAGCTGATGGAAGAAATGGATGCGTTTTTACAATCCATTTTAAACTGTAGCTCCATGCGAAAAATGACGTACCGAGATGCATTTAAGAATGCTTGTGGTTTAGATCCGTTTGAAGCAAATCTTGAAGATTTTCAACATTACTTGGCTCACGAGAACTTGGGAACGGTGTTAGAGGTTGATGAAACGGATAGAGATCAGTATTTATTTTTACTAATGAGTCATCGTGTAGAACCTTACCTCGCTCAATTGCATCAACCGATTGCGCTTTATGATTTCCCAGCTTCTCAAGCATCTTTAGCAAAAGTCAATGCTGAGGTTGCCGAGCGGTTTGAAATTTACTTTAAAGGCGTGGAGCTTGCGAATGGGTTTCATGAGTTAGTGGATGCCGAGTCGCAACGCCTACGATTTGAAGAAGACCGAGCAAAACGAAAGGCATTGGGTTTAAGCCTGCCAAAACCTGATCCGAATTTATTAGCCGCTTTAGAATCTGGTTTGCCAGCATGCAGTGGGGTGGCTTTAGGGGTTGATCGCTTATTGGCTTTATTGCTTGAGGAACCTGCGATATCAAACGTGTTAGCATTTGATATCGCAAGAGCTTAACCCATAGGGGGTCGAGACAAAGAAAGAGGCGTTTTTTTAGATTCTGAAGGCGTTTCTGATTGAGAAGCACTTCCAGATTGAGATGGTAGAGAACTAAATGATGGCGGGCAAAAAAGACTTAAGCCAGCATCTAAGGAAAAAGGACTAACGCTTCTCATCTTTTGTGCTCTTGGGTCATCTGGCTCAACGCGGCGGTGAGGGGCTTCATAAGGACACGTTTTAATAACGGTAGGTTGCAGAGAAAACGCTTCGAGTTTCTCAGAAAAGGACAACCTTACCCATTGCCGTACATCATCCAGTGTGAATCGGTGTTGGACAATCGGAGCAGCGGATTCAATACAAAGCTCATCTGCAAGTCGAATAGTTGTTGAACTAAGCTCCAGATTATGAATTAACACAGCCAATGCCCATTGAATGGATTGAAAAGGTGGTTGAAAATCGCCGCTTTTATTATTGATCGCTTCAATCGTTGTAAAATCTCGGGAAAATTGAATGTTTCCAGCTGCAAAACAGGTGGCCTCTTCTCGTTTTTCACCAGTCATTTGATAATGGGCTGGTACTTCACTTCCGGGAAATCCTTCCAATCCAAACCATAAATTAAACTTTGTATCGAGCAAATAGCGAATTTTATAATCGTCCTCATCATCGTCTTGCGTTTTTCCTTTAAGTACTGTGAGAAGCTCATGAAGTTGTGCAAGAGGATAGATCTGAAGGGTAACATCTTTCCGCAACGCTCTTGAACCAGGTTTTGTATGAATGACTTCTGGCGTTTGACCTAATTCGCCAAACAATTCACTAAGGGTTGATTTGGTCATGATAGAGTCTAGATGTAAAAAGTTAGATCATACCAGATTTATACTGAAAAGGATAGACGTTAAGTCGCAGAGCTAGGAGTTAATGAGGGTATTCTTCTTCTAGCGCTTGTTGAATGGTCGGGTATTTAAATTCAAAGCCTGCTTCAAGCAGGCGTTTTGGTACGACTCGTTGTCCGCGATTAATTAAGTATTCACCCATTTCTCCAAAAAGCGTGCGAATGACGAAAGCGGGTGTTTTTAAAAAAAGCGGTCGATGTAAAACATGGGCGAACGTTTTAGCAAATTCCCGCTGAGATACGGGATTAGGGGAGGTTAGGTTAAAAGGGCCCACTAAATTAGGATTATTTAATAAAAAATGATAACCGCGAACAACATCATCTATATGCACCCAAGAAATAACTTGTTTACCATCGCTGATAATGCTTCCTAGGCCTAATTTGAATGTGGGAGCGAGTTTTCCGAGCATCCCATTTCCTTGCTTTAATACAACACCAAAGCGAGTGATGGTTACGGGCATTCCGTATTGAATAGCAGGTTCCAGAGATTGCTGCCATAAAATTCCCACTTCACTTAAAAAATCGATGGGTTTATCAAAAGGAATGGGCGTTTCTTCATCAAACGTTTTTAGATCATCTCCTTCTTGCGCCCCATAAATACCAACGGCGTTCGCTGAGTAAAAATGCGGTTTTGCCTGGGATTCAATAAGCCAGTTTATTAATAATGCATTGGTGTTAACCCGCGAATCAATAATCAATTGTTTTGTATTTTCAGTCCACCTTGAGTCGGCAATATTATGTCCAGCTAGATTGATTACTGCATCAAAAGAAAGAGCATCTAATGTGGCGAGTTCATCCCAAGTGCAAGGGGTGACACGATCCCCAAATGTTTGGGTTACGTGATTTTTTTGGCGAGTCAAAACGGTAATCTCATGAGTTGGCAATAAGGAGTTAACAAGTTCGGTTCCAATTAATCCAGTACCACCAGCGATTAAAATGTTCATAGAGGTTGTAGCTCCGCTCGACATAAATTAGGAAAATCACATTGTTGGCAAATGCTAGCGCGTGTGGGCTTGGGTGGGCAATAGCCTTCTCGAAATTCTTCAGCCAAAAGACTTAGTTGTTCGCGCCAAACCCCTCTCATTTCATGCCAGCTTTGGTCCGATTTAAGGGATTTGATTCCACTTAAGTCGGTATGTTCTGCGCTAAGGCCGCTTAAGGATAACTTACCCGCTTTTAATTGTAAGAATAGCAAGGTGTTAATCTGGTCGTCTAATAGTGCATACAATAGCATTTGCGGCTCTTCTGGACGGTCAGAATTCCAGGGCTTATTGGTTGGAAGGGTTGTTTTATAATCAATCACCCAAGTATGAGGGCCAACTTGGTCTAAACGGTCAACTCGTAGGGTTAAAGGAATTCCAGCAAGCTCGATGGTATAAGTTTGTTCTATGGCTTTTACCGCAAAGGCTGGGCGTTCCTTTTCCCAATCTAAACAAGCTTGAATAAGTGTTTTTAAGCGATGATGTTCGATTTGTTTTAAGAATGATGGAAATGAAATAAATCGAAACTCGGTATAACGTCCTACGGTTTCTTCAATGACTTTTTCGATTTCAGTCTCTAAAGCTTCAGAAGATAAAGTTAAGAGCGTTTTTTGATTACCAAATCGTTGCCAGATTTTTTCCATAATTTTATGAAGCATTTGGCCTCGTTCACTGGCATCGGGTCCGGCGGTTATACTTTGTGAGGCTTTGGCATGCAGCCTATGAGCAGCAAACGCGCGAAAAGGGCATTTGGCTTGATTGCCCAAGACCGCGGTTCCGCCTGAAAAGAGTTCATTGGACAAGAGTGGGAGGGAATAAATTTCTTCGCGTAACACACGTTTTATAATCGATTCTCTAACAATGCGTGTAGGCTCATATAAAGGTAATTCACGAATTAAAGGGCTCGGTAAAGCAGGCGTATCACCTAAGAGGCATGCGTAACTAAACACACTGTGCTTTGAGCCATTTCTAAGCTGGTTAAGGGTTGCAACCGCGAGTTTTAGTTCCTTTTCGGGAAGTGATTTTGGCATGTTAAGGCGACGCTGCAATTCAATCGGTATAAACGCCGAAAGCCTTGTTTTTTGAGGTAATGTTTGATCGTTTACCCCACAAACCCAAACGCTGTCAAAGCGACAACCCGACGCTTCTAATAAACCAAGCACTTGTACGGACGAGGTGGGTTGTTTGATTTGAAAAATAGTTGTTCTAGCTAAGCGTAATAGACAAGCCAATGCATCGGCTTCGGATAAATAGTCGGTTACGGCAGTTAATTGTAAAAATTCTTCAAATATCCCTTCCAGCCGTTGTAAGTATTGATAACATGCTGAGTTAAGCGAGTACTCCCCTGGAAAACCAAACTTGATTAATCGTCGCTTAAAATAATCTATCCATTCTCTTGGTGTGGCGTTCTTCGGGTAGGGTTCTATATCGGTTAAACTCTCGAATAATAAAGGAAGATCCTCTCGTAAGCTATTTAAAAAGAGCTCAAACGAAATGACACTTTCTTTCAATAGCTTATTATTTTGCAAATACTCCGCGCGCTTTAAAAACTCGCTTTTGGAGCCGCGCAAATAAGGAGATAGCAACAGTAAGCGTGCAGTTTCATTACTTAACTGATTTAAAGTAAGCTGAATCCAGTGCAAAGCATGTGCGACTAATGGATGATTGGTCAATGGCTCGCCTAATGAAATATTAAAAGGAACATTAGGAATTCGACGCTGAATTAAGCGTTTAAGGCGTTGGGATTGGGTTTGAAGCGCAGGATCAACGATACCTATACGTTTATCGCCAGCGTCCAATCTTGATTTGACCCAGGCTAGCATCTGCTCTTCTTCATCTTGCTCATCTTTTGCTGGATAATGCAGGGTGCTTTGTGATTCTTTGAAGCGTTCAAAATGATATTGCTTAGATGATCTGGCCAATAAGGCTTCCTGCAAAGCCTTTTGCTCTGGGGTAAACTCATTAAAACAGACCCAAATCAGCGGTCGGACTGGAATTACATCGAGATGTTTTAGTATGTAATTCACGAGTTGGTCTTGAGTTATGGCGTAATGTTTCGTTAATAGCTCCTGAAACTGTTCTTGCCAGCGTCGAAACTGCTGAGTTTGTGGTGTTTTTGAAAAATCAGCATGATCGATGGCAATTTGCCATTGGCGACAAGTGGACCAGGCGCTTTGAATTTCCTGCAATAAGCCTTCAGAGAACGTATCATCTTGTATTAAGACCTTACGCCATAAGGCATATTCTTGAATGGGTGTTAAGACGATTGGATGATTGATAAACGGTTTGTTGTGAATCAACTTTTTATAAAGATGATGCAAAAATGAAGAATACGGAAGGCATACAGGCTTATCCACCACCGCTTCAGTGCTTTGAGAAAAAAAATCGGTGAGCAGTTGATTGCTTAAGCGTTTATTTGGCGTAATAACAATTGCGCCTTGTTGCATGAGTTGATGCAACAAGGTTTCTTCAGATAGTGTTATGATGGTCATGTATGATTCGAATGATTATTAGTTGTTATCGTTGCTTGACCGTATTTCGCAGTTTTAGGTTTAACCACTTTCTCTTTATCAGCCGTAGGCTTTCGAGTGACATACAATGCATTTAACATATGATAAGCCAGTCTTCCTCTTAAATAGATTGCGGCAGCCCCTGCTAATAATCCCAGCCAGAATCCAATGAGTATAAAGCTGTAAAAGAGTACCAGCAAATACATTTCAATTAAATCCATTAGACTTGCGCCATCAAACAAATGGGGCTGAGTTCCTGAGAAGAAATATAAAAATCCCAACGTATGGACAGGAAGGGCGGTAATTACCATTAAAAATCCCCAAAGGAAAACTTTTGTCTTATAGGGTTTAGGGCAATGAATTATAGGCTTACCGAATAATGCACCAAATGCACCAGCAATCACGGCAGCTAAGATCAACGCTTGAAAAAAAGGAAGCAACTGCTGTACACCTATGGAATATAGAATGGAATCCACCACAATATTGGCAATCACAGCCAGCAAAGCAAAATAGATTGCTGAGAGGAGTCGAGGATGGTTTATGGTTAACGCTTCGTCTTTTTGTTCCGTCATATTATGATGTCCTTATGCTTCTTTTATGCGCAATATTTAAACTGGTGATTGAGCGTGTAGCTGCCTCCTAATTTCCGACACCTCCTTGTGTCTGACAGCATCGTCCTTAAGCATCCATGGTGAAATTAAGAGACAACTTACACGTTCAATCACCAGTTAAGTTTCCATAATGTATTATTTTAGACCATGAAAGACATTTTTGTTCGAATGCGAACTATTTTAACTGTAAAAATAACGAAAAATTGTCAGTAGACCCTACATTATCTACACTTAAATAAAATAAAAAAATAGGTTATCACGATGGATATCATACCTTTTTTAAAACTTATGGCAGATCGCGGTGCTTCCGATTTATTCTTTAGTGTCGGGGCACCTCCCCACATTAAAATTGAAGGCGTGACATCACCTGTGGGTAAAGCTCCTTTAAAATCAGAACAAATATCTGAAATTGCACAGTCAATATTAACCGATGCTCAGCAAAAAGAATTTAGTGCAGAAATGGAGCTAAACCTTGCTCTTTCAATTGAAAATGTAGGACGTTATCGGGTAAATCTTTTTCGTCAACGAGGCGATGTTGCAATTGTCATTCGGTATTTAAAAGAAACAATCCCATCCCTTGAGGCGCTTAATTTACCTTCCATATTGAGCACGATCGTCATGGAGCAGCGTGGTTTAATTCTCGTAGTAGGAGCTACTGGCTCTGGGAAATCAACAACGTTGGCTGCGATGATAGATTACCGAAATGCAAATCAGTGTGGTCATATATTGACCATAGAAGACCCCATCGAATATGTCCATGAACATAAACAATCGGTGGTGGATCAACGTGAGGTAGGCATTGATACCCTTAGTTACGACAATGCGCTAAAAAATGCCATGCGCGAAGCCCCTGATGCCATATTAATCGGTGAAATCAGAGACCGTGAAACCATGAAGCATGCGATTGCCTATTCTGAAACAGGACATCTTTGTTTGTCTACGTTGCATGCAAACAACGCGAACCAAACCATGGATCGCATCATTAACTTTTTTCCAGAAGACGCTAAAAGGCAACTTCTATTGGATTTATCTTTAAATTTACGTGCCATTGTCTCATTGCGACTCATTCCGGGTAAAGAAGATAAACGCGTGCCTGCGGTTGAAATATTGCTTAACACGCCTTATATCTCTGATTTAATTGAAAAAGGAAAAATAGAAGAAATTAAAGAAGCTATGGAAAAAGGGCGCGAACAAGGCATGCAAACGTTTGATCAAGCTCTATTTGATTTATACAAAGCCGGCAAAATTTCAGAAGAAAATGCTATTCGTTACGCTGATTCGAAAAATAACGTGCGTCTAAAGATTCGCTTATCCGAAGAAGGTGGGGGGGGTACGGATACGGATTTAACCATTGAAAAAGATGATTTTGATAAGTTTTAATACGATTTTAACGTTGCGGGCGATAACTTACGCCCGCAAATATGTCTTA
Source organism: Legionella impletisoli (assembly GCF_900639875.1). GTDB lineage: Bacteria > Pseudomonadota > Gammaproteobacteria > Legionellales > Legionellaceae > Legionella_A > Legionella_A impletisoli. The sequence continues at coordinate 143,989 of NZ_CAAAIA010000008.1, forward strand.
ACTATCGAGAGTTCAACAGAAAAGTTATTTAGGATTTTGTGACGCTAAACAAACGCTATCCCGTAAAAAAGCGAGGCTTTTTGTACGGGATCCATTTAGTTACTACTAACGATAATAATATCGGCCATTATAGTAGTAATAGCGTCTTTCTTGAGACTGACCGATTTGTTGTCCGATAAGAGCTCCAGCTCCAGCGCCAACGACGGTACCAAGAGCGCTACCATCTGAAACTGCATAGCCAATTCCAGCACCTGCCGCGGCACCTGCAGTAGTTCCCACCTGAGTGGGCGTACAAGCTCCGAGTCCTAGTAGACAACCACATAATGTAGTCGATAAAATTATTTTTTTCATAGCTCATTCCTCTTGAGTTATTGTAGTCCTTCATAACACATACTAGTACAAAAAATATGAAACTTGAAATAAAAAAGAACATATTGGATTGATTTTTGCGTTCCATGTGTATAGAAACCCCTTGTTGGGCCAAGGCCCAACCTACCTCAATTTATTCCACCTACCACGACACTTCCTCCCTACTTGCCACGGCACTTTATCCCTACCTGCCGCAACACTTTATCCCTACCTGCCACGACACTTTATCCCTACCTGCCACGACACCTTATCCCTACCTACCACGGCACCTTATTCCTACCTGTCACGACACTTCCTCCCTACCTGCCACGGCTTGTCCGGGGCATCCATTCGTCAACAGGACTCCCATCAGAACGCTTCAACCACTATATGAAAAATTGAAGTCAAAGAATTTTTCATGTTTCGGCGCTTTGTAGAAAGCTTGTTAAACTCGACCAGTGCGATTAGTATTGTCAAAACCATTCTTCGAACTCACGAGGCGCTTATGTTTAAAGGCAGTATGGTGGCGTTAGTTACGCCGTTTAAGGATGATCAAGTGGACGTAGAAACTCTGCGTGAATTGGTTGAGTTTCATATTGATGCAGGCACTCACGCTCTAGTAGCCGCAGGAACAACAGGTGAGTCCGGAACGCTTAATCATGATGAAAAACTCTTGGTGATAAAAACCGTGGTCGAACAAGCAAGAGAGCGAATACCTGTCATTGCAGGAACCGCCATGAATGCGACGAAAGCGTGTCTTCAATTAACGGTAGACGCTATGGAGCTTGGCGTGGATGCGGCCTTAATTATGACACCTGCTTATATCAAGCCAACGCAAGAAGGGCTTTATCAACACTATCATTACATAGCCGAACGAGCCGCCTTACCGATTATTTTATATAATGTTCCTTCTCGAACGGCTTCTGATCTTCTACCTGAAACCGTTGCAAGATTATCTGAGATTTCAAATATTATTGGCATTAAAGAAGCCACCGGTAAGCTTGAGCGTTTACAAGCCATTTTAGAAAGATGTGATAATCGATTGGATGTATACAGTGGGGATGATCCTACCGCGGCACAATGGCTTCTTTCTGGAGCGAAAGGGGTTATTTCCGTGACAGCGAACGTTGCACCAAAGTTAATGGCTAAATTATGCGATGCAGCTCATGATGGGGAGAAGGCTCAATGTTTACGCATTAATGAGCAACTAATGCCCTTGCATGAGCAACTGTTTTTAGAATCAAATCCAATACCTACGAAGTGGGCGTTGAATAAAATGGGTTTGATAGGAGATGAAATTAGACTCCCGTTAACCCCATTATCAAAAGTGCATCATCAAACTTTAGAAGCGACATTAAAAGCATTACAATTGGCCTAGACTTTTTGATTTAGCCTAGGTTTTGGACCTAATCTAAATTTACCCTAAGTTTTGATTGAGTTTACGTTCTTAATGTTGTCTTTGATTAGCCTAAGTGTATGATTTAGTCTAAGACTTTGATTTAATTTAAATTTATCCTAGGTCCTGCGATTTAGTCTAAACTTAGCCTACGTCCTGCGGCTTGACCGCAGGACCCAGGGCTCGAAGACCGTTATCTTTCTATAAAGAAGTAGAAGGAGCGGGCTTAGTTTTTTAAACTTAAGCTTTTGAAATTGCTATCATTTGTTCGAGGTAATTTGTGCGAAAAATTAGAATCTTCCTGTTAACACCTCTGTTAATTTCTTCCTGCTCGTCCTATTATACTAGTAATGGCGAAGAGAAATATTTACAAAGCCATAATGGGCCTGAATTGGTGATACCCCCACCGTTAACAGGCACCAACATAAGCGGCTTTTATGATTTACCGCCTGCGCCTAAGAACCCTAGGGTTAGCATTCAGCCGCCACAATGATGAGGAGGAAAATGGCAGAGCTTGAAACAGAATATGCGGTCATTCAAGAATTGTCCAGACGCATTGTGGAAGCGCAAAGCAATATTCGGATTCTGGATGCCATTAAATGGGACGATGAAATCAGGCGAGATTTTTTCAAACACAAAGGGAAAAAACTTCCCGCTGTGGATGAAGCCTATTATCAAAAACATGCCTTACCCTATAATCCGGATGAAAAAAAAGATGAGTTTCGAGGCATTCTACGGGATGCCCAGAATCAACTCGGTCAATATTCTCCTATAACTCGTTTAATCAAACGTCAATGCGACGAATACATTCGTGCCATCCAAATGCTAGAAGCCCGTGGAACCTCCACTTTTTGTGAAGTGGCGATGGAGTTATATGGAAGCCCAGATGATGCTTTTTATGTAGATGGCCCACGTTTATCTGAACTAGGCTCTTTGCTCTTTGATGTGTTAACCATGCTCGATGTGAAATTACAATCGGAAGCAGATGAAAAGCGATACACGGCAGAAGAAGCACAAGCCATTTTACAACCTAGACTCAGTGCTTTTTTCAGCAAACACGGCGATAAAATGACCGTTACCGTCAGCGATGACATGATTGCCGATGCTTCAGCGGGTGCCGATACTATTAAACTCAATCAACAAGTTATGTTTAGTGAACGGGATTTAAAATACTTGGAAGTGCATGAAGGGTGGGTTCACGTGGGTACGACCTTAAATGGTGCAATGCAGCCGTATTGTTTTTTTCTCTCCAAGGGGTCACCATCGTGCAGCGTGATTCAAGAAGGCCTTGCGGTATTAACAGAAGTGATCACGTTTTCTTCATATCCTGGTCGTTTACGAAAAATCACCAATCGAGTCATCGCATTGGATAAAGTCACGCATGGGGCTAATTTCTTGGATATTTATCATTATTTTCTTGAATGCGGCTTTGAAGAAGACGACAGTTATAATCAAACCGTTCGAATTTTTCGCGGCAGCACACCCACCGGCGGTCCATTCACCAAGGATTTATCCTATGCTAAAGGGTTTGTACTCATCTACAATTTCATTCGCTTTGCTATCAGCCAGCATCGCATTGAAGCCATCCCCTTATTATTTACAGGCAAGCTCGTGCTCGATGATTTACCGCTCCTTAGTGAATTAAAAGACCACGGTCTCTTAGAAGACCCTTTATACCTACCGCCGCAATTTAGAGATTTATCCGCCCTAAGCGCTTGGATGAGCTTTTCATTGTATTTAAACAAATTTGACCTCAATGAAATCCAAAAAAACTTCCGCTTCCTGTTGGTGTAATAAAAAAATCATCAAAAACTTAATATTTTGTTAACGTTTTTTAACTATAATGAATTTAAAGAATCGATTTAGAGGTTGACATGCCCACATATACTGAAGCGCTTGATGCGATTATTAGTACTAAAGTTGCTGACTATAAAAATATTGATGCCGATAATTTTAGGACGCTGAGAGATGGAGGATTATTCGAGGATGAGTTCAGTCCAGAAGCTTTAACGCGGGATGATTTTAAAAAAATTCGAAGAGATGCGGTGCTTGAACGAATTCGCTTAGGCATGAGTGATTTAACTCCTGATGAATTGAATTCAACTTTTTTAGGAGAAAAGGAAGACCCTTCTTTTGACTACAAGACTGCGTTCGAAAATAAAGATCGCTATGGGGCGGTTGTTGAATACTATGTAAAACCAAAAATTGATCCTTCGCAAATAGATTCAATTCGTGGCTTAGCCAAGCAAGTTATTGTTGAAAAAACAGTTCAAGATGCTATAGATCGGATGTCTCTTAAGGATCTTTTAAGCTTGCAAGAGCGAATTAATTCTGAAGAAAATATTTTTCGTATTTTACAAGAGATGACTGATGAGGAAACAGCGCAATTTGCAACCGATATTAAAGTAGAACCCGAGTCCTTTAAGCAATTCATTTCAGAAAATATCAACAAGAAAATAATAAGTGATGATTTGATATCAATTGATGATGAAATGGATATACAACTAAAGCTTCTTTCTGAAGAAGGACTAACACAAGAGCAGCTTATTACCGCAATTGAATTAAAAGACTCCCTTCCCGCTCGTCTACAAGCAATTGACAGCGCGATTGACCAATTGCGGGAAACATCCGAGGATTTAATCGTTAAACGTGCTTCCGTTGGTCGTCAAAGAGTTACTTTTGAAGCAAGCATAACAAATAAAGAGTCTTTAATTACCGAAACGGCAGTATCTCTTGCAGAAGAAATAAATCGCCTATATGAAGACGTGGATTTAGATCAGATGGACGAAGCTGCACGTCGAGCATTACAAGCAAAATTAGAGACGCAAAGACAGAGCTTAGAGCGGCTTTCTAAACACATTCGGGTTATTGAAATCAGTGATGAGCAAAAAATTATAGATGCTAAAGATAATTTAGAACAATTAGAGAAATCTTTATCGACTCTTATTTCCGATGAAGTTTTAGAAGACCATCATGATGCTTCGGCAGATACGGTAGAAATGAGTGGGGGTGATGACGAATTGGAAACATCTTCCTCTGAACAAGAGACAACAACTTCTCCAGTGGCTTCATCTGAAGATCAAGCATCAAGTACCACCCAGCGTTATGCCAACATTATTATGGAGGCGCATATAGCGGGAAGAAAAGATACTCTTGGTTTTACCAATGAGGTGGTTAAATTATCAGAATCTCGTGAGGGAATTACCCAAGATCCCTATCCAGATCGAGCTCTAAGGGCGGTTGTTAAACAAACTCAACCCAAAGCTACTTTTATTGGTGTGAAACTAGAAGAAGATCATGTTATTCGTTCTTCGATTAAATTTCCCGGTTATAAAGACCAGGAAGGCAACGTTAGAGCAAGAACTGGACTACTAGTACAAAATAGCAACGGCGACGTATTTGATTATTCAGAGCCTTTAGCAGATGAAGATCAAGCCAGAGTAGCGCTTAAGCAAGCTAGTATGATGTTAGCAAATTATACGCCGGATCCTAAAAACCCTATCGCGGTTGGTGGGAAAGATATTAGGATGGTCAAAAAACTTTATGCAGCACTTCTTCTAGTAGCTGAAGAAAAAAGAATACCTGGGTTCACTAAGGACATGATTATTGTAGATACCCCAGGGGTGAAACCTGGATTACTAACTTCTAATAAAAAATTTATCGAAGAAAATCTTATTAAACCCTTAGGTAGTAGAACCGAGGTATATTCTGAATATACAAAGGCTCAAGCGGTTCAGAGGCAAATAAAAGGGAAGTTAGAAGATTTAAGAGCTACGAATCCAACTGAGAAAGTGGGTATAGGAATTAAGTCAGATGAGACACTCGATGTGGATGAACGTGCTCCACAACCGAAATAATACAAGATAAAACGATAACAAAAATAAAAGGCCATCATGGAACAAAAACAATCGCCAATTGGGGTATTTGACTCGGGCATGGGGGGGCTTACTGTCCTTCGGGCTTTAAAAAAGGCTTTACCCCAAGAATCGTTTATCTATTTAGGCGATACTGCGCGTTTACCTTATGGGACTAAAAGTCGTGCGACTGTTCAACAATACGCCGTTCAGATGGCAAAGGTTTTGGTGGAGCAAGGGATTAAAGCGTTGGTGATTGCTTGCAATACAGCCACTACGGCCGCCTTACCCCATTTACAAAGTATCTTGCCCGATATGCCCGTACTTGGGGTCATATCACCCGGGGCAACGGCTGCGATTCGTGCTACTAAAAATCACCACATTGGGGTATTAGCCACTGAAACAACCATTGCTGCCAAGGCTTATGATAATGTGATTGTGAAAGCACTTCCTAAAGCCACGATTCAAAGCCGAGCGTGTAGCCTACTTGTGGCACTAGCGGAAGAAGGCATGGTGGATAATTCCATAGCCCAATCGGTACTTAATCATTACTTAGATGGGTTTCAGAACGAAGATACCATCGTATTAGGCTGTACGCATTTCCCTGTATTTAAACCCTTACTTAGAGCTATACTGCCCTCACAAGTTGAAATTGTTGATTCTGCTGAATCCACAGCCGAGGCTTTAAATCAGTTGTTAGCAGAAAAAAGACTTTTAAATTCAGCTAATAAGGCAGGCTCAACGCAATATCTGGTGACCGATTCCATTAAACGCTTTCAACAAGTCGGGGAATTGTTTTTAGCGCAGCCAATTGAAAAAAGCGAAGTAATGTTAGTTGATGTATAGCCAAATTTATTGAGTCGTGACCTGCAGAGAGCATCCTAAATTTATAACACTTGCTTACGCGCGTGGCTAGAATGGTAAAATAGTTATTCCGCTTTTGGTGGGCGACTCATTAAATCGCCAACGGCTTTTTCAGCACTCGTTTTACCTTGAATGATCGCATTAACCTCGTGACAAATCGGCATCTCAATGCCTTGTTCTTTTGCGAGCGCAACCACTTGTGCAGCGTTATGCTTTCCTTCCACCACTTGGCCAATGGCCGCTTCGGCGGCTCTTAAATTAGCTCCTTGACCCAGTTGCAACCCAAATCGGCGATTACGAGATTGATCGTCCGTGCAGGTAAGCACTAAGTCGCCGACACCAGCGAGCCCCATGAATGTTTCTGCCTGCGCTCCAAGGCTAATTCCCAGTCGGCTCATTTCAGCCAAACCACGAGTGATAAGTGCCGCTTTTGCGTTTGCACCATAATTTAAACCATCACTAATTCCACAGGCAATGGCTAACACATTTTTAACCGCGCCGCAAATCTGTACCCCAATTACATCGTCGCTTTGATACACACGAATATTACGATGGTGAAGAACATGACAGAGTCGTTTAACATACGGCGTGTTTTTCCCGGCTACGACTAAGGCGGTGGGTAGTAATTGAGCAACCTCCTTTGCAAAAGAAGGTCCAGAAATAACAGCTATAGGACAATTCTCCCATTGCTCGTGCACCAGTTCGCTTAATAAAGCACGCGTCTTAGGATCAATACCTTTGGTCAACCAAGCCAGTCCAGAAGTGGGTTTGGGGAGTTTTGCAAGAAGCTCTCGGAATGCATGGGAAGGCACAGCAAGAATGAGCTCCTTCGTCTGTTGAACGGCTTCTTCAAGGTTTGATGTAGCCATTAAGTTTTCAGGAAAATGAATTCCTGGAAGATAGCGCACGTTGCACCGTTGCTGCTGCATTTCTGCCATAGTATCAGGATTGTGTCCCCAAAGCAAAACGCGGTGACCGCTGTGTGCTAAGTGAATTGCCACAGCGGTTCCCCATGATCCTGCCCCCAAAATGGCGACGGTTGTTTGTTTCATGTGCTTCAACAGATCCTAATCATTAATGTGTTTTTTCTTCGGACTTTTCTTCTGCAGCCTTTCGCTTTTCTTCTTGCTGTTGGATATACAACGCATCAAAATTAATCGGTGCTAAAACTAACTGGGGGAAGCTGCCACGAATAACTTCTGCCGTGATGGCTTCACGCGCATAGGGGAATAAAATATTAGGACAGAAGCTTCCTAATAAGTGTTCTAATTGTTCACTTGGTGCGCCTTGAATTGTAAAAATACCCGCTTGGGTAACCTCAACTAAAAAAGCAGTTGTATCTTGGTTTTTCACGGTGGCTGTAACCGTTAACGTTACTTCAAATACATTGTCTTCTAACTTGGTATGTTGCGTATTTAAATCTAGAGAAAGTTCTGGTTGCCATTTTTGCTGAAAAACCTGCGGGGTATTGGTGGTTTCAAAAGACAAATCTTTAACGTAGATCCGCTGAATCATGAATTGCGCTTCTTGGTTTTGTTGTGGGTTGTTCGCTTGTTGATCATTCATATTATTATTATCCTTTTGATAGTGTGGGTTATTGAAGAATCACTTGCCTTTCACTACGGGCAAATTAGCAGCTTCCCATGCGGCCATTCCACCAGATAAAACCGTAACCTGCTCATAGCCTTTTTCACGTAATTTAGTGGCTAACGCTGAAGATTGCAAACCTCGAGCACAAACTAGAATGATGGGTTTTTGCTTAAGCTTTTTAAAACGCTCTTTGTCAAAGTCTTCAGAGTTGGCGCGAGTTGCATTGATAATATGCCCTGATTTAAAGGCTTCTGCATCGCGAGTATCAATAACCGTGGCATCTTGATGGTTCATTAGGTGGACAGCTCCAGCCGGAGTTAATTCTTTGGCACGGCTTTTTTGACTCATCCATTCATTAATAAAAATTAAAATCAAAATAATGATTAAAGCAGACCATAAAGCCCAGTGGTTTATAATGAATTGTCCAAGTTGTTCCATAGTGTACCTGATGTTTGATCGTTTTGGGGCGATTATCTCTATAATACCCTGTCAACGCAAGCCAAACCTGACTTCGGAGGTAAAAATTGAGCCAGAATAACCCAGGTCGGGGACTCGGGTCAAAACGTCACCCTACTTGGCCAGACTCGTTCAGACCGCCTTTCTAAAGTAAGTTAAAAGTTGGCTTTTACAACAGGATATCCGCTTAATTCCCAATGAAGAATTCCCCCATCAACCGAATAAACTTCTTGGTAGCCAATTTCAAGTAAGCAACCTGCTGCAAAAAGAGAGCGCACGCCACTGCGGCAATGCAAATAAATGGGTTGTGATGGGTCAACAAGAGAGGGAATTTTAAGGCTTACCCGATCTTTTGGAACATGAATTGCTCCTGGAATTCGAATGTCTTGCCATTCATGATCTTCTCGTACATCGATTAAACACAAGGCGGGATTACTTTCCATTAATTGTTTGAGTTGGTGCACGCTAATCGTTGGGATATTAGGAACGTTCATGGTCGGCCTCACTGGGGATCGGTCTGGTCAAGTTAGAATGGTGAATGAACCAATAAATGGCAGCTACAAAGACACCGCCAAGCAGTGTTGCAAACGCCCAGGTGAAGGCAGAAACTAACGCAGGTCGCTGACCAATTTTATATAAAATTCCGGCATCTCTCGCCACAGCACCGGCGAAAATCACATGCAATACGGCGTTAATTAACAGCAATAAAAGCGACAAGGTTTGGATTTGATTCGCATATTGATCAAAGAGTCCGGGTAGCATGTTATAGTCCTTTAGAACTAAAAGGTCATATCATAACAGAAAATTTAGGGTTCAGGTATCAGGGTTCAGGGTTCAGGGATATTTCAACGTCCTGCGGCTTTGACCGCAGGATCCATGCTAGAAGCCTCAAAACGAATGGATGCTGCGGTCAAAGCTGCAGCACGTAGGAGATGGCGAAGGGAGTTCCGGTTAAGCTTTGGCGATAGAGTCGTAAACATAAGCCCTACTTGCTGTGCTTTAAGCACAGCATCCATGCTAGAAGCCTCAAAACCAATGGATGCTGCGGTCAAAGCCGCAGCACGTAGGAGATGGCGAAGGGAGTTCCGGTTAAGCCTTGGCGATAGGTTGTAAACATACGCCTACTTGCTGTGCTTTAAGCACAGCATCCATGCTAGAAGCCTCAAAACCAATGGATGCTGCGGTCAAAGCCGCAGCACGTAGGAGATGGCGAAGGGAGTTCCGGTTAAGCCTTGGCGATAGGTTGTAAACATAAGCCCCTACCTGCTGTGCTTTAAGCCATAGGTATCTACACAAATGCTTCTCCTATTATTTGGCGAAGCATTTGTTTAAGTTCTCCTGGGTCATATCGTTCTAATAAAT
>NZ_CAAAIA010000009.1 GCF_900639875.1 Legionella impletisoli
CTCAGCAAGCCCATATTTTTCTAGGGAAGCCAATCAGTTTTTAATAAAATAAGCACGAAAACAGCTACAAACATGCAAATAGCATAAAAGATTTTTTTATTTCTTCTTTTTCTTTTTTCATGATCATTTAAACATTGTTGGCAAATTGGCTTAATTTCAAAAATTTCACCATCAGCATTATAACCTATACTAACTTCCTCTGAGCATACAGCATCAACATTGAAATGTTTGAAACATTTAGTCATTGATTAATGTCCTTCAAGCAGAAACTTTTTTGCTTTCTTTTTTATGATTTCGCCATTCTTTATCTTTAGAGAAGACAAGCGTTGCTGCTTCTTCAATAAAAAAACTTAAATCATTAATTCCTGCCCATTCCATATAGTTTTTAATTTCTTGACTGATTTCAGAATTAATCTCTATTTTAAAACGCTCTTTATTACTCTTTGATTGGCTATTTATTATCGGCATGATTAATTCCTTATTTTAAATAAATAATTATATAACAGATCCATACAATTTCATGTAAAAACCAACAACTTGATCTTTATGATTCTCGTCAGCAGCATTTATTCTTTCTGACGCTTCTTTATACGCTGAACTATAAATAAAAATTCCTGCAATAATATATAAAGAATAAATTATCAAAAACATATTAAAAAATCGGAACATTTATTTCCTTTAAAACGTAAAAAACATCAGAATAATATTTTACTAAAATTGAAAAACATATCAATCACAAACGCGCAATTGTCTGCGCTTCAAAACATTGTAAAAAATTAATATGAACACGATCCTTATAAATATTCTTGGTAAAAATAGAAGGTAATAGCACAGTTAGAGTTCTACACACACCACGCAACATTGATTGCATGGTGAAAAGCCTTATACATCAAGGCATATAGCTGATTTCTTCATTTATAAAAATGAGTTAAATTTTCCTGGTATTCAATATAGTTTACTAGAGTAAACATATATGACTTTTAAATAAAGGGATGCAGACATATGTATACTCTAGTTTACACAAGAAAACTAGAGTATACTAATTTAAGAAATGATAAAAGGAGAATAAATGTCTAATTTAGAAACAATATCAATCAAGGTTGGCGATAGAGAAAAAGAATTTCTTCATGATATCGCAGAACATTTTAAACTCTACAAAAGAAGCTCCACGGAGTTATCATACACAAAATCACTACAATTTTTAATCGAATTTTGTCTGCAACATGATATAAACCCAACAAAAAAAGAAGATAATAACATACAGGAAATTAGAAAAATGATAGAGCAAATTCATGCCTCAATCCCTCATGTTTTGTATCAAAATTCACTGCAAAGCACTATTCTTTTTAGTAATTGTAATGATGATACTGGCGAGGCTGCAAAACATAAATCAATTGATTATATAAACAATACTATTGCTGGTTTTCAGAATAATCATTACAAATATGTTAAAGCAAAATTAAATAAATTTGGTGCTAAAACCATACCTCTTGAAGAAGGAGAAAGCTTGTGGAGCTAACCGTTGATATTGGACAAGATGTTTATGACGATCTTGAAACCGCTGCCAAATTAGAAGGTAAAAATATAAAATCTATGGCATCAGCAATGCTTTCCTTGGGTGTTAAAGTTTTTTTAAACTCAAAAGAAGATAAGATCGATCCAACTACAAGTATTTTACTTAAAAACAGTGTTCGGTCGAATGAGATATTGATCGAATTACTGCATATCGTTTTTGATAAAGATAAAAGTAATCTTGGTGTTTATGATGCGGATACCGCTTTGGCATTGATAGAAAGGGTCGCTAACAAATTTATGGAAGGAGCTGAATAATTACAGCTCTCTTTCCATTTCCCTGTCTTTTTGTATCGTATTTTTCAAAGTTTTTTGAATCATTGATTCTGAATTGGAATGAATTTTTTGTGATTCTATCTTTAATTCTTTTATTAATTGGCTATGCGATATATCGTAATTATTTATATTTTTATTGGTATTAATATTCTTAAAGTTCGGTAATTTTTTTAGATTATAATCGGGAGATTCCAGTTTAGTTATTTGATTTTTTCTGTCGCATATTTCCTTGAACTCTTTTAGAGTTATTAGAGATTTTATTTCTTTTTTTAATCCATTTTTCCCATTTGAAATTAAAATATCATTTAAGTCTTGACCATTTTTTTTGGGTAATGAAATTAATACATCAAGCCCACTTTTATTAAGGCGTTCAACGGATTCAATGATATTATGTTTCCCGTCTTTTTTGTATTTATATGTCGCCTTTCCATCGTTATCAACACATAAAATAACTTTCTTGGTCGGTATTTTATCCAGTTTAATATTGCCAAAATTTTCTTTACCCAATACAGTAAAAACACGGGCTTTAGGATTTACCTCAAGAAGTGACAAGCCTGTTTCCACACCTTCCGTATAATAGGTTACATCCCCCTCGCCCCTATGATTTAAATTAACTGCAAAACCATTATTTGCACTATAAGTTTGCTTCACAACCTTGCACTTTTTTGTTTTGTTTGCTGTTTCTTGATCGAGCCTTGTGACTTGGACATGGTTTATTTGTCCTTCTTCATTTCTTGCAAAAGCAAGTAGTCCTGGAAGATATTCCACACCTTTATTTGTCTTCGTATAAATACCAGGGCAATAACGGATATCAGCTGAATCAAATTGGCTTATTCCCCTATGGATTAAAAGATATTTCTCTATAAGACTCCCTTTGATTGGCCTGGATTGTCGATAAAATTTAGCGGCTAAATTCTGCATTTTATCATTATGTTTAACTTCTGATTCTTTAATGGGTTTATTGATAACAGGTGCTAATCCAGGCGTGTAATTTGTAAAATTAACTGCAAAATCCAATACTTCTTTAAAATTTGAAAGTCCTTTTTCTAACTCAATTAAATGGAATAAATTTCCTTTATCTCCTGTTTCAAAGTTATACCATACCCCTTTAGTGAGGTTAACAGAGAGACTTCCTTTTGTACCATACCGATAGTTATTTGGTTTAGATAGACTATGATTAGGTTCTCCTAAAAGATGGGTGACCAGCTCACGAGAGCGTGAAATAAGAGTCGATAACACTGCTTCTTTATCTATTTTACCTTCTTTAAAATGAATCTTAGGTTTTGAATCTTGTGAAATATGAGATATCTTTTCAGGGTTATTATTTTGTTTTGTTACACTTAAATTCTGCGCAATATATTTCTGTCTTTCTGTTCTTTGTTCATATCTATCAATTTCCATGACAGCCGACTTTTTATCCGCATCTCGTTGTTTAACAGGATCTTCCATGCGCTCAAGCAACCCTTCCCTGTCATCAGTATAGATGGTTAAGTGATGCGATGGTCGAGTATTAATTATTTCATGAGATCGATGGGTGGTAACGACAACATTTCCTTTTAGCTCTAATCCTATACCGTATTTTGCGGTTGCTCCTTGTAAGGCATAAGCTGTATTTGTATAAGCATAATCCCAGTGTTGGCTTGATTTATCATTTAACAGTAATTTAAGTGCGTGTTCGCCATTTTCAATCAATACAAATTCAGGATTAATGGATTTAACTTGATATTCTTTATTTGCAACCAACCCTCTATTTTCATCACTGATCTTAAGACGAATACGATCGCCGCTCGCTAATTGTCCTTTGAATTCAGTATAAATACTTGCTTGTGCTTTAACTAAAACAGAAGGATTAATTGTATATTGTCCTTTATTTTCACCACTTAAATGAAGTTTGTTTTTATTTTTGTCAACTGCCTCGACTTTAAAGTATTCGCCCTTCTTGCCAATATGATAACTGCGGCCAAAGCGAATAATGTCACCCTTACTAAAAGTGTTCATGTCTATTAAATCAACTTTATCCTGTGACTTGGCAATAAGACGAGTAAATTCGTGCTCAATGTGTGATATTTCGGATTCTTTTTTTAGTCCTTCACGGATTAACACATCAATCTGCAACCGGTCTTTGTGTGCCGGAACCACTACCACGGTATTTTCCCGGCAACCTTTGGTTCGACTTAAGTAATCGTTAGCAATTGCCTCATAAATTGGATTTACTTTATCTATTGCCTCGTGACTATTATGTTGTATTTCAACTACAGACTGCCTATATTGACCAACAATCCCTTGTTTTCTTTCTATCCATTCACTTGGATTGATTTTATCCAGCTCGCCAAATGCTTTTCTAAGCTCACGATTAGAAGAATACTCCGCTGCTTTTTTTAAAGTGGGATTGGGGTTTTGCCTGACAATTTCATCCATATGAGCTGCATTTTGTGATTTTGTTTTTATAGTTAGCTCATGTGGGATACCGCTTGATAAAGACTGTAATTGAGTTATGTCTCCGGCAAAAAAAAGTCTGCTGTCTGATTCTTTTATGATTTTTTGCAGCTGATGATAGGAAAGATTATCAATCATCGATGCTTCGTCTGCGATGATAATCGTTTTTGAATCTATTGGTGTACTATTTGTTAGAAAGCTCTCTATCGTTTCTGACCCAATACCATTACTGATAAGCTCATCTTTTGCCTGATGTGTCGGCGCAACCCCTAATATTTTATAACCGTTTTGTGTGGCAATATTTAAAACTTCCTTCATCATGGTTGTTTTACCGACCCCAGCCAGCCCCTGGATGGAATTAAACCTATCGGTTGATGTGCAAATGAGTGTTACCGCATCTTTTTGCCCCTTGGTAAGATTTTTTGGTAATTCCAAAAGTTTATTTTTATCTTTTTCTATTGGTTCAATAACATTTTGTTCAGAAAAATTTAACTTTATGATTTCTTTTTCTAATTCAAGGGATTCTTTTGTAGTCCAGTAGGTATCCATATGGACAAGGCTTCCATCACGAAGACGTTCTTTTAATACAGGTGCAATATCATCAAAATCGATAGTGCCTAATGCATATTTCAAGGCGTGAGTCATTAGATCGCTATGTTTGAAAGCCGCATGTCTTTCGGCACATTTAGCAACCGCAAAGGATACGGCCAAGCGTGAAACTTCCTCTTTGTTTAAAGAGCTTTTGTTAAAATCCATGGCACTTATCAGGTTTACAAGGTCTTTTTCTATAATCTTATTGGCATAGGCTGCATTTCGATAAACCAGATCTGGTTTCTTCTCCGCAACTTCATGCGCACTCCATTTAATCTGTTCCTTGTCAAAAAAATTACGTGCTTTTATTTCATTAGCAGTAAAAAGTGTTATACGTTTTGCAGTTTCGCTCATCTCACCAATAATGTTTCTGTTTAATTGATAGGGTTTACTGCTTAGGATGATATTTTGATCATCCTTTTGGAGTTGATTGATTTTTTTTACATAAGCATGAGATAGATAACATTTTGAGAGCGTTTCATTATTCAGGATCAATGTGCGGTTTAAATTGTCTTTAAGCTCAATACCCTCTTTGGTGAGATCACTTACTTGAAAGACACTATCCTTGTCATATTTTTGCCTATTGATAAATAATGCCCTATCATTTCTAATTAAATCCCCTATAGCAAAAGATAATTTTTCTGCTTTAGATACCTGGAATTCGTCAACTTTATTCAGTTTAAAAGAACTTGTCTTGCCCTGTTCATTTTTTAATATTAACGATTCGCCTGCACGGTTTATTACTTCGTAGTGCTTTTGGTTAGCTGTAAATGCTTTAAAGGTAATCCTATCCCTTGGCGAATAATATTTAACATGCTTTTTCTGTGCATCTGTTAGACTATGGGTGCTCAAAACATTTGCTTCTTTTTCCTGTATCGATAAAAAACCTTTATTTTTGAGTTCCTCTCTAAGTTCTTTAGTCAATTCTTTTTTTTGCGAATTGTTTAAAGCAACAAGAGTAGTATTTTTCCCAGATACAATATTTCTTGCTTGTTCTGAAACAGCACTGGTATTAGCTGTTTTTGACACTGCAATTTCGACTTCAATATATTTTCTGGCACTTAAAACAGATGTTGATGAAACCCCATTCTCTTTGAGGGTTTTAAGAGGATTTCCTACAGAAAATCCATAAGTCGAATCTGTGTTGTTTAACAGTATTAATTTTCCACGATTTGAATCGGTAATTCCTTTTAATTGCTCAATATCGCTCAAAGACAGCTTTTGTGCATCGTGGACTATAATGACACTTTGTTTATTATTGGCATTAACCGTTTTACCATGATGATATTTAAAACCTGCTACTGTATGCACAATATCGTCTTTAAAAAGGTTTTTAAGCCATACAAAAAACCGTCCATGACTTTCTCTTTTAAGCTCATCGCTTAGCATTTGTGCATTATTTTTGCTTTGATGTAAAACATAAGCATTGATTTTATTATTCTCAGAAGTTTCTATAAATTCTTTGATTAAATCTTTTTGATTGCTAAGGCCATTAACCTCAAGAATTTCAATGGCGGTATTTTTTTTTAATAGTGTTGTTGAAAACCCTTTGCTTTCATCATTGATATCAAGTCTTGCGCTCTTTGTTTTAAGCACTGACTCAATAAATTCCCTTTCTCTTTGTATCATGCTCTCAGTTGTATAATATTCGAATGCTTTTCCTTGTAATCCCCCTTCTTTTAAACGATGAGATATTTCCTGCTCTATTTCTTCATGACTAATGGTTCCGATTGCAAAAGCAAAGGCTTGACGAACCAGGCTTGCATGCTTTACCTGAGTATTAAACTCCGTCAAATGTTCCAGTGCATCCGATACAGCCTCTTTAGCGCCTTGGCTAATGGCGATGCTTGCATAATCAATACTTGTTTTGCCAAAAGAATGACTTTTTGAAAGATTTCTCAGCGTTTCTAAATCAATTCCAAAAGCTGAAATATCGTCCTTCCATAACTGAATCAATGTTTGTGTATCAATATCTTCCTTCTTTTGCCTGGTTGCACCGTTAGATACTTCAGCAGCTTTTGCACTGGAATTTCCTTTCGATTCCATATCTTTAACGATTGCATCGCGTCTTTTTGATAGATGATCAATTAACTCTTGTGGAACGCCCTCTATTTCAAAATTTCCGTACATATCCTTAATGCGGATATCAAAGCCTAAATTTTTAATCTCCTTGGCCAAGGTTGACATATAAACCAAGCCTAGATAATGCTGATTTTGATATATAATTTCTCTAAACCCATGATCGAGGTTTTCCTTGTCTGTTTTGTCTCTGGAAGATAAAGCACGCCACATACCATCTAAGCGCTCGGTCATATTTAAAATGACCAGGTGAGTATGCAAATCAGGATCAAGTGCGCGTGAGGAAGTATGTAAAAAACTTGCTGCGGTTAAATTACCCGTTTTTTGAAAAGCTGTTTCGCGATTTATGGTAATTCTGGCTTCTGCTGCCATTTTCTCAATACGATCAAATACTTTTTGAACTGCTTTTTCATGTGCGCCAATTACTTTTTCATCCCCTAAGACCAGCCCTATTATTGATACAGACTTAGGGGCAGAAAGCGTAACGTCCGTACCCGAACGATGCTTCCTCTCACCATTCTTGCTAATTCCTAAAACCTCACCATTAGGTAACTCACCATTTAAAAGCTTTAAAAAAGGTGCCTGCTCAACCATGCCTTTTAAATCGAGTTTATCAGCCCCTTTCCCCATCCATCTGGAGCTTTCTTTTAAAGATTCTTTGTCTTTTAAATAGTAATTATCTTTAGCCGAATAATAATGAAGTGCATCTTGGGCATTACCCAATGGCTTAATTGTTAACATAGGCGTTCTCCTTAACAAGGCTGTCTTTTTTATTCAAAGTCTTTTATATGTACGGTAGGTGATTCATGTAATTCAATTTGATGTGCGGCATCTTCAATCTTGCGTTTTTGCTGCGATTCTTTTTCTAAAACCGTATTGGCTTGTTCTTCAAATTTTTGAATATTTTTAACTTCATCAACGATATTCGGATCGTTTTGAATTTGAAGAGCTGCTCGATTGATTTTTTCCAGCGCATCAAAATCAATAGGACGTTCTTTCAAGCTTTCACAAATTAAATTACGTTCAATATATTTGTTTTTTATCCGTGTAATAGGATGGTCGCCAACC
The DNA here is from genome assembly GCF_900639875.1 of Legionella impletisoli. Taxonomy (GTDB): domain Bacteria; phylum Pseudomonadota; class Gammaproteobacteria; order Legionellales; family Legionellaceae; genus Legionella_A; species Legionella_A impletisoli. The sequence continues at coordinate 8,023 of NZ_CAAAIA010000009.1, forward strand.
ATCCGCACATAACACTCTAAATCATCCAAAGTCATGATATGAGCAGCTTCAACAGTTTTCCGAATGGTTCTGTTAGTTCCGACAGTATTTCCATCCCGAACAGAATCAGGACCATAAGAACGCGATTCCTTTACCTCATTGATAATTTGTTCACCTAAATCTTCTGACACCCATTTGGCAACCTTAGCTTTAGGGCTTCTAAAATAAACTGAAGTATTTAATAAGTCGGCAATGGCTTCTGCTTCATGGTTGCCATATAAAAATTGCAGTTGTGAAATCGATTGAATGCCAATAGCTACACACCCACCAAATTTCCTGATATCAGCCATGGTATCAGAGAGCATTTCAAGGCGATGAAGACTTGCCAGCTCATCCATGACAATCCAGATTCTACGATTACTATCTTGCGTTAAGGATTGAACGCCCTGCATGACAAGCCCTAACCACAATGAGATTAATGGTTTGATTTCCTTATGGTATTTAGAACGTGAAGTGATGAATAACCATCCCTTGTTGTAACCTGGATGACAGGTGCCCTCAATCCACTGTTTAATGGAGAATTTTTCTTTATTCTTTTGATCAAGCCCTTCAAGAAACCTTAGTGCCTTGGTATAGGTTGCCAGTACAGATTTAATTGAAATTGCTGTTTTTTCAATTTCCTTGCTTACCAGGTTCTCAGATTCCGTACCTTTTAGAAGCCCTCGCATTTCATCAAGAGTTGTAGTGAGTAGTAGCTGCAATAACACAATAATGCTTTTATCCTCGCGCGGTTTTATCTTCCAGGCCATCGAGGTCAAAATGGTTCTGGCTGCATCTACCCAGAATGGATCACTGCCTTGCACAGATTTTGGAATAAGATAGGTCGCAACTGAACCAAGCTCCATAGGATTATCGCATTCTTCCCACAAATCCCAATTGGCACAAAGTTCAGATATGGGGTTTAATTCAACATCGATGTCTTTATTAAAAAAATAAGGCTTAATCGTACATTCTTTATCGTAGACGATAACCGGATCGCCAGATGCACGAAGTTGATCTAACAGCTGCATAATGGCTTGCGATTTACCTGCCCCAATAGAACCATGAAAGAAAACACCTTGTCTTTCAGAGCGCTTGGGCATAGGTAACTTACCTAATAACTTAATATCGGAAAGTCCTCTTTTTGATTTTTTTAATGAGCGAATAGTCTGCCTGGTATTTTTTGCAAGCCTTGTTCCAGAAATGTATTTGTCCTGACTTAAACGTTCACCCTTTTTCTTAAATAGAAAATAAAACAACCAAACGATAAAAAAATAAATTAAACCGCCAATAAGAACCACGCTTTTTAATCGAATCCAAACCATCAATTTAGCAAGGTCTACTGCCTTCATAATACTTTTTGAATGAATTAACATATCTGCGGTTAAGGCGTAGTCTTTTGAGTGCCATACAACCTTACTTCCTTTGCCAATCATTGCGAGCAAATGGCTTAAAGCATGAATGCTAATTAAATGGATTTCTTTAGCTGATGTGATATACAAAAGACTAAATACTAAAAAGGCAAAGCCAATGACAGCCCAGATAAAAATCTGCCCCATGACCTGAACCATCATGCGCATATTAAAATCAAATACTTTGCTTCCTCGTATAAAATGTAATCCCGATGCTTTCATCCCGTTAACTCCTGTCATTGTCATCTTGAGGCGGCAGAAATGAATCCTGTTTTCTCTTGTCATTGAGTTGGCTTATCAATTTTGTAATAACAGGCAGACCGACTCGCTGAGACTCAAGCGTGACAACTAAAACCATTAAAAGTGCTGTTATGACAAAGGTGGTGATCGAGGCTCCCATGATAGTGCCATTGATATCCCCCTCACTTTGCAGACACAGGGTATAAACTACGACATAAAGCCCGAAAAAGATTAACTCAAAGGTATTGATAACGCCCTGGATATAATCAAGCGACTTTATCTTTCCATGAGCTAAGGATTTAAACGCATAAAACTGACTCAATACCATAACGGCAACCAGTGCAAATAACGTATTTGGGATAAGGATATCGCGTGTTAAATGGGAAATATCTCGAAGGTATATAGCGCCGTTTAATGCGAGACCATAGACTACCACCAGGTTAATAAGACTTAATATAAAAAAATATTTACAAAAAACACCGATAAGCGGTTTATAAAAATCACTGACTCCTGAAGTATCTAGTTTTATGCTCTTTATATTAAGCAAATCCTCTTTAAGCTGTATTTGTAATTGTTGCGTTCTGTTTTTTCCGTTCATGGCTTCTCCCTAAAATAATTAGTCTTTATGTTCGCTTTGTTTCTTTTGGGTTGAATGTATTTCTGACAACCGGTCTTTCTGATGTGATACTGCATCTTTAGTCACCTGCTCCATATGTTTATAATCATCAAATGCTGAATGATGCTGATAACCATCGCGTAGCTCCTCAGCGTCAAACTGGGTTTTTACGTTTGGCTTTGCCAGTCCTTTAGCATGAACCTTTTGGTTAACAGAGGACACATTCTGCTGATGATTTCCTCCAATTTCGGTTTTTACATCGCTTGCAATCCTTTCTGCCTGAGCATGGTAGCTTCCAGAAATATGGCTTTTGGTTGACTGAATTTGAGACGTTACCTCTTGATTAACCAGGCTTTGGGCGGCGCTCGAATTCATAAATTCATCTGCATAAGTTTTTTGTGCAGCAATCGAGGCACTATCCGTACTAAGCATAGTTTCAATCCCTTGCGAACCATAATGTTCAGCCACATAATTATGAAATGCCTGGTTAAAGTTCGCATCAATACTGGACGCTTGCTCCTTGGCGTGATTACTTGCTGCCTGATAATTTAATCCCTGCGAATATTCACTACTTGCTTGAGACATTAAAGATGCCCCTTTAGAAATATTGGCGGCAATCTGTTCAGAACCACTTAAGCTATTGCTGTCAGATACATCGAGGTGCTGATTGTGCGCCGTTGTTCTCATATGGTTAAAAGCGCTTGAGAAAGAATTACCCTCACTGGAATTAAAGAAATCCTGCAAATTATTGCTAGAATGAGTGCCGTGACGCGCACTGCCACTGATTTCAACAGAAGCCCCTGTTGCAAGCTTTCCAGCCTTACCCCAAAGGGAACCGGAGGTATCTACTTTACCTGTAACCGCCTGATCAAATGAAACGTGCTTAGATGCATCATGATGGCTGTTATATTGCTGAACAGCGTCTTTCATATTGCGGATATCTTCATTATAGGAACTACTTGTTGTTTGACTAACCCCAGCACCCTGCCTGGTATCAAGTGAGGTCGAATCATTAAATTGGGATAATCCGGATAATGCCTGCTGTAAATGATGATCAGCTGCTGTTCGGTGAGATTGTGCGCTATGGAACGATTGCTGGGCACTCTGATTTAAACTATCAACCACCCTATCTGCCGCGTGTATTCCAACAGCAGCATTACTCATAGCCCCTTGAACATTACCAACGGTTGAACCATCGGACATCCTTGAAATCATGGCACCGTTTTCATGTTGAGCTGAAATCTTACCCTCGGCATAAGAACGGTTCGTATCAAATTTATGGGCACTGGTATTGTCATAATTCATGTTCCAACCGCTATAGCTCGCCATTGAAACATTACCCTGGGCAATACTTTGCGCCTCTCCGGTTGAAAGTGATTGGGCAATGCCACCAAAATGCTGCGCGGCATTACTTAAAACAGAGGCGATGCCTTTTGTAATGTAATAAGCTAAGACGGGAACGCTCGCAGCAAGTGCTCCAGCAGTATAGGCAAAAAAGCTATGGATATTAGCCAGTGAATCAATATTGGAAAAACTCACGCCACCGCTTTGCTGATTAAAAATATTCGTAGATTTACTTGATGCCATTGAAACGAAAAAATGAATGATGATAAAAAGCGGAGGCCACGACCACAAATAAGCCTGTGACTGAAGATAAACCTTATACACATTCTGAGTGGCTGGAAATAAGGATATTAAAAAGACCAACGGAAAAATCGATACCGTCAACATCCAAAAAACCGTCATGTAATAAGGCAAACGGTAACTGGCCAACCAAAAGCTATTAGCCTCTGCAATATGCATTTTATGCTGGCTTGCTGTATTGGTGTAATTCATTAAATCTGCATCAGCGCCATTAAAAGCAAAGGCATCACGAGCTGCATCTCTCGTTGCATTGATTAACATATTCTGAGTCATGATGTCGGCAGCTTTTTTAGATACACCCATATAATATTGATGTGCTGCACTCAAGGTATCTTCATATTTTTGCTTATTACCATTTGTCATTAATCGACTTAAACTTGCCAACTCATTATCTACAGAAGAGCTAATGCGCCCTCTTAGTTCGTTTGCAGCTTCACTACAACTTTTGTTTTCACCATCATGAAAAACGACTCTAAAAATAGGCGACTGTTTTGAGTTGTTTAAATACAAATCCTGTAGATTTTTAGAGTGGATTAATTCCTGAGCTGATATTTGATGGCTTCCCAATAGTTTTGCGGCAAATACACACTGACGGATAAACGCAGAAACATCACGGGATAATTCCGGCGCCCCGTTAAAATTAGCGCTTGTTGAGCTTAGCCAGGTACGTGAACCAAAAATCATTCCCGACTTATTATAATCCAAATCATCAGGCATTCTAAAAACATCTCCAAAGGTTAAGGTAATCGCTCGTCCAAACTGGCTTATAATTGAAGCAGGAAGCGCAATACCAATAGGAACATTATCAACTGTAAGCCCTTTCATTTCCTGTTGCATATCTACAATAGCTACAGATACATGAAGCCCTATCAGACAATAGAGCGCAAAAAACGTTGTTAAGAAATAACGAAGCAAGGCTTGCATTTTATTGCCAGTAATAAATTGAAATCCGGCCATACTTGCTGCCAATATCAAAATACAATCAATGGCACTGCTAAATGTATCGGTTCCCATAAGAGATACCATCGCATCCAATACTTCCTTGAAGTATTCCCCATTTTGTGGCGTATAAACTGTCAACAATGCGCTCATGATTGAATTCCTTCCTTGTAAGCTGATTGCAACATAGGGCTTAAGGCACTAAATGCCTGTTTTACATTTTGCTGAATCAATACGTTAGTTTGCATGCTCTGATTAAACCGCTCTCTCGACTCCCTGGAAAATTCATCTACAAATTGTTGCGCTTCACGAAGGTTTGCCAGCAACCGTTCTTCATTGCCAGCACCTGCATCCTTTCCTGCCAGTGAAGAACGAATAATAGAAAGTGAATTAGATAAATATTGCGATAACAAATCCGCTGCGACACTTTGTGCCAATACATAACTACCCTGAATGCCAATTCCTTGCTGTGCATTAGCAGCAATCAGCTTAAAAACATTATCATGGGTCATGTTAATCAAGCCTTTTTGCTCTTCACTTAAGGCAGTACCTGAACGAATATTGTCATAAATTCCCTGCATTAAATATTCAACTTTATTAACTATGCTGTCTTGGCTTTTAATGTCTTGATAAGTACTTGCTGAATAGGCCACATTCACACAGTCTTTTGTTTTTCCAGAATCCTGACACTGGTAGCTGGGAAGCTTGCCGCCGTAAAGCATGGATTTAATAAAATCGCGGTTGTTAACAAGTGATGGGTAAGTCGTTAATGCGCCTTTGTTATCAAATACCACTGTGCCAGAAATTGACATGTATGCTTCGGCCAGTTCCTTATTATTTCTTAAGAAAGCATTCTCCTGTAGCGCATCCCAGACTACATTTTTATTGTATAAGGCTCTATCTTTGTATTCAGGATCAGATTTTGCCTTTTCCAGTTGCGACTCGATTGCCCCACCCGTTGAGCATTCATGACGCGCTTTCGCCCAATCAGCAAATGCGCCTGATTTCATACCTAAGTCCTCACAAATTCTCTGGCTATTGGCTCGATTTTTTGGAAATAATGCACCGCCCATAGTCTCCCCTATCTCGCAGGAATTCATATTTGAACTGTTAATATCGTTTGCCAACTTCTGAATAAATTGCATGGAGTGGGCAATTTCAGGAAGCTCAGTCTCAAGCGCGAGATTCAAAGCATAGCCTGCACCGCTGGATAAGATCGATTGCATAAATTGAGTAATTTGATCCGTGCTAATGAAAGAAAAGCCACCGGCAATAATATCGATACTGCCACATCCTGAACGAAACCCAGGCACATCCACATGCGCGATTTGTATGTTTCTCACCTGATTTCTCATATATAAGCTTCCAGAGGAAACGTACCCTGCCGCCTGTGTTTGATAAACATGACTTCCTGTTACGTTAGAAGAAAAACCAAGATTATTAAAAAAATGATTTAACTCATTGCTTGTACTTGCAAAGCCACATTGCACGAACATAAGCAGCGTTATAGCTATACTTTTAAACCTCATCATTGAATTGCTCCTTAATATGCCCCATAAGCGTCTCAATCCGGCTTGCCAGCTGATAAGGTTCGGCTTCACCAAACAACACCGGATAGGCTTGATTTGTTTCTTGATTCAGTAAAAAAAGTGCTGGAACCATGGGTTTGAATCCACCAGAGAGGAAAAAAGTTCTAAAAAGTTCGGGGCTTAAGGGTTCACCTTTAAAAGGAGATAGGCTTCCTCCATCAACGCTATAAGCTTTGATTTTAATTTTGAAATGACGAGAGAAGTCATCCAGTATTGGGGCAAAATTATGACAATGCGGACAATCAGAGCGATAAATAAAAACAAGTGCATAGTGGCTTTGTAAATCGGCAAGCGCACTGCTGCCTTTTGTTGTCTTTAAGTTTGTTTGATAAGGGTTATCTAATATCGTATTAAGCTCGTCTAATGCTGGATTAGCATTTATCCCCTGCATGACCAATAACAACATTAAAACTGAAAATAATTTCATCCTGCTTCTCCTAATCCTTCATAACTAAATCGCTTAAAATCAGTTGCTACATCTAAAAATCGCGCTTTTAAATCCGTTAGAGCAACAAAGCCATAGGATAAAGGTGACATTTCTTGCGTTTTTAAATTAACCAGCATAACGGCTGGCAAAAAGCGTGCTTTAACAGGAATTTTTCGGCTTAATTGTTCAATTGAAACGTGTTTTGAATTAGGTAACTCCTGTAATACTTCGTCTGTTACTGAAACAGGAATCATCGAAAACTGGTATTCTTTTACAAAAGGTAAGAATACATTGGCAAAACGCCGAGACAATGAACTGTTTCCATGATAAATAAAAATTAAACCGAACTGTTTTTTGCTTGCTTGAAGTATTTCCTCGGTCAATAATTTTTGTTCATCATTTTTATTTGCAATCGCATTATTATCCGTTGGGAAATGCAAGCGATGATCTAATTCTGGATGGGTTAATAAAACACGCTGCCAATTTCTTACAAATGCCTGATGACGTTTGGCCATTTCTGTTTGTGCCTCAATATAGGATTGAGTGGATTCAACAGACGGGCGCAAAAGCGATTCAGCGAGTTTATTTAAGGTTTGCCGTCTTAGGCTCAACAACTCATCGTAAGGCTCCATGGTTGGCATTTGTTTTTGAACAGGCTTTTGAAGAACTGGCTCTTTTTCTTCAATCGAGGGGCTATACCAATGAAACCCTTTTGCGGTAACTGTATCCTGATGTGCAAGCGTTATGGCTGGCACCAATAATCCTAAAACCACTAAAAATCTCATGAGTTTGCCTCCATGCGCTCTTTGATACGCTGACTTGTCTTATTAACTAAATCACCGTCTTTTGGATTATTAACCGCCATATCATCTGCAATACCTGCTTTTTTATCCCTTATACCTGATTGGAAAGGGTATACAGGGGCGATGAAATCGATTTTTCCCATATCGATGCGTTGGAGTTCTTCTGGTGTTAATCCACCGCAATTAGGATATTTTGCCGTACCTAATGCCCCTTGGTTGATTTGCCTCAACCGTCCTTCTTCATGAATAATGCGTGCAAGTTTGCTGTTAAAAACACAATAAGTTCTTTTGTGCTCAATACAAATGCCAAGCTCTTTTTTACTGCAATACTTACCTAAGTAATGCACTTTATAGTCCAGCTTGGCACGCCCTAAAGCCTTATCCTCATCTCGACAATGGGCAAGATTTATCTTTTTCCCCCAGCCCTTATCAGAGCAACAATCGATCACATCCAAAGGCCAGATTTTGCACCTGGCAACAGAGCCAGCAAACAACGTTGGGTTTCCTTGTCTGTATTGGTTAGAAGCCTCGCCTACGGCTGCTATTGCTGAAACATCTTCGCCAAAATTTTTATTTTCTGTTGGCGTAGCTTTAGAACAATCACCATCTACACAATACAAATTCTTGGTGCAGGCTATAGGCAGACGGCAACTTTCTGTCTCGCAACTATAGGTTTGCTCATACAAATCGCAGGAATTATCGCCTATTCGGGCGCATTTCGAGCTAATTTGCATACACCCTTTTTGTTTGGGTATTTGACACTCATCAGCATGTGCTGAAACACATGAATAAGTGAGTGTTTTTTCCCAACATGGTCTTGTTACTTTCAAACCATCAATTACACGCGTTTTAATTGTATCAGTGCATTGTTCTTTCTTTATATGACAAAGACTGCCTTGCGCTTTGATATCCAAACAGCTATCTTCCCATTCATCTTTTGAAACGAACGGTTTGGATATTGCATCCACAGTGAGAGAAACCTGAACAGGATAATATCGTTTGAATTTCTTTGAGACATATAAATAAATGATGCCGCCATTAGAGCAACTGGGAAGCTGTGTGATCCCGACCCAATAGGCTGGTGCGCCGTTATTTAACACCGAGTGGACAGTAGTGCTCATCTGATCGCAAGGATGAGACAATTGAAGCGTTGAACTCACCTGCCCTCCTGCCCCACCAGAAATAGCGCCGGTCTTAAGATTAACCGCTATAGCACCCGTCCATTTCTTAGGGATAGTGACATAAAAATTAATCGTTTTATGTGTTTTCTCCTTGCTCACTGTGATTTTTCGTATCATTTTGCAGCTTTGATCTGGAAGCATTCTTGAGGTATAACAAGTCTCCTGTATTGTTTTTATTTCACATTGCTTTTTAGCTTCATCACAATTAATGCGTTCATTTGACTGCCCATGGACAATTGAGCTGCTTTCTTCCTCAATCAATTGTGCCTGTTTAATAGCTTCATTATTTTTATTGATTTCAAATTGATGTTTTCTAAAATTATCAATGATGGTCTGCCCAGCCTTATCATTTTTCAAAGCACTTTTAGCAGAAAGGGTTAAATCATTTTTTTCATTTTCTACACCCTGGTAGTATTTTTGGGTTTGGGGATTTGTTGTGTAATCTTCAAAGACTTTTTCTGGTTTAAAAGAACGTACATGATCCATTGGTTGATTGCCTAAAGATTTAGAAAAATCCTTAAAGCGCTTAAAGTCCTGTTCTGTTTGTCCTGCAAAAGCACTACTCAGCATAAAAACAAATAAAATAAATCCCTTATACATGGCCTTTCTCCAAAATATGAAACGCGACCTCCGATACTTGTTCACCACGTTCTGCTATAACAGCAAGGCTTTTTTTGATGGGTATGTTGCCTGATACTGCATCATACGGCTGATTCTCGCAGGCTTTTTGATATTTACACCAGGAAGGTCTTTTGGTAACAACAAGTGTAGGTACCGCAGTAATTTTAAACTGATCAAACCACACAGGATCAATTGAAATACCTGGAAATCTAATCCTGCGTTGTTTTGCTTCTTGAGTAATAGAAGCTATCTTTTCAAGAGTCTTTCTAAAATCCCCTTGAACTAACCCTTTAATCACAACAGGGATATTGAATCTATCTGCTTCCTGCGATAAAGCAAAAATGGTATCGGTTGGCATGGAAAACGAAACAAATAAAATAGCTCCATCAGCTGGTTTCCCACCTTTCCTCTCAGTATCCAGTTGATTTTGTTTTTTAACCAGCAATCCGTTGATCAGCGCTTGATATTTGGCAATGTCCGCAGCAGAACTATTTTTAATCTCAGTTTGACTTGCTTCAGATAATGATTTCTTGTTGATTTCCGATTGATTACCAATTGATTTCAATTGATCATTCATATTCGCATGAGCCAAAACTGTTGTAAGGAACAAAATTAAAGAAATTGTTGTTTTTATATTCATATCTATTCCCTTATAAAAAGCAGCAATTGCGCTTTCGCCAGATTAAAAAACCAAAGTTATCGCCATCATTGGGTAGGGTATGACCTGCTTCCCAAGTTGTGACAGACTTCCCAAAAGGATGGCACTGTTTCCCATCGGGGATGGTATTCACCATTTGATAGCGATAGCGCGTTTTTGGCAGAATGCTTGAGGTGTATGTTCGACATAAAGCAGGCGAGTCACGGCTTACAGAATCCCTGATTGCACCTAAACGGTGGAGCTTAAAGTCCACTCGCTCTGCCAATAGAAGGCTCGCTGAAATCGGACTGGTTTGATTGGCAATAAACCCTGTTAATGGATAGGTAGAACCCTGAGAACCCTGGCACCAAAACAAAGAATCGATAGCAGTGCTCTTTAAGGCTTTTGTCGCATCGGCCGCACAGGACGCTCTTGAAACAGTATTGGTAAATAGCGTTGCTTCTGGGTTTAAAATAAATGCAAGCTCTGAATCATTCCAGGTGGGATCAAGTTCACTTGGGTATAAAATATCAAAGCCATCATTTTGCATACATCCAAGCGATGCGATAACATTTAACCAATACATCAAAGGATATTTATACCAATGCACATAATAAAAAGCGCCGTAACCTTCTTCTATAGGTGATTGTGAACCGCCTAACCCTTTATGCCCCATATTCAGCGTGATACCACCTAGATTTACCATACAATAAGGCTTACGAGTTACATCAACTAGGGCAAAAGGCTCCCAAAAACCTATGGAAAGCCCGAAGCGAACACCAACATCACTATCACACGCGCAAACATATTTGGTGATTTTGGAATTATCCGTATCTGGGTAGCTTCCCTTAACTACTTTTGAGTGACCAATTGTTAATGGAAACAAGCAATCCCAACATACATCTGTAATAGGATTAACAAAATGCCCTTTACAAATAGAAGCCATACTTTGCATGGGAAGTATCAACAATATGGTTAAAAGCCACTTTTTCATGCAACTCTCCCTTCCATGATCTGCCATTGCAATCCCTTTTGCTCAACCACTGAAGGAACATGCTTGATATGAAGTTTTCGAGTCAAGGCACCCTGCCAGTCAAAATATACCCGTCCAAATAATTTAGAAGCCTCAAGGACACTGCCGCCCGTCAAAATAAACTTCACATGAGGATAGTTAGAATAATGTTCCTTAACCCAAACCACTTGTTTTTCATCGTCTGCATCAAAAAACATCAAGGCTTTTTTGAAACGAATTTTCTCAAAAGGATTAATGGCTGTACCTTTTTGCGCAATCAATACACCATCGGCATTATAAATATCGTGATTAACAGTAACCGTTGGTGATACATAATACGTTTTAGGATTTAATGTCGTGGATAAACCAAGCGGCTCAGGTCTTTCAATTTGTTCTTTGACATGATTGGATGCACGCTCTTGATAATTCATAAGCTCGCCGGACTTATCCATATCATTTAAGCGTTTAAAAATAACCTCTCTGATATCAATTTCTTCAACTGGATAAATGCCACCATATGAAGCAATGGTTCTGGCATTCACTAAACTTGAAGTGAATATGAAAATTAAGAAGATAAGGGATTTTCTAGGCATCTTCTCTCACCTTCTTTAGCGTAATGGCTACGATCTGATCGGTAATATCTTGTCCACCGTTGTTTGTCAGCAACTGACCGCTTACGATGGTGAGATTATTTGTTTTGCCATAGTCATGAATTACCGATGAAAGTCTGCTTGCGTATTGCTTCAATATCTTTTGTTGAGTCTTTTTTTCTAAAGATGTTTTAGAAAGCATGGAAGCAGGTCTAGATAACGCTCGTTGCAAGTCAATAAAAGCCACATTTGTTTTATGCGGTATCAAAACAAGCCAACCAATAACGATTATCATAACTGCAATGGACAAAGCTAAAATTTTATTAAGCATGACCGTCTCCATTGCTTTTTTCGGCCACTTTTTCTACCGCATCAATAAAAGACATTCCGCAAGAAACATAATGTTCAACGGAAGCATAATCATCACCATCCGAAGACAACATGACGCGTGTAAAAGGATCAACAAATAAACGATGAAAAGATGAAACTCCACCTGATTTAACTAGCACTTGAGAAAACCCTGCATCCTTAGCCTTTGGAAACGCTTTTAGCAATTTCATTTCATATTCACTAAACGTTTCATGGTGCTTGTTGTGTTCCGTGAGAGCTGCATTATCTTGTAAAAAAATAAACTTCAAGCTTGAGTTATCCCAAGCAGCCCGTGCTTCCTCAAATTTGTAATAGTCCTCGATGCCCTGGGTTATGGTAACAAAGGATGCTTTGTGTCTCCTTCCTGTACGAAATCCTTTGGTAATGAATTGTGTAGCAATGCTATCGCCAGTAAAAAACTTCCATGCCTCATCAATAATGCACATTTTTTGACGGGATCTATCAGAATTAAACATTCGGCGTTGAATCTGAGAAATAACCGAAAGTAAAACCGGAGAGCGAATAGCGGTATTGTCTTCAATCGATTTCAAATCAATCACAATAATGCGTGCATCAGGCGACAATCTTGACGGTTGATTAAATACCCTGCCATGCTCAGCACCCGTGCAATATCGTTTTAAGTTTTTAGCAAGAAGTCTACCTGTTGGGTAAGTATCTTTTTCGCTTGAAAAAAGGGCTAAAAGGCACTCTACCACATCATCAATGACAGCATTATTTCCCGATTTCTCAAATGCTTTGATAATTGCTTCCCGTAACGTTCCTCTGTCATCATCACTGGCTTGCGTTCTGGAGCAGGCTAAAAGCTCAAATAAATCTACTATGTCATCAATATCATCAAAAATATTTTTGACATGGGTAAACGGGTTCATCGCAAGATTTTCATATTCCAAATAGGTGCCACCTAATGCGTGGCATAATTTTTTGTAGGAACCTCCGATATCAATGACAAAAACATCCCCTCCATTAAACAAAACATTTAACAAAAGCATCTGTACAGCAAAGCTCTTACCGCCACCAGAAGTGCCGGTAATTGCCATGTTAAAATTTGTACCTAATGCATCATCGAAGGGGTTTAAGAGATTAAATTGATCGCGCATGGTTGGCATTAAAATCCCTTTGTTTAATCCCTGCCAATCGGATAACAATGGCATGTATTGAACAGCGTTCCAGCTTGATATCGGCCACATCATGCGTGGTAGTGAAAAATCTCTTTCAAGATGATTTGTAAACATAAAAGGCATAGAGGCCATAAAATATGGCAATACCATATTTTTCACCTTTGCAAGCTGAAGGTCGTTATATCGAAAAACAGAAATTGCCGATTCAACATCATGCTCTACCTCAGGAGGACGTGAAAACAGGAGCACGTTATATAGCATCTTTACGGCCTTGGTTTTGTGATCATCGAGTTCTTCACGAAATCTGCGCCAAGTTTTGGCTTGCTTTTCTGTACCGGCCACATTCACTGCATATGCGCTATTTGCCTTCTTATCCAAATCCCGTGTTTTTCGATTTGCTCGTGATAGTGCTTGTGCCTGATCATCAACTTTATAAGTCACAGAAATAATATGATTACACTGGATACTTTGGCCTTGTTCATACACATTGTTGGAATTATTAATGTTTTCCCATAAACGAAAACTGGCAGGAAGTTTTGACAGCGTTAAAACAGAAACATGAGAAGAAAAGGGCTTTCCCAAAGCATCTTGAGCGCTTATTTCTAAGCGGTCTTTTTTTTGCTCGCAATCAAAGCTCAAATCATTGGTTTGATAATGCAGCGGTTCACTCTGAATATATTCGCCCTGGTGGGGATAAATGCAATCAGGATTATTCGATAGGTAAAATTGAATTAATCTTAGAAAATCGCTAGCATTCCTTTGGAAAAATCCAATTTTGGCAGCCGTAAGTGATGCTTCAAACGCAACTTTAAACTGTGAAAATTTAGCTTTTAACGCTTCTTCTTTATCCTTGTTCGGACAATCTATAACAACAAAACACTCTGTATGTTTAAGACCTGCACGGCTTCTGGCGTGCGTTGAAAAACCATTGGTAGCAGCGCTATGATAAAATTTTTTGAGTTTGGAGCCTATGCGGTTTAAATGACCAAAGTCAGGATTATTAAATTGGTTTGCAAAATCATCAATTAAAAAGCCCACCTGATTATGCTTCACCCAAATAGCCTGTAGATTAAATTCATCTGTGACCTTGTTTCTTAAAATATCATCAAGCAATTCCGCTATGGTTTCATTTGCGCCGGTTAAGGGTACAATTTGATAGACAAGGCCGCAGCTGTTCTTATTAAAAAACAATCCAGATTCCTCATCATAATAACGATAAGTTAATAGCTCTGAGAACGATGGATAACAGGCTTCTTTTAAATTGTACTTTGTTTCTTGACGGCTGGTTAAAGGGGTTTGTACATCTTCAGCGCTCCATATTGTATTCCAAATATCAGCCACCCCGTTTTGCGCCTTTTTAATCCATTGCATATTCATAACGTCCTCCCTTTACTTATAAACTTCGGCTTGATTTGTTTGCTGGGATGAGTGGCGCGACCCTTTCGGTTTACACCTTAAGCATGCCTGCTGTACAAATAGCCCATCAGGAGTAAAACGGCGCTCGTCTACCATTTTATTAACCATCTCCATGCTTTGGCATCCGCCTCGGTCTATAAAAGGGCATCGTGCTTCATTATCTAAAATCGATTTTGTACATCCCTGCATTAATAAGACCATGACGCATGTCATTATCATTTTTTTGATCATTGCCGACCTCCTGGACTTGCTTCAGTAAACAGTGGTTGCAACCCTTTTTCTGCAAGAAATGCCTGCTCTGATTTTTGAGTTGAAACACCTTGCTGTTTTGCAATTTCATTTTGTACTTTTTGTCTTATGACATCATTGACAGGATTTGTATTGAAATCAGGCGCTGGTTGTACGCTTGTAATGGTTGTTCTTGTTGCTGAATCATCGTTTTGAGCCGCTTGATTATCAATTGCTTTGCCAGATTCAAATTTTTGATGAGCCTTATCAATCCAAAACCCTTTGATAAACATGACAGACACCCTTCTGCCAGCTCTTGCCACAACCAAGGGATGATAAATATCTGCTATCTTCATGATATAATCGGATACTTTATTGGCAGGATTGCTCACCGCCCCTCCTCCAGCAGACTGCAAAAGTGTCGATGCCTGGCCGTAAGTGGTAATGGTACCGGCTCCTGGGTTAATGGTTTGTGCGGTATTGAGATTTCTAAGCCCATCACCAATTCCCGCTAAAATTCCCGCAGCAGCACTGTATTCCAAAAGGGGTTTTGTTTTTAAAACAGGAGTTCCGCGTACATCCTGCATGGCATCTTGATCATAAACAGAACCATAGACCTTTAGCTCAAAATTCAAATCACTTCTGGCGCAAGAAAGTGTCTCAAGATGAATTACGACCGAATCACCAGAAAGATCACCAAAACTTGAACCTAAGACAAAACAATCTTTTAATCGAGAGCGTTTACCATTGGGCATCGTGCCATTTTCATCTAATCGAATAAGTACCGTTCCAGTATTTTTTGTTCCGTTAATGCCTGCATCACCCATAACACCTGTTAGCATAATTCCAGAGACAAATGTTCCTGCCCAAACATAATTAACAGGTGATCTCACATCTGTATGACGATTTGTTCTTTGAAACCGGACAGTTTCTAAGCCCGCATTGCGGTAGTATTCTCGTGCCCTTTGTGCTTTTGTCCTTAGCTTTGCTGCCTGTTCCTCACGTGTTGGCGGCCTAATGTTAAGGGATGCCTGCTCTGTTTTAAGCATTGCCACCTGTAATTTTTCATTGGTCTTCTTATTTTCTTCTTCCAAAGCGTTTAGTTTTTCGTTTAAAGCCTGGATAAGCCTTTTTGTATTCTCATCAGCTACAGGCTTTATATTCCCTTTATCTTTTTCACGCTTTGTTTCAGCATCGCGAAGGCGTTGGTTCAATGCGTCAATCTCTTTTTGCTGCTTTAATAAAACAGCCTCATCACTATTTTCACTGAAATGTGAATCAAAAACGCCGTCAAAAGCCAATTCTTCTGGCACGACTTTTTTTATTGTGTGCCGTTTGGTGGAAAACAGGTAAAACCCATAGGAGGCCAAACAAACACTTGCAATAACCAAGGCTACAATCATTTGATCTCGTTTGGCCTTTAAATTGGGGTTGTTCGACTTTTGTTTTATAAGTCCTTTGATTTTTTCGATCATCCCCTACTCCTTGACATGTCGTTATAAACCGCATAGAGATAAGCTTTTTCAGATGGGTTAAGTTCATTTTTTGAGAGGTGTATAGCTTTAGTATTTTTATTTTTACTAAACCATGCCTTGTCTAATTTAACTTTCGCTTTAGAAGTATTTTCTATTTCATAAACATAACTTTTAAGGCTATTTCCTTGATAAACTCTGATAGGTTTTGTTTTGATAATCTTTTGAAGAAAGAAAGATTGTCCATTAAATTTAACCTGCTCGAACCCTCTTGGTGTCTGCAAATTCTCCATATCCTGAAATATTTGATCAACCTCGCTCAAAACCTGTGGCTTTTCTTTTCTTATGAAGTCATTAGATTTATCTGCAACTCTTTTTACGTTCTTTATCAGAGATGCCGGAACCATTTCAAAGGTTTTACCTAAAGACTCATCGCTATTTGCCTGTATTGAGAAGTGGTGATGCTTATTCGTGGTGATAAATAAAGTTAATTTATCGTCAAAAGTCGGCTTCAAATAGATGGATTCAAGTCCCGAATCTATTTCATCTTTATTTGGTTTTTCAACAGTAAATGTTCCTTCAAGAAATCGAATTTCAGTAATTTTTTCTCCTTTAACATAAAGTCTGTTAAAGTTGATTTTTGAAAGGGTTAGCTGAATACTTTCTCCCTCTTTAAACACGATATCCTGGGGCATAGATGCTTGTGCATTCATCGATAAAATCCCCATAATTAAGGCGGTTTTAAGCTTTTTCATGTTTCACCTCAGTAATTGATAAAGGACTCAATTCGCCACCTTTAAATACAAACTTCAACTCATAAGTTTTGTATACAGGCTTTAATGCTAATCCGTGTGATGTCCGATGAAGGAAGCCGGAAATAAGCGCCATATGATGTTTGGTATCAACCGATACTTTGTCAGAATAAAAAACAGAACTGATGTTTTTCTTTTTTACTGCTTCTATTTCAAGAGACAGGCGTTTATTAACTTTCTCCTGATAAGAAGCTTGCGTTAAATGGATTAAGGTTGAGTAGCGCGCATCAATGGTTTCAGGATTATATGTCAGCCTTAAGTCTGCCACTTTTTTTGCCATCTCACGCAAATAAGCTGGTGAATATTCCGTTTCTCCGACCCAAAAATCACTTGTGGAGCATACGGGCAACCAATGCGTTTTCTGGTGCTTAAAGCCATAAAAATTGATAAGTGACAGAATTAATAATGACACCGTGCTTACAAGCGCCCAGATAAAAGTGATGCGCAAACTCAGTCGATATTTTGATATGGCATCATCTCTAAACTTAATATCCATAATCCGCTACCTTATATATAAACGATGTGCTGAATCAGGGGATTTATGGAACAACAAAACCGTTAAATACCTTGGTAAAGTCCAATATAAAATCCCCCAAAACTGTCGAATGGGAAGCCCGCCAAACTTATAGTGCATAAACAGACTAATACCCGAACCTAAGATAAAAAGCGGCAATGAATGACCAAATAGCAGCCCTATTACAGTAAGTAGAAGCACTGGTAAGCCTGTAGTGATAGGGATGCCAAGAATCTTTGGTTCATCTGACAAAACGAAAGTCTGGTAATCTTTCATAATCAGCTCAGCGCAAAATGAGTAAAAATCATCAATACTGGAACACCGGCTAAAACCATTAGATTTTTGGTTTTGATATAAGCCATCGCCCCGACAACGCCTTCCGCGAGAAGCAGAAAATAAGGAACATCTGAATTAGCCCCAAAAGTATCGGCAATATCTGATTTAAGTCCTGATAAATGATTTGTCGCATGGCTATCAGATGCATAAAACATCATGAAACCTAATAACACCATCATCATTAATAAGTTCCAATAAACACTCATGTTATTGGTTACACTGCTTTGTTTTTTCATCATTTCCTCTCCTGAAATTGACTAAAAATAATTAACTTACCTTTTTTTAGGGTACAAAAATCCCTTAAGCACAAAATGTGCTTTAAAAACATACAAACATCAGATGAAGTATATAAAGCGATTAAGCTTTATTTTTGGCTTGCTTTTCCATAAGAACTCTCTCTAAAAGTTGATTATTACGGCGGATTTCACCTATCAAAACATCCATCTTCTTTTCTAGCTGTGATGATTGGTTGAGATAAACAAGTAGATTTAAAACATCAAAGTAATCTTGGGTATTTCTACGAAGATTAACCAGGTAATTCATACTCTGAATTTTCCCAGAAATAGTACGGATAAAATCATCTCCGGCACTACCCATTGCTCGGTTATCTACATTGAGTCCTGTTGCTGAAAAAGATACCGATGATATTGTTATCAAGCTAATGGTTAAGATTGATTTTTTTATTCCAAACATAGTTATATCCCTTTATTTTTTATTTTAATAAACGGTGTTTTTCTCAATAAATATAGAATTATCTTTATCTCCATTCTTATTTGTTACTGTTTCCCCTTTTTCAGAGATAGATCGGAATCTCATTAAGTGATCCTCCAGTCTCAGGGTGGCCTCTTGTAATTTTTTTCTATGCGCCCTTTTACATGACTCGGTTAAAAGCTTATTCCCCTCAGCAGAGAGCTTAATTGTTACAAAAATATCCTTGTAATTTTTCTTATTATCAAATTCCAATTTTTACTCCTTAGTAAGCCCTTATAGTTTTTTTTATAAATAGATTTATCAAGAGCAATAAATTTATTTAAAATCATTTAAATAGACTATGATCTTGCTTGTATAGTAAATTTATATTTAACTATAATAATTACTATTTATTAAAATATACCCTTTATCGGGTACCCTGTAAAGGGTATAATTAAAATTTTTATATGAATATAATTTCTGAAGATCATTTAAAACGCACATTCTCATCTAATATGCGTCATCGTATGGCACAAAAGTCTATAAGTGAGAATGAGCTAAGAAAAATAACTGATATCAGCCAATCAGCTATTAATAGAATTAAAAATGGGCAAGTCTGCCCATCTTTATATCAGGCTATGATTATTGCTGAGGCTTTAGGGTGTTCTATTAAGGATTTAACTAGCGATTCATTTAATGATATCTTAGTTAAAGAGCATGATTACCTGCCAGTTATTCAAGCCAATTCTTTATTAGATAGAGATGAAACAAAAGTTTTAGGTTTTGTTGAAAATGATAATGACTGGCAGAGCAATACCGTCGGATTTAAAGTAGACCAGACTTTTAACTGCAAAATATTAAATAATGATAGTATTGTTATGTCATCTATTGATGATGAGCATATTAATGATGGCGATACAATTCTCTTTTGCTTTCATAAAAAATATATGATTGGAACAATGCAAAATAAATTTCTTAAACCGATTGATAACTTATCAATGACAATTGATATGAATAAAGCAAATATTATTGGAAAAGTTGTAAGTATTGAAACTAAATATATCAAAGACAAAACAACCGTTAATTCTATTTTGAGCAAGCTGAACATTAATACTTCTGAACTTATTGGTAAAATTAAGAGTTCACTAACTCCTCATTTAGCTTAGAAGAATAAACATTATTAGATTCATCGTAATCAATCTCCCATTTTATTGGGGAAAAGTCTGTATTCCAGTCAATAATATCACTTTTTTCTTCTTTCTTAATAAACTGTATTAATGGCTTTGTGATTATTGCATACACAAATATTTCATAGGATATTTTAGTAAAATATGAAACCAATATAAATTGCATCATATGTTTTAAAGGCCATATTGCATAAAAAGCCAGCAAACAAAATAATGCTGTATCTGATATTTCAGATATTAAAAGCGACTGGAAAACCCTTTTAAATAATGATCGTCCTTTATTCTTTATTTTTAATTTTTGAAAGATAAATGATGACAAAAAAAATGAGACTGTAAATGCTATAGTAGATGCAATATAGGTTCGCAACATACCTGAAAAAACCGCTTCAAATTCCTTTTGATGAGTCCAAAAAGGTGATGGTGGCAAAATAATTATCATATAGATACAAATATCAAACAAAACCAAAGAGCCGATACATGATAATAATATTCTCCTGGCATTTTGATAGCCATATATATCAGTAATAATATAATCAAATATATAACTAAATGGATAAACAAGCATTGCACCTGTTACAGTAAACCCATTAATACTAATCAATTTTGTTGATAACACATTGCTTAAGAGCATTGTTGTTACAAATAAAATTGATATTAAAACCAAATACTTATATCTTGATTGCGAGTTCGTTAATTTAAGTTTGTTTAGATTTTTAGAAGCAAAAATCGTTCCTATAAGATACCCATCCTTCCCTGAAAAATTATTCATGAAATCAGGATTTTCAGTAATTTCATCATACTCTAGTTTAGATGTTTTTTTGTGTCCTCCGTCCAGTGGAGTATAGAGGATATTATTATTAATAAAATCTATATTGAGCTTATATTTACTTCTATCCATTTTTTTTCAAAGCAATGTAATAATAAGGTGGGTGATTGGTTTCATCTTTATAATCTATAGGATCTTGTTCGGTTCCTAGTGGCATATGAGTGTCCACGTGAATAAAACCAATAGACTGTGCAACTTTTATAATAAAGTCGGCGCTCCAGTAATAATCTTCAACTTCACAGTCTATATTTAATAATTTTATTTTTGTAAGATCGCCATCTTTATCTGGCGGTGTACCTTGACCTTGCACACTTGTGTAATTTTTTGTATACAAGTTTTTGTTGCCATTAATAATAAATAAACAACCACCTTCTTCTAAAGAATTAAAACATTTGAGTAGCTCTGATTTTATTTCTTTTTCTGAAGATAAATGAAAAAACATTAGAATCGAAAAAATTGATTTATATATACCAAACTGATAATGAGTTTCATTATTGTTCAAAAAAAACCGAGAACTTGAGTTGTTTTTTCTTGCATTTTCTAAAGCATTTTCGTCTATATCACAACCATTTACTTCACCACAAAAATTTTTTAGAAAGTTTGTAGACCTTCCCGATCCACATCCAAGATCTAATACGTTGCTTAAGTCTGCTTTGTTTTTCCTGGCAAAAAATTCTATATCTCTAAAAGCCAAATAGCCTGTTCCAGTTATTGTGCTTTTCTTATATTTTTCTGTTTGCTCATTATTAAATTTTAACATTTTATTACTACACTATTCCGTTTCAATTAGGTATTCGCTTTTTAATTCCGGCCAAATATTTTCTTTAAAATACAATTTAAGTCTGGCTTCTTGCGGTGGTGTGAAAGTAGCATTAGTTTTTTTTGGTGCTACTTTTTCAATATCTTCTTTGCTTAAATTCTGTATCCATTCAGACTGAGCTAAGCTATATGATTCTTCTTCTAATTTCTTTTTTCTTTCAATTTCTAATTTTTTGTTTTCAAACAATTTCTGTTGAGCTATTTCCTGTGGAGAACGATAATTTTTTTCAAACCAAGGCTTTCCTTTTCTTAATCTTCCGATAAGTACATTTAATACATCATCATATTGTTTGTATTTTGATGGTTCATATTCAAGTCCATATGAAAAATGTAAAATTGATTCTTGAACCATTTGTGGATCTGCTAATCCAGTTTCATATATATCTAATAAATGATTTCTATTAAAACCATTATCCTCTAACGGCAAAATATTTATTGCTTCCCATTCATCAGGTAAATAAAGTTTATTTTGACTATCATTTGATTTCTTATTGATTTCCTTATGAGTACCAAAAGATTCCCCATTGATTTCTATATGATTATCAAGTGAAACCATCCTTTTGTATTCGATAGCGGCATTTCTAACCACCTCTATTATCCTAAAAGAATAAAAACCTCCCCTACCTGTTTTCCCTTTTTCCCTTATTATTAAATCCTTTCCTACCAATCTTTGAATTGAGGTTTTAACCATTTTTATAGTCGTATTAGTTATATCAACAAGGGTTTCTCCTTTTATCACACTTGTTGTTAACATTCCCCTGGACATGCATCGCTCAACAATAAAAAGAAATATTTTTTTTTGATGACCAGTCAAACGAAAAATTGTATCCAAAGCTGTTTCAGCGTCATAAAGGGTCTCGCTAGAGCCTTTTACTTTCGTTTCTTTTGTTTGTGTTGTTTCTAAAATAGCACCATTTGAATAGTTATCTCGTGATTCCCTTTTGATTTCCAATTGATTATCAGTTGATTTTTCTTTGGTACCTTTTTGATTGCCATTTGATTCCTTTTCAAATTCATCCATGTAATTCCATGGCCTATAATCGGATTTCTTGAATTTTCTTTTACTACTTTTATTACTTAATTCATCTATAGTTGGCATCCATATACCCTCTTAATCAAATTATGCACTTACAGCGCCAATATTTTTGGAATCAGCATTTAAAAGTGAACTTTCCTTGTTTTCTTTACATAGATTATTTGTACCCAAAAGTTCTCTAGTTAATAAATCAATATCTTCTCTAGCTGGACTTTTATTTAATGAGTCATAAATAGAATCACCTTTCGTTAAAACATTCTCAAATTCTTGGCTTTTTCTTACTACTGACTTGATTAAGCTATTTTCATAATTAGTCATAAGAAAATTCATTGTTTCATGTGATAACGATGTTCTTACATCAAACTCATTTAAAAGAGGGCTAAGTTTTATAGATGTATGAAAGTTCTTTTCAATATTTCTAATTTCTTGTTTAGTTATTTCCAATCCTTCTAAACTAAACTCAGAAGGAGTAACCGGAGCAATAACTTGATCGGAAGCTAAAGCAGCAGCTGTGACAGAACTACCTAGAGCTGGCGGGCAATCAATTAATATTAAATCGTATTGCTTCTTGAGTGGTGAAATCATATCTCGATAAATACGATCAAGAGGTAATCTTTTAAGCATCAGATTGCTATCAAGAAGAGCATTTTCTATTCTGCTAGGTAGAATATCCAGTCCTTCATAGACAGTTACAATTCCATCTTCAATGGGCATTTCTTGGTTTATTAGCTCAATCATTACTGGAATATCATGAGCATCGACTCTACATGCTTTAGTTAAATTTCCTTGCTGATCCAGATCGATTAAGAGGGTTTTTGCTCCATACAACGAAGCTCTAACGCCTGTTGCCAAGCATATTGAGGTTTTTCCTGTTCCCCCTTTTACAATTTGGAAAGTAATAATTTGGGGAGAAAACTTTAAGCCAAGAAGCTGTTTTGCTGTTTCATGGGAAAAGTAAACTCTATTCCTACTTTTACCATGAAACAAATTTTTCCTTTTAATTTGATTATGGAGAGCTTGTGCTGTGATACCTAATGCTTCAGATGCTTCACTGACTAACATTTTTGGTTCCATTATAAACTCTCCTTTTGTTTAAGTTCGTTGTTGTTATTAACATTTAATTTAAACCGAGCATTATTCCATGTCAACAAGTATTTTGATTTATTTTCTTTTTACTTAATTATGAAAATAAGTAGTATTTTTATTAATTACTATTACTTATATGTATACTTCAATGATTTCTGATTAGATTTCTTTATGATTTCTAATGTCTGAATCTTAAAATGCTCATGGTATCTATATGATTTCTAATGTGCGCTTTTATATGGGGTTATACTTTTCGGAATAACTATAAAATGAACTTAATGATTGGTTTATTTTCTGAGAGTCATTATTAGTTAATACGTCCTCTGATTTCCACTATGATTCCTATATGCTTGTTGATCGATTTTTATTTGATGTTCTTTTGATTTCGTTATGATATGGAATTGATGTTTATATGATTGCTATATGGTTTTTGTTTGATTGCTTATGTGATTTCTAATTGGTTGCTATATCTGGGTTGTTTTCTGTTTAAGATAGCAGGTGAGAAGAAGGTGTTTTTTTGTGAGCAAATCGATTACATATTATTAGACTGTAAATTCTGATCTTTTGTCGTGGTTGCTTAAATGATGTCTTTATGATTTTTATTTGATTTCTAATGTTATTGTTAGTTTTTTGTGTAATGTCCTATAGAAAGCGTGGTTTATAACGAAGCCCCAGGAACTACCAATGTTTTTTTGATTTCTAAATGATTGCTATATGAATTCCAATTTGATCTGTCTTTGTGTCGATTTTTTAAATAATTTATATTGGCGGAAACAATTGTTATTAATTACAAATGAATGAGACAATTCGGTTTTATCCACAAAATCTGTGGGCAAGTCTGTTAATATCGAGTAGAAATGTAGAGTTAACGAGGCTATTGTTCTTTGCTTAATGGCGTGCCAATTAGAGTAATGGACTGGACATTTGTTCAGTGGAATTTGAAAAAAGAGATAAAACTGAAAATGCGCGATCAGGAAGTTGCTTTCAAATGCTTTAAAACCGATGAGTATGGTAATATCAAAATTGGTGTTGATGCTCCCCGAAATATATCTATTGATAGGGAAGAAATATTTGTAATGAAGAAAAATAGTGGTTAGTTCTTCATTTTGTAATAGATCGAAAGAAGCATAGTGATAGTTGCTTTTTTCTATCAAATTAAAATGTAGATGAGGTAACAGGCCATTACAGCCCAAAATAAAATGATGAAAATAGCCATATACCAATTTTTAGGAAGTGGTTCAGTACGAGACCTGGCTTTTTGTTGCGCTTTATTCCATATGTTTTTAGGGATTAGTTTATAAGCGATGAAAATTAATATTGGCAAGATAATTAAGTCATCCAGATATCCTAAAATTGGAATAAAATCAGGAATAATATCAATAGGACTTAGGGCATAAGCGAGTGCCGCTATAACAATGATTTTGGCCAATAGGGGTGTGTCAGGGTTTTTACCTATCTCATAAAGGATTTCAATTTGTTCTTTTGCTCTTTTTGCTAATTGATGCAAGGTTTCTTTAAATTGCATGGGCATTACTCATACCAAACTAATAATCCTGTTAGTGATCTATGCTCCACTGTATCACAGCAATAATTTAAAATAAGGCTAAATTTGAGATGCGTTTTAATCTGTCAGGATTGGAGTCCACATAGCCAGCTGTTGTTGTAATGTTAGCATGGCCTGCCAGATGCGATACGGCTTTGATATCCGCACCTTGTTCAATCAGGCGAGTAATAAATGTTCTGCGTCCTGAATGGGAGCTGGCACTTTTGATCCCAGCCTTATCATAGAGTTTGCGAAACCATTTTTGTAACACATCTGGACTGAACCTTTGCTTGCGTTGGGTTTTAAACAACCAATCCTTATCATTGAAGATAGTGTCACTTTCTTTTCGCCAGGTGATATATTCTTTTAGTGCCGTGATGATTTTTTTGTTATTAATGTAAATGTGGCGCTGTTTTTCTCCTTTGGTCATGGATCGGGTTAAGTTCACCTCTTCTAAGATTTTTAATTGTTCATCGAAGATATCCGAAATTTTTAGAGATGCGATTTCCTTAGCTCGAAGTCCAAGGCCAAACGAGCAATAAATCATGGCCACATTTCGTTCAGGCATTTGTGCATCTTTGGCAATCACCAGCAGTCGTTTAAATTCGTCCTCGGTCAAAACCCTGGCCTTTCCTTCTTTCGGCATTTTTATCCTTAAGAGTTCTTAAAAAGTTATTTATATTCATATAATAAGACTTGTTTTTAAATGAGGCAAGAGAGGAGGGGGGTTTAACCCTTGAAAATACAGGGGAGGTCTAACTTTGTAGATAATAATATTTTACATTAAATCTTAACCATATCTTTGATTATGGCAGTAATTACAATTTAAACATTGAAATAGATTTAGGTCAGATTTTTAATATGTATGATATTTTTTTAATTTTAACTCAAAAAACCATCGAGAATGAATTAATGAATAGAAAAATTGGTTGAATAATCATCAATGACAGTTCAACGTCAATATGATAAGTTGATTAATTACGGATTATAATCAAGCAGATAAGGATATAAAAAGAATGGTTGTTGGTGTGGTGCGCTTTATGATTATTTTGGCGATTGGCCTAGCAGCCAATCTTGTACAGGCTGAGGGTGTCTTGCCTTTTCAAGAAGCACTAAGACTAACATACCAGAATAATCCCGAATTACAAGCTCAGATACAAGACGCAGAGCAAGCTCGAGGACAGGCTATCCAAGATGGGCTTTTGCTTAATCCTTCACTGAACCTGCAGGTAGAAAATTTGGGTGGAAATGGTGATGCTCAAGGTTTTGAAACCGCTGAAACAACGATGTCTGTCACTCAACCCCTTCCACTCGGTGGAAAAAGAGACTGGCTACAAAAAGCAAGTGTTGCTCGTTTTGAACAAATGCGAATGGCTATTCTTCGCAAAAAAGCTGAATTATATATAATCGTAGGTGAATCTTATGTGAATACTTACTATGCCACTCAGTGGCATAAGGTGACTAAAAAACTTGTTCGCTTAAATGAAGACATTGTAAACGACATTAAACGACGTCAAAAAGCAGGTGCCAGCGCTGAACTTGATTTGCGCCTGGCCGAAATATCTTTAGGAGAGGCACGTATCCAACAAAGCAAGGCTTATCGAGAAGTCAAAAAGCGAATTGCCAGGCTATCGCAGTTGCTTGGTAAAGATCTGTTACCCCCTCAAAAATTATTGGATAAAGGGTTGCCTCATCATGACATCAATTGGGAAGTCATCAAAACAACACGGGATAAGAGTATTTTTATTGGAGAAAAAACAGCCGAACTTTCAGCCAAACGTGTTGCCATCATATCTGTGAAGAAAGATGTTTGGCCTACGGCTCAACTTCAGCTGGGCGTGCGGCATTTTTCCCTTAACAATGATAATGCGCTTGTTGGTTCCATTAACTCTGTAATGCCAGTATTTGACCGCAACCAGGGTAAGATTTTATCTGCAGAGGCAGAGTACACCCAAGCCATGCAAAATTTAAGGGCAGCCCGACTTTCTCTGGATCAGAAGCTTACCGTTGCTTTCCTAGATCTACGCCAAAACAGCGAGGAAGCAAGACGAGTACAAAACAGCTTGCTACCTAGCGCCCAAAAAGCATCAAAGCTTGCAATACAAGGGTACCAAAAAGGCCTATACAGCTATGTCGAGCTATTAAATACCATGCGCATTTTATTTGAAGAAGAACGCCATTACCAGGAAGCGCATGCAAAACGGGATATTGCGATGATTAAAATTATAGGATTATTAAGTAAAGGGAGCGCCTAATGGTGATACGAAAAACTATACTGGCCATGATGTGTATTGGAATATCAATTGGGGTTTTTGCTGAAAGTAGCCATGAGAGTGAAGGGCATCACGACAAAGAAGTTGTGCGTTTATCTCAAGAAGTTATTAAGCGTTATAAGATTGAATTAGCCAAAGCAGGGCCACACTCGCTTGAAATAAGCCGTGAAGTTCTAGGAAAAATTGGGTCAAACGCCAATAAAACCGTCTACATCTATCCCAGATATGGTGGAATTATAAAAAAAATGACCAAGTTTTTAGGCGATAAGGTTCGTGACGGAGAGCTGCTCGCAAGCGTTGAAAGCAACCAGACTCTACAAATCTACGACATCAAGGCCCCTTTTTCAGGGTATATCGTAAAAAAAGAGGCCAATCCTGGGGAATTTATTAAAACCGGTAATCCCATTTATCAGTTGGCTGACTTATCTACAGTCTGGGTGCATTTGTTTATCTATCGTGAAAATAGCGAGTTGATAAAACAAGGGCAAAAGGTACTGGTTTACGATAAAAACAAACCAGGAAAGGTGGCTCAATCTCAAATTGATTATGTATCTCCTTTAGGCGTTGAACACAATCAAACAATGAGAGCGAGGACCGTATTAAATAATAATGAAAAAGGATTAACCTGGCTACCAGGATTATACGTTAATGCCAAGGTGATTATTGATGAGAAACAAGTGAGCATTGCCGTTAAAAATGAAGCCATTCAATCGATTGAAGGAAAAAAAGTGATTTTTGTTAAAACAAAAGAGGGTTTTGAACCGAAAGTCTGCCAGTTTGGTATCGAAGGTGACGATTATACGCAGGTTATAAAGGGGCTTAA
The DNA here is from genome assembly GCF_900639875.1 of Legionella impletisoli. Classification (GTDB taxonomy): domain Bacteria; phylum Pseudomonadota; class Gammaproteobacteria; order Legionellales; family Legionellaceae; genus Legionella_A; species Legionella_A impletisoli. Next base: position 36,321 of record NZ_CAAAIA010000009.1, read on the forward strand.
AGCGGGAGACACCTATGTGGCTGAGAATAGCTTTATATTAAAGGCTGAGCTTGAAAAAGACAGTGCTTCACACAGCCATTAGGAGAAACTATGCTAAAAAGGATTTTGCAGTTTTCTATCAAACAGCGGTGGCTGATATTGGTTGCGGTTTTTATTGTGATTTGCCTGGGCATTTACAATTACACCCGTCTTCCTATTGATGCAGTACCCGATATTACCAACGTGCAGGTACAAATTAATACCGAAGCATCCGGCTATACTCCTTTAGAAGTTGAGCAACGCATTACTTATCCGATAGAAATCATTATGAGCGGCCTGCCAAAACTGGACTATACTCGCTCAATTTCCCGATATGGGCTCTCACAAGTCACTGTCATTTTTAAAGAAGGCACAGATATTTACTTTGCCAGACAACTTATCTCTCAGCGCTTACAGGCGGTTAAAAACACACTACCAGAAGGGATTAACCCAATGATGGGGCCTATTTCTACCGGTCTTGGGGAAATTTATATGTATAAGCTGACTACTTCTATGTCGGAGAAGTACACACCAACCAAACTTAGAACCATTCAGGATTGGATAATCCGACCGCAGCTGCGCAACGTGCCAGGGGTTGCGGAAGTGAATGCCATTGGCGGTTATACCAAACAATATCAGGTATCACCCGATTTAAAAAAACTGATTCAATTTAGCTTGACCTTAGAAGATATTGAAAAGGCCTTAAAGAAAAACAATGATAACGTTGGTGCAGGCTATATTGAAAAAAAAGGCCAGCAGTTTTTAATGCGCGCGCCTGGGCAGTTAAAGGCAACCGAAGATATCGAACAGGTTGTTGTTAAAACCATTGATGGAGTAGCCATTCATATATCAGATGTCGCAGATGTCCTCATTGGCCATGAGCTTCGCCAAGGAGCCGGCCTTGCCGATGGAAAAGAAACGGTTGTGGGTACGGTTTCTATGATTATTGGTGAAAACAGTCGCGTTGTATCAGAAAATATTCATAAAGCTTTACAAAAAGTAAATCAAACACTACCCGATGGGGTTAAAGCCGTTCCTGTATACAATCGCACAAATTTGGTGAATGCGACAATTAAAACAGTCACTAAAAATCTTACAGAAGGTGCTCTGCTTGTTATTGTGGTGCTGTTTTTGTTTTTAGGAAATTTCCGTGCAGCCCTTATTACAGCACTTGTAATCCCGATTACAATGTTGATGACCATGACCGGTATGGTGCAATATGAAATCAGTGCCAATCTGATGAGCCTTGGCGCACTTGATTTTGGACTCATTGTTGATGGTGCGGTCATTATTGTAGAGAACTGCATCAGAAAACTGGCATGGCAACAGCATAGCTTACAACGACCCCTAACTCTTAAAGAACGTCTCGATACAGTATTAGACAGTGCCAATGAAGTGATTCGCCCGAGTCTTTTTGGTGTGACAATTATTACTATCGTCTACTTCCCAATACTTACCTTAACAGGCGTTGAAGGTAAGATGTTTCGCCCCATGGCACAAACCGTCATCCTAGCCCTTATCTCATCGATAATCCTTTCAATGACTTTTGTGCCTGCCGCCATCTCGATAGGGCTTTCAGGGCGAATCAGTGAAAAAACCAATCGGATTGTTTTGTTTTTCAGAAATCTTTACAGACCTGGGTTATTATTTTGTTTTAAAAATCATCTTTGGGTTATTTGGGCATCAAGCCTACTTGTCATAGCCAGTCTTCTCTTGACAATACAAATGGGAGGTGAGTTTATTCCCAGTTTAGATGAAGGCGATATTGCTTTACACGCTTTACGAACGCCTTCAACAAGTCTGTCCCAATCAATCGAGATGCAAAAACATATTGAAAAAATTGTTGAAAAATTTCCTGAGGTGAAGCAGGTTTATTCTAAAATTGGAACTGCGGATGTGGCAACAGATCCCATGCCGCCAAACGTTGCAGATACGTTTGTTATTTTAAAGCCCAAAGACCAATGGTCAAACCCTAATAAGCCCAAAAATACGCTAATACAAGAAATACAAAAAGCCCTGGCCAATGAACCTGGAAATAAATATGAATTTACCCAACCGATACAAATGCGGTTTAACGAACTTATTTCGGGTATTCGTGCCGATGTGGCCATTAAAATTTATGGGGATGATTTGGATAAATTAAACTCACTTGCTACAGAGGTGTTTCAAGCTGTTAATCCAGTGAATGGAGCGGCTGATACAAGAATTGAGCAAACCAGTGGACTTCCAACGGTTACAATTCAAATTGACCGGAAAAAACTCGCACTATACGGTCTTAACATGCTCGATGTACAGGATGCGGTTGAAACTTCGTTAAGTGGCCGCGTTACAGGATTGGTGTATAAAGGTGATCAACGTTTTGATTTGGTTATTCGTTTAAAAGATACCGTTCGCAAAGACAAAAATATTTTATCCAAAATTTATATAAAGCTTCCTCCCAAAGCAGACGGCATTGAGCACTTTCTCCCTTTAAGTGAAGTGGCCTCTTTGGATGAGCGATTGGGTCCCAGCCAAATAAGCCGCGAAAATAGCAAACGACGGATTTTTGTATCAACCAATGTCCGAGACAGAGATTTACGCTCCTTCGTTGATGAAATTAAAACAAAAATTGCAAAAAAAGTAGACTTACCCACAGGGTATTGGATTGATTATGGTGGTGAGTTTGAGCAGATGACCTCGGCTGTTAACCGGTTAATGGTTGTGGTACCCATGACGTTATTATTGATTTTTGTGTTGTTATTTATGGCACTACAAAGCAAGCACGATACTCTTGTGGTTTTTAGTGGTATTCCACTTGCCTTGACCGGCGGTGTTTTTTCTTTATGGATACGAGGTATTCCGCTATCCATTTCTGCGGGCGTGGGTTTTATTGCTTTATCAGGTATTGCTGTATTAAATGGCCTTGTGATGATTACGTTCATTACTAATTTAAGAAAGCAGGGTAATTCTTTGGTTTATTCTATTATCCGAGGTGCGATGGCTCGATTAAGGCCCGTATTGATGACGGCCCTTGTGGCTTCCCTTGGTTTTGTCCCTATGGCTTTATCTACAGGCACAGGGGCGGAAGTACAAAGGCCGCTGGCCACCGTGGTGATAGGCGGCATACTCTCATCTACCTTCCTGACTTTACTTGTTCTGCCAGGACTTTATTGCTGGGTCCATAAGCCTCTTGAAAGAAAGCAAGGGAAAATCGAGGTTATGGAATAAATTAGAGAGCCGCCACATGAATCAAGCTGACAATCAGACAAGCGTTACAGCCTCAAAGCAGAAAAGATTATATTTTTCTGTTTTCGTCAATATGATGTTAACCCTTGCTCAGGTTGTAGGTGGCCTTGTCTCCGGAAGTTTGTCACTGATATCGGATGCGTTGCATAATTTCAGTGACGCCGCATCGCTCTTGATAGCACTTTTAGCTGTCAAAATTGGTCAGAAAAAGCCTGATTTGTCAAAAACATTTGGTTATCAAAGGGCAGAGACCATCGCAGCACTTATTAATTTTACGACTTTGATTCTTATTGGGTTGTATTTGGTTTATGAGGCAATCGTTCGATTTATTTCTCCACAACCCATTTCTGGCTGGGTGGTGGTAGTCATCGCCATCGTTGCTCTGGTAGTAGATACAATAACGGCCATACTCACCTATAAATTTTATAAAAAAAGCATGAATTTTACAGCGGCATTTTTACACAATCTAACGGACGCCTTAGCTTCTGTTGGTGTGATCGTTGCCGGTATATTTATCCTTTTGTATGATTGGTTATGGGTCGATACTGCGGTAACCATTACCATTGCTGCTTATGTGTTATGGCAGGGGCTTCGTGAAATCCCCAAAGCTATTCATTTATTAATGGAAGGAGCTCCTTATCATATCGATATTTCCGATATTATAACCGGCGTAGAGCAGTTAGAAGGTGTAAAAGAAATACACCATGTGCATGTTTGGCAAGTCAATGAACAGTTAAATGCACTTGAAGCACATGTTGTTGTTGAAAAAAATATTGATACCGAGTCATTAAAAAAAGAGATAAAAAATTTGCTCACTGATAGCTTTCAAATTAAGCATTCTACCTTGGAATTTGAAAAATCCACTAAATAGCCAGGAGCGCAACCCTGAATTGATTTTAGCTTGGTATATATCGACTAGATAAAAGCAATAATAGAATAATTCCAACGAAAATGGTTTGATTTTATATGGATGATTTTTATAAAAACCAACTTTGTCAACGCTCACTTGTTGAGCAATCATTAAACAATCATATATTCTGACTTATTGGCCTGGTGTTATTGTTGATGAAAATTATTTAATAAAAACCTAGTGTGGCATGAGAAAGTTTCATGCGATACAAAATGATGATTATTTTAGCATCACTTTCGGCAGGCTTCAGCGCATTCGCGACAAGCTTTAGCGCAAGCTTTGCATAACTCTTCATCGTGTTTTTCACACTCAACAGCACATGCATCGCAAATTTTAGCGCAAAGCTCGCAAATTTCTTTACAAAATGGCATATCTCCGCGCATACAAATTCTAGCGCATAGATTGCAGATATCAGCACAAGTGGTGCAAAGCTTAAAACATTCAAGGTGAGAATCGTTTCCAATACAGCATTGGTAAGCACAGGCCTCGCAGGCTTTTAGGCAGTCAAGACATGACTGTATACATTCTTTATGGTGCATTTTGACACTCCTTTGTTTTAAATTGAATGAACTTCATAAACCATAGTCTAGAAAAAATGGTTTATCAATAACAAGTTAAATATGGGAGAAATGGAATAGATTTATTCATCATCCAACTTAATTAGGCCAAGTACAGATATGGTATATAAATCTTGTTTAGGAAAAGCTGTTAATGAAGATTTAGCGGGTTCAAGATATCCATGGTTCACGCAATCATCAATTAATTGATGATTTGATGCGCATTCTTGTGTAGTTTTTGGATGTAATATCTCACAAACATCATTTATAGATAGATGAAAATTTTTGCGCAAGGTATTTTGTTTTAACATTTGCTCTTTAAATAATTGCAAAATGATTTTTTCATTCATATTCATATATAAAATATAGCCAAAAATCGTTTTTAATGGTCATATTAGATAGAAATAGTATACAAGCTAGATAATTTTATATAAATATCCCAACTACTAGCCAGGCAATAGCAACCATTGCAAAGAAAAACAATATTTTTTCAATTACCGAGCTGTTAGCCTTTTTTGTTTTAGTATTTGACATATACCAAACAGCAAAAACGATGCTTAATAAAATGAAAATGCAGTTAAGATAGAAACCATAGTTGATATCAAAATAACTTCTTTGGGATAAGCTTTGAACTTGACCTGGATTGGGTAACAAAGAAAACAAAGCAAAGCCGTAATGCAAGATTATCGATGTCAGTACTAAAATAGTGATAAAAACCGCCATGATATATAAAGCCATTTTCCAACCGTAGTATTTTGCCTGAATTCTCAATACGGGAAATACGATTAAATCACTGAATATGAATGCCATAATCCCAGCATAACTAACCCCATTACTGTATAAAACGGCAGCTAATGGAATATTACCCATCGAGCCAATGAAGGTAAAAAAAGCAGCAATTGGTCCAATGAGACTTTGAGTAAACACTTGCCAAAACGCAGGATTGGATACGGAAGAACCAACAAACAACGTTTCAAAAAAAGCCTTTGGAACAAAAACGGCAATAATACCTGCAACGCTAAAGCCTATGGTGAGGTCTTTCCAAACCATTTTCCATTCCATGGCATATTGGTTTGCTACCTGAGACCACCCTTGTTTACTTAAGATTAGCGCCTTCCAGTCATTGGATTCATTCTTTGTTTCGCTTTGATCAAGCTTTTGGGCATGTTTTCGAGCATTTTCCTCCATTTTTTTATTAAGGCTAATACGAACTAATCCCCACATCAAAAGAATGAGTAATAAGCCTCCAACATATTCGCCTACAACAAACTGCCAACTTAAAAAAACAGCTATCACAATTCCTAACTCAATCACTAAATTAGTAGAAGCTAATAAAAATGCTAATGAGGGGATTAATCCTGCCCCTTTGCTAAATAAAGAGCGGGTTGTTGCAAGGGCTGCAAAAGAGCATGAACTAGAGATGAAGCCAAAAAACGTACCTAACCCAATACTTTTAAACCCCGTATCACCCATAGTGTTTTGCATGCGCTCTTTGGTAACAAACACCTGAATCATGCTGCTGATAAGATACCCCAAGCCGAATGCCCAAAATGCCATCCAGAATAATCCTAGAGTTGTTATAGCTGATTGATGCCAAAGTTCTAATACCTGGTTCATTGCATATCTCTAATATTTAATTTGCTTTTGTTTCCATAATAAAAATATTGCAGGGATGACCACTAAAGTCAGGATGGTCGCACTTACCATGCCGCCAATCATAGGGGCAGCAATACGCCTCATCACTTCAGAACCCGTGCCTGCTGTTATCATGATGGGTAATAATCCACCTATGATAGCAGATACCGTCATGATGATTGGACGAACCCTTAATAATGCTCCTTTAACAACAGCATCTTTGATGTCTTTATCGCTAATTTTTTTGTTTAACTGTTTGCAGTTGTCGGTGGCTTGTTGCAACGCTTGATTTAAATACACCAGCATGACAACTCCTATTTCAACCGCAACACCACTCAGGGAAATAAATCCAACGCCTACAGCAACAGACAGATTGTAATTTAATACGTACAACAGCCATATGCCACCTGTCAAAGCCAAAGGTAAAGTTAATAATATCAATAGCACTTCGCCAACATGTCTAAAGTTTAGATATAACAATAACATGATGATTAAGAGCGTGACTGGGCCAACAAGCATCAGTCGTTCTTTTGCTCGCTGCATATATTCATATTGCCCTGAAAAACTTAAACTATAACCTGATTTAAGGTTTAAGTTTTGTTCTATCGCTTTTTTAGCGCGTTTAATATATGAACCAATGTCTGAATCATTTAAATCAACAAGCACCCAACTGGTTAAGCGCGCATCCTCACTTTTTATCATAGGCGCTCCATCATCAATGGATACGTCAGCTACCGCCATTAGAGGTATGTGAGCGCCCGATGGGGAAATGATGGGTAGTGATTTTATGTTTTCCACTGAATCCCGTTCAGATTGAGGATAACGAAGATTAACTGGGTATCTTTCGCGACCTTCAATTGTCTGGGTGACATTCATGCCGCCAATGGCTGTACTAACAACTTCTTGAATGTCTTTGATGTTTAATCCATAACGAGAAGCGGCTTTTCGGTTAATTTTAATGTTAACATACCGACCACCAGCAGCCCTATCAGCATAAACAGAAGCAGTACCAGGTACATTTTTTAGAATTTGCTCAAGATTTTCTCCAATTTTTTGCAGCTCATCCAATGAAGGGCCTGAAATTTTAATACCAACAGGCGTTTTAATGCCCGTTGCAAGCATATCAATGCGTGTTTTAATGGGCATGACCCAGGCATTAGTAAGACCTGGTAGTTGCACCAACCGATTAAGCTCTTCTTTTAACTTCTCTTTGGTTAACCCTTGCCGCCATTTATTTTTCGGTTTAAATTGAACCACCGTTTCAATCATAGTAAGTGGTGCTGGATCGGTAGCTGTTTGAGCACGACCAATTTTGCCATAAACCGTTTCAACTTCAGGAACGCTTTTAATTAATTTGTCTGTTTGTTGAAGGATTTGCCGTGCTTTTCCGATTGAAACACCAGGTAGTGTTGTTGGCATATACATCCAATCACCTTCATCTAATTCAGGCATAAACTCAGAGCCTAAATGAACCAGTGGCCAATAACTTACTAGAACTAAAAAGAGCGTGACACCAAGAATGGTTTTTGGAGCCTTTAATATGGCATTAATGATTGGGCGATAGGTTGCTATCAAAAAACGATTAATGGGGTTTTTGTCTTCTGGTAGAATTTTACCCCGGATAAAATAGCCCATAAGCACTGGAACCAATGTGATTGAAAGTCCAGCAGCAGCTGCCATAGCGTAAGTTTTTGTATACGCCAAAGGCGCAAATAAACGTCCTTCTTGTGCTTGCAGTGCAAACACGGGCAAAAAGCTTAAGGTGATAATAAGCAATGAAAAAAATAGCGGCGGACCAACTTCTAATGAGGCTTCTTGAATAATTTGCCAGCGGTTTTCTTTAGTTATTGGATTTTTTTCAATATGTTTGTGAACATTCTCAATCATAACAATAGTGGCATCAACCATTGCACCAATGGCTATGGCAATCCCACCTAAAGACATGATATTCGCATTAATCCCTTGCGCATACATAACGATAAAAGCACATAAGATACCAAGGGGTAGGCTTACCACAACGACTAGAGAAGATCGAAAATGAAAAAGGAATAAAAAACAGACCAATATCACAACTATGGTTTCTTCTATTAATTTTGATTTTAACGTATCAATGGCACGATAAATTAAGCTTGAGCGGTTATATGTTTCAACAATGGAAACGCCTTTAGGTAGGCTTGATTGCAAACTTGTTAGTTTATTTTTAACGGCTTTTATGGTTGTTAGCGCATTTTCTCCTTGACGCATAACAATTATCCCGCCAACAGCTTCACCCTGTCCATTAAGTTCACCTATTCCTCGGCGCATTTCAGGGCCTAAGGTTATTTGAGCTACATTGGATAATAAAATGGGTGTGCCATGCTCATTCATTCCAAGAGGAATGTTTTTTAATGCTTTGATACTTTGGATATAACCATCTGTACGTACCATATACTCAGCCTCGCCCATTTCAATGACTGAGCCGCCAATTTCACTGTTGGCATTTTTAATGGCGTTTTTTACTTTTTCTAAAGGAATACCATAGGCCCTTATTTTATCTGGCTCTAATACCACTTGGTATTGCTTTACCATACCGCCAACGGTGGCAACCTCGGAAACACCAGGAACGGTTTGTAATTCAAATTTCAACAACCAGTTTTGCAACGTTGTCAGTTCAGATAAATCATGTCTGCCACTTTTATCAATAAGCGCATATTGATAAACCCAACCAACCCCTGTTGCATCTGGGCCAAGCTGAGGTGTTGCTCCTGAAGGTAATTGTCCTGCAACCTGATTTAAATACTCTAAAACACGAGACCGGGCCCAGTATAAGTCAGTGCCATCTTTAAAAATGATATAGATATAGGAATCACCAAAATAAGAATAAGCTCTTACCGTTACCGCTCCTGGTACAGCAAGCATTGCTGTGGCCAGAGGATAGGTAACCTGATCTTCCACAACTTGGGGTGCTTGCCCTGGGTATGAGGTTTTAATAATGACCTGGACGTCCGATAAATCAGGAATAGCATCAACTGGTGTTTTTAGTAGCGAATAGATACCACTTGCTGCGATTAGTAATGTTATGATTAGGACTAAAAAACGATTTTTTATAGACCACTCAATGGTTTTTGCTATCATTTTTTATCCTTTCCATGTGACATATTATGCATGATGTGAAGTTTGGTGATCACAAAGCCTTTTTCATTTTTTATCATAATAAAGTGAATTGAATCGCCAACTTTGGCTGATGTTAATGAAACGTCTTTAGCTACGGGTATTGTCATCACCATTTCTCCCATATCTAATGAGGAAATGGGTTGATGAAAAATCGTAATTTGATGATTTTCTATATCAATCGCTTTAATACTACCCATACCAATGTGTTCGGTTTTAATGCTTTTAGGGTCCTTAGATTTGATATTTTTCTTGTCATCAATTCGGTTAATGGCTGCTTTCATATTTGATTCAGAGTCAATTAAAAATTGCGCGGAGGTAACGACTTCCTCATCTCCCTTAAGTCCAGATAATACTTGATAAAAATTTCCTGACTCGATACCAATGGCTACTGGCTGTGCTCTAAAACGTCCTTTACCTAGTGACACAATGACTCTATCATTGTCGCCCGTTCTTATCAGTGAAAGCTTAGGAATAACCAGGGTGTTTTCAATCGGGTTGCTAATAATTTTTACATTCGTATACATGTTTGGTTTAAGGGTGAAATCTGGATTTGGAAAAACCAGTCTTACCCTTAAGGTATGTGTTTTGGCATCAAGTCTTGGGTAAATATAATCAACAACACCTTGCCAAGTTTTTCCGGGTAGATAGGGAAGTGTTGCAATGGCTGCTTGATTTTGTTTTATCCAGTCAGATTGATATTCAAAAACTTCGGCGATTATCCATATTTTAGATAAGTCCTCAATGCTAAGTAATTCAGTGTCTGGCTTTACAAACTGACCTTCACGTACGTTTATTTTTGAAACAATGCCACTTTGACTGGCAAAAATTTTAACTTGCTCCATCAACTTTCGAGAAGTTATCAGTTGTTTTATTTGTGATTCGGCCATACCCAATGTAATTAGTTTCTTTTTGCCGGCCTCAATTAAGGCCCTGTTATTATTTTTAAGCGCTATTATCAATTCTTCTTGCGCATTATTTAGTGTTGGTGAGTATAGTGTCATCAATAGTTGACCTTGCTTGACTTGTTCACCGGTTGCTTTGACAAATTGTTCTTTAATCCAACCATCAGCAAAAGTATGAATATGTTCAATATTGTTTTCATCAACCGTGACATATCCAACAGTTTTTACTATGCGCGACAAATTTTGTTTGGAAACTTTTGCTGTTTTAACCCCTAGATTATTAACAACCGATGAGGAAATCTGAATGGTGTCTTTGTCTTGCGTGTTTTTATCCTCATAGACAGGAACCAAATCCATGCCCATCGGCGATTTGCCGGGTTTATCTCTTCGATAGTTTGAATCCATGGGCGCAACCCAATACAAAACTTTCCGCTCTGTTTTTGAATGGCTTGAAACTTTAGTTGATTGCCAAAAGTGGAAGAAAAACATGCCTGCTAAAAAAACGATAATTAAAACCAATACCTCAATGATTCTGCGCTTCATATTATTTTCCCTGTAAATATAGAAGGTTTATGCGAGCCGCATCCCTGTCAACCTTAACCTTTAATGCTTCTAATTCTGTGTTTAATTGACGAACGTAGGCCCTGGCCAGCGTTGGAAAATCGGTTTGAAAATTTTGATATGCCGTCATAGTGGCTTTAGCATATTGATTGGCTTGTGGAATCAATGAGCCTATAAATAATTGCGTGCTTTTTTGTTGTTGCTGCCAGATATTGTATTGAATATTGAGGTATTCTCTTAAGTTTCGATAGTGACTCATTCGGTCTTTTTCAGAAGCCAGTAAGTTATCTTGGCTTGATTTTAAGCTTTTATCCTGCCTATTTTGAGTAAATACAGGTAAATCCATATTAACAGTGGCTGTTAAAAAGTCCGGCCACTTTCGCCCATCAATTCCGCGCCCCTGTCGAAATCCATACCCGACATTGACATTAAAACCTGGTTTATATTGCTCAAGAGCCAAGTGCACTTTAGCTTGAAATGCAGAAATCGTTGCTGAATCAGTTTTTAATTCGGGATGCTGTTGTACGGCGTTCAATAATTTTTGCTTTGCTGGCAGTGAAGGCCATAGAGGCAGATTTGAGGCTTGTGCTTTATGCGCATTGGATTCACTTATCCAGCGTGCCAATTGAAACCTGGCTGTTTGAATTTGTTCATCGATTTGAATCAACCGATTGTCTAATTCAGAGAGTTCCAATTGTGCTCGAATCACATCCTTTTGTTGCGCTTTATTATTGGCCAGCATAGATTTGGCGACTTCAAGTAATTCTTTAAAAATAGCCTTTTCTTTTACTACAATGGTTCTTGCTTGTTGCCAGTAAAATAAGTGAAGCCAACTTAAGCGTACTTTTTGAAGAATATCTAAGCGCATGCTTTGCAACTTAAAAAATTCAGCCTTGGCCAAGCAACTTTTCTCTTGTGAGCCAAACTTTAGGCTTTTTCCTCTAGGAATATATTGACTAAGGCCTATTTGAATTTGCGTCATGGGTTCTTGGTTAAACTTAAAGGTATCAACAGGAACGTTTAGTGTTCCCCCGAAAAGGCTTGGGTCTGGGGATTGATTTGCAGCAATTGCAGCCTGGTATAAGGATTCATTTTTTGCTCTTAAAGATTGGAGTTCTGTTGAGTGCTCAATAGCAAGATTTTCCGCTTGCTTTAAACTCAAAGCGTTAGCAAATGAAGCGCTCCAGACTGATGTGAGCCCAATTACAAACAAAATTAATCTGTATTTATTTATCTTGTGCATCCTATGCATCAACTTTCCTATTCATTTTAAATTACACAGGGCAAAAGATTCAAAATTCTATGCCTGATTTTCTTTATTACGTAGATTTCTTTTTCTTACGTAGTTATTAAGCCCAATGTGATTGGTGTATCCTAAGAAATTAGCAATTTTTCTAACCGATAATCCTAAATTCAATAGTTCCTTTATTTTTTCAACATCCTTATCAAATTTACTTTTTTGTATTGTGCCTTTGGGTTTTCCAAGCCTTATGCCTTGCCTTTTTTTACTAGCCAGCGCTTCTTTTGTTCTTAAACTAATTAAATCTCTTTCAAGTTCAGAAAACAATGAGAATAATGTAATCATTACTTTTGAGGTCATGTCGTGTTGTTTAATATCCAGTTGTTGTTTGATGACAATAACACGCACCTTTTTTTTCAATAACTCATTTATAAGACCGATTACTTCCGCAGTGCTTCTTCCTAACCGACTTAACTCAGTTACTATTAATATATCAGCATTGTTTAAAGCGAACATCATCTCATCAATGCGTCTTTCTTTGCTTGTTTTTCTGCTCGATGCAGACATTTCAATAAAACTACTAATTTGAAATTGTTGTTTTTTTGCGTATTCAAAAATCTCCAGCTTTTGGTTGTTTAAATCTTGCTTATCTGTTGAGGTTCGAATATAGGCAATGATTTTGTTCATAAATTTACCAAAATTTAGCTTCGTTAATATATAACGTTATAATATATTTATAATTATACAGTTATGATAATAAAAATGAAGTGTTTTGAATTAACAAAATAAATGCGTATAAACGAGCGTTATTTGTTATACAAAAAAGCTGACCATCAAGAGCTAAAAACCGAATTACCTTGACAAGGTAATGCAGTTGCATTACTATATACAATATAATCTTATTTTGGAGTAGCTTATGAATAATTCCATTATAGTCAGCGAATCAACATTAACTGATCGTTATCAAACGACAGTTCCTGAACCCATTAGAAAAGCGCTGCATTTGAATAAACGAGCCAAAATTCGATATACCATTCAATCTGATGGGAGTGTTGTTTTATCCCGCGCTGAAAACAATGATACTGATCCTGTTCTTTCTGAGTTCTTACATTTCTTGGCTGAGGATATATCTAAGCACCCCGCTCATTTAAAGACTGTTAACAACGAATTGGTTTCTTATGTATCAACACTGGTTTCAGACATAGATGTTAATTTGGATGAACCATTATCTGATGAGGAAGACTAAGTTTGACATCAAGTAACACCATTACTGTAAATGGCTGGACTATATTCGTGCACCCGATGTTTATGGATGAATATGAAGGCTTAATAAACCAAGTCGAGAAACTTAAGAAAAAAGATCCAGTCAATTATAAGAATAAAAATGCCACCAAGCGATTAGCAGCAATTAATAAATTGGCTTTTGAAATAATTCCGCAAGATCCAACGCTACCAGAATATCGTCAAGGATCAACTTTGGGAAGGGAGCATAAGCACTGGTATAGGGCAAAATTTTTTCAACAATATCGTCTATTTTTCAGATATCACTCAGAGTCCAAGGTTATTGTATATGCTTGGGTGAATAATGAAAAAAATAAAAGGGCATATGATAGCAAAACAGATGCTTATAAAGTTTTTGAAAAAATGTTAAATAAAGGAAATCCTCCTGATGGTTGGGAAGCGCTTTTGAAAGAAGCGAAAAAAGCATCTTGTCATTTATCAAGAGTCATTGATTAAATCATTCTACTAACATTTTATCTTTATTTTATTTAATCCTCATCATTTAAATTCCAAGAGGTCTAACTTTGTAGATTGTTAGACCTCTTTTGAATGTGTAGCAGATGTAGCAATGTAGCAGTAACAAAAATTAAAATCGGATTTCAATAATTCTTGATCTGTAGTCACAATGAGACTACAATAATAATATATAGATTTTCGGAGAAATAACATGGCTAATGTAGATACTTATGTACGCGCCAGAATCGATTCAGAAACCAAAATGCGAGCAGCCGATGCATTAGAGGCCATGGGGTTGTCAGTATCCGATGCCATTCGTCTGTTGATGTTGCGTATTGCCGATGAAAAGCGCATGCCTTTTGAAGTCAGGGTTCCTAATAAGGCAACCCGTGATGCCATACGTGAACTTGAAGCGGGCAAGGGTAAAAAATTCAGCAGTATTGATTCCTTGATGGATGATCTGAATGCGGACGATTGAGCGCTCCACTAAATTTAAAAAAGACTATAAGCGAGAATTAAAAGGCAGGTATCGAGATGTCCTTGAGTCAGAATTAAAAATGGTTCTGGTTGTCTTAATGAAGGACGAAGCCTTGGATGTTCGTTATCGTGACCATGACTTAAGCGGCAATTGGGCTGGTTATAGAGAGTGTCATATTAAACCTGATTTGCTTTTGATTTACCGTAAACTAGATGGTGATATTTTAAGACTTGCTAGGCTTGGCTCTCATAGTGAGCTTTTCAGCTAATCAACCCCTACATGGCATAAGGGTTCAATTTAACCACCGTTTTCTGGTTTTGCTTATTAATTCGGATGTAATTGTGGTTTGCAAGTAATTCCAACGCCTCATCACGTGCTTGTTTATCCCGTATGGGGCTAAATTGCTGAATTTCTCTGGGCGTGGTTTGATGCTTATCATGGGTTATCAGCCAATCCAGCAAACGCTGGGCTTCCAGTATTTCTTCTTTTTCTGACTGAATGCTGAATATTCGTCTGGTTTCAAACAGGTGCCAGCTGATAATGGCAATAGCCTGCTCCATATGTTCTGAACGTATATCACCCTCACTTCCTGAATACAAATGAAACAAAGCTGCGAGTCTTGCTGCATTTTCAGGAGCTTTGGAGGCAAAGTCTTTGATGTTTGACCATTGACCGTGATCGGATACGCCACTTTCTGTTTCATTGAAAAAATGAATCCAGTGTTTTTTAGCATCAGCTCCCATATGCAGGGTAGGGAGGTTAATGCAACCTGCCTGAGTCAGTTGTTTGGAAACATTCAAGCAGTCTTGTAATCGATTTTCCAAGCTTTCAAGATAGCCAAAATCCTTGGGTGGCTCCTGGTAAAATCGATTACCCATCGAGCTTTTTGGATAAGCCATTAAGCACCGTGCCAGGAACCCACTTTGTCTGTGAATCCCTGTGGCTTGGGAGCTTAATTGTTGCAATAACAATGGCTGCATCATTAAATTTAATGTTAGCCTTCTGTTTTGAATCATAAAACTTTGGCTTGTTTTTCTGTGTGCTGTAAATGTCTTTCCATCCCACAAACGGTTTAAAAGTGCCACAAAACGGGTAGGGTTGGACTGCATACTGTGGCTTCCCAGAACAATCCCTGCTTCGTCCGACCAAAGAGAAGCACTCGGCCAGCCATTGGCAAGATGTACTGCTAGGGCTTCCTGGGTTGCATCCTCGAAATATAGCGTGGGTAAAAGCGGTATTTCAGGTTCCTGATCAACTAAGAAAGCAAGTTGAAACTTTAAGTGTTCAGCATCTTCACCAGAAAAAGAGCATCGTTTAATTTGAGATAATAAACCGTCACGTTCCATCTGCCAGGCATGATGTAAAGTCATGGCTGTTTTAACTTCGCTTTCTCGCTTTCGTCGAAATGATTTTTCCCAAGATCTGACTGGTTTTGAAAAAAGGTTGTCAATGGCTGATTTGCGCTCACCGGAGTTGGCCACCATTAGAAAGTATAAGGATACAGGGCTTTTTAAATATTTGTCTCTTGCTACATTGGCCATTGATTGGCAGGCTAGTGATATGTTGGCAAGTAAACTTCCAGCAATTAACGGAATAGGTTGTTTCCCGTATTGGTGGTATTTCGTAATAATGTCTTGCAAATTAGAGGGGAACGCTTCAATAGGGTAAGGGAGAGCGTTATTAATATCATCAACCAATGGTGTTGGATGCTCCCAATTGGCACATGTTTGATGGGTTTTTGGCTTAAAAGACGTATTGTACATTAAATTCATGAGAAAATGTAAATTGGTTATCTTAACTTAATAGTCATATATTGTCCTGTTATCTAAGATAATTGATAAAATTAAAATTGTAATTCCATCATAAATTTATTTTCACTAATAACCAAATATTAAGGATTAACAGCCATGTTCTTTTTATCAATATGGGGTGCGGTTACAGGTACGGTTGGCACTATTTTAGGGATAATTAGCATCACTTTAAAAATTAAAGAATTCAACAGGAATAAACCCAACTTAGTTTGTAAATCCCAGATTAAATATTCGACTATTAATAATTTGGATGTACGTATTTTTATAAGCTCAACAGGTCGAACCCCTATTCAAATAAATAAAATAAAAGTCTATGTTTTACCGAGAAAATTTTGGATGAGAATACTAAAGTCATATTACTATAAAAAAAGAAAAGCAATTTTAGAACTAAATGTACCTAAAACAACACTTAATGAGCAAGAAAAAATAGATTTTAAGTTAGCTATTCCTCAAGATCTTGAATATAGCGATATATATAAAATATCCATTATTGATGGAGTGGATAAAGAGTGGCCAGTAGATTGGCCTAGTGTTTCAACAGTAAAGAAAAAGACAAATCAAACAGTCTGTCATATTAACATCCTATCAAATAGGCTAAAGATTTTATTTAGAAGTTGAATATAAGATCCCCTTAAAAGGTAGTTACACTCCCGGGCGTTGGTTTAATAAAAAGAAAGAGCTTATGGAAATGATCGAGCATATTCATCTCAAAGCAAGAAAAAAAATTTATGAATGGTGAAATCGATAGAATAACTCTATCGTAGTAATGGTATCGCTATACATATTATTTGTTTCTACATTCTGGGCAGAAATTTTTGTTATTGGTTCGAGTTCTTGCCTTAATTGTGCTTTCATAATTATGACCATTTGGACAGAACCACCAAATTCTTTTGTTGCTACCTTTAGTAACATCATTAGGTGTTAGCTTCCCATTCTTGCTTGGATGCCATTCTTTAGCGATATCAGGATATAGGTATGCAAGACAGTTTTTTGGCGTTGCTTTGTTTCCAGAGCAATAAGGGCACTTTCTACCTGATACTCTTGAATAAACTTGTGCATAATACTCATGGCCCTCGGGACATAACCACCAAACTTTTTTGTTGCTGCCTTTTGTAATATCTGTAGGTTTTAGTTCATTGTTTTTTTCTGGGTGCCACTCTTTTGCTATTTTGGGGTATAAAGTTGCTAAGCTGTTATCCTTACATACTCGGTGATTCGAGCAATAAGGGCATGCTGAGCCATATGTTCTGCTTAAAATGGTTGCCTGGTAAACATGTTTTTCAGGACATATCCACCAAATTTTTTTTCCACTACCACAGGTGATTTTATCTGGTGTTAGATCCTTATTTTTGGATGGGTGCCATTCTTGAGCAATATTTGGATGCAAAGAGGCAAGAGAGTTCTGTTTACAAGCCTTACTCCCAAAGCAATACGGGCATCTACTCCCTTTAACTTTATTTTTAACAATGGCCTCATAGTCATGTCCATTCTGACATTTCCACCAAACTTTTAGATGGCTGCCTCTGGTTACATTTTCAGGAGTTAATGGATGGTTTTTTTTAGGATGCCATTCTGTTACAAGGGTAGGGTATAAATGTGCTAATGAATTTTCTTTACAGACTTTTCTTCCAGAGCAATAAGGGCACTTTCTACCGGCAAAGCGTCTAACAATAGTCGCTTCATATTCATGCTTGTTGGGGCATAACCACCATACTTTTCTATTACTACCGCTTGTAACATCTTTTGGGGTTAAGTTGCCATTTTTTGATGGGTGCCATTCTTCTGAAAGTTTCGAGGCTTGTGAAGCAAGGGAGGTTATTTTTGTCGTTTTCTTTCTTGCACAATAAGGGCAACCTCTTCCTCGGGAACGCTTTGTAATGCTGGCTTTATAAGAGTGCTTTGATGGACAAAGCCAGTATGCCTTGAACATGCTGCCATGAGAAAAACTTTCTGGGAGAAGTGGGAAATTTTTATTATAGTCCCATTCTTTGGCAAGGTGTGGTTTTTGAAATAGAAGTGAGTCTTTGGGATGAGGCGATGGATAATAACTTAGATATTCCCTATAAGCACTTTCATTTTGAAATTTTTCTTGGGCTATATAGTTTTTTATTTTTTCTAAAATATGATTTGGTAATTTTTTTAGTTTTTTTATCCTTAACAGCAGGGTATTAATATCCTTTTTATTTAATGATTTTTTAAGAGAAATATCATGCCTTGATATTTTCTTTAAAGGATGCTCTCTTATCCTAATTAACTCAATTCCTTTATTTGATAATATTTCATTTTTGTTTTGATCTTTTTGTAGCTTATCGCCTCTATGGTAATATGAACCATCGTATTCTATGCCTACTTTGTATTTTGGAATGTATACATCAACTTCTTGTTTATGGAGCTTTTGGCGAGACTCTATTTCTTTAAAAATATATGAAAGCTCTGTTAAAACTCTAATTTCTGCCCTTGATGTTTGATTGGAACAATATGGGCAAGAGCTAAGTTTTAGAGTCCTGCTTTTTATCAAGGAAAAATATTCATGACCTTTAGGACATAACCACCAAACTTTTTTACCGCTTCCTTTTGTGAAATCATCAGGAGTTAATTTACCATTTTTTGAGGGGTGCCATTCTTTTGCTATATCAGGGCATACTGTTGCCAGGGAATTATCTTCACATACTTTTTTCCCTGAACAGTAAGGACAATTTGTTGGATTTGGGCAAGTCCGCCTGTTTACAGACTTCTGATATGTATGTCCATTAGCACATAGCCACCATACTCTTTTACCACTGCCGATTGTTATAGTTTGAGGCGTTAGGGATTTATTTTTAGTTGGGTGCCATTCTTTAGCTAATTCTGGTCTTAAGGTCGCCAAACTATTACTGACGTCTACTTTGTGGCCTGAGCAGTATGGGCAACCTCTCCCTATTGCCCGACTATATACCCTTGCTTCATAGTCATGATTGTTTGGACATTTCCACCACACTATTAAAGAACTTTTTTTTGTAACGTTGTCAGGAGTTAATGGCTGATTATTTTTAGGGTGCCATTCTTTGGCAATATCTGGCAGCAATAATGCTAGAGAGTTATCTTTGCAGGTCTTATGGCCAGAGCAGTAAGGACACCCATTTCCTTTCGCTCTTTGATTTACGCCGCAAAAATAACTATGTCCATCTGGACACCTCCACCAGACTTCTTTTCCACTAGCTTTTGTAACATCATTTGGTGTCAATTTGCCATTTTTTGAAGGGTGCCATTCTCTGGCAATATCTGGATAAACCTGTTGTAAACAGTTATCTTGGCATAGC
Organism: Legionella impletisoli; assembly: GCF_900639875.1. Lineage (GTDB taxonomy): Bacteria > Pseudomonadota > Gammaproteobacteria > Legionellales > Legionellaceae > Legionella_A > Legionella_A impletisoli. The sequence continues at coordinate 55,847 of NZ_CAAAIA010000009.1, forward strand.
TTTCTCCCCGAACAATATGGGCAACCCCTACCTTGTGTTCTTTGAGCTACCGTAGATTGAAACGAGTGCTTCTTAGAGCAGCACCACCAGATTCTTTTAAAACTAGATTTAGTAACATCATTAGGAGTTAAAGAGCCGTTTTTTTCTTGATCCCACTCTTTTGCTATTTTGGGGTATAAAGTTGCTAAACAGTTATCATGACAAACTTTTCTCCCAGCGCAATAAGGACATTTTGAATTACTTAATGTTCTATATACAACTTTGGTTTGGTACTGGTGCCCTTTTGGACACACCCACCAAACTTTTTGATGTGACCCTTTTGTAACCTTATTTGGTGTCAATTTGCCATTTTTTGAAGGGTGCCATTCTCTGGCTATTTCAGGGTAAAGTGTTGCTATGCAGTTATCATAACAGGCAGTCTTTCCTGAACATTTTGGACAGTTATGTCCATAAGTTCTTTGAGCTATTGACGCTTGGTAAGAGTGGTTTTTAGGGCATAACCACCATACTTTTTTTGTACTTGCCTTTGTTACATCATTTGGAGTTAATTTGCCATTTTTATTTGAGTGCCATTCTTTGGCTATTTCAGGGTAAAGTGTTGATAAGCAATTATCATGATAGGCTCTTTTTCCAGCACAGTAAGGACATCCAGTTCCATTAGTTCTACTTAATATTTGAGCATTGTAGGAATGTTTTTTTGGACATAACCACCAAACTTTTTTATTGCTTCCCCTAGTGATGTCGCTAGGTTTTAACTCACCATTTTTTTTGTGATCCCATTCTTTGGCTATATCAGGACAAACAGTGGATAAGCAATTGTCTCGACAAACCTTTCTTCCAGAGCAATAAGGACAGCTAGAGGGGTATTTCTTTCTTGTTCGACTCTTAACACTTTGTTGATAAGAATGGCCTTTGGGACAAAGCCACCAATAAAGTATATTACTTCCTGATGATATTTTGTTTGAGATTTTATCTTTGTTTTTTGTTGGATGCCATTCTTGCGCTATTTCAGGATGCAAATGCATAAAGCTATTTGTTGTATTTTGATTCTCCCTGTTGTCCGCGGATGTCGTCATATTTTGCTAACCTTAATTATTACTACAATTATAGTTAATCTTTAAGCTTTACTTATATGAGCGGGGCAGGTTGACAAGTGGTTTCTTGTTTTCGCACGGTGATTGATAATGTCACCAATATCGAGTTTGATTTGTAATGTGCCATAACAACTGACTGATCTTGTTCGGAATTGAGAACATACATCAGTATTCGGGCGTTCCCATTATCCTTGATATCGTCTCAATTTCTCGCCTCGTATTCTCATGTTAGCATGTGCAATAAATTTGTCATGTAATTTTGGTTTTAAAGAATTGTAAGGTATTTCTTATAGTTAAAATTTTATCTTAAGGAATTTGCCTCCGCCCTCATAAGGGCTTGGAATTTGTGTTTTGCAATATTCAACTGCACCTTCAATTGAATTGGGGTACAAATTTAACTTTGATATTTGATGTTGTTTTTCAAGTGTGTCAAGGCTCTTCCGCGGATCATTTTTCTTGATATAAATCTTTCTAAAATAAGAGTGAGCATTTTTATCTTTAGAAATAATATCCTCAATCTTTTTATGCTGTTTTAGCCTGATGTAACAACCTTCTTGCTTTTTTTCTCTTTCATTTTGATGCGGTTGGTTATTGAAAAAAATTAAATTATCGCTTGTAATTCTTTCAAAATCCATGATGTAAAGGGCGTGCTGAGGAAACAAATTCGCCCTGTCTTCATAAGCAAAATACAATGCAATAAGTGGATTATAAGTCCAGTCTAATAACGGGGTAGGTAACCCATAATGTCTACCTAATGCCCAAAGCTGATTTTCAGTAAAGTCATTTAATTGTTTTAAATCGTTATGTTCGATGTTTTGCAATGCACTTTTAAACGTTTCAATAATTTTATTAGTTTGTTCTTCATTCAAGAATTTATGAGTTCTTTTGAGTGTAGGAATTAATGTCCATCGAGGGTCTTGATGTCCTCTAAATATTAAGTTCTTTTGGTTTACCAATTGATTTGATACAAGCTCAAGGAAGTCTTGCCACAGGCTTATTCTGCTAACTGGAATATTTACTCCTTCCTCAATTTGTTCATAGGTGTAGTTGTTGTCATTGAGAGATGTAAAAATGGGTAGGCTGTTTATGTCAGCATACTTTTTCATTATAAAAGGGGTATCCCTATCCATCTTTTTTCCTTGATAATTTTTTTAGCACTAACTATCAATGCGCATGATTATATGGCTCAATAGAAAGCTTAAATCCGAGTCCTTTTAAAATGGTTCCAAAATTATCCAGCCGAGGGTTGCCTTTTTCTGACAGTATCTTATATAGATTTTGTCTATTTAGTTTGGTTGTTTTTGCAAGTTTTGTCATGCCACCTTGAGCAGAGGCAACGTTTTTCAAGGCAACCAAAAAAGCTTCCAGGTTATTGTCTTCTTGATACTCTTCTAAGGCAACTTGTAAATAACCAAAAGCTTCCTCTGGATCTTTCAATGACGCAATCAGATCACTATGGTAATCAACTGTATTGTGTAAAATTTTGTCTTTATTCATCACAGCGCTCCTGTAAATCATTCCAGTATTGTTTTGCGGTATCAATGTCTTTTTCCTGACTACTTTTATCGCCACCGCAAAGTAAAATGATGAAATAATCATCTTGTTCGGCGAAATAAATACGATATCCTGAACCAAACGCAAACCTTAACTCTGAAACACCATCGGATAAAATTTTATAATCACCAAGGTTTCCCAGTTCAACTCTATCCAATCTGGCACGTATTCGATGCCTGACTTTGGAATCTTTTAATCCATCAAACCACTCTTTATAGGGAATTTTCCCTGATTTGGTTTGATAGAACCGTATCTGTTTAGGTTTTATTTCTTTCATGGTTAATTGTCGTATATAAGCGACATTTTGTCAAGTTATATACAATTCTCCTTTCAAATTTGTTGTAGTTTTTGCAGTTTATTTTTTATCTGGTTTGTGCTGTCAATGCTGGTTGCTCTATCAAAAATATTTTCTTTTGATAGCGTGCTTTGCAGCAATGGTTTCGCCCATAACATAAACAAATCATCTGCTGATAACATTGATTCCAGAGATTCTTTACGCTCATCGATCAAAATATCAATGGCGCAGGAAACAAGCCACTTCGAGGGCGTTGTTTCACCTTGTGCCATTCCCTTAATAGCCATTGGTGAGTAGCTCTTATCTTTATCGAATAAGTTAATCGCCTTTTGATGCAATTTCTCTGAGCGATTATGAACCGCTTGTAATTCTGAAAAGATAGCTTTTATTTGGTTGCTGTAATCAATTTTTTGGTAATGGGCAAGATTTGCCTTATCGAGCAACTCTAGTGCGTGCTCTTTGCTCTCACCTGAAAGCTTGGAAACCGCAATTTTCATTTGTTGGATGATACTTGTAATCATTGAGTCAAAGATATTTAGCTCAACATCATTTTCGTGGCAAATGATTTCAATCCTCTCTAAAAGCTCCATAAACTCATAAGGCAGGCGAAAGCGAAAATCTGTTAGTGCATTGGCAGGGGAGGGCGCAAGATGATCATACACGGCCTTAACATTCTGCATAAACTGCTTTAACTCCACTTTCTGGCCAATAGAAAGCTTGTCCCACCCATCAAACCCCTCAATGTTATCAACATTAAATGAGCCATAACTGGTTTTCAAATCAGCCGACTTTACGTAGACCCTTGGCGGCCTACGTAAATTTTGTTTAACCTCAAGGCGTAATAATTTTTTCATTTTTTTCTCTCCAATAAAATTAATTCAGGTTCTGGTTGGTAAAGGCAGGCTATATTTCTTGCCTCAGATACTCTGGTCATAGTGATGTTGGTTTTTAAGTCGATATAATATTTTTTGCCGGATTGTTTGTATTCATTGGCGGCACGAAAAGCAAAAATAGGGGTATTAATAAATCCACCAATCAAGTGATAGCGCATTCTTGGGGTAATGGCTTTATCATCGGATTTTGTTGCCTCAAAGTATTTTTTTAATAGGTGATATTCATCAAGTTTATAAAGGTGGCTCGTTTTGCCATACCTTTCGCCTTGATATCGCAAATAATAATTAACCCCTGAAATATTTAGCTTTCTTGCGATGGTTAACTTGTTTCCATAATAAGCCTGCCTCCTGGTGAAATAAGGCTTAAAATCACGAAGAACAGGCATTTTTTCTTCTTGCCCATACAAATAGACCAGGTTATTTACTTTCGCATCGAGGCAGGCTTTATTTTGTCGTGCAGTTGATAATTTTTCTTTGATTGCATCTAGTGTTTTGCTTATGGCATCTAAACCTTGATTTTTAAGTGTGGGGATGTCGTGCAAAGGTATTTCTATTTCATAACTTAATGCCTCAAGCTGTCTTAAAGCCTTACAAAGACTTGGGTAATAAATAAGGGTATCCAGTTCAAGATGAATGCCGATAGGCTCTTTAAGTGTTAAATATTCAGAATATGAGTATTTAATGTCTTTGTTTCTAATGCTTATCTGCGGCCTTCTTATCACATCAAATAAATCGTTGCAGGATAAGGGAAGTTCTAGCGGTGGATTTGATTGTTGTATTTGAATCACTATTATTCTCCGGTTTTCTTTTATTGTCCGATTGACCACTTTTAGAATATCAAAACGGGGGAATAGTGTCAACTTAAAAGATAGATAAAAAACATCGAAAAAATAGACGTTTTTTATTGACATAATTGTCATGCTTTGTCACAATGGACTTGTTCAATTGGGAACATAATAGAAAACATAAGGATTAAAATCATGAACCAATACGATGCACTAAAAATTCTTGGCCTTTCTGGCCAGATTTCACAAAACGATATCAAATCAGCTTATAAAAAAGCTTGCGCAAAATTCCATCCTGATAGAAACCCTGCTGGCCTTGAAATCATGAAAATGGTTAATGTCGCCTATGATGTTTTAAAAAACTATGACGGAAAGGCAAGTGTATCAAGCAATGCAGCCAAATACGGTGATGAAATGGCAGACGCTTTAAATCAAATCAGCGGTCTTGGCCTAAAAATTGAGATATGCGGCTCTTGGGTTTGGGTTAGAGGCAACACGAAAGCGCACAAAGAAATACTAAAACAAGCAGGATTTAAATGGGCACCTAAAAAGGCGTGCTGGTATTTTAGACCATCTGATGTAAAGCGTTCTCGTTCGTTGGGTAACTACTCCATGAGTGCAATTCGGGAGAAATATGGAAGCGTCCATTTTTCAGGGCAAGGGCAGCAATGTTTAAATTAAATTAAATTAATTTAAGGCCACCTGAAAAGGTGGCCTTTTAGCTTACAGTTAAAACATCAGGAGTATTTACAATGACACATTCGAATAAATATATTGTTTCAGATGAACAGGGTAACTATGTGTACTATACAGATCACTATCATGAGGCTTTAGGGTTACTATCCCAATATAATAAAGATTTGGTTAAGCATGGCATTAACGGAAGTGCTGCTATTTTAAAGCGTAAAATAGATGGCAATGGTAGGTGTCATTATGAACTGTATTATTGAACCTGCTATTGGTCTTACCCCCATTTTAAAAGCATCAGTATGTTTATAATTACACATAAAAAAACGTCAATTAAATAGATGTTTTTTGTTGACAAAGATGCAGCCTTTTAATATACTGGAATTGTTCACTTGGAACATAAAACAAAACATAAGGAGTTAAAAATGAGTAATCACAATATCAAAGTCGGCACCATCTTTTATGCCTGCTGGGGATATGAGCAAACCAATATTAATTTTTATGAAGTTATTGAATTGGTAGGCAAGTGCACCTTAGTCCTTCAAGAGTTAAAGCAAACCCGAACCCCTTGTAGCTACCTTAGTGGTAATACCAAACCTGTTCCATCAAGTTATATTGGGAGTCCCTTTAGAAAGCGAATTAATCGCGATGGCTTGGTAAAAATATCATCATGTGAATTAGGCACGATCTGGGATGGTAGAACCTTGAGTTATTCGCAATACGCTTAACTTATTCGCCTGTTGCCCTGCTGTATTAAGGGCGACAGGCTTGCATAGTAACTTAATTGTAAGGGGGTAGCACATGAGATACGTTGATTCGTTTGATTATGAGCAAGATGGGTTTGATGTAACGATATTTGAATTGATAGATGGTAATTTTATTATGGACATCAAAGATCTACATGGGCGTATTATCTGGGGCTTTGAAGGTCTTACCAGTTTGAAAGAGGCACAAGAGCTGGCAACCAAAGAAATTGAAATCTTAAACACGATAGAAGATTTTGAGGATCTTCTTGATTACTTGTAAAAATAGTCAATAAAATAGATGTATTTTATTGACTATTTTATAATGATTTGAGATAATATACTTGTTCACTTGGGAACATAATACAAAACATAAGGATTCAATCATGAATAACCTATCGAAAGACTTCAAACCCTCCCACACAATGATCAATGCTGCAAAAAACTGTTTAGCCCAACAAGCTTGGTATGAAACCATATTGCCAACGATCAAATGCATCCAGCGAGAGGTTTTACTGAAATTACGGCCTCTGGATAAGAGAACAAAGGAAATAATCACCGATCCTGACAATGCCTGGAAAATGTCTGATGACGACTTTAAAGACTATGAAGCGCTTTTGCATGGGCGATATATAAAAGAGGGTTTTAAGGTCAAATTCGGATACTGTCCACTACTCATTTCTGAGCGAGAACTAACACAGTCAAAAAAAATATTAATCGACACAATGGAGCCAATTACAGCTTTGCAGTCAATGATGATTATAAATGCTCGTAATGGTTTAAAACTATTTGATGATTTTGTTGAGATAACTTTGCGACTGATAGCACCCTATATAAAAGAACATTAGATTCTAATACTGATTAGTTCCTCTCTCTGTAAGTGAGGGAGGAAACATTGCAACTAACTGATAAAAAAGGATGATGAAATGTTTAAAAATATTATAAAAATTATTGGCGCAATTAAATTAAAGTTCGTTCGTTCAAAAATAAAGAAAGCTTATATCAGATCTTTGGAGACTGCATATATTAAAAAAACGCAGGAAATTTATAAACTCCGTCAGCAATTAAGGGCAAATTTAAGGGGGATGCTATGAACCTGATAGAAAAAATTCAATATGAAATGTTTTATGATGATGTTGACTCTAATGAGCAATCAGAAGAGTTAAAAGAAATTTACCATAGCAGTAATAACAAAGATGAAATAGATAAAGTTTTAATATGTCTTTGTGGATATGGCATGGATTCGCTTGAAAAAATTTAAAAGCCGTCCTGCTGAGTCATTAACTGACTCAGCAAGCCCATATTTTTCTAGGGAAGCCAATCAGTTTTTAATAAAATAAGCACGAAAACAGCTACAAACATGCAAATAGCATAAAAGATTTTT
>NZ_CAAAIA010000010.1 GCF_900639875.1 Legionella impletisoli
GTGTTGAGCATTTAATTTTTCTAATTGGGTGGCTAAAGTTGTTTTGGCTTCTTCAGAAGCTTGTAGGATTTTATCTTGTAAGCTTTGTACTTCAGCTTTATGGCTAGCAGTAAGCGATTCAGCTTCTTCGTTGAGATGGGCAAGATTGGCCTGTGCCTTGGTTAATTCATCTTGAATTTGGCGCTGTTTTTCTTCACTGGCTTCAGCACGTGCGGTTTGGGCTTGAAGTTCATTTGTGGCTTTTGTAAGTTTTCTCTTCTCCTCGGCTAACTGATCCTCAAGGTCTCTGATTTTAGTAGTAAATTCTAGCGTAGCAGCTTTAACGGCAGCGCCGATATTGCTGTTTTGAGTAAGTGCCTCAATTAAATCGCTTAGATCGCCGCGAGATTGTTTCGTCACCTCGCCTAAAATGCTGGATAACCCCAAATTGACTTTGCGCTCTTCGGTTTCGGTGACTTTTGGCGTTACTTCATCCAAACGATCATTAAAATAGCGTTCTGCAACGGAATCTTTTGGTGATTTCTCTTTAAGTTGTTTAAAGAGAAGTTGTTTATAGGGCAGCGATAATGAATTATTTTGTAAAAGCGCTCGCAAGGCTTCTGGATTTGTTTCAGCTTGTTCAAATAACCAATCTTTATTCACTAATAGGGCAATAATTCTCGCTTCTTGCTCTTTTTTGCTTGCTTTGGTGTAATCGTTACTAATCGCATCCAATATTTCTGAAACAATTCGATATTGGCTTTCAGTCACTTTTTCAGTTGCTAAGAAATTTTGTAAAGGATTTAACGGATTGGGATTGCTCAGTAAGGTAATTAAAACGTCTGAGCTCTTTTCTTTACAGCGTAACTTGATAGCGTTAAGTATTAGGGTTAATTCTTCGTATCGTCCTTGTTCTAAAGTATGGTTTAGAATGTTTTTTCCGTTGGCATCGGTTTGTAAAAAGAAGGCTTGCCATCCTTCTTCTGTGAGGGCCACTGCATCGCCTAAAGTTAAAAGCCTTTCCAGTCCAATATAATTGCCAGCCTGAGTGGTAATTAATAAAGGAAATGCCTGGGTGTTTTCTGGAGCTTGAAGTAAAAAAGTTTTAGCTAATTCTTGTTTGCTTGTTAAGGCTTCCCAATCAATGGCATCGAGTGTTGCTTCATCGCGTAAGAATAAATGATAGGGAGAGCTGTCATCAGGCGGATAGGCGATTGATACTATTTTTTCTACCGTAATTTCATGTTCAGGATTACGTTCATTATGGCGCAAAAGTATGGCTTGATAAAAATCAGGGTGCGATAAGAGTGCCGCTTGATGAAGCGATTCGGTAATAATCGACTCATATCCTTCAGGTAATCGGTCAAGAATTAAGCTCAGTTGTTCTTTATTGTGATTGCGAATGGCAATGTGAAGCGTGTTACTGGACCACTGAATATGGTGTTGATCAGGTAGTTGGTCCTCTCCTGGCCCGTATTCGAGGGCCATTAAGTAAAAAACTCCAGGATCAGTTTGGCCTGCTCTCTCTAAGGCTTCGATCATTTTTTGAGCCACATCGGTTTGGCCTTGCTGAAACGCAAAATGAAGAAGCCCTTGATCATGTACTTGCTGGATAAAAGATGGGTTGTCTGTATTTACTTTCGCTAATAAACCCATTGTTAGGAGCGTTTGATTCTTAGCCATGCATGTTTTTAGGAGATGTGAATAGGGAGCCTCTTCATCGAAACATAGTTGGGTTAAATCAGCAGGGGTTAGTGCTTTATCTAGGATTGCTAAGGCTTTTTCTTGTTGAGAAGCGGTTTTAGGGTAGGTGCTTAAAATTTCTAATTCACTTATTCCTGAAGAAGTTTTTTGTAAGAGATCATTCGCTGTTAGGTCTTGCTTATCTCTATATTTAGCAAGAATTGAATTCAACAACGCTTCTTCATCTAGTGAGGCAAGAAAATCCTTATCGTTTAATTGCTGAAATTGTTCAATACAAGCTTTTGCTTTAGTAAATTGTCTTTGCAAATCTTCTTTGCTTAAACCTTGCCCACTAGAAACGGCATCATGAACAGTGCCTAGGATATCATCAATGTTTTGAATAATGGCTTCTTCTGCTTCCGATGGTTGTTCTTTTTTAGAGCACTGTGCGCGTAATGCTTCAAGGTGGCGATATAGGTGTAGAGGTTCTCCCTCTCTGGGATTTCCTGGGATATACATCACGCCAGTATTTTGAGTATAGACTCGACCCGTTGTTAAATCCTTGGCTGTGATTTTATCGACCGCAAAGAATTGATTGAATTTTGCATGGTTAACAATTTTTAATCCTTTCGGAGTCTCGTTATCGACATCTAAAATCTCAGGTACGACATAATCTGAAACGACACGACCGCGTACCAAAGAAAAATAGGCTTGGGTGTTACAAACCCCAAAGGTCATAGCCGTTAAAGCCCAGTTATCCATGGTCGAATCATGCGTTAAAAGCTCTGTATTTAAGCTCGGATCACGAACACCCGCCGGTAAACAAGATTTATTTCGATTTTCACCCATCACTGTTGGGCTGATATAAGGAAGCGTGCCATTTCTCGCACCGTGGAGAATTTCAAGGGATGGATTGACTCCATAGGAATAGCGATTCGTTTCTGGATCATAAGATACAAATCGTCCTTGGAGGTCGAAACAACGGTTGTCTTTTATCGAATAAGGTAAGTCCTCTCCAAATAATGTTTTAAAAAGCGTTTCTATTTTTTTCTCTCCGGCAACTTCCCCCGGCAGGACTCTGGGATCTATAGATCGTTTAAATCCACCTGTGGCCCAGTCAATGTATTGAACGGAGAAATGACCATTTGCATCGCGCTTATATAAAAAGTTTTCTGGCTTAATATCGTTATGTGCAAACCCTAGTTCGTGAAATCGTTCCGCTTCTTGTACTAAGGCTTCAGATAAGGCGAGTTGGGTCTTCAGCGTTGTTAGATTATCATACTGAGGTCTTTTAAGCGGATTATGATAAGCCAAATCGGTTTTACTGTAGCGATTTAGTGAATGGCTAGCCGTATCAGCATACGTATCCCCTTTCGCCCTGGACGTTAAGATTTGGTATTGTTTTACTGTTTTTGTTCTTTTTTCTTTATCTTTTAGCCAATATTGCGTTTCTTGTGATAAAGAATCATGGCTTTCCTGCGTTGCTGAAGAAAACGCTTGTAAAATATCACTTTCGATACGATAGAGCGGATCTTCTCGTGAAGTGATAGGACGGCTTAGTAAGTTTTCACGTAATTGATCTTCAAAGATTGGTTTATTATCATGTGTAGGAGCGTAACCTTCTTTAATGACGCGGTTTAAGCCAGTTAATAATCCTTCGACTTCTTTGACCGTACCATATTGGCCTACACCGAGAAGCCTTGAATGAGTAAATAGACGTTTACGATTTTTAGGGCTGCCAAGCGCTTCAGAAAGTCCTGCAAAAGGTGCAATAATTCCGCGACTTCCCCCATAAGAAAAAATAAACTCGCTTTCACCCGGGGGTTTGATTAATGAATAAGGCAGTTTGATACGGCCTAAATCAATCTGGAGTTGCTTTGTATCACCTGTGAGAGTGGTCAGTTTAACCATTTGACGACCGGTGGAAGAATGAAGAAGCTTAAACTGATAATCTGCTAATGAATTGGGTTTAACTTGTTCTGCTAATTGACGAATGACTGAAAAATAAGCTTCTTCTTCTGCTTTAGATAAAACAGGCTGTCCTTTTTTGGTTCGCTCATATAATAAGAGAAATTCATCAACCATGGAGTCGATGTCTTCATCCATTTGCCGTATTTCTTCTTGGGTTAATTTTAACCTATCCGACATAGCATGATATTCATCTTGAAACAAAGCCTTGAGCATAGATTTTGTGGTTCTCTCGGATTTAAATGCCTGATTAAAGGTCTCTATTTTGCGTGCACGTTCGGCATTGGACATAACCATGGTTTTGGCTTTGCGAACAACAGGTCTTATATCAGATGAAACCGTTTCCTCGCTTAGCTCAGCTAGAGCAGTGAAATGCTGGTTCACGGTTTGTTCTAGGTTGGGAATTTTCAAAGCTTCGATTGCTGATTGCTCTAATTTTGCGAAAGCTTCCTTTAATTCCTCTGGAATAGGTGGTTTATGGGAATAAAATAAGTGTAATTCTAAGAGTTTTCTTAATACGAGCTCTTCGCTTAACCTAAGTTGTAAGTCACTGATCGAAAGAGTAGATGTGGATTGCTTAACATTAGCCAATGCTTCAGAGAAAGAATGCTTTAGAGTTTCATCCTCAAGTGCTTGAATTTGTGATTCAATTTCGTCGAGGGTTTTTCCTTTGAAAGCATGAGTGACAATCGAACTTTGAATGCCTTCCAAAGCAAACGCAGAATCTGAGATAGAATCAGGTGTTCTACCAAACCCTCCACCAGCAGTAATGGCATCTAAAATCGTTTGACTTGCCGCACCAATATAAATGAATTCCGCTTTTATTTGACCATGTTCATCGATGGTGATCACAGGTTTACTCATTTGAGAGTTAAACGCTTCTTCAATTAATGCTAGTGCGTCGCTTGTATAATCTTTTTCACCTTGAACTAATGGGTCTCTCGTATTACCTAAAGGTAGATTTTTATCTTTTCTTTGTTTAAAGACTTCACGAAAGGCCATTTCTAATTTCTTTTTCGGAAATGTTCGAGTTTTTACACCCTGTGCAATTTTAAATTGCGTATCTTCTCTTAAACTTCTTAATTCTTCTAACCTCTGAAACTCAAGCTCTGATTCCTTACTTTGGGTAAATAATTCAGTATCTTGAATGGTTCGTGCCCAAAATAAATCGCGTTGCATATTTGCTTTACGCTTAGCGAGGTATTCGCGGCGGTCGCCTTGACCAAAACGAAGCTTATGAAATAAAGCACGACTTTCTTTGGCAGATTCTATTTGCTTATCATCATCCCAAGCAGGATTTTGTGTCTTTAATCGTTCGCGAACGTTATACAGTAACTGAGCAATCGATTGGCCATCAGAACTTTGATAGTCACTTAAATAATCAATGACGTCGGATTCACCAACGTCTGGTAGCATGTGATGTAGTTTTCGAGTAAAGGCAAGATAGGTTGAATAATCTCGTTGTGCGGACTCTTGAACTTTAAGTGATTCACGTCTAATTAGCTCAAATAGACCCATATGAACTAATTGTTGGCTTTGCGCTTTTAATTCTAAATCACTTGAGGTGTTATAGGTTAACAGAGCTTGGTTCACCATATCTTGGATATTTCCAGTCGACAGGCTGGCAAGCTGTTGTTCTTGTTCATTTTGGTCGAGTTTGAAAAAAATGACGCTGTATAATTTAGTTTGTAAGGTTTTAATTTCAGGCGGCGCGTCGGATAAGGTGTTTGCTAGGTGGGGGATGTTACGAAAATTTTCTGCAAATGCTTTAATAAATGAGTCATCTAATTCAATGTCTTCATGAAGTTTTAAGCCTGATGCTTCGGCTTCATTTTGGATTAAGGCAATTCGTGAATGGATCGATTCAATTTGGCTACTTAGTTGTTGTTTTAATAACTTCAACGGTTTTTCTGCGATTGGATTATGTTCAATGACGTCGGGAAGTTTGCTTAGCAAGGTTCGTTGTGATTGCTCTTCGGCTTTTAATTCTTTGATGGCCAAAGTCAGCAAAATCTGACGTAATCGCTTGGCAGATTCTGTCGCGAAATTAATTTGTTCAATGCCGGTTAGAAAATGTTTACAAGCTGTCATCTAGCACCCACAATGGGAGTTTTTAATAATTAAGTTACTTAAAGTTTAGTAGAAAATTCTTAAAGTTATATTAATTAAGCAACCTGACAGATCTCATTTCAGCGATTTAAACGATTTGAATAGATAACCTCTTCATTAGAGTAAAACGTGAGGACTTAATTTACAGGGCCAGTTGACTAAAAATGATTAAAAAATTTTTATTTTCTTTTTGTGATGGGTTGTTTCCTATTGCCTTATTTTTAAGCGCCAGTTTGCTTTTTGTCATTCAGCCTATTGCGGCAAAAGTTTTATTGCCGGTATATGGTGGTTCACCTGCGGTATGGACCGTATGCATGTTGTTTTTTCAAGGATTATTATTAATTTCTTATGCTTATGCATGGGGATTAAGTCGTTTGAAAGGATTGCATTCCTGGAAAATTATTCATGGGATCATTGGTGGACTTAGTCTTTTTTACTTGCCAATAAAAATAATTCCAGGATTAGAATCCAGCATCCCAGAGTTACAAATACTTCAAACATTGGTTAGAGAATTAGGATTGCCCTTGCTCATTATTGGGGCTTCAGCACCTTTATTGCAGTATGCCTATAGCCTTACCGAAGGTAAAAGAGCTGCTGATCCTTATTATTTATATGTGGCGAGCAATTTCGGAAGTTTACTTGCCTTATTAAGTTATCCTTGGCTCATTGAGCGCTATTTTAATATTCCAAAGCAATTTAACGGTTGGACGTTTTTCTATCTTGGTTACTTTGGATTATTGTTGTTATTGCTCTTTGGTATACGATACAAAAATCCACCCTCAATAATAAAAACAACCTCCTCAGCAACATGGCGTCAAAAATTCACCTGGGTTGCTCTTAGTTTTATCCCTTGTAGTTTGATGCTTGGTGTAACTTTTTTTATAACGACGGATTTAGCTGCAACACCATTACTGTGGATTATCCCTTTAGCGTTGTATTTGCTTTCTTTTATTATCACGTTTGCTCGTCGCCCAATCATTTCGCACAGTTGGGTAAGTCGTAATGTCTTATTTGTCCTTATTTTTCCTATTCTCGGGTTCATTGGTGGATCAGCGCTCTTACCGGTTATATTGCTGATGGCGTTTCATCTAGCAGGTTTTTTCATGCTTGCTCTATTGTGCCATGGCGAATTATTTCACCGTCGTCCCCAAGCATCACTCCTCACCACCTTTTATTTTTGTTTAGCACTTGGTGGGGTATTAGCCGGATTATTTAATGCGTTACTGGCACCCATTCTTTTTTCTTATCCTTATGAGTATCCTTTAGTGATGTTGCTGGGTGTGTTCTGGCTCCCTATTAAACACGAAAAACCAGAATGGATAACGCCTACATTGGTGTTCATATTGGTCAGTATTCATGTGTTGTTACCAATGGAGGGATGGCTGGCTTGGCTCAAACGATACGACGTTTTCGAGCTGATAGCTTTAAGTATTCTTGTAATTTGGCCTAGAAGTACACGGGCATTGTTTATCAGTTTACTTATTCTTTTCTTTTTTATTTTTATGCCTTGGTTTAAATCCCATGAGATATTGGTTCAAAAACGTAATTTCTACGGTATCAAACAAGTATCTGCTCATCAAGGGATCCATTCTTTAATTAGCCAAAATACGGTTCATGGTTTTCAGGTAATGGGTAAAGATGAATTAAATGGCTCTGTTGCTTATTACGGTGCTGTTTTGCCCGTTATGAGGGCAATTCAAAGTCAACAACCAACTATCCGCGCTATGGTATTAGGATTAGGAAGTGGAATTATGGCATGTCAGTTGCGAAAGGAAGATGAGTTAGTTATGGTTGAAATTGATCAACAAGTCATTGAAATTGCTAAAAATCCAGCATTATTTACTTATTTAACCCAATGTAAGCCCAAGGCAAAAATAATTCAAGCCGATGGACGACTTGCAGCAGAACAAGCTCGTGATGGATATTTTGATGTGATTGCCATTGATGTCTTTAATTCAGATGCTATTCCAATCCATTTATTGACTCAGGAAGCCCTCGACACGTATGTGAAGAAAATTAAACCCGGAGGAGTTATTTTATTTAATATTAGTAACCGGCATTTGAATTTATTGCCCGTTTTGACCGCTGCTGGACGCACTAAAGATTTAATTGTACTGCATAAATTTCAACCCGCTCTAAATCGATTAGGCCAACTGTCTTCAGAGTGGGTGATGTTGACAATGAACGAAGCGATCGCGTTTCAATTAATGAACAAGGAAGGGTGGCGTTTTGTAACGGATGATAACATGGTGCATTGGACGGATGATTACAGTAATATTATTCCTTTATTGAAATATTGATTGCTGCCTTTAAAACCGCTTATGTTAATCAATCCTTAATCTTTTTGTATTATAATTAACACATTAATTTAAATTCATATAGCTAGTGAATGATTGATAACGACCCAACACTTCTCTCAACCTTAAATGAGCTCGCAAAATACCTTGAAAATACTCCTAAGGCAAAGAGGCCTAATACGATTTATAAAATGAACCTTGCCAAGCTGCAAAGAGATTTTCGTGAAACAAATATCAATGAGACCCAGGAATTGCAAGATAAGGTTATTCGAGTTTTAATCGCTGCAAACATTCAACGCCAATATTGGGGGCGTTTTGTAAATGCTCCAATAACTGGGTATGAATTTTTAAATGAACTTCTCGAACTGACTAATGATAAAGAAAAAAAGCAGCGACTTAATCACTTCCTTTACGAAATCGAACAGATTGAAAAAACTAGAACTCGACGCTTTATAGCCTCTCTCATAATCGTTCTTGCAGGAGTTGTCGAGTTTTCGCCCTTTTTAGTTGCAGAAACGCCTGCAATTTTAAATGCGGTATTCTCCATCGGTGTAATCATTCCTATTGTAGGCATTGTCTATACGTTTGCGATAGCTGCATATAGTTTTTATCAAACTCTGAAAGATAAGCGCCTATCCTTCGCAGATAAATTTATTGATAATTTCTTTTTGCTAAGCAGCTCTGCGATTAATGTGGCAGCTTACGCAGTTCTTATAGCGGCTGCCGCAACATTTAATCCCATAGCGGGACTTCTGTTTGTTGTTGCTTCATTTATGAATGTCACTCACCAACTCACAAAACTGAATTACGTGAATGGGAAACTTAAAGAATTAGGTCCAATAAAAGAAAGTGATACGCTCGTTCAAAAACAAACAAAAATTCGCTTGCAATCTGAATATTCGCGGATACGAAGAGATTTAATAATCAATTTTACCGCCGCGACTATGATGGTCGGGATTATCGCTCTGTGGAGCTTCACCCCTCCTGGCTTAATCATTAGTATAATCGCTGTAGCCGCTATTACCGCGGTTATGGCGCTGAAATCATTGGTATGCCGAATCAATGCAAAATTGACTAAAAAAGCATTGGCCCATGAATTCGAAGTCATCGAAGGGGCAGAACTGGAAAAAGGACTTTCCAGCCAAAATGACGTAGAACTTGTAGAATCGCTAGATAGTACAAACAAAATGACACAAGAGCTTGGGCAGGGTGATGACAAGGAAAGTGACTATATCGAACAAGCAAGACAAACTTATCCGCCCGTGTTAACCCCAGCCTCAGCGAATAATTTGGCCCAAACAAAGAAAAAAAACGCAACAGAAATCCCAGAAATAAGCAGTAAAAACCCATAAGATTATGGGTATCCTGATCTCTCAGCCCTTAACTTAAAGCGTTGTAGCCAAATTTCCTTTGCTTTCTAACCAAGCTTTACGATCACTTGCCCTTTTTTTGGCCAGCATCATATCCATTAAGGCCATGGTGGCAGTTTCATCATCGAGCTCTAATTGAACCAGACGACGAGTATTGGGATCCATGGTCGTTTCTCTTAATTGCATGGGATTCATTTCACCAAGCCCTTTAAACCGTTGAACATTAATTTTCGCTTTACTGGTTTCCGACAAACGCGACACAATATTTTCTTTTTCTTCATCATCTAACGCGTATTCAACCACTTTCCCCGCATCAATACGATAAAGAGGTGGCATAGCCACATAAACATGACCGGCTTTAACCAAAGGTTTAAAATGGCGAAGAAATAGCGCGCAAATTAATGTCGCAATGTGTGCTCCATCCGAATCGGCATCCGCTAGAATGCAGATTTTTCCATAGCGTAGCCCGGTTAAGTCGTCGCTGCCGGGATCAACGCCAATCGCAACGGAAATATCATGAATTTCTTGAGAAGCGAGTACTTGTGCTGAATCAACTTCCCAAGCATTTAATATTTTGCCTCGTAAAGGCAAAATGGCTTGATAATCCTTATTTCGTGCTTGTTTTGCAGAGCCACCGGCTGAGTCTCCTTCTACCAAAAACAATTCAGCCTGACTTAAATCCTGCTGTAAGCAGTCAGCAAGCTTGCCGGGTAGAGCAGGGCCTTGATGGACACGTTTCCGGGTCACTTGTTTGGATTGACGAAGTCTTTTTTGCGCACGTTCAATCGTCATGCTGGCGATTAATTCGCCCTGAGTTCGGTGCTGGTTAAGCCATAAAGAAAACGCATCTTTTACCACGTTACTTACAAACGCTGCAGTTTGTCTTGAGCTTAGCCGTTCTTTGGTTTGACCTGCAAATTGTGGTTCTTTCATTTTGACCGAAAGCACATATTGGCAGGGCTCCCAGAGATCTTCAGCGGTGATTTTTACGCCGCGGGGAATTAAGTTTCGTAACTCACAAAAAGAAGAAAGGGCGTCGTATAAGCCAGACCGTAATCCGTTGACGTGGGTTCCGCCTTGAATTGTTGGGATTAAATTAACGTAACTTTCACTGATGGTTAGGTTTGAACCGGTAGCCCAAACCACAGCCCAATCGACGGCCGCATCATCACTTTTAAATTCACCGCTAAACGCTTCTTGCGGCATAAATTCACTCGATTCAAGGCATTGATATAAATAATCCGTTAAGCCGGACTCATAGCACCAGTGTTGATGTTCATTGGTGAGTTTATTGACGAAAGTCATGGATAAACCAGGACATAACACAGCTTTGGCTCGTAAGGCATGAATTAATTGCTTAATCGATAAGCGATTTGTATCAAAGTATTTTGCGTTGGGCCAGAATCGAATAATTGTGCCAGTGTCTCGTTTTTTGGTGACGCCTATTTCGTTTAATTCAATTTGTTTATCACCATTGTTAAAAGCCATCTGGTAGATGATGCCATTTCGTTTAATCGTGACTTCGAGGCGCTCGGATAATGCATTAACCACAGAAACACCAACGCCATGCAATCCACCCGAAAAATTATAATTTTTGTCTGAAAATTTACCCCCAGCATGAAGTCGAGTCATAATGACTTCAACCCCACTTAATCCGAGTTGGGGATGTAAGTCGATTGGCATGCCGCGGCCATTATCCTCTACCTCAATAGAGTGATCTTCATGGAGTGTAACGATAATGGTTGAAGCAAAGCCAGCAAGTACTTCATCGACGCTATTATCAATGACTTCTTGGGCTAGATGATTTGGTCTTGCTGTATCGGTATACATGCCTGGGCGTCGCTGCACAGGCTCAAGACCACTCAATACCTCTATCGCTTCTGCAGTGTAATTATCAGACATAATGCCAGCACCTGATGGTTAAATGAGTAGTTTAGCATACATCGCGCACGAAGTTGTAGATTGGTCTTAGCCAAACCTTAAAGGATATGCCTACTCCACTTTAATGGGTGGAAACTTGCTTGCGTAATTCAGGGGTCTTTTAGCCAGCTCAAGGGTTGCACTGAGTGCCGTTTTCAAAAAAGAATTGGCCAAAGAAGTATTATTTGTTGAAGTAGGGACCCCTCGTTCGCAATCTTCACCAATCTCAGGGTTTAACGGTAATTGCCCCAGTAAATGAGTGTTATATTCACGGGCAATCTTTTGTGCGCCACCTGCTCCAAACAATGCTTCTTCATGACTGCATTTACTGCATTGATGAAACGACATGTTTTCTACGATTCCAAGCACATTAATATTCGTTTTAAGAAACATTTTAATGGCTTTTTCTGCATCTAACGTAGCAACGTTCTGAGGTGTGGTAATGATTATCGCACCTGCTAAAGGAATTTTTTGAACGAGACTTAATTGAATATCGCCTGTTCCTGGCGGTAAATCGATGAATAAATAATCTAAGTCCTCCCAAGCGGTGATGTCTAACATTTGAATCATCGATTTGGCAAGCATCGGCCCCCGCCAGATTAAAGCAGGATCATTTTGGGTTAAATAACCAATGGACATGGCTTGGATGCCGTGGGCTTTAACCGGAATATATTTATCATTTCGAACCTCCACAGGCTCAAATTGACCAAGCATTAAAGGAACGCTTGGGCCATAAATATCTGCATCTAAAAGACCAACTCGGGCACCGGAACGGGAAAGAGCTGCTGCAAGATTAACTGCAACAGTCGATTTGCCTACCCCTCCTTTGCCTGATGCAATGGCAATCACATTTTTAACCCCGCGCAATGCCATGCCTGGAAGTTGAGTTGTATGGGCTTTAATGGCGCTTTCTATGGTTACCGATACAGTAAAATCTGGTAGTGTTTGCTTTAATGTTTGAGCTAAATCGTTAGATAGAGTTTCTCTAATCAAATCAATTGGAAACCCAGCAATTAATTTTAAGGTTAATTGTTTATCCTCTAATTCAATAATGGGCTTAAGTGGTAAGTCGCTTAGTGCAATTTTAAGCAAAGGGATGGTCGATTGGTTTAAAACTTGATTAATAGCATGTTCAAGGTTCATGTTTTGCTACAGACATTTTAAAAAAAGACATGATACTCTTTCAGAGAGGAGTTTGTCAGCAATTCCTATTCATAAACTTCAACATGAGCGATGTTCTACCTCTTGGTTTAGTACAACTCTAGATAGGAGGAACCAAGAATTTACTTATGATAGGGGTGATTATTTAATATGGACCATGCCCGATAAATTGCCTCTAAAAAGACAATGCGAGCGAGCGTGTGGGGGAGCGTGAGTCGAGATAATGACCAAAGCTCCGTACTTTTTTCAATCAACTCTTTAGGCAATCCTTCAGGCCCTCCAATTAAAAAGCATAGATGACTTGAAATGAGTTGGAGCCGTTCAAGCTTTTTTGCAAGTTGCTCACTGGTAAACTGTTCACCTTGAATGTCTAAAGCGATCAATCGAGCATTGCTCGGTATAGCCGCTTCGATTGCAAGTTTTTCCTTTTCAAGTATTCGAGATATATCGGCTGATTTCCCTCGTTTTTGCAAAGGAATTTCGATTAAAGAAAGTGTGATGCCATCTTGCAAGCGTTTTGAGAATTCTTTGACAGCATCATCGACCCAGCTAGGCATCTTACTGCCAATGGTGATGAGCGTTATTTTAAGCATTCGCAGTGTTTTGCCAAAGTCCTTCTAAATTATAAAACGCTCGGCTATCAGGTTGCATTACATGTAAAATAAAGTCGCCAAAATCAATTAAAGCCCATTCTCCTAGTTCAAGACCAGTGCTGCTGATAGGAGAAATCCCTTCAGATTTCATTTTCTCAATGGTTTGTTCAGCAATCGATTTTACATGGCGTGATGAACGGCCAGTGCATATGACCATAAAATCGGTGATTGTGGTTTGTTTATGAACATCAAGCACGGTAATATCAGAAGCTTGCATGTCTTCAAGAGCTAAGATGAGTTTATCTAGAAATACATTATTATTGGACATAGAATGATTCAGTGATCCCATGGTTAAATTATAGACCGGCGCGGAGTATAGCAGTATTTGAAGAGATAGACAAAAACTCATCATAGCGTCAGGCTAAATCGTTTACCCGAGCTTGGCAGCTGATTAGAACTTAGGGTTGCTTGGTCTTTTGGGACATCAAATATCGAATGATAAAGTTCAAAAGAATGCTGATGAATGTTGCTCCTAATAAAAGATAAAGCATGTGAGTAAATGAAATGGCATATTCTGTTTTTAATTCAGCAATGGTTAATAAGTCGAGTTTCTCTTTTGGAATGGCTGCAATGGTTGCAATTCGTCCTGATAGAAATCCGCCAATACCTAATGAGACAAAGAAAATCCCCATCATGGTACTTACCTTTTTATGACTAGAAAGTAAGGTCATGGCCGCGAGCCCAATGGGAGAAAGCAGCAACTCGGCTAGGGAAATCATTAAATAAGAGGGAATAAAATACAGAGGGGTAAGGAGTCCAAATCCCTTATCTAAGTTACAGGCAATAATGAGTAATAGATAAGCAATAGTCATACATACCATGGCTAGGACAAACTTGTTTCCAGCCTGAATGGTTCGTTTATAAATATTGGTTTTTTTTGGATTTCTGCCAAGAAACAACCCAAGGATGATCATCCCAATGCTTTGAACTGCAACATAATAAGGGGGGGGGAAAGGAAATCCAAATAAGGATGGTTGAGTAACGCGTTTTAAAAACACCATAATTGATGAAAACATTTGAAAATAAAATGACCAAAACATCATGGAGATCAAGCACAATAATCCAATAACCATGGTTTGACGCGCCTGTTGCGCTTTTTCTTGCAAGATGGTTAGAAACAAATAAACAAAGGAAAAAACAGCAATACAAGTAAACAAGATTTCAGCTAAGGCAGAATGACGTAATATGTAAAAGGATCCAAAATATAGGGCCGTTAAAAGAGCACAAGCGAATGTTATTTTTTTAAAACTATGTGTATATGACGAATAGTCTTTTACGGCATAGTGCTTGATTCCAAACGAAAAGATTAAGATAGCAAAGACCATTCCGATTGCGGCACTAAAGAATGCTGCAGGCCAACCTTTAACCGATTGGATATAACTCGGGAGTGTGGTTCCTAAGATAATCCCTGTGGTGATCCCTAAATAAAAAATGGTAAAACCACGCTCTCGTCTAGGAGAGTCATCATGATATTCATTTCCTAGTAAGGAAGAAATATTAGGTTTAAGTAAGCCAGTTCCTACGGCAATTCCAGAAAGGGAATAAAATAATCCAATTTCATTGGTCCAATATGACATGGCAAGATAACTGAAAAAAAGCACACTGGCTCCGAGAAGTATGCTTAATTTTTGCCCTAGAAGTCGATCAGCGATCCAGCCTCCAACAACAGGGGAAAGATACGTTAAGGCAGTAAAGGCACCGATTAAAGGATAAGTACGATGATCTCCCCATTCAAAGTGCATAACCAGATATAACACCAACAGCGTTTGTACTACATAAAAACCATAGCGTTCCCACATTTCGGTGGCGAAAAAGATTTTTAATGAGGGAGGATGATTGGAGAATCCGTTTGGCACAATTGTACTTCTATGTTTTAAAAACGGTCAGTTTATCATAGCTGTTATATTTTTCACAACGTAGCATCATTTTTCCTCACAAACTGGATTTACTCTCGGTGCAACGCTCATATTCGCAAAAAATGGAACGAAAATCCTTTCTCTCGTTGGGGATCTTTAATCGTGCATTTTTTATCATGACAGAGCCATTTACTCCTAAGTTGTAGAATTTACAATGGCCTCTGGTGTATAGTCCCATGCATAACAATTCATGGAGTAGGATGAATGACTCAGACCATACGAGCACAACGTGGGAGTGAACTGCAGGCAAAAAGTTGGTTAACCGAAGCGCCTCTTCGAATGCTTTGTAATAATCTTGATCCTGATGTGGCTGAACATCCTTCCTCACTGATTGTGTATGGGGGCCTAGGAAAGGCGGCACGTTCTTGGGCGTGTTTTGAAAAAATTGTGGAAACGTTAAAAAAACTTGAAACGGATCAAACCCTTTTAATTCAGTCGGGTAAGCCTGTTGGTGTATTTCAGACGCATGAAGATGCCCCCCGTGTCTTAATTGCTAACTCAAATATTGTTCCCCATTGGGCAACCTGGGAACACTTCAATGAACTCGATAAAAAAGGATTGATGATGTATGGGCAAATGACGGCCGGAAGTTGGATTTATATCGGTTCGCAAGGAATCGTACAAGGAACCTACGAGACTTTTATTGCTGCGGCTAAAACACATTATCAAGGTGATTTATCTGGACGATGGATATTAACCGCAGGCCTTGGTGGTATGGGGGGAGCCCAACCTTTAGCAGCTACGATGGCTGGAGCCAGCATGCTTGCAGTTGAGTGCGATCCTGAACGCATCGAAAAGCGCCTAAAGACTCGTTATCTTGATTGTTATACCGAGAGTCTTGACGAGGCTCTAGAATGGATTGCTAAAGCTTGTGCCGATAAAAAAACCATTTCTGTAGGATTATTAGGAAATGCTGCTGAAATCTATCCTGAATTATTAAAACGAAATGCTAACCCTGCCTTAGTAACAGACCAAACCAGTGCTCATGATCCTTTAAATGGGTACTTACCTGGTGGCTGGACATTACAGGAGGCTGAGGAAGCCAGGATTCATAACCCCAAAAAAGTAATTGAAGCTGCAAAAAACTCCATGGCTATCCAAGTTAAAGCCATGCTTGACTTTTTACGAAAGGGCATTCCTGTTTTTGATTATGGAAATAATATTCGTCAGATGGCTTATGATGTGGGCGTAAAAGATGCCTTTGCGTTTCCTGGCTTTGTTCCCGCTTATATCCGTCCTTTATTTTGCGAAGGAATTGGTCCATTTCGTTGGGTCGCTTTATCTGGTGATCCTGAAGATATTTATGCCACCGATCAAAAAGTAAAAGAACTAATGCCTGATCATTATCATTTACACCGATGGTTGGATATGGCCCGGGAAAAGATTACCTTTCAAGGTTTGCCTGCGCGAATTTGTTGGGTTGGTTTGAAAGATAGGGCTCGTTTAGGACTTGCGTTTAATGAAATGGTTAAATCGGGTGAACTCAAAGCACCTATTGTCATTGGTCGTGACCATTTAGATTCCGGATCCGTTGCGAGCCCTAACCGTGAAACGGAGTCGATGTTAGATGGTAGTGATGCTGTTTCTGATTGGCCGTTATTAAACGCACTCTTAAATTGTGCAAGCGGTGCGACTTGGGTCAGCATACATCATGGTGGTGGGGTTGGCATGGGATATTCACAACATGCAGGCCTTGTTATTGTTGCTGATGGCACCGATAAAGCCGCTCAAAGGCTCAAACGGGTGCTGACAAATGATCCAGCGACTGGCGTCATGCGCCATGCAGATGCAGGGTATGAATTAGCCAGAGAAAGCGCACAGGAAAATCATTTATGCTTGCCTATGGAAGGTATTGGGATTTAAAGATTGGGTACTAAAATGATCGAGATTTATACAGATGGTGCATGTAAAGGAAATCCTGGACCTGGAGGTTGGGGGGTATTATTACGGTATAAAGGCACTGAAAAAACACTTTTGGGTGCTGAACCTCAAACCACCAACAACAGAATGGAGCTAACCGCCGCGATTAAAGGTCTGGAAGCTCTAAAAAGAGCGTGTCAGGTTGATTTGTATACCGACTCCCAATACTTGCGTTTAGGCATGTCGACTTGGATTGTCCAATGGAAGAAGAATAACTGGCGTAATTCAAAAAAAGAACCGGTAAAAAATGCAGACTTATGGCAGAAGCTCGATGAATTAGCAGAAAAGCATACCATTCACTGGCATTGGATTAAAGGGCATTCTGGCCATCCAGAAAATGAATTAGTGGATGAATTAGCGAATAAAGCAATTGAAGAATTATTAGGGAATGTTTCCTAATGAGGTTCTTTTTTATTTCTCAATTAACTAAATTTTAATAAGAAATTACGTTATGCGTCAGATTGTGTTAGATACAGAAACCACGGGAATTGGTCCCGAACAAGGTCATCGAATCATTGAAATTGGTTGCGTGGAACTAATTGATCGTGTGCTCACTGGCAAACATTTCCATGTTTATTTAAACCCAGAACGTGAAGTCGATGAAGGCGCATTTCGTGTTCATGGTATCAGCACCGAGTTTTTACAGGATAAACCAAGATTTAGTGAAATTCTTCAGGAGTTTATCCAGTTTGTTGACGGTGCGGAATTGATTATCCATAATGCGCCCTTTGATGTTGGTTTTATAAATTCAGAATTAAAGCTAGCGAGCTGGAACAATTCTATTGAAGTCCATTGTCGCATTTTAGATACGTTGGTCATGGCTCGCGATAAGCACCCAGGTCAACGAAACAGCTTAGATGCGTTATGTAAGCGCTATGAGGTAGATAATTCTAACCGTGAGCTTCATGGCGCGCTATTAGATGCCGAAATTTTAGCTTGGGTGTATCTCGCAATGACAGGCGGCCAAGTCAGCTTATTTGCTGAGTCTGCCAAAAACGAGATAGACGTGCCCCAAAGCATCCATCAAACAGAAAAATCTCTGTCCAATCAATCACCTGTAATTAGGGCTGATGAAGTTGAGCTAACTCAACATCAAGAATTTATTGAATTTATAACCAATAAATCAGGGATTAATTTATGGGACGATGCTTAGGGTCGAATGTCCCTAGTTTTTTAAAAACGATTTCTATATGAGTGTTTATCATCACTTAGCAAAGTTAAATTATTGTACTATATTTAGACAGTAAGATGATAAAAAAATGGATTACTCATGGAAGAAAGCAACCTCATAAAGATACGGAATGTTATTTTCAGTTTGGCAGTTACGCCCTTCTTGTATGTTTCAACTGCTAACGCGTCCAGTCCATCGCAAGAACCCAGTCAAATCTTGTCTGGTATTCAGTTAGCAACAAATACATTTATTTATAATCCAAGAACATTAACCTGGAAAGCAGTTAAAAATGGAAAAGTGATTCGAACTGGGCGAGGTTCTGGTGGAAGTAAATATTGTAAAGATGTCAAAAGAGCCTGTAGAACACCATCTGGATCCTATCGTATTATTAGTAAACGAGGGGCCAACTGCCGCTCCAGCAAGTATCCTTTAGGAAAAGGTGGAGCTCCCATGCCGTATTGTATGTTTTTTAGTAAATATTATGCAATCCATGGATCACCGGATGTGCCTAATTATAACGCGAGTCACGGTTGCATACGGGTGAAACCTTCTGCGGCTAAATGGCTTTATCATAATTTCTTGAAAATTGGTTCAAAAGTAATCGTTAAATCTTATTAAATCAATTTCGAGATGGTGCAATGATATTCTAGGGTTTAATCCTAATTTTGCGTTTATTCATTTTCAATACTAAACGAAGAACCACAGCCGCAGGTGGTT
Source organism: Legionella impletisoli (assembly GCF_900639875.1). GTDB lineage: Bacteria > Pseudomonadota > Gammaproteobacteria > Legionellales > Legionellaceae > Legionella_A > Legionella_A impletisoli. Next base: position 18,865 of record NZ_CAAAIA010000010.1, read on the forward strand.
TTGGCATTGGGATTTCTAATAACAAACTGTTCTCCCTGAATGCCTTGTACATAATCGATTTCCGCTTCTTTTAGATATTGATAACTCATAGAATCGACCAGAAGCTTTACGGATTTTTCTGCATCGGTACATACTTGTTCGATGATGACATCGTCTTCTTGTATGGTTTCGTCAAAAGTAAATCCATATTGGAACCCTGAGCAGCCCCCGCCTGTAATATAGACTCTTAAATTTAAGTTTGGGTTTTTCTCTTCTGCAATCAAAGAAGCTACTTTATCTGCAGCACTAACCGTGAATGCAATGTTTGGGGCTATAGCAGATTCATTAACTGTACTCATGGGATGTCCTCAAAAAAATTATATTAACTCAAAAAATTAGGTAGATCTTGTCCAGAATATACGTTCAGAGCGGAAATGACTTTTCTAATAATAAGTATACTAGATCATCGAATAATTTGTTCAATCGTAGCTCCACCGAGACATTGGTTTTTATGATAAAAAACAACATACTGTCCTGGGGTGACGGCGCGTTGGGGTTCTGCAAACATAATGTAATGGTGGTTGTCTTGTTTTGGCGAAACAACACACGCTTGTTCAGCCTGACGATAACGAGTCTTTGCAAAACAGGTCAGAGGTAACTCTGGTTCACTCTCTGTTAACCAATGGATTGGCCCGCATTTAAGCCCTTGTGAATAAAGCATGGGATGTTGGCTGCCTTGAGCGACAATCAAGGTATTGGTTGCAGTTTCCTTATCCACTACATACCAAGGTTCATCGCTGCCACTCTGTGTGCCTCCTATACCAAGACCTTGTCGTTGGCCAAGCGTATAAAACATTAATCCATCATGGCGCCCAATGACGTGACCTAAGGGTGTTTTGATCTCGCCTGGTTTAGCTAGCATATACTCATTTAAAAAGGATTTAAAACGTTTTTCGCCAATAAAACAAATGCCGGTTGAGTCTTTTTTTGAATGCGTAATGAGATTTTGTTCTTTAGCAATCGCGCGAATTTTAGGCTTTAAATAATCCCCTATAGGAAATAGAGTTTTGGCTAAGGCTTTTGGAGCGACCGCATGAAGAAAATAGGTTTGATCTTTCTCGCGATCTTTGGCCTTAAAAAGCATGCCTAAATGCGCTGTATGTTTAACCCTCGCATAATGGCCAGTGGCAATATAATCGGCTCCCAAAGTAAGTGCATGATTTAAAAATGCACTAAACTTAATTTCCTTATTACAAAGCACGTCAGGATTAGGGGTACGGCCTTGGTCGTATTCATTTAAGAAGTGGTTAAACACCCGTTGGAGATATTCTTCAGAAAAATTTACCGTATGTAGCGGTATGTCTAATTGCTCACAGACGGCTTCTGCATCAGCTAAATCGGTTGCTGCTGCACAATAACCATTGCGATCGTCTTGTTCCCAATTTTTCATGAACAAGCCTTCAACGTCGTATCCTTGTTCTTTTAACAACCAGGCTGCAACCGATGAATCCACACCGCCGGATAAACCGACAATGACTTTACCTTTCATAATCAAGTTCAATGTGTATAAAATTTGCCTATTTTAAGCTATACTTCGTATCAATACAATTTTAAAGCACTATTTAACACAAAAATAATTCCCACCCGCGCTGATAGGGATATTCCCTTTGTTAAGATGATATTGGAGATGATATAGTTCATGAAAATTTTTTTACCTAAGTTCGCAAAGGAAAAAGGACTTCACCAAATTGAAATACAATTAAATGATCGTTTACCCGCTCATGTGGTAGGCCCATGTCTGATGAGATGTGATTTAAGTGCTCAATTTTACGAAGAAGATTATTACATTTTATCGCTTAAAACCAATGCGAACATTATCTTATCATGTCAGCGATGCTTACAGGCGTTTTCTTATGAATACAAGAATCAAGTTGAACTCGCTGTGTGTGATGAAGAGCAAACGGCTGAAAAACTAATGTCGCATTATGAATGTATGGTCATTAACAACTATCATCTTGATATGATTGAAGTTTTAACCGATGATTTGCATTTGAATCTTCCTGAAAAGCATGTGGACTTTCAAGAATGTGATAGGGAGATGGTTGCTTTGATGAACGATATTTCCTAATCAGGCATCGGTAAAGAATGGGTATATTTTTTTCATTAAGCTCTCTTCGTGTTCTTTTTGAAAGATAATTTATGAATTAAATTCAAGCTTAAAGCCTAATAAAGTGGCAAAAAATAGCAAAAATTCAAGGCCCTTATGAATTCTGCTACCCAGATGGCTTTTTTTTCAGGTATAATATGTGCCAACAATACTTGGATTACCATCAAAAAGCCGGTAATATTCCGGCCCTTAGAAAACAATTTGTTTAGGAGTAATACAATGGCTGTGCAACAAAATAAAAAATCACGTTCAAAACGCGATATGCGTCGTTCGCATGATGCATTAACTAAGCCAACGCTTTCTGTTGATCCAACTACAGGTGAAACACATCGTCGACACCATATTACGGAAGACGGCTATTATCGCGGTCGTAAAGTGTTAGAAACAGAGACCGTTTACGAAGCTGAGTAATGTCCTTGAATACCATAACCATTGCGATTGACGCGATGGGCGGGGATCATGGATTATCTGTAGTGATCCCGGCTTGCATTCGTGCGATTAAAAAAAACCCGGATCTAAAGCTGATCTTAGTCGGGGATCGAGGCAAAATCACTCGTCAATTAAAAAAACACGGTGAAGCTTCCAATGATCAATTGACTATTGTTCATGCCTCCGAAGTGGTGACTATGGATGAGTTGCCTTCACATGCATTGAGGAATAAAAAAGATTCTTCAATGCGAGTGGCTATCAACCAAGTTAAAGAAAAAAAAGCACAAGCTTGTGTCAGCGCCGGTAATACTGGAGCCTTGATGGCTACGGCTCGATTTGTGTTAAAAACTTTGCCAGGTATTGATAGACCAGCGATCATTGCTGAATTGCCTACCATGAAAGGTCGAACTCGTGTTATCGACCTTGGAGCCAATGTCGACTCTTGCGCTGAGCATTTGTTTCAATTTGCCATTATGGGTTCTGCGCTCATTCAAGCCGAAGATAAGAAATCTAAACCTAAAATTGGGTTACTCAATATTGGCGTTGAAGAAATCAAAGGAAACGATCAAGTCAAGCGCACCGCACACATGCTAGCCGAATGTAAAATTATGAATTATGTTGGTTATGTCGAAGGCGATCAGTTTTATTCTGGTGAAGTGGATCTTGTGGTTTGCGATGGTTTTGTTGGTAATGCAACACTTAAAGCCAGTGAAGGACTTGCAAAGTTGATGTTATCCGTTCTTAAGGAGTCCTTTAGTCGAAACTGGCTTGCGAAGTTAGCGGGTGTTTTTGCTTATCCTGCCTTATCCCACTTGAAAAAACGTATGGATCCTGCTCGCTATAATGGTGCGAGCATGCTCGGTTTAAATGGCATTGTTGTTAAAAGTCATGGTGGCGCGAATGAAGTGGCTTTCCAGAATGCGATCGAAGAGGCGGTCTTGCAAGTTAAAAATAACGTGATTGATTTAGTAAGAAATCAAATTACAGACTTCATCAACGAAGGGTTGCTATTATGAACAATGCGATCATCCGTGGAAGCGGCAGTTATCTTCCGAAGAGAGAGCTGACTAATAAAGAACTGGAAGCAACTCTTGATACCTCAGACGAATGGATTTATTCCCGCACAGGCATTAAAAGTAGACGCGTTGCCTCCGTGGAAGAGACAACTTCTTATATGGCTTGTGAGGCTGCGAAGCAAGCCTTGGACGCGGCTTCTATTCATGCGGATGAAATTGATTTAATTATTGTGGCAACTTGCACGCCCGATCATTTTTTCCCTAGTATGGCTTGTCATGTACAAAAGGCCTTAAATTGTTCAAGAACCATCCCTGCATTTGATATTAGCGCTGCTTGTAGTGGATTTGTATACGCTATGGATATTGCTAACCAATACATTAAGTCAGGAGCTGCTAAACATGTAATGGTGGTAGGCAGTGAAAGTATGTCTAGAGCCGTAGATTGGACCGATCGCTCAACCTGTGTTTTGTTTGGGGATGGTGCAGGAGCAGTTGTCTTAAGTGCTAGTCAAGAGGATGGTATTTTAGGCAGTGTCCTACATTCTTCTTTTGACGAAGGCAAATTGTTAAGCTATGCCACCCAAGGCGAGAATGGTCAAAAATCGCAAATTGGTATGCGTGGTAACGAAGTATTTAAAGTCGCCGTCAATATTATGGGTGATATTGTCGATGAAGTACTTGAAGTCAGTCAGTTACAAAAATCCGATATCAATTGGTTGATTCCTCATCAGGCTAATATAAGAATTATTCAAGGAATTGCCAAAAAATTATCTCTTCCTATGTCGCAAGTAGTGGTCACCATTGAAAATCAGGGCAATACTTCTGCGGCTTCTATTCCGTTGGCACTTGATCACTCTATCCGTGAAGGCCGTATCCAGCGGGGAGATTTCTTATTACTAGAGTCTTTCGGTGGTGGTATGACCTGGGGTGCCATGGTTATTCGTTACTGATCCAAGATTTCGAGGATAGATTTCAATATGAAAACAATTGGTTTTGTCTTTCCGGGCCAAGGCTCGCAATCCGTAGGGATGTTAAATGATCTTGCAAAATCCTATCCACTTATACTTGAATTATTTTTACAGGTATCTGAACGGGTGGGTTATGACGTTTGGGATTTGGTTCAAAATGGGCCGGAAGAAAAACTGAATCAGACGGAACGCACGCAAGTTGCCATGTTAACTGCTGACGTGGCTATATATAAAACACTTCAGCAACAACAAGCTATTCCTGCATCCATGATGGCAGGACATAGCCTTGGGGAATATGCAGCTTTGGTCTGTGCAAATGCGATAAGCCTCCCCGATGCGGCGGAATTGGTTGCAAAGCGCGGTCAGTTAATGCAAGAAACCGTACCCCTAGGTGAAGGAGCTATGGCCGCGATAATTGGCCTAGAGGACGAAGACGTCCGTTATGTTTGCTTAAATGCGAGCAGCACTGAATATTTAGTCACACCAGCTAATTACAATGCTATAGGACAAGTCGTCATTGCCGGCCACACTTCGGCCGTTGAAAAAGCGGTCTCCTTAGCGCTTGAAAAAGGCGCAAAAATGGCGAAAATTATTCCAGTCAGCGTGCCTTGTCATTGTCAGCTTCTAACAAATGCATCCGCATTATTTTCAGAAAGTTTGGAGCGTGCAACGTTTAAGACTCCTGAAGTTCCGGTGATAAGCAATGTTGATTTAAGCGTTTACGAATCTCCCGAGCAGATAAGGACACTTTTGAAAGCCCAGCTTTACAAGCCTGTCAGATGGGTTGAAACCATTCAATTCATGAGCAAAAAGGGTGTGGAGCTCTTCATTGAATGCGGACCTGGAAAAGTATTAGGGGGCTTAATAAAACGCATTGATCGCTCTTTAAAAACGCTAAGCGTGCATGATGAATCGAGTTTATCGGATGCTCTTCATGAACTAAATCAATAGAGGAATTCGTTTGTATGACCAATTTACAAGGCAAAACTGCACTCGTTACAGGTGCTAGCCGTGGCATTGGCCAGGCTGTGGCACTAACCTTGGCTCGTAAGGGTGCTTATGTGGTAGGAACTGCCACCAGTGAAAAAGGTGCTACTGCCATTAGTGAGTATTTTTCAAAAGAAAATCTTGCAGGCCAGGGTGTTATGCTGGATGTAACCAAAAAAGAAAATGTAGAAGATTTAATGTCTCAGTTATCTGACGAAGATAAGTTGCCTGATATTTTGGTTAATAATGCAGGGATTACTTGTGATAATTTGCTGTTACGCATGGATGATGAAGAATGGTATCGCGTTATAGAGACCAATCTCAATTCTGTGTACCGCTTGAGCAAAGCATGCCTTAAATCAATGTTTAGAGCGCGTTGGGGGCGAATTATTAGCATAGGTTCTGTCGTTGGCTCTAGTGGTAATTCTGGCCAAACGAATTATACCGCAGCTAAAGCTGGGTTAGTGGGCTTTTCTAAATCTCTCGCCCAGGAAATTGGCAGCCGAGGCATTACAGTCAATGTGGTTGCTCCAGGATTTATTGATACGGATATGACCGCTTCTTTACCAGATATGGTGAAGGAAGAATTATTAAAGAGAATTCCGTTAAAGCGGTTAGGAAAAGTCGAAGACATCGCTGAAGTTGTAGCATTTTTGGCGTCAGACTATGGTAACTACATTACGGGTGAAACCATTCAAGTGAATGGTGGCATGTATATGGATTAATACAAAATTTTTTCTGAACGTTCCGTACAAGCAAGGTCTATGGGAATTGCTAGGATTTACGGTAGGGTAAGATAATTCCATTTTGTCTATAAGTGTTTGAAATGGTTGTTCAGATTATGTCGATCCCGCCTGCGCGGTAACGATACAAATAATAAATTATTGAGGCAAAGTATATTTTTGCTCTGGAACTTAAGGGATGAAATTGATCTTAGTCACATACATTGTGATATAATGTTTCTTTTTATCCGAAAAATGACCAAATGATGCAAATGCGTTAATAGACTTGCGTTATTTAGGGAATAGAATAAACTACCGGACATTATTTTAAGACCCTTTCAAGCTTTACTTACATAATTGTTTGAAAGATTATTACTTTTTATAACTGAAAGAGGAAAAAGTTATGAGCACAGTAGAAGAACGAGTTCGCAAAATTGTTGTTGAGCAATTAGGCGTTAAAGAAGATGAGTTAAAAAACGACGCTTCTTTTGTAGATGATTTAGGTGCGGACTCGCTTGATACCGTTGAGCTAGTAATGGCTTTGGAAGAAGAGTTTGAAACTGAAATTCCAGATGAAAAAGCTGAAAAAATTACTACCATTCAAGAAGCAATTGATTATATTGAAGCAAATTTAAATAAAGAAGATGCGTAATTCTCTTTTATCTTGTGAGTAGCCAGAAACACTCAATGCGAGAAGAATTCAGGACAAAATCAAACTTGAATTAACTCATCCCATACGCGTTATTTCTGTGTGATGATGACAGCGTAATTGTGATTTTGTCCTGTGGATCACTTAAAAGGCGTTTCTTGCATTTACGTAAGGCCCACCCAAGATATTTCTCTGAGTCATTGCGTTTCATAGTGATACTGAGGAGTCATCATTGAAAAATAGACGACGTATAGTGGTAACTGGCATGGGTATGGTTTCCCCTGTTGGGCTAACTGTAGAAGAATCTTGGCAAAATATCTTAGCAGGTAAAAGTGGTGTTGGTCGGGTTGAGTCCTTTGATGCCACAGATTACCCCACAAAGATTTGGGCAAAAGTTAAGAATTTTAACGTTGAAGACTATCTGGCTTCAAAAGATGCACGTAAAATGGATGTTTTTACTCAGTATGGCATGGTTGCTGCAGCAGAAGCTATTGCCGATTCAGGAATTAATATCGATGATGCGCTTTCAAAACGCGCAGGGGTTGCCGTAGGTGCAGGCATTGGTGGTATTGAAACCATTACCAATAACCAAGAAAAACTATTAAACGGCGGTCCAAGAAAGGTTTCACCCTTTTTTATACCAGCGGGCATTATCAATATGGTAGCCGGACAAATTTCAATTCAACACCAATTAAAAGGTCCTAATATCTCGGTAGTAACTGCTTGTACTACAGGAACCCATAACATTGGATTGGCTGCGCGGATGATTGCTTATGGCGATGCCGATGTCATGGTATGTGGCGGGGCAGAGATGACGACAACCCCTCTATGCTTAGCGGGTTTTTCTGCGGTGCGTTCTCTTTCAAAACGCAATGATGAGCCTGAAAAAGCCTCACGTCCCTTCGATAAAGATCGGGATGGATTCGTGATGGGCGAAGGTGCTGGAATTTTAGTATTAGAAGAATATGAGCACGCAAAAGCCCGAGGCGCTAAAATTTATGCTGAAGTTGTAGGTTTTGGTATGTCAGGTGATGCTTATCATATTACAGCTCCGGATGCAGATGCCGATGGCGCATCACGAGCGATGGAAATTACGATACAAGATGCAGATATTCAACCGTCTCAGGTTGATTATATTAATGCGCATGGCACTTCAACCTACTTAAATGATCTTAACGAAACAAAAGCGATTAAGCGAGTGTTTGGCGCTCACGCTTATGATTTGGCTGTAAGCTCAACCAAATCCATGACTGGACATTTACTTGGTGCAGCAGGGGCAGTTGAAGCAATTTTTAGTGTATTGGCAATTCGTGATCAAGTGGCTCCACCGACGACGAATCTAGATAATCCAGATGAGGGATGTGATTTAAATTATGTGCCTAACAAAGCACAACCACGAGAAATTACCTATGCGCTTAGTAATTCACTAGGTTTTGGTGGTACTAACGGCAGCTTGCTGTTTAAAAAAGTTTAATTTAAGCGGTGAGACGATTGATTGTATCTCAACCGCTCACTTAGCTTCTGGATGGATTTCCGACGGTGCGGAAATTACAAAGTTGTTCGGGGTGGTAATGCTTTATGGGGGTAATATCCCATCGTGCATCTTTTATAATCCACCTAGTGTGCTCTTGCTATGGCTTAAGAGGTACTATGATTCATCAACCAATGAAATTATTGTTTACTCTTATAGCGGCATTATCTCTCGCTTTGATAATCGGGCTTGGATTCGTATCGTATCGCGCAGCTTCACAACACTTATTATCAAAATCGCAAGAACCTAAAATTTTTCAAGTAAAAAAAAATGCGACCGCAGCGGCGTTAATTGAATCCCTAAAGCACCAAACCAACCTTCACTCTGATCAAATACTGCTCCTTTTAATTCGTATCTTTGGGCTGACTCACCAGTTAAAAGCAGGTATTTATGAAATTCAGCCTCAAGAATCAGCTTGGGATTTTATTCATCGTGTAGCTCAAGGGGATGTTTTAAAAATTTCTTTTACCATTGTGGAAGGGACAACGCAAAAACAAGTGGTTGAGAATTTAAAAACCGCACCTTATCTATCTTATAAACAATCAGATTGGGATGTGATTAAAAGTGACCATCCCAGTGATGAAGGATTGCTTCTTGCCGATACCTATATGTATGAAGCTGGCACAAACGCTGCTCGATTAATTGCGCATGCGCATACCGATTTACTTCAATATCTAAATGAACGTTGGGAGAAAAGAAAGACAGGGCTTCCCTACCAATCTCCTTACGAGATGTTGATTGTTGCTTCCATATTGGAAAAAGAAACCGCTGTTTTAGAAGAAAAATACATTATTTCTGGTGTAATCGTTAATCGAATACGAAAGCATATGCCGCTGCAAGTTGATCCCACCGTAATTTATGCCTTAGGTGAGCAATACGATGGCAAGTTGACTCATAAGGATATGCAGTTTGACTCACCCTTTAACACGTATAAATATCGGGGATTGCCACCCACACCAATCGCTATGGTAGGTCGAGATGCTATCGATGCAGCAGCCAATCCTGCTCAAACTAATTATTTGTATTTTGTTGCTAAAGGGGATGGCACCCATCATTTTTCAGCAAGCTATAAAGAACAAAAAGAAGCCATTGACCGTTATTTAAAAAGCAAAAAATAAGTGTTTTTATAAAGATTTAGAGCTAATTTAAGCGGCTCAATTCTATTATTCAGGCAAGATATTAAAGCAGTTTAAGGGAAAAAAAATGAGTTTAGAACAAGGGCGCTATATTGTCGTTGAAGGTTTAGAAGGGGCGGGCAAATCAACGGCTTTAAAAACCATTAAGTCTTATTTATCATCTCATGTAAAAGACTTGGTTCTCACTCGCGAACCAGGTGGGACGCGTGTAGGAGAGGTGGCTCGTGAGCTCATTAAAGAAATTAATCCTGAACAACCTTTAGATCCACGTACAGAACTTCTTTTATTATATGCTGCTCGGATCCAGTTAATGGAACTTGTTATTAAACCCTCTCTTTCAAAAGGAGCCTGGGTGTTAGCGGATCGATACGAGCTTTCCACCTTTGCTTATCAAGGTGGTGGTAGAAAAATGGATGAAACGTTTATCTCACAGCTTTCTTCTTTTAGCATGCAAGGGTTTAAGCCAGATTTAGTGATTTTCCTTGACGTATCGCCAAAGAGGGGCTTAAAACGAGCTCAATCACGCGGAACCACAGACCGAATTGAGCAGGAAGCTTTGTCTTTTTTTCAAGATGTGTATCATCGTTATCACGAGCATTTAAAAACAATGGATAACGTGGTTATGATTGATGCGGGAAAACCATTAAAAACTGTACAAAATTTAATTAGAAATGCGTTAGATAATTATATGACTCATCATGCGGACATCATCCGTGGTTGAATATCTCCCAGCTCATGATCAAATGTGGCAAACATTTCAGCCCATTTTGGCAAGCCGACGATTTCGACAATCTATTTTATTTGTCGGATCACGACATGTGAAGAGCTCGGTGTTTGCGATGAACCTTGTGGGCTACTTATTTTGTGAGCAGTTAAGTGCGTGTGGGCAGTGTCATCAATGTCAGCGATTGCTCGAAAACGTTCATCCTGATTTGCATTATATTGCTCAAGATGCATTGGATAAAGCAATTAAAATCGACCAGATCCGAGCGATCCAACAGGATATTTACCAAACCCCACAGCGAGCAAAATACCGAATCGTTATCATTGATTCTGCCGAAAGAATGAATATAGCAGCAGCGAATGCCTTATTAAAAGTATTGGAGGAGCCCCCTGTTCATACTCTATTTATTTTATTGGCTGAGCAAATGAGTAGTATTCCTCCAACGATTTTAAGTCGCTGCCAAAAATATTTTTTTTCTGACGGAATGCATGATGAGATTGATTATTTAAATTTAGGTAAGTTGTATCCCAACGAGGACCCACGTGCCGTTATTTTTCAAGACCGTGACCAATTGATTCAATCTCTTATTGATCTTTGTGAAAGTAAAGTTTCTCCTCCAGAGATAGCGACACGTTGGAGTCACTACAATTTTGATGATTTGTTGTGGTGGTTGTATTTAGTAAATTCACAAATGATACGTTTTCATTTTTATAAGTCGGAGGCAAATTCGAGAGCAAATAACCGTTCTCTCTATAGACTCTCACAACAAATCCCGGTGACGAGTTTCTTTGACTATAATAGAAAAATAAGCGTATTAAGAAAAAAACTAAGCCAAAACATAACCATTAATCAAACCCTAGCGCTTGAGGATTTGCTGTTAGACTATGTTAGGAACATTCAATGAATGATATGGTAGACTTGATTGAATGCAACTTTAGCGATGAGCATGCACTGTACCTTGCGTACATGCCTTTTATCAAAGGCGGCGGTTTATTTATTCGAACAAAAAAAGCTTATGAGCTAGGCGGTGAGATAACCTTATCTGTTCAACTTCCCGAAGAATCAGAGACGTATTTAGTGGAAGGCAAAATTGCTTGGTTGACGCCTAAAGAGGCTCAAGGAAACAAACCTGTCGGGATTGGAGTGCAATTAAGTGGAAAAAATGGCCTTAATTTATGTACAAAAATTGAAACTATTTTGGCCGGTAAGTTAAAATCCACTGAAGGAACTGATACCATTTAAAACTTTCGTTATCAAAACAATATGAATACTTCTAATCTGAATTTTATTGATTCTCATTGTCATTTGCACAGCATCGATTTAAGTGAGTTTGACGATAAGCTCGAAAATTTAATGCAAGAAGCCTACAATGCTGGCGTTAAAGAAATGTTATGCGTTTGCATTGAACTAGAGGATATGCCTCTCCTCTATAAACTGGCAGATCATTATTCAAATGTATACATATCAGCAGGCTTACATCCAAACGCTACCATAGCCGAAGAACCGAATGCAGATTCATTATTATTGCTTGCTTCTCATCCGGCTTGCATCGCAATTGGAGAAACAGGGTTAGATTATTTTCGAACAGAGGGTGAAGAGGCGATTGAAATACAAAGACAGAGGTTTCGTCAACATATTCGAGCCGCGCGAACTTCTGGCAAACCATTAATTATTCATACCCGTGATGCAGTGGACGATACCATACAGGTCATGATTGAGGAAAATGCTTCGGATATCGGAGGGGTGCTTCATTGTTTTACTGAATCTTGGGATATGGCAAGAAAAGCATTAGATCTTGGTTTTTATATCTCATTTTCTGGCATTGTAACGTTTAAAAACGCTACTCAATTGCAAGAAGTAGCAAAAAAGGTACCTCTAGAACGTCTCTTAATTGAAACCGATTCGCCTTATTTAGCGCCTGTTCCATTCCGAGGAAAGCAAAATCATCCTGCGTTAGTTAAGCATGTGGCTTTTGCAATCAGTGAACTTAAGGGGATTAACTTAGAAGCGTTAGCCTCGCAAACAACGGATAATTTCTATCGTTGTTTTAAATTGCGTTAGAGATTGTTTTGGGTGATCACTTGGAATTCTTCCCACTATTTTTTTTGAAGTTTTTTGAGTACAGTATAAGGTAATTTCGAACAATAAGGATCTTCTAATGAATGTTCTAGCACCTATGCTGTTCATCGCTTCTTTTATTTACGCCTATTTAGTATCCCCTTTGTATCCCACCTATTTAGCCGCTTTATTATCGTGTTTGCTGTTATTTTCCGTAGGGATTTTAAATATTATTGAATGGTTTTATTATTGTTATAAAACCAGGAAAACCGCGCGTGAAATAGGCTGGAAACCTTCTCCTTTCCAACATGAAGCCGGTTATGCTGATTTAGGGTTTGGGGTAGCAGGCGTGCTTTCTTATTTTTACGCCATTTTTGCTCCCGGGGTGGTTGTGGCGTTTTCAATTTTTTCTTTTGGTGTGGCTTGGGGACATATTCGTGAGATGATAAAAATGGGGAATTATAAGGCTGGCAATGTCGGACCTGTTTTATTTACGGATATACTGATCCCTATTATGCTACTGGCATCATTTTGGCATACCTGGCAAACTTATCTCTTTAAAATTAATTATATTATACCTTATTAGGCTCGGCTGAACGAAACCGATATTAAGGAAATTCAATGAGTAGTTTTTTTAGAAAACAAAAAAAACCGAGTAATCAAAAAAATACGTTTGAAAATTATTATGATCATGTAAATTGTCTCATTGAGGATTTAACAGAAACCATCAATGAAATTGATGGTGAGTTTTATAAAGGAAATATCAATGTAGCATTCTCGAAAGTTAATCGGGAATTTCTAAAAAGACTCAATCTTTTTGAGCCACTGTACGATCGTTATGATTATCTTGATGAGATCGGTGGTGCTATTGTAGTGCCAATATTAGGCATTTCCATCGCCTTAGCCTCCTTGAGCTTCGCTCTTTGGGAAGGCATTCAGCTTTTAGCAATAAAAACAAGAATCAAACAAGACGATGGAGAAAAACATAATGACAAAGCCATCCAATGTTTGTTATTTTCAGGCGCAAACTTTTTGATCAGCGTTTATTACTCCATTAAATCGGTAATAAGTCTAATCACTAGACCGCTCATGACGCTTATTACAGGTTGGAAAAAGGAAGATGAGCCAAGATTTATTCGTGAAGATTCCTTTGAAGCATGGGTTGGAGCTTCATTTCAATCTTAAAGTTCTAACTCATACAAATATTCCGAGGCTCAATCCATGAATTTGTATATTGGTTTAATGTCTGGGACCAGCATGGATGGAATTGATGCTGCAGTAGTTGATCTAGATACGAATCAGCTTATCGCTGGTATTACCATTTCTTATCGAAATAAAACATTAAAGCAATTAAACGATGTTTTAAAACAAAAAAATCTTCCACTTGCTTTGATCCCACAGTTAAACACGCTAATTGGACAAGATTTTGCAGAAGCAGTACAAAAACTGTTAGCGAGTGCACAAATCCCCCCGCATGCTATTCAAGCTATTGGAAGCCATGGTCAAACGATCGCGCATGATGTGACCGTAAATATCCCCTATACCTTCCAATTGGGATGTGCGCACACCATAGCCGTGAGGACAGGCATTACGGTCATTGCAGATTTTAGAACACGCGATTTAGTACTAGGTGGGATAGGTGCGCCTTTTGCGCCCATTTTTCATCAGACTTTATTCGGATTAAGATTTCAAGATCCTATTGCGATTGTAAATATTGGTGGGATAGCCAATGTAACTTTTTTACATCAACATCAAGTGAGTCAGGGGTTCGATACGGGGCCTGGTAATTGTTTGCTGGACTATTGGATTCAAAAGCATCTTAATCGCTCGTTTGATGCGAATGGAGAGTGGGCTTCGTCCGGTACCTTAGCCCAACCTTTACTGGATAGCTTGCTTAGTGATTCTTATTTTCAGAAGCTTCCCCCTAAAAGCGTTGGCAAGGAATACTTTTCTCCTGACTGGTTAACAAAAAATCTCACTGAAGCACTGAAACCTGAAGATGTGCAAGCGACGCTTCTTTCGTTAACTGCTTTAACCATCTGCAATGCCATTAAGGACAGTCCCCAAAAACCTAAGAACGTATTCGTTTGTGGTGGTGGTGCGCATAACACTAAGTTGTTACAAGAAATGGCAAGAAATCTTACCACGGTGAACGTCAGCAGCACAGAAACAATGGGGGTTGACCCTGATTTTATTGAAGCTATGATGTTTGCCTGGTTAGCTGAGAAGACTCTGACCAAAACGCCAGTTGATCTCAGACCCATTACGGGAGCGTCAAAGCCCGCGATTTTGGGCGCAATTTATTATCCATAAACACATTGCTTCGTTGCTCAATGATTTAGAAAAATGATACTCAAAGTCGAGCCCATTAGAATGTCAATTGCTGAATAAAAAAAGAGCGCCTTGACAAGAGAATTTCGCTTAGGGTCTAATGTGCTTTTTTAAACACTGGTATTGCCTTACATATGTATTCTTCAACACCTTCTGAGCATAGTCTCTTTAAAGCCTATTTTATATTCTTTCTAGCGGCTTCTTTTTATATGTATGAATTCATTTTACAAGTGGCCCCCAGTGTTATGGCTGATCCTATGATGAAAACCTTTCAGGTTAGCGCAGAAGGATTCGGTATTATCTCTGCTTTTTATTTTTATGCATACGCACCTATGCAATTACCTGCGGGTGTTTTATTTGATCGATATGGGCCGCGCAAATTGATGACGTTTGCTTTGATTCTTTGTGCGGTAGGATCATTCTTTTTTGCTTCAACCGACAGTATTTTAACTGCATCCATTGGACGGTTTTTAATTGGAATTGGTTCTGCTTTTTCATTTATTGGTGTGTTGGTTTTGCTATCTCGTTGGTTTCCACCACAGCATTTTGCAATCTTAGCAGGTATTGCGCAAGCGATGAGTTCCGTGGGAGCCATGTTTGGAGAAATGCCGCTGGCTGCTATGACAGAAGCATTAGGTTGGCGTCAAGCGAGTTTCATTTTAGCTATCATGGGATTTATTCTCGCGATTTTTCTATGGTCATTTATCAGAGATTACCCAAACCAACCTACCCAAGATAAGCCTTCCCAGCGATTTCGTGATGAGTGGCAGCGTTTAGTGGCTGTGTGTAAGCACACCTATACTTGGATAACCGGAGCGTATGCCTTTACCATCTGGACTCCCATTGCGGTGTTTGCTGCGCTGTGGGGAGTGCCGTACTTAGAAGAAAAATATCAAATTGGGGTTGTCGAAGCTTCAGGCATGTGTAGCATGATTTGGCTTGGCATAGGAATAGGTAGTCCATTGTTAGGTTGGATAAGTGATCGATTAACTAGTCGGCGTCTCGCGTTAGGTCTTAGCGCTTTTTTTGGTTTTTTGTCGACTTGTATTCTTCTGTATGTTCCCGGTGTGGAAATGAGTTGGATGTATCTTGTTCTCTTTGCTTTAGGATTGGGAGCAGGAGGGCAAACAGTTAGTTTTGCCGTGGTAAAAGATAATAATCCAAATCATTTGGTTGGAACCGCTTCAGGGTTTAATAATCTTTCGGTACTCATTGGCGGGGCTATTTTTCAGCCCCTAGTTGGCGTATTTTTACATCGATTTGGACGTTATGAGATCATTAACGGAATCACAACTTATTCCGTTAACAGTTATCAAAAAGCATTGCTGGTCATGCCATGCTGTTATTTTTTAAGTCTAATACTGGTGCTATTTTTTATTAAAGAATCTCATCCTGGTCGACGGAACTAACATTCGGTTAAATTAACAGCTAAGCCTCCGGTTGATGTTTCTTTGTATATGCTTTGCATATCCATACCCGTTTGCTTCATGGTTTTGATGACTTTATCCAATGAGATTTGATGTTGTCCATCACCAATTAAAGCCATCCTGGAAGCATTGACTGCTTTTACAGCGCCCATGGCATTGCGTTCAATGCAGGGAATTTGAACCAGTCCCAAGACGGGATCGCAAGTCATTCCTAAATGATGTTCCATGGCAATTTCAGCTGCATTTTCAATTTGATCAATACTGCCCCCTAAGACCGCAGTCAGTCCTGCAGCGGCCATAGACGAGGCAACGCCTACTTCACCTTGGCAACCCACTTCCGCACCAGAAATCGACGCCCCTTTTTTATATAAAATGCCAACGGCCGCAGCAGTTAAGAAATAGGTATAAATATCTTCCTTATCGAGCTTTCCATGGGCTTCCTGGCAATATTTAAACACAGCAGGAATAATGCCTGCTGCTCCATTAGTCGGGGCTGTTACAATTCGGCCACCCGCAGCATTTTCTTCATTCACAGCCATAGCATATAAGTTAAGACGGTTCATAATGTCCGAACGCTCATAAGCGCTGGGTACGCCATTTTGAGAATTTAATTTGTTAAATAAATCAGGTGCTCGTCGTTTAAGCTTAAGTCCACCAGGAAGCTCGCCTGGATGTTGGCAGCCATTGTCAATGCAGTCACACATGACTTTGGCAATGGCTAAAATGCCTGAATAAATTGCATCTTCACTACGCCAGCTTCGCTCATTAGCAAGCATTAATTCTGCAATGGTCAACTGATTCGATTTGCACTGGTCAAGGAGTTGTCTCGCTGTGTCAAAGGGATAGGGCAGTTGGATGTCATCTTGCTCCAACTGATCAAATGCTTCATCTGTTGTAATAAATCCACCGCCAATCGAATAATAGATTTGGCTTAATAAATAATGATTGTTTTCATCAAACGCAGTAAATTTCATGCCATTACTATGTTTTGGAAGCACTTCCTTTTGATATAAAATAAAATCTTGGGCTTCTTCAAAGTCGATGGTTTTTTTGCCTGCCAGGGAGAGTTTCTTATTGGTAAGAATTTCATTCATTCTTGGAACCATGAGTTCAGGATCAACCGTTTCAGGATCTTTACCTTCAAGTCCATTTAATATGGCTTTGTCTGTCCCATGACCTTTACCGGTTAGGGCGAGTGATCCATAGAGTTCAACTTTAATTCGTTCAGTCTGATTAAACAGTTTTCTATCAGTCAGGAGTTTAATGAACTCGTTTGCAGCATACATTGGCCCGACAGTATGTGAGCTAGATGGGCCAATACCAATAGAAAACAAATCAAAAAGGCTGATGTTCATTTAATTAAAACTCAATTCAGAGGGTTCATAAAAAAGTATAGAATATTATCATAGGTGGAGGTTAAGTAGTGAGAAATTTTTGCACGGCTCTTTACGTTTAAGTTCTTAACTTTCTGTGTCGTATGATTCAGGGCAAAATCATACTTTGACTGATTCAAGCAGTTTCTAGACAAACTGGCATAATCTTATCTTGTCATAGGATTAACTAAATTTGTCATTTCTATAAAATTTATCGATAATGCAGAAATTTATTTTTTGAGAAAAGCATGAACATTTCTGTATATGGGGCGGGGTATGTTGGTCTAGTTTCAGGTGTTTGCTTTGCCCATCTTGGTCATAATGTACTTTGTGTTGATATAGATGAACAAAAAATTAGCCGCTTGAAGCAAGGCAATTGCACAATTTTTGAAAATCAATTGCCGGAGTTATTGAAGCAGCAATTAGAGTCGGGACGACTATCTTTTTCATCAGACACTTCGAAAGCGATTGAGTACGCACAAGTGCATATCATTGCAACAGGAACGCCAAGCTTGCCCAGCGGGGAGGCAGATTTATCTCAAGTACTGGGGATTGCAGAACAAATTTCTCTCGAAACTCAAAAAGACACACTGATCGTGACCAAATCAACCGTCCCTGTAGGAACTGGAGACAAGCTCAGTATGGTTATCGCCGATATTCAACGTAAGCGAAACAGTCATTTTCAAATTCAAGTGGCTTCAAATCCCGAGTTTTTGCGTGAGGGCAGAGCTGTGTCTGATTTTTTAAATCCCGATCGCATCATTCTAGGGGGTGACAAACAGGCTCTAGAACCCCTTGAGGCCATTTATAAGCCGTTGGTTAGTAAAGGGGTTTCGTTAGTATGCATGAGTCGAAAATCGGCGGAGTTAACGAAATACTCAGCCAATGCAATGCTCGCTTGCAAGATAAGTTTTATGAATCAAATCAGTTTGATTGCAGAGGAAGTTGGTGCGGATATTGAAGATGTACGCCAAGGAATGAGTCTGGATCACCGAATTGGTCCTCATTTTATTCAAGCAGGGATTGGCTATGGTGGGTCATGCTTTCCAAAAGATATTCGAGCTTTAAAACATACTGCTTTTCAAAAGGGAATAAACGCTTCTCTATTAGACTCGATTGATGCCATTAATAACCTACAAAAAAATTGGGTATTTAATAAGCTTGCTCATCATTTTAATCATGATTTAAAGGACCGCACTATTGCGATTTGGGGGCTTTCATTTAAGCCTGGAACGGATGATATACGAGAAGCGAGTAGTTTAGTCATCATTCATGCTTTATTGAAGGCTGGAGTAAAGTTAAGATTATACGATCCGGTGGCGATGACTCAGGCTAAAAAAATTCTTCTTAAAGAAGATGCAATTACCTGGTGTTCAAGTGCTGAAGAAACTCTTCAAACCAGTAACTTAGCTGCACTGGTTATAGCGACAGAATGGGATGAATTTAAGTCGTATCCACTTCAAAATCTGGCTCAAGCATTGAAACAATCGCCTTTAATCGATGGTAGAAATTGTTTTTCGTTATCCAAGGTGATGCAATCAGGCATAGCTTATTATTATTCTGTAGGAAGACCAATGGTGGGAATCGAGCTTAATGTGTAGAAGGATTTATTAATATGAAAGTAAAAAAAGCTGTTTTTCCTGTTGCTGGTTTGGGGTCACGATTTCTTCCTGCAACCAAAGCGAATCCCAAGGAAATGTTACCGATTGTGGATAAACCCTTAATTCAGTATGCTGTAGAAGAAGCGGTACGAGCCGGCATCAATCACATGATTTTTATCACAAGCTCGAGTAAGCGCTCGATTGAAGATCATTTTGATAATAATTTTGAATTAGAATCTAGATTACAGGAACAAGGGAAAGTAGACTTATTGAGTTTGGTTCGAAATATTTCCCCTCCTGGCATTCAATTTTCATATGTCAGACAACATCAGCCACTTGGTTTGGGTCATGCTGTACTTTGTGCTGAGCATGTGGTGGGTGAAGAGCCTTTTGCTGTGTTATTAGCCGATGATTTGATTGACGACGCAAGGGATTCATGTTTAGGTTCTATGGTGGATTATTTTAATACAGACGAAAGTTCTGTATTGGCCGTGCAACCTGTACCGTGGGCAGAGGTTCATCAATATGGTGTAGTGAAGGTTAAGGATAATCAATCCAGTTTTTCTGATATCCAGGCCATGGTAGAAAAACCACTTCGAGAAGCAGCCCCCTCCAATCTAGCCTCCGTTGGTCGGTATATTTTTACTTCGACCATTTTTTCTTGCTTAAAACGAACTCATATCGATTCTCGAGGTGAAATTCAATTAACCGATGGCATTCAGCAATTGTTAAAAGAAGAGCCTGTTAAGGCCTACCGATTTGATGGCAAACGCTTTGACTGTGGCTCCAAGCTTGGCTATTTACAAGCCATGGTTGCATTTGGAAAGCGCCATCCTGAAATTGGAGATGCTTTTTGTCAGTATTTACAAAGCGAAAGAGAGGTTTAAGATTATAATCTGACAGACCATAAAGACCATCGTAGACATTAACGTTCAATGTTTTCGCCGTCAAAATGGTTGAAAACACATTTTTCATCAAGTTGAGTTTGAGTATTTTCTTTTTAATTCTATCTCTGGCAAAATCAATACAGGCCCGTTATTTCCAGTGAGGAATTATGAAAATATTGATTTCAGTGAAGCGCGTCATAGACCCTTATGTAAAAATTCGAATAAAACAAGACAACCGTGGCGTTGAAACGCAAAATGTGAAAATGTCGATGAATCCCTTCGATGAAATAGCTGTTGAAGAAGCCCTAAGATTAAGGGAGCAAGGGGTCGCATCAGAGGTGATATTGGTGTCCATTGGCAAAGATGACTCTCAAGAAACCTTACGCCATGGCTTAGCATTAGGGGCGGATCGAGCCATTCATGTGCACACTGAAAAATCATTTGAAAGCCTTAATATCGCCAAAATTCTACAAAAAGTGGTCGATGATATACAACCACAACTGGTATTAATGGGAAAGCAATCCATTGATGGAGATAATAACCAAACTCCACAAATGCTGGCTTCCTTATTAGATTGGCCACAGGCAACTTTTGCTTCATCCATCCAGGTTGAAGGAGATAAATTAAGCGTTACTCGAGAAATTGATGGCGGTCTTGAAACAATAAAAGTTACCTTGCCAGCCATAGTGAGTACCGATTTGCGTTTAAATGAGCCACGTTATGCTAGTTTGCCCAATATTATGAAAGCCAAGCGTAAATCAATTGACAAAATTGAACTAAATGAGCTTAATCTAACGTTGAAACAGCATGTTGAGGTGTTAAATGTTAAAGCCCCTCCAGCTCGAAGTGGTGGAGTTCGAGTGGAATCGGTTTCTGAATTGGTTAATAAATTAAAACACGAAGCCAAGGTGCTTGGATAGGGAGCAATTGTGAGCGTATTAATTCTCGTTGAACATGATAATAAGGAAATACACCCCTCAACAAAAAATGTATTATCTGCAGCATTAACTATGGGTAAAAAACCAACGTTACTCATTGTAGGCAGTCAGTGTAACAATGTGGCTTTGCAAGCGGCGACATTAAAGGGTGTTGAAGCAGTCTGGCAGGTCGATAATGCTGTTTATGAGCATCAATTAGCAGAAAATGTCAGCAAAGTAGTAGCTGAATTGGCTGATTCGTTTCAAATCATTATGGGCGGTTCATCGACCTTTGGTAAAAATATTCTTCCTCGTGTGGCGGCGTTATTAGATGTGGCGCAAGTCTCAGATGTAACCGCAATTATTGATGAACACACATTTGAGCATCCTATTTATGCAGGAAATGCAATTGAGAAAGTTAAAGTACTTGATGAAAAAAAAGTTCTTACGATAAGAACCACAGCCTTTGAACCCGTGGCTATGGAACAAGAAGCTTGTTGTGTTGAGCGAATCAATCATGTTGTTCCTTTAACAAAAACCCAATTTGTACGCCATGAATTAAGCGCGTCTAGTCGTCCTGATCTAGGAAGCGCCTCAATCATTGTAGCTGGAGGGCGGGGATTACAAAATGCTGAGCATTTCAAAATGATTGAACAACTAGCAGATGTATTAGGAGCTGCAGTTGGTGCCTCAAGAGCGGCTGTGGATGCTGGATTTGCGCCAAATGATTATCAGGTTGGCCAAACAGGTAAAGTGGTTGCTCCCGTTTTGTACATTGCGGTTGGTATATCCGGTGCCGTGCAACATCTTGCTGGAATGAAAGACTCAAAAGTTATTGTAGCCATTAATAAAGACGAGGATGCGCCAATTTTTCAAATAGCTGATTATGGTTTAGTTGGTGACTTGTTTGAAATTGTTCCTCAATTAATTCAAGAATTAGACTCCGCGCGTACTTAAGCGATAACAGCATGGGGTATAAATAAACGTAAATGGAGTAAGTTTATGTTAGTTGGAGTACCAAAAGAAATTAAGCCGCAAGAAAATCGTGTAGGTCTCGTTCCTGCCAGTGTGCGTGAGGTGATAAGGCATGGGGGAGATGTTTTAATTGAAAAAAATGCTGGGATAGGGATTGGCATAAGCGATGAAGACTATCAAGTGGCAGGTGCAGAGATTGTAGATTCTGCTGATGAAATTTTTTCTCGCGCCGATTTGATTGTTAAAGTCAAAGAGCCTCAACCTATAGAATGTAAACAATTGCGTGAAGGCCAAGCCATTTTTACTTATTTACATCTAGCACCTGATCCACAACAAACCCGTTTGTTAAAAGAGTCAGGTGTGACTGCTATTGCCTATGAAACCGTTACACAAAATGATGGTGGTTTGCCTCTCTTGACACCAATGTCCCAAGTGGCAGGTCGCATGTCGATTCAAGCAGGAGCGCATTGTTTAGAGATGGCTCAAGGTGGAAGCGGCGTTTTATTAGGGGGGGTGCCAGGTGTTGCACCAGCTGATGTTGTCGTAATCGGCGGTGGTGTTGTTGGCACAAACGCTGTACGCATGGCAATGGGGATGGAAGCGCATGTTACGGTGCTCGATAAATCATTACCCAGGTTACGTGAGCTCGATTTCCAGTTTGGTTCAAAATTAAATACAATTTATGCCACCTCTGAAGCAACGGAAAAATACGTTACTGAAGCGGATTTAGTGATTGGTGCTGTTTTAGTTCCTGGAGCGGCTGCACCAAAACTAGTCACGCGCAACATGCTAAAAGCGATGCGCCCGGGATCGGTTGTGGTTGACGTTGCAATCGATCAAGGAGGCTGCTTTGAGACCAGTCGGCCTACTACGCATCAAGAACCAACTTATGTAGAAGAGCAAATTGTGCACTATTGCGTTGCGAATATGCCTGGTGCTGTTCCTAAAACATCCACGTTTGCTCTGAATAACGCTACATTGCCTTTTGTATTAAGTTTGGTAACTAAGGGCATTAAACTCGCTTTACTCAGTGACGGCCATCTATTAAATGGATTAAATGTCCACAAAGGAATGATCACTTATGAAGCGGTGGCCCGCGATTTAGGTTATGAATACGTAGCCGCTACGGATGCGCTGGCTGCTTAAATGACTGAATTGAAAATTTTTTATAATGAACAGATTGGGATTTTGCGTAGGTTCTGATCTAATGAGCTTTGGAGCCCGGTTGCATGCAACCGGGAATTATAGACTGATAAAAAATTCTCATATGAAGTATTCTATATCCAAGAACTAATCATTAAAACAAGTGTTCCTGGGTTTCATAGCTTTGAGAAGTGAAGGAAGTTGAACTATCATCATCAGAAACGGGAACTTCTTCTTCGCGGAAATATTCAATAATTGCATCGGGATCATTTTCCGGTACGATTAATCCCGTTTTTGGGCTAATACGCAGAGATATAATATTTTCTGGTATTTGGGTTTTTTGCTCTGGAATGTCTTTGAGGGCTACTTTCATAAAGTCGATCCATAAAGGAAGAGCCAATTGTGAGGCGTACTCATGAAGTGGGGTCGGCGTATCAAATCCTACCCACGCGGTGACCACAAGTTCATTTTGATAACCTGCAAACCAAGCATCGACCTTATCATTTGTGGTTCCTGTTTTCCCTGCGATATCTTGGCGATTTAATACTTTTGCAGCCCTAGCTGTACCTTGCTGAATCACGCTTTTAAGCGCAGAGTCCATTAAAAAGGCAATGTCTTCGGGGATGACTTGGGGTGCAACCAAATCCGGATCAATTTTTTGTTCATTACATTGCTTGCCGCATGCGATGACAGGCTTTGCTTGCAGCAATATTTTTCCTTCATCATCCGTAATTCGGTCAATGAGATAAGGCTCAATTTTATGGCCACCATTAGCGAAAACAGCATAGGCTGCGGTCATATCCAATGGGCTAACGGCCAGGCTCCCCAGTGCTAAGGATAAAGCGTGAGGTAGATGCTCTTTATGGAAACCAAATCGAGAAATGAAATCAATGGCATAATCAATCCCGATATCATCAAGAATACGGATAGAAACCATATTGCGTGATCGAACAAGCCCTTCTTTCAAACGCATAGGGCCGTTAAATTTACGGTTATCGTTATGAGGGCGCCATAAGTTAGGCTGGCTTGGGTCATCTACTACAATCGGGGCATCATTGACCATGGTTGACAACGTATACCCTTTGTTTAATGCAGCCGCATAAACAAAGGGCTTAAAGCTAGATCCTGGTTGTCGACTGGATTGAGTAGCTCGGTTAAACTTGCTGCGCTCAAAATTAAATCCTCCCACTAACGCTTCAATCGCTCCGTTTTTAGGATTTAACGCAACCAAAGCAGCTTCTACTTTAGGAATTTGAGCAAGCTGCCAGATGTCTTTATGTTTTCGAACGTAAATAACATCACCTACTGAAACGACATTTGAAACTTCGGTAGGTTGCTTTCCTACCCAGCCTTTCTTAAGAGCAGGTCTTGCCCAGGAGAGACCATCCCAAGGGATTGTGATAGTCTGCCCATTGCGGTTGATGACTTTAGCTTCTCTAAACTGAACATCCACGACCATGGCTGGTTGAAGATCGCCAATAATAGGATACTGGAGTAGGTTTTTATGAATTTTATCTTCTGAGACTTCTTCCAAGCTTCCCATCTTCGCGACCGGTCCACGATACCCGTGACGCCTGTCGTACGCAATCAAGCTCTCTTCTACTACTTGGTTGGCGGCTAACTGTAATGGGCCTTTAATGGTGGTATAAACCTTGTATCCTTTTGTGTAAGCATCAGGGCCAAAGTGATCATACAACGATTGACGGATCATTTCAGCGACATAAGGCGCATCTACATCTAGCGTGGCACCATGATACTTAGCGGTTAAGGGTTCGTTCACAGCCTCGTGGTATTCATCCTCGGTAATGTATTTTTCTTCGAGTAAGCGCTCAAGAACATGATCCCGTCGCTTTTTGGCCGCGAGTGGATTTGCTATGGGATTTTGAGTAGAAGGTGCCTGAGGTAACCCAGCGATCATGGCTAACTGGGCGAGCGTTAGTTCATTTAAGGGTTTGCCATAATAGACTTGTGCTGCCGCGCCAACACCGTAGGCTCGGTTGCCTAAATAAATTTTATTGAGATAAAGCTCTAATATTTTCTCTTTACTAAGTTCTTGATCGATCTTGATGGCGAGAAGGATTTCATTGAACTTTCTTAAAAAGGTCTTTTTACGATCTAAGAAAAAATTTCTGGCGACTTGCATGGTGATGGTACTTCCACCTTGCGATTTAGTCCCTGTTTGAATCATTCGAATGGCAGCGCGCCCAAGACCAAGAATATCAACACCCGGATGTTCAAAAAAGCGTTGATCTTCAGTGGCCAGTACAGCATGGATCAACATGGGAGGAATATCTTCATAGCTTACTGGTATGCGTCTTTTTTCTCCATACTCCTGAATAAGCAAACCGTCTTGGGTATAGATGCGTAATGGGACCTGTAGCTGTACGCTTTTTAATGAATCGACATTTGGAAGTTGGCTTTGTAGGTAGAGATAGAGTAAGCTCAACATAACAAGAAAAATAAAAAATAAACTGACCAGCGCCCAAAGTCCTTTGCGCCAAAAATAAGCCGTTTTTTTCATCTAGAGGATCACTATAATTTAATTGTTGACATTATATATTGAATTCTAGTCTGGAAGCGAATTTTTCGCTCCTACTTCCTCGCAGGCGCCTTGTTGTTGAGAAACAGGTTTTCCTTGGGGCAGTGGTGGAAATAAGGAAAATAAACCTCCAAAAGCCACTGATCTTGGTGATGTCGTTACCCTTTCCCATAAAACCACTCTTGCTCTAAGTTGTTGTAATTCGAGTTTTTCTTGGTGGGCAATTTTTAGTCCGGTTAATTTTTCAATGATTTTGTCGTTGGATGAGCTTGCGTCCAAACCCAGTCGAGCCAATATTTCTTCATGTAGCAGCTTTCCTAATCGTGACCCTGAAGCGCCATATCTTGCGGCATGACCATAGCAGACGAATTCTTGTCCCCCTTGTATTAACGTAATGGTGCTGCTGGAAGAGTGTGTTTGTAACTGACGGATCCCTTTTACCAGATCGCAAAGTTCAGAAAATGCTTGGTCATTGACATCACTCATCGGGTTTGTGATTGCATGGAGTGACACCATGCTCCTTAATAGACAATTTAGTAAATTGACGTGTGTCGGAGCATCCTCGGTAATTTCATTGACAATACCTTTAAGGATTAGTTCAAGAGGAGTCAAATCGTCTTTAAAGAAAATTTTTGCTTGGCTATCTGCTTTTTCACGCTCTAAGGCAGTGGCTTTGACTTCGCTTCGATAACGAAGAACGACGGTTAAAAGGGCGTGTTTTAAATCATTTAAATCCAACATAACAACTCCTTGATTTCAAAGGCCAAGACTTTTGCTTAATTCACTATAGTGTAATTTGGGTTTCTTGTGCAAGAATCTAGTTGAAACCAAACAATTGGAGGAACTCATATGGAAGCGATGCGATTATTCCCTTAAATGAGAAAATGGATAGAATAAACTGGATAAAAATTTCATTTTTTAATAACTTACGTTAATATGTAGCAAGATCTAAGGATATTTTATTTCAGGGTTTTAATTATTTCTCAACCCAGCTTAGGAATAAAATACCCGCTTCGAGCCATCCATAATCAGGGATTACATGCCATAAGAGGGAGAATAGGCAAGTGTTTAAATTGTTAAGCCCTAGACAACGAACTATTCTCGGAGTAGACATCAGTTCAACCTCGGTAAAAATTATTGAACTTTCATCAAATGGTAATCAGTATAGTGTTGAAGGTTATGGCGCTATCAAACTTCCTGAAAACGCTATGGAAGGCCCAATTGTTAAAGATGTTGATGCAGTATCCAATGCGATTCGTTCATTATTGGCTCAAACGCGATTAAGCTCAAGAAAGGTCGCGGTAGCTGTTCCGGACTCTTTAGCGATTAGTCGTACGATACAGGTGCATGAAGGATTAAGCGAAGATGAGATTGAAGAGCTCGTCATCATCGAAGCAGATAAATATATTCCTTATCCCATTGATGAAATCAATATCGATTTTAATGTGATTGGTCCATCAGCTAAGAACACGGCTATGCAAGATGTTCTCATTGTTGCATCCCGCACTGAAAATGTGAGCAAACGGGTTGAGACCGTTTCGCATGCAGGTTTGGAAGCTGTCATCGTAGATGTGGAATCTTATGCAATCGAACGCGTTGCCCATCTGTTTGCGCCAGATTTACCCACTGAAGGCGAAAATAAAGTCATTGCGATCATCGATGTCGGAGCGGTATATACACATTTTTTCGTTCTTTCAGGCATGAAGATTATTTTTTCAAGGGAAGAGGAATTTGGTGGCGTTCGGCTTATTCAAGCTATTATGGAAAAGTATGGTTTAGGAGCGGAAGAGGCAGAGAAGTCTCTTCGGGAAGGGACGTTGCCTTCGGATTATGTAGATGAGGTATTACAGCCATTTATAGAATTAATTCTTCTGCAGATTAAGCGTGGTTTGCAGGTCTTTTTTTCATCAACACACTACACGGTGGTGGATTATATTCTTTTGGCGGGTGGAGTCGCGAAGGTACCGGATTTGGCACGATTGTTACAAGAACATATTAACATCCCTACACAAATCGCAAATCCCTTTAAATACATGAATGTGGCAAAAAAGATAAATCAAGACCAGTTGTATAAAGATTCTCCAACGCTGTTGGTGGCTTGTGGTTTAGCGCTTAGAGCCTCAGAAAAAAAGTAATGTCCTCTTCCCTTAAACGATGAGGAGATAGGAAGCTCAATGACCGAAATTAATTTATTGCCTTGGCGTGAGGCTAGGCGGGAAAAAGAAAAAAAAGAATTTACTTTATACTTGGGCGTTGCTTTAGCCGCAGCGGCAATTGTTGTTTTTATGTGGAATATGTATGCAAAAAATTTAATTGAAGACCAAACGAATCGTAATCAAATCTTACAAACTGAAATTACTCGTTTAAAGGCTCAAATTAAAGAGATTGAAGAGCTTAAAAAATTGCGCGAAGCGTTGATTGCGAGAATGAATATTGTTCAAAATCTACAGGCTACTAGAACACTCACGGTACGTATGTTTGATGAACTCGTAAACGTTTTACCTAATGGAGTGTATTTAACACAGATTGAACGTGAGGGGGATAAAATCACCTTGTTTGGATATGCTGAGTCCAACAGCAATATTTCAGAGCTCATGAGAAATATTGAAGCCAATCAATGGATTCAATCTCCTGAGCTTACGGAAATAAAAAAAGCTAAGGATTCACCGGAAAACGTAGATAATACATTTAAATTGAGTTTTATCCTTGGTCCTAAAACAAATGGCGTGATGAATGAAAAACCTGAATCTAAATGAATTAACTTTAGAAAATATCGGACAATGGCCTAAACACATTAAGATTGCTGCCATTGTTGTAGTTGCGCTTGTGATTATAGGACTGGGATATTGGCTTATTATTAAATCCAATTTGGAACAATATGAATCATTGCAACAACAAGAGCGGGAGTTAAGAGCAGAGTTTGAACGAACACAACATAAAGCGGCAAATCTGCAAGCGTATCGAAATCAAATGGAAATCATGGAAGAGCGTTTTGGAGTGATGCTTAAGCAATTGCCATCAAAAAACGAAATGCCTGGTCTCCTAGAAGATATTTCTCGAATGGGGGTGGCGAGTGGACTAACATTTGAATTATTTGCTCCAATGCCAGAGATTCAACATGATTTTTATATCGAGCTTCCTATAAAGATTTCTGTGGTGGGGAATTATCATCAACTTGCTGTGTTTTTAAGTCGTGTGGCTCAATTAGGACGAATTGTGACGATTCATGATTTTGTCATTGAACCAGCAGCCACAGAAAAACAAAAACAAACAGGCGATCAACTGATTATGAAAATGACGGCAAAAATTTATCGGTATAGAACAGTATGATAAGCAAAAATAATCCTTACCCTATACAAGTTGTTCACTACCGAAAGCGGATCGGTTGGCTTTTTTTAATGTGTATTAGTGTTGGTTTGGTGGGATGTGGTACCGATGATACTGAACTAAGAAACTATATGCAGGAAGTTAAATCAAGGCCCTCAAAACCTATAGAACCTATCCCAGAATTTGAAACGCCCGAGAAATTCACTTACCCTGAGCAGCAAAATAGGCGAAGCCCATTTAAACAGATTAAAGTAGTAGAGAAAGAAGATGTCCAGGCCCCGAATATTAATCGCCCGAAGCAACCATTGGAAGCATTTCCACTGGATGCTCTAAAATTTGTAGGGATAGTCAAGGTAAATTCAACCATTTGGGGGCTGATAAGTCAGCCTGATGGATTAATTACTCGCGTGAAAGCGGGCGATTATATGGGTAAAAATTTTGGTCGGATCACTCAAATTACCAATGATACAATCAAACTGGAAGAAACCATCCAGGTTGGTGGGAAATGGGAAAAAAGGCCAATAACGTTAAAACTTAACAAACCTGAATAGGGTATGCCCCTAGTTATTCTCAACCGACAATCTTTCACTCAATGCCTTTGGGGAAAGGATGGGTCAAAAGGGAGATTACTTTGAGAAAGTTTATTATTGTGCTCTTATTGCTTTCAGCAGCGTTTACCAATCTGCATGCAAGGGATAACGCATTACAATCGGTAAAAGTAAAGTCTATGCCGGATAACCGAGTTCGGATTGATTTTTGTTTTGCACATCCGTTAGAACAGCTTCCAGCCAGTTTTATTACCCAAAAGCCCCCACGGCTTGTTTTGGATTTTATTAATTCGCAGTTAGCTTTGTTTGATCCAGAGGACAAATTTAAAAAAATTGAACTGGCATCTTTGATTAAATATCGGATTGTTTCTGTTAAAGATAGAGTGAGAGCTATTCTAGATTTATCCGATACGGTAGCTTATTCGGGCTATAGTTCCGGAAATGTCTATAGCTTAATGATAAAAGGGAAATCAGAACAGCTCGTTCCTCAGCGCAAAGAAATTTTTGTTACAAATCGCCCTGTGAATGCACGATATGGAATTAAAAATATTGATTTTCGTGGTACCGCCAAGAATGGCGGTCGAGTGATTATTAATGTAACCGATGCGGGTATTCCAATTGAAGTCACTCAATCCGGTAAAAAGATTGAAGCAATATTTAATAGCACCCGGTTACCTCAAAATTTGCGTAAACGATTTGATGTGGTTGATTTTCATAGCCCCGCGCGAATCGTCAGTGCGACGCAACAAGGTAAAGATGCCAAAGTTGCGATTTTAGCCGCGGGGGATTTTGGGCACTTTGCTTATCAGGTTAATAAGCAGTTTATTATTGATGTGTTTCCTTTGACACCAGAAGAAATACAAGCTGAAAAACTGAAGAAAAAAGTATTTACTGGAAAACGAATTTCTTTAAATTTCCAAGATATTCCAGTTCGCTCGGTTTTAAATTTGTTAGCCGAGTTTACAGGTATTGATATTGTGGTAAGTGATAATGTGAAAGGCAATATCACCTTACGATTAAATGACGTACCCTGGGATCAAGCTTTAGATATTATTTTAACCACCCAAAATTTAGATAAACGTCGGACTGGAAATGTAATTTTAGTGGATACCGCAGCGAAGTTTACTGAGCGAGAGCAGCAGGAGCTCGCTGAGATACAAGCCGCTAAAAAGCTCGCGCCTATTCGTTCAGAATTGCTGCAAATTAATTATGCTAAAGCAGCAGATATCGCATCGATGCTCAAAGATAAAGAGAATTCTTTACTCACAGATCGTGGTACGGTGAGCGTTGACCAACGTACGAATACCATTTGGCTACAAGATACCGGAGCTCAAATTGATGAAATTCGAGAATTGGTAAAAAAACTCGATGTTCCTGTGAAACAAGTGCTGATCGAAGCGCGCATTGTGAACGTTACTAAAGATTGTGCAGAAGATATTGGAGTCCGTTTTGGTGTTTCGAGACCAACTCATTTAAGTGGTACCCTTGAGGGGGCAAACGAACTCGCGGGCGGAACTCCTCCAGCGGATGTTCCGATTGCCGATCGGTTAAACGTAGATTTAGGGGCATTACCCATTGATGCATCTCCTGCATCTATTGGAATTGCATTGGCAAAACTTGGTAATGGTGTCTTACTTGATCTAGAATTATCCGCGTTAGAAAGCGAAGGTCGAGCCGAAATTATTGCGAGTCCTCGATTAATGACCACCAATCAGCAATCGGCGGTCATCGAATCAGGTGAAGATATTCCTTATCAAGAGGCAACATCAAGTGGCGCTACAGCGGTAGCCTTTAAGAAGGCTGTTCTAAGTTTGAAAGTGACTCCGCAAATTACACCAGATGGAAAACTTCTGATGGATTTGCAGATTAATCAGGATTCTGATTCTGGTAGGAGGGTTCAAGGGGTACCCATTATTTTAACCAAATCGATTGAAACGAACGTATTGGTAAATAATGGTCAAACCATTGTATTGGGGGGAATTTATCAACAAGATAAAAATAATTCGGTGACACGTGTGCCATTTTTAGGGCAATTACCGCTAGTTGGTAATTTATTTTCACGCAGTTCGGCGCGATTAAGTAATGAAGAGTTGCTCATTTTCATTACTCCTAGGATAATAACCAACAATTTATCCATCACTGCGATTAAAGGACCTCCGAGAGTGTATCAAAGAGGAGCAGCGGTTGAGTTAGATAAATTTGGTAAGCCAGTAGGGCCACGACCCCAGGTCATGAGCGTTACGCCACCAAGAAAACCCTGGAAGGGATAAACCCATTGCATGTGGATACTGGCTAAACAAGAATATCCACTAAACATTAAGACACTTAAAATTCAGACTGATTACAATTTAATTTATAAAAAGAGGTATGTAATAAAAAATGAGCATCGTTAAAGTACGTAACATATTTCTGATAGGACCTATGGGGGCTGGTAAAAGTACAATAGGCCGTACTTTGGCAAAAGAGCTCAAGCTTGAGTTCTATGATACGGATGAAGTGATTGAGGAGCGCTCTGGTGCGGATATCTCATGGATTTTTGATGTTGAGGGAGAAGAGGGATTTCGAAAACGTGAGCAAAAAGTGATTGAGGAGTTAACTCAAAAAAACAACATTGTGTTAGCTACGGGGGGAGGGGTTGTGATGTCTCCTGAAAATCGTAATGCTTTGGCAGCACGAGGAACTGTGATTTACCTAAAGGCTTCTCTTCAGCAGCAATTTGAGCGCACTAAGCGCGATACAAAAAGACCGCTATTACAAACGGATGATTTAGAGCAACGTCTTGAAACACTTAAAGAAGAACGCGAACCGTTTTATGAAGAGCTTGCTGATGTTAGCTTTGAAACAGATAAATTAACTGTTAAAGCAGTGGCTAACAATATAATAAAATACATTTATGGCGAAGTCTGAGATTTTAAAACGGCTTGAGGTCCGTTTACCGAAACGAGCCTATCCAATTTATATCGGTTCGAACTTATTATCGGATGAGGCATTGCTAACTCAGCATTTGAATGCTAATCAAGCCCTGATTGTTACGAATGAAACAATCGCACCAATGTATCTTCCGCATCTGAAAAAAGCGTTTAGAAAGATTCAGTATAATATTGTTATTTTACCGGATGGTGAGCAACATAAGAATCAGCAGAGTTTAGATAAGATTTATAATGAATTATTTCAAAATCGCCATCATCGTGATACGACGCTTATTGCTCTAGGTGGGGGTGTCATTGGAGATATGACAGGGTTTGCGGCGTCTACTTATCAACGAGGCGTCCGATTTTTGCAAATCCCAACGACGCTTTTAGCTCAAGTTGATGCTTCGGTAGGTGGAAAAACGGCCATTAATCATCCGCAAGGTAAAAATATGATCGGTAGTTTTTATCAACCTCACGCCGTTATCATTGATTTAGATGTTTTATCAACGCTACCCATACGAGAATTTCGTGCAGGTATGGCAGAAGTGATTAAGCATGCAATATTAGCAGGGGGAGAGTTTTTAGCGGATGTGGAATCTTTTTTAAAACAAAGTACTGAGACGAATAAGCCAACGTTAGCGAGTCTTGTAGCAAGTTGTTGCGCAATTAAGGCACAATTGGTTGAAGAAGATGAGAAGGAAGCCGGGCGGCGGGCATTATTAAATCTTGGTCATACGTTTGCTCACGCTCTAGAAGCCTACACGAATTACCAAACTTTAAGGCATGGTGAGGCCGTTGGGATTGGACTCTATTGTGCCGCATTATTATCGAATAAAATGAATTTGTTAAGCGACGCGTGTCTTGAACGCATCGATGAATTATTAACGTTAGCCTCTTTACCGAGAAGAATCCCAAAAGAGATTGATTTAAATGCATTACGTGATTTAATGTCTAATGATAAAAAAGTTAAAAACAACGTGTTGCGTTTTATTTTAATCAAGTCGCTTGGTGATTGTTATATAGAATCTGCTGTACCCCATTCTGTGCTTATGGACACACTCAAGAATGCTGTTTAAGGAGAAAAATACAATGAATGATGGAGCTTTAGAAATTAACCTCGATGCTAATAAACTATATAAGCCTGCAAGTTGGCTCGCGAAAATCGAGTTCATCAATCAGATTGTCCTTGGCACAAATGTTTTAATTTCTGTTCTAGGTGAAGAAGGCAGCGGTAAAACGTCTTTTTCTGCTCTTTTGCAAGCACACTTAGACCCACAAATTCAAACCCATTATTTCGCTGTAAATCCTTTATTTGATGAGGCAACATTTGTTCGCCAAATTAGTCAGAAGCTAAATCTTGAAGAAAAGAATAGCTTTGCTGAGTTTATAGAAGAAAGCCAAGCTAACCAATCACATACCTTACTCATTATTGATGACGCACACCATTTGCCAGAATCTTTTATAGATACGATTTTAAATCCTCTGCAACAACAAGGTGCTCATGGTTATTTCCATGTTTGTTTTATTGCAAACCAATCTTTTTTAAAGGTGTTGAATCAATTCGAACAGCAAAACTACAAAGAAATGATTCATACCATTGAATTAGGGCATTTAAATGAAAAAGAAACCAAAGAATATCTACTTCATCGCTTTTTAACCCACCCTGAATTTATTTCCGAAGAACGAGCAAAACAGTTTTATCAATTTACCGATGGCAGTATTTTAGGAATCAACACTCAAATGGCAAGTTTTTTCAATTTAGGCCAGGCAGTTACCCCAGGAAGTCGAGCACAGTATCGAAGTACACATTATCAACGTTTATCGTTAATTGCTGGGGCAGTCGTGGTAGCACTTGGTTTAGCGTTTACCCTAAAACCTTCTGAGTCTGGCTTAAAGCCATCTTCAGAAGTGGTAATGGAGCTCGAAAAGCCTATTGAGGCCACACGTCTCGCAACACAAGTAGTGGATGAGCCATTTTATATGAGTAGTATTCCCTCTTATGACCTAGCAGCCGTTCGTCAATTCTTACAGCCTACGGAATTAAGGCGAGCAGAGCTTGTCGTTTACAATGAAGAAGATGATTTAAGCAACAACTCACTTGTGGTTATGGATAAAGTGGTTGTGGTTCCCAAAGTTATTCATAAAAGTCAGCCATCCGAGGACGTGTCTGTAGAAGTGGCAGAAAAAATCACTATGAATCCGCAGTCCGATAAGCAACTAGCTCAAGCGGAAGTAAAACCTTCTAAGCCTAAAGTAGCTAAAAAATCAACGAAAGGAGCTTATACCATCCAACTTATTGCCAGCCATAGTAGAGCTGAATTAGAGCGTTTTGCAAGCGCCCATCATATTGAAGGCAAAGCCAAGATTCATCAATCCAAAAAACAAGGGAAAAATTGGTATGTGTTAACCATGGGAGATTTTAAAGATCACGATGGAGCCAAACTCGCCATTAGCCAGCTTCCGCTTGATTTAGCAAAATTTAAACCCTGGGTGCGGAAAATGGATCGCTTACAATCGCTAGGTTAAGTCAGAATTCGCCGGGCATCATCTATCTAATCAATGACTAGAAAATTTCCTAGCATAACTCGGTTTATAGACTATCGGATAAATCTAAGGATAGATTATGAAAAGACAGAAGGGACTATTTATTCTTTCTCTGCTCCTAATGGGAGTAGGTCCGCTAACCTTAGCTCAGGATGTGGCGTCTAAAATTTCTTGCGCGAAAGCAGCTCCCATGATTCAAATGAAAACTGGTTCAGTATGCGGTCTGAAACAGCAAAGCAGTGGTGAAGAGGCCTATGCTTATTTGGGAATTCCTTATGCTAAACCTCCGACTGGGGCGCTTCGCTGGCAACCGCCTGCGAAAGTGGAAGACTGGAAGCCTAAAATTTATCCGGCCGTAAAAATAGCGAGTGAATGCCCACAACCTTCACCAACTTCAAGTACAGGGTATTCTGGCAGCGAAGACTGCCTGTATCTTAATGTTTGGAAACCAACCAAAACACATTCTAAACGACTTCCTGTGATGGTTTTTATTCCTGGCGGTGGATTTTTAACAGGCCAAGGGGGATATCCTGCATATAACGGAACCTACATGGCGGGTATAGGTCAGGTGATTGTGGTGACGATGAATTATCGATTGGGTGCATTAGGATTTCTTCGATATCAGAAAAATAAAAGTCAAATTGATGGAAATTTTGCCTTGCTCGATCAACTCGAGGCATTAAAATGGGTAAATCAGAACATCGAGCGCTTTGGTGGGGATCCCAACCAAGTAACCATTTTTGGCGAAAGTGCAGGAGCCATGTCAGTCGGTACTCATTTGTTTGCAATGCCAGCAAGCAACCCTTATTTCCGTGCTGCTATTATGGAAAGTAATGTATTAAGTATTACCTATGATTCTCCCCAAAAAACTGAAGCGAAACAAGAAAAATTCATCTCAAAACTTTGTGAATTAAGCCAATTAAGCGAAGATAAATGTCCCAAAACGGCACAATGGCTTCGTAGCTTATCTCTCAATGTTGTCATGAGCGCTGAAAACGAATTGGCGCCAAATGGAGGCGTATCTGGTTTACTACTGCTGGGTATGACTAAGGGGTTTCTATGGCAGCCAATTAGCGGTGTCTATCCTGTCGTTGGACCAATGAATAAAGGATTTCAACCTGGTACAGAACCTAAGCCTTTTGTGATTGGAACCAATCGAAACGAAGGCGCTTTTTTCGTGCCGCATGCTAATCAATTCAGCACAAACGATTACGAAAAATTATTAGTTCGTAATTTTGGATCGGCAAAAGCAAAAGAGATTCTGAGTTTTAAAGTCAACGGGAATCGGCCTTATAATCCATCTGATTACCCAAATAAAAAAGACTCGCTAATGACTTCAGCAGCACAAGCCATGGCAAAAGTGATTACGGATTATGCATTTACAGGCGCTAGTATATTTGCTGTCTCTGAAGCGTGGAAGCAAATGAAAGCGAACAATCTGCCGGTTTTTGGTTATCGTTTTACTCAGCACTCAACCTTTAATTACGCTATTTATGAGCGCTGTGGACCATTGTCTGATAATATTTGTCACACAGAAGAAATTCCTTATGTGTTTCATAATTTTATTGAGCGTCAGGGAACAACGCAATCTCTTCTTCCAGAAAGTAAAGTAACCGATGCTGAAAGACAGCTGTCACAAAAAATGGTAAGAGCTTGGGTTGGTTTTGCAAAAAATCCTACCAATTGGAAAAAGGGCTTTGGATATCCACCACTCGAATCTGCAAGTTTAGGGCCATACGTCAACTGGCGGGATCCTGTTCAACCCATTGAACAATTAGCTGAGCTCGTAAATTATTCGTTTTGGTTGTCTTTGATTCCTGCTTCAAGCCTTGCTTGAAGCTTTTTCGAATGGTGGAGCGTTTAATGTGCGAGCGTTAACCTGCTTAGCCCAGGTTTTATAACCGATAATAGCCATTACAAGATAAATCATCATCAAAAGCGTGTGAAATGGCAGTTGTTTATGCCAATATAAGGCCGCATATATTGCATCGGTAAGCAGCCACACTATCCAAGTTGCAAGTACTTTATGACACATTAATAATTGAGCTGCTAAACTCAACGAAGTTGTTAAAGCATCTAATCCAGGAATGGTTGAGCGGGTAAAGTGGATAAGTAAAATAAATATTAATGCGAAACTTAGCCCGGTACCTGTAAATAAATAAACCCATTGTTTGGATGTTAAGCGGGTGATAGCCCCTGCATCCGCTTTAAGTTTTATTTCTCCTAAGGTCCAACAATACCAGCCATAGGCAGAAGTAGCAAAATAAAAACATTCAAGGGCCATATCTGCATAAATTCCATGCGAAAAATAAAGCCAGGCATTCAAGACAGTGGCTATGA
This sequence comes from Legionella impletisoli, assembly GCF_900639875.1. Lineage (GTDB taxonomy): Bacteria > Pseudomonadota > Gammaproteobacteria > Legionellales > Legionellaceae > Legionella_A > Legionella_A impletisoli. The sequence goes on from NZ_CAAAIA010000010.1 coordinate 56,095, forward strand.
GACTAATAGACCAGGCTATTTTCTTTTGTGTAATAAAAAAGTAGGTGGCGAGCAGTGAAAAAATTGCGCCCAGCAAATCATAGAGCATGGTGACTACTACCGGCGTCTTGTTAAGCATTAAAAGCATAGTATACACAGATTTGGCACCCGTGTATAAACCACCAGTACACGGTAAATGCATCTAAATTTGACCGATCATTTTTTCAGCATTAGATCCAAAATGGCCTGGCGAAATTTTCATAGAAAAAATCTTATCTCATCATAAGTACCAGGAAACGCTATTCGAATTTAAAGTAATTGGTCAAATTTAGATGCATTATCCGTGAGCTTAGTTTGTTGACATTTAATTTTGTGAAACGAAAATGTAATATCAACAGACTCTAGCGATATAATGAAGTAAATTTTTTCTTGGAGCCAGCTTATGAATGAATTACAGAAGATACAACGATTGAAACACGAGCTGGTTTGTTTATCCAGACGACAGGATAAACTTTCGGTTTATGAAAATAATAGCCCTGTCGAGAGGCGAAAACTAGAGGAAAAGTACCAAAATATAAAAGATGAGTTAAATACTTTACTGGCAGAAATAATAAAAAGAAAAGAGGATGGGGTTAGAAATCAGCAAGGTGACGATGTAGGGTCTAGACCTGGTTTTTTTCAACAACAGAATTTAACAAACCCTCAGAAAGACGCTGAGGAAGATGTACTTAAAAATCACTATTAAATAGGTCTGGTCTTGCTTGGACAAGATGCGAGCAGGTTGAGATAATTTTCACGCGTTCTTTGTGGACAAAAGGCCGGAGCCGTCAGCGGCTTGGCCTACATGTCGAGACTTACCAAGACAGTATTGGCCGTATAACTACTTCTTTCCTCCCCAGGCAACTCCTAAAGCAAGGGAACTTACCCCAAACCAAACGCTAACCACAAACTCTGCGCAAAACCTAAAGAAAAAGCCACTAATGTATTGAGAAATGCGCTTACGAGGTTTTTAATGGTTGTTTTCATGGCTAAATAAGCAAGATTGCTTTTACATTGTTTTTCAAATTTCTTCCCAGCCTTCAGCGCCAGATAAAACCCGCAGATGCTCAATGCAAATATATCCACCAACATGTACTTCATTGTTCGTTCAACGGAGCTCTTTGAGCTTTCCAAAAAATTCAATAAAAACAAAAGCCATGCAGTCAATTTCTCATATGAAATTGACTATATTTCCCTATTACGAAGATTATTTAAAATGATCGGTCAAGTTTAGATGCGTTTACCATGACCAGTAGTAAATGGCGCTGGGAAATTTTCACTTTTTCTGCTAGTCTTTGATTCATAGAGCATTCTTACGGAGAGGAATCATGTATAAAAAGGTATTGTTTGCCACAGATTTTGATGAAGTGGGTGTTAACGCTGCGCGAAAAGCTAAGAAAATTGCCGAGGAAAATGGCGCGGATTTAATTCTTGTGCATGTGGTTGAACCAATACCTGCTTATGCTTACCCGGGTTTCGCAGGTTTCGCTGAAGTAGAAGTTTCAATACGCGAACAAGCTGAAAAAGAGCTCAATGCATTAGGGGATCAGCTTAATGTTGATAATAATCATCGATTTTTAGAGTTTGGCTCAACTAAAAATGAAGTACTGCGCGTAGCTGAAGAAAATAAAGTCGATTTAATTGTCACTGGAAGTCATGGTAAACACGGACTAGCTCTTCTATTAGGTTCAACGGCAAACGCAATTCTTCATGGCGCAAATTGTGATGTTTTAGTGGTTCGACCACCTCAGGATAAAAACGATTAGAGAATGAATAATTAGGGCCTGTTTACAATTAAAACACTGAGCCACCCGGTCAAGCCGTGTGGCGTAGGCAAAGATGTGATCAAGAGACAGCCCTACGTGGCCCGACTTGTTCGGGCTACCTATTACTTCAATCAGGTTACAATTCACTGCAAATAAAAAGAGTAAAAAACCACACCACGTTGGCGCTAGAGGATGCATGTCATTCGCTTTAAAAGATTTTCTTCTAAACAAATCTTAATAGAATGGGTATAATTCTTTTTTTGTTTAATAAAATTAGTCTTTATGAACGTGCTACGAGGGAACGGCCCATTTAGCGAGCTTAGTGCCGGATCGGTGGCTACAATCGGAAATTTTGATGGGGTGCATGTCGGCCATCAAGCTTTAATCCAAGTGTTACGCGAACAAGCCAGAGCTTTAAAGCTGCCGTTACTCGTTATTTTATTTGAACCCCAGCCCAGCGAATATTTTCATCTTACAAACCCACCTGCACGATTATCGAGCTTAAGAGAAAAAATTTTGGGGCTAAAAAAATTAGGGGTGGATTATGTTTATTGCATGGCGTTTGATCAAATGCTTGCAACGATGGATCCTATCGAATTTGTTCAACGATTTCTTCTCTCTATATTACATGTCAAACTCTTGGTAGTAGGACAGGATTTCCGGTTTGGTAAAAATCGTGAAGGGGATGTTGGTTTATTGACTCGTCTTTTTAAAGTCCATGGACGAAATGTACAACTGTTTTCTGATTTCCAATTGTTCGAAGAGCGAGTCAGTTCAACTAAAATAAGAGCCGCATTAGCGGAAGATGATTTACTGTTGGCAAGTAAGCTTCTTGGAAGAGCGTATAGTATGTGTGGCCGAGTAGTAAAGGGCGATCAGCGTGGCCGTCAATGGGGAATACCTACTGCAAATATAAATTTAAGCAAAAAAAAGCTTCCAATTCGTGGCGTTTATTTCGTACATGTGGTAAGAAATGGTACACTATTACATGGTGTTGCCAATGTTGGTTGTAGGCCAACCGTGGATGGTAGTAAGAATATACTGGAAGTTCATATATTAGATTTTAATCAATCCTTGTATGGAGAGTTATTGGAGGTTGTGTTTCTTCAGAAGCTACGTGATGAGCAGCGGTTTTCATCGCTTGATGACTTAATTACAACCATTAAATCAGATATTGCAGCGGCGATTCACTATTTTAATAGCTAATCCTTGAGAAACCGGTTGACGTTTTCATAACAAAAGCGTCAAGCGATTTCTAGTGTAACCGACTTAAAGAGTAGAACTCATGGCAGAATATAAAGACACTTTAAATTTACCTAACACCCTATTCCCTATGAAAGCAAGTCTTTCGCAGCGGGAGCCAAGCATGCTATCCGAATGGGAAGCCAAAGAAGTCTATGAAAAAATTCGTAAAGCGCGCGCTGGTAAAAAACGGTTTATTTTGCATGATGGCCCTCCTTACGCCAACGGTCACCTGCATTGTGGGCATGCATTAAACAAAATTCTTAAAGATATTATCATCAAATCGAAAACATTCAGCGGTTATGACGCACCTTATGTTCCAGGTTGGGATTGTCATGGTTTGCCGATTGAGTTGAATGTTGAAAAAAAAGTGGGTAAGGCTGGAGTTAAGCTCTCTTTCGGAGAGTTTCGACAAAAGTGCCGTGAGTACGCTGCAAGTCAAATTGATATTCAACGTGAAGAATTTAAACGTCTTGGTATTTTGGGGGAATGGAATAATCCCTACATTACCATGAGCTTTACCAACGAGGCGAACATCGTTCGAGCTTTAGCCAAAATTGTTGCTAACGGACATTTACAACAAGGGTTTAAACCAGTCCACTGGTGTTTAGATTGTGGCTCAGCATTGGCTGAAGCAGAAGTTGATTATGAAGATAAAATGTCACCTTCCATAGATGTCGCTTTTTTAGCAGTTAATCCCAAAGCGTTTTTAGATAAAGTGGAGCGAGGATTGCCTGAAAAACAAGTGGTTGTTCCAATCTGGACAACAACGCCTTGGACTTTGCCCGCAAACGAAGCGGTGAGCTTACATCCTGAATTAGAGTATGCTTTGATAGATTCAGGTAACCACTATTTTATTGTGGCAAATGAATTGGTGGGAGTCGTCATGGGACGGTTAGGGATTGAAAAATTTACTGTTCTTGGCCGTACTCAAGGAAGCGTATTTGAACATTTGCCACTGCGACATCCTTTTTACAATAAAGAAGTGCCTGTGGTTTTGGCAGAGCACGTGACGACGGAGTCAGGTACAGGCTGTGTGCATACCGCACCAGCTCATGGCCCAGATGATTATGTGGTTGGCCAGACTTATGACTTACCTTTAATCAATCCTGTTATGGCGAATGGTTGTTATGGTGAGGATGTTCCTCTATTAGCCGGTACACATGTACTGAAAGCCAATGGGGAAATTATACAGTTATTACGTGACAAGGGAGTGTTACTCCATGAGGAGATGGTGCATCACAGCTACCCTCATTGCTGGCGTCATAAAACTCCAGTGATTTTTAGAGCAACACCTCAGTGGTTTATATCCATGGATAAAAATAAACTGCGAGAACACATGTTGTCTCAGCTCGATAAAGCCAAGTGGGTGCCAGAATGGGGCCAAGCCCGTATTCGTCTTATGGTTGAGAACAGACCTGATTGGTGTGTTTCAAGACAACGTGCTTGGGGAACGCCAATTCCTTTGCTCGTGCACAAATCCACTCGTCAATTGCATCCTGACACGGTTTCTTTAATGGAAAAAGTAGCTCAGCGGATTGAGCAGGAAGGAATTGATGCCTGGTTTAATCTGGCTATTGAGGATTTACTGGGTGAAGAAGCGGATTCTTATGAAAAAGTTACGGATACCTTGGATGTTTGGTTTGATTCTGGTGTAACACACTACACCGTCCTTCAAGAGGGTCATAAACTAGGATTTCCTGCGGATGTGTATTTTGAAGGGTCTGATCAGCATCGTGGGTGGTTTAACTCCTCATTAACCACCGCCGTGGCCATGTACGGTATGCCTCCGTATAAAACGGTGCTTACCCATGGCTATACTGTGGATGCAGAAGGTAAAAAACTATCTAAGTCCAAAGGGAACTATGTGGCACTGGATAAGTTAATTAGTCAGCATGGTGCTGATATTCTGCGTTTATGGGTAGCCTCCACCGATTATCGTAATGAAGTCAGTATTTCTGAAGAAATCTTAAAGCGTAATGCAGATGCCTATCGTCGTATTCGAAATACAGCGCGATTTTTATTATCTAATTTATTTGATTTTGTACCGGAGCGACATTCCGTTGCAATGGATAAGATGGTTGAGCTTGATCAATGGGCTATTGCACGTTGCCAGCAATTACAGGAAGACATATTAAAAGCCTATGAGCAGTATCAATTTCATGTCATTTATCAAAAAATTCATAATTTTTGTGCGGTGGATATGGGTAGCTTTTATTTGGATATCATTAAAGATCGCCAATACACCACGCCTGAAAACAGTATTGCTCGTCGTTCATGCCAAACAGCGATGTATCATATCATTCATGCATTAACGCGTTGGCTTGCTCCGATTTTGTCTTTTACAGCGGAGGAAATCTGGCGATATATTCCTGGAGCAAGCACGGAATCCATTTTCTTAGAAACATGGTACGAGACATGGCCCAAATTCGATCATATCAACATGAAGGACTGGCAACAATTGCAAGCAATTCGAGATGAGGTGAACAAGGCGCTCGAATTAAAGCGTAAGGAAGGTGTACTTGGCTCAGCATTAGCTGCAGAAGTGATTTTATATGCTGACGAACAAGCGTTTAATTTGCTGAATCGGCTTGAAGATGAGTTGCGCTTTCTTTTAATTACCTCTGGGGCGAACGTTTTACCAATGGATGATAAACCGTCCGATGCTCAGGTTAATCAAGAGCTCGGTGTTGCTATTTCCGTTTTAGCGAGCGAACATGAAAAATGTGCGCGGTGCTGGCATCGACGTTCGGATGTTGGTGAGGATCCCCATTATCCTGATCTTTGTGTTAGGTGTGTGGGTAATATAAGTGGAATGGATGAAGTGAGACGATTCGCGTGAAAAAATGGTCTTGGTTTTTAGTGAGTGTGTTGGTTATCATTTTTGATCAACTCAGTAAATATTGGGCGACAACCCACTTGTCGCCTTATGAACCCCATTCGTTTTTTCCGATGATTAATTTCACCTTGGCTTATAATACTGGCGCTGCGTTTAGTTTTTTAAGTGGAGCTGGAAGTTGGCATCAATGGTTTTTTTTCAGTTTCAGTCTCGTGATGAGTTTGGTATTAATTATTTGGATCATCAGAACATCCTCTTCAGCACATTTATTGTTGTTGGCATTAAGTCTTATTTTAGGAGGCGCGTTAGGAAACCTAGTGGACCGCTTTACCCTAGGACATGTGATTGATTTTATTGATGTTTACTATAAGTCTTATCATTGGCCCGTGTTTAATCTTGCAGATAGCGCAATTTGTTTGGGTGCAGTGATCTTATTGATTGATTTGGTCAAACATCCTGAATCCTAACCCTCTAGCCTCAGGGTAAACGCATCTAATAGCATTAAATAAAATCAAAATATCTACTATCCTCGCTTTATGGGCGAAATCCTGCCGAACTTCATTCAAGATCGACTAGATGCCCTGCATAAAGCCATAGATATCTACACAAAAAGAATAATTAGTATTTAATATGGGATTTTAGTAAAAGTGGATAATAATAAATGGATTTAGAGTTACGCCATAAAAAGCGTTATG
>NZ_CAAAIA010000011.1 GCF_900639875.1 Legionella impletisoli
ATTTATTAGAACGATATGACCCAGGAGAACTTAAACAAATGCTTCGCCAAATAATAGGAGAAGCATTTGTGTAGATACCTATGGCATAAAGCAGGGCAAGTAGGCAAAAAAAGCGTGTAATGCTCAAAAAATTAGATGCGTTTGCCCTGCCCCTAGTGTTGACCATTGTTGCTACCTACGTGCCTCGGCTTGTCCGAGGCATCCAGAAAAATCTCTGAATTGAAAACTAACTCGTTTAAACAGTTCTATTGCATTGCTTCCTAATGATGTTTTCATACCATACGGTCTAAAAAAGAACATATAAAACGAAGCCTCGCCTAATGCTTAATAATATGGTCAAATCTAAATTAGGAGTTAGGGTATCTAAGCCACTTCTAAAGCAGGCAATTGCTTGACATCCGGGTTTAAAACGCTAACCGCAGCTACTGATGGCAAGGTTAAAAAGTGCTCCGCTTCTTCCCATTCTACCTCGGCAGGAAACAAACGAAGTAAAGGAATGCTTTTGTTAAGTGCCGTACAAAAATGTAAATTAGCAGGATAAGGTCGGACGTGCTGACATCCTAAAGACAATGCTTCCATTGCCTCGGATAACGTGGCAATGCCGGGTAAATAATTAATGGAATAGATGTTCGCGGTTTGTGCGATGGCTGGTAAAAACCCTGGGCTAGTCACAAAATGTGCTCCTGCCTGGTAACACTGTTCGAGTTGTTCGGTATTGATAATATTACCTGCACCAATTCGAAGATGAGGAAAATCGCCTAATACACCACTTAAAACGGCAGGATCGGTGCTGTTGATTTCAACAACGGAATAGCCTGATTTTGAAATCGCTTGCAGCTTCTCGTACAAATGCGCATCGATATCAAGCGTTATAATAATGGATTGGTTATCAATGAGCTTATCCATCTTCATCATTCACTTACGAGTTACAGTCCTGACATCTTAGAAGACTTATCAATTGAAGGCAAGGCTAATTATCGATTTGTTAGCAATTCTAACTTGCCTCATAAACTCAACCGCAAGATCTATTAGCCAAAAATGTTTTCACAGATATTTGAAATGCTATGTGGCGTTGGAGAGCTCCATGGATGGGTATTTGTGTATTTAAAAAATACACAATAATGTTGGCATGGAATTATCTTCTAAATGCAGGTGAGGTTGGTGGCTCGAGTTGTCCATCAGCAGGTCGGGACATAGCAGTTGGCCGTGGTTGTGCGTTTGTTCTGAAGTTTTGAACTTTTTCATTTAAGCGCCCATGCTCCATTTGCAACTGATCTTTTTCTGCTTGAACTTTACTTAGGCTTGTCTTAAGAGTTTGTTCGTCTCCTAGAAATTCTTTTACAGCCGTATGGCGCTCTTGTATTAAATGGGACATACGCTGAAGATCGGGCGCATTTTTAATAAATAAACTGTGTGCCTTTTCTTTTTCTTCTAGCGACATTTCTGAAAATTCTTGATCTGGTTTTAATAAATAATATTTACCTTCACTTTTCACAAGTCGGTCAGCTAAATCTTTATTGACTACAAATTTTGCTTTATCAAATGAATATACTGGCTGGCAATGTTCATTTAATAATATTTTTTCTCCTTCAATGACTGCTTTAATATCCTTAAGTGTTTCTTCTTCTAATTGATACATATCTAATTGTCTTTTAAAGATATCAACTTCTTCTGAGGTCATTTCATTTTTGGCGTATGCCTCTCCAGCTGCCATATAAGCCTCAATTGCCTGTCTTGTTTTATGTTCAGCCTTCGTGATTTTCTCTGAAAGTTCTTGAATTTTTTGTTCTTTTCTAGCCGGGTCGCTTGTTAATTCTTTAATATCTATAGTACCAATGGTATCTTGTTCAACTTTTTCAATGTTATCTAAGTAGATTTCATGTGCTTTGACTTCACGAATTTGCTGTTCCAGTTTTTGAATTTTATTATCCACATGTGCCAGCTCTGTACGATTGTTCACTATTTGATCCACCAACGAATCATTTTTTTGAGGCTCTGAGGCATTGGCTTCAGCTTCTCGTTCCATGATTTCTTTTTCAGAGTGTAAGTGTTTTTCGAGCTGTTGTTCGATATAGCGTTCTAAAGCTTTCGCGTGTGCATCTTCTTTGGATGCAAAATAAAGAAGTAAGGCAACTGTAATACGTTGTTTGAGTCTTTCTTCTTCCTGAAATTGAAATTGATGGTATTCTTCAATTGCAGCAATTTGGGCCAACTCTTCTCCGATGTGTTCAAGCGTACTTTCACCGGCAGGAGATTTAAGAAAAGTGATTAAATCGTTAGGGCTTTGAAAACCAAATCGACTAATATCAATCTCAGACTGCTTAAACACATCCGCCAAACGTTTTGAATCCAATTGTACCTTCTGATTGTTTTTTGTATTGAATTCCATACCGGCGCTTTGGGATTGTTTTAGTGCGTCATGGTTTGTGCTTTTAGGGGGCCGAAGAGAAACTTTCGTTGCCATAGTGGTATCGTCTCGTTTGTTTAATAATTTAATTATATGCGCAAAAATGGAACCGCACAACTAAGGGGCTTACCAGCACTGGTCCACGGTACCTGTTGGCGTTCCCCCAGGACCTGTTGTTATCCCTTTCACACCTAAATGATTTAAGGTTAAAGACTGACATAAGGTATCGTATGTTGCTTGGGTGCCAGTAGGTGTTGCTTTTAGCGAAAACGTCGTGGCGGTAGCGCTTGGAATACTCAAAATATACCAACCTTCTGGGCTTGTTGCGCTTGAACGCACATCGGTTGCAGCGCCCGTTCCAATTGTCGCGGTTTGATACGTATGATGCTCGGAGTAATAGCGCTCCATACGACTGGCTAAATCTAATAATGCTGATTGCCCATCGGCTCGGTGAGCGCGATTGATGTACTCACGATAGCTTGGGTAAGCAAAACTCACAAGGATACCCACAACAATCATAACCACCAATAGTTCAATAAGCGAAAACCCTAGTTTCAAAATAAATCCTTATGCTTCTCAATAAGTTAGCACCATTTGCCAATTATGTGAATTGATTTTTCAGTCCCTTATTAACATTTGCAAAAAAGCTTTTTAAGTGGGACTTATTTCTAATTTTAGTTGTTATTTAATTAATTATAGTGTTAAAACACGCGACATGCTCTATGTTAATTATAATGTGAATTCGATATCAGAAAAATCCAAATTTTGCTGCTATCGAATAGGGTTATTTTTAATGGATCCCGTACAAAAAGCTTTGCTTTTTTACGGGATAATGTTCGTTTAGTGCCAGATAAAGTCATAAATGACTTTTCTGGCGAACTCTCGTTAATTACAGCAATCGCTATCGTGAATAAGTACGCTATGCTAAAATGAGTCGAAAATATACAAGGCATTTTAAGATGACATCATATTGTGGATATATTGCATTAGTTGGGCGTCCTAACGTTGGAAAATCGACGCTCCTAAATCATATTTTAGAGCAGAAACTTAGTATTACTTCTAGAAAACCTCAAACGACACGACACAGCATTCTTGGAATACGTACCGAGGGTGATTATCAATTTATTTATGTGGATACGCCAGGTATTCATCAAGGTCAAAAGAAAACCATTAACCGCATGATGAATAAAACAGCCATTAGCGTGTTAAGAGATGTGGATGCGATTGTATTTTTAATTGATGGATTGCAGTGGAAAGATGAGGACGAATACGTTCTTAATTTAATTAAACAAACCAACGTTCCTTGCTTTTTAGCCGTCAATAAAGTGGATAAAATTTCTGAAAAGGACCGCCTCTTACCCTGGATTAAATCACTAAGTGATCGCCATGACTTCAAAGCCATTATCCCACTTTCAGCGAAAACGGGTGTAGGGGTTGAAAACCTACAAGAACAGTTAAAACAGGTATTACCGGAAGGTCCTCACCTTTTTGCTGAAGACCAATACACCGATCGTTCCGTGAAGTTCTTATGTGCGGAACTTATTCGTGAGAAAATATTTCGATTATGCGGTCAAGAATTACCTTATTCAACCACGGTAGATATTGAGTCATTTAAAGAAGAAGATGGGCTCGTGCGTATTCATGCCTTGATATTAGTGGATAAGCCTAATCATAAGCGCATGATTATTGGAGATAAAGGCAGTAAACTTAAAGAAATCGCCACTTCAGCTCGTCTAGATATGGAACGTATGTTGGATAAAAAAGTATTCCTGCAATGCTGGTGTAAAGTAAAATCTGGCTGGCTGGATGATGAGCGCTTATTGAAGCATTTAGGTTATGACCATTGATGCCTTTGAAGCATGGGTTTTACATAAACGCTGGTCTGGTGATACCAGTGCCCAGGTTATTTTTTTAACCAAAGAACAAGGTGTCTTCACGGGGTTGTATAAGGGAGCGCGATCAAAATCAAAGCAAGCTTTATTACAACCTTTTACACCAGTATGGTTAGCGATAAATCGGCGTGGAAATAGGCATTACGTCCAGCAGCTAGAAATGAGAGCGCCTTCACTATGTTTCACAGGCAACGCGTTATTTTCAGCGTTGTACCTCAATGAGCTGGTGTCTTATATATTGCAACCGAATGATACTCATCCTATGGTGTATGATGCGTATGAATCGGCTTTGTATTCATTAACGGAAGTCGTTTATCGCGAAGACCTTGAGGTGGTTTTAAGACAGTTTGAACAACGGTTGTTAAAACAATGTGGTTATCAGATTATACTAACTCATGACGTAAATGCGCATTCGATTGTAGCCGATAAACAGTATCAATTCATTCCAGGCGAAGGGTTTCAAATGGCATCAAACGGTTTTTGGGGCGAGCATCTTCTCGCTTTTGCTGAGAATCGCCTTGAGCACCCTGAAACAAGGAAGACTGCGAAAAGGATTATGCGCCAAGCTATTGATTATGCGTTGGAAGGGCGAACATTAAAATCCCGCGCTTTATTTCGATGATTGAGGTTAAAGTTAAGTTAGGTAGAAATAAAAAATGAAGAAAGAAATACTCTTAGGTGTCAATATTGATCATATCGCAACCTTACGTCAGGCACGCGGGACACGCTATCCTGATCCAGTGCAAGCCGCCATCGAAGCTGAAGAAGCGGGAGCTGATGGGATCACGTTGCACATGCGAGAGGATTTACGCCATATCCAACCTCGCGATGTCAAACTCATTAAAGAAGTGTTGCAAACTCGTATGAACTTTGAAATGGCCGTGACTGATGCGATGTTGGCGTTTGCAGAAGAAATACAACCAGAGCACTGCTGTTTTGTACCCGAAAAACGTGAAGAGTTAACCACAGAGGGTGGATTGGATGTGGCGGCTAACTATAAACACGTCTTAGAAGGGATAAAGCGCATGCAAGGTATTGGCTCAGAGGTTTCTCTATTTATTGACCCAGAAATAAAGCAAATCGATGCTGCGGCAGAAAGTGGGGCAGAAGCCATTGAGCTTCACACCGGATGTTACGCAGATGCTACTACCGAGTCTCAAAGACTACAAGAATTAGATAGGATTAGACAAGCAGCAGAATATGCTGCTAAGCTCAATTTAATTGTCAATGCAGGACATGGCTTGCATTATCATAATGTTAAGTCAATCGCGAGTATTCAAGTGTTACATGAACTTAACATTGGCCACGCAATTGTGGCTCGGGCTTTATTTTGCGGGTTGAAGCAGGCCGTTAGAGAAATGCGTCAGTTAATGCTTGAAGCAAGAGTGTAAGATAAACCGCCTTTATAACAGCGAGCTTGGAAGATGAAAGAATCCATTGTTATTCGAATAACTGGTGACTCAGGGGATGGGGTGCAGTTAGTGGGCGAACAATTAACGATAACGGCAGCTTTGGCAGGACATGATGTCCGCACATTGCCTGATTTTCCTGCTGAAATACGAGCACCTGCGGGTACAGTTGCTGGAGTATCAGGGTTTCAACTCGCGATGGCAGAGCAAGCAATATTTACAGCAGGAGAATCTTTAGACGTACTGGTAGCATTAAATCCTGCCGCGCTAAAAAACTCACTGGAATTTCTCAATCAGGGTGGCTTATTAATTATTAATGAGGATAGCCTTGGTCCTAAAGATTGGGAAAAAGCAGGACTTAGTGAATCCTATTTAAAAAAGGTCCAGGAACACTACCAGATTTTAAGCATTCCTTTAATTAGCAACACACTCAAAGCAGTAGAAGGCTTAGACTTGGGTCTTACTCAAGCAAAAAAGGCAAAAAATTTCTACGTGCTTGGAGTGGTTTTATGGTTGTTTGATCTGACACCCGAGCACTGTTCATTATTTATCAAAAAGAAATTTAAAAAAGATCCTCTAATCGCTAAAGCCAATGAAAAAACGCTGATGGCTGGTTATAACTATGCACTAACCCTTGAGTTAAGTCGTCAAGCGTATATGTTAGGTCATATTGAACGAAAACCTGGAGAATATCGCCAAATAACAGGCGTTGAGGCGGTTTCTTTAGCAGTGGCAACCCTAGCAACGTATACTCAAACGCCATTTTTAGTATCGGGTTATCCGATTACTCCAGCTTCAGCAATTCTTCATGAATGCGTCAAATTGCAAGATTTCGGCGTGCAGCTTTTTCAAGCTGAAGATGAGATAGCAGCCATTTGCGCTTGCATAGGTGCGTCTTTTGGGGGATCTTTGGCGTTAACCTGCACTTCAGGGCCTGGGTTGGATTTAAAAAGTGAGAGCCTTGGATTAGCCGTTGTGACGGAATTGCCACTGGTACTCATAGATGTTCAACGTGCAGGTGCTTCAACCGGACTGCCTACCAAAACGGAGCAATCTGATCTTCGCCAAGCTTTATACGGACGCCACGGAGAAGCGCCGCTTCCTGTTTTAGCGGCTGTTTCGCCTTCGGATTGTTTTTTTACGATTCTTGAAGCATTTTGTATCGCTACCAAATATATGACGCCGGTAATTGTATTAATGGATGCTTATTTAGCGAATGCTGCAGAACCTTGGGAAATACCAGGTGTCTCCTCATTAGACTTGCCTAATCTATCATTTAATCGCTCACCGAAGCCATATCAGCGTGATGAGGTGTTAAGCCGCAGTTGGAATAAGCCTGGAACGCCTGGATTTATACATCAATTAGGTGGGTTGGAAAAACAAGGTGAGCAGGGTCGTGTGAGTTATGATGCGGATAATCATCAGGCTATGGTAAATCTTAGAGCCGAAAAAATTGCAGGCATTGCTCGAGAATATCCAAGCACGGTGTTAGAGGGTGAGCTTGATGCAGATATTTTACTTATTGGGTGGGGTAGCACCTATGGCAGTTTAAAAACGGCTGTTTCAGTGTGTGCTCAGGACGGCTTGGCCGTGGCCCATCTTCAATTGCGGCATTTAAATCCACTGCCAAACGATTTAGCCGAACTCTTAACTCGATATAAGCTTATATTAGTGGCTGAACTCAATACAGGTCATCTTTGCGAGATACTGCGAGGGCGTTATCTTGTGGATGCCAAAGCTATCAATCAATGTAATGGCCAACCCTTTGCGGCTAGCTATTTGGTTCAACAAATCAAACAAGCTTCTCAGTTCATTGCAGGTGAATGTTATGAATAATGTCCCTCTAACTCGTAAAGATTTCACCAATGACAATGACGTTCGTTGGTGTCCTGGCTGTGGTGATTACGCAATACTGGCTGCTTTACAAAAAGTGTTACCCGAAATGGGGCTTCCACCTGAAAAACATGTGTTTGTTTCTGGAATCGGTTGTGCTGGACGTTTGCCGTATTATATGAATACGTATGGCTTACATACCATTCACGGGCGTGCAACGGCTGTGGCAACGGGCTTAAAAGCCATGCATGACGACTTATGCGTCTGGGTTATAACTGGGGATGGCGATGCCTTAAGTATTGGTGGAAATCATTTAATTCACTGTTTACGGCGCAATGTAGATCTGAATATTTTGCTGATTAATAATCAGGTCTATGGTTTAACCAAAGGGCAGTTTTCTCCTACTTCACGCTCTGGCCAGATAACCAAAACTTCTCCACAAGGAGTCAATAGTCAACCGATGAATCCTATCGCACTGGCTTTGTCTGCTGGTGCAACTTTCGTTGCGCGGGCGGTGGATAAAGATCCAAAACAATTGGGAGAAATTTTAAAATTGGCAGCGGATCATAAAGGAATTTCCTTTGTGGAAATTTATCAGGATTGCCATATCTTCAATCATGGTGCATTTGATGCATTTACCCAAAAAGCGCATCGTAGCGAACACACCATTGAACTTAAATCAGGGGAGCCGTTGTATTTTGGCAGTGAACAGGAGTGGATTTTGGAGTTCAATCAGGGACAGTGGCAAAAAAGAGATCATAAAAACGCAAATGGATATTGCCATAACTCGGCTGATTTCATTGCAGCTATGCGATTGGCACAATTATCGTTTCCTGATTTCCCTGTTCCACTAGGTGTATATTATCAAGCAGATCGTGAGGTATTTTCCTTCAAATCCAAGATGAATAAAAAGGTCCAGGATTTGCAGGCACTTTATCGGACGAAAGCAAGCTGGAGGCAAGATTAATTTTTGAGCCGACATTCCGTACCTGCGTCTTTTTTTCTAAAAATACTATGATGCGGAATGTCGGCTTGAGTGCTCGGTCTAGTTAAACCAATAAAAAATCCGACCTAGGCCGGATTTTTTACAAGTAAAGGTTCTTATTCGCGACCTGAAAAAGCAGCGAGTAAGTTCAGTAAGCTTAGGAATAAGTTGTAAATGGATACAAATAAGGTCACTGTGGCTGAAATATAATTTCTTTCTCCGCCATGAATAATTTCACTGGTTTGAAAGAGAATTAATCCAGAAGAAATTAATACAAACGCAGCGGATATAACAAGTTGTAATGCAGGCATGTTAAAGAACAAACTGGCTAAAATCGCAAGAAAGACCACCATCATTGCAACGAATAAAAACCCGCCTAAATAACTGAAATCTTTGCGAGTGGTGAGCGCATAGCCAGACAAAGCAAAGAAAATAACACCAGTACCCCCTAATGCAGTTGCAATAAGTTGCGGGCCGTTTGAGAAGGCGGCGATGTATGCATTTAATACTGGACCTAGTGTGTATCCTAAAAAGCCAGTGAAAGCAAATACGCTTAATAAGCCCATGGGACTATTGCGCAAAGCGTGGGTTAAAAACATTAATCCATATGCTCCAACAATCATTAATAAAGGATTGATGGGCTTAGCATTCATGGCAAAAGATAAAAATGCTGTAAATGCGCTAAACATAAACGTCATACCAAGCAATAAATAGGTATTTCGTAATACTTTATTAGTCGCTAAAGCAGACTCCGTTCGGCGACTTAATACGGACACGTCATTTCGATTCATTTGAAACTCCAGATTATTTATAGTTTATTGTAGCATAAATGGGGACATTCCATTGGCATTTCAAGTCTAAAGGGTTGTATTCTTGCTGGCAAGTCTCAACCCTTGATTCGTAGGCCATTTGAGGCAAAAAAACGTGAGCAACTGAAACCCCCCTTGCACCATATGATTTTGTTCTAAATCATAGTTCATAATAAGCTGATCGGCTAGGAAAAAGACGAACCAAAATGTCATGCTCAGTAAGAACGCACGGTCGGCTTTTTTATGCCAGATTTCTTTGGATTTAAAAAGTGACATAGAAGTTTGCAGAAAGAGAAAGGCGATTAAGCTGCTCCAGGCAATAATCCCTGCATATAATATTGGGGGTAGCCAGTTTGGAACAGAATACATTTTTAAAGAGTTTACAAGAAAAGGATAATTTAAATCAGGAGCCCAAGCTTCAGTTAACCAATCTATGTGGCTCAGAAATCCTGCAATATCCGTCAAAGCAGCAATAAGCCACCAGAAAGCCCAAAAAATAATAATGATTTTTTTTAAAGGTTCCATTTTATAAGGTCTTATCAATAATGATCTTTTTTAGCTCATCATCTATTAAGCAATACACAGTAATGATAAAGTCTTCTAATGTCAAAGCCTTACGCCTTGTAATTTCTGTTTTTCGCGAATCAAAATTACAGCAAAGCGGCTACTAATTCAAAACCCGGGCATGGGCACGGGCACGTTCACGGACATGTAGGGTTCAGTAAAAGTCGAACATCGCGTATAAAGTTTATTAAGAAATGTTAGGATTAATTTATGAGTCATGTCGCTGTCATACAAATGGTATCATCCTCTGATGTGGATAAGAACTTAAAAGAGTTAGGAGGTTTGTTTGCGAATGCACATGAACTAGGTGCTGAGCTCTTGGTTTTACCTGAAAATTTTGCTTTTATGGGGTTAAAAGAGCGAGATAAATTTGCAGTCGCTGAGGATTATGGGCAAGGTGTGATCCAAAATACAATCAGTGAGCTAGCGAGTCAGTATGGAATTTGGGTTGTTGCAGGAACTATACCGCTTAAGAGTGACACGAACCGTCTTAAATCCGCTTGTTTAGTTTATGACGCAGAAGGGACCGTTGCTGCCCGCTACGATAAGATTCATTTGTTTGATGTTCAAGTTTCTGAGCAGGAGTCCCATAAAGAATCCACCACCATTGAACCTGGAGAGCAAGCGGTGGTAGTGGATACCCCCGTTGGAAAAATTGGCCTGAGCGTATGTTACGACTTGCGCTTTCCTGAATTATTTCAGCTATTATTAAATAAAGGTGCGCAAATTTTTGCCGTACCGTCTGCTTTTACTGCTGTAACCGGTAAAGCCCATTGGGAAGTATTGTTAAGAGCGCGAGCGATTGAAAATTTATCTTATGTCTTAGCGGCCAATCAAGGTGGTTTGCATGATAATGGTCGAAAAACTTATGGACATAGTATGATTGTAGAACCCTGGGGAGAAGTAATAGGTATTCACGAACAAGGACAGGGCATGGTTGTATCTAAGATCGATCTCGAACGTATGCATCAACTTCGCAAACAATTTCCCTGTAATGATCACCACAAATTAAAAAGGTAAGGGTATGAATGAAAATGCGTTATCCATAGCCAAAGATATAATATTAAAGCCCGCTTCTTTAGATGAGTCAGGAATTGAAAAACTCTTAAAGATTTTAAAAGCAAAACGTGTTGATGATGCGGATTTATATTTTCAAAGCTGTAGTTATGAATCCTGGTATTTAGAAGATTCTGAAGTTAAGAGCGGCAGTTATTCTATTGATCGAGGAGTAGGTATTCGGGCTGTGAGTGGTGAGAAAACAGGATTTGCTTATTGCGATGACATTATTATGCCTGCCATGGAGCGCGCAGCAGATGCAGCACGTTCTATTGCCTTTGGTGGTACAGCGTCCACACCGGCAATTCAAATACCAACATCACCTATAGTGCGTTATGGCAGTTTAAACCCAATTGATACGCTGACTAAATACGAAAAAATCGCTTTATTAGAAATGATTGATAAAGAAGCCCGACGTTTAGATCCTAGAGTAATTCAGGTAAACGCTTCGTTAAGTGGTGCATATGAAGTAATTATGGTGGCAGGGCTCCACGGCCAAATGATAGCGGATGTTAGACCGCTCGTTAGTATTCATGTGAGTGTCATTGTTGAAGAAAATGGTCGCCGTGAGTCAGGCCGCTCTGGGGGAGGGGGCCGTGTAGGATTTTCTTATTTTACTGAAGAAGAACGAGCGCTTGGCTATGCTCGGGAGGCAGTGAGAGAAGCATTGATCAATCTGCAAGCAGAAGAAGCTCCAGCAGGTTTAATGCCAGTCATTCTTGGCCCGGGTTGGCCCGGAGTATTATTGCATGAAGCCGTTGGTCATGGTTTAGAAGGTGATTTTAATCGCAAAGGGCTTTCTGCCTTTTCTAATCGCTTAGGCGAACAAGTGGCTGCGAAAGGTGTAACGGTAGTTGATAATGGTACACTTGAAAATCGTCGCGGTTCATTAACCATTGATGATGAAGGAACCCCTTCGCAATGCACCACGCTTATTGAAGATGGCAAGCTCGTTAATTATATGCAAGATAAACTGAATGCAAAATTAATGGGAATGAAATCCACAGGGAATTGTCGTCGTGAATCATATGCACATATTCCTATGCCAAGAATGACTAATACGTATATGCTGGCAGGTCAGCATGATCCACAAGAGATCCTTCAGTCTGTAAAAAAGGGTTTGTATGCGGTCAATTTCGCAGGTGGTCAGGTGGATATTACTTCCGGACAATTTGTGTTTTCAGCTAGTGAAGCCTATCTCATTGAGGACGGCAAAGTTACCCGACCAGTTAAGGGGGCGACACTTATCGGCAATGGCCCAGATGTCATGAAAAAAATCAGTATGATAGGAAATGATTTGAAATTGGATTTAGGAATCGGCGTATGTGGAAAAGAAGGTCAGTCAGTACCCGTAGGCGTTGGGCAACCCACATTGAAAATTGATGCTCTAACGGTGGGAGGAACCCAATAGTATATACCCGTTCCACCTTCAGGTAGAATGGGTATAAAAACGAGATGAGTGCTTTGAAATACAAAAGGCTATTACGGTTTACAGGTTGGTTTTTTTTAGCAAATGCCTTTCTTTTTTGGTTGGTTGGATTTGGTTTTTTAAAGTCTATTTTATTACATGATACGCTTTTTAAAACCATGATTGCTGACTTCTCCAGCGTCCTTGGTAAAAGCGTTGTTCTTGGCTTTACCTTAATTAATTATCTAAGTTACATGATGTTGCTGGCCTTTATCCCAGCATTGTTTGTGATAGCTTTCATCCTCTTGATTCCTAATCGGCGGTTTATCATAACCACGAGTACCGTGGTCGCTACACTTTCTATCCTACTTCTACTGATTGACAGTCAAATTTACTCCATGTTCAAGTTCCATCTTAATGGCACGCTCATCCATTTTATTTTAGCTTCTGATTGGAGAGGATTATTTGGTTTTTCAGAAAGTGAGATTTGGGTTTTTTCCTGGTTAACGGGTTTGATATTAATTTTTGAGTATGGTTTAGCACAGCTAATTTGGCATCAGCTTATCCTGCCTGAACGTTTTCAAATAGGTAAACTTATCATATGGATCTGGTTTGGGGGCATTTGTGTGAGTTATTTCACCTTAACCTTATCCATTACACAGTATAACAATATCTTCAGTCAACAAATTCCAAACTTACCTTTATACAGCAAGCTATATGCTTACGTTTTTCCTTCACCCAATAGTGAGAGAATGATTTATAACTGGAGCGAGCAATTTTTTGTGCAACCTCCGTTTTCCAATGATCCATTAAATTATCCCTTAGCGCCGTTGCGCTGCCAAAAGCCAAAGAGCCCAACGAATATCATTTTGATTATGGTTGATGCGCTTCGTTTTGATGTGGTCAATCAGCGGGTGATGCCTCATTTGAGTCAATTTGCTGAAGAAAGCTGGCAATTTCAAAATCATTTAAGTGGTGGGAATTCAACCCAAGCAGGACTTTTTTCATTATTTTATAGTTTACCAAGCAATTATTGGACTGCGGCTAAGAACGAGAAGAAAGCGCCGGTATTGATGGAGATACTCAGGGAAAATAACTATGTAATCAAAGTGATCTGGAGCGTATCTATTACGCCTCCTGCATTTGATAAAACGCTTTATCTTAAGATAAAGAATCTAAATGTTCATGGAACAGCGGGACGAGATACAGCTGAAAAGGACAGAAATACAACCAATGAAGCACTTCAATTTCTAAGAGAGACGAACGTTAAGCAACCTATTTTTATGCATGTTTTTTACGATGCTACGCACAATTACTGTCGACCGCAAAGCTATTCGAAACCGTTTCAGCCAGCGAAAGAAAATTGCTTAAGGTTCGGCTTTTCAGATGAATTGGAACCTTTACCCTATTTTAATCGTTATCTTAATGCCGCTCATTTTGTTGATACAGAGATTCATCGCTTATTGGTGCATTTAAAAGAGAAGGGCTATTATGAAAATAGTATCATTATTATTACCTCCGACCATGGAGAGGAGTTTAATGATAATAAACAAAATTATTGGGGGCATAGTGGCAATTATACTCAAACACAGGTCCATATCCCGATGATCATTCATTGGCCTAACACAACCCCTCTGCGATTTACTTATAGAACCAGTGGGTATGATGTGGTTCCGACCTTATTGCAAGGTCTTTTTTCTTGCGAAAATCCCATTTCTGATTATAGTATTGGTCAACATTTGTTAAATAAAAATAATCGCCCCCCATTTTTATTAGCGGGAAGTTATGTCAACATGGGGATTATTGAACCTGATCGATTAACCACACTCGAAGCCTCGGGACAAATTAAAATTGCAAAACCTAATGCAGAGGTTGATGAACAAGCCGTACCTAGGATGAAGATTATTCATCAAGTATTAGAATTGATGCGCGCTTATTACAAGAAATAGACGTTTCAGGAGAATCAATATGAAAGGAAGCTCCATTGTTGATCTTTTATTAAACCATGAAAAAGAGCAAGCTGATCACATCTATTTAAAACAACCTCGCCAAGGAAAGTGGCATGAGTATTCATGGGAAAAAACGCTTAAGCAAGCCAGGCAAGTAGCTCAATTTTTACTTAAGCTAGGCTTAAAAAAGGGCTCGCACGTTTCCATTTTTTCAAAAAATTGCGCAGAGTGGTTTATCACCGATTTTGGAATCACCTTAGCTGGCATGGTCAATGTGCCTTTATTTCCTAACCAGCATGAAGAAAGCATTCAATACGTGCTGGATCACGCAGAAGTTAAACTCGTATTTTTAGGTAAATTGGATAATCACAATGAAGTTCGTCAATATATACCGGATGATTTGATAACCGCTGCATTTGATTATCATCAAGATATGATGACTCAGTATCGATGGGTGGATGTCTTGGGAACTGAGCCATTAGACGAAGTACATCATCCTTCACCTGAAGAAGTCTATACGATTATTTATTCCTCCGGTACATCAGGAAAGCCTAAAGGTGCTGTGTATACACATCAGTCTATTGCAAATTATTTGGCGATTTTCCCAGAAGATATCAAACGTCTTGCTGAATTAGATCATTATCATTTGTTATCGTATTTACCTTTAGCCCATGTTTATGAACGTTCTGCGATTCAGTTAGGCAGCGTCGCAATTTCTAGTGACGTTTCTTTTGTACAAAGCTTAGATACTTTTGCGGATAATCTTCGGGAAGTTGAGCCTTCTTTATTTGCGGCAGTACCGCGAATTTGGGGGGTATTTAAAGATAAAATTGAGCAAAAAATTTCTTCAGGTTTACCTCATGTTTTATTAAAAATGCCGATCCTTTCAAATGTGGTGAAACACAAAGTAAAAAAACAATTGGGACTTAGCCGAAGTGAAGGGAATGTATCGGGTGCAGCACATCTACCGTTATCAATTTATAATTTTTTTGAAGCGCTTGATATTCCTATCTTAGAAGGCTATGGTCAAACTGAAAATTTAGCCTATGCTACGTTATCCTTACCGGATGAGCGCAAACCTGGGTATGTCGGAACGCCTAGATTAGAAGTTGAAATTAAAAAGGGTGAGAATGATGAACTGTTGATGCATTGTCCTTGCTTAATGAAAGAATATTATAAAAATCCTGAAGCCACTGAGGAAGCGTTTACTCAAGAAGGTTGGCTTAGAACTGGGGATATTGTAGATATTGATGACATGAAACGTGTTAAAATCCTTGGTCGTTTATCGGAGAATTTTAAAAATCAAAAAGGAGAATTTATTACTCCAACCCCGATTGAAAAAGCATTTTCTGATAACAACCATATTGAGCACCTTTGTTTGGTTGGTCGAGCGCTACCTAGTAATGTGATGGTTGTTAGTTTAACAAATGACGCTCGTGGAAAATCTAAAGACGAAATAAGTAATCGTCTTAAAAAAACGTTAAAATCTGTGAATCAAGAATTAAAAAATTATGAAAAAATAAGTCATGTGTTGGTGGTTAAGGACACATGGAAGGTTGAAAATAATTTTTTAACCCCTACGTTAAAAGTTAAAAGACGAGTGGTTGAATCCGAATATGAAAACGATATTCAAGAAGTTATCGAACAATCCGATAGCATCATTTGGCAATGATGGTTAAAAAGAATTAAGTATTAGGTTGAATAACCAGTTTTGTTAGAAGCAATTTGATTTCATGGATCCGCTCTTCATGAGAAGTAGAATCGAGTTTAAATTTCAAGCGGTTTGGTCCTTCCATTTGATAACGTGCCGATTGCACTTGAATCAATTTAATTAATACGCCAGCATCTATATTAGGTTGGTCGCTAAACTCGATTTTACCATGTTGATCTACTGCTTGAATTCGATTTACACCCACCAAATCTGCTAGTAATTTCAAATCGGTAATTAAAAAAAGATGTTTGACCTGCAAAGGTAATAAGCCAAAACGGTCAATCATTTCGATTTGTAGTTCACGCAATTGCTGATTGTCTTTTGCGTTGGCAATGCGCTTATACATAATTAAACGGGTATGGATGTCTCCGATATAATCATCCGGAATAATCGCACTGATCCTTAAATCAATTTCGGGTCCTTGATGAAGTGGTGCCGATAACTCAGGTGTTTTTCCTTCTTTTAAGTCCTGAACGGCTTTATCGAGCATTTCCATAAACAAATTAAATCCAATGGCGTGCATATTGCCACTTTGTTCTTCACCCAGGAACTCCCCTGCACCTCGGATTTCGAGATCATGGGTAGCTAAGGTGAAGCCCGCGCCTAAATCTTCAAGCGATACGAGGGCTTCAAGCCGCTTAACAGCGTCGGGTGTTAACAGCTCTTTGGAAGGGGTTAATAAATACGCGTAAGCCTGATGGTGTGATCGCCCAACACGGCCGCGTAATTGATGCAATTGGGCAAGGCCAAATTTATCGGCCCGATCAATGATGATGGTATTGGCTGTGGGTATATCAATACCCGTTTCAATAATGGTGGTACAGACTAAGACATTGAAGCGATGGTGATAAAAATCAGACATGATTCGTTCTAATTCACGTTCACGCAGTTGTCCATGTGCTGTATGAATTTTAGCCTCAGGGACAAGACTTTCTAATTCTTGACGAATTCTATCGATGGTTTGGATGTTGTTGTGTAAGAAAAAAACTTGTCCGCCACGTAAAATTTCACGCAAAATGGCTTCACGAAGAATGCTGTCGTTTCGTTCTTGCCAAAATGTTTTAATCGCCAAACGTTTTGCTGGAGGGGTGGAAATAAGCGAAATATCTCGGATCCCAGCCATGGCCATGTTAAGTGTGCGGGGAATTGGAGTTGCAGTCATGGATAAAATATCTACATTAGTTCGTAACGATTTAATGTGTTCTTTTTGTTTTACGCCAAATCGATGTTCTTCATCAATAATCAACAATCCTAAATCACGAAACTCAATGCCTTTTTGAAAGAGTTTGTGGGTGCCGATGACAATATCAATCTGTCCGTTTTTAAGATTGGCAATGACTTTTTCTGATTCTTTTCCGCTGCGAAATCGTGATAGTAATTCGATATAAATGGGAAACTCCGCAAAACGATCCCTGAAATTTTCAAAGTGTTGGCCGGCTAGTAAGGTTGTTGGTACTAAAACGCATACTTGTTTGCCATTTTGTACGGCCAAAAATGCAGCCCGCATGGCTACTTCCGTTTTACCAAAGCCCACATCACCACAGATTAAGCGATCCATAGGTCTAGATGATTGCATATCATGAATGATTTGTTGTATCGCAAGCGTTTGATCTGGGGTTTCGGTAAAAGGAAAGCCGCTGGCAAATCGTTGATAGTCATTTGCTGAATACTCATAGACAAAGCCAGGTTTTGCTTCACGCTTAGCGTAGATATCTAAGAGCTCAATGGCAACATCATGAATTTTCAAAAGAGCTTTGTGCTTGGCTTTTTGCCATTGATCTGTACCCAAGCGATGCAGTGGGGCATGTTCGCTATCCGTACCGGTATAGCGACTAATGACATTTAAAGAAGTGACTGGTACGTAGATTTTATCTTCTCCAGCATAAGAGAGCATTAAAAATTCGTTTACCATTCCACCGCTTTCAATGGTTTTAAGCCCCTGATAACGTCCCACACCAAATTCTAAATGCACAACGGGAGCGCCAATAGATAACTCTGCCATATCGCGAATAATTAAGTCGGGATCAACGGATTTTGCGCTGCTACGACGTTGCGGTATCGCTTGCTCACCAAAGAGTTGGGATTCTACGATAATCGCAAGCTGTGGTAACTCAGTGCCATAACTGAGCGGGCCTATCACGATGTTGTAAGGGGCATCATCAGCCAGAAAGGTTTGCCAGGAGGCTTGTGGTTTAGGTTTAACCTCACTGGATTTTAACAAATCTAGAATAACTTCGCGTCTTCCAGCACTTTCAACGACCAATAAATATCGTTTTGAAGGATCTGAACAATAGTCAATTAACTGGCTTAATGGCTGCTCGGCTTGTCGCTCGACGGGTAGAGCTGGCGCTTTGTTAATATCGAGGTTAACGCTTCCTTTTTTTTCTGAAGGTTTATGTTGCCATCGTATTGGATTATATTGGTTTGCGTAGGTAAAACATTCAGTTGGGTTTAAAAAACAATGTTCAGGCTTAAGAATTGGGCGAGATACATCGTAGCTTCGCTGGGCATAGCGGACATTGACTTCCTGCCAAAAGGACTCCGCTTGCTCATGAGCGTTTTCAATAAGGCAAATTCTAGCTTGGCTTGGCAAGTAATCAAACAAAGTGGCCGTTTCAGAAAAGAATAAAGGCAGATAATATTCAATCCCACTCGGAAATTGTCCATTGCTTACTGATTCATAAATTGGGCAGTTGCTAGGATTGACTGCGAATTGTTCTCGGAAAGCCCTACGAAAGCAAGTGATGCTTTCGTCATTTAAGGGAAATTCTCTGGCAGGAAGAATGTGAATTTCTTCAATCTTTTCAATCGTGCGTTGCGATTCTGGTTCAAAACGACGAAGGCTTTCGATTTCATCATCAAAGAGCTCAATGCGAAAAGGGGTTTGACTACCCATGGGAAACACATCCAATATAGACCCTCGGATAGCGAATTCGCCATGTTCCAGCACTTTATTGACGCAATGATAGCCACCTTGTTGCAACTGCTGCCGAAAATGATCCACTTGGATAGTTTGGCCGTGCTTTAGCATGAACACGTGTTGGTTTAAAAAGGACGGAGGGCATAATCGGTGCATTAAGGTACTGACTGCGCTAATAATAATGGCGTTTGAGGCATGTTGCAGGCGGTTTAGACAATACAATCGTTGCGAGATAATATCTTGATGAGGTGAAAACTGATCATAAGGTAATGTTTCCCAGTCCGGAAACATCAAAATCTCATGGTTTGAATCTTTGGGTAAGAAAAAATCGAGCTCCGCTTGAAGT
The DNA here is from genome assembly GCF_900639875.1 of Legionella impletisoli. Classification (GTDB taxonomy): domain Bacteria; phylum Pseudomonadota; class Gammaproteobacteria; order Legionellales; family Legionellaceae; genus Legionella_A; species Legionella_A impletisoli. Next base: position 19,290 of record NZ_CAAAIA010000011.1, read on the forward strand.
TGAGCAGCACTTAAATTATCTGGAGCCACTAATAATTTGATTCCAGATTCTTGCTGACAAAACTCAGCGAGCGCTAAAGGTAAGGCACTTCCATAAAGCTGCCCAAAAACACGGTTGTATTGATGAGACTTTAAAAACAAGATTGATTCAAACATGGATGCATCTACAAAACAATTAAGCACAAAATTGTACCCTGTCACAATCGCCGGGTAAATTTAGATTTCCGACGTCCCGCGGCTTGACCGCGGGATCCAACGATCCAATGCCAGAGCGAGATCTCTGGATTCCGCGGTCAAGCCGCGGGACGTCGGAGCATGAGTTTACCTGGCGATTGTGACACGATACCAAAATTATCCTAAATTCGGCAATTGAATTGTTGCGAGAGCAGCTAAAGTGCTGAAGATTCAGTGCAGTAGCTTTACGAAGTAGATTCAACTGTCGAATGTAGGATTATAGCCCAGGTTCTAGACTGATTAAATAACTTAACGCAAAGCCTGAAAGAAGCCCAAATAAATGACCTTCCCAGGAAACACCTTTCTTAGCCGGAAAAATGCCAAAAAAAATACCCGCAAAATAATAGGCGCTGATGATTCCTAATATAATGGCAGTAACGGTTCCTTGTTGATAAATATCGCTCACCAAGAGTGCCCAGTAACCCGTAATCAGTCCACTCGCTCCTATATGAAGCCCCGGTTTTCCAAAACACCAGAGTAAAAAACCGCTGCAAAGCGTGATGAAAAGCGTTACTAATAAAAAATAAGGTAACCCATTCATTAAAATGAAATTGCTTAAAACCAATAAGGGTATGGAATTAAAAAAAATATGATTAAAATTCCCATGAAGTAAGGGAGCAAAAAGAATACCCACTAATCCATGGATGGTTCTTGGCACAATACCCAGCAGTAAAACCCTCTGTTCAAACAAACTAATGAAATACATAGTCCACGGGATTAACAAAATAATGCCTAAGGTCTCTAAATTCACCTGCGTTTGTTGGATGATTAACTCTAGACTGGTATTAATTTGTTCAAGCATGATAACCATCCACTATTTTTTATCAAGAACTTCCCCAATAAGCTTTCCTTTGGCTAACTGGATGTTAATGGATTCACCGATTGCCACCAGAGAACTATCGAACAACACTCGATTTTGATGAGTGACAATGGCATAGCCTCTTTCTAACGTCGCCAAAGGACTAACGGCTTGTAAAGTGGCCATGAGCTTCGCTAAGGTTTGTCTTCTATCTGCAATCGATAAATTCAGTTGTTGCTCTAGCGTTGATTTTAAAGCATGCAAACGGTGTTTCGCATCGATCACAATTCGAGCAGGATTTTGCGCGACAAGACGAGCGTTTATTATATGATGTTGGTGCTTAGCTTGAGTCAAAATCGATTTCATAATGCGCAGTAAATGACTGTACAGATAATCCAAAGTCTGCCAGTGTCTTAAAATCATTTGCCTGGGTGAGACAAGTGTTTGAATTTGATGGTTAAGCATAAATCTTTTATGGTTCAAATCACGCGAGATAGCACGAATCAATTGCATTTTTAAGGTATGCACTAGGGCTATTAAATCATCCCGATTAGGTGTGACCGACTCCGCAGCAGCAGTGGGGGTGGCAGCTCTTAAATCCGCTACAAAATCAGCTATCGTAAAATCTGTTTCGTGCCCCACGCCGCAAACAATAGGTATCGTGCTCTTTGAAATAGCATAGGCTAGCTGTTCATCATTAAAGGCCCATAAATCTTCAATACTTCCACCGCCACGGACTAATAACAAGACATCGCATTGTTTATCCACATTGGCTTGGGTCAATTGTTTCATTAATTGAGAGGGCGCTTGTTTACCTTGTACTTCGGAGGCATACAATTTCACAGACGCTAAAGGAAAGCGGCGAGACAGCGTTGTTAAAACATCCTTTAGGGCTGCGCCGGTTGCAGATGTAATAATTCCGATAACATCTGGAAATAAAGGAATAGATTTTTTACGAGCGGGTTCAAATAGGCCTAAAGTTTGCAGTTTTGCTTTTAACAACTCAAATTGCCGATACAAATCCCCGATGCCTGCTTCTTTTAGGGACTCAACAATCAGTTGGAAATCCCCACGCGCCTCGTAAATGCTTAAAGTTCCTTTGGCAATAAGCCGCATCCCATTTTCAAGCGCCTTTAATCCGGTTGCATGGCGGCTGCGAAAATAAACGCAACGAAGCTGGGCTGTAGCATCCTTTAAAGTAAAGTAAAAATGGCCTGAACTAGGTCTACTCAAGTTAGATACTTCGCCCTCTACCCATACATTTCCCACCTCGTATTCTAATAACGATCGGATATGGCGATTGAGCTCAGTGACAGTTAATACCGGAGATTGGTCATGCATGGAAAATTGAGCTTAATAGATTTTTTCACATGGTATCAAACTTCGTGTGCTAGTCAATTTGTCTTTGGTGAATATGGACTTAGTGTAATTCACAGATAGCATGGCCAATAAATATACTAAATGAAAATATTGTAAACTCCAAGTTAGTTTGATAAACTGTCGAGCCTAAATGATGAGCAGTGTGGGTTTTAAATGCCCTGGATAAGTATTGTTTAACCCCTAATCTGCATTAGCGAAAGAAGGTGATTATGTATTCAGAAAGCTTCCCCCAGTTAAACGCTCATTTCGGTTTTGATAATTTTGAAGTGATTGCAGAAGTTTTAGAGAAAAATTTTGGTGATCTTTTCCAATTAGATGTACTCAATGAATTGGTTAAGCAAGGTAAAACTTCAGGAAGTTATTGGAACTTGTTTCAACAGTGCATGTTAGAATTAAAAGGCTTATATACTGCACAAGAAGTTGAGCTAAAGTTATCTCGGTTGCTAGCAAATGGAATGAAAATTCATCAACTTCTCATTACGAACTATATTTTTGTTCCCCGATTAGAGCGGGTTCAATCCCACCAAATTGGTTGGCGAGAAAAACTTCTAACGAGTACATTGACCCCTCATGATTCCTTGACCTATTTAGATATGGTTCGCACAGCCGCTTGGATGCAGTCGAAGGCTAGGAGTAGTATTACTTATTCTGTATGTCATGTTCGCAATTTAGCCCATCATCTTAAAAGCCATGATTCAAAGATTATTTTAGTTAATCTCACCGATGATCCTAAAAACCTTCCTAAATGGGGGGTCATAAATCATACAAAAGAGCCCATTGAGCTTTTCTGTGAGGCGCTTTTGACTGAAGATGAGAAATTAGCGCTAGAGAGCAAACTGGGCACTTCATCCATAAATTATTTGGGTGGTACAGCTGATTTTTCTTACTCAACCGGTTTAACTGCATTGGCTTGGATAAATGATGTAGTTAAACGTTCAGGGTGTGCGCTAACACGCCATTCAGATTATTATGCAATGGTTGAAGAATTTACTTTTATGCAGAGTAATTTGGGTTATTTTGATACTAAAGAGCATGCATTTGTGATGGTAGAGGCAAGTGTATTGGCGTTAGATCAGACTCATAGTATTTATCCTTTTACTCGAGCCGCTATTCTTGGTGATCATACAGCCCAAGCCTACGGAGCAAATGATTTAGTTCGTGCCGCTCTTTATTACTATAAAAAACGAGGAACTTTTCAAGCATACGAGCAAGTTAGAAGCTCTCAAACGCATCTTAATGCCCGTAGCTTCTCATTAGCGTTAGATGCGGCCATGATGCATACTCCAATATCGCCTGATAGTCTCGAAAGAATATTAACTGAGCCTGATGACCAAACGGTTCGTTTAAATGTTCCAGAAGACTTAGATGGTATTTGGGGCATGTTAAAGTCTAATTATTCAATGCATGGACATTCTTATTCAGTGGATTGGGGATTTATAAATAAAAATTTTCAAGATACTGAGCACTTATCTCCAACCTCCTCATCTAAAGCTGGTGCAATGGTATTGACCGTGTTCCGTTCGCAGGCTAAGAAGGCGAAATTAGAGATTCACTTGCCTAAAAAATATAGTTTATCTCTGGCCGATCAGCGAACGATTGTTCGGTTTATGGGGAATAACGCCTATGTGGCTGAGTTACTTAACCCAGAAAATAATGCTTCTCTTGAGCAAGTTCGAAAACAACTATTACCTATTTTCGCGAGAAATCGCTGGTTACAGGCTAATGGTTATTTGCCGCCCATGAGTGATGATTATTGGAAACAAGCTGCTCGCTATTGGATTATACATCTGAAAGCTAATCCAGATGTGTTACTCCCCAAGCAAGAAAATGAACGATTCAAGCGCTGTGTTCTTGAGATGAGTGTGAAAGGGTTAGAGCATGTTTTAAGCTTTTTAAGCGATGAAGTTGAACATGAGACGTTACAAACTCTCTATGGAGCATTAAAGCCTGCTTTTTTTGCCACATGCCCCGCAGAAGATTATCAACCTTATTTTACTTTGTTGCTTCAACATTTACAGAGACGAAATTATTTTCCCTACAGTGAGTTAGGTCTTGGCTATCAGCCCGGAAATAACGATACGTTATTAGACTTGTTAGGTGAATTAAACCATCTAGAGTCGTTTGAAAAAATTACTTTTACCAATAGTCTTCAGCACCGTGGTGAATTTTATATTTTTTTAAGATTGTTAATTCAACGCGCGCAAAGTGAAACGTGGACAAGCATTATTTCCATTCCAGAATTAGAAGATAAGCATTGCGTTCGTGACGAAGACCGCGAGTTACGTCAACTGTATGGTTTACTCAATGATATTATTTTAATCAATCGTCAAAGAATTCCTTCGCAAAAGATACTGAAAAACATTAAAGAAGCCAGCGATTTTTCTGCTCCAGAAGAGAGCGAAGCCGTTCATGAAGGTTATGAAGTTCTTCAGGATTCACTAGATGAGGCTCCTCAAGAACTGGAATATGACTTAAGTCGTTTGAATGGGTTGGGACCATGGCCTTTGAAACGAGGGGGTGCGGTTCAACTTCAACTGCAACAACAGCAACAAATCCAACAAGCACGCCAAATTCAAAAAGAACAACAACGGATGGTTGTGAATCAGTTGGACCATGCCTTAAGTATGACCTTGGTGGATTACCGTAATATTGATGAACTTTTAGGTGATTTCTATAGGGAATACGCTACTGAACATGAGGTTTTCGAACGCGCTGCAACGCTAATATCAGATAGCGAAACTCTATTACAAGGGTATTTTCACACTTGGATAAACGCTAATCCAGAAGTTCCTGCACGTGAAGTCATTCAAAAAATGACGCTTGAAGCAGCAAAGGAGTTGTTAAGAAGGCACAGGCGCCTTACTTCAGGACTCAATCCAGATAATTTACCTAAAGGGTTTTATACTCAACGTTCAAAAGATGGCATACTCGTTCTATGTTACAGCCCGGAGTTTTCTTACAGCATAACGCCTACCCCATTAACCATCAATTTATTTGCCCCTCTTCCGGTAGCTGAGCGTTGGAAGGGTGATTTTAAATTATTCAATATTGATAAATATTTATCAGTATCGAGTGCTCTATTAGATCGAGAAGATTTAAATCAAATTTTATTGTTTGCGTTATTACAGCCTCCTAAATCAAATTATGATGAAGATTATAATCAATTTGTAGCCACCTATTTTCCTAAAACATCGGGTCTTTTTAGCAGTTTTAAAACCGACCCACTTTTAAGAAAAATCGAACAAAATAAAGAAAAAGTGAAACGTCACTGGCTCATTTTTTTGCAAACTTGGCAGCATTTAGGTCGCGATGGCATTGAGCAATTTTTACGAACTGATGAAGCGGATTTAGTGTTGTCGCTTGAAGAGGCGACCCAGTTATTGCTGGCCAATTTATCACCTGAACTTCGCGAGTGGTATCTAAGCCACCGATTCGATGCCAAAAATTTGCGCGCTTTAGGACAAGTTTATTATCGATTTGGTATTGATGGCGTTCGGTATTTCTTAGCTAAGTTGAACCAAATTGAATTGGCCTTGGGACGTGAATTTTTCGAGGTATTTGAAGAGCATCTTTTAAGATCAAGTGATAATTTTAATTGTTTCATGTCAGTTGAATGGTTTACCGCCATGGATGACATGATTGAAAAATTAAAATCTCAGCATGCATCAGGACTAAAACAAGCATGGCAGACAATTTTTACAAAGCACATTCAATCGCTAGGCTTTGAAAAAACTGAAACGCTTTGGCATGGTTTTGAGTATTTTGCTGCTGAAATTGCAGAACTCGGATTGGAATTAGAAGGCAATGAATTTGACGACCTTGAACCTGGAAATATGCTGGTATCAATGGATCGCATCCTGACTAGCCTTAAAGTTATTCCAGGGCTTTTATTGCAGCAAGCCTTTTTAAAGAACTTAGCTCGCATGGATTTAACGCATGGTGGGGTGCATTATGCGTTGCAGCATGAGCGATTTAAGTTTTTTGAGCCAACACTAGAATTACATGATTTTTATCAAGGCACACCAACTTATGCTCCTGATTTAGCCAATTTATATGATTGGAGGGGAAGTGTTGCACCACTTAATATGCAACGCGCATTAGCTTCGCAATCGCGGTTTAATGCACAAGCATTTGATACCTTAAAGGACGTTTTGGGCGATGGTTTAGAGCCTTCAAGACATCAGCTTATGTGGTTATTGCATACGGATTATAGAATGGATGCGCTAGACGATGTACTTCAGTCTTTAAATGCTGTTTCCAAGTCTTATCAAGCGATGGTTGCAAGCCATTTGCACCATGCCGTTTATGGTTTAGGTCATAAGTCTTTAGCCATCAGCTTAGAAGCCGTGATTCGACTTGAAGCTACAGGACTATTATCCCGTGATTTATTAAGAAAACATCCCAACGGAGCTATTCTGGAGGCGATAACCATTTTGCATCATTCCAATCGTTTTGATGCCTGTGGGGCTGTTGTTCGTCTATGGGAGCAAAACACCCAAAAGCCCGAGGGGTATCCAGAGGGGATGTTTTATCAGAGCCTCAAACTCGCTGTATTGTTTGGTGTAGAGCAAGAACAGTTGCAATCCTATTTGGAACAAACCCAAATGTTACCACCAGTGGTGCAACTAGAACTTAAATTATTGTTTACCCAACTTTTATCGGTTGATTATGCTACCAGTGAACTGCAAGCGTTAACCGATCCGTTAAATTGGGAAAGCTTGATGCAATGCATTACAGCAATGTGTTCCGACTTGGCGCATACAGCAAGGCATCGTATTTCTTTGATTGAAACATTCAATGAGCGTGGGATTCAATTTAAGTACTCTAAAACGGGTGAGTTTCGTGCATTAACGACCAAAGAGCAAGACGGCCCTGCTGATCTTGGCTTTTTCATCGATCACGAAGAACGGTTATGGCGATTTTTACAGGCGCATATAGCAGTTCCTGTACAAGGGGGAGCACAAGAATCTCTGATGCCGATCATTCGTTTCTTGAAGCGATTGCAGTTAAATCGCACGTACTTAAATGAAATCGAACCGCTGCTTTCAACGTTAGAAAAAACTGAAAACGGGAAATATTGGAGTGCAAGCTATTTTTATGAAATGCTGCGTGCATTCCAGCCTGATAATGATCAAACAGCTTATCCTATATCCTTATTAAAAGCGGCTCTAGAAGAGCATACGATTGCGCCTAAGCCAATTGACGGCATCGAAAAATCATTTCCGGTTCTATTGGTAGCACCCATTCAAGCCATTTTAAAAAATACGGTGTTTAATCGTGCTCAACAAACGATTTTATGCAAGATAGCGCTAAAAGAATTTGACTGGCAAGGCAGTATTGCATTAGTGCATGAAATGATGGCGGTGTTTGCTAACAACGCATTTGTTGATTGTCGTGGTTTTGCGTTGAATATGCTTTCGACTTCTAAAACATTTCATGAGCTTGAACTTCGCTTTGAAAAAAGTCGTTGGTTATTGCAACACCCCGGGAATGAATCGGTTGCAAGGGATTGGCCAGCCATGTCTACTCTATGGTTAAAAGCGTTAAGTGAACGAGAAGGCTCAGAAGCGCTACTGGATAAAATTCGCTCTAAATTCGAAGAGGGATCTGAACAACAAGCGTTAATGCTTCATATTCTGGCATTTAGTACGTTAAGGCAAGGTTTGAAGGATACTGAGACCTATAATTCTGAATATAAGCGAAAAGGGGCTAAATTAATTGAACGTTTGATGGATTTATCCCTCTCGGATCTTCATTTAATTGCAAATACTTATCCACAGCAACCATCACCTGGGGCCGATGATTTACTGCGTCTCATTAAATCCGTTTCTTCTGGGGAGATTAATCTACCAGATGCATTGAATGCTTTTTTAAGCAAACCGTTTCCTGAGCCTCGTTCTGATTACGGTGATGTTGCATCCACACGCGAGGAAGATTTGCAACGCATGATGACAGACACTAAGGTTAGTGCTGAACATGCGAGACAGTCCTTAAGTGCAGAACATGCCACGCGATTGACTTTAATTTTCGCGCATTTAAAACACCTTGAATCGGGTTATGAACAAATCCGTGGATTTGATAAGCCCGTTACAAGAATGACTCAAACAGAAATCAGAGAGGCGTTTAAAAGGTTGTCACAAGCATCGCTTGCTAATCCAGATGATGATGCCTTACGTGCACAAGTTTGGGCTATTATTTTTGAAGCATTAGCCCGAACCACCCGTAAATACCCTCATTTAGCTCAACAATTTTCATTGATTGCTAATGATGTTTGCGTGGATGTTCCAACCCGCGTTCTTCAATTTGCAACCGGAGAAGGCAAAAGTCACTTAGTGGCGATGCGTGCGGCTCGAAACGTGGGACAAGGTAAAGAAGTGGATGTGTGCACTGCTAAGAGAACCTTAGCCCAGCGCGATTTAATCGAGGATTATCAATCATTTTTCGATTATCTTGATATACGCACCGCTTATATTCACCCCAAATCAAACCGTGAAGAATACGTTAACAGCCAAGTTCGTTACTCCACAGCGGGAGATATATCGCTTTTCTTAGATGAACAAAGTTATGCAGGTGAGCCGATTGAAATCGATCGTAACCAACGCGTGGCTTTATTTGATGAATTTGATTTCATTGTCTTTGAAGAAGGGCGTAAAACCGAATACAACTACGCAAGACCGACGGGTGCCACCCCAAAACAAATGACTTGGTTTTATCAAGCCATTAATGCTTTTTATCTTGCCAATAAAGACGCTTTGGTTGATGAGGGTCGTATTCATTCTGAAACGCTTAAATTGCTCAGTCACTATTTACTAGAAGCGGCAGATGAAAACGAAGATAGGCAAAGTTTCGTATTTCGATTACTTAATGAGCCGTTACAATTAGTACAATGGTTGCAATCCGCCCATGAAGCGCACGAGTTAAATTGGGGCATAGAATTCACCGTTCGCGAAGTTGAAATCCACATGGGTGATGAAGCTGAATCATATCCAATGCGTGAAGTGATACCGCTTTCTGCAGATAACCAGACCATGTTTGGCTCCACTTATAGCGCGGGGGTTCATCAGTTATTAGCGGTTCGTTTGAATACCGAAGCAAGGCTTAAAGATGAGCCACAAAACTTCCATATTCACCCAGAAAGCCACATTATTAGCTCTCAAGTAGTTAGTCAGCGTATGAAACAGCTTTGGGGACGCTGGGAAGGTTTTTCTGGCACCATTTCCGCTGCTCAAGCAAAGACGCTGAATCTAGAATATGCAACGGAAGTCTTGCATGTGCCTACGAATCAACGCGATTTGCGGTTTTGGAATAAACCTAAGTTTTACAACTCAGCTGATGAAAGACTGGCTGACGTAGTTACCCAAATTAAACAATGCATAGCCCAAAATAAATCGTTCTTATTCTCTTGTAAAAATGATAAACAAGTTGAATTGCTAAAACAGGCTTTACAGCCTCATTTTTCACAAGAAGAGCTCGAGCAGCAATTTATCTTCTTTACAAATGAAGAACATCGAAGTCCTGCTGAAGTTCTGGAAGACAAAGTTCAGATGGAACACTGGCATGGAGGCAAAAAACAACGAGGAATTGGCCTTGCTGCTTCAGGCTTTGGACGAGGGGATAATGTTGGTGTAGAAGCCGTATTCCTTTTTGATGTTAATGATTTAAATGATTTATTACAAAAAGGTGGTCGAACAGGTCGGAATGGCGAAGAAGGGGAGGTTTTCCAATTTTATCTTCGTGAAGATTTACGAATGGAAGAAGAGCGGCTTCTACAATTATTAGAACTACATTATCCAGCAGCGCATGCCGGTATTAGAGCGGCCTTGGCCGATGCGATCGGAGACAATGAGGATGAACAATGTTTCCAACGGGTTATGGCCTTGCGCGAGTTTACTTTTAGTTTGCAAAACGCAGCAAATCAAGGATATCGTCGAGCTATTGCTCAATTATCCAGCTGGGGCATGGAAATTCTTGGTCAGGTTAAAGAACCATCGCTGAGATATAGTCTAACAACCCGATTTAGCCGTATGCTCAAAGTCTTGGAAAAAGAGTGGATTGATATATCAAGTCGTGATGAAACTCCAGATGATAAAATTAGAAGAGTTCATGCGAGCATTCTCAATAAGACTCGGGAATTTCATCAAGCCTATGCAGACGCTACCCAAACTTCAGTAGTATCTTTTGACCTGGCAGAACATCAGGCACAGCCGATTAAGCTCGTACTTGCCAAAAAACCGAATCCATCAACAGAGACGGATCGTGCTGTGGCTTCTATTTGTGGGGTTCTATCACGCTTGTCAGATAGTTCAGGGATGGAACATGTTCCTGAAAGGATGAGTATTTTGGAACAACATGGTGCATTGCAGCGATTTGCAAAAAGGATTTCGCGTTGTACCTCGAGAATAGAATTTTTACAAAAGCTAGAACTTACCGTTGCTCATATAGTATCGCCTTCAGAGGCTTTTCAAACCGTTGAAGAATTTGCGCGTGATGAAATTGAGTTTGCTCAGTTCTTTATTGATGTCTCAGAAGCTACAAAGCTTAGCATCATGGCTAAACTCGAGGGATTAATCCCAGAGTTGCAAACACTTGCTATTCAACGGCTACGACAAGCAGGCTTATTGAGCATGGAGAGTCGTATGGTAGAAATAGCACCGGTGTTGGATTATCTCAATCGCTTAACGCCTTGGCAACAATGGCATTGGGGAGGAGATTATTTACTTCAGCTTGATAAGCTTTTAGCAGAAACCCCCCGTTCACGGTTAACCTTACAGTTTACTCAAGCTAAACCAATGCCAATCCAGTACTTCAATACGATTGGTAATATTGCAAAAACGGTAGACTTTGATGCGTGCCCTTATGAAGAGGTGTTAATCCAAATTGAACAGGCAATTGCAGGAACCATCGACCAACGTGTTCGAATGTTAACAAAATGGGAGACTTGGGTTTTTGAGGGCTTTTCAAAAGAAGAGCGTTTACCTTTCTTACTTTCTTTCTGCCGTACAATGGAACAGTTTGAGGAAGGCCGAGATTGGGATGTATTCGCTCGCTTGGTTAAGAAAACAACGGAGTGGTGGAATAAAGGTGGCCAAGGGCAGTACCAAAAATCTCTTATTGAGCTTTGGAACATTTTAGGTCAACCCTTTGGTCAAATTAGTGATGTCAGTGAATCATTAGATTGGTGCATGAAACTCGCTGGAAAATCTTGGTTTGAAATCATGTTAAGTATGTTAATTACCCTATCAAATGAGCAACTTTTAAACCATAAGAATCAAATTGAATTTCTCTGGCAAATGGTTAACGCTATGGACTGCTCTAAGAGTAAAAAGACAGAAACCTTTACGAAACGTATAGAGTTGTTATCTAAACTGTATCATCTGTTGGATGAGGAAGTCGATCAATTAAACCGAACAGCAACTCTGGAACAATTGAAATCTTTAGATAACGAGAGGTTTGTCATCATGTTAGAAGCAATGGAACATTTCGAAGCGTTGTTTCAGAAATATCCAAAAGCATTTGAACAATATCTAAATTATTTGGCTGATACAAATCTCACTTTAGAAAAGATTCGTTTGTTGCACCAAGGAATAAAACAAGCAGTCGATTACCACGAACACCATCCTGAGTATTCTCTTGAAGTATTGCTACAGGGATTAGCGCGTTTTAGGGACAAAAATGAAGCGGTGATTAAGCATGTGGTTGATTCATTTAAAACAACTGGTACACCAGGGGTATTATTTGATAACGCTGCTCTTTATCTTGGGCAGAGAGCCTCTTTAAAAGAATCTGAAAAAATTAGAAAGGTGATGAGAGATTTTTATGATGCATCGTTAAGAGTTGGAAATGAACTGAAACAAGTCTTTGATGAGCCGGAGTTTAACCGTATTCTTTCCTTTGCATCGGATGAATCACGGGATGAACGAGATCAACGCATAATATTCATGCATATGCTGCAGCAGGGAGTGTTCATTCATGATATGCCAGAAGGATATGAAACCGATGCTATTCAGCCTATTGGTGCACCACAAAATGAAGCGTTACTGCAAGCAGGATATAATAGGTATTTAATCCAGGCGCAAACTATTCTGGATTCGAATCCCGTTAAGCCTCGCAAAGCTAAGGTAAGAGATCTTAGTTTCGAACAAGAATCTAGATTGATGCAACTTGCGAATGAATTTGAAGTGATAGGTTCATCAACGCTTCAACTAAAAGAAACAGATAATCAAGTGGCACGTATGGGCCAAGAGGTAAAATCTCTGTTGAGTTCGTATCAAGGCACTTGGTTTAAAGCTCAGCACCGAAAGATAGAAGCTGAAGATCTTCAACAAGCGATCGATGCGATTTTAATCCAACCAAATCAAGGCATTGAAACTCGTTATGAATTAGTTCTTCAAGCAATTTTTGACGCCAAAGTTCGAGCTATAGATGAAGATTTTAAGATCAATCAAACGAGAGGGTGGTTTAAGCTCAATCGAGGGGGGAAAAGTCGTTATCTAAACACCTTGAACCAGATGCAAGATATGGTGATTCGACATATCGCTTCAGATTTACATGCAGTGGATCGACTGCCTCTATTACAACATCAAGGCATGCTCGAAATATCAATGCTTACTGAAAAATTACTGGCTGGATTAGACGACCATAACGATGAAAAGCTCAATCCTGATGATCATCGATTTAAGTGGTTTTCAAGTCGGTTAACGCAAGCGAGTCTGCTTCTTCCCAAAAATAGGAAAAAACTGAATGAATTAATGACGCTCGGCCGTAATTTGGTTGGGGCAACTCAACTGAGCCAACTGGAACGTAATGAAGCAATAAGACAATTGAAAACTCTGGTAGATACATTGCGACAACATGCATCAGCGATTCCAACGCATCTTACTCTTCTAGTTCATGATATGTTAGCGAGGGGTGATGCTTTAATGAATAAGCTTCAAGATCAACGTATGCTGGATGACTTAAAACATGACCTGATGCAACGTGATTTCAGTTGATTAAAGATTCACTCTAGTAATTCTCATTTGTTTTAGGCAGAATAGCAAGGCATCGCTTAGGTATGAACCCCTCTGTTTATACCTATAGCTATCTTTTTTGCATGTTTCTTATGGAAGACAAAGGGGAATAATTTATGAAGATGAAACTGGTCGCTGCTGCTATGATGAGTGTTGCTATGACGACAACCATGGCTGCAAACGATACAAAAGCCTTAAAGACCGAACAGGATAAGTTGTCTTATAGTATTGGTATTGATCTTGGCAAAAATTTTAAACGCCAAGGCATCGAAGTTAACCCTGAAGCATTAGCTCTAGGCATGAAAGACGGCATGAATGGTGGGAAGCAATTGTTAACCGATCAACAAATGAAAGAAGTGTTGACTAAATTTCAAAAAGACTTAATGGAAAAGCGCACCGCTGAGTTCAATAAAAAAGCAGAAGAAAATAAAGAAAAAGGCGAATCCTTTTTAAAGGAAAATAAAGCCAAAGAAGGCGTGGTGACTTTACCTAGTGGTTTGCAATATAAAGTATTAAATGCTGGTTCTGGTCCTAAACCTGACAAAGAAGACACCGTGACTGTAGAATATACCGGTCGCTTAATTAATGGCGAAGTATTTGATAGCACTGAAAAAACAGGTAAACCCGCCACCTTTAAATTATCGCAAGTGATTCCAGGTTGGACTGAAGCCTTACAGTTAATGCAAGAAGGTGCGACTTGGGAAATTTATGTACCCTCTGATTTAGCCTATGGCTCTCGCAGCGTGGGTGGCCCAATTGGACCTAATGAAACGTTGATTTTCAAAATTCATTTAGTTTCTGTTAAAAAATAAATTTTTTAAAAAACCGGTCACTCGTGTTTGCAAAGAACACGAAAATCCCTCTCTCATAAATGGGAGAGGGTTAAATTCACTGCCATGCAATCCATGGTTTTCTAATTCAATGGCAGTAATGTCGATCAAACAACAAATAAAATGAATAAACGTCTTCTTATTGTCTTTATTTTAGGGTTTTCTTCTGGTCTGCCATTATCTTTAGTCAGTAGCACATTACAAGCTTGGTTTGCTGAGTCAGGTATGTCGGTTATGGCGACAGGCATGTTAAGCTTGATTGGCCTTCCGTATCTTTATCGTGTCATTTGGGGGCCGCTGTTAGACCGATATACGTTATGTTCTTTAGGTAAGCGCCGCAGTTGGATCTTAGCCACTCAAATGATGTTGCTCTTGGGCTTTAACCTCATGGCTTGGTTTACGCCGCTTACTCACGCCTACAGTTTGGCGCTTATTGCTATGTTTCTTGCTTGTACCTCAGCGACCCAAGACATGGCTATTGAAGCGCATCGTACGGAATACCTTCCACCAAACCGGTATGCGTTAGGAGCTTCGTTTGCTGTATTTGGTTATCGAATTGCACTGTTGGTTTCAGGAGGATTAGCGCTCATTATCGCACAAAAATTTGGTTGGGCGTTTGCTTATCGCTTAATGGGATTTTTGATGATTATTGGTATGATGGCAACGCTTTGGAGTTCTGAGCCATCCACCTCAATGGATAAAAACACAACACTGGCCCAGTCCTTTACAGCACCTTTGAAAGAATTGTTTGCCCGGAAAGGCGTTGTTTCGCTGATTGTATTCATATTATTGTATAAGCTTGGTGAAGCGTTTACAGCGACCACCAGTGGAATTGTGATGCCATTTTTAATTCAGGGAATAGGCTTTTCTTTAGATACAATTGGTTACGTGAATAAAATTATGGGGGTTGTAGCGATTCTCTTGGGTGGATTGATTGCAGGACTTTTAATGATCCGATGGTCGTTGTACCGTGCGTTAATGACGTTTGGTCTTCTTCAAGCGATAGCCAACACATTATTTGTTGCATTAGCTATTGTAGGAAAAAATGTAACCGTGTTTGCACTCGCGGTGGTTTGTGATAATTTCACTACGGGAATGGGGTCAACTGCTCTGGTGGCTTTAATTATGAAAGTGGTTGACAAACGATTCACAGCAACACAATTCTCTATTTTAGCAGCACTTTCAACGATTCCAAGAATTTTTTCAGGACCAATCGCTGCTTATCTTTATTCCTTTTTTGGCTGGGTCGGGTTATATCAGATTTCTGTTATTCTTGCTTTAGCCTTTATTCCGTTTTTGATTAAAATCCGGCATCTCGTTCAAATTGAAGAAACATCAAACTTCAAAAATCAACCATTAGAAAAAACGCTTTCTACGCATCCATGATCCAGCGAGCCATTGGGCCGCGCGCGTAAGCAAGCGTTCTTACAGTTTAAATTCATTTAGGGTTTTGTTAGATTCAGAGTGTAAGTTGATGGAGCAGCAGGAAAGATACTCTTGGCTATGCATTTTGTTTCGAGCACTCCCTAACGAGCGCGGCTCAGTTTAATTGTAAAAAATAGGTTGGTACCGAGGGTGGGACTCGAACCCACACGGTGTCACCACCACCGGATTTTGAATCCGGCGCGTCTACCAATTCCGCCACCCCGGCACAGGCGCTCATTATAACAAAGTGTCTTCGTTACACAATGGGTATTTAAAAAAAGTTTAGCGGTAGGCAGGGGGCAGGAGTCAGGGGTCAGGGGTCAGGAGTCAGCAGGAGTCTGGAGTCAGGAGTCTGAGCTCTGATACCTGATACCTGATACCTGATACCTGACCCCTCATCATTGGTGTTTTCATTAAATAATGGTATTGTTTAATATATTTTAAGAATACATGAATAGGGTTTGAGGTGTGGTATGTGTATGTATCGTTATGTTGCGACAATCATTAGCTTCATTCTATTGATTCCAGCGCATGCAGCGATTTGTCCTCATCCAGAGACATCTTCATTGGCTTGGGGAGAAGTGCCATCTCCATGGCAGATAAATCCTTTCTCTGCTCCACCTCAGGGAGAAGAAGGCACTCGATTTGCGCGCGCTAATATCTTACTCGCTGGGATGACCGTTGGTGTTATATGTACTTATCAAAACTCCTTAGGAAATTATTCAATTTGGTGGCCTGTGCGAGTAAAACGTCCTGATCGTACAGAGTATCAATGGCATGAAGAGCTTGGGGGGTATGCTTGCACTGATTCATTAGATTCTTGTGTTTTTTATCCTTAAAAAGTTCTGATTTAGCCTCTGATTTAGCTTCCTGCTTAATTTTGACCATATACTATAATCTCTATTATGCCTAATTCTTTTATTTAGTATCTATCCTTGGGTCATGCAATAATTGTACATGAGGCAATCAATGGAAGAGGTTGATTTTCGTATTCTTATTATTGGTAAGGATACAACAACAGCGGGAAAAAATTTTTTCGAATTTGAAAACAATTCAACCTCTCGACTTCGTCCTGTATTTAGTGTGGATCACACATCAACCAACTCTAAAGCGCTCGCTAAAATCAAAAAAAATTTAGTCAATAAGCACTCCTTTTTACTGGTTGTGTTGGCAGAAAAAGATCAATCTAACCTATCAAAATCCAACTTCATAAAACAAGCCCTACAGCTGGATGAAAAACTTTCGCTTATTGTTTATACCGATGATTTGAAAGATTTTTTTAAATATTCTTTTCCTTCAGGATTTAACGATAACGTCGTCGCGCTTAGAGAGCCATACGATAAACAGGCATTGCAACAAGTCATTCGTGTGATGGCAAAAAAATGGATAATGGAGCGAGATGCAAAAGAATATTACAAGCTTATCAATCAGATACTCGGTGATGATGTTTCATTACGCCATCAATCTCGTTCGCTCTTAAAAGCGGCTATTGAAACCAGTAGTTCAGGACTTTTGGTTGTAGACTTAAAAGGCAATCTTGTTACGTATAATTCTCAGTTTATTCAAATATGGGATTTAAACCAACAGATCATCAAGGCGATGACGACACGAGAGCTCTTAACTAGCCTCATGGCAAAACTTTCAAAACCACTTACCTTTTTGCGGTTTGTTAACGGCATGAAACAGGATCCTGAGATTTCTGGTAAGGAGCGATGCCAATTAAAAAACGGCATCATAATAGAATGTCTTTCTAAACCTTATAGCATGGATCAGTCGACCGCGGGAAGATTGTGGGTATTTCAAGATATTACTGAACGAGTTCAAATGGAGCATAAGCTTGCTTATCAGGCAACACACGATGCGCTTACTAAACTTCCTAATAGGATACTGCTCTTTGATCGTTTAAATCATTACCTTGAAACGCATCGACGTCACAATGAACGTTTTGCTTTACTCTTTTTGGATTTGGACCGGTTCAAATTAGTTAACGATAGTCTAACGCACGCTTATGGCGACCGTTTATTATGCGCAGTAGTGAAGCGGATTTCAAAGTTAATCCGATCAAGCGATACCTTCGCAAGATTTGGGGGTGATGAGTTTATTATTATTCCATCGTCATTAAAATCCAAAGATGATATCGTTTCGATAGCACATAAATTAGTTGATGCATTTCAAAAACCATTTACTATCAACGGAAAGGTGATTCAAATAAGAACAAGTATTGGTATAGCTATCTATCCTAATGATGGTAAAACAAGCAAACAATTATTAAATAGTGCGGATGTGGCAATGTACTATGCCAAAGAGCGTGGTGGGGACCAATTTCGTTTTTACAGCGATTCATTAAGCAAACAATCGAGACAACGATATCAACTGGAAGCACAACTTCAGCAGGCATTAAAGCGAAATGAATTCTATTTAGTCTATCAACCTCAATTTAGTTCAAATCAACACATTTTAAAATCTGCTGAGGCCTTGATTCGATGGCGACATCCTGAAAAAGATGAAATCTTACCTATGAATTTTATACCAACTGCAGAACTAACTGGGCTCATTACCCCCATAGGTGAATGGGTGGTTGAAGAAGCCTGTCGACAACATTGTGCTTGGATTAAACTCGGTTTACCTCCGGTTTCTATCGCTGTAAATATTTCATTACGACAGATAAGACATTACGATTTTGTCAATAACATGACAAGAATTATTAAAAAACATGGCATTGATCCGAAATTTATTAATATAGAAATCACTGAAAATACGCTTTTGGTCCATCGTGATGTCTGCGAAAAAATTAAAGATTTAAAATCACAAGGATTTAAAATTGTAATCGATGATTTTGGTAGAGCGCATTCTAGTTTAAATTATTTGCGCGACCTGAAAGTCGATGGAATTAAAATTGATTCTTCCTTTATAAAAAATATTACGAAAGATGAAAACGATGAGCTTGTTATTAAAGCCATGATCGCCATGGCTAATCGGATGGATTTTGAAGTGATTGCAGAAGGTGTTGAAACAGAGCAACAAGTCGATTTTTTAAAGGAACAACATTGTAATGGATTGCAGGGATACTATTTTTCACGCCCTCTTTCTCAACAAAAGGTAACGGAATTGTTTAAGAACTCGTTTATAAATAACATCCGTTCGACATGAGCTTTTTATCGCTTGCATCCCTTCGATCATACACATGATTTAAGACGAATTACTAAATTTTATCTTCAGTAATATCAATCATCATCTGCAGAGCTTTTTTGGCATTTTCAATAACCCATGCTTGATCATGTGTTTCCAGCCTTTGACGAATACCACTGAACTCATTGACCACATCGCCCGCTTTAACCTCGTTATAAGTCATGGTTTTCCCTTGGCGAAGCAAATCCAGCAATCCCACTAAATGAGGAGGATCATTTCGAGACATGGTCGCACAGCCACAACCAAATCTAGTCGTGTCATGAGCTGTAGGTGCTTCAGCTAAATTGACGACTTCAATGCCAAGGGCTTTACAGTGTTGTTTTAAATTTTCAACCAGATGATTTTCTGTTCCTATGGCGTAGTGTTTTGTTTTTGCTCTATCCTCAGTGACGTAGTCCCAAATAAATGATGTAGAGCCAGCATGATCGGCTATTCGAACGACTTCATTACGACATTCAGGGTGAACAATGGTTGTGTAGCCTTGATTGCGCCAATAGGTGCACATCTCCGGTTGATAATAGGTATGAACTGCACACTCACTTGCAAAGAGAATGAGTTCTGCTTTATCAAATGTTTCAAGTGTAGCTCTATCTTGATTGAACAAAGAATAGTGTGCTCCTGCACTACCTCCAGGCCAGTAAGCTAAATTGTGAATACCTAACCACCAAGCAATATTTTCACCCATGTGTTGATCGGGAATAAATAATATTTTTTTTCCTTGCTTTTGCGCCCATCGAACAATTTTTTTAACGTTTGAGCTGGTGCATACAGCTCCACCTTGGGCACCAGTCATCGCTTTGACTCGACCAGAAGTATTCATGTAACAAACTGGAAGAATCTTGTTTGAGCCATATCGCTCATTTAAATCCAAAAATGCAGGTTCAACCATAAAGTCTTTGGCCAACATCTCCATCGTGCAGCCTGATTTCGGATTAGTGATGTAAACGTGTTGATGATTGTTTGCGAGAATACTAATGGACTCTGCCATAAAGTGAACGGCTGATTCCACGATAACGGATTTCTCTGGATGATTCGCTGCCATAAGCGCTAGCTGATATGAGTCGCCTATCTTCCCACCAAACTGTTCAACGAGTCGCACGATATCACCGCCCATATAATAATGAGCGAGAAGTAATAATTGATCGCCAAAATGATCCTGAGCTTTGGTCATGTAGGGGCGCATCCATTCTAGAACGGTAGTGAGTTTGCGATCTGGAAGCGCCTGATAGGCTTCAGCGTAAGGGATAAGCTCTTCTTGATACCAATCCAAAGGATAGTCACTTTGACAAATACTCATGTCGTTTGTAATTCGCATGAGGGTTTTTTCGGGATGGTAAGTATGATTGGTTTTAAACATCGAATACACCTAATACAAAAACTATACAGGACCTTTTCTATGAAAAAGGAAACTGCGGCGAATTCATACGCGAGATACTTTCTTGCGTATGAGGGCTTTTATAAGGAAAATCTTCTCGATAGTGCCCACCTCGTGATTCACGACGAGTAAGGGCTGCTCGAACAATTAACTCAGCATTGAGAATTATATTTCTAAGCTCAATAAAATCACGCGTAATGCAATGATTCCAATAATACTCTTCAATAATTTTTTTTCTTTTTATAATTAATTGTAGCAGATCTTGAAGTCCGTCTTCTGTTCGTACAATTCCAGCGTAAGACGTCATTTCTCCACGTAAGCTTCGCCAATGTGCGTTAATTTGGCTGGCTCGTCTTGCGTTTACTTCCGATGGGGAACTCCAGCGAGCAATGGGATCGGCCGAGACCCAAGGTTGATTGAGATCAGAAAGGCTTGCTCTGGCGGCATTAGAAGCCATAACGACGGCTTCCAGTAAAGAATTACTGGCAAGTCGGTTAGCGCCATGTAGCCCAGTAAAAGCGACTTCCCCAATCGCATATAAACGCTTCAAATCCGTTTTGCCTTGTGCATCTGTCAGTACGCCACCGCACTGATAATGCGCTGCCGGAACAACGGGTATCATATCTTGGCTCATGTCGATGCCAATGGCAGCCAGAGTATTATAAATATTGGGAAATCGTTTTTTCAAAAAAGATTTAGATTGGTGCGTAATATCAAGATAAACAAAACTTTGTTGACTTTGTTCAATCTCACTAAAAATGGCTCGGGACACCACATCGCGTGTTGCGAGCTCCAATTTATCGGGGGCATAGCGATGCATAAATCGTTCGAGGGTATCGGCATTTTTTAAAAGCCCTCCTTCGCCACGAACGGCCTCAGAGATTAAAAAATTGTTGACAGTGTGGTGGTGTAAGAGAGTAGGATGAAATTGATAAAACTCCATATTCCCCACGCGAGCACCAGCACGATACGCCATAGCGACCCCATCGCCGGTGGCGACCATCGGGTTTGACGTATAACGAAAAGTTTTTCCAGCACCTCCAGTGGCTAAAATTACCGAGCGAGCCAAAAAAGTATGAATCCGGTTTTTTTTACAGTCTAGTATGTAGGCTCCTAACACTTCGCCTTGATTTTCAGTTTGATGAGGGAGATAACGCGTAATTAAATTAACGGCGATATGATTTTCAAAAAATGAGACCTGTGATTCGTTTCTAACGGATAAAAGCAAGGCATTCGTGGTATTCATCCCAGTTCTGTCACCGCAGTTAAAGATACGTCGATGAGAATGCCCGCCTTCTTTAGCTAAGGTATATTGACCTTCAGGGGTTTTATCAAACTCAATTTCGTAGCGTTGTAATTGACGAATCGCTTCAGGGCCCTGGCGAATAATGCTTTCCACCGACGGACGATAACACAACCCATCGCCGGCGATAAGGGTATCTTGGATGTGAGAGTCCATAGAGTCTTCTGGTAAAAAAACGGCTGCGATGCCTCCTTGAGCATAATGACTGTTAGATTCTTCCGCTTGCGCCTTGCTAATTAAAGCAATTTTGGCATGGGGAGCTAGCTCAAGGAGCTGCTTACAGTAATGCAGTCCGGCAAGACCAGTCCCAATAACTAATGCGTCGAATTCAAACGTATCGCCTTGTTGAGAAAAAGTCTTGCTCATGAAAATGCTTTAACCAACTGCGCAGCAAGCCCTGTATATTGCTCTGGGGTTAATTCAAGAAGCCTTTTCTTAGCTTTTTCAGGAATATCTAAGGACTCGATGAACGCGTTTAGACTTTCCGCATCAATCCCTTGACCGCGAGTTAAATCTTTTAATTGCTCGTACGCATTAGGAACGTTATAACGTCGCATCACCGTTTGAACCGCTTCCGCTAAGACTTCCCAGGTTTCAGCGAGATCGTCTTTTAATGCTTGCTGGTTGATTTGAAGTTTTTCACTGCCTTTGACTATCGATTTATAGGCAATGAGTGAATAGGCGAAAGCCACACCAATATTACGCATGACGGTGGAGTCTGATAAGTCTCTTTGTAAACGAGAGAGGGGGAGCTTATTCGCGAAATGATCAAACAACGCGTTCGCCAATCCTAAATTGCCTTCGGCATTTTCAAAATCAATCGGATTAATTTTATGCGGCATGGTAGAAGAGCCTACCTCATTATCAACGGGCTTTTGTTTAAAATATCCTAACGAGATATAACTCCAAACGTCCTTTGTAAAATCAAGAAGAATGTTGTTAATGCGTATCATTAAATGAGAGACTTCGGCTAACCCATCATGCGGTTCAATTTGCGTTGTATAAGCACTAAAGGATAAACCAAGATCAGCTACAAACTTGGAGCAATGAGCTCGCCAATCCACCTCAGGGTAAGCCACCACATGCGCATTGTAATTCCCTACAGCACCATTGCATTTCGCAGAGATAAGAACTTCCGCTAATTGTTGCTGAGGACGCTTTAAGCGCGCAGCAAAATTGATAAGCTCCTTACCCATAGTCGTTGGGGTCGCCGGTTGGCCGTGAGTGCGACCCAGCATGGCACGCTCAGCATGTTGTTTGCCAAGCAAGGTAATGCTGGCGGTAATTTCCGCCAAATTAGGCAGCATGACTTTTGCGATAGCCTCTTTAATCATTAAGGCGTAGGCCAGATTGTTTATGTCTTCAGAGGTGAGGGCAAAGTGAATAAAGCTTGTTGTATGTTTTAAACCATCATGCTCCTGGAGCCTATCTCTAAGATAATATTCAACGGCTTTTACGTCGTG
Source organism: Legionella impletisoli (assembly GCF_900639875.1). GTDB lineage: Bacteria > Pseudomonadota > Gammaproteobacteria > Legionellales > Legionellaceae > Legionella_A > Legionella_A impletisoli. The sequence continues at coordinate 42,296 of NZ_CAAAIA010000011.1, forward strand.
ATTCGTCTGCTTTTCATACGCCTTGACTTCTTCGGCTTCCCGCTCATTAAATTTCTCTAAAATGCTTTTGAGAAAGGTCTTTTCATTTGATCCGAGTTTGGAAATTTCTTTAACCTGAGGGTTTTGGGCAAGGGATTCTAACCAACGAATTTCCACCAGGAGGCGATAATAAATAAGGGCTTGTTCGCTAAAGTAGGAATTTAGTTTACGGGTTTTAGAAAGATATCGGCCGTCAATAGGAGAAATCGCGTTTAATGGAGACAAAGTCATGGCATTATCGAGAAATTAGAAAGTGCATATGATATTAAATGACGTTCTAATTCACAACCTCCAGCAATTTAAGTAGAATGAATTTTCATGATCGTATTGGATATGAGGAATTTATGGCTGATAACGCTTATACAATAGAACTCCAACACTTGTCGATGAAGGACTTAGAGCAAGTGGGCGGTAAAAACGCCTCATTAGGTGAGATGATTAGCCATTTATCCTCAGCCGGTGTGTCCGTGCCAACGGGATTTGCGACAACTGCTGATGCGTTTAGAAGCTTTTTAGTCGATAACGGACTTGATAAAAAAATTCAAACCTTGCTCTCATCTTTAGATGTTGAAGACGTAACCGAGCTTGCTCGAGTCGGAAAAAAAGTTCGCGCCATGGTTTTAGAAGCTCCTTTTTCAGGAATCTTTGAAGACGCGGTGCGAACGGCGTATTTAAATCTAGTGAATACCATCGGTAATGAACATTTCAGTGTGGCCGTGCGCTCATCTGCTACCGCTGAAGATTTGCCGGATGCTTCTTTTGCCGGCCAGCAAGAAACCCTCTTAAATGTGCATGGAATTGACGAAATCTTAATCGCCATCAAAACGGTTTTTGCTTCTTTATATAATGACCGAGCCATAGCTTATCGCGTTCATCAAGGGTTTAATCATCAAGATGTAGCGCTATCGGTTGGCGTCCAACAAATGATTCGCAGTGACTTAGCGGTGAGTGGCGTCATGTTTACAATGGATACCGAATCTGGTTTTGACCAGGTGGTGTTTATTACCTCTTCTTACGGGCTCGGTGAAATGGTGGTTCAAGGTGCAGTGAATCCTGATGAGTTTTACGTTCACAAGCCAGCACTTGCCGCCGGTAAATCAGCCGTAGTTCGCCGCAATTTGGGGACCAAAGCCATCAAGATGATCTATAACGACGAAGCCAACACGAAAGAGAAGGTCAAAGTGATGGATGTGCCTAAACAAGAACAACGCCTTTTTTCTTTGACTTCAGATGAGGCGGAGTTACTTGCTAAACAAGCGGTGATTATTGAAAAGCATTATGGTCGACCTATGGATATTGAGTGGGCGAAGGATGGTGTTGATGGGAAGTTATACATTCTTCAAGCCAGACCTGAAACAGTGAAAAGTCGCTCGAATAAGCAAGTACTTGAACGCTATCAACTTAAAGAAAGCGGAACCATTTTGAGTGAGGGTCGTAGTATTGGTCAACGGATTGGGCAAGGAAATGCACGTGTTATAAAAGACATTAGCGAAATGCATAAAGTTGCTCCGGGTGATGTATTAATTTCAGACATGACCGACCCCGACTGGGAGCCTATCATGAAGCGGGCTTCAGCCATTGTCACCAATCGTGGTGGACGAACCTGTCATGCCGCGATTATCGCAAGGGAATTAGGCATCCCGGCTGTGGTAGGTTGTGGGGATGCCACGAAAGTGATTCGTGATGGTGAGCCTGTTACGGTGAGCTGTGCTGAAGGAGATAATGGCTATGTTTATGAGGGATTATTGCCCTTTGAATGCATCCAGCTTGATGTGGATACTATGCCCGAATTACCCGTGAAAGTGATGCTAAATGTGGGTAACCCTGAACGTGCGTTTACCTTCCAATCGATTCCAAATGCAGGCGTTGGTCTTGCGCGGCTTGAATTTTTAATATCCAATACCATTGGCATTCATCCCAAAGCTCTGCTGCAGTTTGATGCTTTGGAAGATAAAAAGCTTAAAGAATACATCGATGAAAAGACCGCTGCTTATCAGTCACCGGTTGAATTTTATATCGAACGGCTAAAAGAAGGCATTGCTACGATTGCTGCGGCATTTTATCCAAAGCCTGTGATAGTGCGCTTATCCGATTTTAAATCAAACGAATACGCGAATTTAGTCGGTGGAAATCTTTATGAGCCAGATGAAGAAAACCCGATGTTAGGATTTCGCGGCGCATCTCGATACATTTCGAAGGATTTTGCTGATTGCTTTGCCTTAGAGTGCCAAGCAGTCAAACGAGTTCGTAACGACATGGGCTTGAATAATGTCGAGGTCATGATTCCTTTTGTAAGAACCATTCGTGAAGCCGAGCAGGTAATTCAAATTCTCAAACAACATGGACTTGAACGTGGAAAAGAAAATTTACGCATTATTATGATGTGTGAATTGCCATCCAATGCCTTACTCGCTGAGGCGTTTTTAACTTATTTTGATGGATTTTCAATTGGTTCAAATGATTTGACTCAATTGACCCTCGGGTTAGATAGAGATTCAGCCTTAATCGCTTCTCAGTTTGATGAGCGAGATGATGCAGTCAAACAACTGCTGCATATGGCGATATCAGCTTGCAAGCAACAAGGAAAATACGTAGGTATTTGCGGACAAGGGCCTTCCGATCACCAGGATTTTGCAGAATGGTTGATGAAAGAAGGTATTGATAGCCTTTCTCTAAATCCAGATTCGGTGCTTGAAACCTGTTTGTTTCTGGCAAAAAAGTAATTCTTAACTTAAGCTATTTAAACTTCATGCATTCTGAGCTTAGTAAGTGCTGAGTATAGCGATAGAAAAAGGACCTCTAAGGAAGAAATGAACGGATTTTCAAAGGATGAAACGTAATGCGCCGTTTCCGATTCTGGCCTCTCATAATCCTATTTTTCCCGCCACTTTTATATGCCGGCGTGGGTGATACTCACTTTGAACCGGTTGCCTCCGTTATTTTATGGGTAACCCTCATTTTTTTTCTAGGTATTACGGGTCGCTACATTGCTGAACTGCTCAATCAGCCTGGTGTACTTGGCGAGCTGTTAATGGGGGTTTTAGTTGGAAATTTATTTTATTTTTTGGGAATGCCCCTTGCGCTTGTGCTTAGAGAAGGGCCGGCTATTTACAGCATTATGAATGATTTGCTCACAGGGATCCCTTTACATGAAGCCGTGACTTCCACCATTCATGATCCAACAGAAGCTTTGCAAATGATTCAAGCGCTGAAAGGAGCAAGTGGTGCGAGTTGGTTGAAAGTGGCTTACGTGGTGGATATTTTCTCGCGATATGGCGTTATTTTCCTCTTATTTATGGTGGGGTTGGAAACGTCAGTGGATGAATTAGTGCATACGGGGATGGAATCTCTCAAAGTCGCTGTCATTGGTGTTGTTGCCCCAATTCTTTTGGCTATGGGGTTTATGTATATCTTTATGCCCTTTTCGTCTTATCAATCTGATTTGTTTGTCGCGGCCACTTTATCAGCCACGAGTATTGGAATCACCGCGCGCGTTTTAAAAGAATTAAAGAAAGTACAAACCCGTGAAGCCAAAACGATTCTTGGGGCGGCTATGATTGATGATATTCTTGGCTTAATTGCTCTCGCAATTGTAACGAGTATTGTGGTGAGTGGGGCTCTTGATATTTTTAACGTCAGTCGAATTATTCTTTTATCCGTTTTGTTTTTTTCAATCGCGCTTTTATTTGGGACTTGGTTTCTTAAAAAAGTTCTGTATCTTTTTAAGTTTTTAGAGGTTTGGGAAGCTAAGTTATTTGTCACGTTTATTTTTGTAATGCTCTTTTCTTGGTTTGCAACGTTAATTCAGCTCGCTACGATTATTGGTGCATTTGCTGCAGGCATTATCATTAGCGAAGAGCTGTTTCCCAAAAAATTTGATCGCCATAATCGATTAAACGTCGCTGAATTGGTTGCTCCTTTAGAGTTTATTTTGGCTCCATTGTTTTTCGTCTTAATGGGAATTCAAGTCAAAATTGAGTTATTTTTTAATTTGAATGTTCTATTTCTAGCATTTGGACTTATAATCGCCGCTATATTAGGAAAATTAGTTTGTGGTCTCGGTGCAAGTCGAAAGTCAGATCGCCTTTTGGTTGGTATTGGCATGCTACCCAGGGGAGAAGTCGGGCTTATTTTTGCCTCGATTGGCCGAAAGCTTGAGGTGATTTCAGATCAATTATTTTCCGCCATTATTCTTATGGTTATCGTGACGACTTTAATTGCACCGCTTTGGATGAAGGCCCGTTATGCAAAGCAAAAGGCTGTTTATAGGTAGTTAGATATGATTCCAAATCAATCCATTATTCAATCCAACGTAAGACGAGCTTTAGAAGAAGATATAGGAACGGGTGATGTGACCGCTTCACTACTACCGGATGATTTAATTGTAAGCGCGGTCATCAAATCCCGCGAACCACTGCTTTTGTGTGGTCAGCCTTGGGTTGACATGGTATTCAAAGAGATTGATCCAGAAATAAAGGTTTACTGGCAGCATGAAGAAGGACAATGGATTAAAAATCCTAGTAGCTTATGTGAATTACAAGGCGCTGCCCGCTCGATTTTAACGGCCGAACGTTGTGCTTTAAATTTTTTGCAAACGCTAAGCGCTACTGCAACTGAAGTGCATCATTATCTTGAGCTACTTAAAGGCACCGGCGCGCAATTATTAGATACAAGAAAAACGATCCCTGGGTTAAGGCATGCGCAAAAATATGCTGTAGCCTGCGCGGGCGGGGTGAATCATCGCCATGGCTTATACGATGCCTTTTTAATTAAAGAAAATCATATCAAGGCCTGTGGCTCAATTCGCTCGGCGATAGAATCGGCTCGTAAAAGAGATAACCGCTTACTGGTTGAAGTTGAAGTTGAAACGCTTGATGAATTTCGTGAGGCGTTGCAAGCAAAACCCGATAGAATTTTGTTGGATAATTTTTCTTTGGAAGAATTAAAGCAAGCGGTGGTTTTGGGTGAGAAGCATCATTGTCCTCTTGAAGCATCCGGTGGGGTGACGAGGCAAACAATTCGAGCTATTGCTGAAACAGGAGTTCATTTTATTTCGGTAGGGGCTGTGACTAAATCCATTCAGGCAATCGATTTAAGCTTATTAATTATTTAAATGAGTTTGCCACAAATCTCATGTATGACTTTTGTACCGCCAAACGAACGTTATCCCGTAAAAAAGCGAAGCTTTTTGTATGGGATCTATTTAAGCCTGGATAAGACTGGAAACGACTGGGATAACATTGGGATCTCTTATGACCAAACGAATTGTATTCACTGGAGGTGGCACGGCTGGGCATGTAACCCCAAATCTTGCTCTCATTAACCCCTTGCAAAGCGAGGGATGGAAGGTTCACTATATTGGCTCTGAGGAAGGGATCGAAAAAGAAATGATTTCGCCTCTGAATATCCCCTATCATGCCGTTAAAAGCGGCAAACTTAGACGATATTTCAGTTGGAAAAATTTTCTTGATCCAGTCAAAATTCTATATGGAATCGTTCAATCATTTTTTCTTTTACATCATTTAAAACCCAATGTGGTCTTTTCGAAAGGAGGATTTGTTGGGTTTCCCGTTGTGGTTGGTGCTTGGTTAAATCGGATCCCAGTTATTGCTCATGAATCTGATATGACTCCAGGCTTGGCTAATCGTTTAAGTTTTCCTTTCGCTAGTAAGGTGTGTGTGACCTTTGAACCTGCCAAATACCATTTTAAACAACCAAGCAAAGTGGAAGTAACCGGCACTCCCATTCGTGAAGCCTTGTTAAAAGGAGATAAAACAAAAGGCCTCGAAACGTGTAGATTGCAAGCGGATTTACCTTGCTTATTGGTGATGGGTGGAAGTTTAGGATCACGAGTAATTAACCAATGCCTTCGTAAGGCTTTGGATAATTTGCTCTCTTTTGTTCAGATTATTCATATTTGCGGTAAAGGTAATGTTGACCCCCAGTTAAACGATAAAAAAGGATATTGCCAGTTTGATTATGTGCGTGATGAGTTAGGCGATTTATTGGCTGCAAGTGATGTGGTGCTTTCTCGCTCCGGTGCGAATTCTCTGTATGAAATATTGGCGTTAAAAAAACCACATATATTGATTCCACTTTCCAAAAAAGCAAGCCGCGGTGATCAAATTCAAAATGCGCGTTATTTTGCATCATTAGGCATCAGTTATGTGATAGAAGAAGAGCAGTTAAATCCTGAATGTTTAGTTAAGGCCGTTCAGGAAGTGATGAATACCAAAGAAGAGCGTATTCATAAAATGAAACAATTACCCATTCATTCTAGTAGTGAAGCCATTATTGAACTCATCAAACGAACAGCTGAATCATAGCAGGGAGTAAAGATGCTTAACGCGGATAATTTATATGCTTTTATTACGAAGCAATGGGAAGACTCAATCATCCCAAGCTTGTGTGAATTCATCAAAATTCCTAACAAATCGCCTCATTTTGATCATGACTGGGAAAAACATGGCTTTATGGATAAAGCGGTCCAGCATGTGGTCTCATGGTGTAAAGCCAACGCGCCTCGGGGACTGGCGCTTGAGGTGATTCGCCAAAAAGGAAAAACGCCTCTCATTTATATGGAAATTCCAGGAGAAACAGAGGATACAATTCTCTTGTATGGTCATTTAGACAAGCAGCCCGAAATGACAGGATGGGATAAGGATCATGGTCCTTGGGACCCCGTAATTAAAGATGGCCGATTGTATGGCCGGGGAGCTGCGGATGACGGTTATGCAGCGTATGCAGCACTGACGGCTATTTGCGCCTTGCAGGAACAAGAAGTTTCTCACCCACGTTGTGTCATTATTATTGAAGCCAGTGAAGAAAGTGGAAGTCAGGATTTGCCTTTTTATATTGAAACGTTGAAAGATAAAATAGGAACGCCCAATTTAATTATTTGTTTAGATTCTGGTGCAGGGAATTATGATCAATTATGGATGACGACCTCTTTAAGAGGAAATATTGTTGGTGAACTAAGTGTTGAATTGCTTAAAGAAGGAATTCATTCGGGTTATGGCAGTGGAATTGCAGCGGATAGTTTCCGCGTAATTCGGGCACTTCTCAGTCGTATTGAACATGAGCAAACCGGTGAGGTCATTGTAGAGGAGTTACAATGCGATATCCCTCCTGAGCGAATTAATGAAGCAGCCGAGCAAGCGAACGTGCTAGACGAATCCGTTTATCAATCGCTTCCTTTTCATTCTGGTGTAAAACCCGTAACCTCAAATATCCAGCAATTACTACTTAACCGAACATGGCGAGCCGCCTTAACAATAACTGGAGCCGAAGGGTTACCTGCTATCGAAGATGCTGGAAATGTACTACGCCCAAAAACCACATTGAAGTTGTCAATGCGAATTCCACCGCTTACTAACGCAGATAAAGCAGCAGAAGTTTTAGAAAGAAAATTAACCCATACCCCCCCATACAAGGCTAAGATTCGTTTTAAAGTTGAAGATAAAGCACCAGGCTGGCATGCCCCTATTATGCCTGAGTGGCTCTCAGAAGCGGTCAATGAGGCTTCGATGAAATTTTATAAGAAGCCTGCTATGTATATGGGGGAAGGCGGGACCATCCCCTTTATGGCGATGCTAGGCAAAGCGTACCCCAAAGCGGAGTTTATGATAACCGGCGTCCTTGGCCCGAATTCAAACGCCCATGGCCCCAATGAATTTTTACATCTTGATATGGCAAAAAAACTAACTGCCTGCGTAGCGTTTGTGATTCATAAAAAACTAGAATCAAACAGTAGGTTGGGCTAAGCGAAGCGCAGCCCAACAATCTCAGTTTTTTTGCCTACTTGTTCTGCTTTATGCAGGGCATCGAGTCGATCTTGAATGAAGTTCGGAGCTGATTCCTACCATACAGCACGGCGGAACATAGATGTTTGGATTTTATTTAATGCTATTAGGTGCCTTTACCCTGGTCTTATTTCACATTCCATTTCACGGTATACAAGTCGTGCCGTCGGTCTTTCAAGTTCAGTACGGTTCCTTGGCTTCGGGCTTTTTCAAGTGCTTTTAAACTCAAATCGGCAAAAGACACCATTTCTGCATTGGGTGTGGTATCTGCTGCAATACCATCTCTTGCAAAGGGAAAATCGCAGGGCGTAAAAATAGCGCTTTGTGCATACTGAATATCCATATTAGCCACTCCTGGCAAATTACCGACATTACCTGCCATTACAACATAACATTGATTTTCAATAGCACGAGCCTGAGCACAGTAACGCACGCGTAAATAGCTTTGTCTTTCATCGGTGCAAAATGGGATAAATAGAATTCTCGCACCCTGATTTACTGCATGGCGTGCAAGCTCAGGGAATTCACTGTCATAACAAATTAATACGGCAATTGGCCCGCAATCGGTCATGATCGTATGAAGCTCATCCCCACCGCGAATGTTCCACCAATAACGCTCATTTGGGGTTGGATGAATTTTTGCCTGCTCATGAACTTGACCATCGCGAAGACAAATGTAGCAAATGTTATAAACGTTCTCGCCTATTTTGGTTGGATGAGAGCCTGCTATGATATTAATATTGTATTTCACAGCAAGAGAAGACATCAGATTAACAAAGCGTTCCCGGTAATCCGTAAGTTTTAATATAGCCTCTTCAGGTGTTAACGTGACGTTGTCGATGGATAAAAGCTGTAAAGTAAATAATTCAGGAAATACTACAAAATCAGAATAATAATCAGCAACCACATCCACAAAATACTCCACATGCTGTGCGAATTCTTCAAAAGAACCTACTCGACGCTGCATGTATTGCACAGCACTTAATCGCACTTTATCAATTGCTCCCATGCGAATAATTGGTGATTTTTTTTCTGGCTCTATCTCCGAAGAAACCGCATGATTAATCCATAATAAATGCGCCGCATATCCTTTAGAATGCTTATCAGACGATAGATAGTTTGGTAAAACACCAATAAGCTCATATTGATTACGAAGTTGAAAAGACAAAACTGGATCGCGAACTTCTTTGTTGACTACTGCAAGAAGATAATCATTCACATCAGAATAACGCTTGGCATGACGAGAATAACCTGGGATGCGACCCCCAAAAACGATGCCTTTTAATCCCTCGGCCTGACATAGCCGCTTACGAGCAGTATACAACCGGTTACCGATGCGAAGACCTCGATAATTTGGGTGTACACAGACCTCCATTCCATACAAGTAATCGCCATGAGGATCATGTCTTGACGCAAATCCATTACCCGTGATTTCACTCCAAGTATGAGGCTTTAAAGCAATTTCTCCATTAATTTTAAAGGTCGCGCAATAACCCACGATTTTATTTTCGTACTCGACAACAAATTGGCCTTCTGGGAAATGATTAATATGCCCACGTACTGCCGCTGTGGGGTAGTTATCCAGGTAGTCGGGATAAGCGGCACGTACCAGTTCCTGGATGGCTTGAATGTCATTATGTCGTGCATTTCGGACAATAATTTTCGCTTTTGTTTCTTCGTTTTGAGTGTTCGCTTTTTTTCCCATGGTGAACCTGTATTATTTGAGATTAATATATGATTTGACTTACAAAAAAATATTATTTGGAATCAGTGCATTGCACCCAATTTATCAGATAGAGCGACGATATAAAACAACAAGTAGGTAAGTTGGGCTAAATGAAGTGATTTGTGTAAATAGTTAACGAACGCTTTATTGATCGTTTTGTACTTAGTTTATCACCACTTGATTATAAGTCTCTTAAGAACTTTATTCTTGATTAAAACAAACTGAAAAACAAAAAAACGATCAAAACTTCTAGGGGACCAGTCGATTTTTATTCAAAAGTAGGTTAAAGTTCTCACAAAAAAAATACTAAGGTAATAAAGCTCATGTTTAGGAAATTAAGAGGTGTTTTCTCGAACGACTTATCGATTGACTTAGGAACAGCCAATACGCTGATTTACGTCAGAGATAAGGGGATTGTATTAAATGAACCATCGGTTGTAGCGCTTCGTAACGAATCTGGCCAAAAACGTGTCGCTGCCGTTGGCCTAGAAGCCAAGCGTATGTTGGGAAGAACGCCTGGCAATATTAATGCCATTCGTCCTATGAAAGATGGCGTGATTGCTGATTTCTTCGTGACTGAAAAAATGCTACAGCATTTTATTCACAAAGTGCATGAAAATCGATTTTTAAGACCAAGTCCTCGTGTTCTGGTTTGTGTTCCTTGCGGTTCAACCCAAGTTGAGCGTCGTGCTATTCGAGAATCTGCCATGGGTGCTGGTGCACGTGAAGTGTTTCTTATTGAAGAGCCTATGGCTGCTGCATTGGGCTCTGGTATGCCCGTGGAAGAAGCTAGTGGATCGATGGTGGTGGATATTGGCGGAGGAACAACGGAAGTTGCCATTATTTCGCTAAGCGGGATTGTTTATCATCAATCGGTTCGCATCGGTGGAGATAAGTTTGATGATGCTATTGTTTCCTACGTGCGCCGTAATTATGGAACGCTTATTGGGGAAACGACGGCAGAGCGCATTAAGCATGAAATTGGCTCGGCTTTCCCAAGTCGTGATTTGTTCGAAATAGAAGTTCGTGGTCGCAACTTAGCAGAAGGAGTGCCACGTAGCTTTACTTTAACCAGTGCTGAAATTTTAGAAGCTTTACAAGAGCCTTTGTCAGGAATTGTTGGCGCTGTTCGAGCTGCATTAGAGTTGGCTCCTCCTGAGCTTGCAGCGGATATTGCAGAGCGGGGTATGGTATTAACTGGGGGTGGCGCGCTCCTAAAAAATATGGATACCCTACTGATGGAAGAAACAGGGCTACCCGTATTGGTAGCAGAAGATCCGTTAACCTGTGTTGCGCGAGGCGGCGGTAAAGCATTAGAAACTATGGATTTGCGCGGCGGTGATTTCCTCTCAACTGAATAAACATCCAGGCTTATTTAGCAAAGGCAAGCACAGAGCGTTAAGCTTTGTGTTCGCCTTGCTTTTGTCATTGGGCCTAATGGTTGCTGATTATCATTACCACTACTTAAATGCAATGCGTAGTGGATTTTCTTTATTCGTAGCTCCCTTGCAATACGCTGTAGATTATCCAGTGCGTGTGATTGGTTGGATGCAATCTTTAGTTGGTTCTAAAAAAGCACTGATTGATGAAAATATACAGCTTCGTTACCGCCAGGCAATGCTTGAAAATCAATTGCAAAAACTGATGGTGCTTCGTCATGAAAACTCTCAACTAAAAGAACTACTCAATACCTCGTCAAGCGTGAATGCTCGTACAATGGCAGCTCAAATTTTAGCCGTTGAAACGACTTCTTCAAGGCAGCTGTTGGTATTGAATAAAGGATCACGCGAAGGGGTTTTTGTTGGTCAGCCAGTATTAGATGCCAAAGGCGTAGTCGGGCAAATTATTGATGTGGGTAAAATGACGAGTACGGTACTTTTGATCTCCGACTCTAAAAGTGGGGTTCCTGTACAAAACCACCGAACAGGTGAGCGGGCTATATTGGTAGGCACAAATAATATGAATCGCTTAGCACTCATTAATTTACCTAAGTCATCTGAAATTCATGTTGGTGATTTACTCATGACTTCAGGGCTTGGTCGTCGTTATCCTGAAGGATATCCGGTTGGTCGTGTTGAGGCCGTAAAAAACATACCAGGAGAAGAATTTATTAAGGTCGATGTGAATCCAGTTGCTTTATTGAATCGCAATCGCTTAGTGTTACTCATCTGGCCTGAAAAAGAACATGCGGAACTAACGATGCAAATTAATGAACGCTTGAAAAATCAGGATGATAATCGGATGTTGGCATAATGGGATACCTACATGAAAAGTAATGTTCGGCTGATCTGGGCAATATTCATTGTGCTGGCATTATCGATTTTACCGATGCCTGAGTGGCTAAGTGCTTTTCGTCCACCATGGGTCTTATTGCTTATTTTATACATTCAATTTTGCATACCAGTCTATTTTAACGTTGGCTTGATTTTTGTTTTGGGCCTTTGTCTTGATGTCTTGCTAGGCTCGGTCATTGGTGAGCATATTTTCGCATTATTACTCACCGCATGGCTTGCTTCAGGATTTTCAAGACGGTTTACTTTTTTCCCTATTGGGCAACAAATGCTACTCATCATGATTTTGGCAATGATTTATCAAAGTATTTTGCTGTTAACCAATGCGTTTTTAGGCTACGCCTATTTGTCTCTTACAGTTTTGTGCAGTTCGCTTCTTAGCTTAATGCTATGGCCATGGATTCGAATTTTAGCGGATGGGTCATTCCATAAAGTCTCAAAGACGTAGCCATATCCTTCGTTAATACCACTACGTGAGGCCTCATTTCGCTAAGCATTACATTAAACTACAAACACAACTTGATTCATTTTGAGTAAGGTCTGATAAATTATACTCGTTATCTCTAGAATCGATCGCGGATACCAAACATATAATGGTTTTAGGAGCTAAATATTGCCATCCAGCACGTTTGGGTACTTTGGTGTTATCGGTATTAGGTTGCAACATAAACTGGTCTTTAGGCACTTTATGGCATGGAGGATAAAGATATTTACCACGATCTATTTTTTGAAGCAAAGAGTTAAATTTCCAATCAAGGTAGAGGTCAGGACAGGAGTAGATACCTTGCTCAACAGGGTAAGTACGTAAATTAAAATCTTCTGAGAATTCTACTTCGAAAATAAGATGATCTTTATATTGCGGCATAAAACCATACTCAGGACAAAATCCTTCCGTATAGTGTAAATCTATAATTGAACGTGCTTTAACATAATTTAAAGCATCTTTTCTTGTTGCAAAAATAAGCAAAGTTTCACTTTCTGAAAACGTATTGTTAAACTTTTTTTTTAGTTCTTTGATCTTAAAGGTATGCCATTTTTCGTCTCCAAAAAATGAGTAATTTAACATTTTTCTCCGATCTTTAGAAACAATATACCCTTTCATTTATAATTACTCCGTAAAATGTGAGCGATTAGTATCGCGTATGCATCGTTGTTAGTCAAAATTCAATGTGCTACGAGCTTACTGAATTTCTAATGCTAAATATCTGGGTTTATCATTTCTATTTTGTTTCAAAATCACTTCTCATGCTATGATGAGCCACTTTAAATCTGACGGAGAGAAAATCCATGACGTATGAAAAAATAACTATTCCTTCCCAAGGCAAAGCCATTACAGTCAAATCGGATTCTACGTTACATGTTCCTGATCAACCCATTATTCCTTATATTGAAGGCGATGGTATTGGCGTTGATGTGACGCCTGCGATGCTGAATGTGGTGGACGCTGCTGTAGAAAAAGCATATGGCGGGAAGAAAAAAATTGCATGGATGGAAATTTATGCTGGTGAAAAAGCTACAGAAGTCTATGGTCAGGATCAATGGCTTCCTAAAGAAACACTCGATGCAATTAAAAAATACTTGGTGTCTATTAAAGGGCCTTTAACGACACCTGTAGGCGGTGGGATCCGTTCATTAAACGTTACCATTCGACAAGAATTAGATTTGTATACTTGTCTAAGGCCAGTTCGATATTTTTCGGGCACGCCAAGTCCAGTGAAAGAGCCTGAAAAAGTGGATATGGTTATTTTTCGCGAAAATTCAGAAGATATTTATGCTGGCATTGAATGGAAGGCTGATTCGCCTGAAGCTAAAAAAGTCATTAATTTCTTACGGGATGAAATGGGCGTTAAAAAAATTCGTTTTCCAGAGCATTGCGGTATTGGAGTAAAACCTGTATCCAAAGAAGGCACCTCACGATTGGTGAAAGCGGCTATCCAATACGCCATTGATCATAATCGCGACTCGGTGACGTTAGTTCATAAAGGCAACATTATGAAATTTACGGAAGGCGCATTCAAAGATTGGGGTTATGAGGTTGCCAAAGAAGAATTTGGCGCTACCGAGTACCAAGGCGGGCCTTGGATGGAGCTTAAGAACCCTAACAATGGGCAAACCATTATTATAAAAGATGTAATTGCAGATGCGTTTTTACAACAAATTTTATTAAGACCCGATGAATACAGTGTGGTTGCAACATTAAATCTTAATGGTGATTACATTTCTGATGCCTTAGCTGCCCAAGTAGGGGGAATTGGTATCGCACCTGGTGCAAACATCGGCGAACATGTTGCGGTGTTTGAAGCAACACACGGAACAGCACCTAAATATGCCGGGCAAGATAAAGTGAATCCTGGTTCGATTATTTTATCTGCCGAAATGATGTTACGTCATCTTGGATGGGAAGAGGCCGCCGATTTAATTGTGAATGGTATGGAAGGCGCAATTCAAGACAAAACGGTGACCTACGATTTTGCTCGCCAGATGAATGATGCGCATGAAGTAAGTTGTTCAGGCTTTGCAGAGGCTATAATTAATCATATGCATTAAGGAGTCAATTTATCCGTGCTGCATGCTAGTACTGCCTCTTGATCACAGCCTGGCCTACTCCCCGCGGTTTGACCGCGGGGTCCAGTGTTTAGCGCAGTACTCCTGAATTCCGTGGACAAGCCACGGAGCGTGGAAGAGTAGATCTGGACTGGGTTTTAAGAGATGTGTAGAAGATTCAGACACTAGTAAGGGCAAGGAGTCAGGTTTCAGGATTCGGTGGATGCGGTTTCCTCAAACCTGACTTTGTTTTTTAGTGGCTGCAAAACTAAATCCCCAAAATTCACATTTATCTCTTTATTTCAAGAAACAATTTGTTTTATGAGTTGTCAGGGTGAAATGGATGCCAGCAGAAAAAGACAATTAAAGTGATTTATAACAAAATTTACTGGCTAAATGCCTAATGAAAGTCTATAAAATTAATAAAGGGTGTTTGTAAATGAGCAGTTGGTATTTACAAAATGTAGTTGAAGAAAAAACGGCAGAAACTAAAATCTTGCCGGCTTTAAAGCAGCCTAGAAAATATAAAGTGGTGCTGCTAAATGATGACTATACACCGATGGATTTTGTTGTTGATGTCTTGAAGCGCTTTTTTCAGCTTAATGAAGAAATCGCCATACAAATTATGCTTCAGGTTCATCATCAAGGAAAGGGCGTTTGTGGTGTGTTTACACGCGACATCGCTGAAACAAAGGTAGTCTTGGTAAACGATTATGCCAGGATGAATGACCATCCATTGTTGTGTAGCATGGAGCCGGAGTAACAGCAGTGCTGGATAGGAGGAGCAGCGATTATGTTAAACAAAGAGCTTGAATTTACCTTAAATCTAGCTTTCAAAGAAGCCAAAGAGAAACGACATGAATTCATGACGGTTGAACATTTATTGCTCTCTTTACTGGATAACCCTGCTGCTGGTAATGTATTACAAGCTTGTGATGCCAACATCGAATCCTTGCGCCGTGATTTAATTGAATTTATTGATGAAACCACCCCACGCATTCCTGAAGATGAATTGGATAGAGAAACACAACCAACACTCGGCTTTCAACGGGTGCTCCAACGGGCCGTATTTCATGTGCAATCGGCAGGGAAAACTGAAGTCAGTGGAGCAAATGTCTTGGCGGCAATTTTTAGTGAACAAGAAAGCCAGGCAGTTTATTTTTTAAGACGGGAAAATATAACGCGTCTTGATGTCATTAACTACATATCGCACGGTGTCTCAAAATTCCAAAATAATGACTTTAACGACAACATGAGTTCTCCAATGGATGAGGACATGATGGTGTCGGATGCTCATGAATCACCGCTTGAAAATTATTGCATGAATTTAAATAATCGCGCGCGACTTGGCAAAATCGATCCTTTAATCGGGCGTCACGAAGAAATTCAACGTACTATTCAAGTCTTAAGCCGCCGTCGTAAAAATAACCCTCTTTTAGTAGGTGAGGCGGGCGTCGGTAAAACGGCTATCGCGGAAGGTTTAGCCAGAAGAATTGTAGATGGGGAAGTTCCTGAGTCCATTAAAAATCATGTCGTATACTCACTGGATCTAGGGGCCCTGTTGGCGGGAACCAAATACCGCGGTGATTTTGAAAAACGGCTTAAGGCCGTCTTAAAGCAATTAGGCGAGCATGAAGGGGGCATTTTATTCATTGATGAAATACACACCATTATTGGAGCAGGAGCCGCTTCTGGTGGGGTGATGGATGCATCAAACTTAATAAAACCTTTATTGGCAAATGGCGAGCTAAAATGCATCGGCTCGACTACTTACCAAGAATATCGCGGAATTTTTGAGAAAGATAGAGCGCTGGCAAGACGTTTTCAAAAAATTGATATCTCCGAACCTTCTGTTGAAGAAACCTTTGAAATCCTAAAAGGCTTGAAGCCAAAATTAGAAGCGCATCATGGGGTAAAATTCTCAATTCCTTCTTTAAAAGCAGCGGCGGAATTATCGGCAAAATATATAAATGATCGCTTCCTACCGGATAAAGCCATTGACGTGGTCGATGAAGCAGGCGCTTATCAAAATCTTTTAACCACCAGCAAGCGTAAAAAATTAATTAGCGTTGCTGAAATTGAAAGTGTGGTTGCCAAAATTGCACGTATTCCACTTAAAAAAGTGTCTGCACGGGATAAAGATACATTGAGAAATCTTGAACGTGATTTGAAACTATTAGTGTATGGGCAAGACGAAGCCATTACTGCGTTGGCATCAGCCATCAAATTAGCACGTTCAGGTTTACGTGAACCGCAAAAACCAGTGGGTTGTTTCTTATTTGCCGGCCCAACAGGCGTTGGTAAAACCGAAGTGACTAGGCAACTTGCCAATGTGATGGGAATTGAGTTGCTGCGTTTTGACATGTCTGAATATATGGAAAAACACACCGTTTCACGCCTAATTGGCGCACCTCCTGGGTATGTAGGTTATGATCAAGGTGGATTGCTGACGGAAGCCGTTACTAAAAACCCTTATTCGGTTGTGTTGCTTGATGAAATTGAAAAAGCACATCCTGACGTGTTCAATCTCTTATTGCAGATTATGGATCATGGTACCTTAACCGATACCAATGGCCGCCAAGCTGATTTTCGTCATGTCATTTTGGTGATGACCAGTAACGCAGGTGCTGCAGAAATCAGTCGAAACAGCATTGGCTTCTCATCTCAAGATAACACCACGGATGGATTAGAGGTCATCAAGCGTCAATTTACACCAGAATTTAGAAACCGTTTAGATGCCATCATTAATTTCGCATCACTCGATGTGGAAACGATTGGCTTAGTCGTTGATAAATTTATCATGGAGCTTGAAGAACAATTGAGCAATAAAGGGGTTTCGTTTAAAGTTGAAAAAGCAGCCCGTGAATGGTTGGTTGAACATGGCTATAACAAAGCCATGGGAGCTCGACCGATGGCTCGTTTAATTCAAGAACACATCAAAAAGCCACTTGCTGAAGAACTGCTCTTTGGTAAACTTTCAAATGGCGGCCATGTGACGATTAAAATGAAAGACGGTAAGCTTCATTTTGAATGTCAGAATTACCGTGAAGGCGTGTGTTAAAAAAAATCATTAAATTTTATTAACAACCGGACTAAGTCCGGTTTTTTTTAACTACGAAGATAAGTAGGGTAAATGCATCAAATAGCATTAAGCTAAGGCTTGATTGCGGCAGACCGTCGATATTTCCTACATGTTGCGGCTTTGACCGCAGCATCCATCGGTTGTTAAGCTCCTAAATAAAGCACGGCAAGTAAGCAAAAAAGCCGTGTTGTGCACAGAAATTAGATGCACACCCTACGAAAAGATGTTGCCTAAAATTATTTATTATGGTTTAATGCCAACCACTTTGAATATTTGTTGATCCGGATTATGCCAAAGTTAGCCGATATAAATATAACGTCTCTAGTCAATAATCAAGTTTTAAACTACCTATCTACGCTCCAGCTTTCCTTTGCTCAACTAAAAATTCTCTTATTAGCACACGAACCTATTGCAGAGGTAGTCCATGCGATAGAGCAAGAACTTTTGCCAATAGCTGTTGAAGAAAAAAGAAACCATTTTAAAGAGCTTGAAAGACAATTCTTAGAGCGACAAGCGAAAGAAGATCGGGAGGAAGAACTAAAAGATAGTGCTTCAGTTTTAGAAGATAAAAGAAGATACTTTACTTTACAACGAGAAAGAGGCTTCATTTTAAGTCAGCAACCCACACACGTTCATTCTGTTGGGTCTTATCCACAAAGAACTTATGGATCATTCTCTTATATAGCTAGATTGTCAGAAATTAATTACCAGCTGGATGTCTTGACTGAAAGAAGAAAAGAACGTCAAAAGCGTATAGCGGAAAGAACAAGTCGTTGCTATCAAGCAAGTTTAGAAAACCGCTTATCCTCTCAAAATTACCAACTATTCACCCAAAGGCTACTCGAGCTAGATCGCAAGGTTGATGAGTTATTTGATAAAAAATTTTCAGAAGCAAAAAAACGTATATTCCCATTCTTTTTGGCTAGTCTTCGCCAAAAAACTGTTACATTAGCACACCTTGCCTTTGATGAGAAACAAGCGCTTGTCCGGCTTATTGATACTATGTCGGAGTTTTTAGCTGCTGAACAAGAGAAGCTTAATAGAACCAAAGCGTTGCGTGACCTCCAGGAGACGATAAGTGCAACCCGGCAATCAATAAGAACTTCAAATGAACGTATTTTTGAGATCGCATCCAAACTGCAGCGAGCTCCAGAAGAACAGGAGAAGCTTGCTCAAAAAAATCAAGACCTTGATCGTCGCAACAAACCCCTAACAACTCCCGCTTGGCTTACCTTAGGTACTTCCTTAAGCGTGTTGTTATTATCAGGTGGGCTATATTTTGCTGTTGCCGCATTAGGAGTCACAGCTCTTGTACCACCTATGAGTTTAATCATTCCTATGATCGTAGCTGGAGCCTGTTTAACTGTTTCCTTGGGTTTATTTGCTGCTAAAGGAATTAATCGTTTGCAAAAATACTTTAATAATAAACAACTTCTTGAAGCACAACGCCATGAACAAGAGTTAATGGCTGAGCAAAATCAATTAGAAAAAGTAACTATTCCCGAGTTGACCTATAAACTAGCCGAAGCCCTAGATAAAGAGCCCGGTTTAAAACAAGACTTAGAACAAAAATCTCAAGTTTGTGATGAATTATTGGCACAAGCTAAAGCTATTTGTCCTATACCAACTCCATCAGCTCCTCCTCCTGAGCCATCTTTCTATACAACAGGAGCGTCTTTTACAATGTTTCCTCCACCGTCTAGTTCTTCTCAAGATTTTGGAGCTTATACGCCTGGAAATGGTATGAACCCAAATTTCATTAACCCAACATAACCCAACGTGACATAACCCTAACGTGCTTTGGCTTGACCCATAGGTATCTACACAAATGCTTCTCCTATTATTTGGCGAAGCATTTGTTTAAGTTCTCCTGGGTCATATCGTTCTAATAAATCGAG
>NZ_CAAAIA010000012.1 GCF_900639875.1 Legionella impletisoli
CAGCTCTTTTTACAGGGCTTTGTTCTCTTCTTAATGCACTCGATTTATTAGAACGATATGACCCAGGAGAACTTAAACAAATGCTTCGCCAAATAATAGGAGAAGCATTTGTGTAGATACCTATGGCATAAAGCAGGGCAAGTAGGTAAAAAAACCGTGTAATGTTCAAAATTAGATGCGTTTTCCCTGATGCGTTTAACACAAGCTCAGTGTTTTCCATCACGACATGTTATAATTCTAAGTTTTCTCCTAAAAGATCTGATGAAAAAATTTGATGTCATTATCGTAGGTGCAGGGGCCGCGGGTTTGATGTGTGCGATAGAGGCTGGGAAGCGTGGACGCCATGTCCAAGTCTTGGATCATGCCAATAAAGTGGGTAAAAAAATCTTAATGTCAGGTGGTGGGCGGTGTAATTTTACTAATTATTACGCATCGCCTGATAATTATATTTCTCATAATCCTCATTTTTGCAAATCCGCACTGTCTCGCTACACGCAATGGGATTTCATCGAATTGGTAAAAAAGCATCAGATCCCTTTTCATGAAAAAACCCTAGGACAGTTATTTTGTGATAATAAATCTAAGGATATTGTCGAGTTATTGGTCAAGGAATGCAGGCAAGTCAATTCAGAAATAAGCCTAGAGACATCCATTGAAAAAATTAAAAAACAAAACAATCAAACGTATCGGCTTATCACATCAAATGGAGAGTATGTTTGTCAGTCTCTCGTGATTGCAACGGGAGGATTATCTATACCCACCATGGGTGCTAGCTCTTTTGCTTATAAAGTGGCAGAACAATTCGGCATAAACGTTTGGCCCACCCGCGCGGGATTAGTACCGCTTACCTTGGATATCGCTGATAAAGAACGTTTTTCACCGTTATCAGGAATCAGTGTGGATAGCTTGGTAAGTACAGACAATATGGCTTTTCGTGAAAATATCTTGTTTACCCATCGTGGTTTAAGTGGCCCTGCAATACTTCAGATTTCTTCCTATTGGATGCCTGGGGAATTTATCCACATCAAGTTATTGCCCAGTCTCAATTTATTAGAGAAATTAAAGTCTGAGCGAAAAAACGCGTCACGGAAACCACTTTTCTCCATTTTATCGCAATATTTTCCAAAACGAGTAGTTGAAGTGTTTATTCCTAAAGGGCTCAATGAAAAAATCATGGCGGATTGTTCTAACGTAGAATTAGAAGCGGTTGTGCAACAATTGAATAATTGGCAGATTAAACCGAATGGGACGGAAGGGTATCGAACAGCGGAAGTCACGCTAGGAGGAATTGATTGCGATGCCATATCCTCCAAAACCATGGAAGCTTTAAACCATAAAGGATTGTATTTTATTGGGGAAGCACTGGATGTGACGGGCTGGTTAGGTGGATATAACTTCCAATGGGCTTGGTCTTCGGGCTGGGCAGCGGGCCAAGTCGTTTAATTTTTGGATTTAATTGACAGACCTCAGGAAGATGGCTAATTTTTATTAATTACTTATCAGGGAGATACATGATGTTACTTATAAAAAATTGGAAACGAACCCGAGTATTGTTTTTAATTTCTTCTCTTTTATCTTTATCCAATATGTCCTTTGCTTGTACGGGATTTCATTTAACGGCTAAAGATGGCAGTTATATCAATGGTCGTACAGTTGAATTTGGTATGCCTTTAGAGCTAGATGGTCTCGTTGTTCCAAGACATTATGCCTTTTCAGGAACGTTACCGGATGGTTCATCAGGACTTAAGTATAGTGCAAAATATGCTGCAGTAGGAGCAACTGCATTCGGTGCTTCAGCCATTATTGATGGGGTGAACGAGAAAGGGTTTTCTGCTGGAGCATTTTACTTCCCAGGATATGCCTCTTATACATCAGTAACCGATGACAATAAGAGCTCGGCGTTAGCCCCTACGGAGTTTATAAACTGGGCTTTAACCCAATTTGCAACGGTTGATGAATTAAAAGAAGCGGTAAACTCTGTTGTGATTGTGCCAACAGCCGAAAAAGACTGGAATGGTGTTCCTCCTTTTCATTATGTTTTTTATGATAAATCGGGTAAAAGTTTAGTGGTCGAGCCAATTGATGGGAAACTCGTGGTCAGAGATAACCCGATTGGTGTATTTACCAACTCGCCTACCTTTGATTGGCATTTAACTAATCTATCAAACTACATGACCTTATCGCCGCTAAATGTTCCAAAGAAAACCGTTGATGGATATCAGCTGAACCAATTTGGCGAAGGAAATGGTCTTCGGGGTTTGCCAGGTGATTTTACTCCGCCTTCACGGTTTGTTCAGGCCGCTATTTTCTCTGCTACAGCGGTTCCAACCGAAACGGCAGAAGATGCAGTCTTTGAAACCTTTCATATTTTAAATCAATTTGATATTCCCTATGGGGCTGTTCAAAGCAAAGAAAATGGTGATGTTAAGTATGATTTAACCTGGGCCACGACCGTAAAAGATCCCGTTAATTTGCGCTACTACCTAAGAACTTATGAGGACCAAACAATTAAAACCATTGATTTGCGAAGCTTTGATTTTAACAATAAAGAAATCATGACCATTAGTTTGGAAGGGAAGCAGCCGGTTGTTGATATTTCTAAAAAGGCTACACCCTACAAAGAAAAAGACAGCACTAAAACCTTAAACCAATCTTACAGTGTTACCAGGGCAAACACATCTAATTTTTGAACATTACACGCTTTTTTTGCCTACTTGCTGCGGCTTTGACCGCAGCATCCAGAAGTTTTGAGGGTTCATAGCATGGATGCTGCGCTTAAAGCACAGCAGGTAGGGACTTATGGCTTACGTCCTAATCGGCTACGGTTTGATCGTGGCAGCCCATCGTCATCTCTACTTGCTTCCTAAAGATTTATTATGAATTGAGTTCGATGATTTCGGTTTGTTTGGTATTCTTCTTCAAATAAGCCGATAGAATTTTATAGACGTCAACATCATGCGCTTTAGATTCACTCATGGGTACGGTTGGAGAATCGTATGTGCCTAAATACCGCCATTCATCAAAAATTAAATATTGAACGCTCTTTGTTGTCGGATGAGTTTCTTTAATGGCAATTTTTCCTTTAAAAGGCCAGGTTTGTTGTTGATATTGCTCTAAAGCGTTGAAAACTCGTTGATTGTATTCTTTTGCTGGTTCAAATTGTTCACAAGCGCCATGACATCGCTTAAGTTGCACATAAAAACAAGCGCCTTTTGTATGTTCTAAGTAGCATAATTTAGGACAGAGACGAAACGCTTTGACGAGATGTTGCAAACTGGATTTAGCTGAGCGAATGCTGCTGAATGCTCCTATCAAATAGTTGGATGATTCGTTGCTGGATTCTCGGACGATTTCTATGGTTTTATACCCGTTAAGTTCGGCTATTTTGAACCTAACGATTAAAGTTTTTCGTCTAAGTCTTCGATTGTAAATAGGATTTTTTTTTTTAATTAAGGATGATTCCAACAAGAGCGCACTGAGCTCTCCTGACGTCTCAATCACTTCAATCGTTTCTACTTGTTGAGCCATTGCAAATTCTTTCGCATGACTGTGATCGGCTTGAAAATGGGAAAGTACTCGTTGACGCAATGAAACACTTTTTCCTATATAAAGTGGAAGGGTTTTATCTCGACCATAAAATAGATAAACACCAGGTGTTTTAGAAAGTGAGTGGATATTGGTTTTAAGATGGGCTGGTATACACGGTTTTTTATGAAGAATGTTTGCCTGCTCTAATACCATGGAAAGAGAGCATTCAGCCTTAATGGCTTGGAGCATAAGATATAAAGCAAACACATCTTCTTTTGCGCGGTGTTGTACTTCGAATGGAATGCCAAATTGCTCGACCAAGTTAGCTAGGTTATGCCTTTTGAATTGCGGATATAATGCTTTAGATAATTTTAAGGTACAAAGCATGGAAGGTTGATAACTTAACCCACAGGATTTAAAGGCATTTTTTAAAAACGCATAATCAAAACGAACATTATGAGCCACCAATACACAATCTTGCAGTAGCATGATTAAATCTTCCGCAATCTCTGCAAACGGAGGTGCTTTAGCTACCATGTGATTGCTTATCCCTGTAAGGAGCACAATCGCTTCGGAAATACTCTGATTCGGGTTAAGTAGAGTGTTCCAAGTCGATTCCACCCCTTTTTCAGTGACAATAATTACAGCGATTTCGGTGATTTTATCTTGAGTTACGTGCGTTCCGGTGGTTTCTAAATCAATGAGGGCCCAACGAAAAGATTGGTTTTGCATGAACGGTACTTTTACAACGATAAAACTCGCGTCATTGTAAAACATGCGTGCTCTAAATTACCAGGAAGAATTTTAGTCAATCCCTCCTCATTTCCAAGAAAACATTAAGCTTGTAATTTTTACTTCCTACTCCTATCATCCGCCCATTATTTTTTTACCTCAAAGGAAGGCTAAAATGAAACAGCGGATTAATTTGAAGTTAATTAAGTATTTTTTTGTGACACTGGTATTAGGTAGTGGTTTAGCTTATGGAAATGATGGGCTGCTTCCTTTAAATGAAGAAGAGTTTAAAGCCTTTTTTCCTCATGCCAATCCAGTATTTAGCTACGAAGGCTTAGAAAAAGCGGCTGCAAAATATCCTTTATTTCTACATGAAGGAACAGAAGAACAAAATAAAAGAGAATTGATAGCGTTTCTGGCTAATGTATCGCATGAAACGACCGGTGGCTGGCCAACCGCACCGGGTGGTCCTTTTGCTTGGGGATTATGTTTTGCTGAAGAAGTAGGCTGCAAAGGTACTGTATGTCCGCAATATACGGATCCTTCTAGTGAATATAAACCCGTATCTGGGCAGTCGTATCATGGTCGGGGTGCCATGCAATTATCCTGGAATTACAATTATGGTCAGGCAAGTCAAGCTATTTTCGGTGATCCCAAGGTGTTACTGAGCAATCCTGGCTTGGTGGGGACTGATCCTATCCTTGCCTGGGAAACGGCTATCTGGTTTTGGATGACACCACAACCTCCTAAGCCAGCGGCTCATAGTGTGATGTTAAGCGATCCAACCGCTTATAAAAATGATTTGTTTGGTGAGACAATTAATATCATTAATGGCGGTATTGAGTGTGGGCAAGGAGAAAATCCGAATCTTCTAAATCGCGTCGGTTTTTATAAACATTTTGCAGAAATTTATAAATTGGCGGTACCTGAACAACTGGGTGAATATTGTAAGAACCCTAATTAACGTAAGGTTGCCGCAAAAGTAGCATGTCTCTTTTGATGAGGCTATGCTTAAAAGCATGATTATCTTTTAAAAGGCAACTTGCTATGAACAGGGATGTTGATGTAGCCATTATTGGAGCCGGTACCGCCGGTTTGTCTGCTTATAAAGAAGCACGCAAAGTCACAGAAAATATTGTGGTTGTTGATAAAGGCCCACTTGGAACAACCTGTGCTCGAGTGGGTTGTATGCCCTCCAAAGTTTTATTACAGGCTGCTAATTATTATCATCATCGTCATCATTTTAAACCCATGGGAATTTATGGCGAAGAGCATGTTCAGGTTAAGATTCCAGACGTTCTCGCCCACGTTCGCGATGAGCGAGATCGTTTTACTCAAAGTGTGGTTGAATTCACAAAATCCTTGGGAGATAACTTAATTTGCGAAGAAGCGAAACTGCTCTCAAAAGATGTCATTCAAGTTGGAAATCAACGTATTCAAGCGAAATCAATTATTCTTGCCACCGGCTCTGAAAGCATTATCCCAGAATCTTGGAATTTTTTTAAAACCAAGCTATTAACCAGTGAAACCCTTTTTGAACAAAATGATTTACCCAATGAACTGGCTGTTATAGGAGCAGGTAGTATTGGGCTTGAGTTTGGCCAGGCCTTGTCTCGGTTGGGCATTAAATTATCAGTTTATAACGAAGGCTCTTTTATTGGAGGGTTAACTGATCCTAAGGTAAATAAAGCCGCTACTGAGATATTTAAACAGGAATTTTCTTTGGTTTTAAACGAAAAAGTTTCTTTAACCATGGAAAATGGTTCGTTAATGATCGTAGGAGATAAAAAAATTCCGGTTGAGAAGGTCATTGCGGCTATAGGGCGAAAACCCAACCTTGAATCACTAGGGCTTAAGTCCATAGGAATTCAGCATGATGAAAAAGGTCTTCCTATTTTTGATAAAACAACCATGCAAATACAAGATACTTCATTATTTATAGCCGGTGATGTCAATCAAGAACGCCCTTTACTCCATGAAGCCGCTGATGAAGGGCGCATTGCTGGATTTAACGCAGTAAATTCTACGCAATGCTTTCGAAGGCGTACACTGCTTCGAATTCTATTCACGGAGCCTAACATCGCTGTGATTGGGCAATCGTTTAAGGAGTTGCAACAAGAAGATATAGTGATTGGTGAAGTGGACTATTCCGATCAAGGTCGCGCCAAAATTATGCTGGAAAATAAAGGAATATTACGAATTTATGGCAAGAAAAAAACAGGGGAGCTCTTAGGGGCAGAATTGATCGCACCTGATGGTGAACACATCGCTCATCTTTTAGCTTGGGCTATTTATAAGAAATTAACGGCATTTGATGTCTTGCAAATGCCATTCTATCATCCTGTAATCGAAGAAGGAATGCGCACGGCATTGCGTGATTTAGCTCGCCAAGTAGAGGAACAATCCAGTTCATTTGATTTGGCACTGTGTGATAGTGAAGCAATTCATCCACTCTCTTAATGAGTTTTTGAAATAGGGGTTAATACGCTGTTGGGTTTGGTTAAATCAACCTGATACTTTGTAATGATTTCAAATTGATTTTGATTATACACTTTCCAGCTAATGGTGCAGGATAAGTTTTGTGTTTCTAGCAGGTAATAGCTATTAACATTATCTTTAGTGCGATTTGATAATAGGGAGCCTGCATGTAAAATCAAACAAGGCTTACCATTTTGTTTGGTAATGATGCTGGCATGGGCATAATGCAAGTGTCCTGTGCACACAACATGAATAGAACTCTGTTTTAAAAAGTCTAAAAATTCTTCGTAATTTTCTAATGGTTTATGAAAGCCTTCTAGATAATCAAAGTTATGGTGAAAAAATACCAGGTTTAGTCCTTTAAAATCTTTTTCGAAAAATGTAAACAAGCCATCTAATGTATTCTTTGATAGCTTGCCATTTTTTATTCGAAAAGGATTCACGCTATTGAGACCAAGTGCTCTTAAAGTGGTGTTTAAATATTGAGTCTTGGTGATGGGGGTGATTCGCTTATGGTAGTCCTTAAAAGGATTAAGAAGCCTAGATAAACCATTCCATAAAGGAATATCATGATTTCCAGGAACAGCAAGCACTGGGGCTGGAAGTGCTTTAATAAACTTGGATAAGGCCTTGAATTGCTCTTTTTTTGCGCGCTGGGTCAAATCGCCGGAGATAATGATTAAATCGGGACTAAGCATACTCATTTCAATCAAGAAATGCTCTTTAATGGTTTCATTATGTGCTCCAAAATGTAGGTCCGATATATGAATAATTTTCATAAGTTATTTTTCAAAATGGCTAAAGCCCGTGGAAGGCTTTTATAAACTAAAGGAGATTTAAGCATTTTTGTATCTCCATCAAGTGATACCGATATTTCTTCTTGATTTTCAATCGTCACCCTAACTTCATGTTCAGATTGGCTAATTACAAAACTATTGTGTTGATTAAATAAGGACTTAAGTAATCTAATAGGATTTAAATCCGTATGTTTATATAGATAGATGCCAAGCATGGCTTTGTTGAATTGTTCTCTTTTTAGCGTTAAAGGGAATTGGTACGAATATAAATTATTGCTAATCATTAAAAAACACGTGTTGGCATGCGATACTTGGTCGTTAAAATCAAGCGTAATATGAAAAGTTTCATGCGTTCGCAAACTTTCAATTAAACCAGGAAGATAGCTTAGCCATTTGTTATAAAATCGGCTGTATTCATCACGTTTTCTTGCAAAATGAGGGTAAACGCCAATGGATGAGTTATTTATAAATTTGATACCATTCACCTCGGCTAAATCGACGTAAATGGATTGGCGTTCTTTTATTGCATTAACTAATTCATCGGGTGCTTGGGGTAAGGCTAATTCAGTGAAAAAATGATTTAGCGTCCCTAGGGGTAAGACACCGAGAGTGACATTGGATTGCGCACAAAGATGAGCGGCACTTCGTACCGTCCCATCTCCGCCGCCAACAAGCAATAATGAACAACTTTCTTTACACTGTTGAATCGTTTGTTCAAGTAGGGAAGGATCAGTCGTTACGAGCTTATACTTTAATCCATGTTGATCAAATGCTTCCTGATAGTCTTTGAATAGCGATGCATTTTGAGCTTTGTTATTCACAATTATCGCGAGTTGGTCCATGCTTATTGCTCATTCATACCCTCGGTATTGGTAATTATAGCAAGATTAATTAACGGGTTTATTTTGAACGGATCCTGTATAAAAAGGTTCGCTTATTTAATTATCACTTACTTGCAAGAAGTTAAATGAAGTTTACCTTCGAAAATTGGAAGATAATGTTTTTCAAATTGATCTGGATCGACTTTTGAATGCTCGTATATTTCTTCAACGATACGGTTATCTACTACGCTTAGCGGGGTTTTAAATTGATATGTGATGATATTATTTTTTAATGGACCATTTAAAACGTTCATGTCAAGGTACATAAAAGGTCCAACATCGCTGTAACTTAGAGTCCGATATATTTTGATAATCTTTAGTTTGCTACCAACCGGTAAATATTGTGCTTCTGAGTCGTTGGCTTTTGTGGAAGGAAGGTATCGGGGAAGTTGATACTGATTGTCGTTTTTCTTC
Organism: Legionella impletisoli; assembly: GCF_900639875.1. Classification (GTDB taxonomy): domain Bacteria; phylum Pseudomonadota; class Gammaproteobacteria; order Legionellales; family Legionellaceae; genus Legionella_A; species Legionella_A impletisoli. Next base: position 8,831 of record NZ_CAAAIA010000012.1, read on the forward strand.
ATGACGAAGAGTTTATTGTTCGCGGCTAAACAACGGCCAACAAGAGGTTGATAACGAGGATTTTGGCCTAAATCTAAGGGTAATACACCACAGCCAAGAAGTAAAAAAGGAAGAGAGAGTAACAAAAAGCAGAGTTTTTTCACGGTTATTCCTTACAGCAGATTATGTATGGTGATAGCTATAGCGCCGTATTGTTTATAAGTTCTATTTGCTATTATTGAATTAGTTTACAATACTATGATTCTACCGTATTAAAGCAGGGATTCCTATGAGCCAAATCAGTCGAGGATCGATTCAATTAAGAGGATTTGATAATCCAGAAATGGATTTTCAGTTGCTTCGACAGCTTGGGGCAACCTACGCACAGGCTGCATCCGTTGGTGAATGTTTTAATATTGCAGATAAAATACGAGAAGGGAATACAAAAGATTGGGTACAAGCCTTTGAGCAACAAGCTGCCTGGCAAAAAGAGGATGGTCTCGAGCGGTTAAGAAAAAATCATGTCGTTAGTGGTCGACAGCAATTATTCAAAGCATCCAATTCCTTTCGAGCCGCAGAATACTACACGTCAACGCTTTCTGAACATCATCGCCAACTTGGTTTGAACTCTGCGGAATGCTTTGTTACTGCCATTGGATCAATGGATGTTCATTTTGAGTCCCACTCGCTCCCTTATAAAAACATTTATCTTCCAGTCTATTTTATTTCACCTGAAAACGATGGCCAAAAGCGTAAAACGCTTTTAATTGTGAGCGGGTTTGATGGAACATTAGAAGAGACTTTCTTTATGAATGGTCTGGCTGGAATTGAGCGTAATTATAACGTTATTTTATTTGCAGGCCCGGGACAGATGGATATATTTAGAACTTATCCTGATACCTATTTTGAACCCGATTTTGAGCATGTGGTTGCGAAAGTAATTGATGCCTTTTCGTTTCGAGAAGAAGTCGATATGGAGCATTTAGCTTTGTTGGGGGTGAGTATCGGTGGATATTTTGCAACCAGAGCTGCCAGTCATGAGGCAAGAATTAAAGCGTTAATTGCCAACTCCCCTGTGCTTGATGTACATGCTTATTTGTCTTCATTTACCGGCATGGATCCTTCTGAAATGCCTGATGCAGATGATTTTACAATTGAGGATCTAAAACACATTCCTGACAGCGAATTTCCAGAAGAACTTAAGGTACGTAGTGAACAATTAATGATTCGCTATGGTCGACGCTCCTTTAAACAAACATTTGTTTATATGAAAGAGTTTAGAGTGGGAGAGGATATTAATCAGATTAAATGCCCGAGCCTTGCTTTAATTGGAGAAGGTGAAGGCCCTGAGCCTAAAAGACAATACCATGAGTTTTGTAATACGTTAAACGCTGATTGTTATCAGTTCACAGATTTTGAAGGCGCAAGTTCTCATTGCCAGGTTGGGAATGCCGCATTTGCAAATGCGGTCATCTATGATTGGCTGGATGATTTATAGTGGTATTAAGAATAAAAGAAACGTTATCCATTGACAGGGGGATAGTTATGAATAAGATTTTGCGAAGCACTCTAGTGGGATGTATGTTAATGATGTTATTTGGATGTCAATATATTCCAGGGGATGGCTTATTTCAACTTCGCCCAAAAGATCCTCAAATAAGCGCTTCCGTTCACCAAGCTTTAAAAAATAGCCCCGATTTACGGCCTTATACCTTCCATGTTGAAACCTCAGAGGGCGTTGTGTATTTAAGCGGATATGTAAAAACCATTCGTCAAAGCGATACGGCGGAGATGATTGCTCGCCAAGTTCCAGGGGTTGTTTCCGTTGAAAATAATATTGTGGTGAGAAAGTAAACCACTCCCAGTTTGAGTAGGCTTACTCAAACTGGGAAAAGCCTTCTTCGCACGATTGCCCAAACATGGCCAAGCCTTTCTCAAGATAATCTGAAAGAAAGGGGTGACCGAGTAAATAATCAGTTAAGTTAGAAGGAAGGTTATTGATAGCGGCTTCCCTGGCATTTTCCAAGTCCACAAAATCTTCTCGCCCGAGATACATTAACGCTAACAAATCAACCTGCTGATCATAGCGCAGTGATACAATAGCATTATTTATTTCAAGATAAGTTAGATCATCGTAATGATCTGCCAAAACTTGCGCCCAATCATATTCATATTCTGTATTTGGGCTTATCTCTGGAATGCTGACAGCTTCTTTTGCATGAAACTCTTTAGCCCGTTGTATTAGGTTACAAACAATGGTTGGGTTAATGGTTAGCTCGCTTAAATCAAACATTGGACAGTCCTTTGTCAGTTATGTATTGTTTAAGTATAGAATATTTTCAATCCCCTATATCATCCATTATATTATCTAAATCATGTGCTAAAAGACGGCGATTGGCCCGAAAATAAGTTAAAGGGGAATGTTCTAAAAGATCGGATAGTTTTTCCATATAGATACAGGCATAGCGATCGACCTGATAAGCAAAGTAGCTTTCTTCAGCCCCTGTGCGAAATATTCTTCCCCAAGTTGGGTTATAAAACTGATGTTGTTGCTGAATAAGATGAGCAATTTGCTTATCGAGTTCCATGATTTCTTGTTGAATGGTTTCGAGTTCTGGATCATATTTATCTGTTCGCTCTTCAAAGCTTTTAGTTTGCAAGAATACCGTTTTATCTTCCAATTTGCGCTTGATTTTCATATGCAGAACAATTTTCTCTTCAATAGGACGGGCTCTCATTTGCGCTTTAATTTCTTCGCCTAATTCTTCCACCACCAAAGCGGTACGCCAATTGCAGTCTTTTTTCAAACGAAGAATATCGCCGTAGATATGATCGCCAATGTATAAAATGTCATCACCGACCAAATCCAAATCCTCGGTAAATTTAGTAGCATAACCACCTTGATATACGCCAGGATGAATGGAACCTTCGATATTGGTCATCGTACCATCTTCTGGATTGACTCTGAGGAAACGACTTTTGTCATAAAAGAAACGAGGCTTATTTGCTAAGGTAATGACGTATTCAAATAAATCATACCACGTTTCGCCGGGTTCTAGATAAGGGCTGATTGCGAAATCCAGCAATTGCCGTGCGTATTTGTAATCTGAATTGGTTAAAATAAATATTTTTTTACCATGCTTAATGTATCGCTTTAGTCCTAGAACCACTTCTTCATCACAAATAATAAACTCATCCGGCGATTCAATAATGGTTCGTTTCAAATCACCTGTGGCATGAACTTCATCTACACCTTTTAATACATCCAACGCCAACAAATTATAACTTGGCAAAACATCGGGATGTGCGTCTTTGTAATCCACGAGCTGACCGTACAAAACACAAAATGCTATCGAGAAAGAGGTATCAATCGCCATGTAATTGGGATCGTTCAAATCCACGTAAATGCTTCGATAAAACTCTTTTTGATCAGCAAACTTAATGGGTTTTGTTCCATGAAAACTTTGGCGAATAGCAGCATAACGGCTAAGTTTTAAAATGTTGCCATTTTTGCTGTCAATGACTAATCCGCGAATAGCGTCCTCAAATTTAAATGTAAAGTTCTTAATTTCTTCAGGGTAATTTTTTTCTTGAATCAAATTTTCAATTACTAGCTGATAGACTAAGCGTTCAAAGTTCTCTGTTTTGTAACGAATCAAGGTATGATCCATATCTAAACCGATGTATTTAATTTTTTTCATATTTAAAATTCGGTTTACAAAAACATTTTGTCTCATAGTCTTTCCTTACTTTAATTCTTATTTATGGTTTAGGCACGACGCCCTGATCGATGACAAAATCATCGTGATTCGTTGTTCAACCGTGGCAGGTGGAATACGAATGATTTCGTAACCTAATTCTTTATAAGCGTGATAGATATGCTCACCTATCAAGCGTGCTTCAATTTCATCTTCATGACGTATTTCATCGTATATTATGGGGAGACCTTCTAAAAAAAATACATAGGCATATTGACACAATCGCATCTTGTCCATAATTTGATCGGTTTCAAGATGATAATAGCGATAATACCCTAAGCTATCTGGAATGCCCCTATCAAAAAAAATTAACGCATCGGAGGGTAATTGATTTTCGCGAGTTATTTTCAATTCTAATATTTTATTTTGAACAACATAGTTTCCTCGATGAGTAACAAACGCTTCAGGATCCTCTTTAAGCAGTTGTTCTAAATAAGCACGTGCAATTTCCGGTGCCGTTTGAAATCCCCTTACGGATAAAGCATTGATGATAGTGGTTTTTCCAGAAGAAGGGGCGCCGGTAATGACACACCAATTGGTTTTTTTTAGTTTTGTGTGTATAGCTGAAACACTCCCTGCTAATCATTTTAATTTGGTTTTTCCTGAAAGTGCAGTATAGCCATCATTAAACCGCTCGTTAAGTAGCTTAAAGGTGATTTTTTCTATCCGCAATTAGCGTATCAATCACACTAGGATCCGCTAAGGTAGAGGTATCTCCAAGCTCTTCAAGTTCATTTTTAGCTATTTTACGAAGTATTCTTCGCATAATTTTACCAGAACGTGTTTTAGGTAAAGCTTGAGTCCATTGAATGGTATGGGGTTTTGCAATGGGCCCAATTTCATCTCGCACCTTATTAATCAGCTCTTCTTTTAACGATTCGGTTGGTTCAATATGGGCTTGAGTGGTTACAAAGGCATAAATTTCCTCGCCGGTAATTTCATTCGGAACACCAACAACAGCGGCTTCGGAAACAGCATGATGAGCTAACAACGCACTTTCTACCTCTTCGCTTCCTAATCGATGTCCTGAAACCTTAATGACATCATCCGTTCGCCCAATAATCCAGAAATAGCCTTTGTTATCTTGGTAAGCAGCATCACCGGTTAAATAACACCCTGGGATTTCTTTAAAGTAAGCGTCAACAAAGCGTTCGTGATCGCCATAAATCGTTTGCATCATGCCTGGCCAGGGTTGTTTAATGACTAGTTTACCGTGTTGATTCGCATTAACCCCGTTCCCTTTATCATCAACTACGTCAGGCACGATACCAAAAAACGGTCGAGACGCAGAGCCTGGGGCCATAGGCGTTGCGCCAGGAAGAGGCGTTATCATAATGCCTCCCGTTTCTGTTTGCCACCAGGTATCCACAATAGGGCAGCGTTTATCCCCAACTACGTCAAAATACCACTCCCACACATCAGGATTAATCGGTTCGCCAACGGAACCTAATAATTTAAGACTGCGTCGACTGGTACGCTCTACTAAAGCATCCCCTTCGCGTCGTATGGCTCGAATAGCGGTTGGAGCGGTATAAAAAATATTGACCTGATGTTTATCAATAATCTCCCAAAAACGGGTGTAAGTTGGATAATTTGGAACCCCTTCAAACATTAATGTAGTAGCCCCGTTTGCTAAGGGACCATAAATCAAATAGCTATGTCCGGTAATCCAACCCACATCTGCTGTACACCAAAAAATATCGCCCTCATGATAATCAAAAACGTATTTAAACGTTGTCGCAGTATAAACCATATATCCGCCATTCCCATGCAACACGCCTTTGGGTTTACCCGTTGATCCAGAGGTATATAAAATAAATAAAGGATCAGTTGAATCCATGGTTTCTACTGGACAATCATCACTTACCCGAGATATCGCATCGTGATACCAAATATCTTTATCAGCATTCCATTTAACTTCTCCGCCGGTATGTTTAACCACTACGACATGCTCTACATCAGGACAATCTTGAAGCGCTTTATCTGCATTGGCTTTAAGCGCCACAGTTTTTTCACCCCGAATTGCCTCATCCGCTGTAATAAGAAGTTTGCATTGAGCATCTAAAATTCGAGTTTTCAAAGAATCTGGAGAAAAGCCTCCAAATACCACTGAATGTATTGCTCCGAGTCTTGCACATGCCAACATGGAAATGGCAGCAATCGGTATCATAGACAAATAAATGCAAACTCTGTCTCCTTTTTTAACCCCAAGATTTTTTAATACATTGGCAAATTTACAGACCTCAATGTAAAGCTCGTTATAAGTGAAGGTTTTGCTTTCATTTGGATTATTGCCTTCCCAGATGATTGCTATTTGGTTTTTGCGTTTGTCGAGATGGCGATCAAGGCAGTTATAGCAGGCATTCAGTTGACCGTTTAAAAACCATTTGACATTTAAATCGCTAAAGTTGCCTTCTGATACTTCTGACCAAGGTTTGAACCACGTTATAAACTCATGGGCTTTCTCTGCCCAGAATCCATTGGGATCTTCAATCGAACGTTGATAGAGCTGGTGGTATTTTTGTTCCTTTATAAACGCTTGTTTAGCAAATTGTTCTGGAACAGGATAAAGTTTATCATGGCTCATTATTATCTTCCTTGAATTTGGGGTATCTAAAGTGCATGAACTAACGTTATGTAAAGAGATACTTAACATTATTAATCAACATATAACAGGAAATAAAGAAAGACGTGTCAAAAAAACTCTTATGAACAATCTTTCCCCCTTGGCTAAAGTCGATCAAATTCATTCCAATAGCCTTCAATGTACTCATCAAAAAGATGGGTTTGAAATTGCCCCGAGTGATTTTGGCATGGCTTTTATGCGCGTATCAAAGCATTAATTATTATTAATTGCTGCTTTAATCCCCGAGGGTGAGGCAATGGAAAATCGCAGCAGACAGGATGTTATGACTGCTCCGTTTTTAATGGGTGTCGTCATAGGCTCCTTACTGATCATGCTTTTCTGGCCATTTTATTAAGAATCAATCCATAATTTAGATAAGCTTGCGATTATTTTGTTTGTTAACCATGTTTTCTTTGTTGACTAATATTTGGTCATTTTGGTGTCGTCTTCTGAGGTGTGGTTGTCACCAGCCCCACGAAGTTCTTGGAAATCGTTTTTGTATCTTTTTTGAATATCGCGCTGAACAATACCAAAGCTCTTAGCTGCATCATCTACTACTACTTTTCCATCTTTAACGGGATTAGTGAAATAGATTCGATGGCTTGCTAAGGCAATACGAACTTGATTGCAAGCTGGATTATCTTCTTTTGAAAACACATGAAGTCTATCTGCTAAGCACACATTGCAAACGGCATCTAAAATTTTATCAGCTTTACGATTGTTTCCTAAGCCATACCATTTTTTTCCAGCAAGTCGAAGTCGTTCATATTGAGCTTTTATTGCTTGTATTTCAGGGGATGAAACCGCATTTTTCGTGGCGTTTAATTCTTGGCGCAGTTTAAGCAGCCCTATGTAGGATGCGCTATTAAGCTTTCCAGATTTGTCAATGCAGTATTTATCGATGATTCCATCTGGTTTTTTTACATCAATTTTACTTAGTCTTATTTCTTCAATTAGTGCTTGGCATTCGTGACGAACTATTTCTTTATTACTTGAGCGTTCCTCGTCATTACTTTCGTAAAAAATCTTAGCTTCATCAGTGTATTCATTGTCAATCAAATCAATGTATTGATTGGCGGTATCTAAATCGTGAGAGGCAATGAGATCCATGAAGTGGTTTCTTATTTTAGGTACACGTTCATGGACTTGTATTAATTGTTCTATCTCTACAGCATGTTTATGGACTAAAATTGAGGTATAGCGTTCTCTGAAATCAGTGTCTTGTAAGAATTTCATAAGATTCGGAAGTCTAGCAATGTTTTCATCCGTTCTTGACGCGTCATTTAAGAGTTGGTATTCAAGCAATTGCTGCCGAGTGGCGGTTAATTCATCGGAAAGCGATGTGTAATAGCTTAAGGCTTCATACTGCTGATTTAAGTCTAAGAGGGATTGAATTTTATCAGGCGTTATCGCTGCCCCTTCAAGTGAGTCTGATAATTGCTGAAACGCTTCAGTAAGTTGATTTAATTTTTGCTCGTATTCTTCTTTCCAAGTAGTAAGAAAGCGTACAAGGTCTACATTTTGATTGGCTTGGGCAATGGTAATGGCTTTATCCAATGTAGGTTGAGTTAGAGAAAAGGATTCATTTTCTTTCATTGTTTCAAGCAACGATTGATGGCCCAAAGAGGATGCTCTGATAAAAAATTTTTGTTGTTTTTGGGTATCTTTTGAGGATAAAACGCTTTCCATCAAGCGAGCTTCACGAGTGAGTGAACCTAGCAGGTCCATTTTATCTGTTATGCAGGAGATGATGCCATCGATTTGTTCTGGACCTATAGCTTGTCCATTCACATCATCCTGAGCTAGTTCATCTATATGTGTTAGTTCTGAGATTCCCATTTGAAATAGCTCAAGCAACATTTGTTTTTGAAAATTTAAGTTTTTCGGTTGAGATTTTTCTCGCCCCTTTTTAGTTATCTCAATCACAGGATGTCCATCTTTCACCACAACATCGCCGTTTTTGTCTGTTTTATAGATGGGAAATGACGTTTGGTCAAAGGGAAATGTACCAGACCGTAGACATTGATAAGTCTCTAATAGATCCGCTTTGATCATCGCTTCAGTATAGCGATAAGGTGATTTATCTTGACTCATCACTAATAAAGGAACATCGTAACCGTAAAGGTCTTTGATGCGTTTAGCATGTAGAGCAAGGTTTAGCCTATCTAAGAGCGTTGTTTGTATGTCGTTTGACCTATTTTAATAACCCATTGAGCCGAATCATCTTGTTTGATGTTTGGAAGAAGCTCTGATGTGCCAAACATTTCTTTATAAATGTTCTCAAAATGTTTGGCGTTTTTTTCGTCTTTAAAATAGAGTGTAACCTCATTAGCTTTTTCATCATGCTCTACCTTAGTAACCATGGGTAATTCAGAGGATATTACGCCTGGAAAAGGACTGAGTGCTTCTAAGGCACTTACGAGACTCGCGGCACTAGCATGATGATCCAGTTTGTTTCGATCATCTGGTTTGTGTAGGTTAAATAAAAACATACGTTTATCAGGTTGTAATGTTTTTTCTTCCTTAAGCTGCTCTGCAATTTGGTGGGTTATCTTATACGCTCGATAGTCATCAAGAAGTGCATCTTCCTCTTTTTTATTTCTTGGGCTAGCAAACCGACTTTCAAAATAATTTTCAGTGTTATCTTTTGCATGAGCTTCTTTAGCTTCTTTTAATAGGTCATCGCGTCTTGATGGATCTTTAAAGTCAGTGGCAATGGCTTGTATCTCTTCCAGAAGTCCCTCTTTTTGCGACTCAAACGCCTTAGCCGATAGCAGTCCAAAGGTGGTTTTTTGCCCCGTTTGTTCTAAAGTATCAAAGCTATTTCGTAACAATTGAAAAAAAGAACATAGCTTATCGCCATCCGGCATATCATCAAACGAAAAAAAATCGATTTGATATAAATGATAAGCTAAATTTTTTATTATTTTGGGACCATTATCGGTATTTGGATAAAGAGGATAACAGCGCATTAAATCTAACCCATGAGCATCATTCATCATATTCAGTAGGGCATCTGATTTCGCCCGAACCGATTGGGGTTGAAAAAAAGCATCAAGGCTGTAAACATTTCTGGCGATAAGATTTAGGGCTTCCTCACGAGAAATGTCTCTCCCATATAGTTTATTTTCCATTTCCCTCACATAATCCACAAACAATCCAGGAGGTTCTCGGAGGCGATTTATAGCATCTTTTATACACTGATACCCCATTAACTCAACCACTAAGGCGTCACGATAGAGATTCTCTAGCGAATCCTCCCCTGGATACAAATGACTGGAATGTTCACGATTATATGCAAGGTATTCGCGACCTGAAGCCGTACGATAACTTTTATAGGTTTCACATCCATCGGGGCCATCATTAAACCCCGTTTCATCACGCCGCCCAACCACACTAAAAAGCATCATTAATTGTAACTTTTCAATGTCTGGTTGTTTTAGTACTTTGGTTTCTTCGTCACCGCATTTTTGACGATAAGCTAAAATGGATGCAACTGAATAAGCGGTGCGTACAGAATGGGTTAAACCGTGATTAGGTCGATAGACAATGTTTGTAATTTTTCCATTAAATTCTTTTTCAAATCGTTCAATATTTAAAGAAGTTCGTCCTTTTTCTACAATTTTCTTGTACCACTCATTCGCCTTGGCTATCTCTCCATCAAGTAGCTTAAGCTTTTTGATTGTTTCCGCAAGCTCGCTTTGTTTTTTTCGAGTTTTTGTATTGTTTGGGAGATTGTCTCTTAAACCATTTTTTAATGAATAAATTTTTTTTTGCAGTTTGGCGCGTTCTTCTTCATGAGAGGCATCTTTTCCTTTATATTTTTTTATCAATGCGATGATATCGTTATTAACGATTTCATCATCAACGAGTATGTCAACATGACGTTCTGCAATGTCATGGGATAGATGAACAATACGGCTGTTTCCTTCTTCATCCACCACTTCAATCATTGCCAGTTGGTTAAACCAACGGTCTACCATTCCGCTGATGGAATAGGGGGTTGAGAAAAAACGCGTATTTGCATATTCAACAGCTTTTATAAAGTGAGCTTTATTGATGATGCTTTTCATGAATTACAAACCTATCAAATAAAGTTAAAATCAATGCGGCTTTTTTAATCAAAATGGATAAATATAGAATAGCATAAAAACAAAAGGTTGTAGGGTGGAAAAGAGTTTTAACAAATTGCTTGAAAAAGACGCGCTTTCAAAACCATTTAAGAAAGCGGCTGATAAAATTACAGATTTAATTGAATTCTTGAGAATGAGGGCGAAGTTTATCGTGCCTAGATTAAATTGGGATTAATCCCCCACTACCCCATGCTTTTTATGATGAGCGCTTACTGTTTCATCAAGTCCCGCAGCTTCGGTTAAGGCAGCCACATTTTCTTTCGTGAAAAACCCATCAAATCCGTGACAACGCTCAACGTATTCTGTGATAAGCAAAGATAAAGGGGAGTGTTTGGAAAATATTTGTTGCAGATCAGGGGTATCACCACAGGCGCCAAACACTTTAGCTAGAAATCCAATATGAGCGGAGTCTCTAAGCGTGCTTATCACATAATCAATATTTTTTCCTCCACTTGGATGATCGCCATCGACCACTTCCATGGCAATATGATGCATTCTTCGCCCATAATTTCGTACGAAATTTTCCGTTGGCATAGGTAAATTTTCAAATGAATTGACCATATAGGGGGTGTTGTTGGCGGTGAATACTTTAGCAGGGGAGCGAATATCATTCCCGTGCAAGCAACGATTCACATTGGTAGAGGAATTCATATCATCAATGTTATAAGCCCCCCAGAAATAATAATTTGAAAGGCAAAGAAATTCTAAAATGGCGTCTTCACGTTCGCCTGCAAGAATTCGTGTGGCCATGTGATCAATGCCTTTAATAAGCGGTTTAGTTCCTTTATCTTTAGTAAATTGATCCGCTTTATCTAACGCTTGTTGTTGCTTTTCAGTTAGGCTAAAAGGTTGTCCTAACTCAAGAGAATCAAAATCAAACAAATCATCGCTGGTATACCCAGTACTATTGAACGTTAGATCGGACATACGTGTAAATTGAACATGTTTATTGCAATAGAATTTGTTTTCCGTGATTTCTGGATCATGAAAGTTAAAATCCTGGGAAATTAATATGTTTTTGGTTTCTTTCGTATCTTTGGTTTTAAAAATCTCACCCACGTATCGCGCATTATATTTTTCACGCGCATTCGGATACATTTTGTTTACGCGTGTAATATCGTCTTTAAAATTTGGATCTAAGGGTTCCATGACAATATAAATGGGTGCTTCCTTGATATTGGTCAGGCAATAAATTTTATGCGTATCACTAATATAGCTGGCAGCATATCGATAAGGCGTCATTAAATATAATTCTTTCAAATAATCTAGGGCATCGCCTGTTTGAACCTGAACAACAACGGCTGCCATATCCCCTAATAAATCATCTAATCCACTTGATTTTCGTCGCTCATAGATTTTTATACGATATTCATTAAAATAATCAGAATTTTTTTTATCACCTTTTGGATCATAGGTTAAAGGATTAATCATGGCTGGCTCCTAGGCATTATTCGGCTATATAGGACTGGTATTTTGGTTCCCACATGGCCTCGTCGATGGCTTCGTCGATTTCTGAATCCGTTTGTTTTTTAGCATGCCCTTCATTCATGGCTTCTAAAATAACTGCTTTAGCAATATGACGACTGACCGATCGAATGGTATGTAATTCGGGAAGCAATCTTCCTTGTCCTGTTTTAGTAGCAGGCGCTAATTCACTTAAGGCCATGGCGGCTGCCATCATCATTTTATCGGTTACACGTTTTGCTTTCCCAGCGACTACCCCTAAGCCAACGCCTGGAAAAATATAGGAGTTGTTGCATTGAGCGATGTCAATCGTTTGTCCATTAATCTCAACGGCATCAAAAGGGCTTCCTGTTGCAACTAAGGCTTTGCCATCCGTCCAGTGCAATACATCATGCGGTGATACTTCAATTCTAGACGTTGGGTTTGATAGGGGGAAAATAATGGGTCGTTCACAATAGTTAGCCATGGTTTTAATCATGGGTTCAGTAAATTGATTAGGTTGGCCCGAAACCCCTAAAAGAATCGTTGGCTTCGCGTTTTGAATCACATCCATCATGCTGATAAGACCGCTGCTTTGTAACGACCATTCGCTTAATTCTTCTTGTTTACGAGCAAAGGGTTTTTGGAATGGTAAAAGGTTATTCATTCCATCATGAAGAAGACCATTTCTATCCACTAAATAAAATCGAGTTCTTGCTTCTTCTTCACTTAAGCCTTGATTCATCATGGCATGTACCAATTGTTCACTGATTCCGCATCCAGCAGAACCTGCACCCAATAATGCAACACGATGTTCTTTTAATGGCACGTTACAAGCTTTTGTCGCCGCAATAATTCCAGCCACAGCAACAGCTGCGGTTCCTTGTATATCATCATTGAACGTGCAAAGTTCATCTTTATACTTTTCCAGTAAGGGGTAAGCGTGTTGTTGTGCAAAATCTTCAAATTGCAGCAATACATGGGGGAAATGTTTTTTGACGCCTTGTACAAAATGATCTACGAAATCATAGTATTCTTCACCGGTTAATCTCGTATGTCGCCAACCGAGATATTCCACATCCTCAAGACGCTCTTTATTATTGGTTCCTACATCCAGAATAATGGGCAATGTTTCGGCGGGGCTGATGCCACCACAGGCTGTGTAAAGCGATAGTTTACCAACCGGAATACCAAGTCCACCTGCACCCTGATCGCCAAGGCCTAATATTCGCTCACCGTCAGTTACTACAATGACACTCACTTTGCGAAGTTTTGCTACCGCACTTAAAATCTCATCCATCTTATCGTATTCAGGATAACTGATGAATAAACCTCGAGGTTGTCGATAAATATGATGAAAAAATTCACACGCTTGCCCTACAACAGGGGTGTAGATGATGGGCATCATTTCCTCAAGATTATCCAGCACAAAGCGGTAAAAAAGCACTTCGTTGCGATCTTGCAGTGCTCTTAAATAAATATGTTGTTCTAAAGGAGTCTGTTTGGCAGAAAAAGCATCTCGGCATCGTAGGAGCTGTTCTTCAATCGTTTCGGTGTTGCAAGGAAGTAAGCCTAATAGATGAAATTCTTCTTTTTCTTTTGCAGTAAACGCCGTGCCTTTATTGAGAATCGGATCTCTTAACAAATTTTGACCGCGCTTAGTTACCTTCATCGCCATAGTCCTACTCCATGTAAGTGAAAGATTTAACTATAAATTAAACTATAGCAAAAATGAAAAAATATATTTTTTATTCTTAACTACTGGCCGCGATTGGTGTATCAGTGTCCTACATTCCCAACTTATGCGCTCAACGCTCATTAGCGAGTTGTTGTACGAGTGAAGACATATGTCTTCTTAGATGTGCAAAAAAATTGCACAAAAACGATACCATTCCTTGGGATTTTTTGTTATAATTTGCGCCACTTTATAGTCCTCTTTATGGAGTGGTTTTTGTCGGATTCGTTCGCAGTTGATTCGCGCGTTTCACTGCCGCGTGGTAATTGGATGGCTTGGTTGGTTTGTCTTTCAGCCGGTTTGTTTTTCTTCTACGAGTTTTTCCAGCTTAATTTGTTTGACGTAATTAACCAACCGTTACGTGAATCATTTCATATTGATGCAGCACAAATCAGTTGGATGTCGAGTACGTATTTGTGGGCGGATATTCTATTTCTTCTTCCTGCCGGTGTCATTCTTGATCGCTTTTCCACTCGCATGGTTATTTTGACTGCTATGTTTGTCTGTGTAGTGGGAACGGTTGGTTTTGCGCTAACGAACTCATTTGCTATCGCATCGTTTTATCATTTTTTATCGGGTATCGGGAACGCTTTTTGCTTTTTATCTTGTGTAGTTCTGGTTTCTCGTTGGTTTCCCCCTAGGCGTCAAGCGCTGGTTATTGGTTGTTTGGTGACCATGGCGTTTATCGGCGGAATGATGGCGCATACGCCACTGGCTTATTTGAACGAACATTTTGGTTGGCGTGATTCCTTACTCATTGATGGTGGGGTTGGCGCCTTGTTATTTCTCTGGATCTTATTTTTTGTTAAAGATCACCCCCCACAGCTTGCCAGCAACCAGAATCATGTTTCTGAAAAAACGGCATCGCCAAGCGTTTTAAAATCCTTAGTAAACCCACAAAATTGGTTGGCAGGGCTTTATACTTCGTGCCTTAATCTTCCAATTATGGTGCTTTGTGCTTTGTGGGGCGCAAGCTATTTAGAAGTGGTGCATCATTTACCCAAAATGGCCGCCAGTAATGTGGTGAGCATGATTTTTATAGGGAGTATCATTGGATGTCCCGTTATTGGTTGGCTTTCAGACACCATGGGGCAGCGTAAGCCACTCATGATACTGGGTGCGATTGCCACCTTAATTACCATCATTCCATTATTCTTAGGTATTGCTTTTTCTCCTACAGAGCTCAGTATTTTATTTTTCGCTTTGGGCTTTTTTACAAGTACGCAAATCATTACGTATCCTTTGATTGCAGAAAGCAATGACTCTTCAAATACGGGAGCGGCTACAGGCATGGCTTCTGTGATTATTATGGGTGGCGGTGGTGTTGGCCAGGTGTTGTTCGGCAGCTTAATAAAACATCACGCAACCTCTGATCTATATACCTTTACTGATTTTCAATTTGCTATGTGGATGTTCCCCATCGCAACATTGGTCGCGTTGGTTGCCATTTTGTTTACGCGAGAAACCTACTGCAAACCCTATAAGTGAGGAATTGTTATGCAGCAAATGATTGAGGACTACAATCAATTCGATCAAATCAAAAAGATTTTCTTGCCTTGGATGGTTTGTTTTGCAGCTTCCTTGTTTTTCTTTTATGAATTTATACAAGGTAATATGTTTGCGTCCATCGCAGACGATATCATGCGCGATTTTCATATTCAGGCCGATAAGATGGCCTACTTATCCAGCATTTACTACGTTTCTAACGTGCTTTTCCTGTTTGTGGCAGGCATTTTGTTGGATCGTTTCTCAGCCAAAAAAACGATTATCATCGCGATGGTGTTGTGTGTATTCAGTACGTTTTTGCTGGCATCCTCTCATTCTTTTTATGTGGCCTTATTTTGTCGATTTATCACAGGGATTGGCAGTGCTTTTTGTTTTCTTGGACCAATGCGTATTGCCTCACGATGGTTCTCATCAAAGCGTATGGCGATGGTAACTGGGGTCGTTGTGACCATTGCTATGACCGGTGGCATGATGTCTCAATATCCTTTAACCATGTTGGTTTTGCATCATGGCTGGCGTGAGTCGCTAGTCTATGTGGGATGGCTTGGTATGGCTTTATTGTTTCTCATGATGTTTGGCATTAAAGATAAGCCCGCTGAATACAATGAGCGGTCTGCTGAACAAGGCGGTATGCTGGCTTCGGCTAAGAAAGCATTTTTTAATACCCAAACGCTACGGGCAGCGCTATACACGAGTTTAATGAATATGGCTGTTGCAGTATTTGGGGCCATGATGGGGTCTTTGTATCTCATGCAACGTTTAGGAGTGGGTAAAGAACAAGCAGCTATGGTGAATTCCATGTTGTTTTTGGGAGCCATATTGGGTGGCCCCATCATTGGTTGGATTTCAGATAAGATTGGTCGACGTGTCATGCCCATGCAGTGGGGAGCGATTGCTTCTTTAATAACGATTCTAGCTATTTTATATTTACCGGTTTCGGTGGGATTGATGGCGGTTTTATTTTTCCTGTTAGGCTTTTTTACCGCAGCACAAGTCATAAGCTATGCACTTGTCGCCGAAAGCAGTCCTCCAGCTATGACCGCTACCGCTTTGAGTCTTATTTCTATTTTGGCGCAAGGGGGTTATATTGTTTATCAAAATGTATTTAGCCGGCTATTGATGTGGCATGGCGAAATGCAAATGGTCAATGATGCTCCTGTTTATTCGTTTGGTGATTATCAAGCGGCGGCTTTACTCATCCCATTCGGGCTGATTCTAGCATTGGTCGTATTATTTAAATTGAAAGAAACGCACTGCCAGCCAGTTCAACAAGGATAAGAGCGCATGAGTTCTGCACGAGTATGTATTTTATTAATGGATTCTTTTGGCATAGGTGCAAGCCAAGATGCAAGCCGCTATGGTGATGAAGGGGCAGATACGTTCGGTCATATTTATCAAGCATGTGAAGAAGGCAAGGGCGATAAGCACGGTTTAAGGCAAGGTCCATTAACGCTTCCTAATTTAGCCCGATTAGGTCTTTATCACGCCGCCATGGCCAGTACAGGTGTAAAGCGATTTGAATTAGCCAAATTATCTGAGCCAGAAGGGTATTTTGGATATGCGGTTGAACGAAGTCTTGGTAAAGATACACCGAGTGGTCACTGGGAATTAGCTGGAGTGCCGGTTTTATTTGAATGGGGGTACTTCCCTCTGACCATTCCTTGCTTTCCTTTAGAATTAATCGAAAATTTCATCAAGCAAGCGCATCTACCAGGCGTGCTAGGTTTAAAACATGCTTCTGGAACTGAAATTATCGAAGAGCTAGGTGAGGAGCATATCAAAACTGGTAAGCCCATTGTATACACCTCAGCTGATAGCGTGTTTCAAATTGCAGCCCATGAAACCCATTTTGGATTAGAGCGTTTATATCATGTATGTGAAATCGCAAGGCGATTAGTAGATGCTTATCAAGTTGGGCGAGTGATAGCGAGACCCTTTGTTGGGGCTCCAGGTTCTTTTAAACGCACTGGAAATCGACGCGATTATGCAACCCCTCCGCCACAACCTACTTTGTTGGATTATTTGAAAGAAGCGGGGCGAGAAGTCATTGCCATTGGGAAAGTGGCGGATATCTATGCCCATCAAGGCGTGACTGAAACTATTAAAGCGGATGGTAATATGGCGTTATTTGATGCGACTTTAAATGCCATGAGAAACGCACCCGATGGCAGCCTAGTGTTTGCTAACTTTGTCGACTTTGATTCATCCTATGGTCATCGTCGCGATATTCCAGGGTACGCCCACGCTTTAGAAGCATTTGATGCGCGACTTCCTGAGCTTGAAGCTTTATTAAAGCCTAAAGATATTGTGGTAATTGCAGCGGATCATGGTTGTGATCCGACTATGCCTGGCTCTGATCATACTCGTGAACATATCCCTGTCTTAGTCTTTGGCCCTGAAGTTAACCCTCAATTTATTGGGCGGCGTGATAGTTTTGCAGATATTGGCCAAAGTTTAGCGGAGTATTTAAACATCAAACCATTGCCAAATGGTGTTTCGTTCATTAATACCCCATGATGTCTTCTGCTTCGTTTGTTCAATTTTGTTCAACCCTTGGTTTAAGACTTACCTCGTTACGTCGCGAGGTGCTCTTTATACTTTGGCAAGCGCAAAAGCCTATGAAAGCTTATGAGGTTTTGCAACAGCTCTTAAAATCTAAGCCGAATGCAAAGCCGCCTTCCATATACAGAGCCTTGGATTTTTTCCTTTCACAAGGCATCGTTCACAAAATCGAATCCATACAGAGCTTTACCTTATGTTGCGAACCAGATAAACAGTTGGTGTCTGAAGTGCTGATGGTTTGCGATCATTGTCGTCAAGTAACGGAAATGCATGATCAAACCTTACAATTGCTGGTTTTGAAGCTGGCTGAAGCGCATGCGTTTAAGCTTAGGCAAGATGTGATTGAACTCAAAGGAACTTGCCAGCAATGTCAGGGCAAACGCTCTAATTTTTGAATATTACACGCTTTTTTTGCCTACTTGCCCTGGTTTTATGCTGGGCATTTATTTTTTTGTCTACAACGGATCTTAACTTCATATAATAAAGGCCAAAATTTTCCCGTAATTAAGAAAGATTGATGTTTTGGATAATAAGCGATCCCATTCGCAACACAAACGTTTGGATGGCAGACTTTCGTTGGTTTAAGCGACTCAATATCAATCCAGCCTTCAACTTGACCCGTTTTAGATGAGATCATGACAATAATGGACGTTGGTAACACGTTGGCGTAGATTTTCTCTTGTACATATTCCAGTTCATTTAGTCCAGAGAGGAGCTTTTCGCCAATGGTAACGGCTAGCTGCTTTATTGGCTTAAAGTCAGTAGTTGATAGATAAGTGAGGATCCCAGAGCCATTACTCATGATGAGCTCATTTTTTGCGGAAGTTAGTCCCCATCCTTCGCCTTTGAAAGAAAAGTGGTTTTTAAGTTTTAAAGTGGATTTATCAAATACGAACCCTTGATGTTCGCGATACGTAAGAAGGTATAGATTATTTTCAATAATCGTAATCCCTTCGCTAAAATAACGTGATGAAATAGTTACGTTTCGAATGGGGGTTAGAGTCGGAAATTCCATGATGCTGAGCTTGGATTGATGATACAACCCTTGGCTTTCATAGAGTTTATCGTCATGGAGGACTAATCCTTCAGTAAAGCGTTGGGAATTATGCGGATAGGTATGGATAACTTTAAAATCATACTTTGGTATAGCGTGTGCTCTTAGGGTCTTTTTGAGCTCGGATGATGCAATGATTTCTGGTGAGGCCCATGTGTTGAACGTGGTCAATATTAGAATGATAACGACCCATTTTATCCCCATTGGAACGGAAAATATTCGATTTGTTACACAGTAGTTCATTTTTGGGGTTCCGCAGCAAAAGAAAACGATATCAAGACTTGATTTTTACACAGTTAGCCCCATTTAATCTAATTTGAACGTTGTGAGGACAGATTTTGGAACAATTTCGTGGCACGACTATTTTGTCGGTAAGACGGGGTGGAAAAGTAGTGATTGGCGGAGATGGCCAAGTTTCCATGGGCAATACGGTGATGAAAGGGAATGCTCGCAAAGTCCGGCGTCTTTATAAAGAAAAGGTGATAGCAGGATTCGCAGGTGGTACCGCCGATGCATTTACCTTATTTGAGCGCTTTGAGAGCAAGCTTGAAAAACATCAAGGTCATTTAGTTCGCGCTGCGGTTGAATTAGCCAAAGATTGGCGAACCGATAAAATGTTACGCCGCTTAGAAGCCTTGCTTGTGGTTGCAGACAGTAAAGCGTCATTAATCATTACCGGAAATGGTGATGTGATTGAACCAGAAGACAATTTAATGGCGATTGGCTCTGGCGGTCCTTTTGCTCAAGCTGCTGCCCGTGCATTATTAGAAAATACGAAATTATCTGCCAAAGAAATTGTTGAAAAGGGATTAACAATTGCTGGCGAAATTTGCATATACACCAATCATAATATATCCATCGAAGAATTAGATAGTGAGTAATTTCATGACCAATAGAAAATCAATGATGACTCCACGTGAGATTGTAGAAGAACTGGACCGTCACATCATTGGCCAGGATGAGGCCAAGCGAGCTGTAGCCATTGCACTTCGTAATCGCTGGCGCCGAATGCAAATTAAAGATCCAGCTTTACGAAGTGAGATCATGCCTAAAAATATCTTAATGATTGGACCAACGGGTGTTGGTAAAACAGAAATTGCCAGGCGTTTAGCTCGATTAGCTGAAGCTCCTTTTATCAAAGTTGAAGCGACAAAATTTACCGAAATTGGTTATGTTGGACGAGATGTGGATTCAATTATTCGTGATCTGGCAGATTTTGCGGTCAAACAAGAGCGTGAGCTCGCTATGAAAAAAGTTCAAACACTAGCCGAAGATGCAGCAGAGGAGCGGGTTTTAGATGCATTATTGCCGACTGCCCGAGGAAGCAGTAAAGATGAGAAAGAGTCCACCACACGCCAAACCTTTCGAAAGCAACTTCGAGAAGGAAAATTAGACGATACCGAAATTGAAATTGATGTAGCAGCCTCTCCTATTGGTGTAGAAATTATGGCGCCACCCGGTATGGAAGAAATGACGAATCAATTGCAATCGATGTTTCAACAAGTAGGAACCGGTCGCACGAAAACACGTAAACTTCCTATTGGCAAAGCAATGAAAATGTTGACTGAAGAGGAA
The DNA here is from genome assembly GCF_900639875.1 of Legionella impletisoli. Taxonomy (GTDB): domain Bacteria; phylum Pseudomonadota; class Gammaproteobacteria; order Legionellales; family Legionellaceae; genus Legionella_A; species Legionella_A impletisoli. The sequence continues at coordinate 29,202 of NZ_CAAAIA010000012.1, forward strand.
GCGGCTAAGTTAATCAATGAAGAAGATATCAAGGCTCGCGCCATTGAAAACGTTGAGCAAAATGGCATCGTGTTTATTGATGAAATTGATAAAGTAGCTAAAAGACCGGAACATGGTGGAGATGTATCACGTGAGGGTGTACAACGTGATTTACTCCCGTTAGTGGAAGGAACAACCGTATCAACGAAATACGGCATGATTAAATCTGATCATATATTGTTTATTGCATCCGGCGCATTTCATGTGTCAAAACCATCGGATTTAATCGCGGAATTACAGGGGCGTTTACCCATCCGTGTTGAATTAGGAGCCTTAAGTGTCGAAGATTTTGTTCGAATTCTTACAGAACCTGATGCCTCACTAACGGAGCAATACATTGCCTTAATGTCTACGGAAGGGTTGAGTTTATCCTTTGATGAATCAGGCATTCGGCGAGTGGCTGAGGTTTCTTGGGAAGTAAACGAGCGAACTGAAAATATTGGCGCTCGTAGACTTTACACCGTGATGGAGCGGCTTCTTGAAGTGATCTCATTTGAGGCTACCGATCGCTCAGGAGATTCCGTACAAATCGATGAGGCGTATGTAAATCAGCACTTAGGAAAATTAATTGCGGATGAGGATTTGGCTCGTTATATTTTGTAAAGCATGTCGTGATTTTGATTTGTTGTGCGCCTAGCCTGACGCACAACAAAACGGCCTTCAATCTTTTAATCATATCCTATTTACTGAGCCGCTTCTTTTTGCGCGGGCACATCTTTAGGGGGATTTTTCTTCTCTGAATGAACCTTGTAATCAACAATATTATGAATCTTTATTTTATTGAGCTCCTGGATAACTTTTGCAGCAACTTCAGGAGACACGACCTGTGTATTGATCAAAATAGAAGGATGTTGTATTCCTGAAATCTCTCCAATAATTTTAAATTTATTCTTTTCATTAAATTGATGATAAAGATACTCCCAAACACCTACTGCTGCGGCTTGATTGTTTTCTACGGCTTTGTATGCTTCATCTAAAGAGGCAACTTTTAACCAAGTAACGGAAACCCCTAATTGATTCAATTTTTCTTTAACTTTTAAGTAATTGCTTGCTGAATAGGGGTCGTAATACGCAAGGGTTTTATTTTTTAAATCATTCAAACTATTTATAGAAGAATCCTTTGCAACGAGAATATAAGAACTATAAGTTGTATCTTTTTCTCCAGAACTGGGATCTTTGGTAATAGCGGTTGCAATGCGTTTTATGTGCCCGTGCTTCTTGACTAATATACTTGTCGGCACGGATTTGACATAAGCAACTCCTATCTTACCCTTGGATAGATCATGCATCAGCGACTCCATGCTATCATATCCTCTAAAAATAAATCTTACGCCCGTGCTTTGGGTAAGATCGTTTGTAATCGTTTGCCATGTTTGGTGCAGCTCTTCTTTTGTGCGCACCGGATATAACTGGTTCGTAACTAAAGCCCCAATTTTAATGGAGGGTGGCTCTTTATTATCAGCGGCTTCAAGTGGGTAGCTCAAAACGCTTAAAAGCAGAATGAATATCGACGTCCATAATTTTTTCATAAAAATACTCCTTTATTATTCGGTTACGACTAAACTTTTTTTAAAAAATTGATTTAAACTCAAATCGAGGTTTTCTTTAAGAGCCTGATCAGCCTCTGCAATAATTGTATGCCAATGTTTTTCAAACAGCGAATCACGTTTGACAATTTCTTCGGTGTTGGGTAATCGATAAGGTAGAAGCTGGATTAACTCATATAAGGTTAAATGATCTAAATCTCTGCTTAAAATGTAATTGCCCTCATCGGTAGTCTTGACTAATTTGAGCTCAATGAATTTGGCTAACATGTCACCCACATCTACGGCAAACGGATGCTTACTGGTATTAATCAAACGTTCAAGCGTTACACTTTTGCCGTCGCGTTGAGCTAACCATAATTGATGTAACCATAACAAGGCTTGGGAGAACCCATCCACTGCGGGGCCTTTGCGACGTTCATAATTTACTGCTAATGCGTAGCTGATTTCAGCGCCAATTAATGTGATTAACCAGACCCAATAAACCCAGACAAAAAAGATAGGAATGATAGCAAAGGCACCATAGAGTAACTCATAGGTATTATATTGCGATAAATAATAAGCAAATCCTTTTTTGGCTGATTCAAACAAAATCGTAGCCACTAAAGCACCAAGAAATCCATGTAAAATACGCACACGGCAATTCGGAACAACGACGTAAAGAAACGTAAACCCAACCAGCGACAGTATGGATGGGAGGAATACTAGAAGTGCGATGGGTGTATGATATCGTTGAGTAAAAGGCAAGGAAAATAGATAAGAACTTGCGGCAATACTTAATCCAAGAAGAAAAGGCCCAAGAGATAAAATAGCCCAATACAGTAAAAACGCGGAAGTTCCACGTCTGGCCGAACTCACTCGCCAAATTTTATTCATTGAACGCTCAATGGTATACATTACTAAAAGCGCACTGATGACTAAAAACACCACACCAAGAATTGAAAGCTTAGACACTTGCTTGGTAAACATTTGCAGATAATCTTGAACTGCTTTACCCGTTGCTGGAACGAAATTTTCAAATATAAAATCTTGAATGGGATCTCTTAAATGTTCAAATACCGGAAACATGGACAAAATGGCAAAGCCAACGGACATTAAAGGAACCACCGCTAAAAGACTCGTGAAGGTTAACGCCGAAGCTCGATAAGTACAGTCATCATCAATAAAATGATTAACAACAAAGACGACAAAGCGTTTTGCTTCAAACAATTTATTTTTAGCATAGTGAAACAAGTCTTTGTTATTCATAAGAATCAAGGTAAGAATCATCTATGATCATAGTCTATGAGCTAATGCATTGATTTGCCAATAAAAAACATCATATATATTAATCCTATGTGATATATGATTCTTATTATGATTCAAAGAGGAAATGTCTAAAACGATTGATTCGCCCTATGAATTTCTTTCTTGATTGACTATCATCGGGATTTTTATAAGAGAAAGAGCAATTTTATGGCGAAACCTTATATTCTTGTTTTATATTATTCACGTACAGGTTCGGTTGCAAAACTCGCTCAATATATTGCTCGCGGAGTTGAACGAGTGGATGGAATTGAAGCAAGGCTTCGTACGGTACCACCTGTATCAACCACAATTGAAGCAGTAGATAAATCCATTCCAGAAAGTGGAGCACCCTATGTCACTATTGAAGATTTACAGCAGTGTGCAGGACTTGCATTAGGCAGCCCAACACGGTTTGGTAACATGGCGTCACCCATGAAGTATTTTCTTGATAGTACCAGCGCTTTATGGCTGTCGGGTGATCTAGTGGATAAACCGGCCTGTGTATTTTCATCTTCTGCCTCGATGCATGGGGGCCAGGAAACAACCTTAATCACCATGATGCTTCCTTTATTACACCAAGGAATGGTGATGGTTGGCCTTCCTTATACAGAGCAAGCGTTGAATCTTACTGAGTCGGGTGGAACGCCTTATGGTGTGACGCATGTGTCGGGGCTTAATAATGATAAACCCATTACGGAAGAAGAGATTTCGCTGGCGAAACACTTAGGAGAGCGTGTGGCTAAAGTTGCTTTAGCTATGAGTAAACCATTAATTAGGTGATTGTTGTGAAAGTAATTAGTTTTAATGCCAATGGTATTCGTTCGGCTGCTCGGAAAGGTTTTTATGAGTGGCTAGCCAACCAGCAAGCAGATGTTGTGTGTATCCAAGAAACAAAAGCACAAGTTGAACAACTACAACCTGAATCCCTATTTTTCCCCAAAGAATATCATTGTGAATATTTTGATGCACAAAAAAAGGGATACAGTGGGGTTGCAATGTATGCTCGTCAAAAACCTGAGCGAGTTATTAAGGGTGTTGGTTTTGAGGCATGTGATACGGAAGGAAGATACCTACAGTTTGATTACCCTGGATTAAGTATTATCTCGCTTTATCTTCCTTCTGGAACGAGTGGTGATTTGCGGCAAGCTGTGAAGTATGAATGTCTTGATTTTTTTAAAAATCATTTTAAATCACTAAAAGACGAGGGGCGTGAACTGATTATATGTGGGGATTACAATATTGCGCATAAGCAAATTGATCTTAAAAATTGGCGAGGAAATCAAAAAAATTCCGGTTTTTTACCTGAAGAGCGCGCTTGGATGGATGAGTTATTTGGCGCTTTAGGTTTTACGGATGCCTTTCGTGTTCATAACCAGCAGGCAGAAGAATATACCTGGTGGTCTAATCGCGGACAAGCGTGGGCCAAAAATGTTGGTTGGCGCATTGATTATCAGGTGGTGACTCCAGGCATTGCCGAGCATATTGTTGACAGTGAAATTTATAAGGAAGCGCGTTTTTCGGATCATGCACCCTTATTAATCGAATACAAAGGGGATTGGTGTGCTTAAACTAGCCAGTTGGAATGTGAATTCATTAAAAGTACGATTAGAGCAGGTCATTCATTGGTTAAGTGCCTCGAATATTGACGTTTTAGCTATCCAGGAAACCAAGCTTTTGGATGAAAATTTTCCAGCAGAAGCGTTTACAGTGCTTGGTTATCATGTGGTTTACTCGGGTCAAAAAACATACAATGGTGTAGCCATTATTAGCCGCGAGCCGATGCAGGAAGTGATGATGGATATCCCAAATTTAGAGGATCCCCAGCGTCGCATTCTGACGGCATCCATAGGGGATTTGCGTTTGGTAAATTTATATGTACCCAATGGCAGTGAAGTGGGTTCAGAAAAATATGTTTATAAGCTTCATTGGCTTGAACGAGTGACTCAGTTTTTAAAAGAAGAATTAAATCGATACGCCTCATTGGCGGTGGTTGGCGATTTTAACATTGCTCCAGAAGATATTGATGTACACGACCCAAAAGCATGGGAAGGTTCTGTTTTGGTTAGTCCTCCTGAACGTGAAGCGTTAACCAACATCATGAATTTGGGCTTAAACGATAGTTTTCGTGTTTTACATCCCGGCGAGCAAGCGTTTAGCTGGTGGGATTATCGCCAAGGAGGATTTCGTCGAAATCATGGATTACGAATTGATCACATTTTGCTTAGTGATGAACTTCAAAGCCGGTGCAGCGCAAGTGAAATTGATATCGTTCCCAGAAAAAACGAACGCCCATCGGATCATGCTCCGATTTGGGTGAATCTTGAATTATAAGCGCTTGATTGAGATGGCCCGAAAAAGCGGGCCAAGTCTTTGAGCAATATAGGATTACGGCGTGTTTGGGGGTTGCTGGTCTTGGATTGGCTCTTCCTTTTCCTTTAATAGTGGTTGAGACTCATTGTTAAACATCGAATATTGACGCAATGGTTTTTCTTCCATAATCTCGTTTGCAAAACGTTTACCTTCCGTTTGCAATAATTGCAAGGGATGCTTTTTAGTTGCAGCGTAGCATATCCCCATGATTAAAAGACCTGGTAATATTCCGGTTAATATTGTTGCTGCAAGAATTGCAACGAATTTAAGAAAATTCTTGGCAACTCGCGTGTTATCTTGTTTAATAATGTCGATGTTTTTAGTTGAAGCATCCTTAGAATAAGGGGCATCGTTAGAATAAGGAACACCGTTAGAATAAGGAGCATCCAGATATTGATAAAAAGCTTGAATCTTATCCTGGTTAGGGAGTGTGGGGTTTTCAAGAATAGTTATTAAACCCGTTGTGATAGTTTCAATTTTACCTTTCAAGATTGGATCTTTAATGTTTAAATTCTGCTGATAATTAAGGGTGATAGATTTAAGCTTATCAACCACAACATCTAATTCCGGTTTTGGAAGTGGAGTTTCTTGGGATAAATGACTACTATCTTTTTCGAGTTCATTTGGTGATGCTTCCAATTCATCGAGTGAATCACTGCTACTTTGTTCGGATTCGCTGGATGGCGTTTCTAATACATCAAGAGGATCACTACTGTCTGGATTTATAGCCAATTCTTCCTCTGGTTGAATTTTCCTATCAGAATGATCGCGATTATAAATTTCAACCTTTTGGAAAACACTCCATTCTTGTTTTGCATAAGCTTCGCGTGATAATTGGTATTGGGCTTTAAATTCTTCATCTATTTTTGTGGCCACATGGATGGAAGCTCCATCACCTCCATGACCATCATAAACCCCCATTAAAAAGGGAGTGCCGGCATCCAGAGAGTCGGCGGTTAGGGTTTGAATAGCAACAGATATATTATCTCTTGAGTCATCGCTTAATGCCAAGCTTGCCAATTGTCTCGAGAGTTCCTCTTCACTGAGAGTGCTCGGATTTTCTATTTGAGTTAGTTTGGCTTTTAAATAAGCTTCATGAGCTTCCTTAGTTTGTTCGGGTGCCTTTTCTGTAAAGCCATCGCAGGTGGTGATGATTTGAATCGAACCGACCTCTTCTCGGCTAATTGATGAATTACTGATGAGTTCGCTAAGGGAATGAATATCGATGGTTGCATCCGAAGTAACACCGGCTTTTCGAAGTAGGGCATGATTATCACCAATTGCACGAGATACAGCGAGTATCCCCGATACTCTTCCATCCAAGACCACTCCACCAGCCTTTTTAATTCGATCACTTTCCGCAGGAACCATAGGTGAATGAGTGACGCTATTTAACCGAATGACACGATGAATATTTCCTGCTTTGTCATATATCGCAGCAAAGGAAACGGCATCAGCAAGGGTTGCTGTGATTAAGTTACCGCGACCATCAAATACGGTTGTTGAGGCGGTGGTGCCAGCGGTTATCTCGGGTGATAAAGAAACATGCAAATGTTGATAAGTAGTCCATAATCGATGACCAATATCTTCTGGAGTTAAGGAGGCGAAGGCATTTTCCTCGAACGTAAGCCAGACCAATGCGTCTTCCTGTGTTTTGCGTTTCCCACGCATCTCATAACATCCAAAATGGAAATCATGGTTTTGAGCTGACGCGGTCTCTTGTGTAGGAGGATTAGGTGTGGAAATAGTGTAAGGCATGTTGTCTCCTAAATTTATAAAATGAGAGAACAGAATGATTTAGATTATAATTTATGTTTACAAATAAATCAATATTATCATTTTCCGGACATTACAATCCGTGATTTATAGAAAAATCTGAAAACCCTGCTATAACTTTTTTAAGGATAAAAAATAAAAAGAAGGAACGTCTCATGCGCTTATCTAATAAAGTTGCTATTGTCACAGGGGCTGCGAGCGGGATTGGTAAAGAAATTGCCTTGGTTTATGCGAAAGAAGGGGCTAAAGTGGCGATTGCCGATCTCAATCTTTCACAAGCTGAGAACGTTGTTCATGAAATTAAGGATAATGGCGGCCAAGCGATGGCCGTTGAGATGAACGTTGTTGATGAAGAGCAGGTCCAGGAAGGTGTGGATAAGGTTGCCGAGCAATTTAAAAGCGTGGATATTTTGGTGAGTAATGCGGGTATTCAAATCATAGAAGCAGTCGATAAGTTTTCTTATGCGGATTGGAAAAAACTCTTGGCGATTCATTTAGATGGTGCTTTTTTAACGACTCGCGCCTGTTTAAAACATATGTATCAATCAGGCCGTGGAGGCAGTGTGATCTATATGGGCTCAGTTCATTCCAAAGAAGCCTCGCTGCTTAAAGCACCCTATGTGACCGCTAAACACGGTTTACTCGGTTTATGTAAAGTCGTGGCCAAAGAAGGCGCGGCTCATAATGTTCGCGCGAACGTGATTTGTCCTGGATTTGTCCGCACACCGCTTGTTGATAAACAAATCCCTGAACAAGCGAAAGAGTTGGGCATAAGCGAAGAAGAAGTTATTAAAAAAGTGATGCTAAAAGACACCGTCGATGGCGAATTTACGACGACAGACGATGTGGCACAAACCGCCTTATTTTTTGCTTCTTTTCCATCTAATGCATTAACCGGTCAATCGCTTGTTGTTAGCCATGGCTGGTTTATGGAGTAAATCGCGTGCCAAAAACCAACAAAAAAAAATCATCTAAAGAGTTTGATTACATAGCTTGTTGCTTACAAGGTGGTGGGTCTATGGGAGCCTATCAGGTCGGGGTTTTGGAAGCGCTCCAAGAAGCGAATTATTTTCCTGATTGGTTTGTGGGGACATCCATTGGCGCGATTAATTCGGCCATTGCCGCGGGAAATCCTGTGAATGAGCGAATTCCTCAAATGCGTCGTTTTTGGGAAAAGATAGCCACCCCCTCCTTTTTTGATAAACTCGGGTTGCCAGATGGCATTATAAATCGGCGCATCCAGCATTTTCTTTCTTCCCAATCCGCCGTATTGTTTGGTCAGCCAGGTTTTTTTAGCCCTAGATGGCTTTCTTTGCTCTCGGCATTCGAGATGCCTATGTTAAGTTATTACGATACGACCCCCTTAAAAGAAACACTCGAAGAGTGTATTGATTTTGATAGACTTAATGTTGAAAAAAAAATTCGTTTAAGTGTTGGCGCTGTTGAGGTGAGCTCTGGAGCAATTCATTATTTTGATTCAGAAAAACACCACATCGGTCCAGAACATATTATGGCGAGTGGCGCCTTACCACCTGGGTTTCCACCAGTAAAAATCGACGGCAAATTGTATTGGGACGGTGGGTTATCCAGTAATACGCCTTTAAGTTACGTGATGATGGACCATCGGCCTCAAGCCCTATTGTGCTTTATGGTGCATCTATTTGATTCGTTTGGGCTTGATCCGTTGTCTATGGATGATGTTGAAAAACGTCGCAAAGACATCGAGTATTCAAGTCGCTTTGAAAAACTTCTTGAAATGCATCATGAAATTCATTCGCTTCGCTATAAAATTCATCGTTTAGCCAAAAATGTCCCAAAATCAAAAGAAGATCCTGAGTTTTTAGAAAAATGCCTTCATGATGGTTGGAATAAAACGGTAACCCTAGTTCGGTTTTTATATGCAGGGGACGATGATGATTTATCCTCAAAAGATTATGAGTTTTCTAAACAATCCATCTGTGAACATATTGAGCAAGGGTATGCGGATGGAAAGAAAGGAACAGAACAATCACCCTGGTTAAAACCCGTTCCTCCAGATATTGGCATCGCATTGCATGACATGGCGGAATCTAAAAAAATAGGAGTCAAAGAATGAAGGAATCAGAGATTAAAAAAAACGCCTTTGCCATGCCTATGTATAGGCCCAGTTATCCAAAGGGACCATATCGCTTCATCAATCGCGAGTTTTTGATTATTACGTATGAAACGGAGATGGACTTATTACGCGAAGTCGTTCCAGAACCTTTGGAAGTAACCGATCCCATAGTAAAATTTGAATTCATACGTATGCCCGATTCCACAGGGTTTGGTGACTATACCGAGTCTGGCCAAGTCATTCCAGTGCGTTATAAAGGGCAAAACGGCGGTTATTCTCATGCTATGTATTTAGATGACCATCCTCCTATTGCCGGTGGGCGAGAAATTTGGGGGTTTCCTAAAAAATTGGCTAAGCCACGGTTAATTGTTGAAAAAGAAACACTCATGGGGACTCTCGATTATGGGGATTGCCGGGTGGCTACAGGAACAATGGGTTATAAATATGAATCGTTGGATTCGAGTAAGGTCGCTGAATCATTAAAAGGAAAGAATTATTTATTAAAAATTTTACCGCATGTGGATGGCAGTGTTCGTGTATGTGAGTTGGTTGAATATGTACTTGAGGATATCTCCATCAAAGGCGCCTGGACAGGCCCTGCTGAATTACAATTGTTTCAGCATGCCTTGGCGCCTGTGGCGGAATTGCCAGTGAAAAAAATTATTGCTGCAACTCATATTGTGTCTGATCTAACCTTACCTTATGGTCGTGTGGTGCATGATTATTTAGACTAAGTTCATTAACTCATGAGCATGTGAGGTTATTGTAGGTTGGGCCTTGGCCCAACTATCTAATCTCGTAATTGATTTTATAACCGAAGTCTGATATTGTTGCACGTCATTTATTTTAGAGCATGGTGCCTGGCAAATGATCAGGTGGCGATGCCCGTTTTGAATTTTTAAGAGAGTGGTAATATGAAAGCTTCGATTCATCCTGAGTACGAGACCATCCATGTGACCTGTAGCTGTGGCAGTACATTTGAAACACGCTCAACCTTATGTCATGATTTAACGATTGAAGTCTGTGCTCAGTGCCATCCTTTCTATACCGGTAAGCAAAAACTGGTGGATACTGGAGGTCGTGTACAGAAGTTCCGTGATCGTTATAAGACACGCAAGAGCAATGCAGAAGAGAAGGAATAATTTGATTGCGATAAATTCATTTAGATAGTTAAATTGAATGAAACCAGGGCGCATTTGTGATGCGCCTTTTTTTTGTAAGTATCTATTGCTATAAAAAAGACTTGACTCAGGGTACGAAAACAAAGCCTATTATAGGGATCATTCAATAATCCTGTTCGATTGAACCATTTGTTTAAGGTGATATCGAACTGACATTAAATTATAGAGAGTAATGAGTTGGATAAAGATGTATTAACTAAGCGCGCACTGCATTATCATGAGTTTCCAGTTCCTGGCAAACTCGGGGTGCACATTACAAAATCAACCAATTCTCAGGATGATTTGTCCTTGGCCTATACCCCCGGAGTTGCTGAGCCAGTATTGGCCATTGCTGAAAATCAAGAAAATGCTTATCGATATACTTCTAAAGGAAATTTAATTGCCGTCATGACCAATGGAACAGCGGTGTTGGGTCTTGGAAATGTTGGCCCTTTGGCGAGCAAGCCCGTTATGGAAGGAAAAGCGGTCTTGTTTAAACGTTTTGCGGGCATTGATGTGTTTGATATTGAGATACAAGCCGAGGATTCTCAAGAATTTATTTCTACTGCACGAAATATTGCTCCTACCTTTGGTGGTATAAATCTAGAAGACATCAAAGCCCCTGAGTGTTTTGAAATAGAACAGGCCTTGACAGAACAAGTCAATATTCCTGTATTTCATGATGATCAGCATGGGACTGCCATTGTGGTCGCGGCAGGTCTTTTAAATGCATTGGAGTTACAAAATAAATCCCTTTCGGAGGTAAGAATTGTTTGTATCGGCGCAGGCGCTGCAGGCATTGCCTCCATGCGTTTGCTGGTTGCACTAGGCGCTGATAAAAATAAAATGCTTCTTCTAGACAGCAAAGGCGTAATCCACACCCAAAGAGATGATTTGAATGCTTATAAATATGCATTTGCTCGTGCCACAGATCGCAGAACGTTAGCGGATGCCTTGGTCGATGCGGATGTCTTTATTGGGGTTGCAAAACCTGATCTTTTAAACGCAGACCTACTCAAATTAATGGCACCCAAACCTGTGATTTTTGCACTGTCGAATCCAAACCCAGAAATTCGTCCGGAACTGGCTTTAAAAATTTGTGATGATTTAATTATTGCAACGGGCCGCAGCGATTACCCCAACCAAGTGAATAACGTTTTATGCTTTCCTTACATATTTCGGGGCGCATTGGACGTTCGTGCAACGCGAATCAATCAGGCCATGCACATCGCTGCGGTTGAAGCGATACGCCAGCTTGTTCATGAGCCAGTTCCCGAAGAAGTGAAACAAAATTACCCTGGGGTTACCGACTGGGAATTTGGTCCTAATTATATTATTCCGAAGCCTATTGATCCTCGACTTCGTGAACGAGTATCCAAGGCTGTTGCCAATGCAGCCATTGCAAGTGGTGTTAGCCGTAAAGACGTCTAGTGCCGTTCGAACTAAAACGTATACTTAACCCAATCAGTTAAGGAGAATGTTTTGTCTAGCAATAAGAATAAAAAATATCAAATCATCGCATGGCTGATATGCAGCCTTGGAGCGGTTTATTATGCTTATGAGTATTTTTTGCGTATTGCTCCAAGTGTTATGGAACCACAGCTTAGAAACCATTTTAATCTCTCGGCCAGTGGGTTTGGTTTTTTATCTGCTTTTTACTACTACGCTTATGTTCCCATGCAACTGCCGGTGGGTGTTCTAATGGATCGTTATGGACCGCGTCGTTTGTTAACGCTCGCTTGTCTATTGTGTGTGATTGGTACATTTTTGTTTGCAGGGACCACGTTGTTCGCGGTTGCTGCTTCCGGACGCTTTTTAGTTGGGCTAGGCTCTTCTTTTGCGTTCGTAGGAGTGTTAAAATTAGCTACAATTTGGCTTCCTGAAGATAAACTTGCTATGGTGGCAGGCATGGCGGCCGCTTTGGGTACAATCGGCGCTATGGTGGGTGATAATATTTTAGGCTCAATGGTTTTTAATTTAGGATGGCAGCCCACGGTTTATATCACCGGTTTTTTCGGAATAGGGTTGGCCGTTCTACTGTGGTTTGGAATAAAAGATAATAAACGAAAAACACGGAAAAGTGGGACAATAGACAGCTTTAAAAAAAATATGGTTGATCTGGGTATTATCGCTAAAAATGGACAGATTTGGATTAACGGATTTTATGGATGTCTTGTGTATTTGCCGACTACCGTATTTGCAGAGTTATGGGGAATTCCTTATTTACGTCATGCGTATGGTATGACGGAATCAGGAGCGCATTTTGCAAACTCGTTATTGTTTTTAGGTTTTACAATCGGTGCGCCTTTAATGGGTTTTATATCGGATAAGCTTCATAGACGAAAACCACCGATGATTGTGGGCGCAACGGGTGCGGCTTTTATTATGATGTTTATACTTTATATGCCTGGTCTTAACCATTACACATTGTATGCCTTGATGTTAATGCTTGGTATTTTGTATAGCGCTCAAGCCATTGTATTTGCAGTGGGAAGAGAATTAAGCCCTAAGGAAGCAGCCGGAACCGCCATCGCCATGACGAATATGATTGTCATGATAGGCGCTATGTTTTTACAGCCTTTAGTCGGCGCATTGTTAGATTGGAGTTCTCATATGCACGTGATTTCCGTCCCTGTAGAAGTGTTGCCTTTAGATAAAATGAGTCAGTTTTATACCGCAGATGATTATCAATTTGCCATGTCAATTATTCCTCTGGGCATTTTAATCGCCGCTATCCTGACGCTGTTTTTAAGAGAAACTTATGCATCCGCAGACAGAAGTAATAGACAATAAACTACCTAGATTTAAGACCTTATCGTTTGGCTATCTGGTATGTACCATTGGAGCAATTTTTTATTGCTATGAATTTATATTGCGAATTATACCAGGCGCTTTGCAAAGTGAATTAAGTGCTGCATTTGGCCATATTTCAGCATCGACTTTTGGACAACTATCAGCGTTTTATTATTTTGCCTATTCACCGATGCAATTGCCTGTAGGACTTTTAATGGATCGTTTTGGCCCACGTCGTTTGTTGACGTTTGCCTGCTTAAGTTGCACGTTAGGTTCTTTTATGTTTACCTACTCCTCATCCATGCTTATTGCAGGAAGTGGTCGATTTTTAGTTGGATTTGGTTCGTCGTTTGCGTTTGTAGGCGTTTTATCGCTTGCGACCTATTGGTTGCCGCGTAAGTATTTTTCACTCGTAGCCGGGTTAATTACGACATTGGGAATGTTGGGGCTTGTTTATGGCGAGATAAAACTTACGGAAATGACGATTCGCATTGGCTTACAGCCGGTGTTGTTTTCGATGGTCTTGTTTGGTGCCATTCTTTCAGTATTTATCTTTTTTATTGTTCGTGATGGCCCTGGGGCTCGGCAATTAAAAAGTTTACCTTGGCCTGAGTTTTGCAAAGATGTGGTTAAGGTTTTAACCTCTGGAGAAGTTTGGCTAATTGGCTTTGTTGCTGCTTGTTTATATACCTCACTTTCAGTTTTTGGGGAACTTTGGGGAAAGACTTATTTGGAGCAAGCTCATAATTTAACCAAAGTTGAAGCAGCTAAAACCATTTCCATGCTCTTTTTAGGTTGGGCCATTGGAGCCCCTGTGGCTGGATTTATTTCGGACTTAAGTGGGCGAAGAGTGTTGTCGTTGGTGGTTGGGGCAGTGATGTCCTTAGTTTGCATCAGCATTATTTTATATTGTCCTGATCTTTCTTATTCTAGTTTAAATATATTAATGTTTTTCTATGGCGTATTCAGCGCGACGGAAATTATTGCATTTGTGATGGCTAAAGAAAATAGCGGAGCAACCTTAACCGGAACGGTATTTGCCGCGACCAATATGATTGTCACGTTAGGCGGCGTTATTTTTCAACCTTTAGTCGGCAAATTATTAGATACCTTTGGGGATGGAAAAATGATTGATGGCGAGCATATTTACACCGTCATCGACTATCAGGTTGCACTTTCTATTCTGCCGTTATCGTTATTGATGGTGATGGTCGTTGCTTTCTTTTTAAAAGACCGTCATACAGCGGTAGTTTAACCTAACGAAATATCGCTACTAACTCATTCACATTGATACGCCGATTGCTTTTACAGCTGATAGAGCGCTTCACTGGAAACGATTTGATTTCACCATGGCGGTAATGATGGCGAGTAAAATCGGTATCGTGATTGGAAATGATAACGGTTATCCCGAGTTTTGCACTTTCCTCAGCCAATTTCGCAAGCATGATCTGCTCTTTTTCTCCGAACTGTTTTCCAATATAACCGGTAAAGTTACTGTCTTGATTGAGAGGCGCGTAGGGTGGGTCGCAATATACAATATCCCCTGGTTTTGCAAGCTTAAATGTTTCCCGAAAGTCGCGATGCATAAAGGTTGCTTGCTGACTTTTATTAAAGAAATACTCCATTTCAAACAAAGGGAAATAAGGTTTAGTGTAACGCCCAAAAGGAACATTATAGATCCCTTGCAGATTGTAGCGACACAATCCATTATAGCCATGGCGGTTTAAATACAGAAAAAGGGCTGCGCGCTTACGTGAATCTCTGCATGTATTGAATTCTTCACGTAAAAGGTAATATTGCCTTTCCTCGTTATTTTGAGGTGTGAAAAGCCTCTTACAGTAGTGAATAAACGAAGCTCCTTCCTGCTGAAGATGAGTGTAGAGTGCAATTAAATCGTTATTTTCTTCTGCCAAGAGGTATTCGTGATAATTTGCATTTAGAAATACTGCGGCTGAACCTGCAAAAGGCTCAATCAGCCTTGAAGCTTCAGGTAATGAAGTTAAAATGGCATCAAGGCAGCGATACTTATTGCCAGCCCACTTTAAAAAGGGTCGAATTTTCATAAACGGGGGTTCGTCAAGTCCTTTAGAAACATTATCCGTATTGCCAGGCAATGGCTAATAAGATTACCGCGGTAAGCCCTATGATCGCTAACGCTATATTCCCTCCAGGAATAAAAATTAATGGCGGATGAGATGCTTGCTTTCGTCCTCGCCAAGCCATCATCACAGGAAGTAACAACAATAATAACACGCAGCAAACGCCTGCATAACTTAAAGCTTTTAGGTAGATCCCAGGACTCATGAGCACAACGACAAGCGGTGGGATAAACGTTAAGGCCAAGGTTACTTTACCCTGAAGCCCCTCTTTTTGTAACTTCAAACCATCAGCAAGAAAGTCAAACAAACCAAGGGATACCCCTAAAAACGCAGTAATCATACATATAGAAGTAAAAAAACTAAAAAATGCAGTGATCCAGTTACTATGAATGGCCTCGTTTAATGCTTGAGTCAAGCCGCTGGTTGCGTGGTCGCTGTGGGTTAATGCAATAAGCCCATGCATGCCATGGCGATCGACCACACCCATAATAACCGCCTCCCATACAATGTAACACAATAGAGGAATGAGAGAGCCGTATAGAATCACTTTTCGTAACGCGGGGATATCATCATTAAAGTATTCTCTAAGACTTGGAACAATAGAAGCAAAGCCAAATGAGGTAACTAAAATCATTAAGCTGCCTGTTATGGCAGATAATTGGCCACCTTGCCATGAGGCTGGGTGAATATGTGGACTAATAATAAAAACCAAGAGCAAATACACGCCTAGCTTACCGAACATAAGCCCTCGGTTTACATAATCTACCGCACGAATTCCGCTATAAATAACCAAGCTAAATAAAAAAGTATACGTAACGGAAGTAAGCCAGCTGGGAAGTTCGATGTGTGCATTGTGTAAGAGGGCATTGAAAACATCACTGCCACCAGAAATGTAAGCGGCGAGCAATGTATATAAGAGAAAAAGATACGTTATCCAGGCAATTAATTGACCGGGTAAGCCCAGAGTTTCACGAGCCATGGAGACCATATTACTGCCTGCTGGAAGCCTTAAGTTAACTTCAAGAATTAATAAAGCCCCAGCGGTCATAATCAACCAGCAGACAAATAAGAACACAATGGAGTTGGTCATGCCTGTCGCGGCAGTGGAAACGGGCAAAGCCAGCATACCGCCGCCAATTGACGTGCCAATAATAAGTAAAATACCGCCAATGAGTTTAGAGTTTAACACAATCAACAGCCCAAAAATTATACAATATGGTACAATAAAAAACCACAATGCGTCAATCCCACAAGAATAGATCAGCTGTATTGCCTACTAAGTGGCTTGGTTACATGGCTATGAGAATTAAGGCAATGGAACTCGCTATAACCAAAAGCTGGGTAATTCTTCCACCAGGAACGACAAACCTTGGGTTAAAATGCTTTCGTCCGCAATAAGACATCAATGCGGGTAAAAGCAATAACAGTATTACGCACAAGAATCCCGCGTAATTTAAAGCATGAATATACGCCCCAGGGTAATAAATTACAATGAGTAACGGTGGCAGAAAGGTCAATAAAAACAAACCGAAACCTTCTTTACCTTTCTGAGCCAATTTTAAGCCGTCGCTTAAAAAACTCAATAAACATAACGAGACTCCCAGAAATGCAGTTAACATGCAGATGGATGTGAAAAAATTAAACATTGAGCTGATAAGGCTATTGTCCACTTGGAGAGAGAGCATCCGGGCAAGTGTACTGGTAGCATGGGGGTCTTGCATCAAGCTGGCCAAGCTATGGTCGCCCTGAGAGGGTAACGTTCCCATAATCACTGCATCCCAGGCGATATAGCAGAATAACGGAATAAGTGAGCCAATAAAGATTAACTTTCTTAATACGTTAACGTCGTCATTAAAATACTCACGAAGATTCGGCACAATGATGGCAAAACCAAAAGACGTGATTAATATCATGATGGTTCCAGTAATATGATGCATTGCTCCGCTTTCAAAGTTCTTTACGCTCGCATAGGGAGCGATTAAAAAAACAAGTAGAAAATATGCGCCTAATTTGGCAAACATTAAACCACGATTTAGCAAGTCAACCTTTCGAATGCCGCTATAAACGATTAATCCGAATGAGACGGTAAATACAATCGTTAAAATCCAAGGAGCAATGTGAATATCAATCAGCTTAAACAATCCCCCCATCACATCAGCCCCACCTGAAATGTAAGCAGAAAGTAATGCATAGAGTAATAAAAGGTAACTAAGCCAAGCCGTCAGTATGCCTGGTTTCCCAAGCGTTGCTGCGGCCATAGAAATCATGTTTTTTCCAGAGGGGAGGTATAGGTTGACTTCTAAGATGAAAAAAGCACCTAAGGTCATGACAATCCAACATAACAATAAAAAAAGTGAGGATTGCCAAAAGCCAGTCGCTGCATTGGCAACAGGCAAAGCCAGCATTCCGCCACCAATGGATGTGCCAACAATAAGAAGAATTCCGCCTATGAATCTGGACAGCATGGGACTCGTTTTTAATGACCGAAAAGCGATAATAGCAAAAGGAGCTGCTGTAGACAAATACAACGACTTGTAAAAAAATATGAATGAGGGCTATTCCCTCGGCCATCCTATTTTGTGCGACCGAACTTAGAGGGGAGTCGTTTAGGAGGCATAGCACATGCCAGACGTTGGGCTTGTGTGCTTGGAGCGCTTTGCCACTGAATTTCTAACCGACGGTTAAATGCACTGCCTCGAATTAAATCATTATCCCCGACGGGGTATTTATCTTCATATCCTTCAGGATGTAGCCGATAAGCTTGTATTCCATTGGCCCATAAAAACGTAATCATGGCCTCGGCGCGGGCTTGTGTTAATTTTCGTTTGTGTTCTCTGGAACCTACGTCATCCGTGAATCCAGCGACATAAATGGGGGTGCAAGGATAAAATTTTAGTAATCGAACGATGTTATTTAACCCCTGAAAAGCTAAATCATTCATTCTTGGGCTATCAAAATAGAAATACGTATCCGTAGGAACAATCAAGGTTTCTATGTCTGCATATTTTATATATTGCATATCACAGCGTTTCAACTCATTGATAACTTGGGGTTTTCTGGTTAATTGATAAGCCGCAAAAGATCCTGTTACGCCACCAATGACCGCGCCTACTCCTGCACTACTGACAATAGAGCCAGCTATTGCTCCAACCGTTGCTCCCCAGGCAGCACCAGCGACTGTATATTTTACCTTGCGATGATCGTCACGAAAATTATTATAAGGTGGATTAAACGGTTGTAAGCAGCCACTTAATAAGGCAGTGGATAAGGCTACGCAGGTCAAACGTCTGGAATCAATCCAAAATGGCATTTCAACTCCTGTATACGGTTTATCATCTCATTATTAAGGATTGCAAAAAATTTCGCAATCAACACTTGAGATTTCAACATGGCGATGGTAATTTACGAACGCATTGCCCGGGGAAGATGAGGAAAAAGCCGGGAAATGAACCATATGTCCAATCCACAACAAGGAAGTAGGTCCAATGAAATATCGCTATCTTTCGTTATTGGTTTTAGCTTGTTTGTTCTGTTCTTGTAGCTCATTAACTCATCCCTCAATTCGCATGCAGGTTTCAGCAACGAAACAATTAAATCGCGATAACATGGGCGATTCACTCCCGGTGCGAATCAAAATTTATCAACTCAATGACGAAACGCTTTTTAAGGAAGCGACCTTTCGACAATTATGGAAATCAGATGTTCAAACCCTAGGGGCAACTTTGCTTGAAAAAAGGGAGCTAACCCTTAATCCTGGGGAACGTGAAGCAATCAAAATAACGCCTAAAGCACAAGCGGAATACTTAGCCGTTGTCGCTCTTTTTAGGCATCCAGAGGGTCAAAGCTGGAAAACGTTAAAACCCATTATGGGGCCTATAGGAGCGTTCCTCAAGCCTATCACCGTTATAGCCAATCAAAATACCGTGGAGATTCAATAATGCCATCTTATCGCAAAGTGATTTGGGCAGAAGGTACGCTACTAGGACAACAGCATTTTCAACTCTGGGATAGGTATCAGCATCATCAGCAACGATTAGTTCAAAATTATCTTCACGCATATAATTGGGGAATTGCTGTGTTAACATTCGATGAACGTTTTTTACCGCAAGGCCTATTTAAAGTTATTCGATGTGTTGCACTGTTAGAGGATGGACGATGGATCGACTTTGATGATCCACTAGATGAACCGCTGGTGGTTGAGTTACCTAAAGAACCGCTCCCAACACTTGATGTCTATTTGGCGCTGCCAACATCCGAAACGGTGACAGGAGTATCTGGATACAGTCCACCAAGCCATCCCACATGGCAAGGAGATTACCAACTCGTTGCGGATCAATATGATCCCAATAGAAAAAGAGAAGTTTTGCTCGCCAAGCAACATATTTATTTGAAACTAGATGCAGATCGAAGCGATCATGAGCTAAGAATAAAAATCGCAGAGCTTGAATACGATACGCTCCAATGCACCTATAAAATCAGCCATACCTATTGTCCCCCTTTATTACGTCTTGGAGTATCGCCTTTTATCCTTTCTTGGATTATAGAATTTAAAAATGCATTGCAACGCAATATTCAGCAATTAACTGAACAAAAATTAAAGCATCAGGATTTTACCCATGGTTTTGATTATCGCGATTTCATTTATTTAAATTTAACGAAAACATTAACGTTGCATTATGCCGTGTTCTCTGAAATTCAAACTGCACCATCAAGACATCCTTACGAGCTTTATAAGGCTTGTGTTGCTTTAATTGGGGAGTTATGGGGATATCTTGATAAGCCATTATCAGAGTCTTTATTACCAGCCTATAATCAAAACCGCCTACAACCTCTATTTTCGGAACTGAATCAACGATTTCATACCGTTATGAAGCGTCTTATGCCGTCTAATACATGGGATGTTGTTTTGCGCAAAGTTTCTGAAACCCACTTTGAATCAAATGAACTAAGTGAAAGTGAATTGAACACGAAGCAATTTTGTCTGGCGTTCTATCATGAAGAAATGACTGAAGTGCTTTTAAAGAAAATTACATCACAAGTTAAAATCGCAGCGCCTTCACACATTATGAATATTGTTCAAAGCTTTACCCAGGGAATAGAGTTTCAATATTTAACGTCTCCTGCAAAACAGTTAATGACCAAACGACATTATCATTATTTTTTGCTAAACAAACAATCTGAGTTTTGGGATGGCGTCCTATCTGAAAATAAATTGGCAATCTTTATAAGTCCCGACTTAGCGTTCATGCCCATTGAAGTTATTTCTTTTCCTTATAAAAAGGACTGATCTATGAATAGTTTATTTCTAGGAGCCAACCAGGTACTTAATTTAGTTACCAAAATCATCAGTCCAAAACAGGATATTTTTCCTGAAGCAAAGACATTACGTCATCAATGTAAAGAAAGCTTGTTGCAGTTTGAGCACCAAGCAGGTGAAAAGAAGGCTCATCCCGAACTTATTGAACTAGGTAAATATGCATTGATTGCATTACTTGATGAGTTAATTATTCGAAAGCAAGGGCCTGCAAGCGAAATCTGGATAACAAATCCTTTGCAACTGGAATATTTTGATGAAAATACCGCAGGACAACACTTTTTTACAAAATTAAATCACATAAGATTTCACGGCGAGCGATACATTGATTGCTTGGAGTTGTACTATTTCTGCCTTGAATTAGGCTTTGAAGGGCAATATCGAACAAAAGACAGGTCTGAATTAATTCGATTAAAGCAAGAACTCAAGCTGCAGATTCAGCAAATACGCCATTATCCCGAACTTAATTTATCTACGGCAAAGGATGCATTAGCGCTTAAATCCCTAAAATCTGAGGTTAGCGTGATTAAAGTGGTACTACTAGGATTAAGCGCATTAAGCCTAGCTTACCTTATGCTTTGGGGCGGCATCCATTATCAAGCCCAGCAAGATCGTAAAACGATACGTGAATATCAACGTGCTTTTTCTCGTTTATCAACCCTTGAATTCTTAAAGGAATAGAATGAAACAATACGTCCAACTGATGAATGGAATGCTCTCAAAAAAAAGATTAATTCTAGCAGGCATCGCCTTATTGCTTTTTTTATTAGCTTTTGGCGTATATACCCGCTCAATACTTCGCATATTGATGTTTATTATAGGACTTAGTGTCTTCATAGGCGGCGTCTTTAGCGGGCGGTATTTCTTCAAATACGGCAAGCCTGATTGGCTTAGACACTTCGAGTTTGTTCTAAGAAATCATTGGCAGCACATTAAAACATTCAACTGGCAAAAACATCTCGGACGTAAAGCCTCAAAGGCAAATATCCCCTACTATCTGATAATTGGCTCCCCAGCATCAAGTAATACAGCACTTTTGCACGAATTGGGTCGTTCGGCTAAAAAAGTTACATGTCAAACTGCAAAAGAGACTTGTTCTTATGATCAATGGTATTTAAATGAACGCGTATTATTCGATATACCTGGCTCAATGCTTTATAACGACGAAAATTGGTTGTGGTTCATTTCAGAATTAAAAAAAACAAAAATTAAGTCCCGATTAAAAGGGATGACGTTAGTAATCAGTGCAGAATCCCTAAGTCAGGAAGTGAATCTACAAGAAACCATTCTAAGACAACTGAATCGCTTCTACGAAGCCTTACATATTAAACTTCCAATTAACTTAGTCATCACCCATTGCGATAGCATAGAAGGGTTTTACTCCTTTATTGATTCAGTGAATATCGAGTCAAGAAAAAAAGTGTTTGGGGTTATATTTGCTCAACATCAATGCATCTCATCGCAGTTGAACCAATGGATAGAACAGATCTATGAAGGGCTTTATGCTGCCTTGGTTAAGCAACTTTCTCTTCAGCGGCCTAATAAAACAAAAGCAGAGCTTTTGCAGTTTCCTCAGCACTTTAGGCAATTATCCGAAGCGCTCTTAGAATTTGTGGAAAGATTATGCCAGGATTCTATATATCAAGAGAAAATATACTTAGGTGGCGTTTATTTAACAGGACAAAACTCAGACGCTCAATCAGAGTCTTATTTTGTTCAAGAGTTAATGTCTAAGCAATTGTTTAATCAGAACTTACAGGTTGAACCCAGTTATAAACGTAAAAAAATAAAAAAGTGGACGCATCGGAGCCAATTGGCTCTGGTTATTTTAATGATTCTAAGTGGTTTTGGCTCACTCATTTCAACTTACTTGACTCATGCAACGCTTTTGAATAATGGAAAAAAACTCGCCGAGTCAGGGCTCAAAGCTTTAGAAAATCCCATCGATTCGTTTGATTTATCCGAGCTTCAACCTATTGCAGCACATGTATTCAACTTGCGCCACTTTAAAGAAAATCAGAGTAGTTATCAAACTCTGGGAATTAGCCAAGTACAGAGTCAGCTTGAGGTCTATGACAAAATATTGGCAAAAGGGTTAAACCTAGTTTATCAAGGGGTTAAACACAAGGTCATGAAAGATTTGCAGGCCTATCATGAACAGTGGATAAGAGGTAATAAAGAAGCGAATTCCATAATTCGTGGGAGTTATTATACCCAGTTCAAATTATATTTAATGTTGAATTATCCGCAGCATATTGAGCTTGATTTTGCCAGTGAAGCGTTTGCATCGAATTGGCAAGCCATTCGTGGCAATCACTCAAAACAAACGCACTCCAAAGCCATACTTCGAAGCTTAAGCCAAACGTATTTAGAATATTTAAAGCAATTAAATTTAAAAGAACGAAAGCAGTTTGCAACCCCTAATCGAGCGTTGATAAGCATTGCACGTCAAGACTTAAAAACAGACTCTAGCGTTATGAATGTCTTTGCGGAAATTGAAAAACAGTTTAAGAAAACGTTAGGTTCTCTTAATGCGGAAGCGTTGTTTGGCGAGGAAGGCGTAACCTTATGGCAAGTGAACTATCGTTTGCCTAAGTTTTATTCGCTTAATAGTTATAAAAAAGTCATTAGGCCGGCTTTTATAAAGCATGCTCGCTATGATGCAAAACACGATTGGGTCATTCATGCTCCATTACATCAATTGATTCAAAATGAGCCCCAGACCATACAATCTATCCATGATAAAAATGGGGCACAAAAAATGTTGAATGAATTGAATACGCTTTATTTTCAAAACTATGAAAAAGAATGGAGTAAATTCGTATCTGCGCTCAAATACACCCCGATTCAGTTTTATGAAGAAGCAGCACAACAACTTACCTTATTAGAACAAGAAGCAGGGCCATTTTTAAAGTTATTCCAAACAATTCATGCAAATTTTGCGCTGAAGGCTTTTCTTCCCAAAGAAGAACAAATCCCTTTACCAAATTACGTCAAACAGAAAATGAACACTTGGTTTGAGATGACTCAAACGAATCTAAATTCTAATTCGATGTTGGGACCCTATTTAAAACAACTCAGTGCATTGCAGCAAGAGACAGAACGATTAGCCATTGGTCAAGGATTGGGTCAAGCAGCTGAACAGTATGTCGTACATTTATTAACAGGAAATGGGCAGGAAACGGAATTGTATAAGACATCCATGCTCGTTGAGAAAATGATGAATCGGGTTTCCGATGTTTCTGTGCGTAAAGCCATGAGAAACGTACTTTTGTCTCCAGTACGAACCTGTTATCAGGCGCTTATTAATGAAACAATGAGAGAATTACAAAGCGAGTGGAAGAGTAAAGTATTAACAACGTTTAAAGAACAATTAGCCAGTAATTTTCCTTTTAATCACGCGGGCCAGGATGCTAACTTAGGGTTGTTTATAAATTTCTTTCAACCTCAAGATGGGGTATTGTCTACGTTTAAACAAAGGCTGCAGCCGTTAGTCCGGCGTGAAGGAGGCCGCTATATTTCAAGAGATTGGCTAGGTGTTAGCATTCCGTTTTCAACCGCGTTTTTAAACCATCTCGCTGCTCTAGACCGTCTGACCCAGGCTTTATTTCCTAATGGCAAAAATGATTTAACCTGGCGTTTTTCGGTCTATCCGATCCCAATCTCTGGCGTTAAAGAAATTCTTTTGGTCAGTAATGGTCAATCCTATCCTTATCGGAATGGTCCTCAAGAGTGGGTAAGCTTTAATTGGCCTTCCAGCGATATGGTTGATCATGAATCGTTTATCCGAATCACCCAATCTAATAATGAAGTTTTAATGACCAGGGAATTTATTGGTCCCTGGGGGTTATTTCATTTGATGCATACAGCCGTAAGACACTCCAAGCAGGAACGAGGGTATCGTTTTCAGTGGATTCTAAACCACGAAGGGCACTCAAAAATGGTTCAATTGGTCTTAGCAAACAAAAATGAGATTGATCCATTTGAGTTGCTTTTGTTTAACCCCTTGAAATTAGAAGAGAGCATAACTTAGAAAAAATCTTGGCAGCCTTCTAATGGGTGTCCGGAACGAAGGGAGCGTTTATACTTTGATTGATTTGTCCGAAGTCCACTGATATCCTTTTTTTAATAATTGATTTTTAAGGGATATCTTAATTTTGCATGACGTAAGATCCGAGACAAATCCGACGCTTTTTACCATGTCTCTAGCGGCGTTGGGGGTCGTTTATGGTGATATCGGTACGAGCCCTTTATACGCTATGCGCGAATCGCTTCACGGACTTCCTATTAATCTAACGGATGTGTTGGGGGTTTTGTCTTTAATTTTTTGGTCGTTGATTCTCGTCATTTCTCTTAAGTATTTGGTGATCTTATTCCGTGCGGATAACGATGGGGAAGGGGGAATACTAGCCTTATTAGCGTTGGTGAAGCGCTACATAGGTGATAAGACCAGAATTTTATTTATTCTCGGAATTTTCGGAGCAGGTCTTATGCTTGGTGACGGCATGTTAACGCCTGCAATCTCAGTGATTAGCGCCATTGAGGGGTTAAATATTATTGTTCCTTCTTTATCTAATTGGGTGATCCCGCTTACTATCATCATTCTAATTGGGTTATTTTCAGTTCAATCCTACGGAACGGCTAAAATTGGTTTTATCTTTGGGCCGATTATTTTTACCTGGTTTCTGACGATTGGGATCCTTGGTTTTGTTCACATTATCCAAAATCCAGTTGTTTTAATGGCAGTTAACCCCCTATATGCCTATCATTTTTTTATGGTTAATGGATGGACGGGCTACGCGCTGTTGGGGGGAATTTTTTTAGTCGTAACGGGAGGAGAAGCGCTTTATGCTGATCTCGGCCATTTTGGAAAACGCCCCATTCGCGTGAGTTGGTTTACTGTTGCTTTGCCTGGGCTTTTATTAAATTATTTTGGTCAAGGCGCTTATCTCTTAAATCATCCCGAAGCGATTGTTAATCCTTTTTACATGCTCGCGCCGAAATGGTTTTCTTTTCCTTTATTAATTATCGCAACGGTCTCAACCATCATTGCTTCGCAAGCGGTGATTTCTGCTGTGTTTTCACTCACAAGACAAGCGGTGCTGCTGGGGCTATATCCTCATTTGCCTATTATCCAAACATCCAAAGCAAAGCGAGGGCAAATCTATATTCCACAAATGAACTTAGTTTTAGCTCTCGGGACATTGTTTTTGATTTTAACCTTTCAAACTTCTAATGCTTTGGCACATGCCTATGGTATCGCCGTCAACTTAGATATGATTATGACCAGTATGCTAATTATTTATTTGGCGGTTAAAAAATGGCACTGGCACCCACTGAATTTAATTGTATTGTTTAGCTTTTTTGGAATCATCGATTTTGCTTTCTTAGGCGCTAATATTCAAAAAATAATGACCGGTGGATGGGTCCCGGTTGTATTTGCGATGATCTGCGCGTTCATCATGTATACCTGGTTTCAAGGTCGACAATTTCTTCAAAAAGAGTATTACATGAAAAAAGAAGAATTTACAAAAATATTAAAGCAGTTTGATTACAAAAGCCTTCATCACCTTCCTGATACAACCGCTATTTTTATTACGGATGTTTATGATAGAAGTGGCGGCAGTTTTTTACATTTTTTAAAGTTGGTTCGCACCTTACCTGAGTATATTTTGATCGTAAATTATAAGGTCGAAAACATTCCCTATGTTTCAACCATGGATCGATTTGAGATGCATTGCCCTAAGGAAAATATTTGTGAGTTAACCCTGCACTATGGTTTCATGGACTCGATTTCAATACCTCAGGCATTATATGTTGCCAATGATCGGGGTTTATTACCTTTTTCAGTAAATATTGATTCTGCGACTTATTTGTTAGAAATACCCAATGTGGTGGCCAGCAAAAAGAAAAATACTTTATGGTTTTACTGGCAAGAAAAGCTCTTTGCATTCCTCGTTAGAAATTACTCAGCCAATTTAAATATTGAATTTTATCAACTGCCCTACAATCGCACCATAGCGATTGGTACATACAATATGATTTAACTGATATTCCGCACCGGCGTCTTTTTTGTTAAAAATACGGTGATGCGAAATGTCGGATTTAAGGATGGATTAGGGAGTTAGGAACTCTGCAATCTTCTTCAAGCGTATCTTCTGGAACCACGATTTGGATATTAATCCCTTTAATGGTAGGGCTTTTTAGGGCATCGCGCAAATAATCTATCAGTAAAACATCAACGGTTTTTTGATGAATAGAGGAAGCTTCTCTAAACATTAAATTCCCGTTGACCCATATCCCAAAGCCAAGATGAGATACATGTAAAGCGGTCCCAATTTGTTTACGAAGATCCCAGTTAGGTCGCACGATTTCAATGATTGACGCATGAGGAATTTGATTAAATACATATTGATTAGGCTCGCCTCTTTCATTAAATAATTCATTTAAAGGAATATAGGGAATTTTCGTTTCTGCTACTTCTAATGTGCTGCCAAGTTGTTTTAGGGCGGTCAATTTCTCATTTTTTTCCTGCTCGCTCAAACCCTCAACTCGAATTTTGGAGTGCGTAAAGAAACGATACCAAGAAGGCTTATCGATGGTGGTTTTGGCCCATTTCGCCACGAGCGTTTGTTTTTCATTTGTAATAGAAAGGGTAATGTCTTTCACATACGATTGGCGTTGATTATTTCCATTCCAGTCGCGGCTAGCGAAGTGATTGCGATCCGTGAAGTTGACTTGACCATCACGATAGCGAATATTACGGATACATCGTTTAAAGGTGTTTAAATTATTGCTCAAAGCAAGAGCGAGCACCGTGTCTACATAGGTTTCACAATCAAACGCATCGCAGCGATATAAGGGAAACTGATCAAACTCACCTTCGCTCCCCTCACCTAAAGCGCCTAAAAGGTAAGGTTTACCCAATAAAGCTTCGCTGAATGCATCGATCCTATCGCTCATGCTTAATATCGGCTTCTCGTTAAGCCTATGATACAATTGTGCAATTATTTTATCTGCTTCCTGCTCTTTATATATGGTGGTTGCTGAAAAGCTCACCGTAGTTAATGTAAGAACAACAGCCGCGAGAAAGTGCTTTAAAACAATATGGTTCTTCATCAGGATAGGTGCGTTGATGCAAATGAATAAGTGTACACGAATTTATTCAAGCAAAAAATAACTAGTACATTATGGTAATTTTTCCCTGATGAATCAGCGTAGATAAATTGCAGGATACTGAGATATTCGTTATTTGGAGACATTTCCATGTTAAACGCCATTTGGCTTGGCATGATATTTTTATCGGTCATTGTAGGCTTTATTCAGGGGCGGCTTGATCAAGTGGTTCATGCCGTGACCGACTCAGCTAAGCTTGGATTTGAAGTAGCGTTGGGACTCACAGGAATTATGGCGCTGTGGTTGGGTATTATGGGGATTGCGTCTGAGTCAGGGCTTATTAACACGTTTGCACGTGTGCTTCGCCCTGTTATGAAACGTCTCTTTCCTGAAGTTCCTGTCGATCATCCTGCCATGGGCGCTATGGTTATGAATATCTCTGCTAATATGCTTGGGCTTGCGAATGCTGCAACCCCCTTTGGTTTGCAAGCCATGAAAGAATTGCAGCGCTTAAATACTCATGCCCATACAGCAAGCAATGCAATGTGTACCTTTCTTGCCGTTAATACGTCGAGTGTGCAATTAATTCCAGCAACAGCGATTGCTTTTTTGGCAGCGAATGGCAATCTTCATCCGAGTAATGTAATTATTAGTTCGTTATTGGCTACCTCTGTTTCAACGATTGTTGGAATAGTTGCTGTTAAGCAATTTGCAAAACTTTCTTATTTTAAGATGGATACGGATTAACTCTATGAGCGATTTGGCCAGTCAATTATCCAATTTGATCTTTTTATCCTTTGTCGTTGGAATTCCATTGTACGCTTCCATCAAAAAGATCAATGTGTTTGATGCGTTTGTAACAGGGGCCAAACAAGGGTTTGAGGTAAGTATCAGTATTCTTCCTTATCTAATCGCCATGATGGTTGCGATTGGTATGCTAAGAGCATCTGGGTTTTTTGAACTAGCCTATTCTTTTTTAGCCCCCTCATTGACTGCCATTGGCATGCCCCCTGAGCTTCTTCCATTAGCTCTAATTCGTCCTTTTTCAGGAAGTGCCGCGACAGGGGTGATGGCGGAATTAATTCATGAATATGGCGGAAACTCTTTTATCGCCAACGCAGCAGCAACGATGATGGGTAGTACCGAAACCACCTTTTACGTCATCGCAGTGTATTTTGGGGCCATTGGCATTCGAAGAACCCGTCATGCAATACCAGCCGGATTATTAGCCGATTTAGCTGGTATTATCGCGACGATTGTGGTGTGCCGTTATCTTTTTCTATAACGTGAGTTCGACAGAAAAGTCATTTATAACTTACGTTAATAGGCTAACCTTTAGCGGTTTTTGAGCGAGTCTGCTCTGATGCAAGATGGGCTTCTTCAAATAATTTCATATGCGCTAAAAGAGCGCCAGCATTCGATTTAAACGAAGCGAGCTCATTCGAAGCGATGGGCGATCCGCGAGGAAGATCAATGGTAGTAGGGTTTTTGGGGTTGCCGTTGATATGAAATTCAAAATGGCAATGAGGGCCGGTTGCTAAACCGGTTTGCCCTACATAGCCAATGACTTGACCACGCTTAACACGGCTGCCACGCGATAATCCTTTTTGAAATTTCAGCATATGCGCATAAACGGTATGATAGGCGCCATTATGTTTGATTTTAATCATATTCCCATAACCGTTTTGGCGACCAATGGAGGTAATGACTCCATCGCCTACAGCACGAATAGGCGTGCCGATTGGCGCTGCTAAATCCACGCCTTTATGGGGCCTTCTCTTCTTAAGTACAGGATGCATACGAGACAAGCTGAAGGTTGAACTGATATGACTAAACGTTAGTGGATAACGAGAAAAGGCTTTGCGTAAACTTAATCCTTTTTCGTTATAATAATCGATTTCACCATTTCGTTTCGTATGTCTTATCGCTTGATAGGTTTTGCCACGACTGGTTGTATAGGTAACGGCGATAATTTCTCCCGTTCCCACCTCTTTGTTTTCAATAAAAAACGCTTTATAAACGATGGTGAATCGATCACCCGCTCGTACATCTTTTGAGAAATCAATTTCCCAATTGAAAATATCAACCATTTGTTGAATCAGTTTGTAAGAAACGCCTAAACGTTTGGCCGTTCCATAGAGTGATCCTCGAACGGTTGCGGTTACATAATGATTGTGGCTACTGATTTTACGGGAGTTAATTTGTGTGATATAGCGGCTGCCTTGCCGTGAAATTAAAATGGATTGAGTGGGTGTTAAGGGAACGATTAACTTATCTAAGACATCTTTATGAACGGCAAATTGCAACTTTTGTCCAGGTTTGATGTTGGATAACGCTTTAGCATGGGGATTATCTTGCAAAATCGTAGCAAGGGTTTGCTTATTTATTCCTAGTCTCTTAAAAAGCGTTGCCAACGTATCGCCATTCTTTGTAATAATTACTTCCCACTTGTCTTCTGGTTTTGTCGATTTAGTAATCTGTTGTTCTGGCGTAGGCAGAGTTTGCAGAAGAGCGGACTCTTTTGGTTCTGGTTCAGTAGAGTCCTCTTGTGATTCAGAAGTCTCAGTGAACGAGGAATTAGACTGATTTTCTTCTGCAGCTACTTCATCATCCGTGCTATCGATTTGTTCATCATCTAATGTTGATTCATATTTTGGAAATGAGAGCGATTTAGACGTGTTGAGGCCGTGTTGTTTATCGCGAAATGTTTTAACGAGAAATACAGGCAGGGAGATGGCTACCAATAGAGCAACGAGCGCAAGAAGCTTTGACGGTTGCGCTGGTTTTTTTTGGTTGACATGTTTTAGATCCATTCTATGCCTTAAAGTGCGCTATCAAAAAAAGACATTCTTTAGCAGACCACAAAAAATTAAAGTCTACTCAGTTTGTACGGTATACTCTTAAATTCACTGTTGCGGATTCGCAGATGTGTTTTTCTTACGCATAGCGATTAATAATCAACAAACCCTGGCAGGAATAAATTATCCGGGCTAAGATACCCGCTGAACGTTGCCAGGTCAATCATTAAAAAGGTTTTGCTGTTATGGTCGATAAAGAAATAATGTACGATGAGCTCGTGCGAGGCTGTGAAGAAGTCCTTCCAGTTGAGGAATTTAAAAACAAATTAAAAAAAGAAAAACCTTTAAAAATTAAAGCTGGATTTGATCCGACTGCACCGGATCTTCATCTAGGACATACTGTACTTCTGAATAAATTGCGCCAGTTTCAAGACTTTGGTCATGAGGTTATTTTTTTAATTGGTGATTTTACTGCGATGATTGGCGATCCAACAGGTAAAAATGTTACTCGCCAGCCTTTAAGCTCAGAACAAGTACTCGAAAATGCTAAGACCTATCAGCATCAGGTGTTCAAAATTTTAGATTATGAAAAAACTACGGTTGCTTTTAACTCCCAATGGCTTAATCGGTTAACACCGGTCGATCTAATTCATCTAGCAGCCACTCATACGGTAGCAAGAATGCTAGAGCGCGATGATTTCAGCAAACGCTATGCTTCGGGTCAACCCATTGCTATCCATGAGTTTTTGTACCCCTTAATTCAAGGGTATGATTCGGTGGCCCTTCACGCAGATGTAGAACTTGGAGGAACCGATCAAAAATTTAATTTGCTCATGGGGCGAGAATTGCAAAAACATTTTGGCCAAGAGCAACAAGTGATTATGATGCTTCCTTTAATCGAAGGATTAGATGGCGTGCGTAAGATGTCTAAATCCTACGACAATTACATTGGTATTACCGAATCGGCTGATGAAATGTTTGGGAAATTGATGTCCATTTCAGATGAACTGATGTGGCGATACATGAATCTTTTAAGTGCCAAATCTATTACTGAACTGGTTCGATTAAAAGAAGCCGTCAAGGGAGGATTAAATCCTCGGGATGTAAAGATTGACTTTGCAAAGGAAATCGTTACTCGTTTTCATGATAAAACCCAGGCTGAAGCGGCGCATCAATCCTTTATTGAGCGATTTCAAAAAAAAGTTGTGCCTGAAGATCTTGAATTACAAACGATAGCTTACGATCCGACTACCACCATTTCACAACTGTTAAAGCAGGTCGACTTGACTAAAAGTACATCGGAGTCTATACGTTTAGTGAAGCAAGGTGCTGTAAAAGTTGATGGCGAGAAAATTTCAGATCCTTCTTTGATTTTACCTTCCGGTAATACCTATATTATACAAGTTGGAAAACGTCGCTTAGTTAAACTGAGCTTAGAACCAGATCACTAAAAAAGATTTTTAAAAAATCTTCAAAAAGTGTTTGACAAAGGAACTCAGGTGAGTAGAATACGCAGCACTGCCGAGAGATGGCGAGTTCATTAAAAAGTTAGAGAAGACAAACTGTGTGGGCGCTTTGATGAGAATTGGAGTGCGACGAATAGAAGTGCTATGTAAGTATAGTCAGTAGAGATACTGGCGCTAGAGATTGAACTGAAGAGTTTGATCCTGGCTCAGATTGAACGCTGGCGGCATGCTTAACACATGCAAGTCGAACGG
>NZ_CAAAIA010000013.1 GCF_900639875.1 Legionella impletisoli
CTCGATTTATTAGAACGATATGACCCAGGAGAACTTAAACAAATGCTTCGCCAAATAATAGGAGAAGCATTTGTGTAGATACCTATGGCTTTAAGCACAGCACCCATGCTAGAAACCCTCAAATCTGACCATATTGCGGTCAAAATCACTGTGCGTAGACGTGAATAAGTTAATGTTTGAAACACAACCTACCTGCTGTGCTTTAAGCACAGTACCCATGCTAGAAACCATCAAATCTGGCCATACTGCCAGTCAAAATCACCGTGCATAGACGTAAATAAGTTAATGTTTGAAACACAACCTACCTCCTGTGCTTTAAGCACAGCCCCATGCTAGAAACCATCAAATCTGACCATACTGCCGTCAAAATCACCGTGCATAGACGTAAATAAGTTAATGTTTGAAACACAACCTACCTGCTGTGCTTTAAGCACAGCATCCATGCTAGGAAATCAAAATTATAAAAGATGCGACACTCAAAATTGTGAGATGTCTTACTGCTTCAACTGTTCCTTTAAAGCCAGCAGCTCATCTCGTACCACCGCTGCTTGCTCAAATTCCATATTTTCAGCATGTGCATACATTTGTTTTTCTAAGACTTTAATTCGCTTAGCTAATTGTTCAGGATTAAGAAGTTCATAAACGCGAGGCTCTTCTTTGATGGTGTATTTACGCCCTCTTCCGGGAGTCGCTTCCATAATGTCGGTGACCGATTTTTTAATCGTTTTAGGGGTAATATCGTGTGCTTTGTTATAAGCTTTTTGTTTATCACGGCGACGCTTGGTTTCTTCAATGGCGCGCTCCATAGAGCCAGTCATTCTATCGGCATATAAAATCGCACGACCTTTAATGTTACGCGCAGCACGGCCAATGGTTTGAATCAGCGAGCGCTCGGAGCGTAAAAAACCTTCTTTATCGGCATCAAGAATTGCCACCAACGCAACTTCTGGCATATCAAGCCCTTCGCGAAGCAAGTTAATGCCCACTAATACATCAAATTCACCGAGCCTTAACTCACGTATAATTTCAACCCGCTCCACGGTATCAATGTCTGCATGAAGATAACGCACTTTAATGCCATGCTCATGTAGATATTCAGTTAAGTCTTCGGCCATGCGCTTTGTTAAAGTCGTTACCAAAACCCGCTCGCCTTCAGCGGCAACCTGGTGAATTTCCGATAATAAATCATCCACTTGATTTTTCACCGGGCGAACGATCACTTCTGGATCAACCAGTCCCGTCGGCCTTACGACTTGTTCCGCCACATTATCGGCTTTTTCCTGCTCATAGGGGCCAGGAGTGGCAGAAACGTAAATGGTTTGAGGCGATCGCTCAATAAATTCTTCAAACCGCATGGGACGATTATCTAATGCGGAAGGCAAACGAAATCCATAATGAACGAGCGTTTCTTTGCGAGCGCGATCGCCGCGATACATCCCTCCTATTTGCGGGACCGTGACATGCGATTCATCAATGACCAAAAGCGCATCCGCAGGTAGATAATCAAATAACGTCGGTGGAGGCTCGCCGCTTTGACGCCCAGATAAATAGCGTGAGTAATTTTCAATACCTGAGCAATATCCAAGCTCAAGCATCATTTCAATATCAAAATTGGTGCGTTGTTCCAGTCGCTGCGCTTCAAGAAGTTTTCCCTCTTTTCGAAACTCGGCGAGCCGCTCTTGTAATTCTTCTTTAACGAGATCAATAGTTTTTAAAATTCGTTCTCGTGGTGTCACATAGTGTGTTTTAGGAAAAATGGTGATTCTTGGTAAGCGCTGAAGCACCTCACCGGTTAAAGGATCAAATGTGGCAATGTTTTCTACTTCATCATCAAACAATTCAATGCGCACCGCATCTTTTTCAGCATCCGCTGGGAAAATATCGATCACATCACCGTGAACCCGAAATTGCCCACGAGAAAGCGTTTGCGGGCTGCGAATGTATTGCATTTCAGCAAGTCGCCTTAAAATTTTACGCTGATCGCATTGTTCTTTACGAGACACATGTAATACCATACGCAAGTACGAATCGGGATCACCTAATCCATAAATAGCGGAAACGGTGGCAACAATGATGGCGTCTTTGCGCTCAATGAGTGCCTTGGTTGCTGACAAGCGCATTTGTTCAATGTGCTCATTAATGGATGCATCTTTCTCAATGAAAGTATCTGAAGCAGGAACATAGGCTTCCGGTTGGTAATAATCATAATAAGAAACAAAATACTCGACTGCATTTTCTGGAAAGAATTGTTTAAATTCTCCATAAAGTTGTGCGGCCAAGGTTTTATTAGGTGCCATCACAAGCGTTGGCTTTTGCACTGCCTGAATAACATGGGCAATAGAATAGGTTTTACCAGAACCCGTTACACCTAATAAGGTTTGACGAGCCAAGCCCGATTCAATGCCTTCCACGAGCGAGGCAATTGCTATGGGTTGATCCCCTGCAGGCTGATAACTTGAGTGAATTTTAAATAACTTTTTCATTATATGAACTTTATCATAGGAGCAAACGGATGGATATTGTACTGGCTTCCCGCATACAGCAAGTTAAACCATCACCAACCTTGGCTGTGGCTGCAAAAGCATCGCAAATGAAAGCAGAAGGCCACGATGTCATTGGTCTTGGCACAGGTGAACCGGATTTCGATACACCTGAACATATCAAAAAAGCAGCCATTGCAGCCATTAACCACGGTTTTACTAAGTATACACCAGTTGACGGCATTCCTGACTTAAAAAAAGCCATCCAGAACAAATTTAAAGAAGACAATGGTCTTGATTACGAGCTCAATCAAATTCTAGTATCCGTAGGTGGAAAGCAAAGCATTTATAACCTTTGCCAAGCTTATTTAAATCCAGGCGATGAAGTGATCATTCCGGCGCCTTATTGGGTTTCTTACCCAGATATGGTGCTGTTAGCTGAAGCGACGCCCGTAATCATCTCGGCACCTTCCTCTCAACGCTATAAAATTACGCCTCAGCAATTAGAAGAAGCCATTACCCCCAAAACACGCTTGTTTTTTATTAATAGCCCATCGAATCCCTCAGGCATAGCATACACCTATGAAGAGCTGAAAGCCTTAGGCGAGGTGCTCAAAAAACATCCAAATATTTTAATTGCAACCGACGACATGTATGAACACATTCTTTGGTCGCAACCCTTCGTTAATATTTTAGATGCATGTCCTGAGCTTTATGATCAAACCATCGTCTTAAATGGTGTATCGAAAGCCTATTCCATGACTGGCTGGCGCATTGGTTATGCAGGTGGACCTAAAGCATTAATTTCCGCGATGAAAACCGTGCAATCACAATCCACCTCAAACCCATGCTCAATTGCTCAAAAAGCAGCAGTCGCAGCATTAACGGGTGGCAATGCGACCGTAAGAGAAATGGTTAAAGCCTTCCATGAGCGCCATAATTATGTGGTCAAACGCTTAAACGACATTCCAGGCGTCGAAGTCATTCCTGCCGACGGAACATTTTACATTTTCCCGAACGTTCAAGGCATTATTGACCGACGAGGATTTGCAAATGATCTAGAATTCGCTGATCGCTTATTACAAGACGTTGGTGTCGCACTAGTCCCAGGCTCCGCCTTCGGCAGCGAAGGCTGCATCCGCATATCCTTTGCCACCAGCATGGATATTTTGCGCGACGCCATGGATAGATTGCAAAAATTTTCAGAAAAATAAAGAAATTCCCAAAACACCCTTGACCTCCACGCGGAATCGATTTAAGATTCCGCCTCATTCCCCGGTAGCTCAGTCGGTAGAGCGGATGACTGTTAATCATTAGGTCGGCGGTTCGAGCCCGTCCCGGGGAGCCATTTAAATCAATGGCTTACGTGAAATTCATTTCTTACCAATTACACCATGGGGCACTAGCGGGGCATCTGGTGATAGCAGATAGCAACAATTGACAATAAAAAGCGGGGCTTTCCCAATTACGGGGGCACTTCAATCAACCGCACAACACTCTAACTCTTCATCTATAATTTTCAAAATTTCGGCTCTTCCCCATTTTCTTCTTTCTACTTAAAAACAATAAACTTAAGACATAAAAGTATGAATATCATCCAGAGAGGGAAAGCCAAGGTTCCTTTAATGCTTTCAAGGCTTGTTAATATCGCTAAAAGCTTCTCATTTTGTTTTGATTCAAGGATTTCCTTTTTCTCATCTTCTTTCTCTTCCTCTACGTCATCAAAGAGCTCATCAATATTTATACCTCTTAAATCTTGTTTTATATTTAAACTATTGCGTTGCGTTATTGTCATTTCAAAATCAGTATTACCTAATAGTCTAGGGGGGGTTATTTTACAATTTTCTGGGGTTTCAACCTTATGATATTTTTCATCAGCTAACACTTTGATGTAATACTCCCCCCCTGATGGTACCCCACATGATGCTGCTGCAGACCATTTTGAATAAAGCCCAGATGGAGTAGATAACATGATTTCAAATATATCAATACAGTTAGATATTATTAACTCAGAAATATGATCAAATTGTTGTTGAGTTAGGGTAAGATCGATAAATATTGAGTCATCAATAGTTTCTTCAAGAAACCCTTCTCCTTCAGTTGTATAACCTACATGACCTTTGATAAGACATTTTTCTTTGTCATTTGGGTTTTTTATTTTGCTAATATATAATCTGAAATCTTTTATTAATCTGTCAGTTCCAAACATTGAATACATAGTATCCCTTTTTAACACCTTGCCATCATTGCAATAGCCAGGGTGCAAAACTCCTCTAATACTTTCACTTTCTACTCTTGGCTCTTTTTCTTCTTCAACTTCTTCACTATTGGATGACGCCTCAATTTGTAAAAAATAATGGTGGCGAAGCTCGCTTGCTGTAAAATATAAGAATTCACATTCTAAGGGGATATAATCGCTTCGTTTTGAACCTTCTCTTATAGACCATGGAAAATCGTTGGAATCCTCTGAATTTTCAACAAGCAGGATTTTGTGCTTTAAGTTATAATCCACTACGAACCCTCCATAGAATTTTGTCCATATTAACTACTTCTTCTAAACGAAAAAATTATTTCTTAAATCGTTTTCAAAATCAGCATGCCAACAACTGGCATCCCCTGTTTCATAGGTTTTGCTTTTCCCTTTTCTTGAAATTGTTACTTTTCCATAGCTTGGACCGATCGTGTTAGGGGTTATAACATCGTGTTCATTTAAGTTAAATTCTTTCGAATTATAACCTCGATCACTACAAATATTTCTGAAATCTTCCAACTCATCGTCAGTTATTGTCTGATAGTTATTCATGATCAATCCTTATTTTTTTGTAATCTTTATATCGTCCGTTTTAGAGCCAAATAACAACTTTAAAAATTATTTTCTTAACGGCAGTAAAATTTAGCTATCAGTAAAATTGAAGCAATTCCAAGGAACAGTAGCTTGATTCCGAAACATATATCTCCGGAACTATTTATCCAGATAGGCCTTATAATTTCTTCCTTTGAATAAATTAGCTTCTTATCCAGTTTGGCCTCATATAACATAGCCAATTTCTTATTATTCATAGCCAACATGAAATACTGACCAGCATCGGCAATAAAAAAAAAGACTAAAAAAGTTAAAATAATCTTCAAATCTAACGATATTCCAGCTGATGGATTACTTAAAAAAAACCAACAGATACCTCCTTCAGCAAAAGCTAGCTGACGACATATACCTGAAAGCCGCGCAGTATTATTGCCATACACATTCCAAAACTTATCTTTGATTGCCGACTCAATTTTCTCCACTTCTTCTTTCGTTAATTCACTATTATTGCTCATTCATAATTCTCCAATTCGCCATTAATTAGAGGTTTATTTTGTGGGCCTTCATTCCCAGTATTTTTTAACAATGGTCGAAGTTGCTTTGCTTGGTTTTCTTTCAGGAAGCTAGAGGCTTCGTTATTTATTAGGTTTTTATTTGTAAATGGAATTGATACTTCTTTTTCCCCACATTTTTCAGGGCTTTTACATTTTATTGTTGCAATATAATCACCAGAGACTGATATGGACCAATTAATAGATATGCTGGATTTTGGTAAGCCGTTTTTTTCTAACGAGTTGTATATTTGTTTTTCGACTAACTGAAGATCATCAGGGGGGATATATTTATTTTCATCATTAGCATATGAAAGCAAAGAAACTGAGCAAATTAAAATTAAGCTCGCAAGTTTTATAATAAGCTTTAGCACTATATAAACTCCTTTTTATACAGCTATTAATTTGATAAGTATAGCAAATTCCATTGGTAAAAAACGAAACAAATTGTTGGATATAAATCTAGAGATTTTCCATAGTGCCCCATGAGTGCCCCACGTAATATTGATATTTGCTGTATGCCTTGTATTTATCAATACATACTGCAATTCACAATATGAATAACAATCATAAGTTGCAGAGAAAACGGTTTTGATATAGTGTGCTGTTTTTTTGTAATTTGTTAACAGTTGTTATGGCTAGTATTGAAAAAAGAACATCCAAAGAAGGTAAAATATCCTATAGGGTCAAAGTTAGGCTAAAGG
The DNA here is from genome assembly GCF_900639875.1 of Legionella impletisoli. Classification (GTDB taxonomy): domain Bacteria; phylum Pseudomonadota; class Gammaproteobacteria; order Legionellales; family Legionellaceae; genus Legionella_A; species Legionella_A impletisoli. The sequence goes on from NZ_CAAAIA010000013.1 coordinate 6,539, forward strand.
GATACCCTACTCAAACAGCAACCTTTGATCGCAAGACAGACGCAAGAAAGTGGGTGCAACAAACCGAGTCTGCAATGCGAGAAGGCCGCCACTTCAAAACCTCTGAAGCAAAACGTCACACATTGTCCGAGGCAATTGAGCGTTATATTAGCGATGTAATACCTACAAAGCCTAAGAGTACAAGGAACCAAGTCGGTCAGTTAAAGTGGTGGCAAAAAAATATTGGAGATTACACTCTAGCAGATATTACACCAGCCTTAATCGGCCAATACAGAGATAAATTAGCAAAAACGCCTTCTCAACGAAATGATTCATTAAGCCCGGCAACCATTAATCGCTATCTTGCAGTGCTAAGTCATTTATTCACTATAGCAATGAAAGAATGGGGGTGGGTTGAGGAAAACCCTTTAAGAAAGGTTACTAAGCCTAAAGAATCTAATGGTCGTGTCCGATTTTTAGATGATCATGAGCGAGCGCTATTTTTATCTGAGTGTAAAAAAAGTGAAAGCCCCTATTTATATATCGCGGCAGTACTGGCGTTATCCACTGGTGGCAGAAGAATGGAAATAATGGGTTTACGCTGGAAAGATGTTGATTTGAATAGAGGGGTGATAACCCTGCATGAAACAAAAAATGGTGAACGAAGGGTTCTGCCTTTAGCAGGCCATGCGCTTGAACTAATGAAGGAACACTCAAAACTAAGACATGTAAACTGTGATTTTGTTTTTCCAAGCCACAATCTTAAAAAACCTATCGATCTAAGGACTCCCTTTGAAACAGCTTTAAAAAGAGCAGGTATTACTGATTTTCGTTGGCACGATCTTCGACATAGTTGTGCTTCGTATCTGGCAATGAACGGCGCAAGCCTTGCTGAAATTGCTGAAATTTTAGGGCATAAAACACTGCAAATGGTTAAACGATATGCACATTTATCTGATGCCCATACAAGCAAAGTTGTTGCGAATATGAACAATAAAATTTTTGGTGAAAAGGTATGACCTTTGATTTCCCTTTAAAATTCTCATCATCGCGCTATGGTGATCTCATAAATAAGATATTTAGGCACATCTATCCTGTTGATTACAGCAAATGGCAAAATATACGCATGATGAGTCTACTGGAATTTGCTTGCCTCTCAGCAGGCTTTGAACCAGCTCATACTGGATCATTGGATAGTTTTATTAATGAATTAAATGAAGCACTACACAATCTTGATAGCAATGAACTAAGATCGAATGCGCTTAGGCTTGATGACGATATAGTCAATAAATTTGCTAAATTTAATCGCGCCTATGCTGGTCGAGATGGATTAGATGTGTATGAAAAAATATTAAGCAATTCCAACTGTTTATTAAGCTATGCAGAAGTCATTTCCCGAGAGGCTATATTAATTAGTGAAGATGAGCGTAAGTTATATTCAATACCTAAATCTAATATTGAAATGTGGAGAACAGGTTTTTTAATTTGCTGGGCTAAAGGGCTACCTAATTTAAAAATTCCAAATGAAATAATAGCTTTTGACAAAGGTTTCGATAAAGAAAATGAAGCTTTAATAAAACAGTTGGTAACATTAGATCAAAATACTCTTTTGCATGAAGGCTGGTTTAATACAAATGCTTGTAGAGCTCCAAAATTATCTGCTTTGATTGATGGCTATGTTCAGGAAGAAAAGCTTGTAGCTTCTAAAAATAATAGGAATTTTTCGACAGGCAATATTGCCAAATATATTAAGAAAAATTTTGAGATAGTTAACCCAAATGATTCCGATGAAGAAAATTTTGTAAAAAAATTATCAGAAGTTGCAACCATTGAGCCAAAAGGGATTAGCTTAAAAAAAAGAGCCCCAAACAAAATAATTAAAAATCAGTAAGTTAATCAACGATATTAATTAGCCCCCCTAATTTAGGGGCCCATAGTTATCTAGAATTACTGTCTTTTCATCAACAATAATTCATCTCGAAAGATCACAAACCCCAGTGATTCTATTTAATTTTACGAGGTGACATATGAACAACCAACAAAAAATCCCTTCACTCTATACAGTTAAACAGTTCTGTGAAAAGCATCCAGCTTTTACCCATGGTGGTATTAGACACCATATCTTTCATGCCTCTACAAACGGCTTAGACGACATGAGCGTGATAGTGAGAAATGGGAGGAGAGTATTAATTGATGAAGCTGCTTTCTTTGAGTGGTTAATGAATCAATGAATATAGGATTAGTCGAGGGCCAAAATAAAAACCCAGACAAAGAAGCTATTTCAACAGGGATTAACGCCCACCCAATCAAGAGAAAAGCGTTAATCATCAAACTTTGGATTTTAGGGGGTGACCTCTCCCTTTTGTTAAGGACTTAACATGAAGGATTTTATATCAATTCTAGAAAATACGGTAGTTGCATCAACACAAACTGGAATTGCCACTACTGATAGGTTTGAAAATATTAAAGGCAAGGTTTTGTATAACCTGCTAAAACAACTGCCTTATGGCAATAAAGATGGGAGTCATTTTTTAAGAACCTCTTTAATCACAAATGATGGTCGTTGTATGCCGCGAAATGACGCTAATACTTATAACATGGCCAATCTAATTGTAATTGATTGTGACAAGCGAATTGATGAAGAAGGTTATGAAATTGAAGGTGCTCCTGACCCTTTAGCTGTTCATCAAACATTAAAAATCATGGGGATAGGACATATTCTTTATGGCTCATATTCCCATTATGCTGGTCAAAAAGGGAATCGATACAGAATTATTCTCGCCACCGATAAGCCATACGGCAGGAATCAGTTACCAGCTACTGTCGAGAAAATGATTATATCTTTAAATCAAAACCTAAAAGGGCACTTGCTGGCTTATGCCAAAGAGAACAATGTGTTTGCTCAAGGCTGGTATTATCCAAGAAAACCTTTTGGCTCTAATGTAGAGCTCTTGTATTTTGAATATCTAGATGGCTTACCAATTAAGGGGGCTAATTTTCAAAACATACCACCAACTAATCACACTGATCCTAAGAAAAAACATGGGTTAAGTGATCAAAATTCACCAATACAAGCATTTAATGAACAACATCAATTAACCACACTTTTGAGCCAATATGGTTATAAGCGGAAGCTTGTTACAAGTACACAGGAAAAATGGTTATCACCAGAATCATCATCAGGCATTGCTGGGATTACAGTTAGAGATGATAAATTTTTTAGTCATCATAATGATCCGTTTAACGATGGTTACTGGCATGATGCTTTCGACTTGGTGCGCGTTAGAGAAGGATTATCTCTTAAAGATGCTATTGCAAAGGCTGCACAAGAATCGATAGCAATTGATGACAGCGCCATATATGAACACAATAAAAAGCCCGTAAATCGGCAAATAAAAAATAACCCGCCAAGACAATTACCAGAATCAAGACCATCTGTTATGCCCTTTCAAGCAGAAATGCTGCCTGAAGCAATTAGAGATTATGTTTATGATGTCGCGGATCGTCAACAAAGCTTACCGGATTTTGTTGCGGTCGCAGCAATAGTTGGACTATCAGGACTCTTAGGCCGAAAAGCATCAATATGCCCCAAGCAGCTTGATGATTGGACCGTAACCCCTAATCAGTGGGGAGCAATTATTGGCCGTCCTTCTGCTATGAAGAGTCCAAGCATGAAAGAAGCTATCAAGCCATTAAGACAGTTTGATGTAGATTCTACTCAAGAGTTTGAAGAAAATTTACAAAATTATGAAGAAGAGTGTCAATTAATCGAATTGGAAAAACAGACGGCAAAAATCAAAGCTAAAAACGCTTTAAAAAAAGACGATAGGGAATCAGCTAAAGAGGCGTTAAAAATTTCGGAAAGCTCCTTTATGCCTACCCGTAAAAGACGGGTGGTCAATGATGCTACAGTGGAAAAACTTGGTGAGTTACTAAAAGAAAATTCGAATGGGCTGATATTGGTTCGCGATGAATTATCTGGCTGGTTAGCGAAATTAAACAAGGAAGAGCACCAAACCGACAGAGCCTTTTATCTTGAATGCTTTGATGGCAATGGTTATTACTCTTATGACCGTATTGGGCGTGGCACAATTGTTATTCCGAATTGTACTTTATCTATTATCGGAGGCATTCAACCAAGTAAAATAGCCACACTGGTTCGTGATGCCATCAGGGGAACGGCAGATGATGGATTGATTCAACGCTTTCAACTCGCCATATGGCCAGATAATGTTGGTTGCTGGGAATGGATTGATCGCGCCCCAAATCAACAAGCAAAAGAAAAATATAATGCCGTTTTTGAAATGCTTCATAAACTCAATTTCAACACGGTAGATGATGAGCCTCGTCTTTTTCGATTTACTAATGAAGCTCAAAATTTGTTTATTACGTGGATGAAAGAAATTCAAGAGGCGGCACGTGACTCAGATATTCATCCAGCCTTAGAAAGCCATATGCTTAAAATGCCACAAACTATTGCAGGGCTAGCACTACTATTTGAAGTAATTGATGGGGGGCGAGAGGCTGTCGGGGCTACTTCTACAGCCAGAGCATTAGATTGGGCTGACTATCTACTAAGCCATGCTAAACGGCTTTACAGTCTTGCAATGAATCACAGCCTTAACGGAGCAAAGCTTATTCTTGAGCGCAAATCCAAACTAGATAACCCATTTTCCGCAAGAGCTATACATCGAAAAGGCTGGTCTGGCCTTAACCGTATTGAAGATGTATATGATGCCTTAAATTGGCTTATTGATTATGGATATATTGTTGCAGAAACGGTAGCTTCGGTTGATACAAATGGCCGACCAAAAGTTGTTTACCACTGGATTGATTAAGAGAGATTTAACATGGGACGTTGGCTAAAAAAATTAAATGATATGCAAGAAAGTGAACTGACAAAACTGACAAATCCACCTTATGTCGGTTTTGTCAGTACCAAAGCAGAGGGTTTTCATAAAAAAAATAACAAAGATAAAGATTTGATTAATTTCGTACAGGGTTGCTTGAAAGATCTGGACATTAAACCTCAGCAAGTCATAGACAATCTCCTGTCTATAGAGGACGGGCAAGATATAATCAATGGAAATATTTCGCCACAGTCCTTACGGCTTCATATTCAGCTTTGGCTTAAAGCTGGCAAACCATATTATTCAGGAAAGGACTATTTACAATCAAAAAACATGTAATAATTTTAATCAATTGACACTTTGCATACTAATTAACTATAATATAGATAGCTCATCTACCATGTTGTAGAAGGAGTAACGGTAGCGTCTAATTTCACATTAGGCGCAGCCAGCCTATCTACTTTCACCGCTATTGTAACTTTCATATTCTTTTTGTAACTTTCTTTTGGAATGACCCCTTGTAACTGGATAAGCTGTCCAAAAAAGCGTGTAACTTTTTCTTTCAGATAATACGACTAGATACTCAGCTTCTTCAAACCACAATAGAATCCTTGTTTCTCCTTTGCGCTTATTTTTCCAGATCTTTAAAATACCGTTGTTATGATTATCGATTATAGGTTTTGGCCAAGCTATTCTCTCACATCGGCGCAGATCAGGTGTTCTTTCATTTTCAATCATTCCTTCAGAGATAATATGCCAAAATGTAGCATCTTTGTCATGCTCTTTGGGGTGCCTTTTACACCGACAGGCGTTCCATTATAAATTGGTTTTGAAGTAATAAAATTCTGAGTATATACACTGTAAAGATGCTCGAGATAACTATCCCAGTTTCCTTTATAACTGTTTAACTCAATGAGGTCTGGTAGCCATTCTGGATAAGGCATTAACAGCCCTCCCAGAAGAACAAGTTGAATTTATCTTCTTTAAATAGGGTGTTCTTATCCAAACTGTAGTGTGAATTTTCTTTTATTTTATCAATCAAGCTCATCTTTGCTTTCGTGCGCTCGGTTACATTATGGTAATAAGAAAGCGCCCCTATTAATAAATCAGCTAACTGCAATTGCTCTACTTCATGAGAGTGCGTTATTTGTAGCCGTTCAATTATTTTCTGGGAGAAATCATAATGGCTATTACAAAGTATCTCTCTTAGTTTTCTGACTTTGTTGCCACCCTGTGTATCTTTGATATCAATATATATTCGATAACATAAATCTGGGTTAAGAATGATTTTTAACAAGGTAAAATAAATTTTGTAATACCATTCGTCATGAGTCTGTAGAAATTTTCCATGATCAAGCTTGGTCTTATCTGCAATGACTGCCCTAAAATGCAAGTCTGGTTCATCAAAGAAATAATCGATTAATTCTTTATAAAATTCTAGTTTGGCATTAGACACTTTGTTCCATTTTATTTCTCTATACTGATTACCAAAGTGTTTAAACTTAATTGCCCTAATTTGATCAGCAGTTTTTTTCGTTTTATCCAAAGGACACCAAATAGCCCCTATAACCATGGATTTCTTACCGTCATTTTCTAAATGGCATGACTCATCACAATAGACATTAATTATTTTGCTCATTTTTCCCATCATTAGGCAGTTTTGTATTATATTTTCTCGCGCGATTACTTTGCCTAATCGCGTCTTTACCTATAGACGTTTTAGGACCTGTAGATAAACCACCATGTAATTTACAGCGCCCATTTACAGCTTTTTCTGTTGTCTTGTCCCATACGGTTGGAGCTTGGCAGGGCGTACTTTGCCTTGTTAATGCCCCACACTTGCCTCTTTTTGTTCGTGCTAGTTTAGGAGGGTTAGCTAAAATTGCAAAGCGTAAATTGAAATTTTTATCGAAGTAGTAAGTCGCCATGATTGTTCATCCTCATTATCAATCACTCCAGACCCCATGACGCGCGCGTGTATGGGTGTAACCTTTCAACTTTTAAGTAGATATATATGGAGCCTGTATATTCAAAAGTCAGTTAAAAATGAGCGCTTGTTAAGGGTGCAACGTCTTTATTCAAGAAATAAAAATAAATAACAGGCTCGCTATTATCAGAAAACGCATTTTCAATAATGTAATACTGGCCTATGTTTGAGCCTGTGCCTGATAAAGAAATAGGTCCATTGAGACATAAAAAGGATTGATTTTTAAAGTCAATCTTTAACCAAGAGGTATCCGTTGGGTAGAGGATACCTGGTTTGATTTCTGGGTTAACGGACTTATTGATAGCTTTTGTTAAATTAATCTTTTGATTATTTATTAATAAATAAGGCGTCTCATTGCATGTAACTGAACCAAAAATCTTTTTATTAAATTTAATCTCATATTGATTTTCACACTTATCTTCAACTTCAGACTGGTAATATCCATTATTGATCTCTAACAGGCTCACTGATGAGTTCTTAGGCTTTTCATCAATACAAGATCTTAAAACTTCAAAGGGTGGTTCTGCAAACAAAGATTGAATGAAAAATGCACACAAACATCCTGTAACAACTCTAATTATTGACATTGCTTTTTCCTCTTAGCTTTTAAAAATTCTTTGTTAAGTTTCCAAAATATCGTTTTACCATAAGCGGCTGTTGAATCATACTCATGATCGTATGAGCCTAAATCCGTTTCTTTTCGTCTGTGTGGTGGTTCATTAATAGAAAATAAATTATGGCTTGGGCTGGTAAATTTAAATCCATGTTGGTATTTATAATGCTGTTTTCCGCTTGTTTTTAAGTCATACCCATCCCAAAAGCATCCTCCATTGGCGTAATCAAAACCATTATAAAGTGCATTTCTGGCAGCATGGTAAGGTTTCTCAAAATTTTCTTCTATATCCGAGCACATCAGTTTTCTAAAGCGATAGTTACCATCAGAAATAACATATGAAAACGAAGGAAATGCTTTAAGTAATGATGCAACAGATGATTTTCGAGCCGCATTCCTTCTTCTAATAACCGCATAAGCAATACCTGCCATCTCTTCATAATTATCCATAGTCGAAGATTCCCCATAGGCAATAGCAGCTAAAAGCTTTTCTTCAGAAACACTATCAATTTTTATCCAGCACGAAAAATCAGGCCTTGAGCATGTTTTCTGATCGTTTGATAATGTCCATGAGGCGTTAGGGCAAGAGGGTACTGGAGCCTCGCACCAATGCGCACCCAGTGGAATTTTAAAAGAGCCATCAGCGCAAAGATCGCCACTTTGCACATATACAGCATTCCCAGAGGGATTCACGCAAAATTCTCCACCTGGAATATCGGTTGGCTTCATACCTAATGCTTTACAAACATCTTGCCACGTTTTTTCCATAATATCGCTTCTGCCATTGACGGTGTAACGTTCATCAATCTTGTAATTATTGGTTGTAATTGAAGTAATGGTTTCTGAATGTATGGGAGAATAACTCATCCAAAAACTAAAAAAGATGATTAATCTATGAAACAAATAATTGCGCATAGTGCTCTTTAAATACCAATGAGCAAATATTTTACATCATCACGTTCATAAAAGCGAAATATTAACTGGCTAATTTGGGACACTGGTGGGGCACTAAACCACAATAGATAGCAGAAAATGACAATAACCATGAACAAGTGTATTTCAATAACCTTTTGATTTATTTGTTTTTATTGACTGAGGTTGATTATGATTTATAGTTCGCGTATAACTGTTAATCATTAGGTCGGCGGTTCGAGCCCGTCCCGGGGAGCCAAATCCCACCAGGCTTCTAGCTCGATTCATCAAAACATCAAATTGGCTCTTCCCCAAATCCGGGGGCACTTTACTCATCTGCACAGCACTCTAACTCTTAATCTATAGTTTTCAAAATTTCTAAATCCATAAGCCCTTCGTTGAATCAATTTCATCTTTCGATGAAACCCTTCAGCAAGCGTAGGCTGGGCTGAAAAGCCCAGCACACCCTATTGAATTCCATTCACACATTCGTTATAAACACCCAAAACGGAATAATAAGAAACCAACCTTATGCGTTACAGAAGAGTCCTCGTGCCTGGGGCCACTTATTTTTTTACTGTGAATCTGCAACATAGAAACAGTAATTTGCTTATTCAACGAATTGATGCCTTAAGGTTTGCTTTTAAAAAAGTACAGCAAAAACACCCTTTTTATATAGACGCCATTGTCATCATGCCAGACCATTGGCACATCGTGATGACCTTGCCTGAAAACGACATGAACTACCCTGCTCGTCTGAGCTTAATAAAATCTACCTTTTCCAGACAAATTGAACATAAGGAAGATGTATCTCAATCTCGGAAAAACAAACGTGAACGTGGTATCTGGCAAAGGCGATATTGGGAACATGTCATTCAAGACTCATGCGATTATGAACACCACATCAATTATATTCATTTTAATCCTGTCAAACACGGCCATGTTCTTAAGCCCTCGGATTGGAAATACTCTAGTATCCACCGTTTTATCAATAAAGGCATCTTAAGCCAAAACTGGACTTACAATGATAATTTTAAACCTTTGAAATTTGGAGAATAACGTGCTGGGCTTTTCAGCCCAGCCTACGCTTGCTACTCTTTTGTGCTTTCTTGAGACTCCATTTCTCTTGCTTTTGACAAGGCAGATGCAACCATTCCAGCAGGAACCGCAACGACACCTAACCCAACAACTAAAACAAAAAAAGTAAATATTTTCCCACCAACTGTAATAGGGTAAATATCTCCATAACCAACGGTTGTTAAAGTGGCTACGGCCCACCATAAACTATGAAAAACAGAACTGAAAGTTTCGGGCTGGGCTTGGTTTTCAAAATAATAAATACCAACCCCTGCAAGAAAAAGAATAATTAAAGCTGCGGATAAAAATAGAGCGAGTTCTTCTTTGGCGATTATAAATGCCTGATGAATTCTCTTGGCAGCCGCATTATATCGAGCTAATTTAAAAATTCTTACCAAACGCAACAGCCTAAAGGCTCTTATTGAACGCAAGTCGATACCTATGGATAGATAAAAGGGAAGAATAGCTAATAAATCGACAATCCCAAAAAATGAAAAAATATAAGTTTTTTTATCGCTGGCAACATAAATACGTAATCCATACTCCAAGGTGAAAATTAAAACGGTAATGATTTCAATAATCTTTAAAATAAATCTTGAGTTCTCAGACAAGTTAGGGAAAGTTTCGACTGAAAAGGTAATCAAAGACAGTACGATCAGTGATTGAATGATGATATCAAATAATCTGCCTGCTAACGTATTTGAGTCTTCAACAATATTTTTTAAATTTGCCATAGATTTCAATAGATTATGATCTGTAATTTTTAACTTATCAGCTTTATTCATGAATATCATTATCTTGTTGATGCTTTACTATAATTAACAAATATATCGCATCGAGAAGGAATTTAATTTGGGTAGTCGGTTTTCAAAAAGGATAACGTTATTTCCGGGATTTCGTATAAATTTTGGCAAACGTGGAATCAGTACCACTGTTGGACCGCGTGGTTTTTCTTTAGGTTTAGGAAGACAGGGGGTATATGGGAATGTTGGATTGAGAGGAACAGGCCTGTCTTATCGTACTAAATTAATGGATAATCAGGGTCGTATGGCATCTCAAAGTCAATGTAAAACTGGAGATAATTTTTTCAAATTGGCTATAGACGATAACTATGATTTGCTAATCCTCGATGAAGATGGATATACATTATCCGGCACTGCAGAAAGAAAGGTTAAAAAATACAATCGACATGAAATCTTCTCATTTTTAGAAGACTACGCTGAACGTTTCAATCAAGAGTTACAATTGAGCATTAACCAGCATCGTTTAACACCAAAACCGGATGATAGTTTATTTAAAGTTTCAGATTTCACAATTCCTAAACCTGATTTGCCAAGGCTAAAAAAGAAAGGTTTTTTTTCCAAGCTGCTGCGATTAGATAGCTACATTGATAATAAAAATGCAAGATTGCAACAAGCTTATGATAAAGAACTGGCAGATTGGAATAAACAATGGCAATCCTATCTAGCCCAAAAAAAAGGATATCTTGAGCAATTGTATCAAGCACAAACAGGGTATGTTGATGCAATGGAAAAAACATTACAGCATTTAATGAATGAAATTCAATGGGAAAAAGAAACTTATCTTTCATTTGAGATCAATAACTCTGGTGATGAATTATCGATAGATATTGATTTGCCAGAGATAGAAGACATACCAAATAAGGAAGCGAACGCAATTGAAAGAGGGCTTAAGCTAAGTATTAAAGAAAAAAGTGCAAAAGAAACTAAAACCGATTACCAGCAGTGTATTTTCTCAATATTATTCAGGATCGCCGGCCTTTCTTTTACAGCATTACCAACACTTGGGAAGGTTACCTTATCCGGTTACACTCAACGCTCAAATAAAAGTACTGGCGATATTGAAGATGTTTATATAGTTTCTGCAGTAATAGACAGAAATCAGTGGCAACAATTAAATTTCGATGCTTTAGAGGATATTGATCCAGTCTCAGCATTTCAAAATTTTAATTTAAAATGTGAGCTAAAAAAGAATGGCGATTTTTGCAAAATAAAGCCTTTTTAAACGGCTAGTTGAATCGATCTTAATTAAGAAGTAAAAAAAGAGGAATATCAAAATGACAGGACGATTTTATATAAGACCCATACTGCTATTTATCCTCTTTATTTGTTTTGGAAATGTACTTGCCTTAAGTGAAATGGACTTAAAGATTTGCAACGCATACGAAAATCAACAAGATAAAGATAATTGTATTAAAGAGCTAGAAAAAAGACCGAAAGAAATTAGTTCAAAAAGCACACAAACATTGAAATATAAAGTGGTAAAGGATGTTTATAATAAAGCACTTAAAAAGTGCAATGTGACTATTGTATTGAGCCAAAAAATCACAAAGACAAAATTAATAAAAATAGGCAAGCAATTAAAAGCAGAAAGACCTCATTGCTATCGACTATGGACTTTTTATTATACATCCAATATGAAGATAGGCAGCGTGGCCTGGGCAACTACTCATTTCACTCCTGATCTTGAAGTTGACATTTTCGGCTCAACAGCAGAAGAAGATCTATCAATACAAAAATTATCTGCGACAAACAATTCTATTTTGGGGCAGTGGAAAAGCGAACAAACCCTCATGGGAGCAATAATAACGTTATATAAATCTGATAATGGGGATTTTAGGATCAAAACGGTTTTTCCGGATAAGAGTATTTCAGATGAAAAAGTGGTTAAATCTAGCCAGAATGGAAAAATCCGGTATGACGATAACAATACACATGGTGAGTATTACATAATTGAAGACAATGGAAATTTAGGTTTTTATGGAAATAATGGAAAATTTGGAGAGGCAATTAAAATAAATTAAGTTGTTGTGGAAGTGTTTCATTTTTTTCATTTAATATTTCATTTTTCTTGCTAGAAAACTCTGCTTCCACAAGAATGCCCTTATCCCTTAATTTTGCTAAGGTTTCTAGCAAGCCTAGGCTGGGCTGAAAAGCCCAGCACACCCTATTGAATTCCATTCACACTTTCGTTATAAATACCAAAAAAAGGAATAATAAGAAACCAACCTGATGCATTACAGAAGAGTTCTCGTGCCAGGGGCCACTTATTTTTTTACTGTGAATCTGCAACATAGAAACAGTAATTTGCTTATTCAACGAATTGATGCCTTAACTCATGCTTATCAGCCCAGCCTACACTTGCTTGCATGAGAGCTATACTCTCTAAGAACAGCTTAAGTTTAAAATTTGGTTGAGAAAAAGATGAGTCTCTCACTGTACACGGAAGAGGAATGTGAAAAAATTGCACGCCAAGCTTCTTTAAGGTACATCAACGATCATCATCCTGGCTTTTCCAGGAAAAAGTGCGGGAAGGGGTTTGCTTATTATGATTTGGATGGCCAGCATATAAAAAAGCCAAAACGTTTGAAGCGCATTACAAATCTAGCCATACCCCCGGCATATAAAAATGTTTGGATTTCTCCTTTTGAAAACAGTCATCTTCAAGCCACAGGAATAGATAAAAAGGGTCGAAAGCAATATATTTATCATCCTTTATGGAAAAAAATGCGGAAAAAACAGAAATTTGACCTAATGCCTGCATTTGGATCTCTATTACCGACCATACGTGATTTCATTCACAAAGAGCTTAATAAATCAATTACCATTAATAAATTACAAATCATCTGCGCGATTACATATCTTTTAGATAAATTTAGTGTTCGGATCGGGAACCCCCTCTATTCCAAAGAGAACCAATCTTTTGGCATAACCACCTTACGTAAAAAGCATTTATCGCTTGATGAAAAACAGGTTGCGCTTGATTTTAAAGGAAAAAATTCGAAAATGTGGCATATTCTTCTAAAAAACAAAAAAATGATTCGGCTCTTAAAAAAATGCAATGAATTACCTGGTTATGAGTTATTCAAATACCTAGATGAAACAAACAAGCTTCATGTAATAAGCTCCCAAGATGTGAATGGGTTTTTACATGCTCTAACCCAAAAACCGTTCACAGCAAAAGATTTTCGAACCTGGGCGGCATCGCGAGAATTTTTTATGGGCATAATACAAACTTTAATAAAAAATAAATCAATTACTCAAAATCAAATGACCGAAATTATAAAACAAGTGGCAAAAAAACTAGGTCATACCCCGAACATATGCCAAAAAAGCTATCTACATCCACACATTTTATTATATTACCAAAATGAACGATTACATGATTGGATAAATCGGAATCAAGAAATTTTAGCTGACTTAAAGAAAAATCATGATGAAATTTTTTTACACTGGTTGCAAACAAAATAGCTTTTCAGAATTTTAGGTAAGATTTTCTGAGGCAATTCATAAATTTCTGCTATAGTTACAAAATTCATCTGTACTCTTCCAGGAATGGGCGCCTCGAATTTTCATGATGCCGCTTTGCTAAAAGGTGGGCAAAGCGAACCGAGCCCGCAAAATTTAATGTAACCATGCCATACGTGATAAGGATGCCACGATGATGAACCGCATTGTCAATTACTTAGCTACCTATCTTTTGTCAATAATCATCTCAACCATTTCCTTAACAGCCTATGCAGACGATCCGGGAGAAGTAGCCAGGCTCAGTTTTACAGAAGGCCCTGTCAGCTTTTTGCCTGCTGGAGAAAACAAATGGGTCAAGCCCAAACTTAATCGACCGTTGATCACAAGTGATCGTCTCTGGTCTGAAACCGGAGCGAAAGTCGAACTACAACTTCCTAATGCTTTAATTCATATGGCAGGACAAACAAGCTTAAAAATTACCAATCTCACTCACACGATCAAGCAGTTACAAATCTCTCAAGGGACCTTAATATTACAGCTATTGAATCTAAAATCCGGTCAAACCTATGAAATCGATACCCCAAATCTTGCTTTTGTAATGAGTAAACCAGGCACTTATCGGGTGGATGTTCTTCTAAACAGTACCCAGATTAGCGTCATAAAAGGTTCAGGAAAGGCGTTCGGAAGTCATGCAAATTATGAAATTCAATCGGGGTATACTTGCCGTTTTACCGGAACGAACTTATCCCCATTTAGCTGCGCTAAAATAGGTAAGTTGGATACCTTTGCCCAATGGAGTATGGAACGGGTAAAACGATTACAACAATCTGCCGCTGCTAAACATGTTTCCCCCAGTTTGATTGGACACGAAGCACTCGTTGAGTATGGCCAATGGAAAACTGTTAAACGCTATGGAAAGATTTGGACGCCTGATAAAGTCCCTGCCAATTGGGCTCCCTATCGTATGGGGCAATGGACTTGGATCAGCGGATGGGGTTGGACATGGGTGGATGACCAACCCTGGGGATTTGCTCCTTTTCATTATGGACGTTGGGTATACATCGAAGAAGAGTGGGGGTGGGTTCCTGGCCCCATCGTTGAAGAAGTTGTCTATGCTCCTGCATTAGTAGTCTTCGTTGGCGATAGCAGCTCTCCGTTGCAGCTTTCTTCTGGTGTGCCCGGTGTAGCATGGTTCCCTTTAGGCCCCGGGGAAGTCTATATCCCACCCTATGAAGTCAGCCAGAACTATTTTATTCAAGTTAACACCAGCAATACCATCATTAATCAAGCCGACGTGATTAACATTTATAATAATCCGCCGTCCACACTAACGTATCAGAACGCTACGACCCCCACCGCAGTCACAGCTGTTCCAGCGGAGGTATTCGTTCAATCTGAACCAGTTATGACATCTATTACTCCTTTATCGGCTGAAGTTTTAACCAGCGCCCCAAAATCACAAGTGGCTCCGGTAGCTCCAGAATCCACCAGCGTTTTAGGTACTAATACCGCTGCAAGCGCGCCCCCAGAAGAAATCACTCAACGTTCTATTGTTGTGAAAAACGAACCACCTCCTCCCCCAGTTCCCTTTTCGGAAACTGAAAAATTATTAGAACAAAATCCAGGCGTGCCTTTATCATCAGTCAACATGAAGAAATTACAAAACAAAAACACCGCAGAGAAATCTACCGAAACAGTGGTCCCTGTGGCAGAAGAAACTAAGCCAGCGAAGCCAACTGCTGCACAAATGACGATACCAGAAGCTGGACAGCCAGAATCTATTCCTTTAGAGCCTGGGATTGTTGAGCCGCAAACGGCGCCTGAAACAACAGCACCTGCTGTTACAAAACCACAACCCGAGTCGACCCCAACTCCATCAGAGGAAGTCATTCAAGCGCCGCTTGAAGAATCTCCGGCCGTAACGAGCCAACCTACAGCCCAACCGCCTGCTAAGGAAGAACCCTCCATTGAAGCTCTACCACCTGTCGAGAAAAAAGAACCCGATCCAGCAGCGCCTCCACAAGCTATCGAAGAAACACTAGAGCCATCCAAACCTGCTCCCGGAAAGCCTGCAGCTCAAGAGCTTGTGCCTGAACCAACAACGGCCCAGCCAGTACCGCAGGGTAAGCCCACTAAAGCAACCCAATCAACAACCAAGAAAGAAAAAAATAAAACGACGGATGAATCCTCTGAAACAAATGGCGCTAATTCTATAGACACATCGGATGAAGAGGATTCTAGGGGAGGGGAATAGCAATTGTAACCTGATAGAACCTTTAATCAAGTCATGCTTGCGACCTCAGGATCCAGATTGGCTAAGGGCTAAATATATTTTTTGATGATTCAAGTCGTTCGATAGCATGATGAATATTATCCGTAATATGTTCACCACGCATGAATGGAGAAGGAAAATGTGCAGAGCCAATAGTCACTGCTGCCCCAGTTATATCTAATTTATCAATATTGAGCGTCTCACCCTCTTCGGTGCCGCAAATCTTAACTTCTGCTTTACTACGAATTGGTGCATTAATCGTAACAGACCGACCAAGAATATAAATCCTACCCTGCTCTGCTAATAGTTCTGCATTAATTACAATATCTGCCTCTGTGTTACATAGAAAAATAGGACCTATTGTTTTGACCGGCTGATTAAGTGTAATTTGCATGATTATTCTCCCTTATTAAGTTGTCCAGATATCGTCTTGATTCTAAACCCTGTGAATACCTTTCACCCGTTAAGACTTTTACAACCGAGCATTTAATATCTTATCAATCTTACTAAGAAGGGTACAGGTATTTCCTATTCCTTATTCGCTCATAAACCAAACATGAGATGCCATATCCCAGCTACTCTAGCTCGCTGAGTATTTGGTCTTGTATAGATCTCAAAGTATAATTAATTGCAGGCATTCGGTAAAAATGTTACGTTAAAAAATGTAACATTATTTATCTTCGTCAATGAACAAAAGTCCCTCTTTTAAAGAAGCCTTCTTTGTTTTTTTACAAGTTGCGGCTTATAGCTTTGGTGGCCCCGCGAATCAAATTGCAGTCATGCACCGCTTATTGGTTGATGAAAAACAATGGATTGATGAGAAACAATTTTTAAACGCATTAAATTATTGCATGCTGTTACCTGGCCCCGAAGCCCATCAATTAATCATCTATATAGGTTGGTTGTTGCATCGCGTTAGGGGTGGTATCGTCGCGGGAACATTATTTGTACTGCCTGGATTTTTGTCAATACTTTTGCTGAGCATCTTGTATGTAAACTATCAGTCAACCAATTGGGTACAAGTTCTATTTTATGGTATTAAACCAGCCGTTATTGCGATTGTTTTAAGCGCCCTTATTCGGATTGGTCAAAAATCATTAAAATCCGAAAGTCATTACATCATTGCTTTGTCTGCTTTTCTTTTTTTGTTTTTATTAAATGTTCCTTTTCCCATTATTATTCTGGGTGCCGCACTAATTGGTTATTTGCTTAATCGATTTAATTTTGCGCTCAATCTTGATAGCAAAACAACTCTTAATCAAAACTTTCATAAAATTTCACTTTCCACAATGCAACTGATAAAAACCAGTAGTATTTGGTTAGCAATTTGGCTTCTTCCAGTTTTTTTTATTTTTCTTATAACTGGTGTTCATCATGTATTCACCCAAGAAGCTTTTTTATTCAGTAAAACAGCCTTATTAAGTTTTGGAGGAGCTTATGCGGTTTTATCTTATATTGCTCAACAGGCCGTGCAAACATATGGTTGGTTAAAGCCCGTTGAAATGCTAGATGGATTAGGTATGGCTGAAACAACACCTGGCCCGCTGATTCAAGTAGTACAATTTGTAGGATTTCTGGCAGCCTATCGTTATGCTGGCGATATGAATCCTTGGTTGGCAGGCATTCTTGGCTCAATTATAACCACCTGGGTTACTTTTATTCCTTCTTTTTTATGGATATTTGTCGGTGCACCTTATATTGAAGAGCTAAGAAAAATCCAAGTACTTCGTGTGATATTAACCGCAATTACAGCAGCAATCGTTGGTGTTATTCTTAACCTCTCGCTTTGGTTTGCCATCAATACTCTATTTGGTAAAGTAGAAAAATTTCAAATATTTATCGTTGATACTTATCAACCTATCTGGTCTACCTTTGATTATGGTTCAGCGTTTATTATGCTGATTAGTTTAATACTCGCATTTCTTTATAAGGTGGGTATATTTCTGATTTTACTGACCGGTATCTTTCTTGGAGTCATCGTTAACTCTATGTTGTAATCCATTTTAAAAAACAGCGTTTAAGTTTTGCATGACGCTTCATTTCTTCCTAAATATCCAGGGGGGTATTGCATATTTATCTGCCCAAAGCCCTTTCTTTGACCGTTGGGCCTCAATCTGTAAATCATATAATTTATTATCTGTTACATATTTATCATAAACCCAAGCCATTCCTTTTTGAACTTGATGTGCATTAGCATCTACGCTATTACAGTAAACTCTTCCAAGAATTCTTTTGTATCGATCAGCTTTTTCATAAATAACCACAGCATTTTTTCTATAACAGATGTTCGCTAATGATTGCCGGGATACATTGCCAAATGCTTGCTCTTTTTCAGGGGCATCTATTTCAGCCAATCTAATCTTTATCTGTTTCTTGGTTGGGGTAAGAATTGTCAGAGTATCCCCGTCAGCAATTCTTATTACGATTCCTGAAATTGACTTCGCGAAGGAACTTGAAACAAAAAAAATTAAAAGAATCGAAAAGGAAATAATGTTCCAGTGTTTTTTAATCGCTAAACTGTGTTGTGCCATTCGAATCGATCCATTTTTTATTTTTTCAAATAAACATTCAGTCAATCAAATCATTTAAAAAACTAAAAATCGGGATTTATTGGCCATGGCGGAAACAGTTCAGCGTATGATCGTTAACCATTCCAACCGCTTGCATGAAGGCATAACAAATTGTGCTCCCAACAAATTTGAAGCCTTGTTTTTTTAAATCGTTTGACATCGTATCAGAAATGATGGTTTTAGCGGGAACGTTAACTATATTTTCCCAATTATTTAAGATTGGTTTACCATCTACAAACTGCCATACGTAGTCTGAAAATGAGCCATATTTCTTTTGTATTTCTAAAAAAGCTTTAGCGTTTTGTATAGTTGCATTGATTTTTAAATGATTACGAATAATACCGGTATTATTAAGCAGCGATTCTATTTTACTTTGGTCATATTGAGCGATAAGTTTGGCATTAAAATTATCAAATGATTGTCTAAAATTTTCCCGTTTTTTTAACACGGTTAGCCAACTTAGCCCTGCTTGCATACCCTCTAATATTAATAACTCAAATAACACCCGATCATCAAATACTGGCACTCCCCATTCGGTATCATGATAGGAAATATAAAGTGGATCATCATTTACCCAAGCGCATCGATTACATTTATTTTTCACAGACATCGTTATCTTCTTCCATATCGGCGGAATTCTCTATTTGAATTGATAATACGATGCATAAAATGCCTACGGCAATCTTATTTTCTGCCATTATCTTGCTAATGAATAAAAACATCTTCGGTGGGTTGGTTTACAAATGTAAATTCTTTACTAAGCTTTTACCACCCAGGTAATTTTATCACTAGGGTAGAGAAATAACATGTATACCGAATATGAGTTTGGAATCTTGTTAATAAACGATTTTTAATGGAAAAGGAGAATTAGAAATGCCATGGACGAAAAGTGATTATCCTGATGCGATGAAAAATTTATCCACCGAGGATCGAAATAAAGCCATTGATATAGCAAATTCATTACTGAAAGAAGGGTATGAAGAAGGCCGAGCCATTTCAATCGCGATAGCAACCGCTAAAGATCGAGGCAATGGTTCAGGGGACTCTGAATATCATGTATTACCTCATCCGAATGGCTGGTCAGTCAGAAAAACCGATGCTGAACAAGCTTCCTTCACGTTTGATACTAAAGAAAAAGCGCTCGAGAAAGCGAAAGATCTATTACATAATAAAGGCGGGCGTTTAGTTATTCATACGAAAGAAGGTGACATTCAAGAACATCGTGAATACTAATAGACGTTACAGAAGAGTCCAGGTGCCAAGGGCCACGGTAAATCTATAAAATAAAAAAGTAACGTGCTGGGCTTTTCAGCCCAGCCTACGCTTATTAGCCTATGCTTGCTAAGAACGTAGGTTTATTTTGGGCTGAGTCCAGAATTAGGTTCTTCTTCAGATTCGAGCGCTTCATGTTGGATGTTAGCTAATTTTGCTTGTATTGTTTTGCATGCTTGAACGTTGTGATCAACCCCTGCTTTATTCAATAGTTTTTCCTTACAGAAATCACTAAACTTATTCAGCATAATCCCAATAGATAATATAATGCCCACTGGGCGATGTTCTTTTTTATCAATAATTGCTTTGGCCGTTGTTGAAAAATTTACATCATGCTTTTGTAGCTGATGAATGATGAACAGATCCGTTTTTTCAGTAGCAGAAGCTGTCATTGAGATGGTTTGCACAAATTCGCTTGGTATTTTTTTCAGTAATAACGCAACCATATAAGGCTGATTTTCACGTATAGCCAAGGTAAGGTATTGGACATTCCTAATGGGATCATCAAACCCTTCTTTTTCCAAGTGCTCCATTAGCAATTCCACGCTTTTTACATCCCCGCCTCGTATCGCTGCACAAATCGCATCCTCCATTGGTTGCTTTTCTAGGATGAAGGGCGATAGGAGATCCTCTGTGCCTAAATTGGTTTGACATAACTGGATAGTTTTTTGTAAAACTTCAACATTTCCTCCTTCAGCGGCTTTGTTAATCAACCACGATTTGTTTAAATTCATTTTCGCAGCATTTTCAATAACCGTCCTAGAGAAGGAATGTTGTAATAACTCATCAAATGTTTCGCTACGTCCATGCTCGAGGGCCGCTACAAAAAGTCCATTAATTACGTTAGGTTCTTTAATATTCTCAAGCAAGACGCGTAAGGTATCTGGGTTATTGCTCATTACAGCTTCTGCAGCGGCTTGGTAATTATCATCTTTGGCACCAATGGAAAGAAGCTCAGATATAGCAGCTGCATCATTTAAAATAGCGCTTCTTTGTAATGTATCGAACTTTTTTCCGTCTGTTTTGGCAACTTGGGTAATATTTTCATGTGTTAAGTAAGCATGGTAAATTTCTTTCAGTTTAGGAAAGTCGCGAGCTGGGCTATCCGGATGACAAATCACGCTCACTTCCAGACCTAATGGGCCTCTATTGTATTCAAATACATTTTTATGGAGCTCTTGAACCAACTGTTTTTCATTTGCAAAGGTTTTAAATCCTGAAGAATAATTAGGGTCATATACAATATACTGCCCTTCTTTTTTTGCTACCGCCACGGTGTGATTGATGCTTGCCACGCGCATCACTTCATTCTCACGCAAGGATAATGATGTGAAGATGTTTGCCCAATTATCATCACTTGTAACCAATGCTAAATCAAAGGAAGATTTTAAAGACTTATTATCTATGGCCAACGCTTTAATTGCATTTGATTGATTTAATTTTTTGTCATATTTCTCGGGTATAAAGCTTAAAATGACTTCATTAACAAAATGATTGACCTGTATTTCCATTTCTGAACTTATCTCTTTTCCTGCGATATACCCTAACATGTCAAAAAATTCTTTTTCTTTATTCTCTAAAACATATTTTACATAAACCATTGCGAGACCATTGCAAATGCCTTCTTTATTCATACGCAAAGGTAGGTTATGCCATTCCAGATAACGGTTTAGGTTGTCTATTACTTGTCCTTGCCCCAGATTAATGCTCATTTTCAATGCAAACGGTTTGATAAAGAATAAAAATAGCTATATGACAATTATACCCGATCGGCACATAAAATGCACACATTGAAACCATTCTACTCTAACAGAACCCAGGAACGGGACTTTTTGCGTAGATACGAGGTAATGTTGTTAAACTGGCATTAGCGGATGGATAGGTGTGTTGTGTTCTTCGTGAGCTGAAGAAATATTAAATGGAATAAACCAGCGCGCAATAATCTCTTGATTAAATTGATGAAATAAAGCCCATTGTGTAATTAGATTTCTGTCAAATTCAGAATTTGGTGAGTGGACTCCTGGATTTAATTGATCTTTTAATAAAGACAAAGAAGCCGAATTATGTAAGTAAAATTCGGGATCTATGTAGAGCATTGGCGTAGGATCTTTTAAAACAAAATTTATCGGTAATTTCTTGTTTAATACCTCTTCTGGCCTGAAATTAGGCCCAAACTCATCCAGAACGCCCATATTCGCCAAAAACTTGTCTTCAAACCAATCTGAGGGAAATCGGCTCAATAAATTCTCTACTCCTGTTGCAGTTATAACCAAGTCAGCATTTAAAAGGGCGGTTCTTAACTGGCTTTTATTGTTCGGGTCAACCGCGTTTAAACCTAACTGTCGCGCAGCCTCTCTTTGATTCAGAGAAATGTCGACAATCGTAACGTTGGAATTGCTTTGCTTACCAAAGTAAGCAATACCCCTTCCAATTTTTCCAAAACCAAAAATGAGCCAATTTTTTTGCGCCTGCGAAAAGCCCGTTAGTTGTTCTAACGCTTGACTAACTCCTTTTGCACAACCAAACACGGTTTCCAATTGTTTGGTAAGCGTGCGATCAATGCTGATTACAGGAAAAGACAACGATTGTTTTCGATAATAGTCATCACCTGATCCTGTTAATTCAATCGAACCTATTGTAGGAGCGCCTAAACATTTATATAACTCTGCGCCGCAATCAAAATAAATATCAAACGGTTCACCAGAAAGGGATCTCAAGTTCGTAACGTAACGAACACCAGCATCGTTTAGAGCTGAAACTGCTTCATCATGCGCTTCTAAAAAAGATGGGTTCGTGACTGTCACATCTGCACCCGCTTCAATTAAACAAGCAATTTTAAGCAAGGTATTGGTAACAACAGGAACATGGTGAAGAACTTTTATACCTTCTAAAGGACGTTCTTGTCTCCATTGACTTAATAGCATGTGCATAAAGGGAGCGTCGTTCGAAGAGTATCGTTCAAAATATAATTGTAATGAGGGGTGCATATGAACTCAAAAATAAAAAAATTATAAATCCTTTCACATTGGTGCCAATTGATTTTACACAAAACGCATTTTTTAGGCAAAAGATAAGCATAAACGCGCTTTTTTTAAGAAAGTAATTCTTCAGACCTTAATGATCCCTTAATATTCGCTCAGTATAATTTGTCATCATTTTTTTTGCATCACGTAGGTGAATCATGCCTTTTTTTGTAGATATTAAGCGCTATATGCCCAGTAGACTAACACCTAATACAGCGCTTTACACACGCGCTTCCTTTGGTGCCATGGCAGCCTACGCTGCCACGGTTAACCCCATTATGGGCGCTTTGGTTTTGTTAGGGCATGGCGCATGGGAATGCGCGAGCTTGTTATTGCAGTCTGGCATTGATGCACAACAACAACGAATCGAACGTTATAACGAAGCGTTTTTAAAATTATCTGCTCGGGCTAAAACGCTGGGTTCTGAATGCTCACAAGAAGAAATAGAAAAAGCTAAAAATATATTTTTTGTACATAACCTTATTGAAGAAATTTG
Source organism: Legionella impletisoli (assembly GCF_900639875.1). Taxonomy (GTDB): domain Bacteria; phylum Pseudomonadota; class Gammaproteobacteria; order Legionellales; family Legionellaceae; genus Legionella_A; species Legionella_A impletisoli. The sequence goes on from NZ_CAAAIA010000013.1 coordinate 29,858, forward strand.
TTATCAAGCTTTGGCCGATATTGTGGTTCAATTAGGGATTTGCAAAGATGAAATTACCGAAGAGCAATCTAACTTAATCCTCGCCCATGTAAAAGAAGCAGCACATATAGAATTGCGCAAAGAAGGAGGGTACTCCAAAAAAGGAAGGGAGATGATTACGGCGGAACAATTTAACGGGGTAATTCGGAATATCACTACGATTATTCATGATCGTGATGGACGATTGACCGATGCGCGATACTCCACACTTACAGACTTATGTATCGCACTAGATGATCATAATACTTACGTTAAAAGTGTGTTATTTCGTTCTTGGTTGCGCTGTGAGGCCTTATCAGCGAATACTCATCTTGCCATGATTAAAGATATCGTTCATTTTAATTCACAAATCTCTCAGCAAGTGGGTTTTAATTTTGAACGTAAATTAGCAGAGCGCAAACAATATTATAGTATCCATCACCATAACATTCGCGAAGTAGTATGTCCCAAAACCGGGGAAAAATCTGCTTTACGATTTGTTCATGTCACGGAAGTTAGAGCGCAATTTCAGCCATATGTTGCAGAACTTAAACGATTTGCCCCTGATAGACCTTTTCAAGCCTGTTTAATTGAAGCTTGCGGATTCTCACAGGAACAAATAGCAACGCTTAGTTCAGCACGTAAAGTTTCATGCCCAGCACGCTTTGGTTTTGCATCCTCTTCAAAAACAATATCTCAACCGCCTTTAATATTATGTGAGAGTCTCACTGTGGGTGAATTCTTAAGCCGCTATTTTCCAGAACATGACCAAACGAATGCAAGCGTGATGAGTCTAGCAAACTAAAAGAAATAAGTAGTGATAGCAGCCTGTAATAACCTCATTTTTTCGTAATTTGCAACGCTTTTTACGGGCTAAAAATCACATACTTAAAAGGCTCTTTACCCATTTAAAAAATTTTTATACTAAACTATTAATCATATCTCGATTATTAAATTGATGCCTTGCGTGCATGCAATTGCATTAGATCTTGATGTACTATTGAGAGAAACAGCCGATCATTTGCAAATTTTGGTATAAAAATTAATTATGAAATTATTTCAATATCTATCTACGTTTTTTAGTTCTAAACCTAAAGAGAGAGGGCAATCTCAACCGAAACAAAGAGAGCGCCTTGGTGCTTCTAATGTAGATTACTATCGAGCTAAAAAATCGGTTCATTTTCCTTTTGATTTTGATCGTTGGTATCCTCGATTAAAAGAGTATACCTTTCCTAGCACGATTCTTCCGATTACTCCCCAAACAGCCCGTGCTATGGTGCATTTTTATCAGCAAAAATTTCTTGATAGAGAAGAACTTACCTTGGAAGATATTGAGCAATTACAAGAACTTGAAAGAATCCTACTCCATGCCATGGAAGTATATGAATCGGGGGTATTTCCAAGGATGTCAAACCGATCACCGAAAGATGGCCTTCCACTTTTAGAAGATTCAGAAACTCTGTTATCCAAGTACAAAACCGCCCTTGAATCGAGTGATGATCCAAATGAGAAGCTGATTAAACTCTCTGAATTGCAAATGAAATCGCTTCATTGTCAAACACCTCAACAAGTCATGAATCTTCTTTTAACAAGTGAGCGGATTTATACCGATTTAATACTGGCTTTGGCTTGTTTACGAGACAACCCCGATGATGAATGGTCAACTAGCATCATTCTTAGGGAATGGCAGCCAACATTACGAGAGCAAAATGAATTTCGATTATTTGTTTATCAAGGGAAAGTAACCGCCATCTCACAATATAACCATACTTGTCTCTATCCATCGCTGACCGCGAATGAACATAACCAAGAGGTGCTTAACGCACTTAATGATCGCCTTACAGAATTTGCAAAAAAAGCTCACCCAGAAATTGGCATGAAGGATTATATTTTGGACTTAGCCGTCGTAGACGATCAAATTCGAATTGTGGAATTAAATCCTTTTGCCGAAAGTACTGGAGGTTGCTTATTTTCTTGGAGAGCCGATCATGACCTACTCCATGGTAACCTAGAATCTCTGCGACCATGCTTACGGGTTCGAATGGAGAAAAGGCCTGATATTAAGGACTTAGTTGAAGTAGTAGTGGAGGAACAAGAAACGGTTGAATCACACAACAATTCTCCCTACTATGAATTGCTGCATGAAAAAACCGCAGCTAGACCTGGTTAAATACCGCATTCGATAAAAGAGAAAAAGCAGGGTGGAAATGAATTGCTGTGATATCTTTCGGCGAGAACTCATGACTTTTCAAATCAACCTTAGCCATAAATTGTGGGTACGGTAAGGGAAGATTCACTTCATAAATGCACCATCTCGCACCTTGTTTATTTAAAAAAGTTTGCGCGGCTTTAAAATCAGTAAACACTTTTTTTTCAATTGAATTCGTTAAATCCCTACTGGCGGCATCAAAAAATTCATTCGTTTCATACTGTGCAGGATCATCTGAAATAATGGCCAAGGGAGTGCAAATGTAAATTGTCATGCTATTTTTATTACTCGTTGAATGTGTGATCTTTGCCATAGTATACCTTACTATTTGTAAAAAATTAAGCCAATATGTCACGATGGTCGCGGCATGGTCTTTGTATTTTGGTTTTCTTCCACTTCATCTATTTTAGCGTCTTGTTCGGTTTTTACCGCTTTATAAGTCTCTTTAAAGCGTTCGAAACTTGTAGCGACTTCGCTTGTTATGGGCTTTGGTTCATGCTGAGCTGTGATTTCTTGAAGGGTTTTGGTTGAGTCTCTTTCCGCAGCGGAAAAAAGAAGATCCGTACCAATGCCGCCATGACTTATTCTTGGTTTAGTGCCATATTCAACCGCAAATGCCGCTTCACTGATTTCACCCGCCTGGATAGTTTGAAACTCTTCATAAGTTCCCCAAAGTTTTCTTTCGCTTCTTTCCATCGGAACATAACGCATGTTGGTTCCTTGTGCATTATGTTGTACATGAATGAGTTCATGAATCAGCTCCAATTGAAATGGTATGTAGGATGGTTGGCCACTACCAAAACTCAAGCTGCCTTTCATCAGTTCCTTGATGTAGTGTTCGCTCGTTCCTTCTTGGCTAAGATGAGCGCTAATCGTTTCTCGATTGTCTAGCGCTTCTTCAGGTAATTGTATCGGGACAGAAAGTATTGAACTTGTTCCAGAATTGGGATTAACTCCTGAACTAATACGTTCATTTAAAGGTCTTGCAAGAAGCTCATCTTTTGAGGGTGTCATTTCAGCAAATGCATTTAGCCCCCCAGCATCTACTTGCATGCACTGGCCTTCAGAAGCCGTTAAAGATACGCCAAGTTTTAACTGAGCGTGGCTCGTTAGATTGGTACTGAGAGAATGGATTAAAGCACGGCCTTTTTCCTGGTTTGATTCACTGACTAAAGCCGTCAATACCAATCCTTTACTCGTATTTAATATAGCGGTGGTATTAGACACCGCTGAAGGATTACTACCAAAATTTGCTTCAAGCGACTCCGTATTAATATGAATATTCGATTCGATCGCTCTTAATTCACGCCACAGCAAATTTTCCGGATCTAGATCATATGCAGTATTAATCACAGGTTCTACATATTGAGCAAGCTGCAAATTTAAATCAATATTGATTTGATTAATCTCATGTAGTGTATCTAATTTACCCGCGGATGATTTAAGCCTTAGGTTTGGGTCTAATTGTTCAAGGACTGTATTCGTTAATTTTGAAAGTTGTTTTTGTAAGTCTGCACCGGCCATAAATAGACTTGCAGAATCGTGAGCATTGATAATGCGCTTACGATATTCGGTTGTGATTGCTCTTAATTGCTTATTCCATCGTGGGGTGTTATGACTTCTTAAGTGTACAGGAAACTTAATAGCGTCTAATCTGGCTAATTGTTCAACCAAAGCATCACGTAAATTTAATTGAACTTGGAGGTATTCTGGATTAACCATTAATTAATTTTCTCCTATAGCCGCTATAAGGCATGAATTTTGATACGATCTAATTAAAGTATAGGTGGTTTTTTTTACAAAACTCAAAAATAAGTGTAGTTAACGTCATGCACAATCAGGATGAAGCTTTGTACTCATGGGCGGTAATTGGAGCCGGACCCGCTGGTATCGTTGCCGTGGGTAAATTATTGGATTTTGGAATCAAACCAGAGCATATACTTTGGATTGACCCTAAGTTTAACGTTGGGGATTTTGGAGAAAAATGGAATAATGTTCCCAGCAACACAGAAGTCAATCGGTTTACTTATTTTTTGAAGGGCGTGAACGCTTTTGCTTATGAAAAAGCGTCGATTAGATTTGAATTAAATGACTTAGATCCTGAAAAAACCTGCCCGTTAAATGCCGTAGTAGAACCTTTACAGTGGGTGACTGAGCAACTGCGACAACGGGTGCACACTAAAAAACGATGGATTGAGTCCATTCAGTTACGCAATAGAAACTGGTCTCTTTATTCTCAAGATACTCAATTTGTAACAAAGAACGTTATTCTAGCCCTTGGTGCAGAACCCTTAACGCTGACTCATCCAACAAGGGAGGTCATTCCTTTTAATATCGCTATTGATAAGCAAAAGCTAAGCCAACATATCGATTTAAAAGAAACCATTGGGGTGTTTGGTTCTTCTCACTCCGCGATCTTAATTATACGTTACTTAGTCGAACTGGGCGTTAAAAACATTATTAATTTTTATCGTACGCCTTGTCGCTACGCCGTGAATTTGGGTGACTGGATCTTATTTGATGACACAGGATTAAAAGGGACTACAGGAAGCTGGGCACGAGAAAATATTGATGGTACTTTGCCCCCAAATTTGACACGTTATTATTCTAGCTCCCAACACATCGCTCAGTTCTTGCCAGAGTGCGATAAAGTAATTTATGCGGTCGGATTTCAAAAACGTGCCATGCGCATTCATGATTATGAAGGTTTAGATTATAACCCCCATAACGGAATTATTGCCCCAGGATTGTTTGGGTTAGGTATTGCTTATCCCGAAGCTCATTATGATAAGTTTGGCACCTTAGAGTATCGAGTTGGGCTATTTAAATTTATAGATTATTTAAATCGAATTATGCCTTTATGGCTTAACTATCCCGCCTAGAATCATACCGTTTAGGTTCTCGCCTAGGAATTTGAATTGAGCCCCTTTTTGGGGCGATGAAAAAAAGTGTGGTCGCCATATGGGATTTGAAGCGTACCAGTTTTTGATACACAATTAAATTTCATATTCTAATGTGAGTCATAGGGCTATGGCATCTAAAAAAAAACAAGCGTCATTGTTACAGGCCTTTCAACAACACGTTGATGCGGAACTTAATAAAGATTTAGAATCTACACTAGCAACGATGACTCCAAACCCTCATATTCAGAACATTCCAACTATGATTGGAGGAGAAGGGTTGGAAGGTGTTCGTAATTTTTACTCCGCCTTAATCCCACCTGGAAAATTTTTTCCTCCAGATACTGAAATGGTTCCTATATCAAGAACAGTGGATAACCACCAGTTAGTAGATGAGTTAATATTAAAATTCACTCATTCTACAGAAGTTGGATGGATGTTACCTAACATTCCTCCGACAGGAAAGCGAGTCGAAATTCCCTTGGTGGTTATTGTTGGATTTGCAAACGGCAAAATAACGCATGAACACATCTACTGGGATCAAGCCAGCGTGCTCATCCAACTAGGTTTATTGCAAAAAAATGGCCTTCCAATGAACGGAATTGAAACAGCCCAGAAAATGGAACTTATTCGTCAAAAAATGAAATAGGTCGAGCTGAAGCTCGACCTTTACTAGTGACGATCAATGATGTTTAACCTCTTCTTTTTCTTCAACAACCACAACAGGCGCACCCCCCACTAAGAATATTTCGCGAGGAATGTTATAGCCATCAATATAATAGCCAGATACACCTCCAGTTGATATTATCGTTTGTCCCGTTTGTCCATTAAACCAGTCCCAACCCAAAGCCATACTGCTAAGAGGGGTTAATGCCAGAGCCCCGGCAATTACAATTGCTCGAATGTTCATCTTAATCTCCCTATCAAAAAATGAATCAACAACGCCTATAATTAAACAGGCTGATCTTAAGTATAGCAAATGATCATTTTGATCAGCAAAAGTACAATTTAGACCCTACTGAAAGCCTCTACATCGGCAAACGATCTAATTTTTGTGTTCAAAATCCAGATGCATTTGCACTGGCATTATGGTTTAGGATCCGCTGCTGACGCCACATTGGCTGTATCAACACTTACTCCTGTTAAGGTGCGCCGACGTTTTTGGGCGGGCTGTGCAGTTTGTTCCCTTTCAGATGTAGGAAGTTGCCATAGCCCAAACTGAGTAATAGCCCCTCGACGGCGCCTGGATGAATTAACCGCCTGCAATAACTCAGCTTGTCCAAACTCAGGAAAAACCTGCTCCCAACGGGTAGACAGCTCAGGTTTGCTGCGGATAAAGGTATGTAATTGCGATAATCGTTGTGACTCTTTTTGAAATCTTTCATGAGCTGCCGAAGAGATTGACGTTCGCCTCGATGCTATCATCATCGCATCTTTTCGCGCCAACATTTGCCGAACTAATACCTCTCTTATTGGAGGATGTATCTCAGCTAGAGTTAATATTACAGGCGCGTGATTCATGACTTGCTCCCAAATATAATCGCGGTTCCTCTGTAAAAGGGTATTGTCTCGAATGGCTAGAAGTGCATTATTTAAAACATCTTCCTGGTGCAATCGCTCTGGAAAAAACCCAATCCAAGTTAAATATTCTTCGCTTCTTAAATAAACCATTTCAAAATAGCGATTAAAACTAGTATGCGTAACTCCTTGCAGTTCCATTTGCTCTTTAAAAGCGGTTTTGAAACCATCATCTTGCTTTAAACAGACTACAAGCAGTTGGAATGCCTCCAATGAATAACTCAATAATCCAGGTAAACGCTTAGCGGTTTCTTTTAATACGGATAAAGCTTCATCCCATTCATTTTTGGCTTTTAAGGTAGTAATCCATTGGTTTAGAAAATAGCCGGTACGGAATACGCATCGTCTTAAAACACTATACTCAGGATTAGTCAGTAAGCTTATCCAATTAGCAAGCGTTAGTTCACTTTGAATCCGTTTCTGGGCATCAGGAGAAAGGTTGTTCCATTTTGGGTATTTTTGTAATACCAGCTCAAGAAAATCAACCTGATCTTTTTCTTTCAATGTAAAAAGAGGCTGTTGCTTAAGAAGAGGTACTAAATGAGATGTTAAACGCGTACTATTCTTCAAACAAACGTAAACTAAACCAAATTTTTGTTGCGCAATTAACGCTCTAACCGTAGCTGAAGAAATACGATTGGCCAGTTGTGGCGTTTTTTCAATCGCTCGAGCAAGCACAGGAATCAGTTCTGGCCTGCTTTGATTTAATGCCCAGTCATTCAGAAACGGATCAATTTGATTTCCTCTTCTATGCCACTTTAAAAATAAGGTCAAGGCATCTTCTGGCTCTGATTGTAAAACTTGTAAAAATCCAGCAGCAAAATCAGGGTGATAGAATTCAGAGTTTGTAAACATCGCTTCACCAAGCCTATCGAGAGCAATGGCAATTAGTTTTTGACCAACTTGGCGCATCTCCGCGCTTCGAAAACTAAAAGCATAACAAATGAGCTCCCTTAGCTGGCGTATATTTTCCGGTGAAGAATGGGCCGCTCGAACCAAGTTAAGCAGCGCATTTTGATTACCACTTTTACAAAGCCCTATCAGTACTTCATTAACAGCTCGACCTAGTTTTTCAAAATCAGTTGGAACAGGCTGAAATGGATGGTTCTTGTAATAGTTGCGTTGACCAATGAAGGAAAGAAGACTTTGTAAAAATCGATCAGCTGATTCTATATCTAGGTTTAGATGACTATATCCTTTGGGGTTACATTGCAACAAGGTGCCAAGTTTTGGAAAACGCTTAATATCTCTTAATTCAAACTGATTAGGAAATGCATGGTGAATTAAATCAATGATTTGAGTGCTTAGATAAGAAGTATCACTATGCCCTGCCAAAGCACGCTTTTCACTCGGAGAAAAATCGTCGCTATCATGTAATGAAAAACTTGCGATATGCAATGCGCGGGGGGTTATCATTCTGGATATTTGTAAGGACTCTTCTATCAAAGAAGTAAAGATATGAGAAAACTGTGCATCAAAGTTTGGCAATAGTTTGACGGTGTAATTTTCTTCATCACTCCTATCAAAAAAATGACCCAAGGTAGGTGCCATGCGGCCAAAAAGCTGCTGAATTTCTTTGAGAAAGGGCATGCTCAGCAATTCTTCTTCCAATCGAACCCAATTCACACAATAGGCATTCGGATTATAAGGAAGAGCCTCGCCACTTTCTTGGCTAAATTTTTGTAAAATATGTTCTTTCACTCGTTCAGACATTGCGTCATAAACAATTTGGATACAACGCTCGCGGGTAAAATACCGATAGATATGACTTTGCAGCCATTGATAACTTGCCGGCATTAATCGACATCCCGCCGTATCACTCACGTCAGTGGCCTCTGGTGCTAACACGCCAATTCCTAATTCGGCTAAATGTTGCAGCATTAATCCGCCGGTATGTTTGCCTAAGCTTGGATGAACCCCAAGCAAATCATCATGATACATAGCAAATTCAAACACCGCTTGGGTCAATGCAGTGGAGATAGAGTCCCGCCACCCATCCAGTAGAGCATTCACAGCATGTTGTACAGCATCATTTACACCCGCGTGACAATATTCAATTTCATCAAAAAAAGGTTTTAGGAATCCTCGAATAATGGCTGGGCTTTGCTTACTCCAGAGATACGTTAAAGACTCTAATAAGTATTTAATGCGTTTAAAAAATAAATCTGTCTGATTGTCGAGATTTAACTTCAAGCGATTATGAAACGCTTCTAGCTTTTCGGAGTAAGCTGGATTGGGATCCGCTTTTTTCACAAGCGTTTCGAGTACGGAAAAGACCTGCTCTAATTGGGTTTGAAATGCTTCTTCTTGCAAAGAATAAGTCGCCGATTGCGGATAAATTTTTCCCCAATATTCAGCTACTGCCGAAGATAAATCATCTGGGTTTTCTGCTCCACTGACTTTCATAAAGCCTGCTGGCAAAATAGGACCTTGATCAGGCAGCGGTAAGTTTTGTTTAAACAAAGCCCCTTCTTCTTTGGAAATGATGTGAGCGTATAATCGCTGGCCTTGAAGATCGCTTGCAAGCCAGTTGCGAAGTTCCACCTGCTCATATAAATGAGGGTGAGCTTGAAATACATTCACTAACCTAGCAACATCAATCCAGTCTATAGAACCTTGTTTGCTCAGCATGAACGTTAAGACGGGGAGATTAAATTGCAATAAATAAGCCATTCTGTGTGGCTGTTCAAAAAGCCATCTTGGCTCACAAAAAGCGGTGAAAAACTGTGGTTCCTCGCATAAGGGTAAAAGGAGTTTAGCTAAAAAAACACGCCCATCAATCGTTTTTGATAAAAAATCAAATGCAGAGGGATAAAGTGATCTAGAAGTCAACAATCGTTCAGGCTTATCCCTTAACCAATGTAATAATGATTCATGACCGAACTTAGAGATTAATTTATTTAAAATAACGCAACCGTCTTGATTCCAGCATAAGGACTTAAACAACGAATGCTCTGGATCATTAAATAAAACGCGCTCATTAGACACTAAAGCATCCAATAACGCATCAATCGCGTATCGTCCACGCGCTAAGGAGCGAATTAATTTACAGGTAACAGAATTTCTACGAACTAACAAAGAATCAAATAAGCTTGGCTGCGTCGTTCCATCAACAAAGAGATTCGACTGTTTCAGTATTAAGTGAAGGAAAGCATCTTCATCTTCTTCCGTTTGAACAAATCGCTCAAGAAGTCTCTGGTTCAAAAAGAGATCAAATAAACATTGCTGAGTAGTAGGCATAAGTTCTGAGAAACGTTGCCATACCGCTCTTCGAAACGCTTTGGACCGGTAAAGCCACTGAAACAGTAAGTATTCACCAAAATAAGATTCACATAATGCATCGACTACAACAATTGATTGCAACGATGTATCTTTTAACGGGCTTAAAAAGGAAACGAGTACTTCATCAAAGTCTTCAGCCAGTTTTGTCCAGAAATGAATGTCTTCTTTAAATAGGGGGTTTTTTTTAATTAAAGCTAAGGCCTGATTTTGTATTTTTAAGATTTCATCCTGGCTATTAATCGGCGACGTTTCTACAATCACTTTTTCTTCTATCAAAACCGTCTTTGCAAATTGCATTAATGCTTCTGGATTATAAATTATTTGCGCTACCCCTTCTTCCAAAGGAGATTGTGTCAAGCATTGTCCTAATCGTTCTCGATAATCTTCCTTTAAACCCAATTGTTCTAATAACGCAGTGATCAACGCATCTTGGCTACCAAAAGAACTTAAAAGCGCCTCTTCTACCTTACTTTTAAGCCATAAGTAAAATTGATATTGGATGTTATTCGCAGTTAACCAGCCGGTAAGGTACCATAAACTGCATTTTATAACTTCGCGCTCGATTTTGGGGGTATCGTTTCTTGAAGCCACTCTAAAATTGGCGCAATGATTATAGTGAAAATCTTGAAAGAATTGCGTTAATTGGGCAAGAAGCTCTCTTTTTTCTTCTGCCGTAGCGACAGCTCTTTCTACATACTCCTCTACGTCTTTCTGATAGCTTTTTGTGAGGACTTCCTGAAACACTCTGTTTGCAAATGGCGAGAGCAATCTTGGATTATTGAAAAAGTCGTGATGTAGTTTCATTTTATCCAAACCCGTTTCATTATTTTTTAAATGGCACACATTGTATCATATATTTGTTCATTTTGAACTTGATTTGGTCATTTTTGCGTTGCTCTGCTTGGAATGTTAAGCTAGTTAAATTATTCGTATACGAAACATCTTATGCGAACTAATCAGGACTATACGTAACAGGAGTGTATTAATGACTATTGTATCCTCTAAGGAAGTCTCTACCTCTTCAAAAAGCCGTACTACTACTCAATTTGGTAGCACCGAAGATTTTTATTTATTTCGAATTTTGCAATCTCTACGGCAAAATATTCGCGCCATTGAGCAATATTCTTATAAGCTTTCTAGCCAGTATCATATCACCGCACCCCAGCTCATTTGTTTAACGGCCATTCGCGATCACGGTGCTATCCCTGTTGCGGAAGTGGCTAGAGTAGTTCATTTAAGCCCGAGCACGGTGGTTGGAATTTTTAATCGTTTAGAAAAAAAGGGGTTAATTATTCGCACTCCCCATGAGCGCGATAAACGACGTATTCAAATTAGCTTAACGGAGGCTGGGAGAGCGCTGATTGAAAAAGCGCCTCAACCTCTACAAGAACAATTAGCCCGTTCATTCGGAAGACTATCTGAATCAGAACAATTATCTATTGTTAATGCGCTAGAGAAAGTGGTGGATATGATTCAAGCACGGGATTTAGATGCCGCTCCTGTTTTAGAAACAGGGCCTTTGCACATCTCACCAGAAACGCGTAACACCTTTTGGCAAGCAGCAGAAAAGCATTCAGAGAACCAGCCTAATCCTATCAAGCGATCTCCCTTGATCATCCGTTCGGCTAACGATGCCGATCAAAAATACATCCGTCGCTTTATTAATTCATCTTTTGATTGGTATGCGCGAATCATTGATGAAAAAGATGTTTCGGATCATGCGGTAGATGACTCTTGGGTACAGAAAAACATGTATGAACGTGAGTTTTATATTGCTGAGCACGAGGGCAAGCCTGTAGGCACTCTTTCCATGCAGTTTTTTGGCGAATACGCCTATTTGGGGTATGTGTTCGTTGATGCGAATGAAGTTGGTAAAGGCTTTGGACGAAAATTGCTTGGATTTGCAGAAGAAGAAGCTAAAAACCGTGGCATGAAAGGGATGGCATTAATTGCCCACCCCCAAGCTAGATGGGCCATCAAAGCGTATCAGAAATTTGGCTTTAAATTAAAATACCGCAATAAAGAAGATATTTTGGCTTGGAATAATGGCGCATTAAAACCTTATTATGAAGAATTCTTCATGCTGTTTTTATATTCTTTTTCATCCTAAGCGTTAAGCTCACCCTTAAACCATCACTCATTTTCTAGCGGTTTAAAGGGGAGCTAAAAATGATAACTAATCGCGGCTAATGCTCCCACATTCACTGAAACCACGCGCACTTTAACCACATTCGATAAAGCGGTAGGAAGCAAGACAGGATCATAACGCACGCCTTCAGCCAGAAGATCAAGCGACCAGTGCTCATAAGGTTGAATGCTTGTGCCAATAGCCCCCACCCAGCCATTTTGAGTAAGATTATCCCGACTGATCTCATTGAGCAGTTCATTATGAAGCACACTACCTGCCTTAGACCAAGCGCGCCCCGCTCCGACAAACACTAACACATTCGGCATGACATAATAGCCTGCTCGAAGCGTTGCCGTATAGGTTTGCCACATACCTCCTTCGGAATCTAAAATTTTATCGCCGGCTACTTCAAGGCTGAAACTTTGCTCGATTTCTTGCTTTTGATATTCGCCATTCACCCCAAGATAGAGATTACGCCAACGAAACCCAAGCCCAGTTGTGGCGCCATATACTAAGCCATGCGCCCCAGCTCCATCAATTTGCATATCCAAAGGAAAACCTAGGATATTGGCCGTGACTTTTGTTTCATCTTCGGCAGAAAAAGCTCCCAGCTCAGCCCCCACATAAGGTCGAACAAATTCAATCCCTTCGGCTAAGGCACTCCCTGAAAGTAATAAAGCAACGTAAAAAGTAAATCGTTTTATCATGAATGGTTTCCCTACACATTAAAAGCAAAAGCGTACAAGAAAATTAAATAAATGGCCATGTTAGAATTATTTTTTGCTCTTAAAGTGATTAAGAGTACAAGAAAGTTTAGGAAAGTGGATGCTGCGGTCAAAGCCGCAGCAGGTAGGAGATAGCGTAAACCCTACCTGCTGTGCTTTAAGCACAGCATCCATGCTGGGAGCATCAACACCGATAAATGCTGCAGTCAAAGCCGTGGCAGGTAGGAGAAGGCGATGGATGACATGAGCAAACCGTGGCAATAGGCGCAAGCCTTAAACCCTACCTGCTGTGCTTTAAGCACAGCATCCATGCTGGGAACATCAACACCTGTAGATGCTCTGGTCAAAATCGCAGGAGGTAGGTGTTAGCAATGGTGTCTAGATATGCAGAGGAAGCTTTGTAAATAGTAGAGTCATCACCCTTTATTCTTAAAGAATTTCAACGTATAAATAAAAGAACGTTTAACCGTTTAAAAGGACTTCTTCATGCCAGGTTTTTTTCGGATGCCAGCATTTAATGCTTATACTTCATCTAAAACGCATCGCAATACCGAACGGAGCAATGCGTTTACTGAAATCATGTCGCTTTCGCTAAAAGAGCTAAACCCTGCTGCGGTATTGCCCTGTAAATTCGCGCAATCTTTAGTATCGGGTTATGCTCTTTGTCGTAAGGATACCCATTTTACAGAAAAATTTATCCACGCGTTGCAATTAATTTTAGCGGGTACGCAAGCAATGTTAGCTGTTCGCATGTTATTCACTGGCGAAGAATGCAGTGCATTAGAGTCGAGCATTTGTAAGTGGTCCTTAACGCTGTCGCTGCTTTACCAAGGAACGTTATTAACGGGCTGGTTACCCGGTGAATTGTCTAAAGATCCCTTTTACCCACATGGATTGCATGATCCTCGCGAAACGGGAGATGAAGCGAGGCCTAAGTTGGCTTAGTACATTACAAACTAATTTATCCACATAACTTGGGTGTATCAAGCTTAGGCTCTGAGCTTTCTTCTTGCTTCATGGCCTTAAATAAGCCCATGTTTCGGGGGGTCAACTCCCGCAATTTGGCATTTTTGCGTAATAAATGACTTTTAGCCGGATGCTTATAGTTTGCCTTTTCCTCTAAAGCGACGAGATCCGCATACAAGGCATCGCGCTCTTTAGCTGTACGAGAAATAATCCGAATGGTCCCATAAGGGTTTAAATCGCTTCCGGCTTGTTCACTTTTTAAGCCACTGCTTACCAGTATAATGCTCGTTATATCCGGATTTTTGTTAAAAATAAACCGACATGCTTTGGCGGTTTTATTGGTGGTTGCGGATGTTGTGTCTAATACACAAATTTGAGAGCGGCTAAACGATCGCTCTTCCAATAATTTAGGCTTTGCGTGGGTTACGTTGCAATGATTCAGATCATAAAAAGGTAAAACATACTGATTCGCCGCTAGCGTCTCAATAGAGTGCACAGGAATTGGAATGGCGTGAGTGGTTAAGGCTTCTTTTGTTTCATAATACATGCCCTCTAATTCTGGCCTTAAATTTCGGAAATCCAATCCATAGTCTTCATGCCAGTGTCGTTTCACCGCAGCAAATACCAATTGAATGGCCCGCATACCCGTTGCTGTGATGAATTTTTTTGCATAAAGCGTTTCTTTTTTCTTAGCCAGCGGAACCATTTCCTCACATTCGGAATCAGAACCATACCCTTCTTCATGTTCCATTTCTATTGGCTTAAAAAACATCTCAGCACTTGCGGCTTCCAATCGCTCATGCAATCCCTCTAGATGAATCGTTTGATCGCATTTTTCGATGTCAAATACGATATGAAGTCGTTGCAATATTTGCAAAAACGATTCATCGTGAATGGCAACTGGCTTTGAATGCCATGAATAAGTTGGTAGCTTTTCTTTAGGTGGTGTTAGAGATAAAACACGAGAATCTTGAGCATTCGTGAAGTGCTTTAGCATCTCTACCCAAGGGGTTATAACCAAACTTTCTAATGATTTTATTGAAGAATAGGGTATATCAACGCAGCGTCTAAACCCATCCATCAGTTGATTAATAATCCATTCAGCACAGAGTTCTTTGCGCAAAATCTGGGCTAAAAATGAACCGCCTTTCGAATCAAATCTTGACCAGAATGTTTTCCATAATGTGGCTTGCAAAGCAACCATTTTTTTATCCTGAAGACCTCGCGCCTCATTGTAGGACTGCAATACGGTTGTTAATTCTGGTATAGCGAAGGGTTTATCATAGACCACTCGTTCTTTGCCACAAAGAAGCTGATAGGTGATTAATAACGCTTGAATCAAAACATCGGCGTACTCTTTTGGGATAAATCCTACACTGATTCGAAGGCTTGGAGCCGTTTCACTCACCGAAGGTCTTAGATGACCGAATCCAGAGCGCCTAACCAGCTCACAGTTTAAACCACTTCGTTCACTTAAATCATTCGCTATAGCGACGTAGTGAAGAATTACAAAATGAACC
Organism: Legionella impletisoli; assembly: GCF_900639875.1. Taxonomy (GTDB): domain Bacteria; phylum Pseudomonadota; class Gammaproteobacteria; order Legionellales; family Legionellaceae; genus Legionella_A; species Legionella_A impletisoli. Next base: position 45,184 of record NZ_CAAAIA010000013.1, read on the forward strand.
CAGTCGTTTTCTTTGGCTTCTTTAGGCTTTGGAAATTGAATTAACACACAAGGATAATCATAGTCCGCATTGACTAATAAGCGCGGTTGTTTCTTAGCCACTTCATCGACGATATAGCGGGCAATTTTTCGTTGATAATCTAAAAACGCATCATAGCTTTGGGACGGATAAGTCTTTCCTTCTTCTGCTTTAGGGACTACGGCGCTTTGGTATCCAGCAAAGTAAAAGGGTGAATAATACGTTCCTGTTTTACAAGCTTTGGTAATTTTTTCATCCGGTTTTGTAGGATGAAAAGTAAATTGTGAGGGCTTTACCCCCTCAATTCGTTTAAAGATGCTGCGATGATACGTATTCCAATGTTTGCTTTCAGTCATTCTCGCAACCGTAGCAAAGCGCTGGTAAAATTCACAGCGCGGAAGGGTATAACGACTAGAAAACATGATGCGCCAAGATTGAATGCTTAGCGCATTATTTTAACACTTTCGTTTCTAAAATTGCAGTCTAACGATCATTTAATAACATGTTCTTTTTTTTTAAATGATTCTTTAATTAAGAATAAAGCGATAAAAACGCTTAAGAGATAACAAATCGGCATCACCAGTAAAGCATTTTGGTACGCATTTACTGAATAGATTGGCGCGTTATTAATCATCACCCATTCGTCGCTATGGTGCAAAATAAAGCCTACGATTGGCTGAAAGATGGCCCCGCCAATTAAAATAGCCATGTTGTTAAACCCAGAAGCACTGCCCACCAAATGCGGTGGATTGTTGTCTTTGACCACAGCAAAGCTCACAATTTGCCCGCTAGCCCCGAGACCTAGGAGCAGTAAGCATCCATACATCCAACCTTGCGATACGTTGGGGGTGTAAAGAATTAAAAGGCAAGCGATTAAACCCATACTGCCGCTTGCGACCATGACCATTCGTCTGCTTTTTAAGTAATCACTTAGCCATCCCAATAATGGGCTGCCCACGCCAATACCAACCCAAATCATACTGCACATTGCCGAGGCGGCTATCACACTAATTTGATATTTGGCTTCTAAAAAGGGAACTCCCCAAAGGGCTGCAAATACGGCAATTGGAGTCCAGGTGGTAAAAGCGTAAGCGCCGGTATACCAAGTGTGTGCATGGCGGCAAACAGCATGAAGCCTTCGCCATTCATAAAAAAGTTTGGTCTTAGGGGCTGATTGTGTTTGTTGATGAGGGTAATCGCGGATAAATAGCCAAAAAAGAAGCGTTAGCCCAAAGCCAATTACCGATAAAATAAAACTCGCTTGCCTCCAGCTGGTAAGCTTTATCAGTGCCGCCAACGGCGCTTCACCAAAAATAGCCCCCACGGAGCTCATGGACTGCGCAATTCCTGCTAAAAGCGCAAAATATCGTTCTGGAAACCAGCGCGCGATTAAAATAAGCACGCCAACAAATGAAAACGCCGAACCAAATCCAATCATAAAACGCCCCAGAGAGGCCGCAAGTACGCTTTCAGTCAAAGCAAAAAATAACGAACCCAGAGCGCAAATCAATACCGCCGTCGTCATCACCCGCCGTGGACCATAGCGATCATATAGCACACCCGCCGGCAATTGCATGGGCGCGTAAGCATAAAAATAAAACGCTGAGATAAGCCCAAACCCACGCGCACTGACATCAAATGCCTGCATGATTGGTGTAGCCATTACGCTGGGAGCCACCTGTAAGACAAAATCGTATAAATAAAAACAAGCGGCTAAAAAGAAAATGAACAATCCGTGTAACATGAACTATCCTTGAAATGATTTGCTCTAACTCATTGAAGCATATCGCAATTAGTAAAACGTGCAAACCAATACACAAGGTTTATTGCTATCACCTCTGGATGGCCCGGACATGCCGGGCCAAGTGGATTATTACGCTCACGTCAATGAGACAATATCCTCGCCTACCTGACCCAACTTGTCAGGGCCATCCGCCAAGCCCACTTGATCCGACCTATCCGAGTCATCCTCCAAACCAACTTGACCCGGCCTGTCCGAGTCATCCTCCAAACCAACTTGACCCGGCCTGTCCGAGTCATCCTCCATGCCCACTTGACCCGGCTTGTCCGGGTCATCTAATGGCTTGGGCATGATGAGCTTCATCAAGGCTACTTTCTCTACTCTCTCAAATCTAGACTATACTCAAATTGTTCACTTTTAATTCGAGGAGAACGCACATGAAACGTTTATTACTGGGCACCGCGGCCATGGTGTTTTTTGTGGGTACTGGTTTTGCTGTTGATGATGTAATCGCGGATGTAACCGCGGCAAGAGATGGCGTTGCTTTAACTGATGCTGGGACTTTACTTCTTGAAACCGACAAAGGCACGCAAATCAAAGTCCATGTTCCTAAAGAAGAGCAGGATAAGCTGAAGGATGTGAAACATGGGGATACGGTGAAATTGATTGGGTCGGGGGTATTGGGTGAAGGGATAAGGGAGAGGGAAGAAGAGATGGGTGAGTAATGCTCCAATAATATCATAAAAATAAATTGATATTGGCTGATTATATTCCTATCGCCGAAGTGCTACGACTTGTTTCTGAGAGTTCCACACCTATCTGCTCCAGCTTAGCCGCCCCCCGCGCCCACTTGACCCGGCTTGTCCGGGTCATCTCTAATAAATCAATTAGTCAGAGCTTCCCGCTTTTTGCAATCCATAGTCAGATATCGTATATCCTAATGGCCATTAGATAGCCACGACAAGCCGGGCCAGGTCTGTCTGAGAGCAAACTGGATTACAGTGCACTCATCATGGGCTACTTTCTCTACTCTTTCAAATCTAGACTATACTCAAATTGTTCACTTTTAATTCGAGGAGAACGCAACATGAAACGTTTATTACTGGGCATCGCGGCCATGGTGTTTTTTGTGGGTACTGGGTTTGCTAGTCCCGATTGGCCATTAAAGGAGGAGGTTCAGGTTATTACTATACAAACAGATAGTGGCACTCAAATCAAAGTCCATGTCCCCAAAGAAGAACAGGATAAGCTGAAGGATGTGAAGCATGGGGATACGGTGAAATTAGTGGCACCGGGATCTATTATTGGTCCTGATGGATGCGAGGATGGTCCTTGTAGACTGGAGGATAATTAATCATAGCTTTTAAACCAGAGCGCGATCAAAGTATTAGATGGCCCGGACAAGCCGGGCCAAGTAGGTAAGGGGGTGGTCTGGTCATGCCATGTCAACTAAGTAGGTGTGGAATAAATTTGATTTCCATGCGCCTCCTCAAGGATCATTTTTACCTATCACCCCACAATTTGCACAAACTTTACAAAAATCACCCCATTTCATGATGGTCAATTTTTAATCAAACCCATATACTAATACACACTATCTTGTAGAAGGGGTTATTATGAAGAGTTTACCTTTAAGAACGTTGGTGTTAGCGAGTGGGCTTTCGGTTAGCCCTTTTTTATGGGCAGGAGAAGCGCTTTCTTGTATGAAGTTAACCAAACAAACGGGCGGATGGAATGGTAGTGTGACGCTTAGCAATCAGTGCGGTCAAGCGGTTGATCTTCGTGATAGCCTTGTTGAATTTAAGTCCAATCATGCTTTATCGGGTAGCTTTTGGGGTTCATTCTCACCCTTGGCTTATCCTGAAAATCCAGCCATAACGCACGAAAAACAAGGAGATGGCAACTTGGTGCGTATGGCGTTGGCTTTTCCCGTTGGTAATGAGTGGTGGAAACCGAATACCGTACTTCCGGCAGGCGCTTCGGTTAGTCTTCAATTTTCCACAACTCCCGAAACCACTATTGAACAATTGGCGTTTTATCCCATTGCCACACCCACGGTAAATAAAGGCCAAGTGGCCATTCAATTTCCAAGCGCGCCCGATCAAAGCCTGGCGAATCCATCAACCGTGACGATTTCAGATGGAGGAACCTATAACAAAACCATAAGCAATGGCGCCTGGAATCAAGCCACTGTACTTAACGACGTCCCATATGGAAATTATCAAATCACCGTGCAACCGATTCAATTATCCAGTGGTTCTTGGTCAGGCATCGCAGAGCCTGCAAGCTTAAGTGTTAATTCTACCCATCAACAAACTGTGACGATTCGCTATCAGCAAGCCATTGCTTATGGCGAGATTCAGGTGACATTAAATCAGGCAAAGCCTGAAGAAGGCTTGGCTAGCCCAGTATTAACCATTAAAAATTTAACCAAGAATACCGAATTACCTGCTCAACCCATTGATTGGAATGGGCAAGCGCTCATTAATAATCTTAAGGTAGGTGATGCTTATCAATTGTCAGTGGCCACCTTGTATGGTTCAGAGCACAGCTATGTGGCGCAATTTAGCCCGAACAATACCGTAACAATTGATGGCACGGCTTCAAAACCCATCACTTTAAGTTTTGAAACCCAAGCGTTGCCCACTACGGTAGTGAATTTATCCGTATCTGGATTGCCAGCGAATCAAACGGCAACCATTACAGCAAAAGATAATAAAGGCAATACGTATCCGATTACCCTTGGCAATCACACCCAAGATTGGAAGTTACCCAGCAATCGCCAATATCAATTCAGTGCTGCGGTGGTTAATGTTGATAACAAACGCTACCAAGCTGAAGTGACACCCGCGTCTATCTTACTGCAAGCGGACACTCCAGCAAGTCTTAACGTGGTTTATCAAGAAAAACCCATGGTAACTGAGTTTAGTCCTTATGTGGATGTTACCTTAGGAACGGTTGCTAAATGGGATTCAAAAACTGGCTCCATGCAACCCTTAGGTTTATTGGATATTGCCAAAAACTCTGGAATAAAATCATTTCATCTAGCCTTCATCACCGCACAAAACGGTTGTCAAGGCACTTGGAATGGGTATCCAGTCAGTACCGATGAAAATGGCTTTGGTGTGCCGATATTTAAACAATTGAAAGCACAAGGCGTTGAGCTTCGTGTGGCACTTGGTGGTTTAAGTGGAACTTACCTAGCTCAGGTTTGTGAAACAACCGATGCGTTATATAACGCCTATGACACCATCATTAAAGCCTATCAACCCGATGTATTGGACTTTGACGTGGAAAACGCCATGCAAACCAACAACGCGCAACTGGATCGTTTAATGGCAGCCATTAAACGGGTTAAACAAAATTATCCCCACATCAAAATAAGCTTTACGCTACCTGTTATGCCTTTTGGACTTGTCTCAGGAGTGGGCGAAAATGTTATTAAACGTGCTCAATTAAGCGGGTTAGATGACTATCTTGTGAATATTATGGCCATGGATTATGGTCCAAGCTTCCAAGAAAAAACGATGGGCGAGTACGCCATTGATGCAGCAACCAGTACGTTTAATCAATTAAAAACTTTGTATCCAAACCAAAGTGATGAGCAACTGTGGAACCGGATTGGAGTGACGGTTATGATTGGGTTAAACGACACCATCCCGTTGAATTTCACATTAGAAGATGTGGATACCTTAAAGCAATTTGCAGATGAAAAACAAATGGGATTGCTGTCTCTCTGGTCGGTTACAAGGGATTATCCTTGTTCAAGCAATTACGTCAGTATTACTTGTTCAAGCTTAAATCCAAAGACTAATCAGCCAAACCAAACCGTTGATTATGAATACAGTAAACGGTTTGCAGAATAAAGGAATTGGCCTTCTCTCGCAAGAGAGAAGGCATTTACGCTGGATTTAAAACGGTATTTTCTCGCATGGATTTGCAATACGTTTCTTTGATCATCAACATACTTAAGAAAACTGCACAAAGTGCGAGCGCTATTAAAATCAGAAACGCTTCGCGGTAAGTAGCAAGCGAATGACCCGCTCCAGGCGATGACAATCGGGATAATAGATAGCCAACCAATGGGGCATTTATTGCCGAACAAAACATAATCATGGCGTTATTAAACGCAAGCCCAACCGCAAGATAGCGTTCTTTACAATATTCCGCAATAATTGCAAAGCCGATGCTTTGCCCGCTTGCTCCAATTCCAACTAATAAAAAGCAAATTGTTGTAGCTGCGCGATTTAAATCAAAATAAATAATCCCTGTAAGACCCAATAAAATCGCAAGAGCACTGCCAATCATCACCGGCTTTCGTTTTTCAATCCAATCAGAAAGATAACCGAGCATAGGGCATCCCAGTGCATAACCTAGCCATGCAAAGGTGATCATGTAAGATGAAAATGTGGAGGTAAATCCTTTTTCCATTAAAAAGGCCGTGCCTTCGTTTTCCGATAAATACTCAATGGCAAAGTAAATGGTTGCCGAAAAAAAAGCGATGAACCAGATTTCAGGCTGCTTGATTATTCGTAAGAGATTTTCTTTAATCGCTGCATCGCGATTTAGAATTAAAAATTTGCCGGTAGTTTCTCGTTTGTTCTCAACAAAACCTAAAATGAGTGCGCCTAACACCACAGCAGCTAAAGCTAAGGCTAGAAAAAACCCTCGCCAACCCACAAGATGTTCTTCGGCCATGGCATTTAAAGGGCCTGCGGCTAACATAGGGCCCAAGGTTCCTATAAATTGCGACAAACCAATAAAAAGAGCGATGTTTTTCCGTGGCATCCAATCGTATACAGCAACCAATAAACAGACAAAACCAAATGCCGAACCAAGCCCCATCAGAACTCTAAATAAAAAAGCCACGTCAAATTGATGGGTCAACGCAAAACCGACGTTGGCCAAGCCACAAATTAAAACCGCAGAAAACAGCGTTTTTTTAAGGCCAAAACGATCGGTAATAATGCCAACCGGCAATTGCATCACCCCATAAATCACTTGATAGGCAGTTGAGCTTAGAAAGGCGAATTTCATAGGGGATAAATGCAAATCATCCATAATAGGGTATTGAAAGGTTCCTAAAACGGTTCGCAATAAAAATTCATACATAAAAAACGCGGCACAAATAAGCCAAACGGTTAAGCCGCGCCAAGTGACTTTATTTGGACTCATAGGCTTTCGTCTTGTTGTGCTTCACTCCAGGCTTCTAATGCAGTTTCTGCCCGTAGGTTATCGATAAAGGTCGCGATTTTAAAAATAGTTTGGCCTTCATGAATTAACGGATGGCGATTCACCCCCACCACGATGCCATCTTGTTGCGCTTTAACAGGCTCGACTGTATCTGCGCTAAAGGGGTCGTTAATCAACCCAATGATTTGATTTTTTTGAATGCGCTGGCCTAACTCAACTTGCGATTTAAGCACCCCACTACGATGAGAATAGATCCAATCCTGGTCTTGAGAAAAAACAGGTTGAAACCCATTGCTTGCTGGATTGTCTTTCACTGAAATCATCTCAAGCGTTTGTAAAACGTTTTTTATGCCATTTAACCCCAGAGAAATGGCCGATTCATCAAAACGAAGCGCCTCTCCGCCTTGATAAACCAATAAAGGGATATTCAAATGTTCGGTGGTCTGGCGCAATGTGTTGTTTTCGGTAATCACATTGGTTATGACTGGAGCGGCAAAGCTTTGGGCTAAGGATTTACTTTGAGGATCGGATAAATTGCAATAGACTTGCGGTAAAATATCATGATTCAAAGACCCTGTTCTAAGCTCTATACAGTAATTCGCTTTGGACATGATTTCTTTAGTAAACACATGAGCCATCCGTTCTCCATACGTTCCATCTTCCTGCCCAGGAAAGCAGCGCTCTAAATTGGTATCAAATTTAAGACTTTTAGCATAACTTGCCAAACCAAGCACATTTAAAACAGGGACCACAATAAGCGTTCCGGCTAAATGCTTAATTTCTTCTGATAACAGCAATTGATTAATAATCTCAAGGCCATTTAATTCCTCGCCTTTGACCGAAGAAAAAATAAGCACACAAGGGCCCGCTTGTTTTCCATGGACCACTTTGATTGGCATGTAAAAAGAAATACAGGAAAAAAATTCTGGAAGGGGTAAAGCCAAGTTGGCTATTTCACCAGGATGAATGGTCGCGTCACAAATTTGTAGGTTTGAATTTTTCATAACAAAGAAACGTTTTTTTCAAACTCCATTGGAAATAAAAAAAACAGTTTAACAAATTCTCTCGCAGGTATCAAAAAAGCGGAGAAGCACGCTGTCTTTCATGTCTAATCCACACCTATGGATGGCCCGAACAAGTCGGGCCAAGTGGGGAAGAAAATAGTCGGAGCCGGTGAGGAAGAGAATAGTCGGGCCCCGTGGTGAAAGAGAATAGACGGAGCCGTGGGGAGAGAGCAATCAAACCCGGAAGAGAAAAAGAACAAAGTCAGGCCACGTTGAAAAGATAGAACAAATTGGCTCGCGTGGAAGTATGGGGATTCGTGACCTAGGACAAATCTATGGATGGCCCGAACAAGTCGGGCCACGTGGGGAAGAGAATAGTCGGGCCCGGCGGGGAAGAGAATCGTTGGGCCCCGGTGGGGAAGTTGAACCATGTTGCGGTTGAAAAGATGAAGCTAGCCCTCTCCCCCTCTTTAACTCACCTCCCCCTACCTGGCCCGACTTGTTCGGGCCATCTATTCACTCTAAGTCAACTACAAATACTTGCATACAAGTCCAGCCAGTTCATATTGAATGCTTCAATTAAATTAATTTTCCATTGCCTAGGCCATTTTTTAAAACGCGCCTCTCGTCGAGCTGCTTCGATATAGGTTTCATGGATTTCATAATAAACGAGTAGGTTAAGATTATATTTGGCTGTGAAGCTATTAGGGATAAATTTATTTTTATGCTCCCATATACGTTTCACCAAATCGGATGTTGAACCTACGTATAATGTACCATTTCGTTTGTTCGTCAAAATATAAACATAAAACGAAGTCATCTTGCTTCCTTGTCATTCAGTGTTGGACTCAAACTAAGATTATCATTTACAAACAAAGAAATGGAACAATAATGGCTAAGAAATGAGGGGTTAGTGAGTGAAACTAACTCCCTACCTTTTAACTCACCATCCTTACCTGACTAACTTGTTCACCCCCTACCTGACTAACTTGTTCACCCCCTACCTGGCCCGACATGCTCACCCTCCTACCTGACCCGACTTGTTCACCCCTACCTGACCCGACATGCTCACCCCCTACCTGGCCCGACATGCTCACCCCCTACCTGGCCCGACATGCTCACCCCCTACCTGGCCCGACTTGTTCGGGCCATCTTGTCATTCAATACTGCCTCGACGTTTTAAATAAAAAATCTATTCGCCAAAATATTTATTATATATTTTTAAATATTCGCCATTATATTCCAAAGTCACTAAGCCCTTATTAATTTGACTAATCAACGCCTCATTGCCTTTTGGGGCTGCAAAGCCATACCCTGTTCCAAACGGCAGTTTTTCACCAACGAATTTAAGTTGATTGCCACTGGCAACAATCCAGTACTGTGCAGCATAGTAATCGATAAGCACCAAATCGACTTGCTTGTTCATTAACCCATCAAGCATATCTGGAAATTGTTGATACTCCTTGACGGTAATAGTCTTTCCATAGCGATCGTGCAAATAATCACTAATAACCGAGCCTGTGATGGTTGCCACTATTTTGCCTTTTAACTCGGTAAGATCCTGAAGAGGATTGCTCTTTAGCGTCATGAATTGCAAATAACTGGCTAAGTAGGGGAGGCTAAAGAGCATAAACTGTTCGCGCTCTTTTGTGATGATGATGGCTGAAGCAGCAAGGTTGATTTCATTTGTCAATAATTTTGGAATAATATCTTTAAACACAGTCGGTTGAATCATACATTCTTGGTCTATCTCTTTACATATAGCCATGATTAAATCGATATCAAAACCGGATAATTGACCTTCTTTATCGCCCTGGATTTCAAAAGGCGGGTAAAAAGGGATAGCGCCAATTTTTAAGGGTTCTGCATGAGCGAATGTCATGCCGAGTAAGAATATGATGGTAAGCAGTTGACGCATACATTTCCTATGATAATCAATCCCTTCATCATTTTTAGTATACCCCTGAAATACATTGAAGCAAGTTGCTTTTGAATTATTTGGTCGCAGTTGTGATATGATTAAACCCATTTCATTGTGAGGGTTTAACCATGCGCCACTTTAACAAGATGGATGAGGCCATTTCTCAATTTGATACGATTTTGCGCACACTCTTTATCCCATCTCATCGCGCACCCGCCCGAGAGAATCCTGGGGATCCATACCCGTCGACCGATTTAACATCGGATCAAAAGCGACATATTGCAGGCTTAATGAGAGTGAATCATGCCGGAGAGGTTTGTGCGCAAGCGCTTTATCAAGGACAAGCCTTAACTGCCAAGTTGAATCACGTTCGTGAGCAAATGGCAAAAGCTGCAGAAGAAGAAGTCGATCATTTGGCTTGGTGTGAACAACGCTTAAGTGAGCTGGATAGTCAGCCCAGTGTTTTAAATCCTGTATGGTATGGTGGCTCGTTACTGATTGGTATGGTGGCAGGGCTTGCGGGAGACCAATGGAGTTTAGGATTTGTCGCAGAAACAGAACGTCAAGTAAGTGCGCATATCGAACGACATTTGCGACAAATCCCCGTAGAAGATGAGCGAACCATGGCCATTTTAGCTCAAATGCACGAAGATGAAACTCAGCACGCACACGCAGCAAAACGCGCAGGAGCCGCTGAACTACCCTGGTTTGTTAAGCAATTTATGTCTTACGTATCTAAGCTCATGACCCGCAGTAGTTATTATGTATAACTCACCCATTTAACGCTAACTTTATTTTGCAGGGCATTCATTTGTACGCTCCAATTCACTATTGGTGCGGCTATAAGCAAAATAAATAAAAATCCCCACCACCATCCAAACCACAAAACGCAACATCGTAAACCAAGGTAGGTTGTAAATTAAATAAGCACAGCAAAGAATACCTAAAATGGGCGTATAAGGCATGAGCGGTGTTTTGAAGGGGCGATGTATTTCAGGCCGAGTGTAACGAAGCATTAATACCCCCGAACACACAATGATAAACGCAAACAGCGTTCCAATATTAACGAGCTCAGCCAGATCACCAATCGGAACAAATCCCGCAATAACGGCCATACTAACACCACATAATAGAATAATACGCATCGGGGTTAATGTTTTGGCATGAATATGAGAAAAAAAGCGTGGTAATAATCCATCGCGCGACATAGCAAAAAATACTCGGCTTAAACCATAAAAAAGCACCAGCATGACGGTTGTTAACCCAGCGACAGCCCCTACACCGACTAATCCCGCAGCCGTCTTATGCCCGAGAATAAGAAGCGAATGACTGATTGGAGAAGACACATTTAAAAAAGAATAATGGACAATACCTGTTAATAATCCTGAAACAACGATATATAAGACCGTACAAATTACCAGCGATCCAATAATCCCTATCGGTAAATCTTTTTGCGGATGAAGGGCTTCTTCGGCAGCTGTCGATACCGCATCAAAACCTACATAAGCAAAAAAGATTAACGACGCCCCTTCCATTACTCCAGTCCAACCAAAAGGAGCAAAAGGAACCCAATTTTTAACATCCACTTCAGCGCTAGCAATGACAATAAATAAGCCAATTACGAGAAGTTTTACTAGTACCATTAAGTTATTAAATCTTGAACTAGACTTAACCCCGACGCTCAATAACCCCGTTAAAATTAGAATAATCCCAATTGACAAGACATTGATCACTCCACCCTCCAGAGGGCTATGGAGTAAATATCTAGGAATATGAATATGAAGTGCCCTTAATAGATCATTAAAATATCCACTCCAACCAACAGAAACCGCCGATACCGCAATGGAATATTCCAAAAGCAAATCCCAGCCCACGATCCAGGCAATAAACTCCCCAAAGCCTGCATAAGCATAACCATAAGCACTACCGCACCCACCAACAGAAGCCGCCAATTCGGCATAGGATAAGGCTGAAAAAGCACAAGCCAATCCAGCCATTACATAAGAAAACACAATGGCGGGTCCTGTTTGGGTGGCGGCTACAATCCCCGTTAAAACAAAAATACCTGCGCCTATAATCGCGCCTACCCCTAAAAACGTTAGGTCGAATGCAGAAAGGCATTTGCGCAAATGGCCCGTGTTATCTACTTGATTAGAAATATCTTTTTTACGAAACAAGTCCATGTTAGTATTCCTGTCGTATTTTTTTAAAGTCTTTTATGCGTTTTTACCATGCCAAATGTTGATTGGCAAATAGCATCTTTCTCACCTGGATCGTGAATGAGATTTTTCTTTTTGCTGCTTTTTTGTTTAGGAATATCTAGTCCATCTGCGTTTGCCAACGAATCTTGTCGAAATTGGGCAGGCTGGTCAAAGCCTACTTGTCAACACATCGCTTCCATTTTTCATGAGGGCGATATGGAAGTGTATTTATCAGGATATGCTTGGCATAATCGCTACGTTTACCCCTCACATAAAATTAATTCTTATAATGAAAATTCTTGGGGGGGTGGACTTGGGAAAGGGCGATATGATGAAAAAGGAAACTGGCAGGGCGTATACGCGTTCGCCTTTCTTGACTCGCATAAAAATGTGGAACCTATCGCAGGGTATGCTTATTTAAAAGTTGCTCATTTAAATCAAGATGTAAATCTAGGTGCAGGATTAACCGTATTTATTACAGCTCGCTCTGATATGTTCAATAACATGCCCTTTCCTGGCCTACTTCCTTGGATTTCACTCACTATGAAACGCGTCACGCTTTCAGCAACTTATATTCCTGGAGCAAAAGGCGCTGGTAATGTGCTTTTTATTGTAGGAAAATGGCGTTTGTAACCGAACTGTCCAATATCGGATTTCTATGACGAAAAGGAGTGAGTCACCATGAAGTTTAAGTCTCTTTTAACTACCTTAATTGCCAGCTCTGCCATCTCACTATCAGCGCATGCCATTCCATTGCATAACCCTCTTGTCTGTCCTAAAGCACAAGACATCAAAGCGGAAGGTCTGTTCATGGGCTATCATGTTTTTATGGGACTTTATTTTACCGTAAAGCAAAGTCACTACAACACAGAGCATAATTGGTTATTCGGAATTGGCCCTATTGATGCCGACAATGAAGAAGAAGCCTTAAATAAAGGTCGCGCTTTATTACCAAAACTCTCTGGCAATCCCGTTCCAGGAAAGATCACAAAAAATGAGTGGGGATGCGCGTATACAATCAATCAAGATTATTTAGCGGTCGCTGTTTTAGCCGATGATGCCCCATCGCCTTTAAAATTAAAGCAATTTTTTAAAGCCCAGGGTTAAAACGAAAATACCTATTTACTGCGGCTTTGACCGCAGCATCCATTTAACTTGCTGGCTTCTAGCGTGGTTGCTGTGCTTAAAGCACAGCAGGTAGGGTATAAGCTGGTGCCTGCGCTCACACAACACCTACTTGCTGCGGCTTTGACCGCAGCATCCATTTAACTTGCTGGCTTCTAGCGTGGTTGCTGTGCTTAAAGCACAGCAGGTAGGGTATAAACTGGTGCCTGCGCTCACACAACGTCTACTTGCTGCGGCTTTGACCGCAGCATCCATTTAACTTGCTGGCTTCTAGCGTGGTTGCTGTGCTTAAAGCACAGCAGGTAGGGTATAAGCTGGTGCCTGCGCTCACACAACACCTACTTGCTGCGGCTTTGACTGCAGCATCCATTTAACTTGCTGGCTTCTGGCATGGATGCTGTGTTTGAAGTACAACACGTCGGTAAAAGAGATGGTTTACAAAAATTAAATATTTTTATCTTGTAGTTCTTTTATAGTCTTGGTTATCCTTTTATTAATGTGCTATGTTCATAATATGTGCCAGAACCCCTTTTGTTGTTCTGACAGGACCAACCAATAACAACAAAACAGGACGTTGACTATGACCGCATTTACAGAACAAGCCAAACGGTACACCGCCTATCACCATACCCGTTTAATCTGGTATACGCATCTTATTGGAATACCTTTAATCTTTTTTTCTCTGCTCATTTTATTTGGTTTTTTACATTTAGTCGTACCGAATCTTTTTGATATTAAATTCTCAGATATCTTAGTGGTAGCCCTTCTAATTTATTATTTTTTCTTAAATTGGAAATTAGCGTTAGTATTAACGCCGATTTTTATTATCTTGCTTTGGCTATCGGACTTAATCAATTACGCAGGACCCACAGCATTTGCCGTGTGGGCGTTTATCATTATTTTTCTTTTAGGGTGTGCGTTTCAATTAGCAGGCCATCTCATTGAGGGAAGTCGCCCCGCGTTTTCGAACCATCCGAAAGATTCTTTGGCAGCCCCGATGTTCATTACCGCTGAATTGTTTTTTAAAGCAGGAAAAATGAATTCGCTCAAAAAAGAGATTTATGGCGAGACGTTTCCTGAAACACACAAAGAAGAAGTTGAAATAGAGGTTAAACCGTCTTCAAAAAATAAAATCGAATAGGTGCATATTCTCACTCAACGCCTATTAGCTAAGCCTTTGACCGCAGCATCCATTTAACTTGCTGGCTTCTGGCATAGATGCTGTGCTTAAAGCACAGCAAGTAGGGTATAAGTTAGTGCATCCTCTCACTCAACGCCTACTTGCTGCGGCTTTGACCGCAGCATCCATTTAACTTGCTGGTTTCTAGCATGGATGCTGTGCTTTAAGCCATAGATATCTACACAAAAAGAATAATTAGTATTTAATATGGGATTTTAGTAAAAGTGGATAATAATAAATGGATTTAGAGTTACGCCATAAAAA
>NZ_CAAAIA010000014.1 GCF_900639875.1 Legionella impletisoli
GGCCTAGAAGAACGTATTAAAAAAATCAGAGCAGAATTTGAAGATACAACCACTAAGCTTCAAGCCCAAACCGCACGCGCTGAAGCCAGTGAAGAGCATCAACGTTTAATTTTATTAGATCATTTAAAAACAAGAATTTCAAAAAGCGAACGACTTCTTGAAAAAACACAACAGGAACACTTTATAATCACCCAAGATCGCATTGATAAGCATCAAGATGAAGTTGATTTAATTACAGCACAATGGAAAAGGTTGCAACATACGCCTGATCAGCGAGAAGCGTTTGATCTATTAGTTTTCCGCTGGCATGAAATTCGTATTGAATTAGATCACGCTTTATCTAAAGAAGACGAAAACGTTTCTTCTCGACTGCCTACACAATCCGTAATTCCTGAGTCACCCTCTAGCGAGCTACCCCCTTCAGGTGCATTTGAAGAAGCGATATATCATGGTATTCCACCTGAAATTCCTAGTCCTGATTCAACACCGCCTAATTCTCCAAGTAGTGAACCTAAGGCACCCGTATCTGAGCAGGTAAAATCTCATCAAGATTCAGAAAGTCCAACTTCTACGCATAAGATTTTTGCGTTATTAAATCGAAAGGGAAGTGCCTCTCAAAATCTCTCAAATAAGGATCTATTCGAACAAATTAATGGTGATTATTTAATCCGAATCAACTTCCCTGAAGCCAAAACCCTTACTGAAGAAGAAGCACGTGAGTTTTTAGCGACCGGGACAAAAGTAACATCGCCTGCCAATCATACTTACACGTTAGGGATTAAGGAAGGCAAACCATGGGCCAGCTTGGCGAAAAAAGATGTTCCAGTCGAACAAGATGAAACCACTGAACAACGTCAACAACGTCTAGCATTGACGGTTATGAATATGGTTGAAAATATTCTAAGCAAAGGAACCGTAATTAATATCAAAACTAAAGATCCTTTTATTGCCAAAGTTGCTGATCAATACATCAATCATTTAAAACAAACTGGCATCAGTATTTCAAAATATAATTTAACGGGAGTTGAGTTGAATGATGCTCAAGACCCTGTCATACAAGCTCAAAAAACATTTGAGAAAATGAAACCTAAATATAGCCAGAAAGAACTAGAATCCAAAGCCCCATGGTATCAAGAAGCTCAAGCCTATCGTGCTAAATTACAAGAAAAGATAACACAAGAACAGACTCAATCTTCGAGTCATGGACCTCGCGGAGGGGGATAAATTTGACTATCCTTGAAAAAAGACTTTAATAAATAATAGGTCATACTTGAGTAAAAACAATGAATAAAGCCCTTGCTATTATCTCCATTCTTTTTGGATGCATACTATCTGCAACTGCTGCAGTGCCAGATGAAGGCGTAACCGTTCCGCTGACCTATTATCCTCAATATGGTATTTATACAGCTCAAATTAAAGTTGGGCACGATCCAGTCCAGGAAGTTGAAGCCATTGTGGATACAGGCAGCTCAAGCATGGTATTTACCGGCGATCCGACTTATTGCCCTGATTGTAAGCATTCTTTAACCAAAGGTGCAATAAAACCTGAAAAAATGAAACCTACTCCGCTTAGTAAAGAGATCCCTTTAAGTTATGGCTCAGCCAACGATACAGCCACAGAATATTTAGCTCCGATTCAAGTCACAGATAAAAAAGAACATGCCATTGATATGCATATTTTTGTGCTGAAAGATAGCAATCAACCATCTAGTATTCTTGGAATGATTCATCATGACTTAAGAGAAGACTTGGTAAAATTTACACCATTCTTGGCGAAATTGACCAATCATTTTAGCAAGTATAAGGAAACGACTTTTGTTCTTTGTGGAGAAGATGGCAAAAGTTATTTTCATGTTGGGAAAATGAATTTGCCTAAACCTTTATTTAGCAGCCGTTTACATGAAAGTAAATTTTACGAAATCACGACGTATGGCTTTTATACGCAAAAAGAAGAGCCTATTCCTGGTTCACCTAAAAAGGAAGGTGAAGCAATTATTGACACCGGTACAGGCGGATTTATCGTTTTAACTGATGAGCTATATAAACCCCTTATTAAATACATCAAAGACCATGCCGGTAAAAAGAACCAAGATCTGGATAAAAAATTTTGGGAGCAAAATTATTGTATCGTTAAAAAGGATGTAGACATAGAGGCCTTCCCCACATTAAAAGTCGGGTTTAAAACGCTTTCTCATCAAACAGGATTTTTAACATTAAAACCAACCACTTATTTAAACGGTGCAGGTTGTGATAAGGGCTATGTCCGTTTGGTGTTTATGTCTGGTTTATATGAAGGTCACCCAACTGCTGCTCGTAATGCCCATTTGCGAAAAGCTGCAAATGTTTTTCCTGAAATGATTATAGGCACATCTGTTTTAAATGAGCACCCTCTTCATATTCATCATCATGACGATCCTTATGTCTCTTTTTTTAATAAAGAAGATTTTTGTAAAGCTGAGCAGGTTAAAAAGAGATAAACCGGCTTTTAGAGTAAAAAGATTGGTTATCGATCTCCTACAGTTTTGATCACAATACCCATCGGACTTGATGGCTTCTAGCATGGGTGCTGTGCTTAAAGCACAGCACATAGGGGGAATCGGTTAGGTTAACGTTCAGTATCTTTTTTAATTTCTTGTTTTAAAGGCAACGCTTTCTCGACTTTGGGAAGCTCAACATGTGCTTTAACCGCCGGAGCATTCGCATCACGAATAATTTCATCTGAAGCGCGTTCGCCAGTAAAAAACAGCAAATAGACTAGCAAAAGAATGACAATAGCAATCACCACCGTCAACACTTTTGTCTTAGTACTTGTTTTCTTTTCTTCCCTATCAATTTTTGCCATTATGCATTCTCTCTTGATGCACCTAACATCCAGCGATACTTTTCATGCGCTTCAATACGGTTAGCTAATAAATTAACCGTTCCCTCATCATTATCACTTTGCGCCATATCCATAGCCTTATATAAATCTTTTACAAGTTGACCATGATCATTCGCCAACTCCGTCACCATTTCATTCGCAGTTGAATTTGAATCACCGTTTTTTAATGTTTTTAATTGTTCATATTGACCGAATGTCGCTGGTGCATTGTGTCCTTTAATAAGAATTCGCTCAGCCACTTCATCAACCGCTTCGGCTAATTCACGGTATTGCATTTCAAAAAGTTCATGAAGCGATTTAAATTGGGGGCCTTTTACATGCCAGTGATAATTCTGGGTTTTCAAATATAAAGCGTAGGTGTCAGCAAGTAGAACAGATAACTTCTTAACAAGATCACTCATAATCAACTCCTGTAATTAACTCAATAACGAATAAGGTAAATGCTTTATAAACATCCTTCAGAATTTTTTAAACGATAATAACAACGGTTACGCGTTAAGGATAGTTCATCTTATTCAGAAAAGAAATGATTGCACAGAACTGGCAGGAGGACCTTCTTAAGACGAGTGTAGGCTGGCGCTGTTAAGCCCAGCGATTATTTTTGAACATCCTTCGGTAACTACTGCCAAGGTATTCTTAATGAGAATTGGATTTATGGTAATAATTTTAATCGAGGAGGGTTTGGAAAGATAATTTCTGGGCTTAACAGCCCAGCCTACACCGGTTTTATTTTTAATCTTAGGCTATTCTTTACGTAGACTTAACGTTTAATCACGCGCCAGAGAACAACATGAACACGAAAGGATTATTTTTGCTGGGTGTCTTAATTTCTTTTAATTGTTTATCTGCAGGCCCGCCTGATATCCTTAAAGTGGGGACCTTAGTATATAACCCCCCTTATGAAGAGGCGCTAACCCATAAGAATATTGCTTTCGGATTCAACATAGAAATAATGAATGATCTTTGTAGCGCGATGAGGAAACCATGTGAATTTATTCCTTTGCGTTTTGATGAACTTTTAATTGCACTGAATAAAAACCAAGTCGATTTAATTATTGTTGGGATAAGCTTGATGCCAGTGAATTCTGACCAATATGTATTTAGCCAACCTTATTTCATTAGTGAGGCTGTTTTTTTAATGCTTAGTACGAATAACACAAATGACTTAAATCACAAAACCGTAGGTATTGTTAAAAATACTCTTTTTCCTTATCGTAACCAATATGAATTAATTTATGAAGAAAAAAATCCTAAACTTACCGAGCATAAAGATCAATTGCAATTTAAATTTTTTAATAATTTACCCGAGCTTTTAACTGCCCTAAAAGTTGGACAAGTGGATGCCGTTATTCTAGATGTAGGGGCTGCCAATTATTGGATTCGATCATCGGGAAATCAATTTAAACGGATAGGTCCTATCATCCCATTGCCCAAAGGAATGGCAATTATGACCACAAAAGCTAATAGTGCGCTTATCGATGAAGTCAATAAAGCCATCAACACCATTGAATCGGATAATCAATTGCTGTCAATTTATGAAAAGTATTGGCAGTTAATCAACATCAACGATAATATGAAGGGCCGCTTAATTCCTAAAGCCAATCAAGATATGGTTATCCCTACAGTCGAAAATAATTAAGTCAATGAGTAATTATCATGAGCGAACCACTTTTTCAAATTGAATCGAAACACTTAAATACAATTTCTGAAGAACAAAAACACTTAGCTTTAAATAAACTTGAATCCGGTCATGTGATTTATTTTCCTTCATACTCCTTTATGCCTTTAGAGCAAGAAGCACTGCTTTTTTCTGAATTAATTCTTGATTCCTCGCAGAAAAACATTAGCTATCATTATAAAACTCAACGTTTAAACGGGCTGGCCGATAAGAAATCTCCCGCTTCTTTCGTATCGCTTCTGCAATCATTTATGCATCGTTATGCAGAATATACCCTTGAACTCATTCATTGCATTTTACCTTATTATAAGGATTCAATTCTTTGGGGAAGAACCAGTTATAGACCCGCTGAAATTAAAGGGCGAAAAAGCTCAAAGCGAAAAGACGATACACGACTGCACGTTGATTCTTTCCCCTCTACGCCAGTCAATGGACATCGAATTTTACGTGTTTTTTGTAATGTGAATCCATATGGAAAGCCGCGAGTATGGAATCTTGGCGAACCTTTCATGGACGTTTTAGCTCAATTTTCCCCAGAAATTCCTAATTACAAGCCTTATAAAGCTAAACTTTTACAACTTGTTAAAGCGACCAAATCCCTTCGCACACCCTATGATCACTATATGTTAGAACTTCATGATCGCATGAAATTGAATGACCGTTATCAAAGCCGAGTCAATAAACACCGCTTTGATTTTCCACCCTTTAGTACTTGGATTGTGTTTACTGATCAAGTCTCTCACGCTGCTCTTTCAGGTCAATATCTTCTTGAGCAAACTTTTTATCTACCGGTTTCTAAAATGGCAGAAGAGGCTTTATCGCCGCTTAGACTATTAGAAAAAGAAAAATCATTCTCTTTAGAGATGACCTGAACGTTAAATAACACCGAATAGGAGTGAATAATCCGCTCTTGTGCATGGCCCGAACAAGTCGGGCCACGTGGGGGGAGGAGTCAGGCCAAGTAGGAGGGGAAATTAGGCAAACGTTAAATAACCCCGAATAGGAGTGGAGAATCCGCCCTTGTGGTTGGCCCGAACAAATCGGGCCTCGCGGGGGAGAAGTCGGGGCAAGTAGGCGGGTGGGTACTGTCCCCTACTTGACCCGATTTATTCCCCCTACTTGACCCGATTTATTCGGGTCATCTTGGCAGATAAATAAAAAAAAGCCCGCCAAATGGCGGGCTTTTTAATGGGTGGGGAGTGGCTTACATCATGCCGCCCATGCCTCCCATTCCACCCATGCCGCCCATATCAGCAGCACCAGCAGCTTCTTTCTTAGGTAAATCAGCAACCATGCACTCCGTTGTTAACATTAAGCTAGCAACAGAAGCTGCATTTTGCAGAGCAGTACGAGTTACTTTTGTTGGATCAAGAATACCCAACTCAACCATATCACCGTACTCACCTGTTGCAGCATTGAAGCCAAAGTTACCTTTATTTTCAGCTACTTTATTAACGATAACGGAAGCTTCGTACCCAGCGTTAGAAACGATTTGACGAAGTGGCGCTTCGATGGCGCGACGTAAAATGTCAATACCCATGTTTTGATCAGGGTTATCGCCTTTTACGTTTTTCAATGCTTTTTGAGCACGAATCAAGGCAACACCGCCGCCTGCGACAATGCCTTCTTCAACCGCGGCACGAGTAGCGTGAAGTGCGTCTTCAACGCGCGCTTTTTTCTCTTTCATTTCAACTTCAGTCGCGGCTCCTACTTTAATTACAGCAACACCGCCAGCGAGTTTCGCAACACGCTCTTGTAATTTTTCACGATCATAATCAGAAGAAGTTTCTTCCATTTGAGCGCGAATTTGAGAAATGCGAGCACTGATTTCTTTAGCTTTGCCTTCGCCGTCGATAATCGTTGTGTTTTCTTTGGTCACAACCACGCGCTTAGCAGAACCAAGGTCTTCTAACGTAGCACTTTCTAAGCTCTTGCCAATTTCTTCTGAAATGACTTGGCCGTTTGTCAAAATTGCGATGTCTTGTAACATGGCTTTACGACGATCACCAAAGCCTGGCGCTTTAACTGCACACACTTTAACAATGCCACGCATGTTGTTAACTACTAACGTAGCTAATGCTTCGCCTTCAACGTCTTCAGCAATAATCAATAAAGGACGTCCAGATTTAGCAACACCTTCTAATACAGACAACATATCGCGAATGTTCGCAATTTTTTTATCAACCAATAAAATGAATGGGCTTTCAAGTTCGGCTGACATATTTTGCTGGTTGTTGACGAAGTATGGAGAAATGTAACCGCGGTCAAACTGCATACCTTCAACCACAGATAACTCGTTCTCAAGGCTGTTGCCGTCTTCAACGGTGATAACGCCTTCTTTTCCAACTTTTTCCATCGCTTCAGCAATAATAGAACCAATGGCTTCGTCAGAGTTTGCAGAAATAGTACCAACTTGAGCAATTGCTTTGCTGTCTTTGCATGGCTTAGACATGGATTTCAATTCTTTGGTAATTTCTAATACTGCTTTATCAATACCGCGCTTCAGATCCATTGGGTTCATGCCAGCAGCTACTGCTTTGTGGCCTTCGACCAGTATAGAGCGAGCTAATACAGTAGCGGTTGTGGTACCATCGCCAGCGGCATCCGATGTTTTAGAAGCCACTTCACGGACCATTTGAGCGCCCATGTTTTCAAAACGGTTTTCAAACTCAATTTCTTTTGCTACAGAAACACCATCTTTAGTAACAGTTGGTGCGCCGTAAGATTTTTCTAAAACCACGTTACGACCACGTGGACCCATGGTAACCTGTACCGCATTTGCTAATGCATTTACACCAGCAAGCATTTGTTGGCGAGCTTCATCACCAAATTTTAAATCTTTAGCCATTGTGTTATCTCCTTAATCGATAAAATTACTTCTCAACAACACCCATGATGTCATCTTCACGCATCACGACTAGTTCTTGACCGTCAATTTTGACTTCTGTGCCAGAATATTTGCCAAATAAAACCACATCACCGGATTTGACAGCCAGGGCACGTACATCGCCGTTTTCAAGCACTTTACCAGCGCCTACAGCAACCACTTCACCTTGCATTGGTTTTTCTTTCGCACTATCTGGAATTACAATACCGCCTGCTGTTTTTAGCTCTTCTTCCAGACGTCTAACAACAACACGATCATGTAAAGGACGAATCTTCATACTTGTATCTCCTGGTTGGTTAATACGTTCAGAGCATTCTCTGACATTCTTGCGATGGTTATGGGACCATAATCACCGCTGATGAAAGGCATATGGGGTCATTGCCGTTTCTTTCAAGGGCAGAATGCAAAAAAATTTAAAAAAATTTTCACATTCCCGCTTTTTCTGACTCCTGACTCCTGACTCCTGACTAGTTTGTTGCGTTGCCTGTTTTGGCTTACAATGGTCATAACGAGTAAGTCATTAGGTTAAGTATGAAGAAGTTTGGGTTGGTTGTATTATTCCTTATGATTCCGGTTTTAGGTTGGGCTGCTCCCTTGCCAGCCCATGAAGTGTTTCAATTGGAAGCTTCTGTCCAAGACCCTAATACACTTTTGCTAACCTGGCGCATACAGCCTGGTTTTTTTCTTTACCAAGAGCGAATTAAATTTAATCCCTCGCCTCATAGTAATTTTACCGTAGGATATATTGCTTACCCTCCTACCGAGGAGAAAACGGATAAACGGGGAAAAACGTATCCGATTTATCGGGATCAATTAAAATTATCTGTCCCAGTGTTGGCTAGCGAACCTGGCGAGTCTCTACTTGAAGTTACCTATCAAGGCTGTGCAGACGATGGATTTTGTTATCCTCCCGAAGCAGTCCACTTCAAGCTCGCGTTCAATCCTAAGCTGGCTTTATCAAGCGTCTCTAAAGAAACGACTGATCTTCATGAACCCATCACGGAAGAACCTCCCTCCGAATTTGAACAATTATTTTCCAGTGATAATTTAGTCTTAATCATTTTGGGATTTCTAGGATTCGGTTTACTGCTTTCTTTTACACCTTGCGTGTTACCTATGGTGCCGGTGTTGTCGGGATTAATTGTTGGCCATGGTAAAGACCTAACGACTCGAAAAGCATTTATGCTCTCCTTAAGTTATGTGTTAAGCATGTCGCTAACTTATGCCGCAGTTGGAGCTATTGTGGCTTTACTAGGCAACAACCTTCAAGTAGCCATGCAATCTCCGTGGATTATTAGTTTATTTAGTCTAATTTTTGTGTTACTCGCCTTATCGATGTTTAATTTTTATGATTTACGGCTGCCTTTATCCTGGCAAAATAAGTTGGCAAGCATTACACGAAGCCATGCAGGGGGACATTATTTAGGGGCTGCCTTAATGGGATGTTTGTCCACTTTGATTCTTTCTCCTTGTGTTACAGCCCCTCTAATTGGCGCTTTAGGCTATATTGCTCAAACTGGAAATATTATTATTGGGAGCGTCGCACTGTTTTCACTCGGGCTAGGTATGGGGCTTCCTCTTCTTTTAGTCGGAATATCGGCAGGCAAGTTACTCCCAAAAGCTGGAAAATGGATGAATGAAGTCAAATCCTTTTTTGGGGTGCTGTTATTAGGAATGGCCATTTATTTAATGAGCCGTATCCTGCCTCCCGTCTTCACCATGGCCTTATGGGGAAGCTTATTAATATTTTCAGGCATTTATCTTGGTGCTTTAACGCGTTCCGTTACAAACCCCGAAAAATTCAATCAAGCATTAGGGATTATCTGCATCGTCTATGGCATTTTAATCCTGGTGGGCGCCAGTCAAGGAAACAATAATCCTTTACAACCTTTGGCTTCAATTTCTAAGCTTGAAGTTAAGCAAGACACACCGTCCATGGAGGTCGTCACCTCGTTAAATCAAGCGAAAAGCATCATCAATGCGGCTAAAGGTAAACCAGTATTGCTCGATTTTTATGCCGATTGGTGCACATCGTGCAAAATCATAGCTGCAACCACACTTAAAGATCCTAAAGTAGTATCTGCATTAGAAGATTTTGTTGTGGTAAAAGTGGATATCACTGCCAATGATGCACAATCAAAAGCTCTGATGAAACATTTCGACGTGGTTGCTCCTCCTACTTTTTTATTCTTGAATGCTACAGGAAAAGAACTAACACCATTACGTGAAGTCGGTGACATCACAGCTGAACAGTTTGCAGCAAAACTAAATAAAGTATTAGCCATCATTCGTTAATCACGTTTAGACAAACTCGCACAAAATCCGCTATAATTCGCCCAATTTTAAACACTAGTACTATGTTATGAACAATCGTGTTGGATTTGTAAGCTTAGGATGCCCTAAAGCATTGGTAGACTCAGAGCGCATCATTACTCAATTACGTGCACAAGGATATGAGTTGGTTTCCAGCTACCAAGAAGCAGGTGTCGTCGTCATCAATACGTGTGGGTTTATTGATTCTGCTGTGAAAGAATCTTTGGACACGATAAAAGAGGCAATGGCCGAAAATGGCCGTGTTATCGTCACAGGCTGCCTTGGAGCAAAAGCAGATATCATCAAAGAAGCCTGTCCTGATGTACTCCATATCAGCGGTGCTCATGCTTACGAATCCGTTGTAAAAGCCGTGCATGAACATTTACCTCCCCCTAATGATCCGTTTTCACAACTTATTCCCCCACAAGGGATTAAACTGACTCCACGCCATTACGCTTATCTTAAAATTTCAGAAGGATGTAATCAAAAATGCACCTTTTGCATCATTCCAACTATGCGTGGAAAACTACAAAGCTATCCGATGCAACAGGTATTATCTGAAGCCAAGAAACTCAAAGAGGCTGGAGTGAAAGAATTGCTGGTAATTTCACAAGATACCAGTGCCTATGGAGTCGACACGCGTTATCAAACAGTACAATGGCAAGATAAAACCATTCAAACTCGATTTTACGATTTATGCCAACAACTTGGAGAGCTTGGTATTTGGGTGCGCTTACACTACGTATACCCTTACCCTCATGTAGATGACATTATTCCTTTAATGCGCGATGGAGCGATTTTGCCTTATCTGGATATCCCTTTACAACATGCCAATCAACGCGTTCTAAAAGCAATGAAACGCCCCGCGAGCAGTGAAAATACTCTAGCTAGAATCACAAACTGGCGTAAAATATGCCCTGATATAACCATTCGTTCAACCTTCATCGTAGGCTTTCCGGGTGAAACCGAAGAAGAGTTTGAAGAGCTGTTAGACTTTCTTCAGAAAGCTGAGCTAGACCGAGTCGGTTGCTTCCAATACTCTCCAGTCCATGGAGCAAAAGCCAATGACTTACCGAATCCTGTACCTCCTGACATTATGGAAGAGCGTTATCATCGGTTTATGCAAATTCAAGCAGAAATCAGTCGCAAAAAGCTGCAGGCTAAAATTGGCAGTCAACAAACCGTTCTTGTGGATTTTATTGCAGAAGATAACATCATTGCTCGTAGCGCGAGCGATGCGCCTGAGATTGATGGCCTAGTTTATTTACCGACCAATCCGAATATCAAAGTCGGCACCTTCGTTAAAATCATCATAACCGATAGTGATGATTATGATTTGTATGGGGATTATTTTTCTTAGAGTGATTTAGGATCTCGCCTCAGTCATCTTTTCTGAGACCTGTAGTCCCCTGATAAACCCGCTGACTAAGTTCAAAGACTGCTTGTTGCTCTTTTTCAACGTCTAACCGTTTTGATTGCAACAACGATTGATGTAACGCTTTATGAAAACGCCTGAAAGCGTGGTTTAATGTTTTAAGCGCTTCGTCGCTTAAAACCTTTTCTTCATGTAGGCTTCTTAATTGCAAGAGCGTACTGGTCTTTTTAGCGAGCGTTTCATTTGGATAAGCGAGCACTAAATATTGGATTAAGAATTCCAAATCAATAAGCCCCCCTTCAGAGTGTTTAATGGGATCATTTTCCGTATGAGCATTCATCTTTTTTCGCATTTTTTGGATCTCATGCGCCAGTTCAACGCGGTCTCGTTCGCGAATTAAAACATTCTGTTTTAATTGCTGAAACTGTTTTTGAATCGTTTTGTTGCAAAAAATAATTCTTGCTCGAGCAAGCGCTTGATGCTCCCAGGTCCAGGCTTGGTTATTTTGATATTCAACAAAAGCGTCCATATGACTCACTAAAAGTCCAGCGGAACCAGAAGGGCGAAGTCGTGTATCGACTTGAAATAAAACGCCACTTTGAGAAGGTAAAGTAAGGCCATGAATAATTTTTTGCGTCAGTCGATTAACAAGCGCTTCTTCAGAAGGTTTAGCTCTGTGTAAAAAAACCAAATCCACATCCGAGTTATAATTCATTTCTCGAGCTCCTAACTTACCATAGGCGACGATGGCAAAGCGATTGAGCACTTGTGTAATTGCTGGGAAACGAGGTAATAATTGTTTACAGGCTAGTGTTACCACCTCATGAATAACCACTTCCGCCACATCTGCTAAAAATCGACCCGTGTGCACCGAATTACACTCTCCGTATAACTCTGCTCGAGCTACCAGTAGCCAACACGTTAATTTGAATTGTCTAAGGGTTTCTATTTGTAATTCTTCATCATCGCTATGAAGTAGTTTGGCTTGTAACTGCTTTTGCAAGGTTGCTTTACTAAGTAGCCTCCAACTCTTATCTTGATCAATGAGAACTTCAAGTAAAAAAGGCTGGTTAACTAATAAAGACGTGATGAATGGACTATGTTCAAACCAATGCAACAATTCTTGTAAAACAGAGGGATTTTCAATTAATAAAGCCAAATAGGCACTTCGACCTACTATACTCTCAAGCAAATGAATAACCTGGAGTAATACAACATCGGTCTTTTCAACACCCGTCAATTCATTCATTAAAAGAATCATAAAGCGATCAAGTCTTAATCTTGCAATCTGTGAGAGTCTTCGACAGCGCGGGCCGTGACGAAAGGCACTGAGGATCTGATAACATCGCTCGGGTTCTTGATACCCTAAGCTTGATAATAAATTAATCGCTAACCCTGATTCAACATGGCCGTGCCATAAATTCATTAACTGGTTTGCCAAAAGACGCTTCTCATCTTCATAAATATCCGCTTTAGCCAATACTTTTGAAAATGAATGATTAATAATTCTTCGATATTGTTCAATAAGCTTGGAAGCTTCTTCCCAATCATCAAATCCTAAAGCTAAAGCGACTTGTTTACAGGCTGTTTTCTCAAAGGGTAAGTGATGAGTTTGTTGATCCGCTCTGGCTTGCAACGCATTTTCTAATCGACGCAAAAACCAATAGGCTTGTTCTAGAGATTTTGTATGCGATACAAGTCCTTCCTCTCTTAACACCTGCAATGCGCTCATAGCACTTTGTTCTTGTAATTGAGGTAATCGTCCTCCTCGAATCAGTTGAAACGATTGAATAATAAATTCGACCTCGCGAATACCGCCACGGCCTCGTTTAATATCATCAAACATAGGGTTTAATTGGACTTCTCGCTCAATCATCCCTTTCATACTTCGTAACGACTCAATGACACTGAAATCAACATAACGTCGATACACAAAAGGATTTATCAATCGTTCAAACCATTGACTATTGCCATAAGGATCCAATTCTATCAACCTTGCCTTAACCATGGCATAACGTTCCCAATCTCTGCCCTGCTCTTGATAATAAGTTTCCATGGCCGCTATCGAACTCACCAATGGACCACTATCTCCGTAAGGCCTTAGACGAAGATCAACACGAAATACAAACCCATCTGGTGTAACAGATTGTACTATTTGCATAAACAATTGGACTAATTGGGTGAAATATTCTTGATTAGTAATTTCTTGTTTCCCGTTGGTCTTACCAGTTGACGAATAGGCGAATATCAGATCAATATCCGATGAAAAATTTAATTCTCGACCACCAAGTTTGCCCATGGCTATAGCAAAGAACCCTACAGGGCATCCCACTCTATCGCAAGGAGTCCCATGGAGAGGTTGTATCAGGTTATGACAAAATTTTATGGTGTGTCTAACGATTGCTTCTGCAAAAAAAGACCAATCGGTTGTGGTCATATTTGTGCTGGCGTAGCCAGCAAGCTCTCTTAAATAGAGTCTTAACAGGTGGCGATGTCGAAGCTGTCGCAATGCGCTAGCAAATTGGTGCTGTGTTAAATCGAGAGATATTTCTCTAATCAACTGTTGATAATCAGATTGTGTAAGTCGCGTGACACAATCATCTTCTAACAGCAACTGCTTTAAATGTTCTTGTTGTTTTGCAGCATAGTCACTAACTAAGAGCAATTTTAATACAGGAAGCGAATGTGAAATCGCTTCGAAATGGCGGATGTATAATGACTCTCTCAATTCAACTAAATTAGGCAAATTCGACTCTCCTATTTTCCCGCCATAATGTTCTGACTATACTTTAATCTTTCAAAACGCGAGATTAAAGCCGCATTTATTTAAAGTATAAAACTCGCATTATGAAAGATTACAGGTATATACTAATATTTAGTTAGGATTCAAGCGGATGGCATGATGAAAAAACGCTATTTTCTTTTTACTCTGTTCATTTTTTTTGTCTCAATATCTTTTGCACAACAACCAACGATCCCCACTCCAACATTACGGGTAGCAGTGGATCAGTTTGCTCCTCCATTTTGTATGCGCGCAGCCAATCAGCAGTTGTTCGGATACGATGTGGATATGCTTAAAATCATTTGCAAAGAAATCAATCGAAACTGCCAATTCCAACCAATGCCCTTTAAGGACATTATTCCAAGTCTTTTAAGCGATAAAGCAGATATAGGCATCGGAGCCATTGCAATCACACCGGAACGTGCAAAAGAGGTTTTATTTTCTAAGCCTTACTTACCTAGCTTTTCACAGTTTTTAGCTCAACGAAAACATGCTGAACAACCGTTCTCATTAACTAATTTAGCCAATAAATTAATAGGAGTTGAAGAAGGAACCGTGTTTAAATCTTTAGTTACCTTATTAGGAATAAAAAACCCAAACGTTATTATCTTTCGCTCTGAAGATGAGATGATTGATGCTCTTGGCGAAGAAGAGTTGGATTATATTTTACTGGACGCAGCGACTGCACGTTTTTGGAGCATTAAAGCGTCTAGTCACGTACGCACGGTAGGAGAGCCTTTACCCTATGCTTATGGATTAGGAATCGCTGTAAATCCCAAAGAAATCAACCTTCTCCCGGCTATCAACGATGCCATTACTAAATTTCAAAATAGCCCCGATTTTAAACAACATTACATGACTTATTTTGGTAGTGGGCAATAGTAGTCAGCCTACTGTGCAACGCCTATTTTAAGTGTAACATGAAGTACACGAGCGTTTTGAGGCGCTTTCTTATTTGAGATTGACCCTTAATGACCGTTTCCAAACAGGTCTAATGAATTGTTTGACCTTGCGTAATGCATTGACTGATCACTTGCCGGGTAACATAATCACCTTGATTTGCCCCATAAAGTGATTGAAAATGCTGCGCAATGGCTACAACCCAATTAGCTAAGCGAAAATTCATGCGTTTTTCGTTTTGATTAACGACCAGCTCAAATAGTCCTAGGGTATTGCTTTCCTGGTCTTTTGCGTATTCTTCCATGATTAACTGGGCGATGTGCATATCTTTATTTTTGGTTGGCCAATTATTAGTCATTCTACCCCCTTTACATCAAACGCTAGTGTTGGGACCATCCTGAGAACTTACTTTTTTATATTGGGATTATTTTTTAAATTTCAAGCCAAAGTCGTGAAGATATTATGCCATATCGGCAATTATTTATCAAATTGTATTATTTATGCACTAAAATATCGGGTATTTATCAATCGGAGCTAGCTTTTAGAATTAACCGTTACAAAGCCTTGTGATTCATGCCAAAGTGTTATAAATAATACCATCGTAATCGGGCCAACAAATAAGCCCAATAGCCCAAGAGTCTCTAATCCGCCAAGTATTCCAAACAATACCGCTAAGAAAGGCAATCGTATCGCCCCGCCAATGAGTGCGGGTTTTACGAAATGATCAGCAACAAACATCACTAACGTACCCCATATGACCACAACAACAGCAGCGATAAGACTACCATTTGCAAATAAAATTAAAGCAACAATGGCAAATACGATTGGAACAACGAAGGGGATCATGGCTGCAAACGCCGTAATAAACCCAGTTAACGTAGGGCCAGGAAATCCAACTAATCCGTAACAAACTCCCATTAAAATACCAACGCCAATACCAACGACAATTGTACCATTTACAGTTGCCCTTAATGCAGAGGGCAATCTATCGGCATAACGAAACCAGCGACTGCCAAGACAATTCTCGCCAATGCGATTAATCTGATTAAAGAGATTAAGACCATCACGATAAAAGAAAAACAAAGAAAGGACGGTAAAACCAACTTGGAAACTACGATTTGCCAAATTTAAACCCACCTGCTTAATATAGTAGCTTGCTGGTGTGAGTGACATGTGTAAATTGGTCAGAACGTTTTTAACATTTCCAGGATTGCCAACGTGTTCGTTCCAATAGGCGATTAATTCATTACTGAAAAAAGGAAAATCACGAATAAACTCTGGGGCTTGTCCACCTTCCCGATTAATTTTTTGGATGTAATTAATAAATAACTGAGTTTCTTTAACTAATAAGGTAATTAACCAACTGATTGGAATAAGTAACAATAAGGCTAACAAGAGAGTAAAGGTAAAGGCAGCTAAGTTTCGACGACCACCTAATAATCTTGACCAACGCTGATACATAGGAAAAGTAGCGATCACAATGATCGCAGCCCAGCTTATCGAGGGAATAAATCGATGGATGATAAATATCGCCAATGCAACAATACCGATGGTCATACCGATGCTGATTAATTCTTTATGATTTTCGTTCACATGAATCCCCAAGCCATTAATTGCAATAGAATCCAAGCCATTAATGCTGCAATCACATCATCTAACATAATCCCAAGCCCACCTTTTACTTTCCTATCAATGAACCGAATGGGTTCGGGTTTCCAGATATCAAACAAACGAAATAAGGCAAAACCGACAATGACCCATAAAAATCCAGGTGGGGCCAAAAACATCGTTATCAAATAACCGACTACTTCATCCCAGACGATGCCGGAATAATCATGAACTCCAAGATCGCTTGAAACTTTCTGAGAGGCATAAACGCCAAGCACAAAAGCGAATATCGTAAAAAACACATATACTGTCCAGGGCGTGCCTGCAAACAGGAGATATATTGGGATAGCTGCCAGAGTTCCCCAGGTGCCTGGTGCAGGTTTAATAAGCCCACTACCAAAGCCAAAGGCGATGAAATAGAGAGGATCCTGCAACACTTTTTTTGATAATTTTACTGTGCTCACCGACAATTCAACCATGGTCAAGAAAAATAAATAATAAGGCTTAACTAAACGGGTTTAAAAATGCCTATACCCTTTTATGGTTAAGGGTTTAACGAGGCCATTTTTCTGACCGCGCAATCCTGGCTGAGCCTCAATGTTACCAATCAGATGGGCGTTTAACCCCTCCAATAAGAGCATCTGAAGCATTTCATGCTCAAGCATAGGGGAAACGGTATAACATAATTCATAATCATCCCCTCCTTGAAGTGCAAATTCAATAGCCTCCTCGCCTTGATAAGCCAAAACCATCGGATGCACCGGGATGTTTTTAAGATTTAGGCAGGCTCCTACTTGGCTTGATTCACAAATATGATTTAAATCAGCGCTTAACCCATCGGAGATATCAATTGCCGCAGAAGCGAAACGTCTAAGCACCTTCCCCATATCCACACGTGGGGTAGGCCGAAGCAGCCTATCCATTACCGTTTCTTTATGCAAAGCGTTAACATTCTTTTTTTCAAGAAAGTCAACAGCTAAGGCCGAAGCGCCTAAAAGACCTGTCACATAGATCTTATCCCCAGGTTTGGCACCATCACGCCTTACCGCTTTACTGGCGGGAACCAAACCATGAAGGGTTATGGTGATGCTGAGTGGGCCTTTAGTGGTATCGCCTCCAATAAGTGCAATGTTATATGGTTGCATGGCCTCATTTAAGCCTTTTGAAAATCGAGACAACCAAACTTCATCAGACTCAGGCAATGTTAAAGAAAGAGATAACCACGAGGGCTCTGCCCCCATTGCAGCGATATCGCTGACATTGACCATGACGGCTTTATACGCAATATCAAACGCATCCCATGAGGAAAGAAAATGGCAATCCGCAACCAACGTGTCCGTGGTGACAATTAATTGCATGTCTTTGGGGACTGTTAAGCAGGCGGCATCATCTCCAATGCCAAAAACGACATCATTACGTTGACTAGGAATAGATTTAAAAAAACGATCAATTAATTCAAATTCATTCATCGTTATGTTCTATTTCTTTTGCTCTAACGTCTCTGGCAAGATTGTTTAAAACACCATTAACGTAACGATGTCCTTCTTGAGAACCAAAAGCTTTAGTCAGGGTTACCGCTTCATCAAGAACGACACGATAAGGAATTTCTGGGCAAAACATCAATTCATATCCGCTTAGTCTTAAAACGGTTAGTTCGATAGGATTCAAACTGTCAATGTGTCGATCGAGATACGGAGCAAAAGCATTTTCAATTTCATTCAGATGATTTACAACACCATGCAATAACCGGTGCAAGTAGTTTGAATCCACTTTTGTCATATCGTTGCTCGCATGAAACTGGGCTTCAATTTCATAAAGCTCGCTGTTGGTCATTAACCATTGGTACAAAGCTTGTAAGGCGAGTTTTCGTGCGCGCCGCTTACCTTTAATTGTTTCAGTATTCACCATTACCTCATGAGGATGTATCGTTATTCATTTGATCAATTGTTTGTCGAAAATCGCTCACATCCTTAAAGCGTTTATAGACCGATGCAAACCTTACATAAGCTACATGGTCTAAGCGGTATAACTGTTCCATAACCCATTCGCCAACTTGCCTGGATTCAATTTCACGCTCGCCGTTTTGCCGAATTTTTTGCAATATTGTGGCAATCGATTCTTCCAGATCATCCACGCTGACAGGCCTTTTTTCCAATGCACGAAGCATACCTGCGCGTAAATTATCAATACTAAAGGCTTCTCGGCGACCATCTCGTTTAATGATCGCAGGCATAACCAGCTCTGCAGTTTCAAACGTAGTAAATCGTTCATTACATTGGAGACATTGCCTTCTTCTTCGAACTTGTGCACCGTCTGCAATCAACCGGGAATCGACCACTTTTGTTTCTTCAGCATGACAAAATGGACAATACATAATTTAGCCACTATAAACGGGAAAATCATGACAAAGCTCTAAGGCTTGATGTTTCACTTTTGCAATCCTAGCTTCATCGGTTAGATCCTCCAAGATATCTGCTATCCAACCTGTTAATAAACGAATTTCCGGTTCTTTAAAGCCTCGAGTGGTCACTGCCGGGGTTCCTAAACGTAACCCACTCGTCACGAATGGGGAGCGGGGGTCGTTTGGCACAGAGTTTTTGTTCACGGTGATGTTTGCTCGCCCCAACGCTTCATCCGCATCTTTACCCGTGATGTTTTTTTCAATGAGATCCAAAAGTATTAAGTGGTTTTCTGTGCCTCCTGATACAATTTTATGGCCTCGTCCCATTAAGCAAGATGCCATCGTTTTTGCGTTATTAATCACTTGCTGCTGGTAGCGTTTAAAGTCAGGTTGCTGTGCTTCTCTAAAAGCAACGGCTTTTGCTGCAATTACATGCATTAAAGGACCGCCTTGCGTCCCTGGAAAAACAGCGGAATTTAATTTTTTTTCCAAAACTTCATTCGCTCTGGCTAGAATCATACCCCCACGAGGACCTCGGAGGGTTTTATGGGTGGTAGTAGTCACCACATCGGCATAGGGGATTGGTGAAGGATATAAGCCGGCTGCAATTAAGCCTGCAACATGCGCCATATCCACCATAAGCCACGCATTTACTTTATCTGCAATATCTCGAAATTTAGACCAATCAATACGTTGAGAATACGCAGAAAAACCCGCAATGAGCAGTTTTGGTTTATGCTGTAACGCTAATGCTTCAACTGCATCGTAATCGATAAGCCCTGTGTTTGGATTAAGCCCATACTGGTAGGCCTCATACAATTTTCCAGAAAAGTTAACTTGAGAACCATGAGTTAAATGACCTCCATGTGGCAAAGCCATGCCGAGCACCTTATCTCCTGGTTCAAGCAAAGCCATCATGGCTGCAGCATTTGCTTGTGATCCAGAATGAGGCTGTACATTTGCATAATCCGCACCAAAAAGCGCTTTGGCACGTGTAATCGCAAGACGCTCAACTTCATCAACGTACTCACAGCCTCCGTAATAGCGCTTCCCTGGGTAGCCTTCCGCATATTTGTTTGTCAACTTAGAGCTTTGGGCTTCCATCACCCGTGGACTTGCATAATTTTCAGATGCAATTAATTCTATGTGATCCTCTTGACGTTGACTTTCTGCTTGTATTGCCTTAAGCAACGCATCATCAAATCCAGAAATGGTATAACTGCCATCATACATGGTAAGTCCTTACGAATAGCTGATAAAATAACCAATAGTTGATTCAATTCTTGCCCAATAGTGACCAAAGCTTTATTTAACAATTAAGTCGTTACGAACGGATTTGACATCTTCTACGCTAGCCGCAATCACTCCCGCACGTTTTTTAACAATATCGCTATTCACAAAGCCGCTCAACTGAACCTCATCCTTAAACGTTTGAACGTTAATTTTGAATGCTCTTGGACCAAGCGTATCGATGAGTTTTGCTTTTACTTTAGCAGTAACTGCCGTGCTATCGAGATATTCACCAGTGCTTTCACGAACTGAAGTTGCAGAGCAAGCCATAATCCCAACACAAACCATCGCTAAAAAACTAAGCTTTAATGCTTTGATCATTCTATCTCCCTAAATAACGTGAGTTCGAAAGAAAAGTCATGCATGACTTTTGTGGCGCTAAACAAATGTTATCCCGTAAAAAAAGCGAAACTTTTTGTACGGGATCCATTCAAAATAAGTCGGCTCGATATCAACAAAAATTGGATTTTTCTGATATCGAACTTACGTTAAATATTCAGCCTAAGAAGATTATCACATTGCTCAAAGGATTTGAATGAAAACGAACGCTCAATCAGACGTCTTTATTTAGAATGATGTGCCATGAATGGGGTCTATCCGGTAGACAAACCCCTTGGCTACTCAAAAGTGAAAATCTCTACTTTTTAATTTGAACCTGAGACTGATTACTTTTAAGTTGTTTACTAAAGTATGGAATGATCTCGATGGTAGACCCAACACTTGGGTAACCAGAATACAAATGGAAACCATTAAATGACTGAATGCTTACATACATGTCGTAATGGCAGTACCCATAGTAAAACAAGGAAATATAATGCGGAGGATCGCTTGGCAACACATTAAATCGTAAACCTTCACCATCATCAAACATACCATAGACTTGTACTGGCTCATAACTATTGTTGACGATCATAATTTCACATCGCCCAGGCCAGTTAACACTCTTAGCCGTTTTTTTAACTAAACTACTGCCTTTTTGCGAGTGAGCATGCTGGCTCTCAGCATAAGCCTGGCCAAAACATAAGATAAAACAGAGAAACAATAATGATGTTCGCTTCATGGTAGAGAGTACCTCAAATTACGTGAAGCCAAATAGTAACAAAGTAATTATTTTAGTCAATAGGTTTTGATAATAGACACCGATTTGTAAAAAAATGTCTCTGTCTACTATAAGAATGCAATCTGTACAAAGATCATAACTTTCAAAATTGCACAATTCGTCCTATTATTTGAAAGAAGCGACCAATTCTGTCGACTATATAGATGAGCGCATTAAGGGGTTGCTGTTGCTTACCAAAACAACGTATTACCTAATCTAAAATGATATTAATAGATAAAAAGCTTGCGTTAAATTTGTATATTTACAATAAGATTTGTCAATAGACCCAGATTACAATAATCTATTCGTGTATCTTTATCTTAGCTTATAGCTAATTAACCATTGATTAAGAGGGTGTATTTCATCCATGAACAATACTAGGTTGAAAAAGCGTTTAACAATCATGATCATCGCACTTGTAATTGTATTTGGCGGGATTATTGGTTACAACCTGTTTAAAAGCTATATGATGAAACGCTATTTTGCAACCTATGAAGCTCCTGCCGTTACAGTTTCTTCTATTGTAGCCAAAAAAGAAAACTGGAAACCTACCCTTTCTGCCGTGGGAAATTTTGTCGCAGTAAACGGAGTTGATGTGAACTCCGAAGCCTCGGGCAATGTTGTGGCAATTCATTTTGAATCGGGTGAATTCGTACAAAAAGATGCACCACTGATTGATATCGATGACGCCGTTGACGAAGCCACTTTAAAATTTAACCAATCTGAACTTGCCTTGCAAAAAATTAACTATCAAAGACAAGTAGACTTATTTAAACGCGGCGCAACACCGAGCTCAAATGTGGATGCT
Organism: Legionella impletisoli; assembly: GCF_900639875.1. Classification (GTDB taxonomy): domain Bacteria; phylum Pseudomonadota; class Gammaproteobacteria; order Legionellales; family Legionellaceae; genus Legionella_A; species Legionella_A impletisoli. Next base: position 22,023 of record NZ_CAAAIA010000014.1, read on the forward strand.
GCCCGAGCTAAACTATTGCAAGCCGAGGCTGATGTTGAAAAAACTGAAGCGGTCATCCGACAAAAGCATATAACAGCCCCCTTTGCAGGGCGATTAGGAATTCGAAAAATTAATTTAGGGCAATTTATTTCTCCCGGTGAAACCAAGATTGTAACATTACAATCAATGGACCCATTATTTCTTGAATTTTATTTGCCCGAACAATTGTTAAAAAAATTACATATTAATCAAGACATCACGTTTTCTGTGGAGGAAAATCCAAATTTCTTATTTAAAGGAAAAATTACTGCCATCAATGCCAAAGTTGATGTCAATACCCATAATATTTTAATTCAAGCCACTGTTCCGAATTGTCCAACTGAAGCCCTTAAAAACCCGGAGAAATCTCCATTGGTTAAAGTTGTTAAATCAGAATTCCATCAAAAGCCTATCGTTCTTTGCTCTCCTCTACTCAATAAAAAGAATAAAGTCGATAAATTTAATTTTATCCCTGGCATGTTTGCGAACATTGAAGTAGATCAACCCACCTTAAAGGATGTCGTAGTATTGCCAACCACCTCGATTTCTTACAGTTTGTATGGCGATGCTGTCTATTTGATTGAAAAAGATAAGGACGGTAAAAAAGGAAAAGATGGTCAGGATCATTTATATGTTAAACGCGTTTTTATTAAAACGGGCGATCAACAAGGTAACTACACAGTGATAGAAAAAGGAGTTAAAGCAGGTCAAGAAGTCGTAGGGTCTGGTGAACTTAAATTAGATGATGGAACACGGGTCATTATTAATAATGATATAAAACTTACGAATACCCTTGATCCAAAAACCTTAGGCAAATAATTTTTTATCCGATTTGCTCGATTGAGCTGGAATGAATATGAAATTTACTGATATTTTCATCAAACGCCCTGTTCTGGCAAGCGTTATTAGCTTGCTCATCTTCCTTTTCGGGCTAAATTCCATTTTGAAAATGCAGGTTCGGCAATTTCCTAGAATGGATAATACGGTCATTACAGTCACCACAGCCTACCCCGGGGCTGATGCAAACCTTATTGCAGGGTTCATTACAACCCCACTTGAAGCAGCAATAGCTAGTGCTGAAGGGATTGATTATCTCACCTCCTCTAGCACACAAGGTATTAGCACAATTACAGTCAACGTAAAGCTTAATTTTGATCCACAAATTGCGTTCACAGATGTGATGAGTAAGGTACAACAAACCATTAATATTTTGCCTCCTGAATCGCAGCAACCTGTTATTGTTAAATCCTCAGATACCTCAACCGCCTTGTTATACTTAAGCTTAGACAGTGTGGAAATGACGCCACAGCAGATTACAGATTACGCGACCCGAGTCGTGCAACCCAAAATCCAAACGGTTGAAGGCGTTGCAAAGGCTGAAATTTTAGGCGGCCAAACCTATGCCATGCGTATTTTTCTTGATCCTATAAAAATGTCGGCTTTTAAAGTCACGCCTAGTGATGTTTTTCAGGTTTTATCCAGTAATAACTTTTTAACTGCTGCTGGAAGTACAAAGGGTGAGTATGTTGCCATTAACATCAAAGCCAATACCAACTTAAGTTCTGCGGAAGAATTTAAAAAGCTCATTGTTCGCGCCGATAGTGGCTCAATAATCCGATTAAAGGACATTGCCGAAGTAACGCTTGGCTCACAAAACTATGATACCTCAGTGACCTTCGATGGAAAAAAGGCGGTGTTTATTGGAATTACGCCGACCCCTTCCGCTAATCCTTTAACTGTTATCCAGAATGTCCGTGAAGTATTTCCAAGCATCACTAAGCAATTTCCTCCTTCATTGGAGGGTACTATTGTTTATGATGCCACCGAATTTATTCGCGCATCAATTGATGAAGTGATTTCAACTATTGTGGAAGCTGCCGTTATTGTGGTGGTGGTCATCTTCTTGTTTTTAGGCTCTATTCGTTCTGTTTTAATTCCCATGGTTACTATCCCCCTATCGCTGGTTGGGGTATGTACCCTCATGTTGTTTTTGGGCTATTCAATTAATTTATTAACGCTGCTTGCTTTTGTTTTAGCTATTGGATTGGTGGTTGATGATGCCATCGTAGTGGTGGAGAACATTCACCGCCACATTGAGGAAGGAAAATCGCCTTTTGATGCAGCCATCATAGGTGCACGTGAAATTGCCACACCAGTAATTGCCATGACCATTACTTTGGCCGCAGTATATGCACCTATTGGATTTATGCAAGGACTGACTGGCGCGTTATTTAAAGAGTTTGCCTTCACCCTTGCCTGTGCCGTCATTATCTCCGGTATTGTTGCGTTAACGCTCTCCCCCATGATGTGTTCTAAGATTTTAGCTTCTGAAAAAGGCAGTAATAAATTTGTTAAGTGGCTTGATGATTTTTTTAATCGACTCAAGCAACGATATCAGCGAACACTTCATAGTTTGCTTGAAACACGGGTTATCGTTTTATTGTTTGCAGTCGTCGTTTTATTAATGTTGCCTTACATGTATACAAAAACAGCTCAAGAAACCGCACCAGAGGAAGACCAAGGCTTCTTTTTTGTGGTGGGTAGCGCTCCGCAGTATGCCACATTAAATTACGTTGAAACATTTACGAAACCGTTTCAAAAAATCTATAAGAGCTTTCCTGAAACAGCACATTATTTTACCATCAACTCGGGGTCGCCTATATCAGGACTCGTATTGAAACCTTGGGGAGAGCGTGAAAGTCAGTTTCGTTTAAAACAACCCTTACAAGAAAAGCTCGATCAAATTACCGGTCTTAAAACCTTTGCCGTTATCCCTCCTCCCTTACCTGGCGGAGGCGGTGGTGCCCCAATCCAATTTGTAATTAAAACAACCAATGACTTTCAAAGCTTATTTGAAATCTCAAACAAGTTACTTGAAAAAGCAAAACAAAGTGGGTTATTTATCTTTCTTGACAACAGCCTGCGGTTTAATCAGCCTGAGATTGTTTTAGATATTAATCGTTCGAAAGCTTCGGATTTAGGTTTGAATATGCAAACAATTGGAAGCAGCTTAACCAGTGCTCTCTCTGGCGGATACGTCAATTTCTTTGATTTGATGGGAAGAAGCTACCAAGTCATACCTCAGCTTGATAGACCATTTCGTTTAACTCCTGAGCAACTGGGTCAGATTTACTTGCGAACGTCAAATAACACGATGGTTCCTCTTTCCACCATAGTAGAACCAAGCTCAAGAACACAGCCCAATGCACTTTCTCACTTTCAACAACTTAATTCGGCAACCATTCAAGGAGTGATGATGCCGGGAGTGAGTTTAGGCCAAGCCCTCAATTATTTAGAAGAACAAGCCGAATCCATTTTACCACAGGGCTTTGAATACGATTATGGCGGACAATCTCGACAGTTTATTCAAGAAGGGACCACCCTGATTATCGTATTTTTCATGGCGGTATTAGTTATCTTTCTGGTTCTAGCTGCACAATATGAAAGCTTCCGTGACCCTTTAATTATTCTAATTAGTGTACCCATGTCTATTTGCGGGGCGTTGATTCCTTTAAACTTAGGGGCTGCTACCATTAATATTTATACACAAGTTGGATTAATTACGTTGATTGGCTTAATCAGTAAGCATGGGATTTTAATCGTTGACTTTGCGAATCATTTACAACGAGAAAAAAATCTTACTCGGCGTGAAGCGGTTGAAGAATCCGCAGGAATTCGATTACGTCCAATCTTAATGACTACTGCTGCAATGGTATTCGGGGTAATTCCTTTATTAATTGCAAGTGGCGCCGGAGCAGAAAGTCGTTTTGATATTGGTCTTGTGATTTCTTCTGGAATGTTAATTGGTACATGTTTCACTTTGTTTGTAGTGCCTGCAATTTATACCTATTTGGCGGCAGATCATCGTAAGCATGGAAAATATGAAGAACCCACCCCTGTTTCACCCAAGCATAACGGGTAGAATGACGTTATAATTTTTAGCCCCGCGTTGGTCTAAAAGGCGGTCCTACTCTTTAGGGCCTGTTACAATTTGTTTCACGTTGAGTTCGTTAAATAGGGCTTACTATTCACCTCACTCAGCTAAAATTTGAGCATAATCATCTCAATTTTTAGCTCGCGAAACAAATTGTAAACAGGCCCTAAAATTATGTGGTAAAATTCGCAAATTTTTAATTAAACAGGTTAAGCAATGGATAAAACATATTCCCCACAATCGATTGAAAAAGCATGTTATACACGATGGGAAAGCCACCATTACTTCCAACCCCGAGGTGAAGGCGAGTCATTTTGCATTATGTTACCTCCACCCAATGTCACTGGCAGCTTGCATATGGGGCATGGCTTCCAACATACTTTAATTGATGCACTCATTCGTTATCAACGCATGAAAGGTAAAAAAACCCTATGGCAGCCAGGAACCGACCATGCTGGCATTTCAACCCAACTTATTGTTGAGGGACAATTGGCCAGAGAAGGTTTATCACGTAAAGACCTAAGTCGTGAAGAATTTCTTAAGCGTGTATGGAAATGGAAAGAAGAGTCTGGCGATACCATCACCCGTCAAATGCGCCGCATAGGCAGTTCGGTGGATTGGACACGTCAACGTTTTACAATGGATGCAGGACTGTCTGCGGCGGTGCAAAAAGTATTTGTTCAGCTTTATGATGATGGATTAATTTATCGGGGCTCAAGGCTCGTCAACTGGGATCCGAAGTTAGGAACCGCCATATCCGACTTAGAAGTTCTATCTGAAGAAGAAGAAGGAAGCCTATGGCACATTCGTTATCCCTTAGTTGATTCGGAGGAATTCATTGTTATTGCAACCACACGTCCTGAAACTCTGCTGGGCGATACGGCGGTTGCAGTCCATCCTGAAGATGAACGTTACAAGCATTTAATCGGAAAAGAAATTCAATTGCCGCTATGCGATCGAACCATTCCCATTATTGCCGATGAATACGTTGAAAAGGACTTTGGCAGTGGTTGTGTAAAAATCACACCAGCACATGACTTTAATGACCATGAAGTCGGTAAGCGTCACAATCTCCCCTTAATTAACATCTTTACTAAAAAAGCGACCATTAATAAAAATGCGCCTATCAAATATCAAGGGATGGATCGATTTGTCGCGCGTGAACAAATTATTGAAGATTTGCAGGAACAAGGCCTATTAGTCAAAGTTGAACCACACAAGCTCAAAGTACCTCGTGGAGAAAAATCAAACGTTATCATTGAGCCTCTATTAACAGATCAATGGTATGTCAAAACAAAACCCTTAGCCGAACCCGCCATTGATGTTGTAAAAAAAGGTGAGATTCGCTTTATTCCAGAAAACTGGACAAAAACTTATTACCAATGGATGGAACATATTGAAGATTGGTGCATCAGTCGACAATTATGGTGGGGCCATCGTATTCCTGCTTGGTATGATAACCAGGGTAAAGTTTACGTCGGTTATAGTGAAAAAGACGTACGATTTAAATATAACCTTGATCCCTCTGTATCGCTTAAACAAGATGAAGACGTTTTAGATACTTGGTTTTCTTCTGCCCTCTGGCCTTTTTCAAGTTTAGGCTGGCCGGAACGCACGAGTGATTTTGAAGAGTTTTATCCAACTCAAGTTCTTTTCACTGGCTTTGATATTATTTTCTTCTGGGTCGCTAGAATGATCATGATGGGCTTAAAGTTTACTGGGAAAGTACCCTTTAAAGAAGTCATCATCACAGGTTTGGTTTGCGACAATGAAGGGAAGAAAATGTCCAAATCTAAGGGTAATGTACTTGATCCTATTGATATTATTGATGGCATTAATCTCTCATCGTTAATTGAAAAACGAACGGCTAATCTTATGCTTCAGTCGGTCAAAGATAAAGTAACAAAAGCCACTCGCAAGCAATTCCCCGAAGGAATTGATGCGTATGGCGCGGATGCTTTGCGCTTCACTTTCTGCTCTCTTGCTTCCAATGCCCGTGTGGTTCGATTCGATATGGGGCGGGTTGAAGGTTACCGAAATTTTTGCAACAAACTTTGGAATGCCTCTCGTTACGTACTCATGAATACCGATGAAGATTTATCAGACTTTGGGGATAATGCCTTTCAATATAGTCCCGCAGACTATTGGATTTTATCCAAATTACAAGCAGTGAAAGCCACTTGCCATCACTATTTTGAAACCTATCGTTTTGATCTACTAGCCAATACTTTGTACGATTTTGTTTGGCACGAATATTGTGATTGGTACCTTGAGCTCTCAAAGCCTGTCTTATATGACGAAGAAGCATTAGCCGCCAAAAAACGTGGTACTCGTAGAACTTTAATTCATGTGTTAGACCAAATTCTAAAACTTCTGCACCCAGTGATGCCATTTATTACCGAAGAGATTTGGTTGCGCATCACCAAGTTTACTAGCGACAATGCTGAGAGTATTATGCTCAGTAAATTTCCTGAAGTTGAAGAACACCTCATCGATAACTCGATTGAAGAGGAAGTGGAATGGCTTAAAAAAATTATTCAATCCATCCGTACTATTCGCAGTGAAATGTCGATTAGTCCTGCTCGGCAAATTCCTTTAATTCTTCGAAATGTCAGTGAAGAAAAAGACGCTTTAGTGAAAAAATATTTAGCGACGTTGGTTTCACTCGGCAAACTTTCGCAAATTAACGTTTTAGATAAAGGCGAGGCTATACCGGCTTCAGCTACTGCCGTTGTCGGAGAGTTGGAATTACTTATTCCAATGGCAGGCTTAATTGACAAAGAAGCTGAGCTTAGCCGTTTAGAAAAAGAAATTTCTAAACTCGATAAAGACATTGCAATGGCTGAAGGAAAGCTTAACAATCCAAACTTTACTGATCGCGCACCAAGAGAAATTATTGAAAAGGAAAAAGAAAAAATGACTCTGGCAAAAGCTGCAAAAGAAAAGCTTAAAAAGCAACAGAAGAAGATTGAGTCGTTGTAACAAAGAAGGAAATCATAATAAACCGTTGGGCCAAGGCCCAACCTACGTTGTTCATGTTATTCATTATGAAGCGCTTTGTAGGTTGGGCCCTGGTCCAACATCGTTATGAAGAGAGACAGGAGGAGTATGAGAAATTGCCAAACGCATTAGTCAAATCAGAGATTACTCTTCAGAAATCTCACGTCTCATAACGCGTCGGTCAATCCAAGCCGCGAGTAAAATAGTCGCTATAACACTCAAAATAACTCCATAATTATGCCAGGTATCTTTTGTTATTCGTAAGGCATCCGGTGAGTGAAAAATTGAAAAAGGAATAGCCAATAAAACATCAATTAATGCGGAGCCCGCGACCAAACCACACGCAATGAGCGTTCCCACTTGCTTATGACGTTGTAAAGATTCATCGGATAAAACCCGACGTTTTAAATGTGTGTTTACAAACAATGCGATTAAGCCGCCAATAAATAAAGGAAATGATGAGGCGATAGGCAAATACATTCCGATGGCCACGCCCAAAATAGAGAGTTGAACAAACCGTTTTAGATTAAATAATCGCTCAAGAGCAATGATAAGTATAATTACTCCCCCTCCAACAAACATCATGCTCCAAGGTAATGTGTTTTGAAAGACTGCTTGGGTTACAGCGGATAAAAGTGCTGCTGTTGGTGCGGGCAGGGATTGGCTCACATCCATTCCAGGAGAAGGCATCACCCCGGCTATGCCATATACATTAAACAGCAGCTGCATAACGGGTGGAATAATTAATGAAGACACAATGACTCCGAGCAAGAGCATCAATTGTTGTTTCCATGGAGTTGCACCGACCAATTGTCCTACTTTTAAATCCTGTGTATTATCATTTGCAATCGCAGCAATCCCAGTTACCACAGAACCAATGATAATCGTAATGGCCTCTGCGGCAAGCAATTGCTGCTCACTTAAAGGCAGTGGTACAACACGGTTTAACACACCAAGTAATATCCAGGCTGCAAATAAGATCCCGGCAATTACAATAGAACTCCCAGGACTTGCTGTTACACCCACCATCCCGGAAAAATAAGCGGTGATGACTGAAAATAAAAAACCCACAATTAAAACATACATAACGAGCGCGAATACGAGCGTAGGTGAATATTCTCCATCTAACCCTGCTTGTTCAAGAGGAAATAAAAACTGGAAAAACAAAAAGAGCATTGCGGCCAAAATAAAAATCGCAATTAAAATGTAAGGTACGGGAATATCGCGATCGGTTCTAGGTATTCGCTCACCTCGACTACTACTGGATAAAAAAACTCGTAAAGAACTTCTCATATTGCGCGCTAGAGGCTTTGCCAATTTGGCAAACGTCCAAATTCCAGCAAATAACATTGCCCCAATACCTAAATAACGCATCTCGCTGTTCCACAAATACATAGCCGCTTTATGTGCTGGATATTGGGCTAAATATTCAGGGTAAAACTGACTAACAATAGGCATGGCAATAAGCCAAGAAATAAACGCGCCTAAAAAAATGCTAATCGCCATATCATGGCCAACCAAATAACCAGCACCAATCATGGTTGCAGAAAACCCCGCTCCAAATCCAAATATGGAACGTTTTGCAACAAACCAGTAGCTCCAGCTATTTGCCAAAACTTTAAACCCGATTTGAAGCAACTCTAATACACCACCAACAATACCACCCAGTAAAATTTCCTTAATACCTACTTTTTCAGTCGAGGTTTTTAATACTTCAGCAATTGCCTTTCCTTCAGGAAATTTCAATGTTTCGTCATGAACTAAAATTCGCCTCAATGGGATGGAAAACAATACGCCTAAAATCCCACCACTGGCTGCAATGAAAAAATTGGTAAAATAATCAAAATGATGCCAATACCCGATAATAATTAATGCTGGAATCGTGTAGACAATACCTCCCGCGACTGCTTCTCCCGCAGAAGCGGCTGTTTGCACCGCGTTATTTTCTAGTATCGTTGCGTCTTTAAAAAATCGTAAGATACCCATTGAGATAATCGCAGCAGGGATTGAAGCAGACGTTAAAATCCCGAGCTTTAATGCTAAGTAGGCATTTGACATCGCCAGAATCAACGTTAAAAATATCGCTAAAAAAACACTACGAACCGTTAATTCTGCAATTTTTTGTTCATTGGTTATAAACGAAGAAAGATCATTACTCATTAATTCTCCTCCAGGAATTCTCGCCTTGGAGTACATGCAAGGACCACCCTAGATATCTAGCAGAGGCAATTACACAAAACGACAAGAATCGCTGATTATCCTCAAATTGCTTAGGAAGCATATCTATTCCTCATGGCGTAATGACTTCCAGTTACCCTGAATGAAGCACTCGGGGTGATAGGGAAATCCAATTTGATAACATAGCTCAGCAGCATCGGTTACAGGCCATCGCAAAAGTTCTGCTCTCATCCCAGCCTTGAGCGATCCAACTTTTTCGGCTATACCTAGCGCTCGAGCGGCTTGATATGTGACACCACTCCACACTTCAGGGACGGTCAATGAAAATAATTGACAGCCCATATTCATCACCAGCAATATTGAAGTGATTGGTGAAGAGCCAGGATTGCAATCCGTAGCAATTGCCATACCTAGCCCCTCTTTACGAAGTTGCGCTATAGGAGGCTTTCGAGTTTCGTTTAGGCAATAAAAAGCCCCGGGCAATAGTACAGCCACTGTCCCCGATGAAGCCATAGCTCGAATGGCATTTTGGTCAAGATATTCCAAATGATCACTTGATAATGCCCCAAACGAAGCCGCCAATGAAGAAGCGCCTAAATTCGACAATTGCTCTGCATGACATTTTACGGGCAAAGATAAATCTCTAGCAGCTTTGAACACTTGCTCCGTTTCTTTAAGCGAGAAACCGATGGATTCACAAAAAACATCAACGGCATCCGCAAGCCCTTCATTAGCTACAGCAGGAAGCATTTCTTGACACAAGTAATCGATATAGGCCTGACTTCTTCCTTTGAAATCGTTCGGAATGGCATGAGCGCCTAAAAACGTTGTTTTGACTCGAACCCCGGTAATTTCACCTAATTTTCGAGCCACCCTGAGCATTTTAAGCTCAGTTTCTAGATCGAGCCCATAGCCTGATTTAATTTCAACTGTTAAAACGCCTTCAGATTGCAATGCGCGTAATCGCGGTAAAGATTGTTCTAATAACAAATCTTCGGAAGCGTCTCGTGTTTGTTGAACTGTACTTAAAATTCCACCACCGGCCTTTGCAATTTCAGCATAGCTTATTCCGTTTAAACGCTTTCTAAACTCATTTGCACGGTTTCCGGCATAGACAAGATGGGTGTGACAATCAATAAGTCCAGGAGTGATTAGCCGACCAGCGCAATCTTCAACCCGCACTGCATCCTGATAAAACGCTTGCGGTAACTCATTATGAGGGCCACACCAAGCAATGATTTCGTCATTAATCGCAAGGGAATAATTTTGGTATTGTTTTCCTTCGTGGTCAATTATCGTCGCATGAGTAAGGATCAGATTACACAAAGCCATGGATATCATTCCCAGGTAGGTACAAAATGAGAAGAGCTAAGCCAAGCAGCATGATGTGAGGTATCATAAATATCCCACTCTTGGGATTCAAACTCGTTTTTAGCCACATCCAATAAAAGCCAGCTTAAAAATAACGCGACCGTTTCTGGGGAAATTAATTTTCCTTCCTGTTTCAACGTCTTAAAAAACAGAAGCTTTTCATCGTCCATGTGACTTGCTTTTCTTATCATCGCTTGCATATCGGTATCGATAATGCCAGGCATGACGTTCGCGAACGCTATGGCATTTTGTTCCAGTTGCCAGCATTTCGTTAACATCAGAAGAGCTGCTTTTGAAACACAATAAGCTGCCCACCCCTTTACAGCAAAGTGAGCCGCCCCTGAACCAATATTTAATACGCGGCCATTTTTTAATAAATCGCTTAATAATTGCGTTAAAAATAAAGGAGCTTCTACGTTTGTAGCCATTGTATTTTGCCACTCAGCTTCTTTAATCTCAGTAATGGGCGATATGGGTTCAATCGTACCAGCGTTATGGATTAATCCTTTAATCATTGTATACGGCTCTATATAATCTTTAATCTGCTGACGACCTTTTTCACTCGCCACATCCGCACAGAGACAAGAAAGATTCGGGTGCATGGACGCAGTATCCGCTAATGGTTTTTCGCGACGTCCAACAATTAAAACCAATTGTTCACGTGACGCTAGGTTTAAGGCTAAAGCACGGCCAATGCCACTGCCACCACCGGTTATAATAAACACCTTCAATAGAACCTCTTAATCGATTTTGAGGAATCATATCAGACCCACCTTTTAAGGACTACTATTTTCATAGATGGGATTTAAATGAAGGGCAGTCGCATCATAGGATGGATAAATTTAAGAAGCCTGTTATCATATATACAAATTTCAGCAAGGAGCTGGATTTGCTTAAAGACCTTAAACACTATACTCCCCCAGACCCATCTCTATGGCAAGGACGAGAAGACAGCCTGCCAGGTGAGCGCTATTTTCAACACGTTGAATGGGTAAATATCCAAAACCAAGACTTACCTATTGAACTTAAAACCGTCCTTTTAGGATTTGCTAGCGATGAAGGCATTCGCCGCAATTTAGGTCGAGTGGGTGCCAAATTAGGACCTGACGCTATTCGCACTCAACTTGCCAAACTAGCCTGTCATGAGGATCATACCCTGATTGATGTCGGTAATATTTTTTGCGAGCAAGGCGACCTTGAATCCGCTCAAGCTGAATTAACTAAACTGATTTCATACTGCCAACAACAAAGGAAATTCACGATTGCTTTGGGCGGAGGGCATGAGATTGCTTGGCCTCATTATCGTGGTCTTGCAGAATGTTTCCCTAAACTCGGCATCATCAACTTCGATGCCCATTTCGACATAAGACCCTTAGTCAATCATCAAAGTTCTTCAGGTACTCCTTTTGCCGAAATCAAAGCCCATTGTGAGCAAAAGGAGCGACCTTTTGATTATTGTTGCCTGGGTATCCAACGAGCAGCCAATACTAAAAGTTTATTTGATAGAGCAAATGAATGGAACATCTCTTACTTAACTGCCGAGCAAATCAATCAAGAAAGTTTGGCCTGGCAAATGGCTTTTTTAGACGATTTTATTATTCGACATGAGTATCTTTATGTTTCAATTTGTTTGGATGTATTTGATGAATGCTACGCGCCTGGAGTTAGTGCCCCACAAGTCATAGGGATCAATCCTTGGCAGGCATTATCTTTATTGAAATATATCAAACAAACTGGCAAAGTGATAAGTCTTGATATTGCCGAATTGTCCCCCCCTTTCGATGAGCGACAAAAAACTGCCAGACTCGCGGCGATATTTTTAACGGAGTTACTTAATTTAACGAATGAAGGAAGATAACGCATGAAAAAAACGGTTCTTTATGCTGCTCTAATAGGCACTTTGGCTTCTCCAATTTATGCTGATGATACAATTGCCCAAGCCAATCCTTCACAACCTGCAGTTGTAAAACCAGGCATTCAAAATGAAGCCCCCGCAAGCACAACGCCACAACCAGCCACTACACCAGAAGCCGCTGCAGCAACCCAAGCCAATCAACCGATTAGTTGTGAATATAAAATTCCTCCTGAAAAAACCGATGTAAGCGAATCGTTGATTAAATCATGGGCAGAATTTGCTACGGTAAAGGCATTTGAATTGGATGCACCAACCCTAGATCAACAAATGGCAACGTTAGAAAAATGTTTCACCAAGCAAGGATGGGAAGGATTCAAAACTGCTTTAGACAAATCGGGTAACCTAAAAGCTATACAAGCCCAGAATTTAACAGTCAGTAGCCAAGTTGATGGGAACATCGTTGTTAATCCCGCGAAAGAAAACCAATGGAAAGTTACCATTCCGCTCGAAGTGGTTTATCAAAATCAACAACAACGATTAACCCAACTTTTATCCGTTGATGTGTTAATCGGTCGTAAAGTCACAGGTGATCTAGGTATTATGCAAATGATTGCAATTCCTAGAGTTGCAGGTGAAGCGAAAACTGCTCCCGCAGCAGAAATAGACGTATCCAAAACTCCTGAAGAAACAAAAACTCAAACAGGACTAGAATAGGGCTTACGCATAAAAAACTCGTCTTTACGAGCCTGCTAGCCCTGTTGTGGAAAACACCTTAAAAGAGCTTGGCGAGAGTCCATCTCCCGCTCTATGGGCCCTCTCCTCGTATCCGGGAGAGGGGGAAAATAAGGTTGAAGTGCTTTGATAGCGCTAGCGAAGCAATCCAGATCGATGCTCCGTTGAAATCCTGCAATTGCTTCACTTCGTTCGCAATGACGACGGTATAAAAACCAGTACTCTCAATTCCAATGGGTATATCTGGAATTTGATTTTAGGGATTATTTATAGGGAGTTTTATGAAGTATTCCTTCACCATTTTATCCAGCTTAATTTGCTTTAATACGCATGCAAATGTTATTCAGTATTTCACAGGAATTAGTTACGCCAATCCTGCTGAATTGTTTAAGGTAAAAAATAATGAGCTCATTTTTGGCGGTACTGGATTTGCAACAAACGCACGATTTCAAGGAAACCAGTTCAACTTCAATACATTTCAATATGATACAGGGACTTCTTATTCCAAAACGGTAAGTATTCTCCCTTATGGCCGCATTGCAAAGCGTTATAACGGTAATTGGGTCTTTGCGGTAGACGTAACACAACCTTTTCATTCCAATTTAAATTGGGGAAATAATTCATTTACTCGTTATGCCGCCACGCAAACGTATTTAACCGATGTCGACATTAGCCCTCGAGCTTCTTATCAATTTAACCCTAAATGGTATGCTGGTGCTGGCTTAAATTTTAATTTCTTAAAAAATAATGAAACGAACTGGGCGCTTCCTTCTGGTCCAACCACATATGCAAATCTAGTCAATCGAACTTCAGGATTTGGGTTAGGTTTTGATGTAGGTTTATATCATATTATAAACCCCACAAACTTTTTGGGGCTAACCTATTATTCATCCATTAAGCAACAAACCAGGGGCACGAGTATTTTTCAAAATAACATCAATACGTCATTGAGTTTTGATTTTCGAATGCCGGCAACCACCATATTAAGCTATGTACATTTGTTTAACGAAAAATGGTTAACCAGTTTACAATTATTTTATTCGGAATGGGATGTTAATCAATACGCCATTTTTAGAAATACCAGCGCCCCACCACCCTTAGATCAAGATTTTATTTTTACAATGAAATTTCGTAAATCGTTAGCCTTTTTAGCTATCCTTCGGCATCAATTATTTGAAAAAATAGGCATTACTGGTGTCGCTATGGTGGACGACGGTCCGGAACGAGATGCTTATAGAACAATTAACTTTCCCGCAGATACGCAATATTTTTTAGGCATTGCAGCGGATTATCATCCAACACCTGCCACAACACTGGAGTTGGTCTATGGGTATGGTTTTTCAAATACGAGAATGAATAACCACGTCACGCTTGGCTCGCAACAACTTCCCTTTACTACCGGAAAAGTTCGTATTTATGCCAATGTGGTAGATTTGAAGTTTAAATTACAAGTTTAGGGCTTAGAACATGGCCAAGGCATACTGTGAGCCAATTAAATCCAAATGCCGTCTTTGAGAATGAAGTGAAGCAATCCAGATCGACCTTCGTTATAATTTTGTAATGGATTGCTTCACTTCGTTCGCAAGACAATATATTGTTCTATATTTTCATGGTATGCGCTTGCCCTGGAGCTTAGGAATCATTTCTATGAAACATAATCTTTATCCCCATCTTCATCCGGATACGATAAAACAGTAACTTGTGTTCCAATGTCGATGAATTCTTCATTTAACCATTTGGCAGCGCTCGGTAGAACACGGATGCATCCATGACTGGAGTTCGTTGGAGGAACTTCATAGGCTGCATGAATTGTGAAGCCACGGTAAAAATACATGCAGTAAGGCATTTTTGCCCCACCTTCGGTTTGAATGGGATACTCACCTGATTTACAGTCTATGCCACGTTTGTTATATACCCTAAAGGTGCCCGTTACAGTGCGACATGGTTTATTAATGTCTTCACAAAAGTCTTTGCCGCCTGAGGCACTACCTGTCATCACACGTTTCCCCTCTATATCATAAGCAGCCCAAGCCGCTGCTTTTGGATCAAAGAAAAATTGCTTTTTCCCTGTAGATTTAATCTCTTTGGGAAAGTAATTTTTTCCTCGAGTATCTCTGAGATAATGCTTCGTGTGATGAACAATTCCATTATCATCGGTAATGTAGGTTGATTCATCAAATTCGACGCACGCTGTTAAAGCAAAAGATAATAACAAAACAATACGATATGCCTTGTTCATGTAAGTAATCCTAAAGTATTTTTAGAGTTTATGCATTTTTCGCCAGATTAAGGTAAATCACTAGTGTGTTAACCGGCGATATTTAATTCGATGAGGACGGTTGGCCTCATCTCCGAGCCTTCGCTTTCGATCTTCTTCATAATCACGATAATTGCCTTCAATAAAAACAACTTCTGAGTCCCCTTCAAAGGCCATTAAATGAGTACAAATGCGATCCAAAAACCAACGATCATGCGAGATAACCACCACACATCCAGGAAAATTAAGAATAGCATCTTCCAGTGCACGCAAGGTTTCGACATCTAAATCATTACTCGGTTCATCAAGCAACAAAACATTCCCGCCACGTTTTAAGAGCTTTGCTAAATGAACACGATTTCGCTCACCACCGGATAACTGGCCCATTTTTTTCTGTTGATCATTTCCCTTAAAGTTAAAACGACTCACGTATGCTCTGGAAGGCATTTGAAATGAACCCACTTGAATCATATCTTGACCATCGGTAATTTCTTCCCAAACGGTTTTATGATCATTGAGATCATCACGCATCTGATCCACATATGAAAGATTTACCGTATCGCCCATTCTAATTTCGCCGGAATCAGGCTTATCTTGTTGGGTAAGCATTTTTAAAAACGTTGATTTTCCAGCGCCATTAGGTCCAATAATACCTAATACCCCGCCCTTAGGTAATTTAAAACTGAAATTATCCATCAACAATCGATCGCCAAATCCTTTACAAAGATTAACGCCTTCGATGACTAAATCACCGAGCCGTTCACCAGGTGGGATATACAACTCATTGGTTTCGTTTCGTTTTTGAAATTCTTTCGAATTTAGCTCTTCGAATCGCTGAAGCCTTGCTTTATTTTTTGCATGACGGCCTTTAGGTGACGTTCTAACCCATTCAAGCTCGGCTTGAATGGCGCGTTTATGAGAAGCCTGTTGCTTTTGTTCAGACTCAAGTCGTGCATTTTTCTGTTCAAGCCAAGACGTATAATTACCTTTATAAGGGATCCCTTCGCCGCGATCCAATTCCAAAATCCATTCGGCTGCGTTATCAAGAAAATAGCGATCGTGTGTTACAGCAACGACGGTACCTTCAAACTCTTCTAAATACCGCTCTAACCAAGCAACGCTCTCAGCATCTAAATGGTTGGTTGGCTCATCAAGTAATAACATATCAGGGTTGGATAAGAGCAAACGACATAGGGCCACCCGTCGACGCTCTCCGCCGGATAATACCTGGATAGGTGTATCCCAATCTGGAAGTCTTAAAGCATCTGCAGCGATTTCAAGCTTACGAGAAAGATCCCAACCACCACCTGCCTCAATTTTATGTTGCAACTCGCCTTGCTCTTCCAATAAAGTGTTCATTTCTTCATCGCTCATTGGCTCGGCAAAGCGAAGACTGATTTCATCAAATTTCGCCAACAGTTCCTTCATCTCAAACACGGCTTCTTCGACCACTTCTCGCACCGTTTTATCTAAATTAATTTCAGGTTCTTGAGCTAAATAACCAATTTTAATTCCTGGCTGTGGCCTTGCCTCACCATCAAATTGCGAATCAACGCCTGCCATGATGCGAAGCAGTGTGGATTTTCCTGAACCATTGAGACCTAATACACCAATTTTAGCCCCGGGAAAAAAACTTAATGAAATATCTTTTAAGATAAACCGCTGATTATCAACTACTTTGCTCACTCGATTCATCGTATAAATGTATTGCGATGCCATTAAAACCTCTTAGTTTAAACACTTAATGCTTTGGAACACTTTAATTCCAATTTAAAATAACTTTTCCTGAATGACCTGAGGCCATAATCTGAAAAGCAGCCTGATATTCGGATACTGGATAATGATGAGTAATAACCGGTGTAATATCTAAGCCACTTTGTAGCATAGAAATCATTTTATACCAGGTTTCAAACATTTCACGGCCATAAATGCCTTTGATAACCAGCCCCTTGAAAATCACATCATTCCAATCAATAAATGTTTCTTGCGGCGGAATGCCTAATAGCGCAATACTTCCACCGTGATTCATGGATTTGATCATATCATTAAATGCCATCGGGTTTCCTGACATTTCCAAACCCACATCAAATCCTTCCGTCATGCCGAGCTCTTGCATGACATCGCGAAGTGACTCGTATTTAACGTTAACTGCTTTGCTTACGCCCATTTTTCGTGCTAAATCCAAGCGATAATCATTGACATCTGTAATCACCACATGACGTGCACCAATGTGGCGAACAATAGCTGCGGCCATAATTCCTATAGGACCTGCTCCTGTGATAAGCACGTCTTCGCCAACCACATTAAAGGCCAATGCACAATGCGTGGCGTTACCTAATGGGTCCATCACAGCAGCTTGGTCATCTGTAATGTTATCAGGCAATGCCAATACATTACTGGCAGGCAATGCTAAATACTCACCAAAACATCCAGGGCGATTGACGCCAACGCCTAAAGTATTTCGGCATAAATGACGTTTTCCGGCGCGGCAATTACGGCACATACCGCACGTAATATGCCCTTCTCCAGAAACGCGCTGCCCAACTTTCAGGCCACGAACTTCTTTCCCTAACTCGACAATTTCACCATAAAATTCATGCCCTACCGTCATTGGAACAGGTATGGTGGCTTGCGCCCAATCATCCCAGGAATAAATATGAATATCCGTTCCACAAATGGCGGTTTTTTTAATTTTAATTAAAACATCATTCACACCAAAATCAGGAACAGAAACATCTTCCATCCAAATACCAGGTTCTTGTTTAGACTTAACTAATGCTTTCATACCTGCCTCTTGAATTGTAAAATTTAAATTACTTCGAGCTTTTTACCTATTTTTTCAAACGCATTTAAAGCGTTATCTAAATGGTGTTTGTCTAATGCAGCAGACATTTGCGTACGAATGCGCGCTTTCCCTTTTGGCACAACAGGAAAAGAAAACCCAACCACATAGACTCCTTCTAATAATAATTGATTGGCCATTTGATTAGCTAAAACGGCATCACCTAACATCACGGGAATAATCGGGTGCTCTCCTGGAACTAAATGAAAGCCCAACTGGGTTAAACCCTCACGAAAGTAGTGGCTATTAAGTTTTAGTTTTGTCATCAACTCAGTACTCTCTTCAAGTAAATCCAGTACGGCAATCGACGTTTTAGCAATGACGGGCGCAAGGGTATTGGAAAATAAATAAGGACGAGAACGTTGCCTTAACCATTCCACCACCACGCGGCTTGAGGCAGTGTACCCACCCGACGCACCTCCTAAAGCCTTCCCTAAGGTCCCAGTTAAAATATCAACTCTATCACAAACCCCAAAGTGTTCGGGTGTGCCTCGACCATTTTCTCCAATAAACCCTACCGCATGAGAGTCATCTACCATCACCATGGCATCATGTTTTTCAGCCAGTTCACAAATAGCAGGTAAATTGGCTAATATTCCATCCATTGAAAAAACGCCGTCCGTGGCAATGAGACGAAATCGAGCTGATTTAGCTTCAATAAGTTTTGCCTCTAAATCTCTCATATTGTTATTCGCATAGCGATAACGAGCCGCTTTGCATAAACGGACACCATCGATGATGCTTGCGTGGTTTAATTCATCGCTAATGATGGCATCTTCAGGCCCTAATAACGTTTCAAATAAGCCAGTATTGGCATCAAAACAGGAGGAATATAAGATCGAATCTTCTTTGCCTAAAAACTGACTTATTTTGTATTCGAGTTCTTTGTGGGGCGTTTGTGTCCCACAAATGAATCTTACCGAGGCCATCCCATAGCCATATTCTTCTAAAGCTTTTTGACCCTCTGTGATTAACTTAGGATGATTCGCCAAACCTAAATAATTATTGGCACAAAGGTTTATTACTTCTTCATGATTAACGTGAACTTCAGCTTGCTGCTGGCCCGTTATGACACGCTCTGATTTAAATAAGCCCTCATTTTTAAGCGTATCCAATTCGGCTAATAAATAATCCGTAAAACGGTCCGGCACGTTTGCTCTCCTTTAAGTTTTATAAATTTAGCGATAATATCAAATTTTAAACAGTGTGGAAATGTCTCTTATATTTTGCAAAAAGCGATAATTAACGTCAGCTCAATAGAAAAAGTTATTGATGACTTTTATGCCGCTAAATGAATGCTATCTCGTACAAAATAAGCCCGTTGATACCAGCAACATTAGAATTTTGCTGGTACCAACGCACATTAATTATTAGAATGCTTACTACACTAGTAGCGAGCAATGTTTTATTTAATTCATTGCCTGTCGCACCTTCCCAGAAATCTTGCTAAAATCAACCCATCGATTTAACCTAAATTCAGCAGTTGAATCATCACAAGCGAAGCTAATGTGCTGAAGATTCAAGCGATTTATGATATTTTTTATTGAAGACGTATCCCCCATACGGTGAAAGAAAAAATAGCGAAAATCGCTTGAAGATTCACTGCAGTAGCTGTTCGAGGTAGATTCAACTGCCAAATTTAGGTTAACCTAAGTTATTAATCCTTTGGTGAAGTCAATGAGTACCCATAAAGAATGCATCAATATGATAAAACAACAATTACGTACTGGCGACGTACTTGATGAGACTATTTTAAGTTTATACAAAACCATCCCAAGAATTGATTTTGTTCCTGAAGAATATAAACATTTCGCTTACTCCGATATGCGCATTAAACTTGCACACAATCAAAGAATGATGACTCCTCTTGAAGAAGCCAGTCTATTACAAGCGCTTAAATTGAACGGAACTGAAGTGGTCCTTGAGGTAGGCACAGGAACTGGATTTCTAACGGCTTTGTTAAGTCGTTTAAGCAAAAAAGTTATCAGTGTGGATTATTTTTCTGATTTTACAGCCCATGCTAGAAAACAACTCGAAGCGCACCAATGTCAAAATATTGAATTGATTACAGGTGACGGCTGTCGAGGCTGGTTAGACAAAGCACCTTATGATGTAATGGTATTCACTGGTGCCATTGATCAAATCACTGAGACACATCGACTGCAGCTTTTACCTGGCGGTCAAATGTTTGTTATCGTGGGAAGTGCTCCCGTCATGCAAGGACAATTGCATCGTTTAGATCATGATGGTAATTGGGAAGCCGAATTAATTTTTGAAACCTGTACACCACCCTTGATTGATAAATTAAAACCGAAAGAATTTGTGTTTTAGGACTCAGGTGAATGAAAAAAACGCTTTTGTGTTTGTTGCTAAGCTCAGGATTGTTTTCTAACGTATTTGCTACTGATCTAATGGATGTTTATCAGCAGGCCTTAGAAAATGATCCAACGTTCAAAGCAGCCTACAGTACATTTATGTCAAACACAGAGCTACTTCCTCAAGCTCGTTCCGGGCTTTTGCCACAATTATCAGCTTCTGGGCAAGTCAGTCGAAACGATATCAATGTTCGTGCTGGAAATTTTAGCTCGGAGCAAACTTACAATAGCCATATGTGGCAGCTTACCGCATCTCAAGCGATTTTCAACTACAAAACCTGGTCACAAGTCCAACAAGCAAAAGCATCCGTTAAAGCCGCACATGCAACATTTAACAGCGCAGCTCAAGATTTAATTCTTAGGACGGCTACAGCCTATTTCGATGTTTTATTTGCAAGAGACACACTTAATTTTGCCGAAGCCAAACTAAGAGCGAATAAACGACAATTAGAGCAAGCACAACAACGATTTAATGTGGGTTTAGATGCCATTACTTCAGTGTATGAGGCCAAAGCAGCTTATGATCAATCCATCGCAGAAGTGATTTCTGCCAAAAACAATCAGGTGAATCAAAGCGAAAATCTTCGTAAATTAACCAATTATGTATATGAGGAATTAGCCCCACTAAGAAATAGCCGCGTTCCTCTTATTTCTCCTGAACCCAACGATGTAAATGAATGGATTGCAACCGGTTTAAAGCAAAACTATAATTTATTAGCATCAAAGTATTCCTTACAGGCTGCCCGGGAAAACGTAAAAGCATTGAGTGCTGGAAATTGGCCAACGTTATCTCTTCAAGGAAACAGCAGCAGAACATACAACACCGGTTCCTCAAGCAACTTTTTCGTTCCTGCATCACAACAAACATCCTCAGTTGCCTTAGCTCTAAATCTACCTTTTTATCAAGGGGGTCTCGTGCAGTCCCAAACGCGTCAAGCGCAATTTGACTTTCAAACTGCGAGTGAGCAGCTTGAGCGAACCTATCGTGATGTGGCGGTTAATAGCCAAATTGCCTTCAATACGATTATCGATGGGATCAGCAAAGTTAAAGCAGACCGTCAAACCATTGTTTCTCAAAAGAACTCTCTCGAAAGCACAGAAGCTCAATTTGAAGTTGGAACCCGAACCATGGTGGATGTGGTAACTGCTCAACAACGTCTTTTTGAAGCCCAAGAGCAGCTAGCACGTGATCAGTACGGGTTTATCAAAGCCATTCTTCATTTAAAATACTTAGCCGGAACGCTGAACGTAGATGATCTCGCTGAAGTCAATTCCTGGCTAAACACCAGGCGAATTAATAGCTTACCTTTGCAACCTAAAGTCCCGAACAAAACATGCATCGTAAAATCAGCCTGATCTGGCTATTCGCAAGAATTATGTTAATATTGCGCGAATTTATAGCAATTAACAGGGTAATATGGCTACGACATCCTCTGCAGTAGAAAAAAAATTATTACATTACACCGGAAAAGCCATCGCCGATTTTAATATGATTCAGCGTAATGATCGTGTCATGGTTTGTTTATCCGGTGGTAAAGACTCTTTCACCTTGCTCACCTTGCTCCATGCGTTACGAGTTCGTTCCAATTTTAAATTCGAATTATTCGCTTTTACCTTAGATCAAGCTCAACCTGGTTGGGATGATCGTGCATTGCGCACCTGGCTAGCTGAACGGTCTATTCCTCATGAAATTCTTACCCGAGACACTTATAGTATTGTTAAAGAAAAAATACCCGAAGGTAAAACCTACTGCTCATTATGCTCAAGATTAAGGCGAGGTATTATTTACCGTTATGCTGAAGAACATGGATTTAATAAAATTGCACTAGGCCATCATCGCGATGATTTAATTCGGACCTTAATGATGTCCATTCTCTACAACGGCGATATCCGATCGATGCCTCCTAAATTGCTGAGCGATAATAAAAAACATATTGTGATAAGACCGCTGTGTTATGTTCAAGAAAATGACATCATTCAATACGCGAAAGAACAAGATTTTCCTATTATTCCTTGCAATTTATGTGGATCACAGGAAAACTTAGCAAGAAAAAAGGTTGGTCGCCTAATTGAATCTCTTGCTGAAGAAAATCCTAAAGTTCCCAGCAATATTCTTCATGCTCTGCAAAGTTTAAAACCCAGCCAATTAATGGATCAAACGCATTGGAATTTTAAACACTTAGAAGATGAGCTCCAAGGCCATTCAAACGATGAAGAAATTCAGGAATTTTCTGAGCAAGAATCGTGTTAAATAGGAATGAGTGTTTCTTGAAAGATAAAATAAGTAATCAGAGCCGTTTCTGTTAACAATTAACCTCACTTAGTATAGAATACTGAGTCTATAATCTACAAGATAGCCATTGAATGAACTATATGCTAAACAATAATTACCGAAAGTTTCGAATTTACAAACGACGCAATTTAAAGTTTGATTTTATAGCAGCCATTGTTGTGTTTTTAGTCGCAATTCCCTTGTGTTTAGGAATTGCACTTGCCTCTGGCGCGCCTCTTTTCTCTGGAATTATCAGCGGTATTGTAGGTGGCATCGTGGTTGGCTCACTCAGTGGCTCTCACGTTAGCGTCAGTGGACCTGCTGCTGGAATGGCGGCCGTCGTTTTGGCAGCTCTTACGCAACTTGGTGATTTTCACACCTTTTTATTAGCCCTTACCTTGGCCGGTGTGCTTCAAATCATTGTGGGAAGTGTTCGCGCTGGATTTATTGCAGATTATATTCCTTCAAATGTTATCCAAGGCTTACTGTGTGCAATTGGAATACTCCTTATTGTTAAGCAATTGCCTCTTGCCTTTACTCTGTCTTCTTCGCTTGCAGAACTAAAACAACACTTGCTGGAAACGACTGAAGGACTCAGCATCCACCCTTTATATGAATTGTCTTATCATATCAATAGTGGTGCCTTGATTATTTCATTAACCTCCTTGGCTATTCTAATTTACTTCAGTAAAACAAAAATTAGATGGTTAAAAGTAATTCCCGGCCCGATTGTTGTAGTCATTGTCGGCATTATCTTAAACGAATTATTCGTTCTAACTGACTCTTATTTAGCACAAAATAGTCCTCAATTAGTCAATATTCCAGAAAACGATGGGCTAGCTGACTTTTTTTCTCAGCTAAGCTCCCCTAACTGGGCGGCAATCACTAATCCTAAAGTCTATTTATACGCTTTTGTTCTGGCAACGGTTGCCTCATTGGAAAGCTTATTGAACATTAAAGCCGGTGAGCGATTAGATAAAAAACGTCGTTATTGCTCCAAAGATCAAGAATTAGTTGCTCAAGGATGTGGAAATCTTATTTCAGGTCTAATTGGTGGGATCCCAATTACGTCCGTTATTGTACGAACGTCTGTAAACATTCAAGCAGGAGCAAAAACAAAAATCTCCACCATTTTCCATGGTTTTTTTATTCTATTTGCAGTAATGCTTATTCCGCAAATGTTAAATAAAATCCCACTTTCATCGCTAGCCGCGATTCTCATTTACACAGGGTATAAACTCACTAGTCCAAGCATTTACTTAAACATTTACCGCCAGGGCTTAGACCGATTTATACCATTTATAACAACACTTGCCTGTATTGTTTTCTTTAATTTGCTCGCCGGTATCTTAATTGGCCTATGTGTGAGTTTGTTTTATATTCTGAAATCAAACAGTCAGGTTCGTATCGACATCATTAAAGAACGATATCCAAACGGCGTTATCAATCGCTTAATATTGCCACAGCAAACCACGTTTCTTAATAAAGCATCGTTGGTGGCCGAATTAGATTCGATACCTAGAAATTCACAATTAATTATTGATGCTCGTTATTCGGATTATATCGATAAAGAAATCATCGAGTTTATTAATGATTTTAAATCCGAACAAGCACCTCATAAGCAAATTTCCTTGAATCTTATTGGGTTTAAAGACCATTACGATATTCACAATTACGTAGATTTTATCAACGTCACAACCTACGATGTTCAGTCCATGCTTACTCCTGAGCGTGTTTTAAATATTTTAAAAGAAGGAAATCAACGCTTCATTAACGACACTCGAATTCATCGCAGTTTGAAAATCGATGTTAAATTTTCCGCCTCTACCCAACATCCGATTGCGGTAGTGCTTGGTTGTATTGATTCTCGCGTTCCAGTTGAAACCGTTTTTGATATGAGTTTTGGTGATCTATTTTGTATCCGAGTAGGTGGCAATGTCATCAATCCGGATGTTTTAGCTTCCATGGAATATGCTTGTCATATTGCCGGAGCAAAATTGATTGTCGTCTTAGGTCATACTCGTTGCGGAGCGATTCAAGCTGCTTGCGATCAAGTTCATGAAGGTCATATCACTCAGTTACTTGCTAAAATTGAGCCTGCCATTCAAGCTGAACAAAGTACCTCTTCCAATCGCACAAGCAACAACATTGATTTTCTACAAAATGTAACGGAGCTAAATATTGCCAATACCCTCAACCAAATTTATAAAACAAGCACTATCCTTAGGAAGTTGCTGGATGAAAATTCAATTGGCATGGTTGGGGCCATTTACGATGTCAGTAGTGGCGTAGTCAATTTTAAGGATTTTTCAAGCGAAGTATTGCTTCTCAACAAAAAACAAGGTGAATCTTTAGTACCTCATTTACAACACATTATTAAGTCCGCTAAAAAAGATGCCAAACCTGACGAACAAAAGGTATTAGAAGTAGAAGCATGAGTCTCGGAAACTTTCTATACCTTGGTCAGGGGATATCATTTTAAAATAAAAATAATTCAGGAGATTATATGCGAGCGTCGCAATGGTTATACGCCACCCTTAAAGAAAACCCTACTGACGCTGAAATCGTTTCACATCAATTGATGTTACGTGCTGGAATGATTCGTAAACTCGGATCAGGGCTTTACACCTGGATGCCCGCCGGTTTAAGGGTCTTGCAAAAAGTCGAGCAAATTGTCCGTGAAGAAATGAACCGAGCTGGTGCGTTGGAAATGCTCATGCCTGCCGTTCAGCCGGCAGAGCTTTGGCAAGAAACAGGTCGCTGGGACACGTTTGGTGGGCAGTTATTAACCATGAAAGACAACAGTGGACGCGATTATTGTTTTGGACCAACGCATGAAGAAGTCATTACCGACATTATGCGTAATGAATTACGCTCCTACAAGCAACTGCCGGTTAATTTTTATCAAATTCAAACCAAATTCCGTGATGAAATTAGACCTCGCTTTGGGGTGATGCGCGCTCGAGAATTTCTCATGAAAGACGCTTATTCGTTTCATCTTACCCAAGAATCACTGCAAAAAACCTACGATGCAATGTATGAGGCTTATTGCCGCATCTTTGATCGCTTGGGCTTAAAATATCGTGCCGTAGAAGCGGATACAGGAGCAATTGGAGGCTCTGCCTCTCACGAATTCCAAGTGTTGGCCGATTCAGGAGAAGATTTAATTTTTTATAGCGACCACAGTGACTATGCGGCCAATATTGAACAAGCCACGAGTCTTATTCCTCCCAAAGCAACTCGAACTACTTCAAAAACCATCGAGAAGGTGGCCACCCCTAATCAAAAAACAAATCGCGAGGTGGCTGAATTTTTAGACGTTCCTTTGGAGCAAACCGTTAAAACCCTGGTGGTTCGTGGTGAAGAACACCCCTTGGTAGCTTTGGTTTTGAAAGGCAATGATGAACTTAATGAAGTGAAAGCTTCGAAACACCCCTTGATTCAGTCTCCCTTAAAATTTGCTGATGAGCAAGAAATTTTAAATACACTTAAAGCACCCGTTGGTTCTATTGGGCCGGTGCATTTATCTATTCCTATCATTGTCGATCATCACGCGATGGCTTTGGAAGAATTTATTTGCGGCGCAAATGAGGCCGAACACCATTATTGTCATGCTGCTTGGGGCCGTGATGCCAACCCAACCGATATCTATGACCTAAGAAACGTTAAGGTTGGTGATCAAAGTCCAGATGGTCAGGGAACTCTGCTGGCTTGTCGCGGAATTGAAGTAGGCCATGTTTTTCAATTAGGCGATAAGTACGCCAAAGCAATGAATGCGGCGGTAGTAAACGAAGATGGGCAATTACAAACCATGTTGATGGGATGTTATGGCTTAGGGATCTCCCGCGTGGTGGCCGCCGCCATTGAGCAGCATCATGATGAACGGGGTATTCGATGGCCAAATTCCATTGCACCGTTTCAATTAGTCATTATCCCCATTAATAGTCATCGTTCACCTCACGTGCAAGAAAAAGCCGAAGCGTTGTATCAAGCTTGTTTAAATAAAGGCATTGAGGTGATGCTTGATGATCGCAATGAGCGGCCAGGTGTATTATTTGCAGATAATGATTTAATTGGCATCCCTCATCGCTTCGTGGTGAGTGACAAACATTTAGAAGCAGGAATGGTTGAGTATAAAGCACGTCAAAACGACACGGCCACAACCATTTCATTAAACGAAATAGATACGTTTTTAAATAGCCTTAAATAACCTTACGTCTTAACCTAATATGCTCCAACGTGCTTTGGCTTGACCAAAGTATCCATTTCAATGCTAGTGTATCACTCCGAACATTTGGATACCTCGGTCAAGCCCATAGATATCTACACAAAAAGAATAATTAGTATTTAATATGGGATTTTAGTAAAAGTGGATAATAATAAATGGATTTAGAGTTACGCCATAAAAAGCGTTATGAACAATTAGTAAGGTC
>NZ_CAAAIA010000015.1 GCF_900639875.1 Legionella impletisoli
AACTTCTTAATTCGCGTCTGTCACACCTTGATGCAACTTGTCCGAACCGCAGACAAATATAATAGTAGCACAATATTTGTACAATGCAAATTTAGCTATTTCAATACTTATTTAGTTTTTATTTTGACCATTTTTACGTGCTGTCACAAGTCATGGCATAGAGGCACAAGGGATGAGTTGTAAACGTGCAGTAATTAAGCAGGCCTTTCGTAAGTACAAAAAGTTAGATCGTAGGGGTTTTTTTCGTCTTTTTCTCGATAGATTGATTCCGTGCATAACCAGCGATCGGTATCAATTAGAGGAAAAAATACATCCGCTTCAAACGTCGTATGAATGATGGTTAAGTATATTCGATCAGCGAATTCTATTGTTTCATTAAATAATCGCTCACCCCCAATAATCATGACCTCTTCTGCCTCGCTTACTTCTTGTAATGCTTCGGATAAACTTCTCAATACTTTCACATCGTCCTTTTTTTCCAGAGTATGGCTTATAACGATATTAAGTCGATCAGGTAAAGGACATCCTATAGATTCAAACGTTCTTTTCCCCATAATCACAGGCTTACCAACCGTTAAGGCTTTAAAATGTTTTAAATCCGCAGGAAGGTGACATAGAAGCTGATTATTTTTACCAATTCCACGATTTTCATCCATTGCAGCAATCAGACTGATGATCATGTTTTTCCTTGTCTGTTATGTACCATCTCCAACGCTAAATCGACGGCAGCGAATAAGCTGCCGGGATCAGCAAGTCCTTTTCCGGCTAGATCTATTGCCGTACCGTGATCGACAGAAGTACGGATAATAGGGAGTCCTAATGTAATATTAACTGCTTTACCGAATCCCGCAAATTTTAATACCGGAAGGCCTTGATCATGATACATTGCAATTACGGCATCACACCAGTCTATGTACTTAGGTGTAAACATTGTATCTGCTGGAAGCGGGCCTATTAAAGTGAGCCCCTTTCCTCTTAGTGTTTCTAAAACGGGGATGATGGTTTCAATTTCTTCATGACCAAGATAACCGGCTTCCCCTGCATGTGGATTTAATCCGGCTACCGCAATCTTAGGCTCGCTTATCCCAAAATCGTTTTGCAGTGACTCATTAAGAGTGAGTATCACTTTTGTCAATAAGGATTTAGTCAACGTTATAGGCACATCTTTCAAAGGCAGATGTGTAGTCGCCAACGCGACTTTCATTTGAGGACACGCCAACATCATCACAACGGAGTCCACGCGACAAAGTTCTGCTAGAAATTCTGTATGGCCGCTAAAAGTAATTCCTGCTTGGTTAATCACGGTTTTATTAATCGGCGCGGTTACAAAAGCTGAAAATTCGCCCGACAAACATCGCTTTGCACCCGTTTGGATAAGGGTTAATACATACGATGCATTTCTTGGATCTAATAGGCCAGGAATTGGAGAAGTGCTGCAGGGGATATGCAAAATTGATAGCTCGCCGGGGAGCCATTGTTGTTGCTCAGGGTGATAGGGAATAAAGCGAATTTTTTTTCCTAAGCGCTTAGCCCGGTTTTTTAAAAGGTGTTCATCACCTAATACAACGAGGGGTAATGCTTTTTGTGCAAGCTCCAGGCATAGATCTGGCCCAATGCCCGCAGGCTCACCACTGCTAATGAGCAGTGGTTTCATGCTAATTCCTTATCGATAATTTTCACGTAGGCATCTGTACGCATGTGCTGCAACCAATTTTGTACGGCTTCTGTAAACTTACGTTGTTGTAAATATTCTCTTACTTGTTGTCGTTCATAAGCGACTGAATCATCTACTGTTTTTCGCTCCAACACTTCAATTAAATGCCAACCAAAAGGAGATTTTACTGGTTTACTCACCGTCTTTAATGGAAGCTCATTCATAGCTGTTGCAAATTGTGGGACAAGTTCATCAGCCGTTACCCAACCTAAATCACCTCCATTAATGGCACTTGTCGCATCTAATGAATATTGTTTAGCCATTACAGCAAAATCTTTACCTGATTTGAGTTGCTGGTAAAGATTGTTAATTTGTTTTTTTGCTTCTTCAGCTGTCATATTAGAGGCTGGCTTCAAAAGAATATGGCGAACGTGGGTTTTTGTCACGGTATGCTTCTGCTGACTGCCTCCAATCGATACTAGTTTTATCAATTGAAATCCATTGCCAGCACGAATTGGGCCTGATACGTCACCTACGTTCATTTTGACCACTTCATTAGCAAATAGTTCTGGCAACTCCGCTAGGTGACGCTCACCCAAGTCACCTCCCTCAAGCGCGTATTCGCCGCTCGATTCGGCAATCGCCATGCGATTAAAATCTTCACCCGCTTTCACTTTTTTTAGTATTTCCAGTGCCTTTCGCTTTGCCTGCTTTAATTGTTCGGTCGTTGGTTCTTCTGGCAGCGGGATTACAATATTTTGTACATGATAAATTTGTTGGCTCTTTTGATTTTTTTTAGCTGTCTTTAAATAGTCATCCACTTGTTGTGCAGAGATATTAGCAACCTCTTGTGCTATTGCTTTTTGTTGCACTCGAGTAATTAACATTTCCTTTTGAATATTATCTCTATATTCCTTCCAGCCCATACCTTGCTTGCTAAGCTCTTCGCGAAGCTCTGTGATGGTAAGATGATTTGACGCGGCAATCTTAGCGATAGCCGTGTTTAATTCATTATCATCCACGGTTAAATTGTTACGCTTTGCGAGTTGAAGCTGCAAATCAACATCAATTAAATGCTGCAAGACTTGTTTACGAAGCACATCTTCCGGAGGCAATTTCATGTTTTTTGCCTGAATTTGCTGGCGCAAGATCTCGCTTTGTGTATTTAATTCGCTTGCGGTGATGACGTTATCATTCACAATCGCCACAACCTTATCTAAAGGCTCAGCAGCTTGGGCAATGATTGCGGTTGTGAACAATAACAATGAAAATACACGTTTTAGCATGCCAAAATCCTCTCTAATCGCTGGGTTTTAATCATTCGACACCCGCTCTATTGCATTTTAATGGAGCAATTTAGGGTATTTATACTCAAATTACAAGCAAATTTGTTAAGCTTAATATCCTATCTCTGTTTAAAAATATCTGCATATCCCGGAAGATACGAACTCAGAATGCTAGTAGGATCGCTATTTGCAGCAGAGCCTAATCCTTTTAACAAAATTTGGGCAAAGACATTGCTGTTATACTGAGGAGCAAACGTCGTTGGAGAAATATTTTTGAATGTTTTTCCGCCCATTAAACGAACTGCCCAACAGCAGTTCTCGTATTGGAGGCCAAAAAATGACATCATGCTATATTTTTTACTGATGTTGTAACTATAAACCCCTAGCGTACTCCATCGATCGCTAAATGGCCAAGCATACGCGACCGTGCCCTGATTTAGTACATTATTTTGAATTCCTGTATTAGCGACTTCTGTAATGTCGCCATTAACCAGATAGCTATAACCTAGGCTGAAAATTTTATTGAAATCTGGCTGATAATGTAAATTTAAATAACCGTTATTCGTAGCCCGCGTAGCTGGATCCCAGACATAATCCCCGGTCACAATCCAAGCAGGATTGAGATGATACTTGGCTCGCGTGGCAATCGGAGAAGTTTTGGAGGTAGGGGAGAGCCAACCTAAAAACAGTGGGCTATCAATACAATCTCCCTCTCGTTCATAACAAAGTTGGACACGGCGATTTGAAAAATAGCTTAATTGACCAATGGCAAAGCTCGCTTTTTCACCGCCTGTCTCATCCGATAAAAGACGAGTGGTTAATGCATAAGCTAATTGATTTGCATCTCCAATCCTATCAAAGCCTGAAAAGCGGTTAGTACGAAAGAGTTGATCTTGATTGAAGATCATATAGGCAGAATCATAAACTGGAATTGGTGTTTGATCATGATAAGGAACATATAAATAATATACTCTAGGCTCTAAAGTTTGAGTAAATCGTTTTCCCATAAAAGAGGTAGCGCGTTCAAAGAAAAGCCCAGTATCAATATTGTAACGAGGGACAAATCGATTGAACGATTGGCCAGGGGGTTGGTTTCGATAGCTTACATTGTAGTTATTTTCAACGAATTGCACCGAAGGAGTCACATATCCCCAGGGCTTATAATGGGCAACAGAGAAAATAGGATTTAAATGAAGCCTAGGGCCTTGTGGATGAGAAAAGTCCGCGCCTGGCCAGCGATAATTATCAAATTCAGCGAGAACATTAAAAGTACCATTCAAGGGAAGTTCGTTATAAATTCCGTTTGCTGAAAACTGTGGCAAGCGCTGATAAATATCTGATATTTCCGATTGATTAATAGGATGAAGGGTTTGGTAACTTTGCACCAATCCATTCACCAACCAATGATCCGAGTTATATGTCAAATTGGCTTGCCGCAATAACTGGCTTTGTGTCGTCACAGCCAAATTAGTACTAAAATCTTGTAAATAATAGTCATCAGAAACTTGCTCAAAATTAACCCCAAAATTAAGATTTGGAGTTAATCTTGTTTGATTATCCATTAAAACGGCCCAACGATTGTTAGACTGCCCAATAAGACTCGGATATTGACTTTTATTCTCATTGATAAAGCGATTAAACGCCTGGTCATGGGGAAGAAAATTACCTCCCATAGTCACATAAGAATTGGAAGTAAGCGCGCGCAAATTACCTCCCATCATAATCCCGCGGCGCGTATATAAATGAGGCGTAATCGTTGCATCGTAGTTTGGTGCAATGTTCCAATAATAGGGCAGTCCTAAATCAAACCCGCCCACATTGGTATAGCCTACCGCTGGCTGTAAAAAACCTGATTTTCGTTCTTTTGATGTTGGGAAACTCAGATAGGGGGAATACAACACCGGCCAATCGTGAATTCGCAAATAAGCATCTTTTGCCACCCCACGTGCTTCTGAATGATCAAGGGTTATTGTACGAGCTGAAATTTTCCAGGCTCTATCTTCAGGGGGACATGTGCTGTAGGTGGCTTGCTGCAACAAATAATCTTGATTAGGATAGCGCTCAATATAATCAGCTCTACCCCAGGCGGGCAGAGTAGCACCAGCTCGATGAACGCTTAAGCGATAAAGCACATCATCCACTCTTCCGCTTTGATCTTGTGGATTAATGATTGCTTTTCGAGCAATCATTAACCGACCAGGCTCCAAGTATCGAACGTTTCCAAATAATTCAACGCGAGTCACTTGATTCGATTTAGGATCCCGATAAATATAAGCCGTTTGTGCGCTAACCACGCGCGCTTCATCTTGCACAACGACATTACCCGTTAATTTAGAACGCCCTTGTGTATAAAGCGAAGCTTCGTCTGCTTCGATGCGGACCTCTCCTTTAGGAATTGGAGTTACCTCAAGCGGTTGATAATATCCGCGACATAAAGGATAAGTCGCATCAGGTTGCCAGCCAAGACATTGCGCATAACGACCACGAGCATCCATTGAAAACCTATCCGCAGGTGAAAAAACACAGGCGTTAACAGGCTCCAAGATCGTCGTTGCTGAACTAGCCTCAAGCACATTACAAAATCCAAAAGCTACTGCAAAGGCTGTTCTGGTTAGCGTATAATGCATTGTCTTTGCTGTCAGCCTAGCCATGATAAAAGATTTTAAATTTAATGTTCTTACCATCATTGTACGGTTTTTATGCCAGCAGTTTAACAGCGAGGTTGCTATACCCTGGGGAATAGAAAGGTATATAACCATTTGGTCAGATTGCCTCTTAAAACTAGGGGGCTTAATAATTACCACCATCATGATCGCCATATAAGGCAGGAAGTATAACATGCACAACCGTCAATACGCACTTAACGATTGGCTTAAAAAAAATTACGCTCACGCTTTTAACTTAACGCCATTAACAGGTGATGCGAGTTTCCGCAGTTATTATCGCATGTCGATAAATCAACAAACGTTTATTGTGATGGATGCTCCACCAGAAAAGGAGCCCCTGGAGCCTTTTATTCAGGTGAATCATATTCTGCAACAACTAGGAGCACATGCTCCTCAAATTTATGCTTCAGATATCGAACAAGGCTTCTTGGTTCTTGAAGATTTTGGTGATCAGTTGTTATTAACCGCACTCACCATCCACAATGCTGATGCACTTTATAAAGTTGCAATGGGCGAAATACTGAAAATGCAGCAAACCATTCCGCAAAAGGTCAATTTATCTAAATTTGATAAGTCGTTTATGCTTTTGCAAATGGATTTATTTCGAGAGTGGTTTTTACACCGATACCTAGGACTCGAAATTTACCCTGAACACGAATTGCTTATGCAAAAAACGTTCTGCTGGATTGCAGATACAATCGAAAAACAACCTTATGTGTTAACTCATTTTGATTTTCATTCCAGAAATTTAATGCTTATACCCAATGAGACTCCTGCAAAATTGGGTGTGATTGATTTCCAAGACGCGATGTTTGGACCATTTACTTACGATCTCGTATCATTATTAAAAGACTGCTATATACAATGGCCAAGAGAGCAGACACTCTGCTGGATTAGATATTTTTATAACCACTTACCCCAAACTGATATAGGGTCATTTGAGGAATTCGTTCGGGGATTTGATGTTTGTGGCTTACAACGGCATTTAAAAGTGTTAGGAATTTTTTCTAGATTACATCTTCGCGATAATAAACCCGGTTATTTAAAACATTTACCTTTGACTTTAAATTATTTTAACGATTGCTTAGAAACTTATGATGAGCTAAAACCATTTTATCAGTTTGCAAAGGATGTCGTTTATCCTGCATTTAAAGAGAAACATCCAGTATGAAAACAGCCATGATTTTAGCCGCAGGACGAGGCGAGCGCTTAAAGCCTTTTACTCATAGCCTTCCTAAGGCGCTATCCCTGGTTCATAACACCCCCTTAATTGAACACCATGTTAAAAATTTAGCAAAAGCAGGATATGAGAAAATTGTTATCAATCATGCTTATTTAGGGGGGATGATCCGTCAATATTTAGGAAATGGAGAACGCTGGGGTCTTCAAATTGAGTATTCACCAGAGCCTCCGGGTGGGCTTGAAACCGGAGGAGGGATTGTCAATGCTTTGCCTTTACTTGGTAAAGAGCCTTTCTTGGTTATTAACGGCGATATTTTAACCAATTATCCTTTTGCGGATAGCGCGATAGCAACACCCTATCTTGCGCATTTAGTCCTAGTTAAACGGCCAAAATACCAATCAAAAGGAGACTTTGGATTATTAACAACCCGCTTAGTGGAAAACGAAACTCAAGAATATACGTTCACTGGTATCGCCTATTATCACCCTGACGTTTTTAATTCGCTTCGAGTCGGTCGTTTTTCTTTAACGCCTATACTCCGACAATTGGTCCAAAAACAACAAGTACTTGGAGAACTGTTTGAAGGAAAATGGATAGACATTGGAACCCCTGAGCGACTGGCGCAAGCCAATCAATCCTAATAAAGATCATTTATTTAAGTTGGAACTTGTTGCTCTTCTGGAGCCATTGCCGCAATCACTTCATTGTAATCTCTCGGGATGGTCGTTATTTGAGTTGTGCTGCTTTTTGATTTGACATAAGCACTAAACCCTTCTTTTGAGTCGCTTATAAGCTGTCGTATTTTTTCAGCATCTGCTCGTTTAGCTTGGCCAGAGGCTTCTTCTTTAATTCTTCCATCCTGAGTTGCTTCATAAATAATTCCATCTTTCGTAAGCATACCCTTCTCAGCAAGCCAAGCATTGTAAAGCTTATCCAACTCCTCACTTTCTTCATCGCTAAGGGGGTCACCATTCGTGCTATAACCACGCAAAATCTCCGCCCCATCGCTTATTGCAACGTCAAAGGTTATGTCTTCATGTTTCAATTCTTTTATAGACAGTTCTGCAAGGGCTGCTTGATATTGTTGAAAGCCAGTAAACTCGGCTAAAGAACCAGACCACGGATCGCCTTGTGTCGATTTTAGCCGTACGAAATCGGCGAATTGCTCTGCATGTTCAATGAGCTCACTAAACTTCGAAGCAAGTTTTGCTTTCTCTAATTGTTGCCTTAGAGTGATTACGAGCTCCTCGGCGGCATCTGGATTAGTGATAATCTCTACGCATTTGCGTACTGAATCGGAAGAGGGTACAGGCATCGTTTTATTCTCAGTAAAAAGTATACTTTAAGTTTAATCTCTGTTTTAAGAATAGCAATGTTTAAATTTGTCATCGATCGGTTTGAGATAGCCCGAACAAGTCGGGCTACGTAGGAGAGGAACAAGTCGGGCTACGTAGGAGAGGAACAAGTCGGGCTACGTAGGAAAGGAACAAGTTGGACTACATAGGAGAGGAACGGGTTAGACTCAAGGAGAGGAAAGATTGACGTATTAGGTAGCCCGAACAAGTCGGGCTACGTAGGAGAGGAACAAGTCGGGCTACGTAGGAGAGGAACAAGTCGGACTACATAGGAGATGAGTGGGTTAGACTCAAGGAGTGTGTAGTCTGGCTAAGTAGGCGGAGCTTCAGAAGGGTATCAGAGGCGAAGAAGCCTTAATCTAGGGGTGACTTATATTGATCCGTTACAGAAGAAAACGTCTTATTGTTCATGGAGTCAAAAGTAAACTCATCCACTTGAATTGCATCCCAGCGTAATCGTTCAACCTCGACTAACTGATTCATCTCTTGTTCAGATAGCTCTCCTGCTTTTACTTTTTCAGCTAGTTTTTCTTTTAAATGCCCAAATTTAAATCCACGTAGGTCATGAACTTTCTTGTATAAGTCTTGATGAGCCAGTATTCCTTGCAAAGCGGCTTCCATACGATCTACTGGCTTGGATGGATCACCGCTTAAATATACGTATTGAGTTAACGCCTCACGATAATGATTATTCTTGGTCATTAATGTCGCAAGCTTGTGATCCAACTTATCGCTTGGATATCGCATCGTTTGACCAAAAGGAAAGACCAGTAACCGCGCCAGAAGTCCGATTGGGCGAAGAGGGAAGTTATGACAAAATGCAATTAAGGATTTTTGCGCCTGATAAAAACAGTACGTGGTTGCCCATCTTGCATGTAGCTCTTCATCTTCGTGTTTATCCCGCTCTTGGTAATAACGCAACGCTGCCATAGCCATGTACAAATAAGACATGCCATCGGCTAAACGTGCTGATAATCGCTCGCGACGCTTTAAACTGCCGCCTAACATAATGAGTGATAAATCGCCAAGCCATGCAAAAGCATGACTTATGCGAGCAAGCTTTTGGTACTGCCGCCTAAGCGCATTATCTGGAGCAGAAATAAAAAATCCTCCAGTCCAGGCTGAACAAATAGCTTTGGCCATATTACGAAAGAAATAATGGATATGCTTCCAAATGACTTCATTAAATTTAGACTTATCTTTGGCAGATAGCGCATAAAATTCATCGCGGATATAAGGATG
This sequence comes from Legionella impletisoli, assembly GCF_900639875.1. Taxonomy (GTDB): domain Bacteria; phylum Pseudomonadota; class Gammaproteobacteria; order Legionellales; family Legionellaceae; genus Legionella_A; species Legionella_A impletisoli. The sequence continues at coordinate 9,387 of NZ_CAAAIA010000015.1, forward strand.
ACATGCCATTGAACCTTGGCCGAATATTAATAAGTTGCGAGACATAATATTCGCGCCTTCTACCGTTACCGAAATAGGGATCCCTTGGTAAAATGACGTCATGTAATTTCTAGGCCCTACCACGACAGCACGCCCTGCATGAACATCGATGGCATCATTAATGGCCACTCTAGCCAGCTCGGTGTTGAAGTATTTGGTAATAGCGGAAGCCACTGAAGGTTTTTTATGCGCTTGCACTGCCCCAACCGTTAAAAGCCTCGTTGCATTCACCAAATAATTTAACCCAGCAATTTCAGCAAGTTTCTCTTCAATCCCTTCAAATTGGGCAATTTCAACATTAAATTGTCTTCGAATACGTGAAAAAGCTCCTGTGGTTAAATAAGAAACAGAAGAAGAAGCCGCGGCTAGGGCAGGTAAGGAAATAGAGCGGCCTATCGACAAGCACTCTACAAGCATACGCCAACCTTGTCCCGCTTGGCTCTGCCCTCCAATGATGCTGTCAATGGGAACAAAAATATTCTCACCTCGAATCGTGCCATTCATGAAGGGTTGATCCGCCGGAAGATGGCGATTTCCAATTTCTAGATTTTCTGTATCCCGGGAAATAAGTAAACAAGTAATTCCTTCTTTTCCTTCTCCTTTTAGCAAACCATCGGGATCTTTCAAATTTACAGCGAGGCCAATTAACGTTGCAACAGGAGCTAATGTAATCCAACGTTTATTCAACGTGATGTTAAGCCCTAACACCGATTTACCATCGACTTTCTTTTTCACGACCACGGCTTCGGATTTGATTGAAGTCGCATCACTGCCAGCCCCAGGCTCTGTCAAAGCAAAACAAGGGATATCCTTACCACTGGCAAGCCTCGGCAAATAATGAGATTTTTGTTTTTCAGTACCATAAAGCTGTAAGAGTTCGCCAGGGCCTAATGAATTAGGAACCATGACAGTCACCGCAGCGACTCCTGAGTGGCTGGCTATTTTCATGACCACATCCGAATGAGCACGAGCCGAAAAACCCTTGCCCCCATACTCTTTTGCAATAACAAGCCCTAAAAACCCTTTGTCTTTAATGAATTTCCACGCCTTTTCAGGCAAATCATTCTGTTGCGATATCTCCCACTCATTGACCATATTGCAGAGTTCTTGAGTTTCATTATCCAAGAACGCTTGCTCTTCTTTGGTTAGCTCGGACTTTACGTTTTCAAGCTTTTCCCAATCGGGCTCGCCTCGGAATACATCCTCCTCTATCCAAGTATCACCAGCATTTAAAGCCTCTTCTTCTGTTTTGGAAAGCTTAGGAAGTGTATTACCAACTTTATGATATAAATAATCGCTTATTGCATCCCGAATTGTCTCAACCCGAATAACGAGATCAATAGCAACGATAACCACCCATAGCAACAGTGCGATAAGCCAGGGTAATCCAACCACAAATGTTGCAAGAATTAAATAAATAGCGCTTCCAACTTCCCAGAAAATGGGTTTAAATCCTTTGCTTAAAACAAACAACGAAAACGCTAAATAAATTAAAAAAAGAAATAAAGCAAACATAACAATCCTTTTAAATGCTTAACAAAAGATAAGTACATCTTAATTCAAGATCCACTATCCGTATAGAATTAATATCATTTTTTTAATACCTCAACGGGGATTTTAAATACGCCGAGCCTCTTGCAAGGGTTGCCAAAATCCCCTAGTCTCAGTCTAGGCTCTTATCATAGGAATGTTTATGAGCAAACGGTTCATATGGAATTTTGAAATTAAACCCAATTCATCGATACAATTGCCTAAAGACATAGAAGATCCATCGGAAGAAAAGCGCTGGGAAGCCCGTTTTTTTTGGTCTAAAGATGAACTCATCTTCTTAAACGGATTAGATGATTCGTTCTTAGAACTGTCAAGATATCGTTTTAAGCACCGATCCGATACGTATCTCATTCTCCCTAATAGGCAATATAATTTTAAAATTAGAAGGGATGCCCTGCTTTACAAGCCTTGCCTAGAGCGAACGCCGCACGCACTGGCTTATGGTAAAAAAATTACACTCGAACACAGTACACCAATAGAATTTCCAGAAGACCCAGACTTAAAGTCAAACGTCATGCTTGCCAAAATAAACCGCGAAGCTCAATCATTCCATCTTGAAAAGGAAGCGGTAATTTATAAATTTCCAACTACGCCAAAGTTGACTCTAGAGTTCGCAAGGATCATGATTAAAAATCAAATTTACTTTAGCGTCAGCATCGAATCGCGTGTTTTAGCCTGGGTAGAGTATTTAAGTCGACGGCTACTAGATAATAAAACGTGTTGCGATTACGTGACTTTTTTAAAATCCACAAACCTGTAACATAAACTATGATCAAAACGCTGCTCGCCATACTCATTAGCTTCGGTAAAATTGGACTTATCTCCCTAGGAGGAGGTAATTCCATGCTTAAATTATTGGAATATGAAGCGGTAGAATACCGTCAATGGATTGGGCAAGAAGAATTCATTGAAATGGTTGGGAGCACATTTTTATTTCCTGGCTTAACCGCAGTGAAGCTTTCTGCACTCATCGGTTATAAAGCAGCGGGAGTAAGTGGGCTTATCCTAGCCGTTGCTTGTTTAAATCTACCAGGGTTATTACTCGCCTTGGCTGGCTATACTTGGTTAACTAGCCATAACGGTCCTATCACGCGAAAAATCATGATCGCTGTGCAATATGGAGCATTGGCCTTGTTGGCAGCGGCTTCCTTTTCTATTGCACAGGGTGTAATTCAAATGTATTTCTCCTATTCTATGATGATAGCTTGTATATTATTTTTCTTGGCTTTAGCGTTTTTGCAATTATCCCCTTTTTGGGGTTTTATAGGGTTTATTGGGATTTGTTTTTTTCTCGTTCGCTAGGAGTAAACCGTGACTCAGTCACTGGATAATCCAGAATATTACATTAACCGCGAATTTACCGCGTTAGCGTTTAATGAGCGGGTATTACAGTTGGCAGCTGATGAGCGCATCCCTCTATTGGAGCGTATGCGATATCTTTGTATTTGCAGTGGGAATCTGGATGAGTTTTTTGAAATTCGTGTCGCAGGATTAAAAGAAAAAATTGCTGTTTCGTCCATGAAGCTCAGCATTGATGGATTAACCGCAGATGAGTTATTAAATCAACTCAGCCTCAAAACTCATGCGTTAATTGAAGAGCTATATACCATTTTTAATAAACAACTTTTACCGGCTTTAAAACGAGAGACGATTTATTTTTATAAAACCGAAGACTGGACGGATGACATTCACCTTTGGGCAAAACACTATTTCAAAAACGAAGTATTGCCCATTGTAAGCCCTATAGCTTTAGACTTAGCTCATCCTTTCCCTCGCTTATTTAATAAAAGCTTAAATTTTCTTGTGACATTAAGTGGAAAAGATGCGTTTGATCGAAATATTAAATATGCCGTCGTGCATGCCCCACGTTCGTTACCAAGACTCATTCATTTGCCCTCCGAATTAGGAGGCGAAGGGAGTCACTTTGTCTATTTGTCATCCATCATTGAAACGCATGTGCACCGTTTTTTTCCTGGCATGGAAATTAGTGGATGCTATGCGTTTCGATTAACGCGTAATAGCGATATTTCTTTACGCGATGAAGAAGCGGAAGACTTAGCAGCCGCCGTTCAACGCGAACTATTTTCTCGTCATTATGGTCATGTTGTGCGGTTAGAAATTGATAAAAAATGTCCACAATCTATTACTGATTTTCTATTGCAAAAATATCATTTACGACATGAAGATACCTATTATTGCGATGGCCCGGTAAACATTCAGCGTTACATGAGCGTTATCAATAGCATTCCAAGGCCCGACCTTAATTACCCATTGTTTAAGCCCAAATTTCCTCCACAGCTGAAATCAGATAGGGATTTATTTAACGTACTGGATGAGCAGGATATTCTACTACACCATCCCTACCAAAGCTTTGAAGTGGTTATTGATTTTGTTCGGCAAGCAGCGGCTGATCCCAATGTTTTAGCCATTAAACAAACACTTTATCGCACACGCTATGATTCAATCATGGTTAAAGCTCTAGTGGAGGCAGCCCGTTCTGGTAAAGAAGTCACTGCCGTCATCGAATTGCGCGCGCGTTTTGATGAGGAATCGAATTTAAAACTTGCTAATCAGTTGCATGAAGCGGGAGTGTTAGTGCTTTATGGTGTGGTTGGATACAAAACACATGCCAAAATGACTCTCGTGGTTCGCCGAGTTCGTGGAAAACTAAAGCGCTATGTGCATCTTGGCACAGGAAATTACCATGAAGAAACCGCAAAGCGCTATACCGACTTTGGCCTCTTAACCGCTAATCCAACGATTACGAGTGATGCACAGCTTATCTTTCAGCAGTTAACCGGGCTTGGAAGAACGATTAAACTGAAAGAATTATGTCATGCCCCCTTTACCTTACAGAAAAATCTCTTAGCTCTTATTAAAGAATGTGAGGATGCAGCACTTGCAGGCAAAGAATCTGAAATCATGATTAAAGTGAACGGATTAACGGATTTAACGATGATTCAGGCCCTGTACAAAGCATCCCAGGCAGGCGTTAAAATTAATCTTATCGTTCGAGGGGTTTGTTGTTTAAGGCCTGGGATTCAAGGGGTTTCTGAACATATTCGCGTCATTTCAATTGTAGGCCGATTTTTGGAACATCATCGAGTTTTTTATTTTCGTTCTGATAAAAATGAACGCCTTTTTTGTTCAAGTGCTGACTTAATGCAGCGAAATCTCTATTATCGAATTGAAGTAATGTTTCCCATTTTAGATAAAGAATGCCAACAACGAATAAAACAAGAAGTGTTTAAAAACTACTTAAAAGACAATCGCGATGCCTGGGAAATGCAGCCAGATGGAACTTATAAACCTCTTCGTCGCGGAAATCATAGCGCACAAAATATGCTTTTGTCTTTGTATAATGAAGGTCATACTGTTTGAATAGAAGCAGCCATTTCAGCTTATTTTCCCGTTCTTAAAATCCTACCAGCGTTTTATGTTTTTCAGCTGGTATTTCACACGCCAAACGAGGCACCAGATATCCAGGCAAGAGCGCTTGTAATGCCTTATATAATTTTTGTGCGGTTGTAAGGGTTACTTCAAAATGGGCAGCTCCTTTAACCTTATCCAATAAATGCAGATAATAAGGCATCACTCCGCACTCGAATAATCGCCGACTTAATGCGGCCAAGGTGATCTCATCATCATTGACCCCGGCTAAAAGCACGGATTGATTCAATAAATGACAGGATATCGCACGAAGGTCTTGACAGACGAAAGCCACACGATCATCTAGCTCATTGGGATGGTTACTATGCAACACAATCACTTTCGTTAATGAAGAACGTTTAAGAAGCTCTATTAAATTTGAATCAATCCGTTCAGGTAGAACCACGGGAATACGTGTATGAATACGGACCGTTCGCACATGGGGAATTGCTTCAAGGCCAGAAAGAATATAGGAGAGCACCGTATCATTTGCTAGTAACGGATCCCCCCCGCTTAAGATCACTTCGCTTAGGCTTTTATCGGCAGCAATATAGGAAAAAACATCATTCCACCCCTCTCGTCCTGGATTATTTTCTTCATAGGGAAAATGACGACGGAAACAATACCGACAATTGATTGCGCAAGCTCCAACTAAAGTAAGCAATACTCGTCCATGATACTTGTGAATTAACCCAGCTTGAGTATTAAATGCTTTTTCTAGTAGAGGATCCTCTGTATAGCCCTCTGTTACTTGCCCCTCATCGTGAAGCGCTAGTACCTGTCTTAACAAGGGATCATTTGGATTTTCCCGTTGCATTAAATTGGCAAAACCGCGTGGAACCCTCGTTTGAAATTGTTTTTCTGCGTTTTGGCTAGCCAAGCTCTCTGGTAGCTCTAAAAATGCGAGCAATTCCCGGGCGCTTGAAAATCCTTGCGCTAAGATTTTTTGCCAACTGGCTTTGGTATCTCGCATTTAGATTATAGACTTGTTAAAATGCGCGAACTTTAGCGAAATCGCACAAAAAACTCAACTTCAGGAGTATCCATGGCAGTCTATAGCACCAATGAATTTAAACCTGGCTTAAAAGTGATGGTTGATAACGCGCCGTGTAGTATCGTTGAATGTGAATTTGTTAAGCCTGGAAAGGGACAAGCGTTTACCCGGGTAAAAATTCGCAACCTGAAAACAGGCCGTGTGGTAGAGCGAACTTATAAATCAGGCGAAACCTTGCCCTCTGCCGATGTCGTCGATGTTGAAATGCAATATTTATACAACGATGGAGAGCAGTGGCATTTCATGGTCCCTGATACGTTTGAGCAATATGCCGCAGGCTCTGAAGCAGTAGAAGAAGCCGTTAAATGGTTGAAGGAACAAGACCTATGTACCGTTACCTTGTGGAACAATGAACCTCTGCAAGTGACTCCTCCTAATTTTGTAACGCTTGCAATCACTGAAACCGACCCAGGACTTAAAGGCGATACCTCTGGCGGCGGTGGAAAGCCCGCTACCTTAGAAACAGGCGCTGTGGTTCGTGTTCCACTATTCGTTCAAACTGGCGAACTGATTAAAGTCGATACCCGCAAAGGGGAATATGTTTCCCGCGCGAAGGAATAAACCGATAAACTCCATAATACTCCTTCCTCTTAAAATTGCCCCACGATTTTAAAAACATGGGGCAAATGACTCCCTTCTAAGGCCAGTATCGATATGGAAAGGAATAATGACGATAATATCGATATTGATAATAACGATAAGGGGCTGGATAATAGGTGCGATATCGAACAGGATAGTAATAACGATTTCCCCAGTAGTAAGCTTGATAGCCCACATTGCGATAGCCTGGAGCGTACTCAGCGGTCGTCACCGTGCAACTGCTAAGCAAGGTGACGGATGACAACACCAATAGTGCAGGTATGAACGGTTTCATCTTGGCTTCCTTGCATTTGTCCTTGTATATTAATTATAATCAATGCATCAAATATGCACAAATATTTATCAGGACCGACTGGTAAGCCCTCACATCTTAAAACCTAATCATTGCAAAAGAACTTTTTAAACGGGCTTTTTTTCAATTCGGACATTTCTGGATATCTTGAACAAGCCGAGGCTGTAGACAGTTGCAATTGTCAACACACTCTAGGCGTTTTGTAGCATATTGATTTGTGCCGCCAACTGATCATAACCCGCTTCGACATTGATATAATCCTGGTTAGCCAAATAAACCGACAATGAGCCATCATCTGTTGCTTGGTTTGCTTGCAAAATACTATTAAAATTTAAATCTTTAAGCCTTTGAAACGCTTGCTGCTTGGTAACTAAATAAAAGTTACGGTAATGGTCCTTATCGCAAAAACTAAGTGCTTTTGCATCGTGTGCCAGATCATGTCCTGGTAAATAATCTTTTAGCGAATAAGAGCGATTATTATGCACAGCAATAACTTTTCCTGGTGGAATAAGTTCTTTTAACTGATGGGCTAATTTATTCACTTCACGATGAGCAGCCACCGAATAAGAACCAAATTGACTGAGTGTTTTTTTAATCCCAACATCAGTAAACATCCGGTTTGGATCAAACTCATAACGTTTTCCCTCTAGATGAAAAATAATATTCCTTTGCCCAGAATGTTTAAGAGTGATTACTGTGCCTTGTTCTTTTGCAATGACCGCCAACGCAGCCTTTAAGGCCGTGGTTTCATTTTGATGAACATGAATAAAAACCTTGCCTTTTCCATGGTGAACAGTATGAATAGTAACGGTTTCATCTCCGAGGGTTACGGCATAATTTTGACTATAAACCACAGCACTAAAGAGACATAAAAAGAAAAAAAGCACGCGATAACCAATCATGATTATTCAACAAATAGATAAAATTTGTCGCATTTTATAGGATTTTAGAACAGATTACAAATTGATTAGAGAGGCAGACAATGATCACCTGCTCATCTGAGCCGTTATATTCATTTAATCTAGAGACTTATGAAATACTTTAGGTTTTCTGAATTTAAAGCAGATATGCACACCATATTTCAAACGAATCTCTATCGTACGTTGCTTGTACTGGTTCAGCCAGGCTGATCATTGTCTCTATGTATAAATATAGACCAATATTTAGAAAAATAGCAGGCGGCCGATATATTTTGTATTACGAAAATAAATAATAATGACTATGAACTATTTATTATCTGCATGCCTACTTTTATGCTTATCCATTAGTTGCTATGGAAAACCCTTACTCATTGGCACATCTCAACTCAATCCACCTTTTGAAATGATGGCAACGAAACCTGATCATTTTTATGGCTTTGATATTGATATGATGTTGGAAATTTGTCGAAGAATGAATCAAGAGTGCGTCTTCAAGACCGTGATGTTTAATGAGATTTTTCCCGAAATTGACCAAGGAACTTTGGATCTAGCCATCTGGAGCATCATTATTACTTCCGAACGGGAAAAAAATTATTCGTTCAGTATGCCTTATTTACAAAGCGAGGTTCGATTTATTACGTTAAAAGACTCACCCATTGATACACCTAATGACATCGCTGGAAAAACAGTAGGGATCCGATTTGGTTCTCCCTTTGGAGACGTGGCTAAGGATATCTATCAAAACGACATCATCATTAAGCAATATCCTTTAGTCAGCGATTTAATCGAAGGATTAAACCAAAAAGAGATTGATGCCGCCATATTAGATAATGAAGCGGCCGAATATTGGGCCGCCAATAATGATGAATTGTATAAGCTTATTGGTTCAAAGCTTCCGGTGGGCAAAGGGTATGGAATTCTGGCCAAGCTTGGCCAGAATGAATTAATTTCTGAAATTAATAAAGCCTTGCTCAGTATGGAAGAAGATGGCAAATATTTAGAAATTTACAATCGATATTTTGACTAACGAAGAATTCACACAATGATAAAAAAACTTATTTTTTCACTTCTTATCTCTTTTTCTTTAGTAGCGGAAGCCGCTAAGCTTAATGTTGGGATTGTTGTGGATCCCCCTTTTGTGATACAACAAAATGAACGATACACCGGGGTATCAATTGCTATCTGGGAAAAAGTTGCCGAGAAAGCCAACTTAGAGTACCGATACCAGCTTTTTGCCAATGAAGATGATGTTATAAAAGCCTATAACGAAGGAACCCTATAACATTCGAATGACATTTGTTCCAAATCTAGAAGAAGGGGTTAACCTGTTAGAAACTAAACAAGTAGAAGGGGTGGTTGCAAACTACGTCTCTTTAAAATATTTACTTCGTGATAAGGTCCGAACTTATGGCCTACAAGAGTTAATTATAGGCTCCACTGAGCTCGCTTTTGCCGTTAAAAATCCACAGACATTAAAACAAATCAATGAAGCACTAACCGAACTACAGGACAAAAATGAAATCTACCCTATCTGCAAGCAATGGCTTGACAATGACGCTAAGCTTTGTTTGATATAAGGTGACCTTAAAGAAGGTTCGCAATTTAATCGCGAAAATTATTAAATTGCAAAGGAAGCTCAATATCGGATTTTTTGAGTAAAGCTATTGCTTCTTGCAAATCATCTCTTTTTTTACCGGTGACACGCACTTTATCACCTTGAATCGATGCTTGGACTTTAAGCTTGTTGTCTTTAAGCAGTTTTACAATATTCTTCGCGGTTGGTTGGTCAATGCCTTGTTTAAACGTCATGGTTAACGTATACGTTTTTCCACTATGGACAGGCTTATCGTCCACTTCGACCCCGCCGGTGTCTACCCCGCGCTTGGCGCAGTGGGTGCGAAAAATGTCTTCCATTTGGCGAACTTGAAATTCCGATTCTGTTTTTAAGGTGACTTTCAACTCATCTAGTTGAATCTCTGCATCCACTCCTCGAAAGTCAAAGCGATTATTTATTTCGCGCTGCGCATTTTCAACAGCATTTCGTAATTCTAACTCATCGGTTTCGGAAACCACATCAAACGAAGGCATAAGATTTTTCCTCAAGATCATATTACGGCAAGATTTTACCGATAATTCCAAGCAGATGACAATGCTATGTTCATTATGAGCCGTTCTACTATAAAAACAAAGCCTATTAGAGTTTCACAGGTCTTGTGGTAACAGTAAAATCTTCCTCCACCAACAAGAAATGATTAGGCAAAACGTCTTGCCATTCGGTTTTAAAATCATTTAATTTTTCAGAAGCAACTAAAGCACACCGCTTTTCGCCTTGTTCTTGTAATATATGATACTTATCATGACGCTTTTCAAAACGGCTTCCAACTGCATAATGTAATGAATCGGGTTCAGCATCTTTTTCGGTACAAAACCGACTTGCTAAGATACGTTTACCATCTGTTAGACAGACGTTGTAATAAGAGTCCCCGGCTTCACCATACTTTGTTTGTAATGAATCAATGATTCTAAAGGCCTCCTCAAGTAAAGCCGCGGCCATATTGAGATCTGAAAGATCTTTTCCTTTTGCTAACTGTTGAAAGAGCGCAAATAAATGCTCTGAGTCGGTTTCACCTTGGATCCAATGGTAAATATCATCATCCAAAAGGTGCCGAATATGGCGCTTAACCTGGATAAATTCATTAATCCCGCCGTTATGCATCAGCATCCAGTTGTCTTTTCTAAAGGGATGGCAATTATATTGCGTAACCCCACCAGCACTCGCTGCTCTTACATGAGCAAAAAAGACAGGGGAAACGATTTTGGCTGTTAGGTTTAATAAGTTTTTGTCATTCCACGCCGGAGAAATCGAGGTAAACAAAGCCGGTTCCGAATTAATTGCAAAATTATACCAGCCTACCCCAAATCCATCGCCATTTGTGGGGATTTCCGATTCCCGTGCATGCAGACTTTGCATAATGATTGAATTAACGGGCTTAACCAATACCTCTTCGAGTAAGACTTCATGCCCTAAGTACGCAATTAATCGACACATACTTGCTCCCAGTTCAATAAAAAAAGCGCATAGTTAAACTATGCGCTTTTTTTTCTTAAATCTCCTTAAAATCAATAACCACCCATATTCGAATCAGTTGAGCCATTAGAGCCATCACTTGGTGGCGTTGTATCTCCTGACGTGCCTTGGGGTTGGCCTGTACCCGTCGTCGTAGTTGTACCATCTTGCCCATCGCCATTTTGCATACTACCAGTTGTCGTCGTGGTTGTATCGGATGTGCCATTAGCGGGTGCAACGTTACCAACTACCAATTGGTTATCCACTTGGGTCACCCCATTAACGGATTTAACAACGCTGACTACTTTTTGTTTTTCGTCATTGCTTGCAACTGTTCCGGATAAATACACGGTTCCATTTTTGGTTTCCACACTGACAGTCCAACTAGGAATATCTTTACCCATCACGTCAGCCTGAATAAGCGCGCCCTTTACTTTGGCAGTGATGTACGTATCCTGCAAGGGTTGCTTACTATCTTTTACCGTTAGTTTATCGGCATTCACATCCGTAACGCCTTTGGTTGATTCAGCGAGAGTAATGACTTTTTCATAGTCTGTATCAGAAGGCAATTCGCCTTCAAGATAAACCACACTGCCTTTAACCATGACTTCTACTTTGCCCGAATAGTCTGACAAAGCGGTTTTAACATCATTACCTAAGTTTGGATTAACTTGACCTGTGGTTTGAGTCGTCATCTGGCCGTTTTGCATGCCATTCGGTTGAGCCGTTTGGTCGGGGGTTTGTGTTGTCACTTGCCCATTTTGCATGCCGTTTGTGGTTGTTGTCGCATCATCGGCCATCGCATACCCTGCCATACTACTGCAAATTAGAATGGCTAGTGCTTTTAATTTCAATTGCTTACTCATGATTATCCCTTCCCTGTTGATAAATTTTAGTTCCTGGTTAAGTCAAATTACACCTGGTCGTAACAATAAATATAATATTAATATTATCAGTAAAATGGTTATAATTCCGGATGGTTTATATCCCCACCCTCTACTATATGGCCAAATGGGCAGTAGAATCGAGATCAAGAGCAATAAAACGATAATGCCGATCAAATCCATTCTCTGTCCTTAATTGGCTTCCCTAAAAATTAGCATAGTCAAGCAATCCTATTTATGCAAAAAAATGACCTTTCATTTTTTGTAACTGGGTTTTTTGTACTATGCTTATAAGTAGGTAGTCGTCAAATTACCTGATTTATTTAGGAGAATTTAAGATTAATCTTCTTAAGTCTTAGTAAATAAGTCACACACAATTCAAGGAGTGAATTATGTTAAGTTGGGCTATTTTCTTTTTCATCATTGCGCTGATTGCCGCTTTGTTTGGATTTGGAGGTATCGCCAGTGCTGCTGCCGGTATTGCAAAAATATTGTTTTTTATATTTCTTGTGATCTTCGTCATTTTTTTAGTAATGAGTTTAATTGGCGGTCGAAGACCTCCACCACCTGTATAACCTAGAAGACGATTTGAAATGCCCTCTTAACCTTGAGGGCATTTTTTTACACAATGGTAACTTAAGTACACTATAATTAGAAAGAACGCTTTCCATTTTTCAAAGGAGTGAATGATGAAGCCGCTATTGTTTTTATCGCTGATGCTGTTTAGCATCCTATCCTTCGGTGCCAAAATAATTGTAACGGGTGAACCAATCGTTCTTGAACATCGCGGCGATTTATATTATCCGCCCGCCAACTTTACAGAGCCTGTTCCAACTTCTTATACCTATGTCACGGTAGATGGGGTCACTCGCGTATGTTATTTGAATCCACAACCCGCGTTTGCCAATTTAGATATGATTACCATTAATGTAGAAGTCAAGGGAACAACCTCGGTATGGAATTGCTACGCTTACAACACCACTTATTTTGAAGCGCAGCCATAAAACTGAAAGGATTTAGCCATGGACAAATACCATGACAGACTTAATGCAGGAAAGTTTTTGGCCAAGGAATTAAGCCGCTATAAAAATCATCCTGATGGGATTATATTCGCTTTGCCACGTGGAGGTGTGCCGGTGGCATATGAAATAGCCACTGAGCTATCCCTTCCTTTAGATGTTTTTTTAGTGCGAAAGCTTGGTGTGCCAGGCCATCGAGAATTGGCCATGGGCGCAATCGCCTCCGGCGAAATTGCCTTTTTTAACCAGTCTATTATATCGGATTTAAATATCTCTCAAGAAGCCATCGATGAAGTTATTAAAGCAGAGTCTTCAGAACTCAAACGACGAGAAGAGGCTTACCGAGGCGACAAACCATTCCCCGATTTAACGAATAAAACGGTGATCCTAGTTGATGATGGCATTGCCACCGGCGCAACGGTACGTGCAGCGATTGAAGCGCTTCGTGTGCACAAACCTAGCCGCATCGTGCTGGCTGTGCCTGTTGCGCCTCGTTCTACGCTCTATGAGCTTGACGCGGAGGTAGATGAAATAGTCTGCCCTTTAGCGCCAGTTAATTTTTACGCCGTAGGGATATGGTATGAACAATTCCCACAAACAAGTGACGATGAAGTACGTGATTTTCTATCCAAAGCACGCGCGACGGTTTAACTATCTAATTTGACATCATATTCTGCGGCAACATCCAAGAGATCATCTGCGTGTTCTTCTTCGACGGCTAAAATGTCTTCCAATAGCTTCCGAGTGGTTGGATCCGCGTAACCAATGTAATTAATCATCGCGCGATAGATATCAATGGCAATGCGCTCAGCCACCAAATTTTCTTCAACCATGCAATCGACTGTATCACAATCTACAAAATCCGCATGGGAGCGCTCTCCAAGCCCTTCGGGCGAAAAATTAGGCTCCCCCCCTAATTGCATAATGCGTTGCGCCAATTGATCCGCATGATCAGTTTCTTGAATCGCGTGTTCTAAAAACTCTGCTGCAGCTACACTCGCGCCTAAAGCAGCGGCTTTATAGTGGTGTTGTTTATAGCGCAGGATGCAAATTAACTCCGTGGCTAACGCACCATTTAAGAGCTCAATAACGTTATCCAGATCGAGATTGTAATTTTCCGTGATAGGGCCTCGCATCAGATGTTTGCGCGCTTCGTCCCGGATTTTTTTGATATTGGCGAGAAATTCGGTATCTTTCATAATTGACGTCCTTGTTCATTCACTCATAATGTATATTTTAGAAGCAAATTAAGAAAAATTCCGCTACACCACAAAAGTTCTCTATGGGCTTAAAACCAATTTAAGTAATTTTTCATCGTTAAAACTCAGTGCATGGGCTTCATCAATATGATAACGGTCATAGGGAAGATGGCTAAGATAAGATGGAAGTTCAAGAGAAACATTCGGCACACTCCCATCGCCAAGGCCTTGGATCACTTCCTGGCCATGCTCTAAATGAATTTGATACGGAGTGGGATGAGTTCGATTGGTTAAGATAATAATTTTTGAGGTAGCGATGGTTGGCCCTGATGTTTCTAATCGCTGATAAAAAAGCTCAACGCGGGTTAACTGCCGCTGCAGAAATGCTGTTTTTTCAGGACTTTCTTCTGTCATTAAATAACCCAATTTAAATTGTTTCCAGGTTTCAATATCAAATAAGGAATAATTCACCACTGCTTGGGGATATCGAGGAAGTAAATAATACACACTGGCAAAGGATGCCATTGCTTTGCTGGACAATAGTGTTTTATTCAAACCAAATGACGAGCCATGCATCAAATCAAGCAAGGCCTTTAATGTTCCCTGAAAGGGCACTGCAACGAAAAAGACATTTCGTAACACCGGTTCGTTAAACATCTGTAACACATAGCTTGTAATTAAACCACCCATACTATGACAAACGATATCGATGGCTCCTCGTTTTTCCTTTCTTAATCGCTCAATGAGGCTTTTAAGACGAGGAATGGCCATCATCAAGTCCTGTCGCCAATCATAATGGAAAAAAATCAGCTCCGTCTCTTCAGAACGATAGTGTTTAAACGCTTGAAAAAACTTCGCATAAATAGAAACTTTATATATTCCGGGGATGATATCAATCTCTTGAATCACCGCCGCTGACTTGAATCGTCTTGAGTTAACGCAATCAATTTCAGGCACATGATTACTGAGCGAGGTACTATGATTAAATTGTGCCGCCATGAACTTTGGCCATATTAACTGCCCCTCTTGATCCATCAAACTGGAACCTTTAAATCCCGGAATGAAGATTAACGTATTTTGTTTTTTCATGTTCGTCATTTACAAACTCATAGCATCAGCTTAAACTTGAATTGTGCTCATAATTCAAAGATAAGTCATTTTGGGAGTATTTTATGTTCGCATTAATCGATTGCAATAATTTTTATGCATCTTGCGAGCGACTGTTTCGTCCCGACTTGCGTCATAAGCCAATTATTGTGTTATCGAATAATGACGGGTGCGTCATTGCTCGTTCTAATGAAGCCAAAGCGCTTGGCATTGGCATGGGCGAGCCCTTTTTTAAAGTCAAACCCTTATGCCGAGCACATGGAGTCATCGTCTTTTCCTCCAACTATACCTTTTATGGCGATATGTCGCACCGTGTTATGACTATTATTGAAGACCAGTGGAATCATGTCGAAATTTATTCGATTGATGAGGCGTTTCTAGATTTATCCACCCTGCCTGAATCAGAACATACTCGCTTTTGTCAAACATTACAAAAACGGATTTTAAAAGAAACCGGCATTCCAACGTCTATTGGAATTGGGCAAACCAAAACGCTCGCTAAAATAGCCAATCATGTCGCGAAAAAGCAATTAAAGATCCCCGTTTTTAATATCACAGCATTTCCAGAATGGTTGGATAAAATTGACCTTGGCGAAGTATGGGGCATTGGCCGGCGCTGGTCTTTAAAATTATTGGCGATGAATATTCGCACTGCCGGCGACCTGGCGCGCACCGATTTACAACTCATCCATAAGCGATTTAACGTCGTTTTACAACGCACCGCTTATGAATTAAGGGGCACGCCTTGCCTTGGGTTAGAGGAAATTGAGCCAAAGCAATCCATCATTTCCTCAAAATCGTTTGGAAGCTTACAAACGAACTACCAAGCGCTTGCTGAAGCCATCAGCAATCATGTGGCTCGTGCTTGGGAAAAAATGCGCCAGCAGCAATCGGTTGCCCAATATTTATCGGTTTTTGTATTGTCTAACAAATTCCGTGCAGATCTTCCTCAATATTCCAATGCATTAGGGTTTAAGCTGATCACGCCAACAGATGATTTACGGTCTTTAACTCGTGCAGCCAAACTGTGTCTTAAGCAATTATTTAAAGAAAACATTCATTATAAAAAGGTGGGAGTCACTCTGGCTGATTTAATTCCCAAAACGCCAAGACAGGCCGATTTATTTCATGCGGTCGAAGACTCAGACGTTGAACATTGCGAACGATTGATGCATACCATCGGACGAATTAACGCGCGATTTGGACGTAGCATCTTGAAATTAGCAGCCGAAGGGCATGCTAAGCCTTGGTCTATGCAGCGAACCATGAAATCCCCGAGCTACACCACGCAATGGGGTGAGATCCCTATAGTACTTATAAAAGAGCTCCCAAAGACCTCTCCCGCAAGAAGGGTGCGAAGGTAATATTTCATGTTCAAAGCATGATTTTTTCTTGATCTATACTTCTGTACTAGCAAAGTCTATTAAACGTGGTAGAATGGGGGCTCATTTTTTTAGGAATCGTTACAATGTCAGAAAAAATTCAAGGTACAGTTAAGTGGTTTAACGAAAGCAAAGGCTTCGGTTTTATCGAAAGCAATGGCAAAGATTACTTTGTGCACTTCAGCGCCATTCAATCGGACGGCTTTAAAACGCTTGCTGAAGGTGCCTCTGTTAAGTTCAAAGCAAGCCAAGGCCAAAAAGGTCCTCAAGCTGAAGAAGTTGAATTAGCTTAAGAAGCGATTTAACTCTGCTGTAAAACACTTATTTGATAGCCATTAACCTGCTTGCAGATTAATGGCTATTTTTTTTCCCAATAGAAAACCTTTGACTTAGCGCGAAAATCTAGTCGCAGTTTGCTGCAGTGCCTGAGAACCCTTATCAAGATTTCGTTGCTCTTGTTTATGTCGTTCTGTTAGCTCTGCAATTCGAGCTTTCATTTGTTGCTGGGCATGCAATAACTTTTCACGTTCCTCTGGATTTTTAGCTTTTGCAATCTGTCGTTTTAAATGTAATTCCTGCCTTTTTTCGGTTTGAAGCTGTTTTGATGTTTGGTTAAAACGCCTTAAGCCGTCGTGTAATTGTTGTGTTTCCTGGCGAAGCATTCGCGCTTGATTTAGCGAAATTGCCGTATTAGCTGGGCATTCAACGTGTACATCGGTTGTAGGTAATGTTTTAGGTTGTTCTGAATTGGGCTTGAACATATGATAAAGTGCAAAACCTATCGTTTCTAACAAATTGACGAATCGTTTAATCGCTCTAATGATACGAGACAATCCATTACTCGGCTCTGATGATCTTAAAGAATCCCGAGGTTTCTCCATGATCGGTTTAGCCACAGGAGAAAGAGCCACCGACGCGAAAGGTTGGGATTGAGTTAAAGTCTTTGTTACATGAGGCGATGGCGCCTTCGGCAAGCGATTGATCTCTTCTTCCAAAGCTTTACCAGAAAGAGCATCAATTTCCCCTAATAACTGGTTTAATTCTTCATCTTCATCCATTTGAACGGTAGAGAGCAGTCGATCCATAGCATTTAATTTTCTAGTCATGTCGTGATGAGCTTGATTAAACTCTCTTTCTGCATCTTGATAAGCTTGTTCAAGGCGTTGTGTTTGCAGAGCGATTTGTTTTTCCAGGGCTGAAAGATGATTGGTACGAGCCATTTTTTTCTCTTATTTTTAGTTCTTTAGATCAGTTTATTAGGTCTATACTTAAGGGAAAATTAACAAAACAAAAAAACTATTGGGTGGTACTGGGACCCAGCCAGTATGGCAAACAAAGGAAAAGGATTTCTTTTCAAAGAATAAACTGGATTGCTTTACCCAGAGTCTATAGTTACAAGGAAATATGCCGCCGTAACGCTTATCTACGCGCTTGATAGAGTAAGCAAAACAAATTCATCGGTATTTAAAGGAGAATTCATGCGTTTATTTTTGGCAATTTTTTTACCTTTTTTAAGCTTTTTTTTCATCGGCCGTCCCGTGGCTGGGATTATTTGTTTGATTTTACAGTTGACTGTAATTGGCTGGATCCCAGCTGCGTTATGGGCAGTGTATAGCTTATCGCAATACAATACGGATAAAAAAATTAACGAGGCAAGAAAGGCAAAAAAATAATTAGAGAAGGAAGGAACAATGGGTTTACTACAGGAAGGTGAATGGGTGGATCAATGGTACGACACCGAATCCAATGAAGGTGAATTTAAACGAGAAAAAACACAAATTCATAATTGGATAACACGAGATGGTAGTAAGGGACCTTCTGGGAGCAAGGGATTTCAAGCAGAAAGTGGGCGTTATCATCTTTACGTTTCACTCGCCTGCCCTTGGGCTCATCGGACTATAATCTTTCGTAAACTAAAGCAATTAGAAGAGCACATTTCGCTCTCCATTGTAAGCCCAGACATGTTAGAACAAGGATGGACGTTTAATAAAGACGAAGGCAGCACAGGTGATCCCATTAATCATTTTGATTACCTGTATCAAGTTTATACGGCTCATGATCCCAATTACACTGGGCGCGTAACGGTGCCCGTTCTTTGGGATAAAAAAACCTCACAAATCGTTAATAATGAATCGTCCGAGATAATTCGAATGTTCAATCAGGCGTTCAATGCCATTACGGATAATCACGATGATTATTATCCTTTAGCATTCCAATCAAACATTGATGAAATTAATTCGCTTGTTTATGAAAACATTAATAACGGGGTTTATCGCTGCGGCTTTGCCACAACGCAAAATGCGTATGAAAAAGCATACAAGCGTTTATTTGATGCCTTAGAACAGGTTGAATCCATCCTTGCAAAACAGCGCTATTTAACAGGAAAACGCATCACCGAAGCCGATTGGCGGCTTTTTACCACCTTGATTCGTTTTGATTCAGTGTATCATGGGCATTTTAAATGCAATAAGCAACGATTAGAAGATTATCCAAATCTATCCGGATACGTTAGAGAATTGTATCAGTGGCCCGGGATATCCGATACAGTTAATTTTCAGCATATAAAGCGTCATTATTATTTTAGCCATAAGATGCTCAATCCAACTCAAATTGTACCAGTTGGACCGTGTATTGACTATAACAGTCCGCATAAGCGTGAGCTGGATTAAATTTAAACAGATCAAACTCAAAACTATTCGCTCTTGTGCTTCTAAAACGAATCGGATACGATGAATTCTCCGGGGATATTCAAGGAGGAGATACAGATGTATTTAAAGCGTTTTATCGTGAGCTCCCTAGCCGTTCTTTTTTGTTCTAAGTCATTAGCCGGTCCTTTAGAGTACTATTTTCAACGTGCTCTAGAAGAAAAAAATCAACCTACCGCGATATTAAAGTCTCCTGCACTTGAAAAACGATTTGAACAACTAATAAATCATAACATTCCATCTCTTGGTACCTTTTCCCAACGCTACTTTGTAGACGAAACATTTGGACCTTCTAATTATTCCCCCGTATTTTTATACGTTTGTGGTGAAGGTGCTTGTTCCCCCAATGAGCTAAATGGGGCGATTCGTCAATACGCCAAAAAATATAAAGCCAAACTTGTGGCACTTGAGCATCGTTATTATGGTGAGAGCCAACCCTATAGCACACTCACTACAAAGCATTTAAATGGATTATCAACGCAAGCAGCGTTAGATGATCTAGCCTACTTTCAGCGCAGCATCCAAAGGGAAAACAATTGGAAGGGGCGCTGGGTTGTATTTGGTGGTTCTTACGCAGGCGCTCTTGCTGCATATTATCGTTTAGGCAATCCTGAGTTGGTTGAAGGTGCATTGGCTTCGTCTGCGCCCGTCATGGCGAAAGAAGATTTTTATGAATACGACGCGCATGTAGCCGAAGTAGCAGGTCCTGTTTGTGCTGAGAACATTAGGCAAGTAACGGCTGAAGTTGAGCAAGCCATCAAAAGCGCTAATCCAGCAAGACTTATTCAAATTAAAGCGTTATTTCATGCCGAAGAAATTGTTGATCCAGATGATTTTCTCTATGCTATTGCCGATGTAGCTGCAACTTCAATTCAATACGGCAAACACCAAGCATTTTGTGCCGCACTGGCAAAACATGAAAGCCCTATAGAAGGTTATGCAGCATTTGCAGAAACCATCTACAAGGACTTTAATCTAACCCCTGTTGAGCTTACGCCACAAAGTGCTATGAGTGAAAACGCAGAAGATTACAAACACGGTATCGGCATGCGGCAGTGGTATTATCAGTCTTGCACTGAACAAGGTTACTGGCAAAATGTAAACACTGATCCTCAAAAATCTACCCGTTCAAGCCGTATTAATAATCAGTATCATCGCAAAGTATGCCAACGGCTATTTGGCTTAACTTCGCCTGCAAATACGGAAGCATTCAATCATTCTTTTTATTATCCTTTGCTCCATGAATCCGTATCGAGGATCTATTTTACCAATGGAGCAAATGATCCATGGGCGCGCTTATCACTAAGCCCCCTAAATTATAATGCCACCAATAAAAACTTGGCATATACAATCATTTCGGGAGCGGCTCATTGTGAAGATTTACGTCCCCCCCGCCTCACTGATTCTGATGAACTAGTTGCTGCTAGAGAAAAAATGGATAATTTACTCTTCCAATGGTTGGTTTTAAACCCAGAGGAAAAGCTAAGCTAAACAATTTAACTTTTATGCTCACTCATATATGAGTGAGCATTTGCCCAAACTACTCAGGCTCTAAAGGAACTACAAGCCACATGACGAGATAAACCAATAACGCGCTACCGCCTAATAACAAAAACAATAAGAACGCTAATCGAACCCATGTTGGATCACTATTCATATATTGAGCAAGCCCACCACATACGCCTGCAATCATCCGCTCATCACGTGAGCGATACAATCGTTTATAAGGCTTTTGTTTTTTAGTCATTGCTTCTCCAGAAAAAAATTGTGTTCGTTACTGAAATTTCTTAAGATTCCAAGCATCCAATCCATATAGGCCTCTCTCACATGAATTATAGATTAAACGCTCTCTTTTTATTACTATGTACTTCCACTTTACAAGCGTTTACCCCCGCAGTAAATCATATGGGGGTGGTCATTCCTAATCAAAAAACTGAAAAAGCCGAGCAAAATAAAAATACAATAAAAGAACTGTTCAAATGGATGAATAAAGCTTCGGAAAACCCATCGCTCATCTCGGTAGAGGCTTTAAACCAATATTTCAGCAAATCCGTTCAATATTCTGTAAATGGCAAATTGTTAGTCAAAAATCATCAAGAGCTGGCTAAGCGTTTGCAAGCGCTTGCCAAAAAAGTACATCATAGTGAAGCCGACTTACCTATGAGCCACCTAGTTACGAGCGATAACATGGCTGCTTTTAATTATCGCATTTCTGTTACGGATAAAAAGCATCATCATTACCATGATGATGTCACTGTAATTGCTAAACTGAAGCAAGGCAAAATCACGAATTGGCAAGCATTTATCGTTCATGATGACTAATCATGCTATACGAAAAAAAAATTCTTTAAAATAACTTAATATAATCATTAGATTGGCTCTATATCGTATTTTTTAACCTTGTGAACGTTTTATTCGTTGTCTAACCTTAGGATGGATTTAATAAAACAACTTATTCATAAAGGAGATAATGATGACAACTAATGGACTAGTCAAAGCAAATGAAGTTGTAGGGGTTGAGGTTCGAAATCATCACGATGAAGATTTAGGCAAAGTCGAAGCGCTCATGTTAGATAAAATCACAGGTCAAGTGCAGTATGTGGTGTTATCCTTTGGTGGATTTTTAGGGATGGGCGATAAATTATTTGCTATGCCATGGGATATTTTTTCTTATGATGATGACGAAGATTGCTTCAGAATCAATGTGGATAAAGAAAAATTAAAAAATTCTCCCGGATTTGATAAGGATCATTGGCCAGATATGGCGAATAAAGCTTGGGGAGATAAAATTCACAACTATTATGGTACGACCACAACCCACCGAGTATAACGCGTGTTAAGCCAAAGAATTTAGATTCTTTGGCTTTTTAACTCTTTAAGGATGAATGGTGTCAAATAAAGAATGGCCTGCTGAAGATTATGCGATTGGTTCCTACATTCAAGCAACCGTTGCCCTGCGCTATTTAAATCAATTAACCATCCAGTCTCAAGATGGGGTGCTGGATATTGGCTGCGGAGATGGCTCTTTTAGCCTCAAAATTCTTGAGAAATTTCCGATGGCTTCGTTTATCGGACTAGATGCCTCTGAAAATATGCTTATTTTGGCACGGAAAAATGCAAAAAGCTTTCCGCAGGCGCAGTTTATTAAAGGTGACATCACCGAAATGACTTTCAGTGAGCGCTTTAATTACGTGGTTTCTTTTTGGTGCTTGCAATGGACTCATAATATTTTGTTAGCGTTTCAAAACATCTTTGATGCATTAAAACCTGGTGGTAAATTACTGACCATTTTCCCCACGGGAGATGATGCGTTTATGACGACGTTTTTGGAGGTTAAGAAATCACGCCAATTTCCTGAATTAGAGACATTTGTCTCACCGGTCAATTATAAACAACTTGAGGATCTGGGCGACCAATTAGAACCCTTGCCATTTAGAACCTTAAAGGTAGAGCGACATCACCAATCCTTAACTCTGCCAAGCTTAGATACCTTTCGAAAATTTGTTCGCGGCGTATCATTTTATCAAGGACAAATTTCTCCGGATATCATTCCGCAAATTCAAGAAGCGATGGTGAATGTCTTCGCGGAGGAGAGCAAGAAAAAATATCAGGGAGAATTACGGTTTGAATTCAGTAACTATTGCGTTACAGGAGAAAAATAGGAGAAAAGCTCCTAGGGCCTGTAAAGAGGCCCTAATAAGTCTTCATAAACTATGCGATTGCTGTACGGGCCTATCTGATTTTTTTTCAATGGAGGCTTCAAAAGTCTCCAATTGTTCTTTATTATCTACTAAGCTTTTCTTAAATTGAGTTAGCTGCGCATGCAAGGATTTTTCATAATCACCGAATCGACGTGGAGTAAATTGCTTAAGACCTTGATCAATTAAAACCAAAAGTGCATCATAATAATCTTGATAAGATACCCTTGCATCTGGTTTATCACGATATTCGATGAATGCATATTGAAGTTCTTTCAAGTATTTTAAGCGACTCGCAGCCTCGCTCTTTTGGCCGTAAAAAAATGAACCAAATTTATCTCGAATCGCGTAGGTTTCTCCTCGCTCTTTAAGATAATTGCCGAATTTTCCTGTAATCAACCCTGGATCTTCTTCAAAAAAATCTAGTGGAACGCCTCCAAAAAAATTCTTTTGAATTGTGCATAACTCCTTAAACCTTGCAATAGTTGGAGGCTCTTCGCCATTACTTATTTCAAGTGGTATTCCCTCTAACTGCTCCTTTGCTTTCAAACTTTGAAGTTGTTCACGAATGCGTAAAAATTTCTCATCAATTGCAGCCTTTCTCGTCATTAACGTTTGTTGTGTCTCAGCTAAGGAAGCCTTTCTTTGTGCAATCTCCCCAACATCTGATTCAGATAATCCGCTATAATCCGAAGTCATAGTCGCCCAATTTGTATCAAATGTTCGTAGATTCAAACTTATTTGATCATAAAGCTCCTGAATAGAGCGGCTTTCTAAGGCGGTATGACTTAACCAGGTTTCTATCGCGCTTATGTGCTCCTGGACTTCTGGGAGTATTTCTTCAGAGGCTAAATGTTCTAGCTCGGCAATAAATGTATCCAGCGCTTCTGATTTAGGCCAAAAGTCAGCCAATTGAAATTCGAGCGCTTGAATTTCTTGCTGAATTTGAGCCTGTTGACAGTCAAATTCAGCCAACGTTTGCATTTGTTCAAGTTTAGCAATGTGTTGCGCTTGTCTTTCTCGAAGGCGATGGGGCTCTAGCAGCATTTGATACTGAGATTGAAGTTGAAAAAGATTCTCTTCTCCTTGACCCTGTAGTGTATGGGGTTCAGTTGGTACTTCGGTTATCTCGATGGCCAGCTCGTTTTGAATCTGTCTTCGTTTCTCTTGAATGATATTGAGTAAGTCTTCTATTTCTAAATCTAAATTACTGGACGAATAAATCGATAAATGATGGGAGACACGATCAAAAAAATAGGACAAATTAAGTCCATATCTGGCTGAAGCGCGTTCTTCCCGTTCATAGATACTATCAATATAATCACTCAGTTCTTTGGTGCATTCAAGATAGGCTTTTAATTGATCTTTTGGAACATGAGAGGCAGGAATATAAAGACCCCATCGTTGTTCTATTTTTTCCTGAAAATCAGCCAGTTGCTCATCTGCTTCGCGAAGAGCGTCTTTGCGCTGCTCGGCTAATCTTAACAAGGCTTCTTTCTCGCCATGGATATCTCTATCCGGTAAAGGGGATAACGTTCTTTTAGCAATCGTTACGGCTTCAGTAATTTTTTCTAACGTTGCCAATTTTTGCCCTATCTGTTCTTGAATTTCGGCTAAGATTCTTGCTCTTCCTTCACCAGACTGTTGTCTTAGCTCCTCTTCAATGGCTTTTAGCTCATCGCGAGCGGCTGTAACTAAACCTTCTGTTTGATCAAGTTTCGTTTTATTTTCCTGAACCTTCCCTAAGAGTGCGACTAATGTTTGCTCTCTTAATTCTTGAAGAGCGGAGCTGTTGTCGCTTGATGAGGTTATGGGAAGAGGATAATTTGATTCAAATTGATCATAATGATCTTGTAATGCATTCAATCGCTCAGATAAAGCCAAGCAATATGTTTCTAAAGACTCAATCATTGTTTCATAAGCGGCTTTATCCGCTTCAAGTCGTGTTACGAAATTGCCGTCATCCGATAATGTAACATGATACCTTGGCGTCTCAAGGTCAAAATCAAGGAATTCAGGGGCTAGAGGTATAGGATGCTCTGCTAATACTTCAGTTACATGTTGTTCTAATTCTCTTCGATATTGAGCAGTGAGTCCTTCTGCAAATTTAGATTCAAGCTGGGTTAACTGCGTTTCAAGAAGACTTAACGATTCTTCTGCATCTTCCATCGCTCGGTGATAGTCTTCGGTTAAGTAAGATGAGATATCCCTCGTCTCAATCGGAATAATTGAGCCGTATCCTTTGTCTTTTACGGGATCAGTCGGTGGATTAAAAAGCTTTAGCCATTCTTCTTTTATCACCTCTGGATCCGTGGTTGGATTGGCTAAAAGTTCTATATATCGCGAAATTTTAATGGTTTCAGGGAGTCTAAAGGCTTGAATTGTGGCGCGTAGCCCTTCAACTTGCTGTTTTTTTTCAGTAATGATGGTTTGTAAGCGCTGTAATTCGGCCTCTTCAAGCGGCACCTCACCAGTCAGGTCGAAATCCGTTTCTAAAAGCAGCTGAATTTCATCAGATGAAGTTGCTTTGCCAAATGCTTCGAGTTCTTCCCCCCATTTATCTTTTTTCTGTAGAAAATGAACCGTTCGTTCTAGCGTATCTTTTTTATGCGCTTCATATACTTCAAGGCGATTGAATAAAACAGGTACAATGGGACTTAAAAAATTTAAAACGAAAGGTGCTTTCACCCAACCTAATTTATTTTTAAAATCTTTATTAAGTTCTGTTTTAGGATCTACTAGGGCATTTAAAAATGCATAGAATACGCAGCCTAAAGCATACGTTTTATCATCTATTATTTTGGGACACCATGTGGTTTCTAAATATTCAAAGTTTGATTTTAATTTGTCTTTATCTTGCGATTCTAAATGAGTGGCAATATTAAAAGCAGCTTGCACTGCTTTATCGGAATAATCGGATTGACTAGGCTCGGTATACCGCAGTGCATCAACCACTAAGCCCTGGGGTAAAAGCGCCGGGTCGGCAAACTTTAAATCTGATCCAGCAGGTGAACCAGGTGTACCCGAAACCTGAAGTTCGCCTCCGATCAATTGCAGTGCATCTTTTAAGGCGCTGATTGCCTCATTAAGTGTACGAGCGTTGTCTATTGCGGTAATTTTATCTTGAAGTGGATTTGGCACTTGTCTCATTCTAATCCCTCCATTCTCTTAGCTTTCTCTATGATTTTCAGTATAGCTCGCAAACATTAATGAATTATTAACGTCATCAGCAGGGTTAAAACAAAACCAAATTATTTTAGAAATTACTGAAAAAGAAGCCATTCAAGAGCCAGAGCAATTTGCACTCATCATAGGGGTTGAGACCATCGCCGAATATGAATGGTAAGAGCGAATAACATTGAACTGTATCAAGGGTTTCTTTTCGCTAAACCGGGGTTTGAGCATTTGCCTGATGTGTATTATCCAGATTAAAGGAAAAAAACATGCTAGCATGGGTTGCGATTTTTATTGTATTTCATATGTATATCATTTAGGAGCGAGGCTATGGCTTAATCGAAGATCGCTGGTCCCCCGCATTAAGGCATAGGTATCTACACAAATGCTTCTCCTATTATTTGGCGAAGCATTTGTTTAAGTTCTCCTGGGTCATATCGTTCTAATAAATCGAG
>NZ_CAAAIA010000016.1 GCF_900639875.1 Legionella impletisoli
CCTTACTAATTGTTCATAACGCTTTTTATGGCGTAACTCTAAATCCATTTATTATTATCCACTTTTACTAAAATCCCATATTAAATACTAATTATTCTTTTTGTGTAGATATCTATGGATTTCAGCAGGGTAAATTTTCTTGGCGTAGATTGGTGAACTAGGGATAGTCGCAAGGGTCAGAGTGATACCTAATACTGCTAAATTCTTTTTCATTATTTAGTTCCCTCTTTACATCCATTTTTACATCACTACAGGTTGTTACTTCAGGTATTTTCCATGTGGTTGGTTGTACTAATAGATGGATAGTTGTCATTTGTTATTTCTGAGTGCCCCATCAGTGTCCCTCAGAACGTTGGGGGGGGGCACATTCTCGTAACTACTTGATTTTATTGGTGGGCCCACTAGGACTTGAACCTAGGACCAACGGATTATGAGACCTTATCCTATAAAATAACCCGTTGATTTTAAATTAATAATTTGTCACGGGATACCACTACAAATGTCGTATAATGTACAACAGTGTCGTACTCAAACACGCAAATCTCACGCAAGAGATTTTTGTGTTAGGCCGCGGTTTTAAATTTTCATCGACTTTTAAATATCCATGAATCATTAGCTCCCATATTGGCAAGCTAGAATAGTAATTCAAGGCATTCAAGTTATTTGACTTTTGTCCGAAATATGTATACATTTATCGGACGTTGGTTGGGTATTATATTATGAACTTAAAAGATGGAATGCTAAATAGGATAAATTGCTCTAAACACACAAGAGTTTGGACGGCTTTTGATTTTCTTGATCTAGGCAATCGAGACTCAGTTGATAAAGTATTGCAACGGTTGGTTAAATCAAAGCTTATAAGACGAATTGATAGGGGCTTATACGATATACCAAGAGAAAACCCACTAACAGGACAAACTTCTGCTCCTGATTATAGAGAAATTATTTCCGCAATATCACGCCGTGATCAGGCGCGGATGCTGATTGATGGTTTAACTTCTGCTAATGACTTAGGGCTAACAAATGCCGTTCCTGGACAGGTGAATGTTTTAACAGATAGTCGCCTGAAGCCAATTAAAATAGAAAGCCTGGTGATTAAATTCAAACATACAGCGCCTAGTAAATTATACTGGGCTGGTCGCCCTGGAATGCGAATTGTTCAGGCATTACATTGGTTAAGAGATATTATTGATCAGGATAGCTCAGGACAAAAAAACAATATACAAAAAAAGTTGGTATTGTATTTGAAAAATCATAAAGAGAAAGATGCTATTGTCGATGATCTGAAACAAGGTATACCAACTTTGCCAGCATGGATGCAATCATATTTGAAAGACTTGTTTATGGTTTTAGAAAGTACTAATTAGGTGTTCGTATGAATCAATCATTTATAACCGTTCTGGAAGCTTCAGTAGAAGATCGGCGTGGATTATTTTTTTCAACTGCAAACCGGTTGGGTGTCCCTTTCCAAAATATCGAGAAGGATTTTTGGGTTTGCTTTGTGCTTGATATTTTATTTAATTATCGAACAGAAAGTAGTCCAAGGCTTCTTTTCAAAGGTGGTACTTCTTTATCAAAGGCATATTCACTGATATCCCGTTTTTCAGAAGATATTGATATTACAGTGTTCAGGGAGGATTTAAAGTTGACAATGCCTCTCGATGAATTGGTGCAGTTATCAGGAAAGCAACAGAGAAAATATTTTGATAAAATTAAAAGTGCTTCCCAACACTATATTTGTAATGAACTGAAACCACATCTGCAATCGGTATTGGATGGGGTTTTTGAGACACTAAGTAATTTTTCAGAAGTGCCAAGTGTGGTAATCGATGAAAGTGATGCGAGCCATCAGACACTATTATTGAAATATCCATCATTACATAATGAGCCTTCCTATGTATTTCCTATCGTTAAAATTGAGTGTGGTGCAAAGTCTGCACTGGACCCTAACAGTGCGATGACTATAAAGCCTTATGTTGCAGATGATATGCAAGACCCATTATTTACCGTGGATAATGTCGTTACAATTGAAGCTGAAAGAACGTTCTGGGATAAAATCATTATCTTACATGGAATAAGGCGATGGTTCGATATTAAAGGCGTGCTAAGACAAAATGGTCATAGATATTCAAGACACTATTATGATGTTTTTAAGTTGCTCCATTCGGACACCGGAGAAAAAGCATTTGGAAGACAAGAACTAGCAATTGATTGTTCTGAACATGCACAAATATTTTTTAATAGTGCTGCACTTGATTTGAAAACTGCTTATGTTGGTACCTTTTCAATTGTTCCATCAACTTGGATGATAAAAGAATTAAAGAGAGACTATGAGGCCATGAGTGGTATGATTTTTGGGGAGGTCCCTACTTTCGACGAGGTCATTGAGACTATATCGGTTTTTGAGAGAAAGCTGAATAGTGACATTGGACTGTAAAAAATGGTTCATCACCTCTCGCCAATTCCTGATAAAGTAGCATTGTTTCTGTCCCTTTTTCGCGGTCGTTCAGATGTGTTTCCAAGACGTTTTCAAAATAGAAAAACTCAAAAGTCTGGATATACACCCGTATGTCGTAATGAATGGGTTAGAAATGTTTGTCAGAAACCTAAAATAAAGTGCATGAACTGTAAGCATAAACAGTTCGTTCCAGTTAGTGAGGATGTTATTGTATGGCATTTGCAGGGATTTGATAATGCAGGAAATGAGTTTGTCATGGGCATGTATCCCATGTTATTGGATGAAACATGTTACTTTCTTGTGGTTGATTTTGATAAAAGCAATTGGGCAAAAGATGCGGTTGCTTTTTTAAAAACTTGCCATAGTCTGAGTTTGCCGGCAGTATTGGAACGGTCACGTTCAGGAAATGGTGGTCATGTGTGGCTTTTCTTTGAGGAAGCGGTAAGTGCCGCGTTAGCCAGAAAGTTAGGAGCGCATATACTCACTGAAACTATGGAATCTAATCCAGAGTTGGGACTTGATTCCTATGACCGTTTTTTCCCAAATCAAGATACGCTGCCCAAAGGAGGATTTGGCAATTTGATTGCACTCCCTCTACAAAAAACAGCACGATATCAAAAGAACAGTGTATTTATTGATGAGCATTTACAACCTTATGATGATCAATGGGCTTATCTCGCGGGTATAAAAAAAATAACTTCAAGTGAAATTGAAAGCGTGGTTAGTCAGGCAGAATCCAAGGGGCGCATTATAGGCGTTAAAATTAACATTGATGAAGAAGAAAATCGTACACCGTGGCGCCCGAATATCCAATATCCAGCGATTGAATTTGCGGAGGAGATTCATTTGGTTGTTAGTAATGAAATTTTTATTGCAAAAGAACCTTTGCCAAAATCATTGTTGAATCGCCTTATTAGAATTGCAGCTTTTCAAAATCCTGAGTTCTACAAGGCTCAGGCAATGCGCCTACCTGTTTATGATAAACCAAGAATTATTGGCTGTGCGCGTGACTATTCACATCACATTGGATTACCAAGAGGATGTCAGGATGAGATTATCGATTTACTTAAAGATCTAAAGATTAAACATACAAAGCAAATTGAACTAAATGAAGGACAACCAATTGAAGTACAATTTAACGGGGAACTAAAGCCAGAGCAACAGATGGCAGTTGATACCTTGATTCAAACGGAGATTGGTGTTTTATCAGCAACAACAGCATTTGGAAAAACAGTAGTTGCAGCTTGGTTAATAGCAAAACGCGCAGTAAATACATTGATCATAGTTCACACTAAGCAACTTCAAGATCAATGGCGGCAACGCATTGAACAGTTTTTGGGAATTCCAGCAAAGAAAATAGGTGGCTATGGGGGAGGTAGAAAAAAAGTTCATGGTATTGTTGATGTTGCTTTAATTCAAAGCCTTGTGAAGCACAAAGATGTCACAACTTTTCTTGGACAATATGGCCACGTTATTGTGGATGAGTGTCATCATATTCCTTCAATTAGTTTCGATGAAATTGTGAGACAAGTAAAAGCTAAATATATTACAGGATTATCCGCTACGTTAGTTAGAAAAGATGGACATCATCCAATCATAACAATGAGATGTGGTCCAGTACGTTATGTTGTTAGCGCAAAAGAGCAGGCTATTAGTAGACCATTTGAGCATTATGTTTTTGTAAGACCAACATCATTTATACCATTCAATGAAAGCAGTGATGATCGACGCATTCAATTCCAGCACTTATATGATCAAATGATTCAGGATGAGAATAGGAATGATCTTATATGTTCAGATATTGTCGATGCGGTTAAAAAAGGAAGAGTTCCGCTTGTATTAACAGAGCGAAATGAGCACCTTGATCTATTAAATGAAAAACTATCTCCCCAAATTAAAAACATCATAATTTTACGCGGTGGAATGGGCTCTAAAGCAATAAAAAGTGCAATTAGCCAATTAACGCTAATCCCAGAAAATGAAGAAAGGCTAATTTTAGCTACAGGAAAATTTGTAGGGGAGGGCTTTGATGATGCGCGTCTGGATACTTTATTTTTGACCTTGCCAGTTTCATGGAAGGGCACCATTGCGCAATATGTAGGTCGTTTGAATCGTCTACATGAGTCTAAAAGGGAAGTTCAAGTTTATGACTATGCAGATTTATCAGTTGCCATGCTTGAAAAAATGTTTCAACGTCGTTGCAAAGCATATGAGTCGGTAGGGTATAAAATACTGCGTCCTGCCAGTGCCTATCCCGGTTGGCCTGCTGAAATCTCATTGCCAACTGAACCTTTATGGAAAGAGCAGTACGGTAGGACTCTATGTCGACTGGTTTCTGACGGAATGGATACATTCTTAGCTCAGTTATTTTCTGATATTTCAATAATTGAAAATGAACAGTTCCAAAGAGCTAGAAGTTTAATTGAGGCTTTCTTTTTTATCGTTTAGAAACATTACCAGAAACAAAATGCCGATTTAAATTAAACCAGGAACTAGCAATATCTTTTGATGCGCTAGGTTGTATGGAGGTTGATCTTTTAAGTATGGAGGATCGTATTGCTATAGAAATTGATGGGCAGCAACATCTGTCCTCAAAGGATGCTTATCGTCGAGATCGACGAAAAGATTGGTTATTGCAAGAAAACGGCTATCTGGTTTTAAGATTTCTTGCTGAAGATGTTAGTAAAAATTTAGATATCGTTTTGGATACTATTCTGCGTGCAATCAAAAATTAAGAAGGAATATGAAACTATATAAAAGTACTTAGCCTGAATGGAGAACTTAAATATATCAACTAGAAGTAAAGGACCAATAGTCCGTTGGTTCTTAAGTAAAACCCATTATAAAACAAGCAGGTAATAATTTATTAGTATGAAATTACGTGCCTTAAATCACGCAAAAGTCACGCAAGGACTTTTTTATAAGTGGGAGGGGGTTAAAATTTGGCGATTAAGCCATTGAATATATTGAGTTTTATTGGTGGGCCCACTAGGACTTGAACCTAGGACCAACGGATTATGAGTTATATGTGATTAACAAATGACCATCAATACCAACAAATAACAATAATTTAATCAAGAGGTTAACTTAAAACAGTTATTCTTGTCTATTGTAGATTATCACTGCTTTTTATCTCTGAGTGCCCCACCAGTGCCCCATAAAAACTGCTGTAGTGGATGGTTGATACCATCAAATAAATCAAGGGTGACACCATACACACGCCCGTTATGGGGTCTGGATTTATCAAGGAGGGCATGTCATTATCCAAAGCCTTAAATGTAGTAACTCATGGTAATTATTCGGTGCTGTTATAAATGGACAAAAAAGAAAAGAGGGCTGTATTTTTATCATTAAAATTCGCGGATAGAGTTATAGATTTTTATAGCCTAGATGATCTTCAAAAATTTAACCAAACTGAAAATCAGGCTTGGTCATGGCTCAATATGGCCGTACAAAAGGATAATAACTTAAATCCGATATCGGGCATATTTAATAATGTTTTTAGCGCTATTAATGAATTTATTAGAAATTATAATCAACAAAAGGACAATGAAGGGCAAATTTCAAATCTCAAAAGCCAGTTAGATAATCAAATAAGAAACGCCGTAAGACAAAACTATATTTTACATGATAGCCCTGATGGGCAATTTGTAAACCAAATGAAAGATACTCATGACGTACAAGTGGCAGGTTATTGTTTAGCCTTTCTTATGAAGGCTAAGATTAATTTCCACTCTAGTACTTCGTTAGAAGGATGCTTTTGGGCTATTCAATACCTGCAAGGTAACACGAAAACCGTTGCAGCGATTAAGAAAAGTCTTGAGTTAACTAAAAAAGACTGGGAAGAAAAGTTTTCGTCTCAATATGGAGATGCCAAGAATAATAATGAAGAAATTCGTCAGGAAATAGGGCTTTTGAAATCTCAGTATGAAGAGTTGGTGATGAGAACCAATGAACATCTGGAAAAACAAGATGCAGATTTCAATGCAAAAATTCAAGAGTATGAAGAAAAGCTCAATGATATTGCACATACTTATGATAACAAATTAGCACTACAATCCTCAGTGAACTATTGGACAGGTAAAAAGGGAAGTCATAAAAAAATAATGATATCGGTTGGGATTGGAACTCTAATTCTTGCATGCCTAACTGGTGGCGGGTTTGTTTGGGCTGCTTATGAATTGCTACAGGAAACAATTGCCCAAGTCCCACTTTGGAAACTTGGCGTTATGCTTGCGATATCCTCTTTCGGAGTTTGGTTAACACGCCTTTCAGCAAAAATATTTATTTCTAATTTACATTTATGGACGGATAGCTCAGAGCGTGTAACGATGATTCAAACTTATTTGGCTCTCCTTCGAGAGGGAAGTGGTCCTAAAGATGATGAGCGTCAACTAATTCTGCAAACTTTATTTAGACCAAGTGCTACAGGTTTTGTGCATGAAGAAGGTCCAACAGGATTTCATGAAATACTTGCTCAAAAACTTATGAAATAGATGTTACAAGCTCATTCTTTCGCAATAAAAGATTATAAATTATTTCTTTTTCATCTGTGAAGCCTCACCAATGTCGCCTGATAACGGTTGTAATTAATAGGTTTTTTATGATCAAATAAATGAAGGGTGACACTATACACGCGCGCATCATGGGGTCTGGATTATAGAGAAAATAGGGGGCGTAAAATATGGTTGCAGTCTATTTTGATAAGAACTTTAATGTCTGTCTTTCATTATTTGCTAATTCTCCGAAGCTTCGAAGATCTGAAAGGGGGACATGTAATGCTAAAACTAGAAAAAACACTTTATGTCAGGCTCCGCCTGTTTGGGACAACTTCAGTGACAATGCTATAAATGGACGCTGTAAATTGCATGGTGGCTTGTCAACTGGGCCTAAATCTGAGGCTGGTCGACAAGCAATTAGGGAAAGTAATCGGAGACGAAAGAAATGAATGCTCGTTCCAGAATCAAGATTCAATTAAATTTAAATGAGAGTCACAGGTTTTTACTTCTAAGGAAAGTAGCTCTTTAAGGCGGTGTTCATTTGTAAATAACCAGTTTGCTCCTGCAGATGTAATTGCATAAGCGGGATCAATAAAATCATTTGATCGCTCAATTAACTGTTTTACTACCAAACGATCTATATTTAGATTGACTGTAAAGTCTATAAAATTTAGAAAGTCACTATCACCTGTAGATCTCAAGTTGTCTTTAATAATGCTCTTTAATACACCTCTGCCAGATTCTGATTGGCTGCTCATTATGCTGAGCAAAATATATATTTCAGGTTTAGATAGAATAATTTCGTTTGATGAATCCATGATACAGCTCCACTTAATGTTATTTTAATTTTCCTCCTCCATGTTGTAATTATTATTTCCATACTGCTCATATATTTGGTGGAGTTGGATTATATAAAAAAATCCAAATTAATGCCACTTATTGGGTGTGGAACTTATAGGGTGTGATCGCTTTAACTTTATAGATGAAAGAAAAGCATCAAAACCTTGTAAAAATAGGCGATAAAATCAGAGAACTTAGGAAAGCCAAAGGCTTCTCTCAAGAGAGTATTGCCGATGCTTCATCTATGGGACGTACTTATATGGGGCGGGTTGAGCGAGGTGAGCAGAATATTTCCATTCAAAACTTAATCCAAATCGCATTTGCATTAAATGTGAGTGTGGGGGAGCTTATTCCCCCATTAGATGAACTTCAAAATCCTGCATATTGTGATTCCTCAAGAAAAAATTGAATTCAATAGCTTATGATTTATCTTAGTCTATCCAAATGAATGAGTTAATTATTTGGAATTTTAGAGAAAACTGATTCTAGCCAACTCCAGGCTTCATCAATATTAAATGACTTAGCCCCATAATTAACTGCACGTAATTCTTTTGATAAATAATGATCATGTTTTTCAATACTGGTATTAGCAACAGAGTTGGCCAATTCTGTAGTCGACGGCTTTGTGCTATTTAATATTTTACTAATAGTGCCTTTCAAATCGCCCAGCGAACATTTAGCTATTTCTATAACACCACCAGAACAGCCCACGGTTAGATTTTGATTCTGAAGTAATACTGAAATGGTATTAATTGTACGATCACCTTTCCATGGAAAAAGAAAGGTTGTTATTCCATCCTGTATAACTTCCAGGTTATCTAATTTCATAGCATGAAAAAAATCTATGCCTTCTTCAAATAGTCTTATCCCATTTGAATTCATGTAAACAGGCTGTTCTTTGGTCGCATAGATTCGATACATTTCTTTTCTAACAATATCATGAACCATTTGTCCACCTCCATGAAAAATAGGTGGCTCTCCACCGCTGGATGGTCTCAATGTAATTAATTTCTTTTCAGAATTTATATCAAGTATTTTCCAGCGTTTACCTGCAAAAATGATGAGTTGACCTTCAATCAACATATCACCTAATGGTACCGTTCCTAAAGTTCGTCCTTCACATTCTAATCGATACTCTTGAGTTGTGTTAAATGCAGTATAAAAAGAATAGTGTTCAATAAGCTGCTCTCCTTTGAAGCCCAAAATAATTTCGCCATCTTGAGTCTGAGAAATAAGATGTTCCTTTCCTAGATCTTTTAAAAATTTTCCATAGGTGTTGGAGTCAACCAGATGAAATGGGCCATTTTTACAGAGTAATGCCCAAAGTTGATTTGCACGAACACCACCATATTGTCCAATAACAGACAATGTTTGCTGAATCAAAGTAGATAAATGGTATTGTTGCTTCTCAGGTGGCTCATACCATTTTTTAAGTAATAAATTAATCATGGCAATTGTTTGAATTGTTTCTAACCTTAATTTATCAACTAGATGAGTTTTGGCTGATATTTCTTTTTCTAATAGAAATACCCTAAGTATTGCAGGTTCTCCTCTTCGACCCGATCGCCCAAGACGTTGACGTAAACTTGCAACGGAGTTTGGGGCAGTAACCTGCGCAATAGAGTCTACATTCCCAATATCAATTCCTAGCTCAAGTGTCATCGTACAAATTGCAGTAGTTGGAAATTGATCATCTTGAAGCCTTTTTTCCAAACTTTCTCTAATTTCTTTAGAGAGATTACCATGATGTGGAAAAAATTCGTTAGGTACACCATTTTTATTACAACGGTCAGTTAAGTTAGCCGTAATTTCTTCTGTGAGTCCACGACTATTAGCAAAAACCAAGTTAGATTTGCCTCGAAGAGTTTTATAAAGATCCTCTATAAGCAAATTAAATGTAGATGGGTTATTTTCTTTAAAATTAGCTGGGTATAAGTACCCTCTCAATTGAATTTTTAAATCAGATCTGGATGTCGATGATTCAATGATTTTACAAGGAAAATTTTGTTGGGGACGTAAATATTTGGCAATTTGTTGCATATCCCCTAGTGTGGCACTGAGTGCAATTCTTGGTACTAGACGCTGGGTTAAAAATTCTAGTCTGTGCATTAATGAGAGAAGCTGCATTCCCCTCTCTGTGCCAATGAAAGAATGAAACTCATCAATAATAATATTATTTAAATTAGCAAATGCTTTTGCACACCAACCAGAATGATGCAGTAAAAGAGACTCTAGTGATTCCGGAGTAATTAAGAGAATTCCTTCCGGTTTCTTCCGCAAATTATTTTTTTTTGATTCAAGGGCATCACCATGCCATGAGGTTATAGAAATCCCAAGTATTTCTCCAAGTGATTCTAATCGACGCTGTTGATCGTTAATTAAGGCCTTTAAAGGACTTATATACAAAATTCCAATGCCTTGTGATAAGTTTTCAACCAATCGAGAGCAGGCCGGGAGAAATGCGGCTTCTGTTTTACCAGAGGCGGTCGTGGCACTAATGATAACATCGCAATTCCTTTTTAGTATAAAAGGGATAGCTTGCTCCTGAATATCTCGAAGGGATGTCCAATTTTGTTTCCAGATCCATTGCTGGATCTTTTGATCTAATAGAGCAAACCCTTGAGAATTACTCATAACAATCCTTATAGATTAAATGTAGCTAATCCATCATCTTCATCTTGAATTTCAATGTGTGGCATATCTGAATTATTTTCTTTTGTGATGGTTACTTGAGTAATTAATTGTTCCCATTTGATTTCAGGGTTTTGTTCTAATACAGATAATAATTCTATAAATGCTTTAATTGTATTACGTGGTGTTTTGAAATAAGCATCGCCGATATTTTTAGAACAATGAGCTAAAAAAGCCGATAACGCTTCATCTGGAACAAGATATTTTTTAGGGTTTTCTCCAGCATAAACATGACGTAAGTTACGCAATAATATATACAATTCTTCCGGAGCAAGATTTGTTAGGTTTAATGAAGTTGCTGAGTAATCAACTACACCAGCTTGATTAGCAAAAGAATTTGTAGCTAGTCTGGAGCGTAGTGCTTCGTAACTATATAGCCCCTTTCGTGGATCATAAAGGAAGTCAGGTGTTCCCCCTAATAAAAAACCAATATTTACAGCACTTCCTTGCAGACAATCATTTAATATACGCAAGATTTGTTCGTAATTAGAAAAACGAGCTTTTTGACTGGCTAACTTATAGAGATTAACCATTTCATCTATATTAACTAGAAGTCCTGTATAGCCAGCTTGTCTTACAAACAGACTCATAAGTTTCAAATAATCATAAAAGTTAGCATCATCTACAATTGACCTAACTCCTAAAGCCAGGCGGGCATCTGTTTTTGTAGTAAACTCTCCTCGTAGCCAGCGAATAGCATCTAATTTCAATTGTTCATTATCTTCGCTATATCCACGCCAGTAGGCTGCAATAACATTAGCAAAATCATAGCCACCAACCATTTCAGTCAGATGAGCCAAACGATCTTTTATTATTTGTTCTACACTCTGACTAGTTTGATCAGATTGTTTGCGAGCCTCTGTAATAAATTTTTCCACCACACTCCCAAGAGCATTACCTTCTGGTTTTGTTCTTGTAGATATATTTCTCATTAATTCCGCAAATAGATTTCTTGCATGCCCACCAGTAGAGTGTAATCTTCGATCAGGTGATAGATCAGCGTGAATTGTAACTAATCCTTTTTCAAGCGCTATTGTGCGGATTAATTGCATGAAAAAAGTTTTGCCCGATCCAAACTCTCCAATAATAAGACGAAAAGTCGAGCCACCTTGAGTAATTCGTTCAATATCTTGTATTAAAGCAGCAACTTCTTTTGCTCTTCCAACTTGAATATGTTGTAATCCTGTGTGAGGTGTTACTCCTGCTCGTAGGGATTGAATTATGGCATCACGTTCTCTTGGTCGGAGCGAAGGCCTATGTTCGTTGTACATTTAATATCTCCTCAGCAAGATTAATATCAACATAGATAACTTCACCATCTTCAAGTAGCGGGGCATTGGTGAGGTTAAAAGCCCATTCATTAAGAATTTCCATGGCTCCATCGGTCATTAATCCCAGTTTTTTACAAACATCATGAACTTCGTTTTTATTCCAGTTTTCTTTAACTATTAATTGATTAAACAGTGACTGATGATTTTGATCTAATAATAGTAATGGGTTGTTTTTACTGAGATCTGCTGGGGGTGGAGCTTGATAAAAAGACACATCTTCTCGTTCAGTGAAGATTTCTTCTAAAATTCCTTTAACCTGTCTTGTTTCTTCCTCGCGTATTTTGACTAAATTTTCATTTAAAGAAAAAGATCCATGGGGCGTTTTATCAATTTGAGCTGAGGGTATTTGATAATTTATTTCTTTTTCACGAAATCCTACTGTAACTGGCTCATTTGCAGAAGTTAGTTGATGTATGTCATTAGATACAAGCTTTTTATCTAATCCTAAGGTGGCGTATAATTTTTCAAGTTGTTTGATTTCTTCAGATTCTATACGGCCATCAGCAAGTGCAACAGAAATTAAAATACTACTTATTGCTTGTTTCTCATATGTATTGGCAACTTCTAATTTTTTCTGAAGGCCAGCGGTAGTTTGAGGAGTTCTAAGGCACCAATATAGAAATATCATAAGAGATACTCTCTCAATACTACTTAATTGATTGTTTTCTCGAATAATTTTTTGCAGGGTATTTTCTTCTTTTGAAGAAATTCCTTCACCAACTTGGGCTACAATAGAACCAAGTCTTATGATTGTGCCAATTATGTGAAATTCCCTCGAAGGTGTGAAGTCTTGTCCGTGCCCACCTGTAAAAATAATGATTTTGCTATTTTCATTAAAACTAACATTGTAAAAACGAGAATCAGGTATTATGCCGAATCCGAAACCTTCAAGAACTATGGCAAGGCTCTCAGTATCTTTTATGCTCATCTTAGCAGGCTTTGTTTCTCCAAAAATTTCATAAATTGTATTTATAGAAATGAACTCTATTTTTCCGCTGCTAATATCAGTAAGTTTATTTTGAATTTGCTTCAAAGGGGAAATTTGGCTTATAAGAATTTTGGGTAACAACGCTAAAGCATTAACCGAGAGGGGATTGGTGCTTTTACGACTTAAGTATCTACTATACTGTTCTAGTTCATTTGTACATTCTTCAATCAATTCATATATGCTTTTTGCTGGGGTAGTTAGAATAAAAGGGTTCGGAAGGTTTATGTTTTCAAATCTGAGCATACGTATAGAAGGGCTAGCTGCCCGATACTCTAGAATTAGTCGTGTTTTGTTGGGGGTTATTGTTAATCCATCCCCAAATTTTTCTCGATATTTACAACAAAATAAAGTTAGAAATTCTTTTGGGCAACGTCTAGCAGGGGTCTTAATACTGAAATCTGGATGTAAAATTAACCACTGAAGTGCAATATCTGCTGGAATTGGTTTTCCTACAGCAACATATTGGGCAAGTAAAAACTGAAAAGCATGTAAACAATACCGATCGTTGAAATCGATATAACTTGGGGGTGGCTTATCTCTATGATAGAGAATCCACTCTGTTGCTAGGAAATTATTAGCATAGCCTTTGAAAGAGCGATTATTGCCATAAACTGTTAAGAGATGTTTGACTTCATCAATAATGTGATTTCGCTCCACATCATCAAGTTTATATTTTTGACCATCAATAAATATGCGGCGCTCAAGGCCATAGAAAAATAAAAATACATACCCTATTGTCAATCATCACCAATATAGAGCCATTCCATCATCACCTAATAGAGCCATCTGATCATCACTTAATGGAGCCAGTTTGATCATCACCTAATGG
>NZ_CAAAIA010000017.1 GCF_900639875.1 Legionella impletisoli
CCATAGATATCTACACAAAAAGAATAATTAGTATTTAATATGGGATTTTAGTAAAAGTGGATAATAATAAATGGATTTAGAGTTACGCCATAAAAAGCGTTATGAACAATTAGTAAGGTCGCATATGATAACGAGTGATATGCTAAGTGCCGGGGTAAAAAGTAGTTTAAAAAGCAGACAGTCATTTAATGAAACGCAAGCTGCATGGCGCTTTTTTAACAATGAGCGCTGTGAGCTTGGGGAGTTAGCCAAACCGCTGGTAGCGCATGGAGTAAAACATTCAGAAGACTGCGCTCAGTATGGATTAATGGTGCATGATTGGAGTGGCTTAAGTTATAAAAAACATACGAGTAAAAAAGACCGTTATGGAGTGCATAATGAGGAAGAATATGGATATGAGCTGCAAGCCAGTCTGTTATTAAATGATGAGACAGGGAGTCCCATAGCGCCTATTGCGTTAAATGTAGTGACTGCCGAGCGGGTATTAAGCACGTACACGAAGGAAGCTAACCGAGCAGCAACGCATATAGAAGAGCTTGCCAAGCGAATACATTATATCGAAGAACAGCCCTTTAAGACCCCTTTAGTTCATATAATTGATAGAGAAGGTGATTCCGTTGAGTTAATGCGAGCCCTTGAGGGGAAGAAATGGCTTATTAGGTGTCGAAGTAATAGCCATGTGACCTATCAAGATGTTTCGATAAGAGTTGATAAATTGGCGAATCAATTGGTCTTCAATCAAGCGCGAACGATACACTATAAAGGACAAGAAGCAAAACAATACTTGGCAAGTACCCAGGTATTAGTCACTCGAATGGCACAACCGAAAAGAAAAAAAGAAGGTAAGCCAAAACAAATAAAAGGAGAGGCTGTACCGTGCCATTTTATTGTAAGTAAAATTCAAAATAAAGAAGGTAAGATAGTAGCATGGTGGTATTTATTATCGAATGTAGAGGTCGATAGTACTACGCTTACGCTTTGGTATTATTGGCGTTGGTCTATTGAGACTTTTTTTAAGCTCCTTAAATCCGCAGGCATGCATTTAGAATCATGGCAACAAGAAACAGGCGAGGCGATTGCTCGTCGATTATTAGTAGCTTGTATGGCTTGTATTTTAGTCTGGCAAATAGCAGCAGCAAAAGGACCCGAAGCCGGAGAACTACGGACTCTATTAGTGCGATTAAGCGGGAAACAAATGAAATATGGCGTAGAATATACAAAATCAGCTCTTTTTACAGGGCTTTGTTCTCTTCTTAATGCACTCGATTTATTAGAACGATATGACCCAGGAGAACTTAAACAAATGCTTCGCCAAATAATAGGAGAAGCATTTGTGTAGATACCTATG
>NZ_CAAAIA010000018.1 GCF_900639875.1 Legionella impletisoli
GCTGAAGCCAGTGAAGAAAAACAGCGCCAAATTCAAGATGAATTAACCAAGGCACAGGCCAATCTTGCCCATCTCAACGAAGAAGCTGAATCGCTTACTGCTAGCCATAGAGCTGAAGTACAAAGCTTACAAGATAAAATCCTACAAGCTTCTGAAGAAGCCAAAACAACTTTAGCCACCCAATTAGAAAAATTAAATGCTCAACACACCGCAAAACAAGAAGAACTTACCCAACAACTTCAACAAGCCCAAAGTCACGTTAGTGGCCTTGAGGTCAGTCTTGCCAAACAAGCTGAACAGCTTGCTCAAAGTCAAAAAGAAGCCGAAGCTTTATCTCAGGAACTTGCTGCACTAAAACCACAACATGAGGTTTTGCTGACAAGATTAGAAGAACAAACACAATTAAGCGAAGCCGAACGACAACGATTAACTGATGCTCTACAACAACAAAGCAGCGCTACAGAAGAAGCTATCGCAAAAGCATCCAAATTAGAAGAAAGTTTAACAACAACCCAAAATAAAAACGAAGATTTGCAAACACAAATCAGAACCCTTACTACTGAAAATGCTGCCTTATTAGCCAAAATTTCTGGCCTAGAAGAACGTATTAAAAAAATCAGAGCAGAATTTGAAGATACAACCACTAAGCTTCAAGCCCAAACCGCACGCGCTGAAGCCAGTGAAGAAAAACAGCGCCAAATTCAAGATGAATTAACCAAGGCACAGGCCAATCTTGCCCATCTCAACGAAGAAGCTGAATCGCT
>NZ_CAAAIA010000019.1 GCF_900639875.1 Legionella impletisoli
TCCGTAAAACTGCCTCTTTAATATCTACCAAATTGTTAATGAACGTCCGGATTTCCCAGATGAAAACATTCAACCAAATGCTTTCATCTGAACAATCTTCTTTCCGCCCCGGATTTAGC
The DNA here is from genome assembly GCF_900639875.1 of Legionella impletisoli. Taxonomy (GTDB): domain Bacteria; phylum Pseudomonadota; class Gammaproteobacteria; order Legionellales; family Legionellaceae; genus Legionella_A; species Legionella_A impletisoli. Next base: position 120 of record NZ_CAAAIA010000019.1, read on the forward strand.
TTCGCTAATCCGGGTTACACGAGACTCGCTCGTGTGGTGGTGGAGCCGGGGAGATTCGAACTCCCGACCCTCTGCGTGCAAGGCAGATGCTCTCCCAGCTGAGCTACGACCCCCTTTTTTTTGCTTCAGCTTTTTCCCTTATGCTTCGTTGCTGCCACTCGCTCCCTCAGTCACATACGGATGTATGCTCCTTCGCTCGCTCCTGTCAGCGCCTCGCCTAAGGAAAAAATCTTCGCAAAAATGCTTTTTGCTTCTTTCTTTATGCTTCGTTGACGACATCTGCTCCCTCAGTCACATACGGATGTATGCTCCTTCGCTTGCTCCTGTCAGCGCCTCGCTCAAGGAAAAAATCTTCGCAAAAATGATTTTTGCTTCTTTCTTTATGCTTCGTTGCTGCCACTCGCCCCCTCAGTCACATACGGATGTATGCTCCTTCGCTCGCTCCTGCCAGCGCCTCGCTCAAGGAAAAAATCTTCGCAAAAATGCTTTTTTCGGACTCGCCAAGTGTCAGATTTGTGTGCAGGTTGGGTTGAAAGC
>NZ_CAAAIA010000020.1 GCF_900639875.1 Legionella impletisoli
CGAGACTCGCTCGTGTGGTGGTGGAGCCGGGGAGATTCGAACTCCCGACCCTCTGCGTGCAAGGCAGATGCTCTCCCAGCTGAGCTACGACCCCCCTTTTTTTGCTTCAGCTTTTTTCTTTACTCTTCGTTATCGATGTTCTCTCGCTCAGTCACATACGGATGTATGCTCCTTCTCTCGTTCACATCGATGCCTCGATTAAAGAAAAAATCTTCGCAAAAATTTTGCTTCAGCTTTTTTCCCTTATGCTTCGTTGCTGCCACTCGCTCGCTCAATCACATACGGATGTATGCTCCTTCGCTCGCTCCTGCCAGCGCCTCGCTCAAGGAAAAAATCTTCGCAAAAATGCTTTTTTCGGACTCGCCAAGTGTCAGATTTGTGTGCAGGTTGGGTTGAAAGC